>NZ_JAAGOA010000032.1 GCF_010550675.1 Phytoactinopolyspora halotolerans | reverse complement strand
ATCGGATCGATGATCGTGGTCACCATGGCCGCCTACGCCCTGGCCAAGATCGAGTTCCCGCTACGCAACACCATCTTCGTCGGGATCCTGGCCTCCCAGATGCTGCCGTTCCACCTGCTACTCATCCCGCTGTTCCTGCTCATGATCGACCTGAGCCTGATCGACACCCACCTCGGCGTGATCGTGCCGATGCTGGCACACCCGTTCGGGCTGTTCTACATGCGCCAATACATGCTCGGCCTACCCCAAGAAGTCTTCGACGCCGCCCGCGTGGACGGCGCCTCGGAATACCGCATCTTCTTCGGCGTCGTCGTCCCCATGGTCAAACCCGCCATGGCCACCCTGGCCATCATCTTCTCCCTCGAACAATGGAACGACCTGCTCTGGCCCCTGATCGTCATGCGCTCAGAAGAGAACTTCCCCCTCTCCGTCGGGATCACCACCCTCGTCGGTCTCTACCGCCCCCGCTGGGACCTGGTCATGACCGCCGCCGTGCTCGCCGTCGTCCCCATCATGATCCTGTTCTTCCTCCTACGCAGACAATTCATCAACGGCCTCGGCCAATTCGGAACCGGAACCAAATAACACCCATGATCATGAACAGAAACCATCCACATAACACGGCTTCTGTTCATGATCATGGGGAACGTGATCAGGTCGACGAAGGGAGCTGGTGATGATTCATCGACGACCGGCACACGCGGTACGGGCGCTGTTGCTCAGTGCGTGCGTCGTCGCGACGCTGGGCGCGGCGGACCCGGACGCGGAACCCTCGGGTTCGTCAGCGGCGGCCAGCGGCCCGCCGCTGCGCGGAACGCTGGACATGCACGGCGACGTCGGCGACTACGTTCCCGGCGAGGTGGACGATCCGGTGCACGACCCGGCGATCATCCAGGACCCGTCGAGCGGCACCTACTACGTCTTCTCCACCGGAATCCTGCGCAATCCGGAGAACCCCGGCGGCATCTACGTCCGTCGTTCGGAGGGGACGCTGGCCGGGCCGTGGGAGTCGATGGGCGAGATCGCGGTGCCCGAGTGGACGAAGGAGTACGGGCATAACCACCTGTGGGCGCCCGACGTGGTCCGCAGCGGAGACACGTTCTACCTGTATTACGCCGCGTCGTCGTTCGGGCAGAACACGTCGGCGATCGGGGTGGCGTCCACCAAGACCCCGGGTGACTTGGACAGCTGGGTGGACCACGGCCCGGTGGTCACCTCCGAGGCGGGCGTGGACGACTTCAACGCGATCGACCCGTTCGTCCTCCGTGACCAGGGCCGGTGGTGGATCGCGTTCGGTTCTTACTGGACCGGCATCAAACTCCAGGAACTGGCGTCGATGACCGAGCCGACCGGGCCGGTGCATGCGCTGGCCGACCGGGGCTTCCCGCCGAACGCGATCGAGAACCCGGCCATCTTCAAGCGCGGCCGGTACTACTACCTGCTCACCTCGTGGGATCGGTGCTGCGCGGGGACGGACAGCACCTACAAGATCGCGGTGGGCCGGTCCACCTCACTCACCGGGCCGTACGTCGACAGCGACGGCGAGCCGCTGCTGGACGGCGGCGGCGACGTCATCCTGGCCGGCGACGGAAACCAGATCGGCACTGGCGCGGCGGATGTCCACGTCGAGCGCGGCCTGCACTACGTGGTTCATCACTACTACGACGCCGACGCGGACGGCGTCATCCGGATGCAGATCAGAAGCATGGAATGGGAGGACGGCTGGCCCTACTTCGACCACTGAGACGACAGCACGCGCCGGCTCGCCCGCTCAACTGTTTGGCGGCAGTGCGGCGGCCGGCGCGGCCGACTGAAGGAGTAACGCATGACGCTACTCACGACCACTATGGCAGGTCCGAGGCCCCGATGGCGAGCAGGGAAGGCCGCCGTGCTCCTGACCGCGGTGATGGTACCGGCCGCGTTCCTGCCCCAGACCGCGACGGCGGACGAGCCGTCGAGCGAGCCGGCCGTGTCGGCTGAACAGGCCGGAGAACCAAGGGGCCAGATTCCGCTGACCGGGTCCGTCGGTGTACACGATCCGACGCTGTTCGCCGACGACGACGCCTACTACGTGGCGGCGACGAACGGATCGATCCGGAGTGCACCACGGCTGGAAGGACCGTGGACGAACCTCGGCAACGTGCCCCGGGCGGACTGGACGTCCTCGTTGCCCGGCCTCTCGGGCGGGCTGTGGGCACCGCACGTCCAGCGGATCGAGGACACCTTCTACTTCTATTACGCGACCTCGGCCTTCGGGACGAACAACTCGGCGGTCGGGCTGAAGACCACGCGGAACCCGGCGGATCCGTCCAGCTACGTCGACCACGGCGCCCCGGTGGTCGCGTCCGGCGCCGCCGATCCGGAGCACGCGACCCACAATGCCATCGATCCGGCCATCTGGCCGGACGAGAACGGCGACTGGTGGCTTGTGTGGGGATCCCACTTCGACGGGATCATGATCCAGCGGCTGGGGGAGGACATGGCGTCGGTGGTGGGCGAACGGCATCTGATCGCGCACCGTGCCAGCGAGGCCTTTCCGATCGAGGAGCCCGGCTGCCCGTACCCCGAGCCCGCGTGCCCGAACTTCAACCGGATCGAGGGGCCGTCGATATTCGAGCGGGACGGCTACTTCTACCTCATGGTGGCGTGGGACTGGTGCTGCCGGCCGAACGGCAACGACAACACCTACAAGATCGTGATCGGGCGGTCGGAGAACATCTTCGGTCCCTACGTCGACAAGAACGGCGTCGACCTGGCCGAGGGTGGCGGGAGCATCATCCTGAACAGCCGGGAGGCGGCGCCGGAGGTGACACCGGCCGGGCTCTACCGGGCGCCGGGCGGACCCGACGTCTTCGTCGAGGACGACACCTATTATCTCGTGTACCACGCGTACCGGCCACAGAGCACGCTGGGGATCCGGCCGATGAACTGGCACGACGGCTGGCCGTATTTCGACGAGCCGGGCGGCGGCCCGTATGACCTGGACGACCGGGCGTACTACCGGCTGGTCAACCAGGACGGCATCATCACCGACCCGGACAGCCTGCAGAACCCGGAGGCCAGCGACCGGTGCCTCACCGCCACCGCGGAGGACGGCGGGTTCGACGTGGTACAGGCGGTCTGCGACGACGAGTCGCTGGAGCAGATCTGGGAGCTGCAGCGGGAGCCGGACGGGTTCTGGCGCTTGCGCAGCATGATCGATCCGTCCGGCCACTGCCTAGCGACGGCCGATGGCTCGGGGGCGATCGGCACCGAAGTCGTCGCCGTTCCCTGCGCGGGGGACGACGACGCGCCCGACGCGCCCGACGACGCGCCCCAAGGGCCCGGCGCTGCGCACGTCGACGGTGCGTCGCAGCTGTGGTACCTGGACGATACCGGCCACGGGTTCCACCGGCCGGTGGCCAAGGACGTCAACCTCGCGCTCGAGGTGGAGAACGACGACGGCGTGGTCGGCACGGACGTCATCGGTGGATACCGCCGAGACGGTGACCATCGGCCAGGGAACCTGACACAGGCCGCGAAATGGCCGCCGCAGCAGTGGCGACTCTCCATGGAACCCATCGACATCGCGCTGTTGCTCGCGGCGTTCGACGGGTTCGTCGAGGACGGCCGGATCCAGGGGCACAGCCCGGGCCGTGCCGACGTCGTCGACCGGCGTGTCAGCGCCGTGCGGACCATGCTCGTGGAGGCGGGCGATCTGATCGAGACCGGGAACCATGCGGACGCGCGCGCCGCTCTGTCGGATGCGCAGAAGCGCATACATGCCGACGGGGCCGTCCAGCCGTTCCACTTCGTCACCGGCGACGAGGCGGGCACCCTGCACGGGCTGATCGAGGAGTTGAAGGAGAGTGTGGATGCGCCGATGTGACCTGGAGCGCAGAACGAGATGACAACCCAGCAATCGACATCGACATCAACGTCGGCTTCGGATTCGGATGCGGATGCGGATTCGACTCCAGCATCGGTTTCGGTTTCGGCCCCAGACGCTCGACCTGAAGGGACCCATCCCATGCACGCCACCAGATCCTTCCTCGCCTCGCTCGGCCTGCCGCGCGGGGACGACGGCGCTGCGCACACATCGTCGCTGCGGTTCGACGACGGATCCCCATACCGGGTGGAGATCCCGTCCGTGGAAGGTCCGGAGGCGTTCGAGGCGGTGCTGGAGGCGGCGGCCGAGCACGGCATCGTCGTGCACCGGGTCAGCCAGGGCAGTGGGATCATGCTGCTCACCGACGCCGAGATCGAACGGATGGTGACCCTGGGGCGAGACCACGGGGTGGAGGTGTCCTTGTTCACCGGGCCGCGCGCCGGATGGGACGTCGGCGCGCAGGCCACCTCCGGCACGGGCAAGGTGGTGAGCGCCAGCCTGCGCGGTACGGATCAGCTTGTCTACGGGATCGAGGACGTGCGGCGTGGATGCGAGCTGGGGCTGCGCAGCGTGCTCGTGGCGGACGTAGGGCAGCTGTGGGTGCTGGCGGAGATGAAGCGAGCCGGCGAGCTGCCGCCGGATCTGGTGCTGAAGGTATCGGTGTCGTTGCCGGTGGCCAACCCTGCGACGGCCCGGGTGCTGACCGAGCTCGGCGCCTCCACGCTGAACCTCCCCGTGGATCTGGCCGTGCAGGACATCGCGGCGATCCGGGAGGCGGTCACGGTGCCGCTGGACGTCTACATCGAGGGCGCGGACGACTTCGGCGCTCCGGTGCGGCATTACGAGTTGCCGGAGATCGTCCGGGTGGCCGCGCCGGTCTACGTGAAGTTCGCCGTCCGCAATGCGCCCAACCTGTATCCGTCCGGGCTGCACCTGCGGGAGCTGGCCGTGAGCTCGGCGCGCGAGCGCGTCCGTCGAGCGGCCATCGGCCTCAGCATGCTGAAGCGCTATTACCCCGAAGCCGCCAACTAGCCGCACCAGCCCTAAATGATCATGTGAAGTGGGTTTTCTCCAGCTCTACCATGTCTGCAGGCATGGTAGTGCGCGAAGAAACCTACTTCACATGATCATTTGGTGGGGTGGGTTAGAAGCGGAGCCAGGTGCCGGTGAGGGGTTGTTGTTCAACGCCGGGTTTGGTGTAGTCGCAGACGCCGTCGGTGAAGATCTGGTTCAGGCGTTGCCATTGGGTGTCGGTGAACTGGGCGGTGTAGTCGTCGGGGTCGGGCTCTTTGAGCTGGCACTTGATGATGTCGGCGGCGACGCTTTCGCCGGCGACCTCGCGGGGGAAGGAGGCTGAGGGGTAGAGCTGTTCGCATGCGCTGTCCGGGTCGCGGTCCAGCGGTTGGGCGATGAATTCCGCGTCGGCATCACGGCTGTTGCATCCCTCGACCAGTTCGGCCGGCCGGTTGGCGGCGATCTTGTCGATCGGTGCGGCGTCGCTGGTGTCGTCGGCGATGTTGCGTAGCCAGTGGTCCATCTGGGTGATGGCGTGGCGCAGCAGCGGGCTGTTGGTGCTGAAGTTGCTGTGGCGTGGGTCCTCCAGGAGGCTGACGTGGTTGGCGGTCGTGCCGTTGGCCTTCATCAACCGTTCGCGTATGGAGAAGGTGTGGTAGCGGACGTGGATGTCGCCGTTCGGGTTGTCGTCCCGGTAGGCCCGGTAGTCGATGATGGGAATCTCGGCGAGGCCGCCGCCTGCGTTGGTGAGTCGTCCGGTCTGGTAGGCGATGCGGGCGGCGTCGAGGTCGGCCTCGGAACGTTCTGGGCGGATGTTGGCGTCGTTGTCGAACCCGCCGACGTGCTCGTTCAGGTCGAGGAACTGGTCGGCGGTGATGGTGCCGTCGTTCAACGCGGCGAGGCCGTATTGGATGCCGACGTTGTCCAGCGGTCGTCGGGCGAACCCGGTTTCCGGGTCGGTGCCGTAGACGTTGACCGCGTGGTCGTACACGCCGCAGCGCACCCCGTCCGGGTTGGTTTCGGGGTGGTATCGCTGGTCCGCGGGGACGATCGCGCAGAACGACGTCGGTGAGATCCGCCGGGCTCCGTTGGCGACGTTCGGTGCGGTGGCGTAGGTCTGGAATCCGGTCACCGCGCGCTGCTGTTCCTCGGTCCAGTCGACGCCGGCCTTCTCGGTGAAGTAGGTGTCGAGCAGCCACGCGTCGGTAATGAAATTGACCGTGCCGAAACCGACCTCGGGGAACGACGCCCCGACCACGATCCCGTCGAAGATGCCGGGGTAGTTGTCGCTGATCTGGTGGCCCTGATACGACCCGCCCGAGGCGCCATAACCGATCACGTGGTCCACCGGCCCGTAGCGCTCGACAAAACGTTCTTTGACCATCATCGCCGACTCGGCCGCGGTCAGGTCGGAACAGTTCACGCCGAACACGTTCAGTGACGACGACATCACCGCGTACCCTTCGCCGAGCATGAACGCGTTGGTGACACCGCCAGTGCGGTTCCCCTGCTGGTACCAGCCCGTGGTGCAGCCGCCTCCGAGTGTGAAGATCGCCGCGCCGTTCCATCCTTCGGGCCGGGTGGTGAAGTCCGGATCCGGCTCGCCAATCGGGTCGTGCAGGATGCTCGTCTGGTAGATCGCCCGGTTCGTCGTGCCGGTCTCCATCCGCACGATGAACGGCACCTCCGCACCCTGCGACGTCACCGTGGACGCCACATCGTCCGGGTACGACGACGCGTCGGCGGGCCAGGGCGCGAAGCCCCCGCCCGTCGTCCGGTAGAAGTAATCCACCCGGGTCTCGATCGAACAGTCCTCGTCGATCGGCTCGCCCAGGTCGCCGCCGATGACGGGCATCGTGAACTCCGTCGTCCGACAGGCGAACGGCTGCTGGTGCGGGCCGGAGAACACCGGACCTGTGCGGGGGTGATTGGCGACGCTCAGCTGCGCCGGTGCGCTGACGCCACCCGGCCCGCGCGCCTCGATCGTGCTCTCACCGAGCGGAAGATCGGTGACGAGGCCGGTCAGCGTGCGGTTGGACGTGTCGGCGACGAACGCGTCGGTGACGTCCGCGTCGTCGGCCGTCACGGTGACCCGGTGCAGCGGAACCGAACGTGGAACGTCCACCTGGATCAGGGCGTCGCCACCGGTCACGGTGTCCGGCCGCCCGGACAGCACGGATATGTCGAGGTCACCGGGGCGGCCGGCGTCGGCCGGTGCGGATGCGCCGGCAGCGGGTGAATGCGATGTCGTGGCGGAGCCGGCCGGCGGGGCGGCGGCCAGAGCGGCTGCCACCGCTCCGACCAGCGGCGCGACCAGTAGGTACCGTGTCGATCGGGAGCGGGTCATGGGCATGCGATCCCTTTCTGTGAACGGTGCGATGCATCAGGAGCAGGTCGAATCGGTCTCAGTCCCACCTCCCGGATACGGGGCGTGTGGTGGCCGGCATGGCCGCGGCGTTTACAGGCTCAGTCCGAAGACCCACCCGGCCAGCGCGTACATCGCGATCAGAATCAGCACCAGGGCGATCACGTTCAGCCACACGCCGGCCCGCATCATCTGGCCGACCTTGATGTAGCCGGAGCCGAAGGCGATCGCGTTCGGCGGCGTGGCCACCGGCAGCATGAACGCCAGCGACGCCGCGAGCGCGGTGGGCACCACCAAGGTCATGACGTCCATGCCCAGCCCGAGCGCGACGCCCGCCATGATGGGCACGAACACGGCGGCCGTCGCCGTGTTGCTGGTCAGCTCGGTCAGCAGGAGCACCATGCCGGCAATGACCAGGATCAGCACCCAGGTAGGCACGTCGTCGAGCCCGCCGACGCGCTCACCGATCCACTCGCTCAGTCCGGACGCGCTGAACTGCGACGACAGACTCAGGCCACCACCGAAGAGCAGGAGGATCCCCCACGGCAGCTTCACCGCGGTCTCCCAGTTCAGGGTCGGGGTGCCGCGCCTGCCGTCGGCCGGGATCAGGAACAGTGCCAGGGCTGCCACCATGGCGATCACACCGTCGCTGATCCTGGTCAGCAGCGGTACGGCCGCGGCGATGTCGTCGTTGTCGGCCAGCAGCGGGATCACCACCCATGCCGTGGCGGCGGTGGCGAACACGGCGGCCACCGTCCATTCGCCGCGGCTCATCGGCCCGAGTGCGCGCAACTCGGAGCGGATGAGCTCACGGCCGCCGGCGATCTCGGTGATCTTCGGCGGATAGACCACTTTGGTCAGCACCCACCACGCCACGATCAGGAAGACGGCGGCCAGCGGCACACCGACCGCCATCCATTCGCCGAAGCCCACCGTGATGTCGTGGTTCTCCGACAGGTAACCACGCATGAACGCGTTCGGCGGGGTGCCGATCAGTGTCGACACCGAGCCGATTGACGCTGCGTAGGCGATACCCAGCATGAGCGCGGTGGCGAAGTTCGCGTCGCTCTTCGCCGAGCCGTCCTGCCCGATCAGCGCCAGCACCGACAGCCCGATCGGCAGCATCATCACGGCGGTGGCGGTGTTCGACACCCACATCGTGATGAACCCGGTAGCGAGCATGAACCCGGCGATCAGCATGGCTGGACTGGTGCCGACGGCGGCGACGATCGCCAGCGCGATGCGCCGGTGCAGGTTCCAGCGCTGCATCGCCAGCGCCAGCATGAACCCGCCCATGAACAGGAAGATGATCTCGTTCGCGTACGGGCTGGCGACGTCGGAGACCTCCGAGACGTCGAGCACCGGGAACAGGATCAGGGGCAGGAGTGCGGTCGCCGGCAGCGGTATCGCTTCACTGATCCACCACGCTGCCATCAACGTGGCGATAGCGGCGGTGATCTTGCCGTCGGTGGACAGGGTGTCCGGCAGCACCAGGTACATCACGATCGCCGCGACGACGCCCAGCACCAAACCCAGGCGTTTGCGTCGCAGTGCGCCGTCGGCGGGCTCGGCGGCGGCGCCGGTGGGCTGCTGGGGATCGGCGGATGTGGTCGGCGCGTGGTGATGTCCGGTCGTGTCCGCGGCCATCTTTGTGCCTCCTCGACTCGGGCAGTGCGTGTTTCGGATGCCTCACCGGGACGTGTCCAGTGGGTGAAGCGCGGTGTCGAGTGATTCTGCTCACATGGCGTGGAGCGCCGGAAGATCATGGCCGGAAACTTCAGATTCCTCTGACATAGCGGCCCCGGCCCTACTGGTGCCCGCTTCTCCCGCAGCGTCGTGGGCGTGCGTCACGCTTGGAGCCGTAACCGCCCGGCTATCCGTAATCTGAGCCCACGAGGCCGGCACTCACTATGCTGACGCTCCATGCGCCCCCGTCTCCGGCTCTCTTCCCGACTCAGAAACGGGTCCCGTTCCCGTCTGCGGGCGTCCGCGCCACGCACGTCCACCCGGCTCGGCCGACGGGCGGCGCTGCGCATCCTGGGGGGTGCCGTCATCGGTGGCGCGTCGGCCGGCGCGATGACCGTCGGCTGTTCCGGGGAGGACGACGTCGACGTCGGCGAGCTGCGGCTGGCGACCGGCCCGGCCGGAGCCGTCTACCGGCGCATCGGCGGCGGCCTGGCCGGCCTGATCGCGGACCGGTTCCCGGACGCGACGGTGACGACGGTGCCCAGCCGCGCCTCGACGGACAACATCCGCATGCTCTCCAGGGGCGACGCCGACCTCGGCCTGTCCAGCCTGGACGCGGTGATCGGCCCGGACGGGCGGCCGCCGGACGGAATCGCGGCGCTGTGCCGGCTCTACGACAGCTACCTGCACCTGGTGGTGCTCCGGGATACACCGGTCTGGTCGGTCGCTGACCTGGACGGCATGCGCGTCTCCTACGGCGCGCGGAACTCGGGCACGGAGTTCACCACCCACCGGCTCGTCGACCTGGCCGGCGTGCGAGTCGACGCGGTCCGGCTCGACCAGGCCGAATCGGCCGAGGCGCTGGACTCCGGTGACATCCACGCCGCGTTCTCCCTGACCGGGATCCCGACACCCGCGATCAGCGAGCTGGCGGCCGAGCGCGAGATACGGTTCGTCGCGATGGAGGAGCAGGCAGGTGCGCTCGCCGACGCGTTTCCCGGGCCCTACATCCCGGCGACCATCCCGGCCACCGTGTACGAAGGGGTGCGCGCGACGCCGACGGTGGCGGTACCGAACGTCTTGTTGGCGCGGTCCGACCTCGACGACGACGTGGTTCGTGCGGTCACCGAGACGGTGTTCACGCGCGCCGGGGAGCTGACGACCGATCGCCCGGACGCGCCGGCGGTGCCGCAGGCGTGGCAGATCAACGTCCGCACCGGCATCTCGACAGGTTCTATCCCGCTGCATCCCGGTGCGAGGGAGTGGTTCCGCGCCCAGAAGCGGTGACGTCCGGGTCGGCGTGGCGTGGGTCGGCGTCGTGCGGGTCGGCGTCCTCCGCGGCTGGAAGCATGATCACCGCGGCCAAGCCGTGCCCGTCACCGCGCGGCAACCCGGGCCGTAGCGTCAGCGAGCCGCCTGCCGCCTCCACCAGGTCGGCGCAGATCGCCAGTCCGAGCCCGGTGCCGGCGGTGTTCTGGTGCCGTGGCGACCGCCAGAAGCGGTGCAGTGCGCGCTCCCGCTCGTCGGGACTGAGCCCCGCTCCGTCGTCGGCGACGGTCAGCTCCACGGTGGTCGGCACCGCTCCGCCGTCCGTGATAGGCGCAGGTCTGCGGCCCGTCGTCGATGCGCCAGGCTCCGTCGCCGGTGTGCTTCGGTCCGTCGTCGATGCGCCGTCGTCGCGCCCGAGTGTCGCGGAGATCAGCACCCGGCTCCCGCCGGACAGCCGGAGTGCGTTGCTGACCACCTCGTCGAGAACGCTGCCCAGGCCACCCGGCGGTTCCAGCAGTTGAATGCCGTCCGGGGCCCGCACCTGCACCTGCATCCCAGTCGCCGCGGCGAGCGCGCGCCAGCGCTCCACCCGCGTCGCCAGCACCGTATCGAGGTCGACCGGTTCGGCGTTGCGCACGCTGTCCATCCGGGCGGCGGCGAGCAGCGCGTTGAGCATGCGGTGCATCGATTTCGCTTCGTCGACCGCGACCGCGTGCGCCTCCCGGGCGTCCGGCCGGGACAGGTACGGCTCCAGGCTCTCCACCGCGAGCCGCAAGCTCGTCAGCGGGTTGCGCAGCTGGTGCGAGGCGTCCGAGACGAACGCCCGCTGTCGCTGCAGGGCGCGCTCGACGGCGTCCATCATCGCGTTGAACGACCCCGCCAGCCGACGCAGCTCGGCCGGTCCGCCGGCGGCGTCCGCGCGCGTCGCCAGGTCGCCCTTGGCGATGGCCGCCGTGGCGTCGTCGAGCCTGCGCACCGGGCGTAGGATCCACCCCGAGACGGGCCAGGCGACGGCCACCAAACCGGCCAGCGGGACGACGCCCAGACCCGCGAGCTGTCCCCATGTGGTCAGCACCGTGGAGCGGGTGCGGTCGGTGGGGGAGACGGTGACGACGACGCCGATCACCTCGCTGTCCCGCCCGACCGGCTCGGCGACGATCAGCGGCCGGCCGTCCCACGGCCACCGGACCGCCGGCGGCTCCGGGCGGTAACCGGCGAGCGCCTCGGCGATGATGGCGGACAGCTCCGGATACTCCGCGCGTGCCTCGCTGATGGCCTGGCCGGAGCCGAGCACCGCCGCCCCGTCCGGGCCGAGGACGGCGGCCGGGATGCCGTACAGCTCGTAGTAACGGCGCAGCTCCAGGGTGAGTGCCTCGGTCCGGCCGGTGGAAAGCGCAGACTCCGCCAGCGACGCGAAGCGGCCGGCGTCGTTGAGGCGGTCGACGTAGGTCTCCTGGATCTCGCGCTGCGCCACGGTGGCGGCGAGCGGCACGCCGAGCGCACCCACCAGCAACACGGCCAGCGGCACCAGGACCACGAGGAGCCGGCGACGCACTGCTGCTCAACCGTCCGCGGCGTTCGTCGTGTCCGTCGCGTGCGCCGTGTCCGTCGCGTGCGCCGTGTCCGTCGCGTGCGCCGTGTCCGCGTCCGTCGCCGTCGTCAACCGGTACCCGACGCCGCGGACCGTGCGGATCGGCGCCGCGTCGCCGAGTTTCGCCCGGAGCGAGGCGATGTGGGTGTCGAGCGTGCGCGACGACGACTCCCAGCTGGCCCCCCACACCTGGTCGAGGATGAGGTCCCGGCTGACGACGGCCGGGGCGCGGTCCGCCAGCAGCGCGAGCAGCTCGAACTCCTTTCGGGTCAGGGTGACCGGTTCACCGTCGACGGCGGCCTCCCGGGTGGCGTGGTCGATGGTCAGCGGGCCAAGGGTGCGCGGCTCGTCGTCCGGCCGGTCCTGGCGGCGGGCCGCGCGGGTGCGGCGGAGCACCGCGTCGATGCGTGCCAGCAGCTCCGCCACGCCGAACGGTTTGACCACGTAATCGTCGGCGCCGCGGCGCAACCCTTGGACGCGCTCACGTTCCTCGGCGCGTGCGGTGACGGCGATGACCGCGGTCTCCGGATGCTCGCGCAGCCTGCGCAGCACGTCCAGGCCGTCGGCGTCGGGCAGGTTCAGGTCGAGCAGTACGACGTCGGCGGGCGGCTCGGCGAGCGCCTCGGCGGCGGTGGCGACCCGTCGTACGTCGAACGAGGCGTTCGTCAGGACGGTGACCAGACCGCGGGCGACGCGGTCGTCATCTTCGACCACAAGGATCCGCATAGCGGGTCATCGTAGGGCCTGATTGCCAACCGAGGTGGCGCGGCATAGTGTCGGCAGCACATCGTCTCGGGGGCGGATCCGTGAGGAGCCTGCATGTCAGATCTGCGCGTGGGTGCCGATCGGGTCGACATCACGCCGCGGGTTCCGATCGCCCTTGCCGGATTCGCCGCACGTGCCGAGCTCGGCCCGGCGACCCAGGTGAGCGCGCCGCTCCGGCTGCGCACGCTGACGTTCGCCACCGGCGATCGACGCGATGGGCCCGGACACGATGCGTCCGGACGCGCTGTGCTGATCGGGGCCGACCTGCTGTGGTGGGGCAGCGACACCGCGGATCGGCTGCGCAGCGAGATCTCAGCCCGTTACGGCATCCCGACGGATGCGATCCTCCTGCACGCCACGCACACCCATTCGGGTCCGCAGACGTCGCACCGGTTCGTCCCGCTGCTCGGCGAGGCCGATCAGTCCTACATCGACCGGCTGTGCAGCACGGCCGTCGACAGCGTGGGGCGCGCCCTGGCGGCGTCGACGGCGGTGACCGTCGAGCGTGCGTCCGCGCCGGCCGGCCTGGGGGTCGACCGCCGGTGGGCGCGGACCCGCGGTGAGGTGCCGCGCGTCGCGGTGGACGATGACGCCACCGTGGTGCGGTTCCGGCGCGGTAAGGAGACCGTCGCACTGCTCGTGCACTACGCCTGCCACCCGGTCGTCCATCATGCCAACGCGGTGAGCTCGGACTTCTGTGGCGCGGCGATGGACGAGCTGGAGCGTCGGCATGCGGGCGCGGTCGCCCTCTACGCGCAGGGGTGCTGCGGAGACGTCAATCCCGACGCCTACGACGACGAGGGCCGCTTCCGTGACGGCGACCAGGCGGCGGTCCGCAGCCTCGGCGAGCGGCTCGCGGACCGGGTGGACGCCGCGTTGGCGGGGGAGTGCGTGGCGTTGGACGCGGTGTCCGTCGCCGGCGGAAGCTGGACGGTCGAGCTGCCCGTCGACGGTCCGCCTAGCCCGATTCAGCTGCGTGAACGGGCGGACGAACCCGGACTGCTGGGTCAGTGGGCGCGGCTGCTGCTGGCCGACCCAGACCGGCTCACGTCCACGGTTCCGGTGGTGTTCTCGCGGCTGCGGATAGCTTCCGGCCTGACCTTGCTGGGCATGTCCGCGGAACCGGTCAGCGCGTACGGGTTGCAGGTGAAGGCGGACTCGGGCGGGGCGGTCCTGCCGCTGGGATACACCAACGGGATGACCGGGTATCTGGTGACCGCCCAGCAGCTGGCCGAGGGCGGGTACGAACCGGCAGAGGCGCCGTACTACTTCGGCATGCCGGGCCCTCTTGCGCCGAAGGCCGAGCAACTACTGCGCGACGCCCTCCACTCCGCCACAACTCGCCTCGCCCAGCCTCACCTCGGCTCGCCTCGCCCTAAATGATCATGTGAAGTGGGTTTTCTCGCGCCCTACCAGGTCTGCAGCCCTGTCACGGCACGAGAAAACCCACTTCACGTGATCATTTAGAAGTCCGGTGGGGGATTACGGTCGGGCTGGAGATGGCATATGGGGTGACCGAATCGTGGAAGAGTCGTTGACTGAAGGTGATCGGTTCATTAGCCTTCCAATCACTTTCATTCGCTACGCGTCCGTGTGCCGGGCAGCATGCGGATCCTGACCAGGGCGAAGGAGTCCGACGATGGCCGATTCCGTCCAGCACCCCGACGCCGACCCCGACCCCGATACCGCACCGCACGGCACGTCCCAGCCCGGCAGCAGCCGTCGCCGATTCCTGCAAGCCTCAGTCGCCACCGGCCTCGGCATCGCCACGCTGGCGAGCCCATGGGCGACGACGCACACGTCGGCGGAGACCGGAAAACCTCGCGCGGACGACAAGAACCTGCTGGCCAACCCGGGGTTCGAGCGTGTCGACGCCGGCCTTCCCACGGCCTGGGAGCCATTCAACGCCCGATCCGCTGAACATGTGCACAGCGCCACCGACGTCACCCGCAGCGGGGCACGCAGCGTGCGCCTCGACGACCCCAGCGGCAGCCTCGGCATCGGGCTGCGCAGCGACCGCGTTCCGGTGACCGCCGGGACGTCGTACCAGGCCACGGTGTTCACGTACAACACGAGCGGGCAGTCGGATCTCTACCTGGAGTTCTGGAACGCCGCCGGCACTCGGATATCCGCGCAGTTCCGAACCAACCCCACCCTGGACAGCTGGCAGGAGTTGCGGGTCAACGGCCACGCGCCGGACGACGCCACTCACGCGACGGTGCTGATCTATCTCAGCGCCGCCAACACCGGCACCAGCTACGCCGACGACGCCCGGCTCGCGCCTACGGTGCTGGACGAAAGCCGGGTGGAGACGTTCGGGATCGCTTCGCCCACGGCTGCGATCGTCGGCATGGCGGTGAACGGCGACACCGGATACGTCGTCACCCGCGGCCAGACGCCGCCCAAGCTGGTCACTCTGAACCTGGCCGAGCGACGGGTGGAGCGGATCGTGCGGCTCGATCGTGGCGAGGGCGCGTGGGCCACCACCATCTCCGGCGGCTACGTCTACGCGGGTACGTATCCGACGCCTGACCTGTACCGCTACCATCCCGAGTCCGGCGACGTAGAGTTGCTCGGCACCATCGGGCCGGCGGGAGGGTTCGTGTGGTGCCTGACGACCGCACCCGACGGCGTCGTCTACGCCGGCACCTATCCGCGGTGTGAGGTCTGGGAGTACGACCCGGGCACCGAGACGCTGCGCAACCTGGGCCGGGCTTCCGGCGACGTGCAGTACGCCAGGGTGATCGCCGCCGACGAGCGGTTCGTCTACGTCGGTACGACGCCGCGCTGCCACGTGATCGCGATCGACCGGGTGTCCGGCACGATGACCGACATCGCACCGACCGAGATCGACCGGGACAACGCCGTCTCGGCCATCGTGGCCACCGCCGGCCGCGTGGTCGCCGCCATCGGTGACCAGCTCGTCGACATGGCATCGGACGGTTCCGATCCGGTGTTCCTGGCGGCACCGAACGCTCCGTCCGGGATGGACGCGCTCACTGTGACTGACGACGGTGTGCTGTACGCCGTCGCGCGACGTACCGGTCAGATCTACCGCCGCGTCGGCGACGCCCTGGAGCCGGTCGGCATCGCGAACGCCGGCGACGAGACGCGCGGCGTCGTCATGCGCGACGACGGCGTGCTGATCGGCGGTGGTGGAAGCGGGGTCGTGTGGTATTACCATCCCGACACCGGGGAAGCGGACGTGTTCGACCTCACCGAGACGGACGTCTCCGGCCCGGACCTGGTCCAGTCCATCGCCTACGACGCCGGGCGCGCGGCCGTCTACGTCGGCGGCCACTTCGGCATCACCGTGCACCATCCGGCCGAGGGCAGCTCCCGCCGGATCCGCGTCGCCGGCGAACCAAAGGCGTTGCTGCCGCTGAACGGCAAGCTGCTGGCCGCCATGTATCCCAGCAGTGAGGTGGTGGAGATCGATCCCGCCGACGGACGGGCCCGCTCGTTCGGGTTGATCGGCCACAACCAGCAGCGCCCGTGGGAAATGGTGTACGACGAGACCGGCGGCGAGGTGCTCATCGCCACCGCTGCCCGCTATGGGATGCTCGACGGCGGACTCACCATTCTCGAACCCGAGTCCGGTGAGATGACCGTCTATACCGACATCATCCCTGGGCAGAGTTACCTGTCGGTCTGCGTCGCGGATGGGATCGCGTACGTCGCCGGCGACGCTCGAGGCGGCTACGACTCGACGCCGATCTGGACCACGGCACAGCTCGCCGCGTTCGACCTCGACTCCAGGACGGTGCTGTGGCGGATCGAACCGTTGCCCGATTGCCCCAGCCTGCAGCATGTGGAGGTGCATGACGGCATCCTGTACGGGGTGTACAAGCGCACCAGCGGCACCTGGTTCGCGATGGATCTGGAGTCCCAGGAGATCCTGCATCAGGGCACGCTCAGCGGTTACGGCGAGATCGTCACCCACCGCGGTCAGGTCTTCGCGGCGACGAACTTCTCCGACGACATCTCCCGTATCGGCCCTGGCGCCGACGACGACGAGCTGATCCTCGGCCCCATCCCCACCAGCTGGTACACCGTGCCGCAGCTGGAGTTCGACGACGACTGGCACGCGTGGGGCGTGAGCGACCGCCGGCTGGCGCGGTTCGACCTGCACCCACAGCACTGGGCGCACCGCCGCCCGCGCTGACGGACGGCCCACTCGCACCGCCTAAATGATCATGTGAAGTGGGTTTTCTCGTGCCGTACCAGGTCTGCAGGCATGGTAGTGCTGGCGAAAACCCACTTCACATGATCATTTAGGACGGGGGCGGGGTCAGGTGTGGAGCTTCTCGAACAGCAGTTGAAACAGCTGGGGAGGGCGGCCGACCTTGCGAGCGCGCGCCGGCGGCATCGGCCAGGCCAGTCCCTCGTCCACCAGCATCCGCAGCGCACGGCGTGCGGTCTGCAGCCGCACGTCGAGGATCTCCGCGACCTTCTCCGCGTCGACCACATGGTTCTCTTCCGTCTCCAGCCCGCCGGCGAGCCGGGCGAGCGTCTCGGCGGCCTTCGACGACGCCCCGCCGCCCGGATGGACGACGTGCGGCTCGGGCCGCCGCTCGACCGGAAGCTGCAGGACCGCGCCGGCCGGGCCGAGCAGGAACGCGGTGTGATCGCCGGCGGCCGCCGCCTTGTCCACGGCGGTCTGCGCGTTCAGCTCCGCTTCCCGGGTGGAGTGGCCGAGCCCGATGCCCACCTCGACGTCGATGCCGAGCTCGCTCGAGATGCGCTGCACGAACGGGGCCACGGTCAGGTCGTCGGTGCCGATCCGCAACGATCCCATGGTCGTCACCACCAGGTAACTGCGCTCATCCCGGGCGAGCACAGCCGCGTCCATGGGCCGCGCCTCGCGCAGCAGCTCGCGGTAGAGGGACAGCTTGGACTCCTGGTAGGAGTAGCTGCTGGGGCCGGGGTGCGGCGGAAGCATCGACGTCGGCACCCGCACGATCACGGTGACGATGCGCGCCCCCTCCAGCTTCGCCTGACTCCCGATCAGGCCGGCCGTCTGCAGAGCGTGTCGAACCGTGGTCTCCGCCGGGGCCATGGTCAACACCGGCACCCCGGCGCTGGCGAGCGCGGCGGCCACCGTGGGCACCGTGGTCACGGCACCGGTCGTCTCACCGAGTTCGTAGCGGGTCTGGTGAAAGCCGAGGAACTCGTCTGCCGAACCGGGCCGCGAGTAGGGGAGTACCCGGACGTGCTGCGAGCTCAGGCCGATCTCCGCGTACGTGCGCATCACATCGCGCTTGGCGACCGAGTCGATGCTGATCCGCGTCGGATCGAAGACCCCGCCGAGGATCCCGCGCAGCAACGTGCCGTGTATCGCGGCGCCGTCCACCGGCACGTAGGCGGCCGGGACCGACAGGCCGCCGGTGCCGGTGACCATGTCGTACGGCAACGGGCCGGAGAACAGGCAGACATCGATCCGCGACGCGATCTTGACGAACTGCGCATGCGCGTCCGCCTCATCCGTGTACGCGGCAGCGACGAGCCGCCACCAAGACGAGCCGGTGTCACGCGCCACCGACATGATCCGCTCGATGGCTTCCGCCGCCCCCACGACGCCGATGGTCACCTCTTCCCGGGCGCCGTTCGATCCGTGCATCGCTCTCTCCCCAGCCACCCCAGCGCTCAGCGCTCCTCCCGACGACGACGAGCGTACCTCGCCGCCCGACCGTGTGATGGCCGCCCGACCGCGGACCGTGTGATGACCGCGGGTGCCTCAGCTGGTGACCGGTAGCACGGCACCGAGCAACCGCTGCGTGTACGGGTGCTGCGGCGACTCGAACAGCTGCTCCGCCGGTCCCTCCTCGACGATCCGACCCTCGGACATCACGGCGACGCGGTCGGCCAGCCGCTCCACGACGGCGAGGTTGTGCGAGATGAACAGGCAGGACAGGCCGAGCCGGTCTTGCAGGTCGCCGATGAGGGACAGGATCTGCGCCTGGATCGATACGTCGAGCGACGACGTCGGCTCGTCGCACACCAGCAGTTCCGGTTCCAGGGCCAGCGCCCGCGCAATGGCGATGCGCTGCTGCTGGCCGCCGGAGAACTGGGTCGGATACAGGTCCGCGAACCGCGGGTTGACCCCTACCAGGTCGAGCAACTCGACGGCGCGGTCTCGCCGGGACTCCTTGGTTCCGCGGCCATGTAGCCGCATGGGTTCCATGACGTTCGCGGCCGCGCTGTAGTGCGGCAGCAGTGACCCGAACGGATTCTGGAACACCATCTGCATGCGCCGACGCAGTACCCGCAACTCGCGGCCCTGCACGGAGGCCAGGTCACGCCCGTCGAAGACCACCCGGCCGGACGTGCACGGTTGCAGTCCCATCAGCAGTCTGGCCACCGTGGATTTGCCGCTGCCGCTCTCACCGACGACGCCGACGGTCTCGCCTCGGGCCACCCAGAGCGACACGTCGTCCACCGCGCGCACGTCTCCTGCTCGAGTGGAGAAGACCTTCGTGACGTTCTCCGCCCGGACGATCGCGTCCACCGTCTCCTCACCTGGGGTCACGGCCGGGGTCGTCTCAGTCATCGTCGTCTCCTGCCCGCCAGCATGCCGCTGCGCGCGTCGTGCTGATCTCGATGAGCTCCTGATCCTCGCGGCAGCGCGGTAGCTGAGCCTCGGCGCACCGCGGATGGAACGCGCATCCCACCGGCCGCCGGGCCAGGTCGGGAGGGCTGCCGGGGATCGGCGCGAGCGGCCGGTCCCGGCCGCCGACCTCGACGCTGGAGCCGAGCAGCCCGCGGGTGTACGGGTGCCGCGGGGTGTCGAGCAGGTCGCGCGTCGGCGCCCGTTCCACGACCCGGCCCGCGTACATGACGACGGCGTCGTCGCAGAAATAGCGGGCGACGCCCAGGTCGTGCGTGATCATGATGATCCCGGTGCCGCGTTCCTTCAGGCCCGCCAGCAGATCGAGGATCTGCCGCTGCACGGTGACGTCGACGGCGGTGGTCGGTTCGTCCGCGATCAGCAGCGCCGGTTGCGTGATCATGGCCATGGCGATCATCGCCCGCTGCCGCATCCCGCCGGAGAGCTGGAACGGGTAGACGCGGATCCGGCGTTCCGGCTCCGGTATGCCGACGTCGGCCAGCGCCTGCACCGCGCGCTTCTTCGCTTCCGCCTTGCCGCAGATGCCGTGCCAGAGCAGGTGCTCGGTGAGCTGGCGTTCCAGGGTGAGCGTGGGGTTCATCGCCTCCATGGCGTTCTGGAACACCATGCCGATGTCCCGTCCCCGCACCCGGCGCATGTCCCGCGCGGATAGCGTCAGCAGGTCTCGCCCCTGGAACCGGGCGGTGCCGGCGGTGGTGCGAGCGGTGCGCGGGAGGAGCCGGAGCACCGTGCGCATCGTCACGCTCTTGCCGCTCCCGCTCTCGCCGACGATCGCCAGTGCGCGCCCGGGTGCGATGTCGAAGCTGACGCCGTCGACGGCGCGCAGCGGCTCACCCTGTTCCCGCCGGAACTCCGTGTGCAGGTCGGCCACGTGCAGCAACGGTTCCGTCGCCGTCGGTGCCGTGGCGCCGTCTCGTGGTTCGGTCATCGTCATCGTTGATCTCCACGCGGGTCGAACGCGTCGCGCACTCCGTCACCGACCCAGGTGAACGCGAGCAACGCCAGCGCGAACACGGCGGCCGGGGCGAGAAGCATATGCGGTGCGGAGAGCAGGTAGCGGGTGCCCTCGGAGATCATGCCTCCCCACGACGGAGTGGGCGGCTGGACCCCGAGGCCCAGCAGGCCGAGCCCCGCCTCCGCCGCGATCGCGGCCGGGATGGCGAAACTGGTGGTCACCAGCATCGGGCCGATCGCGTTCGGCAGGATGTACCGCACCGCGATGGTCGGACCGGACGCGCCCATCGCGCGCGCCGCCTCGACATACTCCCGTTGTTTGATGGCCAGTACCTGGGCGCGGACCAGCCGGGCCTGGGTCACCCATCCGGCGATGCCGATCGCGACGATCAGCGCGAAGATGCTCCGTCCGAGCACAGCGACCATGACGATGGCGAACAGATAACTGGGAAAGGCGTACATCACGTCGGTGAACGCCATCAGCCCCTGCTCCATCCGGCCACCGCGGTAGCCCGCGGCGAGGCCGACCGCCAGCGCGCACACCAGCGCCAGCAGCTCGGCGCCGAACGCCACGATCAACGCCGTGCGCAGGCCGTAGATGGTGCGGCTGAGGATGTCACGGCCGAGTTGGTCGGTGCCGAGCAGGTGACCGTCCGCGCCGACCCCGACCAGTTGACTGCCGTAGTCGGTGGCCGAGTAATGGTACGGCGCGATCCACGGCGCCGCGGCGGCCACGACGACGAGCACCCCGCAGAAGACCAGGCTGATCAGAGCCAGCCGGTTCCGCCGGAACCGGTCCCAGGCCTTGGCCCAGGGACCTCGGGCCCGCAGAGTCCCTAGCTGGTCTGCGGCGCCGTCGCGGTGACCGTCGTCGTCGGTGGTCAGGCCGGTTGGGTCGAGACTTTCCGCGGTCGCGATCGTCCCCACCCCCCTTCAGCTCGGATGCGTGGGTCGAGGAAGCCGTAGGTGAGGTCGACCAGCAGGTTCATCACCATGATGATCAGCGCGAAGAACAGCACGGTCCCCATCAGCAGCGGCATGTCCCGGCTGGCGGCGGCGGTGGCCGCGTAGTAGCCGAGCCCGGGGATCCGGAACAGCGCCTCGACGAAGACGGTGCCGGTCATCAGCGCCGCGAGCAGCGGACCCACCACCGTCACCAGCGGGATCAGTGAGTTCCGCAGCGCATGCCGGAGGATGACGGTCCGGTACGGGCCACCCTTGGCCAGGGCGGCCGTCACGTATTCCTCCCGGAGCGTCTCCAGCATGCTGGACCGCACGTACCGGGCCAGGACGGCGGCGGGACCGAGGGAGAGCGCCACAACCGGAAGAACGACGTGGTCCAGCGTGCTCCACCCGCTCGACGGGAACCACCCCAGGTACGCGGTGAAGACGATGATCAGAAAGGCTGCGATGAGGTAATTCGGCAGTGCGTGGCCGAGCGTCACCAGGAACATGGTGGTGTGGTCGGACTTGGAGTTCTGCCGCAGCGCGGCGTACACACCGGCCGGGATCGCGATGAGCAACGCCAGCAGCACCGCGAGCACCGCCAGCGTCGCCGAGACCGGGAACGCGGATTCGATGATGTCCTCGACGGCACGCCCCGCGTACCGGTACGAGGGGCCCATGTCCCAGGTGACCACACCCTGCATGAAGGTGAGGTACTGCTCGACCACCGGTGTGCCCTCGCCATAGCGCGCCTGTGTCTCGGCCAGCATGGATTCCGTGCCGGTACCGGCGATGCTGGTGGCGCCGCTGGTCACGCGCTGGATGTCGGCGAAGTTGCCGGGCGCCAGCTGGAGCAGGCCGAAGGTGATGATGGAGACCGCTATCAGCGACAGTGCCAGGCGCCCGGCACGACTCCCGAGATACCGCAACAAGCCCATGCGCGCACCTCCCGCCGATCAGGCTTCGAGCCCGAGCGGCTTGAGGTAGAAGAAGTCCGGGTACCTGCGCAATTGCATCCCGGTGACGGTGGGCCGCACCGCGAAGAAGGAGGACAGCCACACCACGGCGAAATAGAGGAACTCCTCCTCTCGGACCCGGGCAGCCTCCAGGTACAGCTGCCGTCTGGCCTCGTCGTCGAGTTCTTCGGTGGCCTGCGCCACCAGGTCCGCCATCTGCTTGGAGCCCTCGGACGCGTGCTCGTCGATCAGGGCGGTCAGCTGCTGTGCCTTTTCTTCCCCGCCGAGGTCCTCGTCCGCTTCGATCTGTTGGTATTCGCGCCAGACCTCTCCCGGCAGGCTGAACTTCTGGATATCCGCCGGAGACCACAGCGCGCCGACGTAAGTGGGCAGCGTCGGTAGCCCGGCGAAGGTTCCCCAGTAGTAGCCGATGTAGTCGCCTTCTTGGACGGCCCAGCGTCGTTCGACGTAGACGCCGGCCTCGACCCGGTCATTGAGTGCGTCGATGCCGAGCCGGTTCTTCCACTGGTCGATCACCGCGTCCACCACTGGTGAATCCGCTCCGTGCAGGATGCGCACCTGGGGAAGTCCATCGCCGTCGGGATACCCGGCGTCGGCGAGCAACTGTTTCGCCTCGTCCAGGTTCTCCTCGACCGCCAGGCTCTCGTCCCAACCCGCAACCTGATCGTGCGGCAGCGACAGGCCGGGCCGGCCGCCGGGCAGCACGCTGGCGAGGGTGGCCCGGTCCAGGGAGAGGGACAGGGCTCTGCGCACGCGCACGTCTTCGAGGGCCGGGTGCTCGCTGCGCAGCTTCGCCAGATATCCCACGCTGTACGTGTCGATCTCTTGCAGGTGGTCGGACAGCTCCGGGTCCTGCTGGAAGCGGAGCACATCCGCCGCCTCGATCGGCAGGATGTCGGTCTCGTTGTTCTCGTACGGCACGGTCAGAGTTCCCGCGCTGGCACCGGGGTCCACCTGTTGGATGTCGATCGCATCGAGCGTCACGGCTTCCCGATCCCAATACTCCTCGTTCGGCGACAGTCCGATGCTGGAGTTGGCGACGAAGCTGTCCACCGCGTAGGGGCCGTTGGAGATGAAGTTGGGCGGCACCTGCCACTCGTCCGGCATCTCGTCGACACTGTCCATATGTAGCGGCAACAGCGCGGGGTGGGTCATGGCCAGCAGGAAGTCCGGGTTCGGGCTCTCCAGAGTCAGGACGAGTTCGTGGTCGCCGGTGGCTTGGACCCCGACGTCGGACCAGTCTTCCGTCGCACCACCGAGATAGGCGAGTGCGCCCTTGATGCCGGTGGTGGCCTGGTACGAGTTCTGCCCGAGCGTGGTGCCGCCGGCGCCGCCGCTGCTGGGCGTGAGCAGCCGCTGGTAGGTGCGCTCGAAGTCCTGCGCGGTGACAGGATCGCCGTTGGACCACTTCGCGTCTTGCCGGATATGGAAGGTGTAGGTCAGCGCGTCGTCGGAGACGTCCCAGCTCTCCGCGGTGGCGGGAACGACGTCGGTGCCTTCCTCGTTCTGGACCACCAAGCCTTCTAGGATGCCCCGGGTCAGGATCCACATGCCATTGGTGATGATCTGCGGGTCGAGCACCTCAACCGGGACGAAGGTCATCCGCAATACCTTGGCACCGCCGCCATCACCTCCTCCTCCGTCGCCGTCCGTGTCCGCGGCGGGCGATCCGTCGTCCTCACCTGTGAGGCCGCAACCGGACAGTGTCCATCCGCCGCCGACGGCGAGTCCGACCAGGCCGGAGACGCGCAGAAACTCTCGTCGGGTTGCGCCGGGCCATGGCTTGAGGCTCGAGTTCTCGCCTGCTCCCATCGGTGCACCTCTTCCTTCACGGGTGTCGCACCGCTGCAAGGTACGACACTGGGCGGCAACCTTGTTGCAATATTTTCGGCTGCCCGATGGCTAAATTTGTAGCTGGACTTTATTTCTGTACCTGGAACGATGTCAACGCCCTCCGGGAAACAAAATGGTCTCGGCGGCTCCGTATGACTGATTCTGCTGGGCGACGGCGGCCGCTCGACTGGGCTACACCCGGACTCCATACGCCGAGAACAACGTCAACCGAGGCCAGCCATGCGGCGTATGCCGCGCCAGGGGGCCGGCCCGCGCAGAGAAGCGAGTCGCTCGGACATTGACATCGGCATGACCCGCCTATACGGTCATGCTTCAACATCGTTTCTTACAGGCCGAAATTATCACTCCAGCTCACGTAGCGGCCGAGTGGCGCCGCGGCGTTCCGGAGGGAGGACGTGATCGTGGCCAGATCGAGACGGCTCGACGACGTCGCCGACGGAATGCCGGACCAGTGGCAGACGACATGCCGACCATGAGCCCCGCCCGATAGCACGCTCCACTCCACAGCCCCTGGGAGCCTCGTCATGGACGAACCTGGAATCAGACCTGCCTGGACCCGTGGACCCCGCCGATCCCTGTGGACCCGCCGATCCGTGCTGCGAACCGCCGGACTGGCCGGCGCCACCGGCATCCTCGCCGGCATCACGCCCCACGCCGCGTTCGGCCGCTCCATGCCCGCCGTCCGCGACACCGCCGCCGATCTTCCCCACGACCCCGCGGACCGTCCGACCAAGACGGCCGCGACGTTCTATACGCCCGACAAGGTAGACGCCGCGCGGCGCAACGTCGCCGACCACGCCTGGGCGGCGAAACTCCGCGACGACGCGGTCGCCACCGCCCAGCCCTACCTCGACGCCGGTGACGACTGGCTGTGGGCATTACCCACGGGCCAGGGGCTGCCCCGCAGCTACGCCGTCAACCAAGACCTGGGTTCGCCGATCACCGGGCAGGACATCTACCAGTACGGCAATTACCCGTGGCGGATGGACGTCTTCGAGCAGCCGTGGAAGCTGACCGACCCGTCCAGCGACTACGTCTTCCCCACCAACGACTTCGGCGCCTTCTACCGCAGCGGACTGAACGAGCGCGGCGAGTTCGACCGTTCGCTCGCCGACGAGAGCCTGCTGGTCAACGAGCTCTACCCGGAGCGAGGCGAGACGTGGGGCGTCGACGACGGCTTCGGCTGGATCGACGACAACGGTGACAATTGGACGTTCATCGCCTACTACGTCCACTGGGCGCTCTGGTACAACGTGCTCGACGGCGGAGGGCTGACCAGCGGCATCAGGGCACTGCGCGATGCGTACCTCTACACCGGCGAACCCCGGTACGCCAGGGCCGGGTTGATCCTGCTGGACCGGGTCGCCGACCTGTACCCGTCCATGGACACCGAGCCGTACAAACGCGAGGACGGCTACTTCCACTCCGATGGGCTCAGCGGCAACGGCCGGGTGGTCGGCTGCATCTGGGAGACCGGGCTGATCCGCGACTACATCTACGCCTACGACGCGTTCTTCCCGGCCATCGCCGACGCCGACACGGCCGACGTCGTCCCGTTCCTCCGGGACAAGGCGCAGGAGCACGGGCTGCCGCCCAAGGAGTCGGTGGATGACATCCGGCTGAATGTGGAGAACGGCGTGCTGCGCGAGACCTGTAAAGGCGTACTCAGCGCGAAGATCTTCGGCAACTTCGGCATGCACCAGCACACCCTCGCCGCGGCCGCCGTCGTCCTCGATGATCCGGACGCCTCCCCGGCGTGGATCGACTTCGTCTTCGCCAGCGGCGGCCGGGTCAGGGATCCGGAGTACCACGTCACCGGCGGCGCCTTCTACCAGACCCTGGTGGACAAGGTCGACCGGGACGGATCCGGAGACGAGGGTGCCCCAGGCTACAACCGGCTGTGGATCGGCCACGTCCAGAGCGTCGCCGACGTGCTGGCCGGCTACACCCGTTATCCGCAAGCCGACCTCTACGAGCATCCCAAGTACAGCAAGATGTTCCAGATGCGCTACCGGCTGCCGATGCTCGGGGCTTACACCCCGTCGATTGGCGACTCCGGGCAGACCGGCAAGCCGGGCCTGTTCGGCTCGACGAACGACCACGTCGCCGCGTTCGAGCGCTACGGCGACATCGAGCATGCGCAGCTCGCCTACATCGTCGGCGACGGCGACGTGGACCAGCTCTACAGCGACGTCTTCGCTCTCGATGTCTCCGGCACCCAGGAGCGCATCGCCGACGCCATCGCCGAGCACGGTACGCTCGACCTCCCCAGTGAGAACCTCACCGGATTCGGCTTCGCGGCGCTCCGGGCGGGAGACCCCGAACACGCCCGGGCTGCCTGGATCTACTACGGCCGCAGCGGCGGCCACGGGCACCGGGGCACCCTCAACCTCGGGCTCTACGGATACGGCGTGGACCTGGCGCCGGACCTCGGATACCCCGAGTACGCGGACAACGGTGCCCGGCGGCACGAGTGGACCGCTAACACCATCGCGCACAACACGGTGGTGGTCGATGCCGCACCACAGGGCCTCCAATGGGTGTCGATCCCGCGTGGGTTCGGCGCCACGGATCGCGTCCAGATGGTCGACATCGCGGCGCCTCGCGTGTACCCGCAGACCAGCGTCTATCGGCGGGTGACGGCGCAGGTCGCGGTGAACGCGGCGAACTCCTACACGGTGGACGTGTTCCGCGTCGTCGGCGGGCGTGACCACCGGTTCAGCTTCCACGCGGCGGAGGGCGCCGCCACCGCCGACGGGCTGGCACTGGTGCCGCAGGCCGGTGCGGCAGGGCGGATCACCTATCCGTGGCGCACACCGTCCCGCGCGGGCGATTACGGTGCGTTGACGCAGGAGATCACGGTCGAGGCCGCCGAATCGCATCAATTGGCGGTCCGGGTGCGCGACGACTACACCGGCGGCACAGCCGGGTACCACGTCATCCAGGTGCTCATCGACGACGCCGTCGTCGCCGAGCGAGACGTCGCCGGCGGTGGCGAGTGGGCGGAGCTCACCGCCGATGTCACGGAGCAGCTCGCCGGCAAGACGACGGCCACCCTGACGCTTCGCGTCTACGAGAAGCGCGGTGTCGGCAACTTCGGCGTGATGGTCCTCTTCGACGATGTCTCCCTCACCGGGGCCACCGTCGAGAACGGTGGCTTCGAGGACCCGGACTCCACCGCCTGGCAGGTCGATTCGAATTCGGACCACTTCGCCGTCGACGCCCGGGTCGAGGGGAGCTACGCGGGGCCGGGCATCGCACCGCCACCGCCGGAGGCGCCGCAACGCCCGGGCGTCAACGGATTCGATTGGTTGGGCAATGTCGAGCGGGACGAGGCCCCGCCGTCGGCGTTCAGCGTCGACTGGTCCGTCGTCGACACCTATGACGTCGGCGCGCCGGAGGACCTGCATCTGCGCATGCACGCGCTGCACGATGCGGACGATGTCGCGCTGGCCGACGGTGTCCCACCACGCAACAAGCCCGGAAACCCGGAGTCACTGCGCTACGTGATCTCGCACCGGCACTCAGAGGAGGAGCTGGTGAGCCAGTTCATCTCCGTGCTGGAGCCGTACGTCGGCACCGCGAGCATCGCGGCGGTCGAGCGCGTGGAGGTGACCGCGATCGACGGCGCCGTGGCCGACCACGAGGTCGCGGCCGTCAAGGTCGACCTGGCCGACGGCCGCACCGACTACGTGATCAGCTGTGCCCGGCCGGATGTCAAGCTCCGCGTGGACGGCCGGTTCACCTTCCGCGGCGCGTTCGGTGTATGCTCCTGGCGCGATGGCGCCGTCGAGTACGGCTTCACGCACGGCGCCGACGAGCTGGCCGGGATCCCGGCGCTGTCGGACCGGCCGGCGGCGCTGACCGGCACGCTGGAGGACTTCACCACCGAGCTGAGCCACACGAACCTGCTCACGGTCGAGCTGGACAACCTCTCCGATCTGCGCGGCGGTTACCCGGGCGTGCTTGCCGGTGCGGACGTCTACGTCGAGAACGACGGCGAGCGCAACGCCGTCTACCGCATCCGCGGCGTGCGCCCGAGGAAGGGAAACCGCGTGGTACTCGACATCGGCGACGTCACCCTGATCCGCGGCTATGTCGATCCCGAGGACTTCGAGCAGGGATTCCGTTACGACGTCGAACGCGGTGCCCGGGTGTCCATACCGCTGACCCGCGAGTGGTCGGCGGCCTGAAACGAAGCGAGGAAGCGTCACGTCCACGCTGCGACGAGATCTTCGGGGTCGAACGACGCGAGTCCGTCGACTGTCACGCCGCTGCGTGAGACAGCGAGGAGGGGCGTGTGCTCCTCGGCTCCCGGCAAGCGACCCCGGTGCAGGGCTAGCTCGCCCAGGTCGTGAAGATCGAACGGGCGTTGGTCGAGCCACTTGATCGAGCCGACGAAGTATATGTGCGTGGCGACGGGGCCACGGTCCGCGCCCACGATGTCGATCTCGACGTCGTTGGAACGTGTCCAATAGGCTCCGACCTCGGCTGCTGCCGGTATGCCCTGGGCGGGCAGGAGCCGTGCCAGCGACTTCCGGACGAGGGGCTCGACAGCGCGACCGCGCCACGTCGTCCAATGCCGGCGGACGCGTTCCAGTGCCAGATCCGGACGGCGCCGCTCGATCAGGCTCAGGTTCGGCTCGATGAAGGTGAACCAGAACTGGAGGTAGGGATCCGATACGCGATAACGACGCTCCTTGGATGGCCGGTTGGATAGTGGGAGATCAGCATCGACGATGCGTTTGCTGCGAAGAAGGTCAAGGGCGCGGTTGAGTGACATCTGTGGGATGTCGCCGGCAGCACGCGCGATATTGGTGAATGTGCGTTCGCCGCTGCCGATCGCTCCTAGTACGTGTCGGGCTTGCAGTGAGGGTGGGAACTCCGCGGCGAGGACTCGCTCGGCCGAGACAAGCAGCGCGGACAGCGGGTTGCTCAGGGCGCTCTCGAGATAGTCCCAGGGCGTCGCTCCTCGCTCCCACTCTGCGCAGATCAGGGGGAGCCCTCCGGTGACGAGCGTCGCATCGAAGGCGTCCGCCGCGTCGAGTTCCAGCATTCGAGCAACATCCGCGGGATTCAGCGGCCCGACGACCATTTCGCGGCCCCGTTGGTGGAACGGGCGATCGTACTGGTTCAGAGCCTCCATCATTCCCAGGTCGGAGCCGACCAGAATCAGCAGAACGGGCTTGCGGCTGAGCTCCCTGTCCCAGGCCTTCTGAAGTATGCCTTCGAACGCATCTACCTGGTCGATCAGGTAGGGGAGTTCGTCGATGACGACCACGGTCGGTTGGTCGTCGGGAAGAACCAGAGCCAGGGTTTGGAAGGCTCCGCTCCAGTCGTGAGGGGCGATGGCGCTGGCAAGGCCGCGTTGGTCGACGCCGGAGTCAACAACCGTGCGCCAGAATGACCCGAGCTCGTCCTCGGCGGATCGCCGCTCGGCTGTGAAGAAGACCGCGGGAACATCGGCTCGACGGAGAAACTCCTCCACCAGGCTCGACTTGCCAATCCGTCGGCGGCCGCGCATCTGGACACACTGTCCGGGTTCGCGGCCGCCGACAGCATCTCGCACCTGGTCGAAAAGCCAGGAAAGCTGACTCAGCTCGTCATCGCGGCCGACGAAGTCGATCACACCGCCTCCGTTCGAAGGGTCAGAGACTAACGTTTAAGATACTATCATCAACGTTAGTAACTTGATGTGACGTGGGGTGAGCCTGCGGACGCGTCCTTGGCGAGCAGCCGTCGGTGTGTGCGCTCGACATCCTGTGCGGTCACCGGATCGCCGTTGGGTCAGAGGTGAGGCGCTCCTCCTCGTGCTGGCCCTGTCCGTCAAGCCTGGCTGCCCTAGGCGGCCGGCCGGCGGTGAGGAGATTCGAGATCGATGAGTAGCAACAGAGCTCGGGCGATGTGGAAGGGATCCTTCACGGGGAGCGCCACCGTGCGGTCCAGTGGCGCCCCCGCCCGGTCCCGGATCTGGATCCATTCCTGGCCTGGGCCCGCCGGGAAGACCGAGAACGTGTAGCGCGCCAGGCGTTCATGCCACCGACTCAGGTCGGCGTCTCCGTAAGTGGTGGAGAGCAGCGCCGTGGTGTACAAAGCCTCCGCATGCGGCCACCACAGTTTGGTGTCCCACGTCTCGGTCACCAGTCGTTCGTACGGGTCGTCCAGCAGCCGACCACGTGGGGGACCGCCGTCGGCGTCGGCGTATCGCAACAGCCCGCCATGCTCGTCGTCCCAGCCGAGTGCGAGCGACCGGCGAGCCGATTCGCATATCCACTCCGGCCCCAGCTCCGCGTCCGTCAACGCCTGTGCGGCGGCCGGGACGGCGTTGATCGCGTGTACCAGGAACCACAGACACTCCAGCGCATGCCCGGGCGCCCGGTGGCGCGCCAGCAGCGTGTCAGCGAACCCGTCCTGCCGGGGCGGCTGTTCGCACAAGTCGGCTCTGTCGTCCGCGTTCCGGAACCGGCCGACGAGCGTCCGTACGGCGTCGGCCGTCATCTGTGCGGAGGCGTCGGAACCCGTCGCCTGATAGACCTCGGTGGCGGTGCCGAGCTGGATCATCGGGAGCGCGAACGAGGCGAACGCCGGGTGCACGGGGTACGGGTCGGTACGTGCGGTGCCGTCGTCGATTCTTCCGGCGGCGGAAAGCAGGATCAGTTCTGCGAGCGCGCCGAGTTCCTCGTCGCGGTCGACCTGCGCCAACCGGGCGAACCCGAGCGCGACGAAGCAGTCGGCGAACACGCTTGTCGACAGCCCCGATCCCGGCGACGGTTCGAACGCCGCGCCGGTACGGTCAGTGACGTACACGGTCGAATGGTCTGGCTGCACGGCGCCCGCACGCAGGAGCCGGGCCGTGGACCGGGCTTCGGTCAGACATCGTTCGACCGTCACCGCCGATCCATCCGGCGCCGGCTCGCGTCGCATGGCATCCGCCGTCGCGGCGAGCAGCCAGACCCACCGTCCTTGTGACCAGGTGTACTTGTCGGTGGACAGGAGCCGGGAGCCGTGGTTGTCCCAGCAGGTGAAGACCCCGCCGTACTGGTCGTCGGGTCCCCGCGTGAGCCACCACGCCAGGACGTCGTCGAAGAGATGCTTCCGTAGGTCCACGTCACGCTTCCGATCTGCCTTCGATGCTGGTGTACCTCATCCGACGACGACCGGCCCGCTGCGCCACGGCACGACACAGTGGTCATGATCCGGTACCGGGCGCCACGGCCACTCGTGTCGCCGGACCACGTCGGCCATCCAGAGACAATTATGAGCACATGCTAATCGCAAAATAATGCGTCCAAAAGATTGACGCGCTCGAAACGGTGCCCGATGATGTCGCTCAGTCGGGCCGAAACGATCGGGAAGCGGTGACGCTCATGAACGACCGAAGCCGGCACACATCGCACGACACACCAGCGAAACGCCAGGGCGGCACAACGCGACGGACATTCCTGGGGCGTGCGCTGGGCGTCGGCGCAGCCTCCCTGGGCGCGACCGTTGCCCCAGCTCTCGGCGCGCTCAGCCTGCCCGGAACGCGCCCGCAGGCCGCCTCGGCGGCTGGAGGCGGCGAATACGACTCCGTGACCCGCGAGGCGTTCGACCGCCTCGACCAGTCCTTCAACGACGGGCACGGCTGGAAGGACGAGACGAACGACAAAGACAGCTCGGGGCTCAGCGGGAAGCTCGCCTGGGGAGAGGCATACCTCTTGCAGGGGTATGCGCTCATGTACCAGACGTACCGGGACACGTATTACCTGGACAAGATGGTCGACCACATCGATCATGTCCTGGCGAACCGCGACAGTGAGCGCGGAGTCCGCGACTACCGGGGCGCCTCTCACCCCGCGTGGCGTGCGGACCACCACTACACGGTTGGCACAACCGTCGTCCCGGACACCCAGGGGCGCCCCGTTCTCCAGGTGCGCACGGCGCTCGCCTACGCCGACGACGCCGTCGCCACAGTGTCGCCGGGGTCGAGGGACGGAACGTTCCGCCTCGATGTCCGGCACCGCTTCTATGACCGGACGACGAGTTACGACAACCTCGTCCTGGATACGTCGAGCGCCGACTACGCCGTGGACCGAGTCCTGCGAGGGTTCCGGACGGAGTCGCCGGACCGGGTGCAGGTCACGCTGAAGGACCTGCGCCCAGGTGGCTCCGCCCAGGACACCGTCGCCATCGGCGATTACCAGATGACCTCGCCACCGTACGTCTTCGGTGTACACACCGGCCAGATCGCGCTCCCTCTCGTCATGTTCGCCCGGATCGTCAGGTCGGACCCGAACCTGCGAGCAAACGCCCGGTACCGCAAGCGTGCGGACACGTATCTGACCGCCGCGGAGGAAGCCGTCGCGGTTCATGATCCGGAATGGCGCGAGACCGAACTCGGCGAGGGATACTACGTCGCATCGCCTGATGCTCCTGTCTGGTGGGCGGGGATCGATCTACCGATCAACCAGTTCCTCGCACTCGGTCGAGCCACCCTGCAGTTGGCCGCGGTCACGGGCGATGCGCGCTACGTTGACCGGACGCGCGCCATGGCACGGACCCTCCACGATGATCTGACGATCACCGAGAGCGGCGCCTACGTATGGACGTACTGGTGGTCCAAGGGTCGGGTCTACAGCGGCTGGGACATCGACGACCCGGCCTCGCAGTACCGGCCATGGTTGCCGGGGAACCAGAGTGCGGAGGATGTCAGCCACGGCCAGATCGACATGAACTTCGCGTTGGAGATGTTCCGCGACATCCCGGTGTTCGCGGGCGCGGGAGAGCCGGTCTTCACCGGAGCGGACATGGAACGCTTCGCCGCCACCTTCACCCAGAACATCGCCGTCGTCGCCGACGACGGAACCCTCACCGTGAACAGATTCATCGACGGCCGGGGACCGATCGGCCTCGAGGCGTACGAACGTCAAGCCGGTGCCTGGGCCGGCCTGACGCCGTGGGACGGCTCGATCCTCACCCACCTTCGCGACATGTTCAACGGCCACGATTACGCCGTGTTCCCGTCGACGGCCTACGACGTCGCGCGACTCAACCACGCGGCACAACCCGATGATCATGAACAGTAACCGTTCTATGTGCACGGTTACTGTTCATGATCATGGGGGCGGCGCGTCGGTGAAGGCGTGGTGGACCTTTTCCAGCGCGGCGATGACGTCGGCGACATCGTCGCCGCTGTAGTTCTCGTTCCAGGGGATCACGAGCATCCGCTCGCCGATCAGTGCCTCGGTCGCAGGGCACAGGCCGGCCTCGTAGCGCGGCGCGACGTCGGCCGGCGGCGCGGACAGCGGATAGCCCGACTCGCCGTACGTACGACGTTCCGCCAGGGCGGGCGTGAGGTAGAGCGGCCGCGGGATGTACCCGCCGACGGCCGGAACGCCTTCGGCCCGCAGCGCCTCGGCGTACCGATGCGCGTCCGCACCGGCCGCCGCCGGGTCGACGAACACCGGGTACAGCCAGTAGGTGGCCCCATCTGTCGCGCCGGTCGCCAGGCCGGGCAGGGCCTCGATCGCGGCGTTCAGCGGCTCGGCCGCCTTGCACCGGCTGTCGACCGCACCGGCGAGCTTCTTCAGCTGCTCACGAGCGACGGCCGCCTGCAACTCCGTCATGCGATAGTTCAGCCCGAGGAACAGGTGTGTGCGTTCGTCCGTGTCGCGCGGCCACGCCTTGTCCGCGAACAGCCGCGCCCGGCGGGTGAGCGCGTCGTCGGTTCCGATCGTGATGCCGCCGTCGCCCGCGGTGATGTGCTTCGACTGCTGCAGGCTGAAGCATCCCAGATGACCCACGGTGCCCGCGAGGGCACCATCCGGCGCACATCGGGTCAGGTAGGCCTGAGCGCAGTCCTCGATCAGCACCAGGCCCCGCTCGTCGGCAAGGGAGCGCAGCTCGGCGACCGGAGCGGGTTGCCCGAACAGATGGACGGCGATGATCGCCCGCGTACGAGGCGTGATCTTCTCCCGGACATGGGCGACGTCGAGGTTGCCGGTCGCCGCATCGACGTCGGCGAAGACCGGCACGGCGTTCTGGAACAGGATCGGGAGCACGGTACCGGCATCGGAGAGACCCGTCGTGATGATCTCGTCGCCGGGCTCGGGGTTCACGGCGGCGACGGCCAGGTGAATGGCCGATGTCCCGGTGCTCGACGCCACCGCATGCGGCACGCCGTAGTACTCGGCGAACTCCCGCTCGAATGCGCGCGTCTCGGCGCCTACGGTCGAGTTCAATTGTCCACTGCGGACGACGCGTTCCAGCGCGGCGACTTCCTCGTCCCCGAGCCGCCGGCCAGCGGCGTCCGACACCGACGGGAACGCGGCTGTGCGGGTCGGCGTCCCGCCATGCAGGGCGAGCGGCGGTTCGTATGGCACGAGCGGCCTCCTAGGACAGACGCACGGTCAGTGCAGAACACAATAGTCACCGGACGCCATTTTTTCTAGACTCTATTATCTATTGCCGCCTGTCTTGAATTGCTTTGACGCCAACGCGTGCCCGCGGCGTGGAGAGCGCGGCGGCGGGCAGGCGCCAAGACCTCCGGTGTGCCCGTGTTTGCGTCGAGCGTCGCAGGTGAGAAGGCGTGGCTCGGCACCGTGATCGCGCGAAGCGGCGGCAGTCGAAGGGTTGACAGTAGGCAGGTCTCCTCTTACGTTACGACCGTAACGATATGACGATCCGGCCGGACCGTAATCTCCCGATGTCATTTCCGATGGCATCCACACATCGGTCGCGTACCGCACCCGGACGCCCCTGCACCGGGGCTCCGCCCGCGCGCCACGCGGCCCGGCATGTTCGCGGTGTGCAGGCGCCGTGGACACGGAGGTGGAACGGTCATGGCTCTCTTTCGTCCTCGACCCCTGCTGAACGGCGCCCTGGCCGCCGCGGTTGGGGCCACGCTATGCCTTGTCCTGGCGATATCGGCCCCGGGGGTCGGAGCCGCGCCGCACCCATCCGAGCCGGCATCGCCCGACCCGAGTGCTGCCGGGACCTTCACCGACCTGGGGCACACGGTCACAGCGCTCACCATCATGGAAGGTGCCTACGGCCCAGGTCCGCACGGTGGTGACGCCGTCTACGCTGTGGTGGCGAGCGAGCAGGCCAAGCTGAACGTCGTCGACCCCCGCACCCGCGAGCTGATCAAGACGATCCCGTTACCCGGCGCTTCCGGCGCATGGGGCGTCACCGTCGCCAGTGACGGCAACGTCTACATCGGCACGTACTACAACGGACACCTCTACCGGTACGAGCCTGAAGCCGACCGCCTCACCGATCTCGGTCAAGCGGTCTCCGGCGAGAGATACCTCTACTCGCTCGTTCCCGGTCCGGACGGGAGCGTCTTCGGAGGGACATACTCCGGCGCCCACCTGTTCTCCTACTCACCGGCGGACGGTTTCACCGACTACGGACGGATGGACCCGGAGCAGAACTACGTCCGCTCGGTGGCGTACGACGCCGACCACGACTACGTGTTCGCCGGCATCGGAGCGCGGGCCAACCTGGTGCGGGTCGACCTCGGCACCGGTGAGCGTCAAGACTTCTTGCCCGCTGCGCTGTCCGACTACGCCGAGGTGTACGACCTCGACTACGTGGGTGGCAAGCTCTTCGTGAAGCTGCACCCTGGTCCCGCTCTCGCGGTGCTCGACCCGGTGACCGGTGAGATGCAGGACATCACGGTGGCTGCCACCGGCGAGACCGCGCAGACGGTGCCCATCGTCTCGCGCGGAACGGCACCACTCGCCCCGGACGGACGCTCGGTCTACTACACGGCCGGGGGATCGGCGCTGATGCGCTACGACCTCCCGACCAGCACGGTCCATGAGGTGCTGGTGGACGGCGAGCCGGCGGCGGTCGACGGTGCGGGGATCGGGTTCGGGTGGCTGCCGTCTCCGGACGACCCGTCACGTGAGGTGCTCTACGCCTTGGCGGGCAACTACGCGGGGCGGGCGTTCACCTACGACCCGGTGGCGGGCACGCTCGACCGGTATACGCTGCCCTTCGATCGCGTGCCGACCGACCTGTCACACCTGCACGCCGGAACGGACGGTGACGGGAAGGTCTATACCAGCGCGTACATCAATGGCGACGTCGGCGTATACGATCCGGCGACCGGACGGACGACTCAGTACCCGAGGCTCGGCCAGGCCGAGGGGTGGGCCTGGCACGGCGGCAAGCTCTACATCGGCACCTATCCTGCCGGCCGGTTACTGGAGTACGACCCGGCCCGGCCGTGGGAGGCCGGTACCAATCCCCGCGTCCTGTTCGCTCTCGAGGGCGACGAGCAGAACCGTCCGACCGCGCTTCTCGACACCGCCGGCAAGCTGTACGTCGGGACGACTCCCGGCTATGGGGAACACGGGGGAGCGTTGACGGTATACGACTTCACCACAGGCGCCCACCAGGTCCATCGCCACATCGTCCAGGACCAGACGATCTCGTCTCTGGAGGCCATCGACGGCACGCTCTTCGGTGGGTCGAGCGTCGCCGGAGGTGGAGGAACCGATCCCATCGCCACTGAGGCGAAGATCTTCACCTGGGATATCGCCACCGGTCACAAGACCGGCGAGTTCGCGCCGATCCCAGGCGCGTACAGTATCAACGCGCTGCTCGCCGGACCTGACGGAAATCTGTGGGGGCTGGCCGACGGCACGCTGTTCATCCTGGACCCGGAAACGCACGACGTCCTATACGAGACGACCATCTTCACGGGCAACGCCGGTGAGACCGACGGTGACCTCATACTCCACCCCGACGAGCACATCTACGGTCACTCCGCCGCGCGCCTGTTCCGCGTGGATCCGCTCGCCAAGACCGTCAGCGTCCTCCGGCAGGGTGGCACCCGCCGTCTGACGCTGGATCCGCGGGGTGACTTCTATTTGCTGCATACCGGTGACGGAACCAACACGAACCGGCTGTTGCGCTACCGGCCGCCGCACGACACGTGCGCCGATTCTGATGTGCGTGACCATGTGTACGCGGGAGACATCGACAGCGAGGTGCCGAACCGGTACGCGGGCGATGGGTGCACGATCAACGACCTGATCCACGATGATCGCGAGTGGCCGAACCATGGATCGTTCGTCAGGCACGTGTCGTCGCTGGCCGAGGACCTGGTCGAGCGGGGCATACTCGACGCTGCCGAAGCTGATCAGATGATCGCCGCGGCCGGGCGGTCGGACGTGGGATGAGAACCAGCGCGAGCGTGTGCCGCGCACGCTCCGTGGCCGCGACATGAACGACCCCTCTGGTCCTGCCCGGTGCGCCTTGTGGGCCACCATGTGCAGGGCCAGAGGGGTCGACTGTGTTCCTCCCCGGTGCTTGGGTCAGCCGAGGGGTTCGGCTGCGGCGGCGGTGCCGTCGTCGTTCATGAACGCGATCAGCGCCTGCAACTCGTCGCCGACGTCGTCGCCCAGTTCGACCGGGACGTCGAGCGTCGTCTTGCCCTTGCCGACGTCGGCGCCGTTCACCGAGCCGACCACGTTCTCGCCGTCCCAGATGAACACGTTGGCCTGACCCGCGGCCCGGGTACGCAGCTGCACGGTCGCCGCGTCACCACTCAGCGAGGCCGACGTCACCGACAGCGCCTTGGACCCGAGTCCGGGACCGCTGCCGAGCGGAACCCCGTCCATCGCGGACTGGGCGATGCTCTGCGGAGAGTTGACGCTCAACGCCGCCTCCGACGGCAGGATCGGTTCCTGCGGATCCGGTCCCGCATCCGCCAGCCCCGGGAGCGTCAGCAGGCCCCATGCGTTCGGGTTCGCCTGCACGCCGCCGAACGTGGACCAGCCGAGCCGCGTCTGGCCGGTCTTGTCCTGGGTGTCGGAGTCGTAGATCAGGACGTCGAAGCCCATCCGATCCGGATCGACGTTATCCGGCAGATCCTCGAACGGGATCTTCACCTCCAAGGTGTAGCCGGTGTACTCGTCCGCCGGATCGACCTCGACCGCCGCACCCGTGCAGGCCGCGCATCCACAAGAACCGCAGCCGGCGGTGTGTGCGGTGCCGCGGACCCCGCGCACCACAGAGGCCACCTCCATGCCCGGAGCGGTGATGTCGCCGGGACCCTGGTGGTTGTCGGCGTCCCGCTCGTAGCATGGCGCGTCGCCATTGTCCGGGTCGTCGGTGATCGGGAAGATGCCGGTCTTGAACGCGGTGGAGGCGTTCTCCGACGTCCCGCGCGGATCGATGGTCAGCTCGACCGAATCGGTCCGCCAGTGCCGCTTGCAGTCCTCCGGGGTGAGCTTCGTGCCCAGCACGTCGTCGGTGACGTCGACAAAGACGTAGAGCGCATCGTCGGTGAAGCTGACCTGGGCCGTGGCCGACACGTCGTCCGCGCTCGTGCGCTGCCCCTCCCAGTGCGTGGAGGCGTCCAGCACCTCGCCCGGGTACTCGCCGTCGTCGGCGACGCCGTCCAGTGTCGGCGCCTCCTCCAGCTGCGGCACCTCGCTGGTCGGCACCAACTCCAGCAGTGCGTCCTGTACATCGGTGGTAGAGCCGACCGTCGTCAGGATCTGGAACGGGTAGCCGCCCCCATCGGCATTGCTCGACGTCGGCAGTGACGTATCGGTGTTGGTGACCTCGAACGTCACCGACGTCGACTCGCCGGGGGCCAGGTCGTCGAACGGCTGCTCGGCGGGTTCCGCCGCGAAGCCATCGGCAAGGTCGAGCGCCACGGCACCGCTGGCCACGTCGTCGCCGTCGTTGGTGACGTCGACCGTGACCTCCTGGGAACGCCCGGTGCCGACCGACGTGGTCTGGGCGATCAGCGTCTCCAGCTTCGGCAGGTTCTGCTCGTGCGTCCAGCTGTTGAAGTCCGCGATCTCTTCCCGAGCGGAGAGCCGCCCGTGCACCTCGTTGACCGCCTCGACGGCGGCGGCGTTGCGGCCGCTGGCGCCGTCCCGGGTCGTCACGGTCGCTCCGATGTTGAACCGTCCGCCGATCTCGGCGTCGTCGGCGGGTGTGATCACCGCGTCGACGGTCACCTCGTCGCCGGGCCTGATCGCCGTGGGCAGCGCGCCCACCTCGTCGACGGTCCAGCCGTCCGGCACGTCGAGTTCCACCCGGGGGCGGAGCAGCGGGCGGTCGGCGGCCTTGACCTCCACGGTCGCCTCGAAGGAGACGCCGGGCAGGAAGGTGAACGACGACGGCTCGATGGCCAGCTCCGTACCCAGCGGAAGCCCGCCGTCGATCGGGAGCGCCGCACCCTGCACGGCGGCGGTCGGCCCGCTGGCCGGGTCCGGATGCGGAGTGCGGCTGTCGATCAGGGTCAGCCAGTCACAGCCGATCTGCTCGGGGTCGTCGGGTGGCGGAGGGAAGCCGGCCCAGCCTTGGCTCGCGTACTCCCATTGTGCGCGCCGCTCGAGCAACGCCCAGGTCTCACCCGCCTCCTCGGACGTCCGGCCCTGCCAGGTGCCGAACACGCGGGCGGAGGGGTCGCGGGGCTCATAGGGCGTGGTCTCACATGCGGACCCTGTGATGCCGGATCCCGATGCGCCGCCCTGCAGGATGCGGCCGACCGCCCACGGTTCGAGGCCTTCGTCGTCGATCTGCTCCGGGAAGGCGTCGGGATCGGCCGCGGCCTGGTACGCCTCGACCGCCAGCCGGGCCGCCTCCTGGTGTCCGCCGTGGTTGCCCGGCGTGGGGGAGGGGTTCATGGTGACGATTACTTCGGGCTTGGTGGCCCGGACGGTGCGGACGACGCGCGCGAGTGTGTCGTCGGCGGCCTCCGCGTCCCACGCGTCACGGTGCAGCGGCGCGCTCAGGGTGTAGAAGAGGTCGACCTTGTCGAGGTTGTAGATGTTCTCGATGCCGGCGTAGCCGACGGCGCGTCGTTCTTCGGCTTCGCGGAGGATACCGAGCTCAGGGCCCTCCTCCAGGCCGACGGCGTTGCCGCCGCCCTCGCCGCGGGTGACCGTGATCACCCCGGCCTTCAGGTCGTCGAACTCCTTCCACTGTCCGAACGTGGCCAGCAGACCGGCCTCGTCGTCGGGATGGGCGCCGACGTAGAGCACGTCGAGGTCGACGGTGCCGTCGGCAGCCTTGCCGGCCGAGTCGCCGTTCGGCCCGGCCGCGGCGACGGACGCGGCGGCCAGGGGCGAGACCAGCAGCGCTGCTGCGGGGATCGCCGCCAGGCGCTTCGATAATCGCATGGAAGTTCCGTCCTTTCTCTGGCGATGTGAGACAGGCGTGATACTCGATCTCTTGCGGGACGGGGTTGTGCGGATACGGACACCCACGCGTCCCGGCGGCCCCCGCGCCCCCGGTCCTAAATGATCATGTGAAGTAGGTTTTCTCGTGCCGTAACAGGTCTGCAGACATGGGGGTGCTGGAGAAGACCTACTTGACATGATCATTTAGCCACTCCCTCGACCATGCCGCGGATGAAGTGGCGTTGGAGGAAGAGGTAGACCACGACGACGGGCAGCGCGACGAGGGTGGCGCCAGCGGCCAGCAGCGCGGTGCCGGAGGTGTACTGGCCCTGGAAGAACGCCAGCCCCAGCGGCGCCGTCCGCAGATCCTCGCTGGTGGCCATCACCAGCGGAATGAGGAACTCGTTCCAGGTCCACATGAACATCAGCACCAGCATGGTGGTGATCGCCGGGCGGCCCATCGGCACCAGCACCCGCCACAGCGTCCGCCAGTGACCGGCGCCGTCCAGCCGGGCCGCCTCCACCACCTCGCGTGAGCTGGTCCGGAAGTACGCCCGCATCCAGAACGTGCCGAAGGCGACCGACTGGGCCACCTGGGGCATCACGATCGCCACCAGCGTGTTGGTCAGCCCGACCTCGCGCAGGTCGAAGTAGAGCGCGATGACCAGCGCCTCCGCCGGCACCATGATGCCGAGCAGGATGATGTAGAAGACCACCTCGGAGCCGCGGAAGCGCATCGTGCCGAACGCGTATCCGGCCATCACCGAGAACAGCGACGCCATGCCGACGACGAGCACCGCGACCGTGACGCTGGTGCCCATGTAGGAGCCGAACCGTCCCTGGTCCCACGCGTCGGCGAAGTTGCCGAAGTGCAGCCCGCCGGTATCGCCGATCCGGTCGGGAGAGAGCGCGGTGGAGACGATGAGCAGCACCGGGTAGAGCGCGACGGTCGCGAACAGCACCAGGATCGCGTAGTTGAGCAGGCGTTCGGTGCGGGAGATCATCGGGCCTCCTGGCGCGCCGCCGCGCGCCGGGAGAGACGGCGGCGCGGGTTCGGCGTGGTGTCGTCGTCGCCGGCTCCGATCCGGTTGACCAGGACCGTGACGACGAAGATCGTGGCGGTGAGGACGAGGGCGAGCGCGGCGGCGGAACCGACCTGGCCGAACTGGAACGCGCGCTGGTAGACCTCGAACGACGGAACCGTGGTCTCGCGGCCCGGGCCGCCGCTGGTCATCACGTAGACCAGGTCGAACGTCTTCAGAGCGGCGATGATGGTGAGGGTGAGTGCGACGGCGAACTCACCACGGACCGCCGGAAGCGTGATGGCGAAGAACTCCCGCAGCGGGCCGGAGCCGTCCAGCCTGGCCGCCTCGTACAGCTCCCGCGGGATCTTCGCCATCCCGGCGAGGAACAGCACGAAACACAGCCCGGTGCCGACCCAGGTGCCCACCAGCCCGACCGACGGCAGCGCCCACGTGTAGTCGCCGAGCCACGGCCGGGCGAAACCGTCCAGCCCGACGGCGCGCAGCAGGTCGTTGAGCGGCCCGTCCGGCTGGTAGATCTGCCGCCAGGCGATACCGACGACGACCATCGGGATCACCTGGGGCAGGAAGATCAAGACCCGGAACACCGCCAGACCCCGCATCCGCCGGGCGCGCATCATGGTCGCCGCGATCAGCAGCCCGAGCGTGACCGGGATGGCGGAGTAGAAGATGATCAGCACCAGCGCGTGCGTGAGCGCGCCTCGCAGCTGGGGATCGGTGAAGACCTGCTGGAAATTGTCCAGCCCGACCCACGTGCTGGCGCCCAGGCCGTTCCACTCGTAGAGGGAGAAGGTGGCCGTGCGCACCAGCGGCATGCCGATGAAGAGGGCGAAGACCACCACCGCCGGCAAGATGTACAGGTATGCCAGGTTTCGTGGCTCACCAGGTGGGCCTTGCCGACGGCGGCGGGCGGGGGCTTGGCCGGCGCGTCCCGCCCGCCGCGTCGTGGTCTCGCCGCTCCGTATCTCCTGCGGCAACGTCACTCTCTCTTTCTTCCGGTGATCTTCAACCGTTGCCCCGGCCATCGCCGGGGCAACGGTTGAAGATCATGAGCGTCAGCCGCCGACCTGGGCGGTGTACTCCGCTTCGAGGGTGTCCAGGAACTCTTGCGGGCTCTGCTGCCCGGCCAGGAGATCCTGGATGGCCGCGGTGATGGTGTCGTAGAAGGTCTCGGTCGCGTAGTCCAGGTACGGCACCAGCAGGTCTTCCTCGCCGGCCCGGGCCCACGCGTCGAACACCTCCGCCTGCAGACCCTCCACCTGCTGCGACCCCGCGTCCACCACCGGCAGGTTGCCGGTCTCGGTGACCGTGCTCATGGCCTCGGCGTTGGTGATGAAGTCGATGTAGGCGGCCGCCGCATCCTGCGCGTCGCTGTTGGCCGGGATCGACCACGGGATGCTGATGCCACCGGTCACCAGGTTCTGTCCGCTGGCGCCGGCCGGCGTCAACACGAAGCCGACCTCCTCGCCCATCGCCTCTTGCAGGTCGGCGACGAGCCACGTGCCGCCGACGAAGAAGACGCCGTCACCCTGGGCGAACGCCTGCCAGGACGTGTCGTAGTCGATGCCGCCGAATCCGTCGACGAAGTACCCCTCATCGACCCAGGAGACGATCTCCTCCGCCGCGGCGACGTTGTCCTCCGACGTCCACGACGAGCCCGGCCGGCCGAAGCCGAGGTCACGGATGGTCTCGGCGTCGACGAACTGGTTCTGGACGAATCCGTACTCGTGGATGCCGGCCCACGGCTCCGAGTTGCCGAAGTGGATCGGGATCTCACCGGCGTCCTGCGCCGCCTGCACGGCCGCGTCGAAGTCCTCCGTGGTCGCCGGTGGCTCCAGGCCCAGTTCGTCGAGCTTCGTCTTGTTGTAGAACAGGCCGACGATCTCCCCCATCTGGGGCAGGCCGTAGAGCTCGCCGTCGCCGTAGACGCTGCCGTCGTCGCTGTACATCGCCAGCGACCGCACCGACTCCGGGAACCGGTCGAACCAGCCGTAGGCCTCGGCGTAGTCGTCGAGCGGCAGCAGCAGGTCGGATCCGACGTACTGCCCCATCTCCGCACGGCTGTTGTTCGCCTGGACGACGTCCGGCGGCTCGGCGTCGGTCAGGGCGAGCCGCAAGGTGGTGCTCAGATCCTCGGTGGAGCGAGACACCCGGTCGATCGTGATGTTCGGGTAGGCCTCCTCGAACGCCGCATTGAGCTGTTCGATCTGCTCGGCTTGCCCGCCCCGGACCTCCTGGTCCCAGACGGTCAAGGTGATCTCGCCGAGCTGCGACGGATCGGTCTGGACGTCGCTGCCGCCCGACTCGTCCGACTCGCCGGAGTCGGTCTCGCTCGTGTCGCCGCCGTCGCCGCCGTCGCCGCTGTCGTCGTCCTCGTCGTCGCCGGGCGCACACGCGGCGAGAATCGCGATCGCCGACGCCGCGGCGGCGAACCGCGCCCACGCACGGACCCTGCCGGGGCCGCCCGGCTCTGCGTTGCCGATCCTGGTGAGACTGCTCTTCATCTAACTGCCCTTCTGGTGTAGGTGCTCCCTGCTACCACTGGCCGTGGTTGCTCAACGCCTCGACCGGAAGCCTAGGGTGGCGATCGCCCTGGAGACCTCCGGAAGGTCGTAGTCGGGGAGGGTCTTGGAGAGAAAGGTGTAATCATCGGCCAGGACCGGGTCCTTCGAGCCGGTCTCCCGCCACCAGGTGGCGATGTCGCCCCAGCCCGGTGCCGCCAGCGCCCCGCCGAAATGCCGGACGGAGAGCGCGGCACCGAGGTTGGCCAGCCGCAGACGGTGCTCCAACGGCCAGCCGGCGACGGTGCCCACCATCAGGCCCGCCGCGAAGACATCGCCGGCACCGGTCGGGTCCATCGCCTCCACCGGTATGGCCGGCGCGTGCACGGTGACCCCGCTCTCCCGGTCGTGGGCGATGGCGCCGTCGGGGCCGCAGGTGATGACGGCCAGCGGGACGAGCTCGGCGAGCACCTCCAGCGCCTTCTGGGGCGTGTCGGTGCGGGTGTAGGCCATCGCCTCCATCGCGTTCGGGGAGAAGGCATAGCAATCCTGCAGGCCCTCCCGCAGCCTCCCGATGTCCCACCGGTCCTCCGGGTCCCAGCCCAGGTCGGCGAAGATGCGCCCGCCGTCGGCGGCGAACGCGTCGACCCACGGCTGCCGGTCCGAGCCGAGGTCGACGAACGACACCCGTGCCTGCGGGGGCTGCCGTACCAGCCGGGCCTGCACATCGGGGATGTGGCCGTGCGTGACCATGGTGCGGTCCCGCTCGTACACCACCGAGACCGTGACCGGGGAGTGCCACCCGGTGACGTAGCGGGAGTAGGACAGGTCGACACCTTCCTGGATGCCGAGGGTCTGGCGGCAGTAGTCGCCGTACAGATCCTCCCCGAACGTCGCCGCCAGGCTGGTGCGCAGGCCGAGCCGGGAACATGCCACGGCCATGTTGGCCACGCCGCCGGGGGAGGACCCCATGCCGGACGCCCACACCTCGGTGCCGGTCTGCGGCGGTGCCTCCAAACCGATGAAGATGATGTCGAAGAAGACGGTTCCGGTGAGGAAGACGTCGAACTCCGGATCGTCGTCCCGGCGGATGGCAGCCAACGGATCGTACGGCGACCTGAGGTCAGGCTGCGGCCCGACCGTCTGGCCGGAGATGGGATGGTCGCTGCTGCTGGGCACGTATACCTCGATGTGCTTGGTCGTGGTGCTTGGCCGTGGTCCGTGATGTGCATGGTGTGCCGACCGTCGATCGCGAAAGGCCGACGATCCGGGTGTGATCCGGCCACCGGCCCATGCGCGGGTCCGTCGGTGCGCGACGTCCGGGGTCCGTCGAGCATGTTGTGTTGTAAGAACATAGCGGTCCTGCGCAAAGTTGACAAGACCTGATTGTAACGGTCCCGTCTCATCGGCGTTTGTGTGCAGTTTCGCGCAATATTACAAATCTCCAGTGGACAGATGCGCACGGTTGATTGATATTGTGCATTCGTGCTTGCACAGCGACGCTACGAGATGATCATGCAGATCCTGCGTGCCGAGGGCCCGGTGGCGGTCGGCACGCTGGCTGAGCGTCTCAACGTCAGCCAGGCCACGATCCGTCGTGACCTGAACCGGCTGGAGCGGCTCGACCTGCTGACCCGTGTCCGCGGCGGCGCGTCCGCCACCAACACGCTGGAGGAACCGTTCGCCGAGGTGGCCACGGTCGGCAAGGAGACCCGGGACGCGGTGGCGCGCCGCGCCGCCGACCTGGTCCGCGAAGGCGACGTCCTGATGCTCGACATCGGTACCACGGTCCATCAGTTCTCCACCTACCTGCACGGGCGATCGGTGACGGTGATGACCTCCAACCTGGCCGTCTATGAGGAACTGGTGCCCGACCCCGAGATCGAACTCATCCTGCTCGGCGGCGTCGTGCGGCGGAACTACCGGTCACTGGTGGGGTTCCTCACCGAGGACTGCGTGCGACAGGTCCGAGCTGGGCGGCTGTTCATGGGCACCAGCGGTGTGCGTCCGGACGGGACCGTCGTGGACACCACGGCCGTCGAGGTGCCCGGGCGGCGCGCCATGATCGCATCATCGGACCAGGTCATCCTGCTGGCCGACGAGTCCAAGTTTCCCGGCAACGGCTACGCGACCGTGTGTGGCCCGGACGCCCTCGACGTCGTCGTGACGAACGACGGGGCGTCGCCGGACACCCTCGATACATTGCGTGAATCTGGAGTAGAGGTGATCACCGCATGAGGCTGACGATCCTGGGCGGCGGCGGGTTCCGCGTGCCGCTCGTCCACTCGGCGCTGGCGTCGGAGGACTCCGGCGTCGAGACGGTCGTCCTGCATGACACGGATCCGGCCCGGGTGCGGGCGGTGCGGGCCGTGCTCGACGAGGCGTCGTCCGGAGGTGGTGGTCCGGAGATCATCGTCGAGGACGATCTGGCCACCGCCCTGAAAGGCACGGACTTCATCTTCTCGGCGATCCGGGTCGGCGGCCTGCGCGGACGCACCCTGGACGAGCGTTCGGCGCTCGCCGAAGGCGTGCTCGGCCAGGAGACCACGGGTGCCGGCGGGGTCTGCTACGGCCTGCGTACGGTGCCGGTGGCGTTGCGGATCGCCGAGGCGGTGCGCGAGCACGCTCCGTCGGCCTGGGTGATCAACTTCACGAACCCGGCCGGTATGGTGACCGAGGCGATGAGCCGGGTGCTCGGGGACCGGGTCATCGGGATCTGCGATTCCCCGGTCGGGCTGTTCCGGCGGGTGGCGCGGGCGCTCGGAGTGGAACCGGCCAGCGCCTGGTTCGACTACGCCGGGCTGAACCATCTGGGCTGGCTGCGCCGCGTCCTGGTGGATGGCCGCGACGTGCTGCCCGACCTGCTGGCCGACGACGACGCCTTGGCGACGTTCGAGGAGGGGCAGCTGTTCGGCGGTCCGTGGCTGCGCGCGCTCGGCGCGATCCCGAACGAGTACCTCTACTACTACTACTTCACGCAGGACGCGATCGCTTCGATCACCGAGGCTCCGGCGACGCGCGGCGAGTTCCTCCTCGACCAGCAGGCGGCGTTCTACCGCGGCGCCGACGAGCCGGGGGCAGCCGCGCGCTGGGACCAGGTCCGCCGGGAGCGGGAGGCGACCTACATGGCCGAGAGCCGGGAGGCGTCGGGCGCCGGCCACCGGCACACCGACGATCTGGACGGCGGAGGCTACGACAAGGTGGCGCTGGCGCTGATGCGTGCGATCGCCGCCGACGAGAAGACGACCCTGGTGCTGAACGTGCGCAACCGTTCCGCGATACCGAATCTCGATGCGGACGCGGTGGTGGAGGTGCCCTGCCTGGTGGGACGGAACGGTGCCCATCCGGTGGCCGCCGGTTCGCTGGGCGCGCCGGAGGCGGCGCTGGTCTCCAGTGTCAAGGCGGTGGAGCGGACGACCATCGAGGCCGCGATCAGCGGTTCGCGGTCGCACGCGGTGAAGGCGCTGGCCATCCATCCGCTCGTGGGCTCGGTGCGCGCGGCGGAGCGGATCCTGGCGCGGGAGCTCGACGAGTTGGCGGAGCTCCGCGCCGCCCTGCCCGCCGACTGATTGCCTGATCCTCTGATCCTCGCTGATGATCGCCTGCTCCTCGGTGCTGACGTGATCACCTCCTCGTCGCCGCCGACGGCTCCTGCTGAGCTGATCCGCGTCTGAAGGAGCCGGCGCGAGTGCGTAGCGCTCATGCACGCCGGTAGAGGATCGGCTGCGCGGAGATGCCGTTCGCCGCGAAGTTGGCCAGCACGAAGCGGCGGAACGACGGCCGGAAGATCATGTTCGGTGCGACCACGCGCAGGCTGTCCCAGCGGCAGTGGTTGATGATGCCGTAGTCGCGCCGTTCATCCTCGATGGGTCGCAGCACCCGCGAGTTGTCCAACTGGGTCTTCACGTTCCACCAGCCCGCCGTGTATTCCCATACGGGAATCAACTCGCGCTCGTCGTCGGCGTAGAAGAAGTTGAACAAGAACACGCCCTGCCGGGTGGCATCCACGTCGCCCATGTTGCGTGGGTTCTCGGCGGCCACCTCGTACGTGCGGCGGGCGCTGTGCTGAATCCGGGCGGCCAGCCGCTGGTAGACGGTGTTATGCCGGAGGGAGCGAGCGGCGGCGGGATCCGTCGTCTCGATGAGTACGACGACGTCGTAGCGGGCGCGTTGCAGCCGGCCCGACGTCGTGGCCCGCCGCAGTAAGCCGTGGTTCTGGCCGAAGACCAGGTTGGCGAAGCCACGGAACACCGTGGCGCGCACGACCGCGTCGTCCGCCATCAGTTCGTGCGCCAGCTGTTTCGCTTCACCGATGAGCCTGCGCTTGGCAGCTTTGGGCGGAAGGAACATCGGCCGGCGGTCGACCTCGGCGGCGAGCAGGAGGTATCCGGTGCTACTCGGCTCGCGCAGGCTGGCCGGAGCCGGATTGAGGTGCTTGTTGACGATGCGCATGACGCTCCAATCGTGTGGTGTGGACGGTGTCGATCAGCGGTAGACGAGCCCGGACAGCTGCATCGCGAGTCGCCGGCGGAATGCCGGGATCCGGCCGAGCAGCCGGAGGATGCCGTTGCGCAGCGGTCGCAGTGCGTGGCCGGTGGTGGCGAGCCGGGTGAGCCGGTCGGCGAGGTTGACCACGTGGACGGCGACCGGTCGCCGCGAGGCGGTGTAATCGGAGACGCCGGAGGGGTCCAGGGTTTCCAGCGTGTGCGCGTGGACGACCGCGGCCCGCGACGTGTTGTCTCCGGCGGCTTGGTCGTCGACAACGGTCACGCTGTGGCCGCTTCCGGCCAGCCAGAGCGCCAATGTCAAGCCCGTGGGGCCAGCGCCTATGACGAGGACGTCCGTAGTGGTGGGGAGCATGATTCCTCCTTGCCAACAACTGTTGGTCAACAACTGTTGGCACAAATATAGGAGTCGCCCGGCGCGATGTCAACACTTGTTGGCCAACGGTTGTTGGTATAGCCTGTGCGCATGCGCAGAACGTCAACTGAGACCAAAGCGATCATCCTGGCCGCGGCACGTGAGCGCTTCGCGAAGGACGGCTATGAGCGCGGCACCATCCGGTCCATCGCCAACGACGCCGGGATCGATCCGTCGATGGTGATGCGGTACTTCGGCAGCAAGGAGCAGCTTTTCGCGGCCGCCTCGGATTTCGACCTCAAAGTGCCGCGCCTCGTCGAGCTGCCGCGAGAGCAGGTGGGTGGCGCTCTGGTCCGGCACTTCCTCGATCGGTGGGAGGATGACGAGGCATTGATGGTGTTGCTGCGCTCCGGTGTGACCAACGACGATGCCGCCGAGCGCATGCGTGCCATCTTCGCCGGACAGCTTCTGCCCGTCATGACGGAGTTCTGGGTCTCGCCGGAGGAGGCGGGCCGGCGTGCGGGTCTGGCCGCGAGTCAGATTCTCGGGTTCGCGCTGTGCAGGTACATTCTGCGGTTCCCGCCGGTAGTCGAGATGAGCCGGGAAGATGTGGTCGCCTGGCTCGGTCCGACGCTCCAGCGCTATCTGGACGAGCCGGAGCCGTGATCGGCTGGTGGTACGCTAGTTGGAAAATGAGGATTCGTTTTATTGACCGCAGCGAGGCGTCGTGGACGGAACGGACCTAAGTCACGTGCGCGACGGCGCGACTGGCGCCGGCCGCATCGATGCGAGACGTCCGCCCCGGCTCGGGAGTGTCCGCGCCTGCGTCGGCGCTGAGCCCCGGGCGGACGTCTGCCGATCGCAGCAGTTCGTCGCGGGTTCATCGGTGCGTCGAGTCGTCGGGGGCGCCGTCGCCATCGCCCTCGACGGGCAGGTCCCTGCTGTGCCGCCGGCGGTGTGCGGTTGATGTCACGGCGAACAAAGGCCATGGAGGGAGCCGTCGGTGGACGCCGCCCGGGACGCCGCCCCGGGCGTCCGGACACTCGTAACCAGATCATCGCCGCGGCGCGACTCGAGTTCGCGGAACACGGTTACGAGGGCACGTCGATGCGGAGGATCGCGAGCCGTGCCGGAGTGGATCCCGCGCTCATGTATCACTATTTCGGTGCCAAGGAGCGGCTGCTGGTCGCGTCGATCGAGCCGCCGTTCGATCCGGAGGGAATCGCCTCGGCGATCGCGGCGGCGGCGCCGTCTGAACGGGCCCGGCGGATGGCGGCGCTCTACTTCGGGGTCTGGGAAGACCCGGCGAAGCGAGAGTCGATCCTGGCGATGGTCCGATCGGCCATGACGCAGCAGAGCGCGGCGGAGCTGTTTCGCCAATTCGCGGACGTGGTCATGTTGTCCCGCGTTGCGCCGGCGCTGCGTGGTCCGAACTCGGAGTTGCGGGTGGAGGCGGCGATCTCGCATCTGTTCGGGATCAGCGTGGCTCGTTATCTCGTCAAGATCGAGCCGATGGCGTCGGCTCCCGTAGGTGAGCTGATCTCCCTGGTGGCGCCCGTTATCCAGCGATATCTCGACGAGTAGGGCACGGGCCGCGGCGCTTGCGGGCGGCGTTGCTCATCTGAAGGCCATGCTCACCTGAGGGTCGTGTTCACCTGAGGGGTCGTGTTCACCTGAGGGCGGCGCTCATGCGGTGGCGGCGCTCATGCGGTGGCGGTGGACAGCTCGGCGTCCTCGCGCTCGTCGTACTCGGCGCGGGCGGCGATGATGTCGGCACGATGACGTTCGGCCCACGACGTGAGCGTCAGGAGCGAAGCGTGCAGCTCTCGGGCCATGTCGGTCAACGAGTACTCGACCCTGGGGGGCACCGTCGGGTAGACCGTGCGCACGAGGAGGCCGTCACGCTCGAGCTTGCGTAGCGTCAGCGTGAGCATCCGGCGGCTGATGCCGTTCACCGCACGCTCGAGCTCGGTGAAGCGGATGGGGCCGTCGGCCGCGGCGACGATGACGCCGATGCTCCACTTGCCCGCCACGTGGTCGAGCACCTCGACAATCGGGCACGCCTGATCCTGGATGACCTGGGCGGTCACATCGGTGTTCCGCTGGGACATGAAAGTGCCTCCTTCCGCCGATGCTCATAGTCACACATCATGTTCTCAGTAACAAAACATCACCCAAGGACATGAATGGAGACCAAGACATGACCTCCTCCACGAACGAGGACGGCGCGCAGGCATCGGACATCGGGTTAGGTCGGCGGAACACGCCGTCTCGCCAGGACGACCGGACCCGGCGTTCCGGCCTGGCGCTGGCGCTGCTGGCGCTGGCGCACTTCATCGTCTCTGTCGACTTCAACATCGTCTACATCGCGCTGCCGGAGATCGGCCGGCAGCTCGGCTTCACCGCGTCGTCACTGCAATGGGTGGTCAGCGCGTATGCCCTGGGTTTCGGTGGCTTTCTGCTGCTCGGCGGGAGACTGGTGGACCGCATCGGGGCTCGCCGGGTCTTCGTCGCCGGCGCGGTCTCGTTCGGTGTGGCATCCGTCGTGGGTGCGCTCGCGACCGACCCGAGCATCCTGATCGCCGCGCGGGCGGGCCAGGGGGTAGCCGCGGCGTTGCTCTTCCCGGCGACGCTGGCGCTGGTCAACACCCGATTCGCCGCGGGTGCCGAGCGTACCCGGGCGCTCGCGGTCTGGGGCCTGGCCGGCGCCACCGGGGCACTGGCAGGCGGCGCCGCGGGCGGCGTGCTGACCAGCGCGTTCGGCTGGGCATCCGTCTTCACCGTGATGATCCCGCTGACGGCGGTCGCCGCCGCGGCAGCACCCAAAGTGCTGGCCGCGGACGCCCGAACCGGCGGTGCTCGCCGGGGCTTCGATGTGCCTGGGGCGACGGCGGCGACGGTCGGCTCGCTGCTCGTGGTCTTTGCACTGGTCAACGGGTCCGAGGCGGGCTGGAGCTCGCCGACGACGCTCGTCACCGTGGTGACCGGGGTGGCCATGCTCGGCGTCTTCTTGCTGATCGAAAGCAGGACCGCGGCGCCGCTCATGCCGTTGAAGATGCTGCGCAACCGGAACCTGGTGGCGGCGGTCGGACTCATCTTCGTCCTGATGGGACCGGTGACCGGGATGCACTACCTGTACACGACCTACCTGCAGGACATGCTCGGCTACGATGCGCTGACGGCCGGCCTGGGTTTCCTCCCGCAGAGCGCGCTGGCGATGGCGGGCTCGTGGCTGCTGCTGCCGAGGTTGCTGAGCCGGTGGGGCATGCGGCGGGCGCTGTTCGTCGGGCTGCTGGGAATCGCCGGATCGATCGTCGCCATCGTGCTGGCGATGGCACCGCAGGGGAGTTATTGGGCGCTGCTGCCAGGGCTGGCGCTGTTCGGCCTGTTCGCCGGGACGGCCTATCCCGCGGTGTTCGCGGCGGCCGGGTCCGACGTCCGCGATCAGGAACAGGGGGTCGCGTCGGCGATGACCTCGACCGCTCAGCAGATCGGCGGCGCGATGGGGCTGGCCGTTCTGATCGCCGTCGCCAACGCGGGGCACGGCGACGGGTCCGGCGCAGGCATCGCCACCATCGACGGCCTCCGGGCTTCCGGCTGGGTGGCCGCGCTGGTCACCGTCGTCGGCGCCGTCGTCGCGCTGGCCGTCCGGAAGACGGGCACGAGCTCGTCGGCGCCCGGTTCAGCATCGACCCCTGCCGAACCGGTGCCTACCCAGGTAGAGCCGATCGTCGGGCGCGCACCCGCCGACCGCACGCCCCGTGACGGTGTGGTCGCTCAGCTCACGGTGACGCCGCCCGCCGACACGCCGGTCAGCTTGCAGGCGTCCTCCCAGCGGCCGGCGTCCGGTGTGGCGGGCGTGCGCAGCTGACTCCACTGACGGCAGTCCTCGATCGTGCGAGCGAGGAGATCGTGCAGCATGCGGTCCGTATCCGGAGCGCATGCTTGCGCGATTCCCTCGACTGAACAACGCACGGCGGTGGGGCCCGCGTGCCGGCGGAACCCGCGTGGCGTGGTTGCCGCACCGACGCTGAACGAGCGGGCCCACTTCGTCGCGTCCGGCGCGTGGGCGAGCGCCCGCTGGCTCATGTCGCTGATGCTGTCCGCCGGGCGGCCGTCGAGTTCGGCCAGAACCCGCTCTGCGGACAGCAGAGCGACCGAGAGCACGCGCTGTCTCCACGCCGCCGCCACCGGGAGCGCCGTGGCCGCCGCCCGGCGGGCGATGATCGCGTCCAGGTGCGGGTCGTCGCCGTTCACCCCGATCACCGCCGGCACCAGCTCCGCGAGCCGGGGGCGGTAGCTGTCGGCGACCACGTCGTTGACCTGCCTGGCCATCGACGCCAGCAGCGGATGCGTGCAGTCAGGGTGGTCGCTCCAGCGTTCGCCGGCGAGGAAGGAGGCGAACTCCATGAAACAGGCGCCCTTGCGTGGGCGGCGGTGCTTGCCGCGCGACAGGACGGGAAGCACGGCGGGCGATTCGGTGAGGCCGGACATGTAGGTGCACCCCCACAGGCTCAACAGGCTCTTGGTCCTAGTCTGGTCTGTTACCCGCGTACGTGCTAGTCCTTTACCCACCAGACCGGACCGGTCACGAGCCTCACCACCGCCATGCGGGACCTAAATGATCATGTGAAGTGGGTTTTCTCGTGCTCTACCATGTCTGCAGACCTGTTACGGCACGAGAAGACCCACTTCACATGATCATTTAGGGCAGGGGTGTGGGTTCGGGACAGGCGCCGCCGCGTGCGGGTCTGCTCGCCGCCCGCGGGGTGGTGAGTGTGCTCCGGGTTCACATCGGTGCGGTATCGGCGGTCTGCAGAGGCTCGGCGAAGTGGCAGGCGCTGGGGTGCAGGCCGAGGCGCGGCTGCAGGGCGGGCTCGTCGTCGGCGCACCGCGGCTGCGCCTTCCAGCACCTCGTCCGGAAACGGCAGCCCGACGGTGGGTTGGCGGGCGACGGGATGTCGCCGGCGACGACGATCTCCGCACGTCGCGGTGCGTCCCACGGTCGGGGGACGGGCACCGCGGACAGTAGAGCCTGCGTGTAGGGATGCGTGGGCTGCTCGAAGATCTCTCGCCGCCCGGCCATCTCGACGATCTTTCCGAGATACATCACCGCCACCCTGGTCGAGACGTGCCGCACAACGGACAGGTCGTGTGCGATGAACAGGTACGTCAGGCCCAGATCGCGCTGCAGGTCCTGCAGCAGGTTCAGCACCTGTGCCTGGATGGAGACGTCCAGCGCGGAGACCGCCTCGTCGCAGATGATCAGCTTCGGATGCAGCGCCAGCGCGCGAGCGATGCCGATCCGCTGCCGTTGCCCGCCGGAGAACTGGTGTGGGTAGCGGTCCGCATGGTCCGGATTCAGCCCGACCCGTTCGAGGAGCTCCCTGGCCTCGTCCTTCCATCGGCTCTTGGGTACGACGCCGGGATGGATCTCCCATGCCTCGCGGACGATCTCCTCCACCGTGCGGCGCGGGTTGAGTGACGAGTAGGGATCCTGAAAGATCATCTGGACGTCTCGTCGCACCGGGCGCATCTCGGACGCTGAAAGGGAGGTGAGGTCGCGCCCGTCGAACGTGACGGTTCCGGCCGTCGCCTTCTCCAGACCCAGGATGGTCCGCGCCACGGTCGACTTGCCCGATCCGGACTCGCCGACCAGGCCGAGTGTCTCGCCGGGATACAGGTCGAACGAGACGCCGGACACCGCCTGTACGTGTGCGACGGTCCGCCGCAGCAAGCGGGACCGCACCGGGAACGTCGTGTGCAGATCACGAACCGACAGCAGCGGACTCGCCGTGACCGCGCGGTCCCGCTCAGATGCGCTCGCGGACATCTGCGGTCACCTCCTCGGCAAAGTGGCAGGCGGCGAGGTGCGATACCGGTCGCTGTCCGACGTGGTACAGGCCGGGATCGTCGTCGGCGCACAACTGTCGCGCGTGCGGGCACCGCGGCCGGAACGAGCAACCGCTCGGCAGGTCCAACAGGTTCGGTGGGGAGCCGCTGATGGGTGTCAGCCGGTCGGACGGATGGTCCAGGTCCGGGATCGACGCCATCAGGCCGTTTGTGTACGGATGGGCCGAGTGGTCGTAGACCTCGCGGATGTCGCCGGTCTCGACGACTCGCCCCGCGTACATCATCAGCACCCGGTCGGCGACGTCGGCGACTACGCCGAGGTCATGAGTGATGAGGATCATCGACATGCCCTCCTCGCGCTGCAGCCGGGCGAGCAGCCGCATGATCTGCGCCTGCACGGTCACGTCCAGTGCCGTCGTCGGCTCGTCGGCGATCAGGAGCGCCGGATCGAGCGCCAGCGCGATCGCGATCATGATCCGCTGCCGCATCCCGCCGGAGAATTGGTGCGGGAAGTCGTCCACCCGCTCGCGCGCCGCCGGGATGCCGACCCGCTCCATCAGCTCGACCGCGGCGTCGCGCGCGTCCCTGCGGGAGTAGCCGCGGTGCCGCCGGAACATCTCACCGATCTGGTAGCCGATCCGGAAGACCGGATTCAGCGAGCTCAGCGGATCCTGGAAGACCATGCTGATCTCGGTGCCGCGGAGCTTGCGGACCTCGCCCGGCGGGCGCGAGAGCAGGTCGGCGCCGCGGTAGCGGATCTGGCCACCGGTCACCCGGCCGGCGGGTTTCGGCACGATCCCCATGATCGCCTGCGACGTGACGCTCTTCCCGCTGCCGGACTCGCCGAGGATCGCAAGTGTCTCGCCCGGGCGGACGTCGAATGAGACGCCGTCGACGGCGCGGATGATGCCGGCCCGGGTGCCGAACTCGACCCGCAGGTCGTGCACGCTCAAGAGCGGTGCGCCGGCAGCCCGTAGCGGTGCGCCGGCAGACCGCTCGTGTGCCTGAGTGTGCGGCGTTGGCCCGGTCATCTGTGGCAGCCTCCTCGGCCTGACGTGTCAGAGGTTCTTCAGCTTCGGATCGAACCGGTCGCGCAGTGCGTCGCCGAGGATCCCGAACGAGACCACGAGCACGGCCAGCGCTATGCCGGGGATGGTGGAGATCCACCACGCGTCGGAGAGGTAGTTCCGGCCGTTGGAGATGGTGATGCCCCAGCTCGGCGTGCTGGTCGGGGTGCCCAGTCCGAGGAAGCTCAGCGACGCCTCGGCCAGGATCACGCTCCCGATCTCCACCGTGGCGACCACCAGGATCGGCGCCGTGCACGCGGGCAGGATACAGCGACGGAGCAGGTGCCACGTCCGTGCGCCCAGCGTGCGCGTCGCGTCGACGAAGTCGCGGCCCTTGGTGGTCAGGACTTGGGCGCGGGTCACCCGGGCGAAGGTCACCCAGTTCGAGATCGCCAGCACGATGACGACGTTGACGACGCTCGGCCCGAGGAGCGCGGCGATGAAGATCGCGAGCAAGATCGACGGGAAGGTGAGCTGGATATCGGCCAGCCGCATCAGCGCACCGTCGAGCCACCCGCCGAAGTATCCAGGGAGCACCCCGATGGTGATCCCGATGAGCCCGGCCAACACCAACGTCGCCACCCCGACGGCGATCGAGATGCGTGCGCCTTGCATGATCTGCGCCAGCAGGTCACGCCCGACGTCGTCGGTCCCGAAGACGGCCAATGAGCCGTCGCTGAGCCGCGATCCCGGCGGGAGCAGACGATCCGTCGTGCTGGTGGCGACTGGGTCGTATTGCACCAGCCGCGGCCCGAAGACGGCGGCGAGGACGTATACGGCGACGACGGCTGAGGCGAACCGGATTCGCCCGGCACCGGGACGCGATCGCGGCGGAGTGGACGCTCGGCCGGGCCGGAACCGGTTCGGCAGTGGCCACCGTGGCGGACGGTTCGATCGGCCGGCATCGGCCGACGTGGTCGGATCGCTGACGAGATCGGTCATGAGTCACCCTGCCAGCCGTACGCGTGGATCGAGATAGCCGTAGAGGAGATCGACGACGAGGTTGGTGACGACGAAGGCAGCGGCGATCAGTAGGATCGCTGCCTGCACGACGCCGTAGTCGCGGTGCGAGATCGACTCGATCAGAACCCGGCCGACTCCCGGCCAGGCGAAGACGGTCTCGACGATGACGGTGCCGCCCAGCAGCGCGCCGAACTGCAGACCGACCACGGTGATCACCGGGATCAGGGCGTTGCGCAGTGCGTGCGGGAAGATCACCGCCCGCTCCCGCAACCCCTTGGCGCGGGCCGTTTGCACGTAGCCCTCGTGGATGACTTCGAGCAGACCACTTCGGGTCAACCGGACCAGAATCGCCAAGAAGGGGAGCGCCAGCGTCACCGAGGGAAGGACCAGATGCTGCCAGCTGCCCTGGCCGTAGCTAGGCAGGACCTGCAATCCGCGGGCGAACACCAGGATCAGCACGATACCGACCCAGAAGTTCGGCAACGACTGGGTCGCCAGCGAGAACACGGAGATGACGCGGTCGACGACCGTGTTCGCCTTGAGTGCGGCGATGATCCCGAGAGGGAAGCCGACCAGCAACGCCAGACACACCGAGGTCACGGCGAGCTGTGCCGAATTGGGCAGGTGGGCGAGGACGTGATCCATCGCGTCTGTGTGGAACCGGAAGGAGTCGCCGAAGTCGAGTTGCACGACATCGCGCATGTAGATGCCGTACTGGACGATGATCGGCTGGTCCAGCCCCATCCGCGCACGCAGCGCGGCGATCTGGTCCGGGTTCGCATCCGGGCCCAGCAGGACCACGGCAGGGTCGCCCGGAACCAGCCGAAGTACCAGGAAGATGACTGAGACGGCGCCCCACAGCACAAAGAGTGCGAAGAACAGCCGCCGTGCGACGTACGCACCCATCAGGCGCTCCTGCCCGCGAGGGCATCGGTGCGGGCGCCGTGCAACAATCCCTCGCCCAGCTCGTCCGCGCCGGCGGTGACCGCGGCCGCGAATCGGCGGAGGTCATCGGGGCGGCTGAGCCGTGCCGGTGCGGCGACCCCGACGGCGGCGATCGCGAGCCCGTCATGGTCGAGTACGGGCGCTGAGATCGAGCGCAGATCGACGGCGTATTCGCGGTCGTCGACGGCGAAACCGCGATCGCGGGTGCGGGCGAGACTGCGCAGCAGGGCATAGGCGTCGGTGATGGTGCGTGGCGTGTATCCGGGGAACGGCGCGCGGGAGGTGAAGCGGTCGACCTCCGCCCGGGGACGATGCGCCAGGTACGCCTTGCCCACAGCGGTTGCGTGCATGGGGAAGGCGATGTGCATCGAGAGGGTCGTGGGCGCGGGAGGCCTGGCCGGCATCGCGCCCGGCCGCACCACGGACGGGTCGATGCCGCGGCGTCGCTCCGCCAGCGCGGTGCAGATCAGCTGGCCGCCGCGAGGCTGGGCGTACACCGCGGCGAGCCCGGTGCTGTCGCGCAGCTTGGACAGGGTGGCCTCGACCAGTGGGCCCGGGCCGGCCTGGCCCTGCGCGGCCCGGGCAAGCTCGAGCGCACCCAGCCCGACGACGTATCGATTCGCCTCGTCCCGGCGGACCAGCCCATGTTCGACGAACGTCGCCAGCATGCGGTGGACCGTGCTCTTGTGCAGATCGACCGCCCCGGCGATGTCGGACAACGTCAGCGGCCGTCCGCATCGGCTGAGTTCGTTCAGCACCATCAGGGCTCGGCTCAACGACTTCATCGGATCCTCACTTCGACGGTGCTGTGGCCGGTTGCGTCTGGTCGGGTCACTCTTCGCCCGGGTCTGGCGACTCGTCGTCGAGACCTGGCGACCGGGCATCGGCCAGGGTGGCCGATCCCTGCGGCATGTCGGCGATCCGTGCTGGTGGTGGTCCGACCCGGGCGCACTTCCGCTCCGAGCCCGGGTCGATGCTGGCGGCGCGTGTGGGCATTAACGTTAACGTGATCGTTCATCGATGACGCTAGAGTAACGGGACAATCCATGTCAAGGCTGGCGATTGAATGGGCCCCCGTTGTCGTGGACGAGGCGCGAGGGATGCGCCATAGTGCTCGTTTCCTATGCTGCAACAACTCCTTGACGTCAGCTGGAGTGAACGTTAATGTTCACGGCACGCTCATCCGGCGGCATTCGCTGGCGCGTCTGAAGCCGATTTCACGTGAACCCACGTGAACATCAATTCGCCGGTGCTGCAACAAGGAGGACAGATTGGCCGCTGGTACACGCAATTCCATCCAAGATGATCTGCGAGAGGCGATGGTCGCGGCCGATCCGCGTTTGTCGAGATTCCGACCGCTGAAACGCATCCTCGCGCACGATCAATTCGACAGCGGAACGCACGGATGGTGCGAGTTGATCGGGAACTACAACGGCAAGGGCGACCTCGCCACCGTCGACGATCACATGCGTGATTTCCGGCCGCCTCAATTGTCCGGCTGCAACTTCTTCGACATCGGCACCCATGGTGCGATGTCTGGCACATACGCGCTGAAGCTGGCGACGCGCCCGATCGCCGGGCACACGGCCGTCGGAATTCGGCGGCTGACCATGAGCGGCCGCGGCCTGGTCCAGATCGAGGCCTACTTCACCTTCAAAGCCGAGGCCACGACGGGCGACCACGGCGTCGACTCGTTCGGCGGGGTGGAATGGGACGGCAACCTGCACCCGTCTGAGGCGCAGTTCGGTGCGTTCACCGTCGCCACCGATATCTGCGGCGACCAAGGCTTGCGATACCACACCGTGGCCCGCTACCAGAACACGGACCTCGACAACCGGCTGAGCCGACGCTGGATGTATCCGGCGGTCCCCGAACCGACGCCGCGCGAGCATGTTCAGGGCAAGGTGAAGCTGGAGTATGGTGCTGATTTCACCGCGCCGGATCCGGACGACTGGCACGTTTTCGGCGCTCCCCAGGAATTGTGCTACAACGAGGTGCCCACCAAAGTGAACTGGCACTATCTGCGCTGGCGGATCGACACCGCGAAGCGCCGGAATGTCGAATTGCAGGTCAATGACCGGGTAATGGACATGTCAGAGGTTCCGGTGCCGCCGTACGCGGAGAGCTACGGGTCACTGGAGAATCTCTTGAACTTCTATTTCAGTGTGCGTACGCATGCGCCGGTGCGGAATTTCCTGTTTCTGGATTCAGTATTGATCTCGGTGGATTGGTAGGGCTGATGCGGCAATCGATGACGGCGGTGCTGGAGCGGGACACCACGTTCGACGGGGAGTTCGCCACGGAGCCCTACGAGGTGGCATGGGCGACGGAGGCGCGCTGGTTCGTGCAGATCCTGGCGCTCGACCATGCGGTGGGTCTCCGGCTTCGAACACAGATATCGCCCGACGGCATCACGTGGTGCGATTACGACGACGCCGAGCACGTGGCCGCCGGCGTCGGCGTGACGAGCTGGCCGGTCCGCGAATTCGGGCATTGGCTGCGAGTCCGTGGCTCGGTCGATCCCGGAGAGGGTACCGTGACGGCGCGGATCTACCTGGCGGTGAAGAGCTGAAGCGAACCACCCATGAGCATCGACCGTGAGCGGCATCGTCGCCGCAAATGGCGGTTGACGGTCATGGTGACGGGCACGAAGGAGAGTTGTGAGCGGGACACGCAGGGCCACGTTGCGTGACATCGCCGCGTCGTTGGGCGTCTCGGTGAACACCGTGTCTCGCGCTCTGGCAGACAAAGACAGTGTCAGCGAACACACACGTGCGCAGGTCAAGGCCGAGGCCGAGCGGCTCGGCTACGTTCCGAACACGCTGGCGCGTTCATTGGTGCTGGGGTCCGCGATGACCTTGGGCCTGGTCATCACCAACCCGTCCAACCCGTTCTACGCACAACTGATCAGCGGCATCGAACTGCGCGGTCGCGCCCAGGGGTACACGCTGCTTCTGCTGGTCACCGACGAGAGCGCGGACAACGAGCGGCAGGCCACAGAGTCGTTGCTGCAATCCGCGGTGGACGGCGCGATCGCGGTCCCGGTTCAGTCCGAGTCGGACCACTGGAAGCGTCTGGAGGGTTCCGGCATTCCGCTCGTCTTCGTCAACCGGGAGGTCCCCGGGCGGCAGCATGACTTCGTCGGTATCGACCACGGGCACGGGGCGTACCAGGCGACGAAGCACGTCATCGAGCGGGGCGCACGTCAGGTGTGGGCGCTTGAGGAGGATCTCCCGATCACCACCATCTCCGAACGGATCACCGGCTTCCGCCGAGCCATGCAGGACGCCGGATTGCCTCTCAGCGCGGACAGCGTGATCTCGGTGCCGACCCGGAGATACGAGTCTGCGGTGCTGCCGTGGCAGCCGGAGGAGGCGTACCGCGTGGCCCAGGACCTGGTGCGGCGACCAGACCGGCCGGACGCGATCATCGCCGGAAACGACTTCTTCGCCCTGGGTTTGTACCGGGCGCTGGCGGAACAAGGGCTGCGCGTACCTGACGACATGCTGATCGTCGGCTACGGTGACCACCCCTACTCGGGATTCCTCAGCCCGCCGTTGACCTCGGTCCATCTACCCGCTCAGCAGGTCGGTGCGGCGTCCGTGGACCTGCTGCTCTCGCGGATGCGACAACGGCGGAACGCACGGGGCGCAGGCGACACCACCGGCAGGGACGAGGGTGATCGGCCGGAGAAGCTCATGCTTGCGCCCGAGCTGATCGTCCGCGAATCGACGACGCGCGCGGTACGCGCCGGCTGAGCGGCGTCATCAGAGGGCCAGCAGGCGTTCGACCCCGATGCCGCTGATGGTCAGCCGCTCCTTGCGATTCTGCAGCAGTTGCTGGGTCCAATCGACGACGCCGCCGTCGGAGAGTTCGTACCGTCGGCCGTCCCTGCTGCCGTACACCTTGAAGCAGAGCCCTGCATAGTAGCCCCGCCCGCCGCGTCGTTCCGGGTCTTCGACGACGCACGCCCCCTCGAGAGTGCGCCGCAGCTCATCGAGCACACGGGTGAACCGGCCGGTGAAGTCCGTCAAGCGGACCTCGACATCGTCGGCGCCGGCGCACGGATGCAGTCGATGTGGAACTGACAGTGCTCGGTCAGCGACGCCGCCTCGAACCGTCGGCCGCCGGCGTCCCGGCCGGCTGTCACCAGACCGAACAAGGCGAAATGGGCGAACTGTCGGGGCCCTGAGAACCCTTGCGCACGGACCACCCGCTGCAGGCCGCCGAGCCGCACCAGCTCCGTGGACCGCGAATCCGCCGCGAGGACGGATCGGCGGCACACGGCAGCCTCAAGCGCGAGCGCGTTCGTGGGGTCGGCCGCCACCTCGGTGCCGCGCACGGTCGAGACCACCTTGTGCTGGTCCACGGTCCCGACCGCGGAGTGCGTACCCAGCGGAGCAACCGGCGCGAGTTCCATGAGCTCGACGCTGGGGCCAACGCGTCGGCGAGAAGATCGAAGCAGCGACGGATGTCCGCGGGTGCCGCGTCGCCGGGCTGCACGAAGCGGTCGCGCTCATACTGTCGCAGCAGGTGCGCAGGGGTCACCGCGCCGGCCCGCCGACGCATCACCTCCAGCAACAGCGTGGTGAGATCACTCCCGCTGAGCCGATGTGCGAGTACATCCACCAGGTCTGGCACGCCGCTCTTGGACACGATCCGGTTCAGCGCACGCTCCGGCGGAGAACTCGGTTCGGCTTGGCGTACCGCCGTCGTGGGCTGGCTTCGGCTCACCTCACCGAGTGTGGCCAGCGGATCGCAGCGGAGCAAGCGCATTTTCCGCGTCCGTGTGCCGCAGGGCGTCCACCCCGAGGTGGCTCGGTGTGCGGCGTCGTCAGCCGGAAGTGATGGAGACGGTGGCGAACGACGGCCGGCCGTTCGGCGGGAACTCGTAACCCTGCACGTTCTCCCGGTACGCGGTGTTGTTCGCCAGATCAGCAGGGAAGATGCCGACGGCGTCTTCCCACATGATCTCGGACGCCTCCCGGTACAGTCGTTCCCGCTCGGCCGGATCCAGGCTGGCGCGTGCCTGCGCGAGCAGGCTGTCCAGCTCCTCGTTGCAGTATCCCATCCGGTCGGCGGCGCACACGTACAGCCGGCCGAGCGTGAAGTCGGCGTCCCCGGTTCCGGTGGCGTTGGTCTGCAGGTTCATATCCCAGTTCATGTTCCCGAAGTCCTCAAGCCACTGCGCCCGTTCCTTTTCCAGCGGCTCCACCTGGATGCCTACGTCCGCCCAGTCCGAGATGAACGACTGCGCGAGCGCCAGGATGTTCGGCCCGCCCTCGCGCGGCCAGTGAATGGTGGTCTGGAATCCGTCCGGGTAACCGGCCTCCGCCAGCAACCGCTTCGCCAGCTCTGGGTCGTAGGAGTACGGCTCCAGCTCCGGCGCGCCGAACACCGCCTGCGTCACCGGCGCCCGCGCCGGCGTCGCCATCTCGCCGAACAGGTCGCCGATGGTGCCCTCCACGTTGACCGCATGCCACATCGCCTGCCGGACGCGCACGTCGTCGAAAGGCTCGGCGTACTCGTTGAACCAGATGAAGTAGTACGTGAAGCTCGGGCCGGTCTCGTAGACGATTCCGTCCGCACCGTCCACCTCGCCGACCTGGTCCGGCGGGATGGTCGACATCGCGTCGATCTCGCCGTTGTGCAGAGCGGTGATGCGGCTGGACTCCTCCGGGATGGAGACGATCTCGACGCGGTCGAGCAGCGCCTTCTCGCCCCAGTAGGCGTCGTTCCTAGAGAGCGCGACGCGCTCGTCTGGGACGAACTCGTCGACGACGAACGGCCCTGTGCCCACCGGGCGTTGCCAGTACGCGTCGTCCTCCATCGCCTCCGCCTGACCGACGAACAGCAGCGACAGCGTGCTCGGCAGAGTGCCGAGCGGCTCCGAGGTATGGAAGATCACCGTGGCATCGTCGGTCGCCTCGATCGCCTCGACCGGCTCCCACAACGGAGCCAACGGACCTTCCATCTCGATCAACCGTTCCGCCGACGCCTTGACGTCCTCGGCGGTCAACGGGGTGCCGTCGGAGAACTCGACACCGTCCCGGAGAGTGAAGACCCATGTGGATTCGTCCGGGTTGTCCCAGGACTCGGCCAGCACCGGAACCGGCTCGCCGTCGTCCAGCGCCACCAGTGGCTCGAGAACCTGCTGCACCGCGGTCTGAACACCTTCCTCGGCGGGATACTGGTGCGTATCGAGGGAGACCGGGAACAAGCCCGGCGAGTACCGGAAGACCTGCTCTGCGCTCTCGCCGGAGGTGTCGGAGCCGCCGCATGAGGCGGCGAACACGGTGACCAGTGAGACCGTCAGATAGACGCCAGTTCGGTGGTTCGGCAAACGGAACACAACACCCTCCACTCTTCGTAAGCCCGACGTGGGCCGGTGGGCTCGCGACGGCGAGCGGCCCCGGGTACCACCGGTCCGCGTGCCCGCTGACGTGCGCGGAGCGCCCGGATCATCACGCTAGAGGCGGGGCCGGAAGGGAGACAATGAGGTTGCGCGCTGTGCAATGCGCCGCGGTGAGTGCAGCGCCTACGGCGCCGTGACCTCCAGCGTGTACGCCGCGGTGACCGGCTTGTGATCGGAGGGTGCTCGCCCCTCGTAGAAGAAGTCGATCACTTCGCTGCAACGGGCCCGTATCGGGCCACGGTGGTACAACCAGTCGATCGCCTTCTGGGTGGCCGGCGGTGCCGTCCATCCGTCGCCGGGCTCGATCAGTGGGAGAACCGGATGCGTCACCGGCGAACTGGCGCCCAGCGCGGCGAACGAGTCCCGGAATCCACCCTCGCGCATGGCCCACACCGGACGGGCGTAGTCGTTGATGTCCACGCCGAAGACACACGGCCCGTCGGATGCGATCCGGTCGAGGGCGGCGACCACGTTACGGGCCTGCTTGACCCGCGGGTTGACGTCGTCGGCGCGTTCTTGCGGATGACCCGGCCAGGTCAGGTGCGCCGTGCTGAAGACGAGAGCGGGCAAGCCGTCGCGCCCGATAGGGCGGAGCCGGGCCCAGAACAGCCGGGCGTTCTCCGAGCGGATGCCGACGTCGTCGGCGCCGTACTCGTCGAGCTCGAACAGACCCCGGCGCCACCAGATGTTGCCCTGGGTCGCCCAGCCCGGAAAGTCGTCATGGACCCGATCGTGATCCGGCAGTGCCGCATCGATCAGTGCCCGTGACTCCGGGTGCAGCTCCTGAACGCCGACGACGTCGGGGGAGCGCACCTCGAACAGCGAGCGCAGCGCCGGTGTACGTTCGGCGAGCCGGTGGCCGCCCCAGAGGTTGTACGTCATGGCGACGAAGGTGAACGGGCTCATCGCCGTTCCCCGACGGCGTCGTAACTGGTCTTGCCCGAGGGGGTCACGATGAACCCGGTGCTGTTGTAGCCCTCCAGCCGGAACCGGCCGGTCTCGTCGTCGAGGTTCCCGACATCGGCGTTGAGGATCGTGACCGAGCAATTCCGCGGCGGGTCGAGCAGGCGGTGGCCGTTCGGCGGGAGCCCGAGCGCGTCGGCGACGGCGACGCGGATCGGCCCGCCATGGGTGAACACGATCGCCGTCATCGTCTCGCCGGGGCCGACGTGCGTGCGGGCGAGCCGCGCCAGATCGTGCAGGGCCTCCGCCACACGGCTGCGCATCGCGGCGAAATTCTCTCCTCCACCGCGGGCGATGTCCTCGCCCCGGCGGACAGCGGCGATCTGATCCGGGTAGCGCTCGGCGACCTCTGTGGTCAGCAGTCCGGTCCAGACGCCGCTGTCGATCTCGCGCAGCCGCTTGTCGAACTCGGCAGTCCGACCCGTCCTGGACAGATACGGCTGGGACGTCTGGACGACGCGCTCCTGGTCACTGCTGACGACCAGATGCGGGTCCGGGTAGGTCACGGCCAAGTGCTCCGCGACCTCGACGGCTTGCGCCTCGCCGCGCGCGGATAACCCGGTGCCACCCTGACCCTGGATGCGCCCTTCGGCGTTCCATTCGGATTCGCCATGCCTGACCAGGATCAGCCGGGCCACCCGGCAGTCGTCACCGCCGGACTCGTCAGCCGACCAGCGTCCACTCGCCTGTTCGTTCACGTCTTCTTCGCACCGCCATCCGTTTGCGTGGTTGTGCTGTCAGCCTCGCATGCTCCGGTGACGGTCTGGCAACGCCGTTTCGTCTTGCGCAAGGCACTGATGCGTTCAGCCGGTACTCTCCCCGCGCGTATCGGACACCGGGCGCCTGATGACGACGACGCCGTGCGGTTCGAGTGTGACCGTGTCCGAGCCGTCGTCCGCGGCCGCGTTCGGGCTGGCGACGACGCCGCCGGCCACGCCGGTGACGCGCACTGTCTCGGTGGTGCGGTTGATCAGGAACCAGAACTCCTCGGCGCCGTCCGTGCGGATGACCAACTCGACTCGCCCGGCCACGTCGCGGGTGAGTTCGCTGCTGACGCCCGCGGAAGCAAGCAGCTCGGAGAGGAGGGGCCGGATGCCGGCGGCGCCGAGCCTGGTCGAGACGTAGGTCGCGGAACCGGGTCCGACGGCGCGTCGGGTGAGCGCGGGCCACCCGGCGTGGTCGCCCGACGCATACGACGCGAGGACCTTCGTCGCCGGATCGCGCACCTCCACCCGCTCCGTCCACGTCGACCCGCTCGCGCCGGTGCCTAGGGCCACGGTCTCGTCCGGCAGCAGTGGCGCGAACTCCTCGATCCGTACCCCCAGCAGATCGCGGAGCGGGCCGGGATAGCCGCCCAGCCAGGCGTGGTCGTTCTCGTCCACGATGCCGGAGAAGTAGGTGGTGACCAGATGCCCGCCGCCGTCGACGTAGCGGATCAGCCGCTGCGCCAGCGACTCCGGCATGACGTGCAGGATCGGGGCGACGACCAGGTCGTAGCCGGAGAGGTCCCGGCCGGTGGGCACGACGTCGGCCCGCACACCGAGGGCGAGCAGCGCGGAGTACCAGTCCAGCGCTTCCTGGTGATAACGCAGCTGCTCGGTGGGGTGTGAGTCTTGTTCGCTGGCCCACCAGGAGTCCCAGTCGAACAGGATGGCCACCGGGGACGCCTTGCGTTCGGAGCCGACGACGGGCGCGAGAGCCTCCAACGTGCGTCCGAGCTCGGTGACCGAGCGGTAGACGGCGGAGTCCTCGCCGGCGTGCGGGACCATCGCCGAGTGGTACTTCTCCGCGCCGGCCGCGGACTGTCGCCACTGGAAGAAGCAGACGGCGTCGGCGCCGTGCGCGACGTGGGTGAGCGAGTCCCGGATCATCTGGCCTGGCTTCTTCGGCAGGTTCACCGGTTGCCAGTTCACGGCGCTGGTGGAGTGCTCCATCAGGAACCATGGCCGGCCACCCGCGATGTTGCTGGTCAGGTTGGCGGAGAAGGATAGCTCGTCGAAGCTCTGCTCGCGCGGAACGATGTAGTGGTCGTTGGAGACGAAGTCCACCTCGTCCGCCCAGCTCGCGTAGTCCATCGGCTTGGTGCCGGACATCACCATGAAATTGGTGGTCACCGGGATGCCCGGCGTGATGCGTCGCAGGATCTCCCGCTCGGCGCGCAGGTAGTCTTTGAGCGCATCGGAGGAGAACCGGGTGAAGTCCAGCTGCTGCGTGGGGTTCGACTGGGCGGCGCCCTGGCGAGGCGGTAGGATCTCCTCCCAGTCGGAGTACCGCTGCGACCAGAACGCCGTACCCCACGCGTGGTTCAGCGCGTCCAGGCTCCGGTAGCGGTCGCGCAGCCAGCCGCGGAAGGCGCGCGCTGCGTCGTCGGAGTAGTCGTAGACGTTGTGGCAGCCCAGTTCGTTGTTGACGTGCCAGGCGGCGATCGCCGGGTGCTCGGCATACCGCTCGGCGAGCGCGGTCACCAGGCGCAGGGCATACTCCCGGAAGACCGGCGACGTCGGGCGCCAGTGCTGCCGGCCGCCCGGCCACAGCGTCTCGCCGCGGTGCGTGACCGGCAGGATCTCGGGATGCCGCCGGGACAGCCACGGCGGCGGCGACGCGGTGGCGGTGGCCAGGTCCACCGCGATGCCGTTCGCGTGCAACAGATCGATCACCTCATCCAGCCAGGCGAAGTCCCAACTGTCTTCGGTGGGCTGAATCCGCGCCCAGGAGAAGATCGCAAGCGAGACGATGTTGACCCCTGCCTGCCGCATCAGCCGGACGTCCTCGTCCCAGACCTCGCGTGACCACTGATCGGGGTTGTAGTCCGCGCCGAAGCCGATCCGTGGATGGGACGGCCCGTCCGGCCACCTCAGCCAGCGTGGCGTGCTCGTCTCGGTCATCGATGTGTGCTCCTCTGTGCTCTCGTGCCGGCCGTCGGCTCGTATTGCCCGTCGGCTGGTGCTGCCCGTCGGCTGGTGCTGCCCTCGGCTCGGGGCCTGGCCCTTACCGTCGTCGGCTATTGGTTGACCGTGAATCCCTGGTCCGTGCCGTAGGTGACGGTGGCGTCCTGCCAAGCCTGCAGTCCTTCGAGCAGGGATGTGCCGGAGACATAGGCCTGCCCGACCGTGTCGTTGAAGATCGAGTTCGCGTAGACCTGGAACGGCAGATAAGACCAGCCCTCGACCACGTTCGCCGCCGACTCGGCGAAGATCTGATTGGCCTGCTGACCGCCGAAGTACTCGAACTCGGTGTTCAGGAACTCCTCGGACTCCAGGTGCTCCGACGTGGCTGGGAACGCGCCTTGGTCGATCCGGGTCTGCACGCCGTCGCCCGCGTTGGCGTACTCGATGAACGCGTAGGCCAGCTCCTTGTTTCCGCTCGCCTCGGGGACGGCGAGCGAGCTGCCGCCGTTCTCGGCGCTCGCCGATGCTCCTTCGTCCCACTGTGGCAACGGGGCGACTCGCCAGTCACCGGACGCGGCCGAGACGCCGGATTCGAAGTTCGCCGGCATCCAGGCGCCGGTGGCCAGGGTCGCGATGGTGCCGTCGGCCAGACCCTGGTACCACTCATCGGTCCAGCCGCTGATCTCGGCGACCAGGCCCTCGTCGATCAGCTGCTGCCATGTCTCGGCATACCGGGTGACCTCCGCGCTACCGAAGTCGATGGTGAGATCGGTGCCGTCGACCTGGTAGGGCTGGGCACCGGCCTGCCAGAGAATGCTGGTGGTGAACCCGGCGTCGCCGGTGTCGCTGGCGATGTAGACGTCGGGGTCGGCGGCCTGCAGGGCGCGCGCCGCGTCGACGAACTCATCCCAGGTGGTGGGCACGTCGACGCCGTGGGTGTCGAACACTTCTTGGTTGTAGAACAGCGCCATCGGACCGGAGTCCATCGGCAGACCGTAGATCGCCTCGCCCTGGTGGACCGAGCCCCAGGGACCGGGCGTGTAGGTGCCGTCGAGCTCTTCGGCGCCGAACTCACGGAGGTCCGTGACGGACTCTTGCAGCGCGTACTCGGGCAGGGCGAAGTACTCGATCTGTGCGACGTCCGGGACCCCGGAGCCTGCCGAGATGGCGTTGTTCAGCGCGGTGTAGTGCTCGTCGCCCGTTCCGACGTTGGCCAGGTCGACGTCGACCTCGGGATACTCGGCTTCGAAATCCTCGACGACCTGTTCAAGGGTGGGCTCCCAGGCCCAGACCGTTAGGCTGCCGCCCTCCTCCAGCACGGACTCCAGGTCCACGGCGTCCGAGCCTTCGCCGGAATCGGAATCGTCGTCCGAGCCACACGCGGCGAGGACGAGCGTCAGCGCGCCGGTGAGCGCAAGTGCACCGCCCAGCTTGTTGCGGCGGGACGGCCGCGCATCCCTGGATGTGCGGGTGTGATCGAGCGATATGGACATGGGTATTCCTCCTACATCGTTGTCGACGTGCGGGGAGTGTGGGACGTGTGGGTCATTGTTTGACGCTGCCGGCGGCCAGACCCGATTGCCAGTACCGCTGGAGCAGCAGGAACGCCACGATCAACGGCACGATCGTCAGCAGCGAGCCGGTGATGACGAGGTTGAAGATCGCTTCACCGCCGGCGGTCGAGGCCTGCGAGTTCCACGCGTTCAGGCCCAGCGTCAGCGGGTACCAGTCCGGGTTCCGCAGCATGATCAGCGGCAGGAAGTAGTTGTTCCAGGTGGCGACCATGGTGAACAGCAGTACTGTGACGATGCCGGGTGCCAGCAACGGCAGGCTGACCCGGAAGAACGTGCTGAACTCCCCGGACCCGTCCACCCGGGCCGCTTCCAGCAGCTCGGACGGGATGGCCTCCGACGAGAACACCCACATCAGGTAGAGACCGAACGGTGAGATCAACGACGGGATGATCACTGCCCACGGGGTGTTGGTGAGTCCGACCTCGCTGAACATCAGGAACGTGGGTACGGCCAACGCCGTACCGGGCACCGCGACCGCTCCGATGACGATCGCGAAGACGGCGCGCTTGCCGGGGAAATCGAACGTGGCCAGCGCGTATCCTCCGAGCACGGCGAGGAATGTGGCTCCGCCGGCGCCGAGCAGCACGTAGATCAGCGTGTTGACCAGCCAGCGCGTGAAGATGCCGTCGTCGTAGGTGAGCGTGTCGACGATGTTGTCCCAGATCGCGACGTCGCCGTGGAACCACAGGCCGAACGAGTCGAAGAGCCCTTCCTGGGTTTTGGTGGCGTTGATGAACAGCCAGAGCAGCGGCACCAAGCTGTAGACGAGGACCAGGCCGGTGAGGCCGGTCAGCAGCGGGCTGCGGCGCGGACGTTCGACGGTGTGGAGCTTGCGCGGGCGTCGCCGAGCAGACGAGAGGGTGACCTGTGGGCGTCGCGACGTCGCCGGTGCGGGGTTCGGTGCTGGAGTCGTCACGGTCTCACACCGCCTTCCGCATGCCGCGGATCTGGACGAGGTAGGCGATCACCATCGTGATCAGCCCCATGATGATCGCCACGGTGGCGGCGTAGTTGTGCTGCTGACCGGAGAAGGACAACGAGAAGGCGTACAAATTCGGCGTGAAGTAGGTGGTGATCGCGTTGGGTGCGAGGCTCTGAAGAATGCTGGGCTCGTTGAACAACTGGAAGCTGCCGATGATCGAGAAGATCGTGGCGATGACGAGCGCTCCGCGGATGGCGGGCAGTTTGATCGCGGTGATGACGCGGAACTGGCTGGCGCCGTCGATCTCGGCCGCCTCGTAGAGCTCATGCGGGATCACCCGCAGGGCGGCGTAGAAGATCAGCATGTTGTAGCCGACGAACTCCCAGGTGACGATGTTGCCGATCGACGCGAGGATGAGGTCGGGGGAGAGTGGGTTGGGCAGCGCGACGCCGAGGGCGTCGTTGATATTGCCGACGAGTCCGAAACGGGTCCCGTACATGAAGCCCCACATGAGCGTCGCGACCACGGCCGGCACGGCATAGGGCAGGAAGATCGTGATCCGGAAGAAGCTCTTTCCGTACAGCCGGCCGCTGTCGATCGCCAGCGCGACCAGCAACGCGATGAACAGCATGATCGGAACCTGGACGGCGAGAAAGAGCGAGACCCGGCCGAGGGCGGACCAGAACTGGGAGTCGCTGAAGGCTCGCTCGTAGTTCTCCAGGCCGACGAACGTGGTTCCGCCGACCATCTGGTCACGGAACAGGCTCAGGTAGATGGAGTAGGCGATCGGCGCCAGGAAGACGAGGGTGAAGACCGCCATGAACGGCCCCATGAAGCCCCAGCCGGTCCATTGGCGCCGGCGCGCTCTCCGACCCGCCGGGACTGCAGGAGTGTCCCGCGTGCCAGAGGTATAGGACAGCGTCGTCATTGAGCTTCTCTGCTCCTTGCGGTGCGGCCGACGGCAGTGCGTGCGGCTGGGCGACGAGCGATGGTTACGTAAACATCGAGGTGGCCAAACGCCGGATGTTTACGTAACCATGGATTACGATGATGCTGTCACCAGCTGTGTTTCCCGTCAACCCGTCGGTTTCCGGAAGACGACAATCGTTACATTCCCAGGCGGGACAGCGCACCGACGAGGAGATGAAGTGGATGGGTGCAGAGGCCGAGGACACGCACGCTGACGGCGCGCCGGACACCAGGGCGGTCGGCAGCGGCGGGCGCCCGCGGCGGGTGTCGATGGCCGACGTCGCTCGTGTGGCCGGGGTGTCACCGCAGACGGTTTCGCGGGTCTCCAACGGCTACCCGGGCGTCGTCGAATCGACCCGCGATCGGGTGCTGACGGCGATGCGCGAGCTGGGATACCGGCCGAACAGCGCGGCGCGGGCGTTGAAGAGCGGCCGATTCCGCATGATCGGCGTCATCCTGTTCACTCTCTCGACGACGGGCAACATGCGGACACTTGATGCGATCGCCACGTCGGCGGCCCGGGAGGGCTACGCGATTACCCTGATTCCTGTCGCGGTCCCCACCCAGGACAGTGTGCGTGGCGCGTTCACCAGGCTCGGCGAACTGGCGGTGGACGCCGTGGTGGCCATCATGGAGGTGCACCTGCTGGACGCGGCCACCGTCTCGTTACCGCCGGGCGCGCCGGTTGTGGTGGTCGACTCCAAAGCCGGTGACCGGTACAGCGTGGTCGACACCGATCAAGCCGAGGGCGCGCGGCAAGCGGTGCAGCACCTCCTTGATCTGGGGCATCGAACAGTCTGGCATGTGGCCGGCCCCGAGGATTCGTTCGCCGCACAGGGGCGCGCGGATGGTTGGCGGACGACGCTCAAGGGCAGCGGGCGGGAGGTTCCGCCTGTTCTGCACGGTGACTGGTCCGCGGAGTCTGGCTACGAGATGGGGCTCAGGGTCGCGGCCGAACGCGACTGTACTGCTGTCTTCGTCGCGAACGACCAGATGGCGCTAGGGGTGCAGCGCGCCTTGCACGAGCAGGGCAGGGCCGTGCCGCGCGACGTCAGCATCGTCGGTTTCGACGATATCCCGGAGGCGGGCTCATACATGCCGCCGCTCACCACGGTGCACCAGGATTTCGATGAGGTCGGGCGACGTTGCGTGGCGAGTGCACTCCGTCAGGTGCAGACCGATTCGCACGAGCGCGGAACGACGCTTGTGCCGACGTGGCTCGTCGTTCGTAACAGCACAGCACCGCCCTCGGATGATCCGCTGCGAGGCAGCTGAGCAGCGGCAGGGCAGCACGAGGCCCCGGCGCAGGCGTGAGATGCACCGGGGGATCGTGGTGGTGTGGGCTGGCGAGGTGCCCGGTTTTGGCTGCTCACCGATACCTGGCGCCGACAGTTGTGCGTGTCAGGTGTCAGATGTCAGGTTTGGGTGTCGGTGGGTGGCGTGGGTGCTATGTGTCGGGTGGGGGTTGGTGGTCGTGTCGGGGTCGGGTGTTGCGTCTGGGTGTGCGGTCCGGGTCCACCCACGGGGGTGGGAGGAATTCGGGGTGGCCGTCGGTGCCCAGGCGGACTTGCCAGCCGCCGTGGTGGATGACGCGGTGGTGGTGCGTGCAGACCAGGACGAGGTTCTCCAGGTCGGTGGGGCCACCGTCGGCCCAATGGACGATGTGATGCGCTTGGGTCCAGGCCGGGGGTCGGGTGCAGCCGGGGAAGGCGCAGCCGCGGTCGCGGGCGATGAGGGCGGTGTAGATGCCGGGGGTGACCAGACGTTCGGTGCGTCCGACGCGCAGGGGGACGCCGTGCTGGTCGACCAGGACGGTGGTGATGTCGGCGTCGCAGGCCAGGCGGCGTAGTGATTCCGAGGAGATGGGTCCGCCGTGGGTGAGTTCGGCCGGGGCGACGCCGAAGCGTCGGGCCCAGGTGTCCTGGAGCCATCGCGGGGGTGTGTCGGGGTGCGGGCAGCCACCCGCGGTGAACACCCCACCCTCCCTACCAACGCCAGCGCCGACAGCGCCGACAGCGCCGCCAGCGCCGTCGCCGGCGGCGGCGGCGTCCGTGTCAGCGTTGTCGACGTGGACGCCGTTACCGTCACCGTGGGCGTCGTCACCGGCGGCGTCGGTGTGAGCGCCAGCGCCAGCGGTGGAGTCGGGATCGGCGTGGGCGCTGTCGCCGCAGCCGTCGCCGTCGCTGCCGTGGTTGTTCTGGCTGGTGGTGTGGTCGAGCAGGGTGTTCAGGTTGGCGAGCAGGAGGAGTTGGGTGGGGTGGCCGTGGCGGGTGGGCAGGGTGTCGGTGGCCAGGGCGCGGCGGGCGAGTTCGGTCAGCGCATCGGCCAGGCGCTGGTCCGCGGTGCGCTGGTCTTTCTCGCCGTCTTCGCCCGGTTCGGGCGCGGCGAGCGGGTCCAGTGCGCTGCGCACGATCGCCGCGGCCTCGGTGCCGAGCAGGCCGGTGATGCGTACGGTGCCGTCCCCCCGATCACAGATGCGTAGCGATCGTTTGCGCTGGGCGCGTTCGTCGCGGTCTTCCAGACTGTCACTGGTGAGCACGTGCAGCAGGTGATCGGCCAGGCGCTGCAGCGTGGCCGGGTCGTACTCGCGGGCGAACGCGGCCAGGTCGTCCTCCGCCCGCGCGGCGTCGTCGGCGGGGATGTCGGTGGGGATCTTCGCCATGGTCTTGGCGATCACCACGGCATGCTCATACGAGATCGCCCCCTCGACCATGCCGGCCAGGGTGGCCGGCATCGTCCGCCCGTTTT
>NZ_JAAGOA010000031.1 GCF_010550675.1 Phytoactinopolyspora halotolerans | reverse complement strand
CCTCAACAGCCTCATCCTTACCCGACGACCGAGACGCCCCCGACTGCCGCGCACGCACCCGCTTGTAATGGTTGTACACCGCAACCGACAACGCCTTCTTCGCCACCTCCTGACCGATGACGTACTGGCCCAAGAACTCGTAGATCTCACGCGGCTTCGGCAGCTCCGACAACCCACCCGTCTCCGGGTTCTCGCTGAGCTCTTCCTCGATCAGCTCGTTGCAGAGCTCGACACATTCGTCACAGATGCATATCCCGACAGGCCCGGCGATGAGCTTCCTGACCTGCTTCTGACTCTTCCCGCAGAACGAGCATGTCAGCGGTTCGCGGCCGTCGCCTAACTGCGCCATACGGTCAGTCTCCTCGATGCTCGGAGACCAGGTCTAGCGAACCAGGTCAGCATTGACATGGACCGGCACGATCGGTCCGCCCCATCCCACGACATCGTGCCGCAGTGTGGCGATCCTATCAGCGGATACGGCCCTCGAACCGCGCACGACACGGATGCCGATCAGACATGAGACGGTTGCCGATCAGACATGGGTACGACGAGACCCGGATACCGACGATACGCGGGTACCGACGAGACACCGGTACACGGAGGACACGGGCGCCGCAGCCGGGAGGCCGCGTTCCGATCAGCGCACGGCCGCCGCGGTCCTGCGATGCGGAGCCAGGCCACGGTCCTCGGCCACTCCGAAGTAGTCGCCGCCCTTCTTCCTCCGGTCGTCCGTACCCCAGTCCCGCGTCCGCGGTACCGGCACCATCCGCGGCACATGCTTCGAGCAGTGGATGTACGCCTCGTGGACGTCCACCACGACCCATCGCTCCGGCCGCCGCCCGGGAATGTCGGCATCGACGACCTGGTCCGGGTACCGGATCTGGAAATCGTCGACCGACAGCAACGCCGCGGCGCCGTTGACGTGCAGACCCACCAGGTCCCGGACGAAATCCATGAACAACAGGCCCACATGCGGGTTCTCCGAGATGTTACCCGCACTGGCCATCACCCCGTTTCCGCGATACTCCGGCCAGGCGATCGTCTTCGCGTCAAGAACCCGGACGAATCCCGCCGGCCCGGCACGGAAGGTGGCGTCACATTCGCCGTTGCTGTCCGCGGTACTGACGAAGACCATCTCCATACGCGAGACGAACTCGGACATCTCCTCATTCAGGCAATCGGCCATCTGTTCGCGGTAGAACCGATCCGCCCGATCCCGGGTACCGGACGTCTGCTGCAACTGGTGCTCTCCCGTCGATCCGGGCCGGGCGTCGTCCGGACTGTGCCCGAGCTGCGAATGTGTCATGTCGAACAACCTCCTAGCGCCCACCGCCGCTGTCCCCCACCGTCGTCCACGACCATATCCATGATCACCGACGGACGCGGCGCACGATATGGCCCATATGGCCGATATCGCTATCGCTCTCGAGCTGAGACAATATGCACCGGCACCGAACCGACGTCCACGCGATGCACCGGTGCCGACCCCGCCGCCCACACACGGACGAATCAGAAGTCGTGTGAGGCTTCCCTAGGCTGCCTGCCGCCAAGCCGCCGCAGGTGAATGAGCCGGCTGAGCCGGATGAGCGGGCGGATCAGCAGTTCGATGCTTCCGGCCAGGAAGCACCACGTTCCCGCCGTGGCCAGTTCTTCCGAGAAGTACATCGCACTGCCGACGATGAACCACACCGCGATCAGGATGTCGTTGACGATGCTCGCGGCCTCGTAGCGCCGACGGATGATCAGTTCCTCGCGACCGACGCGGATGGTCAGATCAGAGCTTTCTTCATGACCGCACATGGCACACATCCAAGCACCGCTCCCCCGCGACGACATCGCATTCGCCTGGCGGCGATTCCGGTGCAACCAGTCCGGCCCTTCGGGAGTGATACCAGTCAAGAAGCCGATGATCCGGCCGCGTCGACGTGGCCGGCAAGGTCAGGAGGTCACCCATGATCATCAGGCGTCACATCCGACAGATCGCTCTGGCGATCGGCACCGCCGCTGTGATCCCGCTGGGATTGATGGCCGCCGCCGGTCCCGCGCACGCCTCGCACGCCCCGTACGAGGGGAAAGTCACCGCGTCGACGGGTCTCAACGTACGCAGCGCACCCACCGGGTACGCCAGCAAGGTCGGTTCGCTCAAGCGAGGCACCACGGTGCGGATCCAGTGCAAGGTCTTCGGGCCGTCGGTGGCCGGCAACTCGCTGTGGTACAAGCTCGGCAACGGCAACTGGGCGACGGCCCGGTACATCGCCAACGTCGGATCCGCCCCGCGGTTCTGCGGCGACGGCAAGGAATACACCGGAAAGGTCGTCTCGCGCACGTCGCTCAACGTCCGCAGCGGCCCGCACGGCGCCAACGCGAAGGTCAGCTCCGCTCCGCGCGGCCACTCGCTCGAGCTGGTCTGCAAGGTCAACGGCCAGCGCGTCGACGGGAACCCACGCTGGTACCAGCTCGTCGGCGACGGCGGCGGGCAGTGGGTCTCCGCCCGCTACGTCTCCAACGTGGGCAGCGCTCCCCCGTATTGCTGACCCACCCGCTGGATAGGTCTATCGACATCGTCGCAGCCATTGGCTGGGCGATGTCGATAGACCACGGGCCGTGCGATCGCATAGGTCAACGGCTCGCGGGTAGCACGCCGGTATGCAGCGCTCCAGTCCGCGCCGCTGGTTCCGGCGGCCAGAGGGTCGTGGCACCGAGCCGTGGAACGCCCGATCGGTCTACCGCACGCGGATCGCCCTGGCGATGTTCGGATTCGTGGTGGCCGGCGCGGCGGCGACGGTCTTCGCCATCCGGGCGTTGAACGACGGTCGCCCGGCCGACACCGGCGCGGCCGTCGTCTTCGGCGTCATCGCATCGGTAGCGCTGATCAACGCCGTCGTCGTGGGCGTCCGCCGCCACGGCGCGAGAACCCGAGGGCGATGAGCAGACGGAATCGAGGCCGCGCCGTCGGCGATCGTGCTCAGCTCTGTTGCGCCCGTTCCAGCTGCTCATCCGAGAGCACACGGGTGTCCCGGTCGGCCGCCGAGGCGTCGCCCGGCTCGAAGTTCAGCCCTTCCATGTACGGCGCACGCTCGCCCCGGCGCACGTCGAGGAACTCCTTGGCGTAGTACTCGCGGGCCTCGGTCACGTTCTTGTGTCCGGTGACGATGTCGTGCATCAGGTTCAGCGCAAGGAAGTTGGCCTCTTCATCATGGCAGCGGGCGGTGACCTCGCCTGCCGTGCGCTCCACCACGACGCTGCCGTCGAACTGAGCGAGCGAGCTTACCTGCTCCGGAGCCACCCGGTAGTTGATGGTCGACTCCACGGAGTCGATGTGCGGCGCCGGAAAGTTGTGCTCGTAGTAGGTCTTGGAGGCGACCATCCGTTTCCACGGCCCCACGCCATGCCAGATCAGGACCGAGTCGGTCGCCTCGTGCGGTTCCCCGTACTTGTCGATGACCAGCTGCGCCGCCTCCCGCGACTGTTCCGGCCAGTCCTCCATGATCTCCGCTGCGTTCGCCATCTGCGCACACGTCCCTTCGCTCGGGTGCCACTCGTCGCAGCTGTTACCCGCGGAAGAAGCTGTTCACTCGAGGTCGACCCGGTCAGTCCAGCCAGCCCGGAGTGATCATCCCCGACTCGTACGCCTGCACCACCAACTGCGCCCGATCCCGCACCCCCAGCTTGGTCATGATCCGGCTCACGTGGGTCTTCGCCGTCGCCGGGCTGAGCACCAGCCGCTCGGCGATCTCATCGTTGGACAGGCCGCCGGCCACCAAGATCATCACCTCTCGTTCCCGCTCGGTGAGATCCCGCAGCCGCGGGTCGGGCTCGGGCGCGGCCCTGCGCTGAGCGATCTCGGCGATGAGCCGTCGCGTCACCGATGGCGCGATGAGCGCGTCCCCGCGCGCGACCACCCGGACCGCATGGATGAGTTCCAGCGGTTCGGTGTCCTTGACCATGAACCCGCTGGCCCCGGCCCGAAGCGCGCCGTAGACGTAATCGTCGAGGTCGAAGGTGGTCAGGATGACTACGCGTACGTCGGCGAGGTCGTCCGCGCCCACGATCTGTTCGGTCGCCGCCAGCCCGTCCATCTCCGGCATCCGGATGTCCATCAGCACGACGTCCGGCCGCAGCTCACGAGTGAGCCGAACCGCCTCCGCGCCGTCGGACGCCTCGCCGACGACCTCGATGCCGTCCTCGCCGTCCAGGATCGAGCCGAAACCCGCACGCACCAGCCGCTGGTCGTCGGCGATCAACACCTGAATCATCCGGCCTCCGTCTCCCCCAGCGGCAGCCGGGCACGCACCTCGAATCCTCCGCCCGGACGTGGCCCAGCATGCAGCTCACCACCGACAGAGCCGGCACGTTCGGTCATGCCGAGGATTCCGCTTCCGACGCCCGCGGAAGGCGAGGCGCCCCGTCCGTCGTCGGCGATCTCCAGCACGACCTCATCCGCGGAGTATCGGACGCGCACCGTCGTCGTGCGCGCACCGGAGTGCCGCGCCACGTTGGTCAGAGCCTCCTGCACGATCCGATAGCCTGCCAGATCGACCGCCTGCGGCAATGCCGGCGGAGGTTCACCCACGACGTGCAGCTCGACGGAGAACTCGCCGCCGCCGGCCCGGTCGACCAGATCGGCGAGCCGGGACAGCCGCGGTGCGGGAGCGGTCGGCGCCTCCTCGTCCACCTGCCGGAGCACGCCGAGCGTGGTCCGCAGCTCTTGCAGCGCCTCCTGACTGCTCTCCTTGATCGTCCCGAGTGCCGCACCGGCCTGCTCCGGATCCTTCTCCATGCGGTGCAGCGCCGCCGACGCCTGCACGTTGATCAGGGAGATCGTGTGACCGAGCGCGTCGTGCAGTTCCCGGGCGATCCGGAGCCGCTCCTCGATGGTGCGCCGGCGCACCTCTTGCTCCCGATTCCGGTCGGCCTCCGCCATCCTCCGCTCGGCCTCGAGCAGATATGCGCGGCGGTTGTAGACGGCGCCGCCGATGGCCATCACGGAGAGCAACCAGCCGGCGAAGAAGAGCACGCCAAGGTCGCCGAGGTTCTCCGCGTCGGAGCCGTACTCTCCGTAGAAGGTCGCCACCACGGCCAGCGCACCGATGAGCACACCCGCGGCGAGACGTCCCGTCGCCATCAACGTGTAGATGCCGATGGCGAACGTCACCACGATCGGGCCGTCGGTGTCCGGCGACAGCAGATACACCGACGAGGCGGCCAGCGTCACGACCGTGACCACCAGCGGATAATCCCGGCGGAAGAAGACCGCCGCGGAGGCCACGGCCATGACCAGCCAGCCCAGCGGCGAGATGTTCGCCGGATCGGCGACGGCCGGGGGCACCATCACGGTCACCGCCGTCACCGCCGTGACGAGCGCGTCGGCGACCCGTCCTCGCGGTGGCCACACACGGCTCGACACCGGTTCAGTCATGATGCGCAACAGCTTAGCCGCAGCGTGCTGCCGTTCCGAATGATCAACTCAATCTAGACAAGACCTACGGATAGCCCATTAGATGACTAAATGCTCGAGTTCGCCGCCCTGCTCCGGCAGCACCGTCTGGCGGCCGGCCTATCGCAGGAGGAACTCGCCCGGCAGGCCGGACTCAGCGGCGACGCGGTGGCAGCTCTGGAACGCGGCCGGCGCCGCAACCCACGCCCGCTGACGGTTCGGTTGCTCACCCAGGCGCTCGAGCTCACCGCCGACGAGCGGATGGCGTTCATCGCCGCGGCCCGAGGGCATCCGCCGCCGGACTCGGCGCCCGTCCAGCGCGCTCCCGTCTTCACCGCCATGCTCATCGGCCGCGAGGCCGAGCTGAAGGACAATCTGCGCCTGTTGACACGCTCCGACACCCGGTTGCTGACCCTGACCGGCGCGGGCGGCATCGGCAAGACGCGGTTGGCGATCGAGGTGTCCGCGGCGGCCGAACACGCGTTCGCCGACGGCGTGCGCTGGGCGTCGCTCGGCGGCTGCACGGATGAGGCGACGCTGTGTGCGACGGTGGCGGCCACGCTCGGCAGCACCACGCTCGCCGACCTCGGCCCCGAGACACTGGCCGAGTACCTCGACGATCGCGCACTCCTGCTGGTCCTGGACGGCTGCGAGCACATCGTCGGTGCGACCGCCCGGCTCTGCGCCACCCTGCTGCGGCTGTGCCCACGGCTGGCCGTCCTCGCCACCAGCCGGGAGGTACTGCGCGTGCCGGGCGAGAAGGTCCGCGTCGTCCCCCCGCTCACCGAGGCGGAGTCGGCCCACATGTTCACCAGCCTCGCGGCCTCCTACGGGGCACGCCCGGGCGACGCCGACATGGGCCACGTCACCCGGCTGTGCCGCAGGCTGGACGGGCTCCCGTTGGCCGTCGAGCTCGCGGCGGCCCGCGTCAACGTGCTCACGCCCGAGCAGCTGGTCACCGAGGTGGAAGGGTCATTCCGCATTCTCAGCTCGGCAAACCGGCTCGCCCCGGCCCGGCAACGCAGTCTTGATGCCTCGGTCAGGTGGAGCTACGACCTGTTGACCGCGGATGAGCAGCGCTTCTTCGCGGTGGTCTCGGTCTTCACCGGCGGCTGGACGATGGCGGCGGCTCAGACCGTGGCCGCCGGGGCCTTTCCGCGCGCCTCGTCGTCCCTGGTCCTCGACATGACGGCGCGGCTCGTGGACACGTCGTTGATCACCGTCGACCGGTCCGGCGGGGCCGCGCGGTACGACATGTTCGCGTTCGTCCGCGAGTTCGCCGCGTCCAGGCTGGATCGGACCGGGCTCCGAGACGATCTCGAGCACCGGCACCTCGCCTACTACCTGCGATGGTCCGTCCGCGCCCAGTCTGAGCTGGATTCTCCGGCCGCGGAGTCTTGGCTGGCGTCGATCGATGCCGAGGTCGGCAACCTCCGGTCCGCGTGGCGACGGGCGACGGCGCTGCGCCGCCGGGCGGATGCGACACGCCTGGCACGCACCATCGCCGCCTACTACCGGCTCCGCGGCCGGGAGCTGGAATGGCGGACCTGGGACAAGCGCGCCCACTCGTCCCACCCATGATCATCGAGTATCCGCGGGGCTATGACACCCCACATCCTCGATGATCATGGGATTCGAGCCGCGGTGGGCCTCTGGCCGGTCGCATCCGCGCCCCCCGAGTGGATGCGACCGACCAGTGGCGCACCAAGCGTTGCTGATCTTGCTTCGCCGGCCCAGCGACAGCGCCCTGACAATACCCTGACATTTCGGGCACGCCGCCCGGGGATCGTTACCATACGGCCCCGCAGCCCGCACCGGGTCTGTGCAGCGTGCGGCAGCGCGAATACCGCTTGCGCCGAGCCGCAGGCGCCCCGCGCCACGGACGGTGCGCAATCAGGCCAGCAGGGCACGCGCAAGCGCGGTGTCCACCACGAGCGTCCCGACGAAGCCTGCACGGACGGCGGCCCGGACGGCGGACGCCCGCTGCGCGCCGTACCCGGTGGCGATCACCTCGGGCGCCGCCCGCAACTGGTCGAGCGTGACCCCGACGACGCGATCATCGAACCCGCCGGCGACATCGCGGCCATCGGCGTCGAACAGGCGGCCGCTGCACTCGCCGACAGCACCTTGCGCCGTCCCCGCGGTCCGCTCGTCGTCGGTGACCGCGTCCCAGACCGTCGACAGGCCCTCCGCCCACGCACCGATCGAGACGACAGCCAGGTCCAGTTGGTCGGCGCGAGCCAGCGCGCGAGCGATCTCCGGCTGCCGGCGCAGCGCCGCGGCGGTCGCGGCGTCCTCCACGACCAGCGGCGCGTAGATCGGGAACGCCTCGCCGCCGGAGACCGCGGCGACCGAGCGCACCACCTCCACCGTTCCCGACGACGAGCCGCGCACCGCCAGTGAGCCGGCCAGCTGTACCACCGTGCACGGCACCAGCCGCTCCAGCTTCTCCACCATCGCCGCGATCGTCCGGCTCCAGGTCAGGCCGATCACCTGACCCGTCTGCACCTGCTCGGTCAACACGCCGGCCACCGCCGCACCGACCTCCTCACGAACCGCCGTGTCCGCCCCTTCCGGAGCGTCCACCACGATGGCCCGGCGCACGCCCAAGGCCTCGTGGACCGCGAGGGACGCCGCGTCGTCGATATGTCCGGGCAGCACGATCTCGACCCGGACCCACCCCTGTGCACGTGCGTCACTGATGATCCGGGCCACCTGGAAGCGCGAGAGGCCGAACTCGTCGGCGATCTCGATCTTCGACCGGCCGTCGACGTAGTGCCGGCGCGCAACCGCACCCGCCAGGACCAGTTCGGACGGACCGTGCGGCCGGCCCTGCTTCGGCGGCCTTCCCCGTTGCGCCACTCCTGTCCTCTTTCCCTCCGCTTTGCGGCCGATCTTCGCATACCGGGCGGCCGCGCGGGGCCGCCCACTCTTGACGGCCCCATGTGTCGCACGTTACAAGTAAGAGACACATATGAGCAAATATTTCGCTCATACGAGCACCAGTAGTCTCTACAGCGCTGGAGGTCCCATGAGGGCGGTCGTCATCTCCAAACCGGGTTCGTTGTCGGTCGAAGACGTTCCCGAACCGGTTCCGGGGCCGGGCGACGTGGTCGTCGACGTCGGCGCATGCGGCATCTGCGGCACCGATCTGCACATCGTGGACGGTGAGTTCCCGCCGAGCCCGTACCCACTGGTCCCCGGGCACGAGTTCGCCGGGACGGTCAGTGCCGTCGGCGACGCCGTGACCACCGGCATCGCCGTCGGTGACCGGGTCGCCGTCGATCCCTCGCTGTTCTGCGGACACTGCCGGCAATGTCGCCGGGGCCGCGGCAACCTCTGCGAGAACTGGGGCGCCACCGGAGACACCGTGGACGGCGCCTTCGCCGAACGGGTCGCCGTCCCGGCGGCCACCTGCTACCCGCTTGCCGCCCACCTCAGCTTCGCCGAAGGCGCCCTCGTCGAACCGGTCTCCTGTGCGGTGCACGGCGTGCGCCGGCTCGGCGTCGACGTCGGCGAACGCATCCTGGTGGTCGGAGCCGGAACGATGGGGCTGATCATGCTCCAGCTGCTGGTCGCCGCGGGGGCACGGGTCAGCGTGGTGGACCGGGTCGCGGGGAAGCTGCCCATGGCGGAGCGTCTCGGCGCCGCAGAGGTCGCCACCAGCGTCGACGACCTGCCACGACGCGCCTTCGATGCCGCCGTCGACGTCACCGGCGCGCCGCCCGCGATCGAGGACGCGTTCCGCTCACTCGACCGCGGCGGACGGATCGAGATCTTCGGCGTCGCCGCCGAGGACGCGATGGTGCGGCTCTCCCCGTTCCGGATCTACAACGACGAGATCACCGTGGTCGGGTCGATGGCGGTGCTCCACAGTTACGGCGCGGCGCTGGACCTCGTCGCCGAACGGCAAGTGGACCTCGCGCCGCTGGTATCGCACACGCTCGGTCTCGAGGACTTCGAGCACGCGCTGGACCTGGTCCGCACTGGGCAGACCGTCAAGGCCCAGATCGTCCCGGCGGAGGGAGAGCACCGATGAGCAGGCGACGCGCGACACCGGCCGCCCTGCTGACGGCGGTACTCGCCACCACAACCGCCTGTGCCGGCTTCGGCGGCGCCTCCGGTTCGTCCGGGCAGACGTCGATCGTCGTCGCCGTGGTCTCCAACCCGCAGATGACCGACGCGATCTCGCTGGCCGACGACTTCCGGGAAGCGCACCCGGACATCGACGTGCAGTTCGTCTCGCTGCCGGAGAACGAGTCCCGGGCGAAGATCACCGCATCGGTCGCCACCGGCGGCGGCGAGTTCGACGTGGTCATGGTCAGCAACTACGAGACCGCCATGTGGGCGGAGAACGGCTGGCTGGTGAACCTGCAGCCGTATGCCGACGCCACCGAGGGCTACGACACCGGCGACTTCATCGAGCCGGTCCGCGAGTCACTGTCGTACCAGGGCGACATGTACTCGGTGCCGTTCTACGGCGAGTCGTCGTTCCTGGTCTACCGGGAGGACCTGTTCGACGAGGCCGGGCTCACCATGCCGGAGCAGCCCACCTGGTCCGACGTGCGCGAACTCGCCGCCGCCATCGAGCAGGCACATCCCGGCATGACCGGCATCTGCCTGCGCGGACTGGCCGGCTGGGGCGAGAATCTGGCCCCGCTGAACACGGTGATCAACACGTTCGGCGGCCAGTGGTTCGACGAGAGCTGGGACGCCCACCTGACGTCGCCGGACGTGCGCGAGGCCGTGCAGTTCTACGTCGACCTGGTCCGCGACCACGGCCAGGCCGGCGCAGCCACCAGCGGATTCGCGGACTGCGCCACCCGATACGGGCAGGGCCGCGCGGCTATGTGGTACGACGCGACGTCCATGGTCAACGTCGTCGAGAGCCCGAACGACTCGGTCACCGCCGGTCTTAACGGGTACGCCCCGGCGCCGGTGGTCGAGACCGACGCCAGCGGCTGGCTGTACACCTGGTCGCTCGGGATCCCGGCGTCATCGGAGCACCCGGATGAGGCGTGGGAGTTCGTCTCCTGGATGACCGGTCCGGACTACGCGCGCCTGGTGGGCGAGGAACTCGGCTGGGAACGCGTCCCGCCCGGCAGCCGTCGCTCGACCTACGAGATCCCCGAATACGCGGAGGTCGCCGCCGAGTACGCCGATCCGACGCTGGACTCGATGGAGGCTGCCAGCCAGGACAACGTCATGGTCAACCCGGTGCCCTACGACGGCATCCAGTTCCTCGCCATCCCCGAGTTCCAGGACCTGGGCACCCGGGTCGGTCAACAGATCTCGGCCGCCGTCGCCGGTCAGATCAGCGTCGATAGCGCCCTCGAACAGTCGCAACGCTACGCCGAGACAGTCGGCGAGTCCTATCAGGAGGCAGGCTGATGAGTACCGATGTCGCCATCTCTCCGGCCACCGCCGCACCACCCGGACGCCCGCCCACGGATGCCACCGCGGCGGCCCGGCGGGAGCGCTGGAAGCGCCGCGCTCCCCTGCTCCCGGCGCTGATCTTCGCCATCATCGCCACCCAGATCCCGTTCCTGGTCACCGTCTGGTACTCACTGAACTCCTGGAACCTGGTCCGGCCCGGCTCGGAGCGGTTCGTCGGACTCTCCAACTACGCCGACGTCTTCGCCGACCGGGTGTTCCGCGAGGCCGCGCTGAACACCATCGTCATCACCGGCGGCTGCGTCGTCGTCTCGATGATCTTCGGCATCGCGCTGGCCGTCCTGCTCGACCGGCAGTTCTTCGGCCGTTCGGTGGTGCGGACGATGATCATCACGCCGTTCCTGATCATGCCGGTGGCCAGTGCGCTGCTGTGGAAGACCACCATGTTCGACCCGCTGTTCGGCCTGGTCAACTTCGCGTTGTCGCCGTTCGGCGTGGAGACCTTCGACTGGACCAGCTCCGCGCCGGTGTTCTCCATCGTCACCGCTCTGGTCTGGCAGTGGACGCCGTTCATGACGCTGCTGGTGCTGGCCGGGCTGCAGAGCCAGGGCAAGGACGTGCTGGAGGCCGGCCAGGTGGACGGTGCCGGACCGGTGCGGATGTTCCGCTCCATCACCCTTCCGCACCTGCGGCGCTACATCGAACTGGGGGTGCTGCTGGGCGCGATCTACGTGGTCAACACCTTCGACCAGATCTACATCATGACGCAGGGAGGGCCGGGCACCGCCAGCGCCAACCTGCCCTTCTACATCTACCAGCGCGCCTTCCTCGGGTTCGACGTCGGCCAGGCGGCGGCCATGGGCGTGGTCGTCGTCATCGGCACGATCGTCGTCGCCACCCTCGCGCTGCGGCTGCTGTTCCGGACCTTCGCTGAGGAGAACTGATGGCTACCGTCGACATCGCCGCCGCAGGCACCGCAGACTCCGCGCCCGCCGCCCCTCCGCGCCGCCGCGGATCCGGACTCATCACCTCGGCCACCTGGCTCATCGGCGTGTTCTTCTTCTTCCCGGTGGCATGGATGGTCATCACGGCGTTCAAACACGAGGCGGACGCGACCACCGATCCGCCGCGGCTCATCTTCGAACCGACGCTGGAGCAGTTCCGCAACCTGTTCGACGCCGGCGCCGGGCCGTACTTCCTGAACTCGCTGATGGCGACGGGCGTCTCCACCCTGCTGGTGCTCGCGCTGGCGGTGCCCGCGGCGTACGCGCTCGCGATCCGGCCGGTGAAACGCACCCAGGACGTGTTGTTCTTCTTCATCTCCACCAAGATGCTGCCCGTGGTGGCGGTGATCGTCCCGATCTACGTCATCGCCGGGCGGGTCAACATGCTGGACAACGTGTGGACGCTGATCGTCCTCTACACCGCCATGAACCTGCCGATCGCGGTCTGGATGATGCGCTCGTTCCTGCAGGAGATCCCGCGCGAGGTGCTGGAGGCGTCGGAGATGGACGGCGCGACGCTGCGCCAGACGCTGACGCAGGTGCTGCTGCCGATGGTGGCGCCCGGGCTGGCCGCCACCGCGCTGATCTGCGTGATCTTCTCCTGGAACGAGTTCTTCTTCGCGGTCAACCTCACCGCGTCGACCGCGGCCACCGTGCCGCTGTTCCTGGTCGGATTCATGACCAGCGAAGGTCTGTTCTGGGCGCAGATGGCCGCCGCGGCCACCCTGGCGTCGCTACCCGTCGTCCTGGCCGGCTGGGCAGCACAGAAGCAACTCGTCCGCGGGCTGTCCATGGGCGCCATCAAGTAGCTCGGTGATACCCCCGGCCGGGGATATCACCACTCGTAATCCATGTCACCACTCGTAATCCATGTCACCACCCGTAACGCCAAACAGCGGGATTGCTGCTCTTTGCGATACGGACGGTGACATGGGTTACGCACGGTGACAAGAAGGTGATCTCCGCGGTCTCCGTGGGCAGCGGATACTGCGCCTCGGGGCCCCGTAGACTGTCGGTATCACCATGCGAGAGCCACCTGCCCGGTGCCAGCCCGACGGAGCGGCCCGGGAACACGCTACGACCGGCGGCCACATGCGACCGCGCCCGGACGATCACACAGATCGGACAGACGACCACGAGGACGCCACGGGGACGACGGGCGCCCCCGCGATGAAGGATGCGCGCTCAGCCGAGTCGCTCGTGATGCTGCTCGGCGGACGGACCGGCGCCATCGACGCGACCGTCCCGCCGGTGGTGTTCGTGGCGGTCTGGCTGGCCTCCGGCGAGTCGGTGCCCGCCGGTGTCGTCGGCGCGCTGATCGCCGCCGCTGCCGTCGCCGGATGGCGGCTTCGCCGCGGTACGCCTCCACGAGCGGCGCTGGTCGGCGTCCTCTCGGTCGCCGTCGCCGCGCTGATCGTGTTGCGCACCGGGCGTGCGGCGGACTTCTTCCTGGTCCAGCTCGCCTCCAACGCCGCGAGCGCACTGGCGTGGGCCGTCAGCATCGCCGTCCGCTGGCCGCTGCTGGGCGTCGTCGTCGGAACGGTCTTGGGCCAGCGGACCCGGTGGCGCCGCGACCCCGCTCTGCTGCGGGCGTACAGCCGCGGCAGCTGGGTCTGGGTGCTGCAGTACGTGATCAGAGTGGCCGTGTTCGCGCCGCTCTGGATGGCCGATCAGGCGCTGGCCTTGGGAGGCGCCCGGGTGGCGCTCAGCTGGCCGCTGGTGGCCGCCTGCCTGGCCGTCTCGTGGTGGGTGGTGCGACGGTCACTGCCGCCGGACCACCCCGGACTCCGGCATCCCCGCTAGTCCCGGTCGGCGCCCAGCCGCTCCAGCAGTGCGCGCAGGTCGTCCGCGATGGCGGGGGACGCCGCCAGCGTCATCGAATCGCTCGGTGGCTGCCCGTGCAACCCGCCCACGAACGCTCCGGCCTCCTCGGCGATGAGCGCCCCGGCGGCGCGGTCCCACGGATTGAGGCCGCGCTCGTAGTAGGCGTCCAACCGGCCGCTCGCCACCGCACACAGGTCCAGCGCCGCAGAGCCGGCCCGCCGGATGTCGCGCACCACCGGAACCAGGTCCGCCACCACCGCCGCCTGGCGTGCCCGCCGGCTCGCGTCGTAGCCGAAACCGGTGCCGACCAGCGCCAATGACAGATCGGCGCAGCCGCTCACCGCGATCGGCTCGGCGTTCAGCTGCGCGCCGGCGCCCCGGATCGCCGTCCAGGTCTCCTCGGTCGCCGGGTTGTACACCACGCCGCCCTCGACCACGCCGCTGACCTGCAAGGCGATGGAGACCGCATACTGCGGGATGCCGTAGAGGTAGTTCACCGTCCCGTCGATCGGGTCGACGATCCAGACCACGCCGGACTCGCCGTCGCTGTGCCCGCCCTCCTCGCCGTGCACCGCGTCGCCTGGGCGGGCGGCCAGCAGCCGCTCCCGGATCAACTGCTCGGCAGCGGTGTCGGACTCGGTCACCACGTCGGTCGGGGTGGACTTGGTGGCGGCGACGGTCATCCGCTCCACCGCGCGTCGCCGGTCGCGGGCCAGCGCACCCGCCTCCCGAGCCGCGCTGACAGCCAGATCCACCAAGCTCTTCACATCGATGTCCTGCACACGCTCTCCTTCTCCGAATGATCATGTGAAGTGGGTTTTCTCGTGCCGTACCAGGTCTGCAGGCCTGGTACGGCACGAGAAAACATGGGTAACATGATCATTTAGGGTCGCCGCTCGGGTTGGGTGGCTCGTCTTCGCCGCACAAGGCCGGCCGCTCGCCGCGGAGGTTCGGGCAGCAGCCCACCGGGCAGACATCGCGGGCCGGACCGGGTGCGCCGATGCTCGCCCGGGTGACGTTCTCGCCCCGTTCGACGGCGGCACGCTCCAGCAACAGATCGACCACGGCGGCGATGAAGTCCGGGTGTGTGCCGGCGGTCGCCGCTCGGGCCGCCTCCAGCCCCAGCGACTTCGCCGTCTGCATCGCCTCCGTGTCCAGGTCGTAGGCGACCTCCATGTGATCGGACAGGAAGCCGATCGGGGCCATCACCACCGAGCCGGCACCGCGTTCGGCCAGCGCCTCCAGGTGGTCGTTGACGTCCGGCTCCAGCCATGGCATCTCCGGCGGACCGCTCCGGGAGCAGTACACGAGGTCGTGTTCGTACGCGACGCCGGTGCGCTCGGCGACCTGAGCCGCGACGGCACGCGCCACCGCCTCGTGCTGGGCGACGTACGCCCCACCGACCGGCCCAGACGTCTCCGCCATGGTCACCGGGATGGAATGGGTGACGAACACCAGCCGAGCGTTCCGCGCGCCTTCGCTGGACAGTTCGCCGAGCGCGCCGACGACGCCGTCCGCATTGGCCGAGATGAAACCCGGGTGGTCGAAGCAGTGCCGGAGCCGGTCGATCCGCGGCGCGCGCGGCCCCACCTCGGCCACCGCGTCGGCCACATTCTCCCGGTACTGGCGGCAGCCCGAGTACGAGTCATAGGCGCTGGTGATGAAGGTCGCGACCCGGGTGACGCCGTCGTCGGCCATCCGCTTCAGCTCGTCGGCCAGGTAGGGGTGCCAGTTCCGGTTGCCCCAGTATACCGGGATCGACAGCCCCGCCTCCGCCAGCTCGTGCTCGAGTCCGGCGATCAGGGCGCGGTTCTGGTCGTTGATCGGGCTCTTGCCGCCGAACGCGCGGTAGTGCTCGCCGACCTCTTCCAAGCGCTCGCGCGGGATACCCTTACCTCGGGTCACGTTTTCCAGGAACGGTATGACGTCGTCCTGACCCTCGGGCCCGCCGAACGAGAGCACCAGCACAGCGTCGTACGGAGCCAGCCGAGGATCCGCGGATTCCGAACTACTCACCCTCTGATCCTCCCAAGCGCGCATTCCGACCGTGTACCCAGGGGGTCATCCGGCCACCCATGGAAGCGCATCACGCGCGGCCCTGCCGTCGGTGGACACGTGATCGACGGACGACACGGTCCTGATCGACGAACGACACGGTCCTGATTGACTGGTGGGCCCCGGATCCGGACGATTCGCCTTCGAGGAGTCTTCATGCGCAGGCTGCCCGCTCTCGCCTTGCCGCTGGTCCTGACGAGTGTCGTCGCATGCGGAGGTGACGCCATGCCCGGCGCCGACGACGTGCAGGTCGGTGATGCCCCGCAGAGTTGCGACGACGGCACGGAGCTCGTCGTCACCGATGCCGGCGCCCCGCCGCGGCAGATCATGGCGGCATCCCCTGCCGTGGGCGCCAGCGAAGCGTTCGACCTACGGGTCGAGATGGGCATCGATGCCACGATCGACGGACAGTCGATGCCGGGCCCCGTCCTCACGATGTCCATCGGCCTCGTGACGACCGTCGAACACGTCGACGACGAGGAGATCGGGATGACATACGTCTTCGACCACGCTTATGCCGACGATGCCGATATGGACGAGACCCTGCAGCGCCTCACCGGGGTGTCCGGAATGGTGCGGACTACTCGCACCGGGCAGTTCATCCGCTCCGAGCTGGACCTCGCCGGGATCGACCCGACACTGGGCGAGTCGACCGGAGCCAGCCTCGACGACCAGCTGCGCGACATGATGGCGCCGTTCCCGCCGACGCCCGTCGGCGTGGGCTCCGCATGGGTGATCCCTGAGCTGGCGGAGGACGAGGACATCGCCAGCTGCAACATCCACACCTATCGGCTCGAGTCTTTCGATGGAGAGGCGTACGAGCTCGCTATCGAGTCCACGTTCCTGATCCAGCCATCCACGTTCGACGACGCCGGAATGACGTTCAAGGTGGTCGACGGCCTGGGCTCCAGCACGGTGATGTTGACCGGCTCCCTCGATTCTCCGGCATACGGGCACGGGACGGCGGTGGGTGAGACGCGCATGGAGATGGAGGTCGAGCGGTACGGAACGGTCCACGAGCAGGTGCTCGACACCCACATCGAGATGGAGCTCACGCCGCGTGCGGACGGCGACGCGACGCGTCCGCACGACGCGACACCGCCACCGGGTCCGCCCGTCGATCCGCTCGTATGGTGAGAGGATCACACCGTCAAGAACGCCTGGAGCACTTTGATGCGTCGTACCGTCCTACCGGCTTGCGCTGCCTTCCTCGCCCTGATGTTCGCGGCATGCAGCGACGACGACGGTGGCGGCGGCGGTGACGGCGGCCGCGATGCCGGCGACGGCGGCGATGCCGGCGACGGCTCGGCGGCCGCCGACGGCGAGTGTCCGGACGTGCCCCAGATCACGCTGCAGGACGCCGGGGACGAACCCCGCGAAGCCGTGCAGCTCTCCCCCACCCCGGGCGACAGCATGGTGCTTCAGACCTCGATCTCCGCTGACAGCACGCACCTCATCGACGGCGAGGAGCAGAGTGTCGTCGACCCGCCGGATATGTCATTCGCGCTGGAACTGACGGTCGAGGACGTCGACGACGAGCACATCGCGACGTCGTTCGTGTTCACCGACGCCACACCCACGGCCGGATCGCACGTCGCGATGGAGGATGCGATCCGCGGCATGGCCGGTCTCGAGGGCACACTCACCACCACCCGGGCCGGCGCATTGCTCGACGTGGAGATCGCCGACCGCTCCACGCTGGAGAGCGGCGACGGGCACGAGGTCCCGACGGTGCTGAGCCAGATCGACTGGCAGCTCACCGAGATGCCGATCCCGTTCCCCGAGGGCGAGGTAGGCGTGGGTGCCGAATGGTCGACGTTCGGGCCGCTAGACCCGTCGGACACCGAGCGCTGCGTCGAGGTCGGCTACACGCTCACCTCCCGCGACGGCGACACCTACGCGGTCGAGGCCGACTGGCACCGGGACGACACCACGGACGGCTACTCCACAGAGGCCACAGAGGACGGCGCCGACGCCGACGCCTTCGAGGTGCTGAGCGAGACGATGAGCACCTCTACCGTCAGCACCGGGCGGCTGGACTTCCCGGTCCCGGTCTCGTCGTCCACCGAGGCGGTGTACGCATCGGTGCTCGAGGTCGAGCAGGACGACGGGACGCGCGCGGCCGAAGAGTGGACGAGCCGCTACACCATGGGCTTCGAGCCGCCCGAATGACGCCACGCGCGGACTGTCCCGCGTGGCCGTTCTCGGATACGCTCACATGGTTCGGGAGAGATCTTGACAAACACGCCGCGGACTCGCGGCGTGGCGGCTTGGTACAAACGCCCGCACAAGCGACGATGGATGACAGCCAGGCTGGGGAGGTGTACGGTGCGCGAGCTTCGGCTGACGGCGGTCAGCGAGGACGGCGCGTACCTGATCCTCTCCGATGGTGATCAGCAATTCGCGCTGCGGGCCGACGAGCGCTTGCACGCCGCGATCAGAGGCGACCGAGCGAGGTTGGGACAGTTGGAGATTCAGCTCGAAAGCCAACTGCGTCCGCGGGATATTCAGGCCCGGATCCGGGCCGGTGAGTCGGTTGAGTCCGTCGCCGCGGCCGCGACGATGCCGCTGGAGAAGGTGCGGCGGTTCGCCGGGCCGGTACTGGCCGAGCGTGAGCACATCGCGGAACGAGCGCGCCAGGCGCATCTGAAGCGGCTGGCGGGCGAAGGGCCGGTGCGCACCCTGGAGTCGGCCGCGGCGGACTACGTCGCCTCGATCGGCGGTCAGCCGGACACGATCGTCTGGGATGCCTGGCGTGCGGATGACGGACGCTGGCGGGTCGGCTGCAGCTGGGCGTCCCCGGACGAGTCGGACGACTCGGCTGACACGGCCGCGCCGGCCGACGAGACGTCGGCGCTGTTCTCGTTCGATCCGTCCGGGCGTTCCGCCGTGCCCCAGGATGCCACCGCACGGCTCGTCGCCGGTGAGCCTCGGCCCGAACCCGAGCCGGCGCCGGAGCCAGAGCTCGAGCAGCTGCCGGATGAGTACGAGACGCCGGCGGGTCCGCCCCGTCTCTCCGTGGTCAGCCAGCCCGAGGAGGACCACCTCGAGCCGGACGACGAGGAGCCCGGCGACGACGTCCAGCAGCCACCCGCCGCCGCCCATCCACTCGGCCTGGGTGAGCCGCAGCGGCCCGAGCCGGTACCGCGGCTGGTCCGCTCCGCCGACGAGCAGGACGACGACAGCGACGACGACCCCACCGAGCAGACCACGCCGATCGAACCGGCCGCCCGGCGCCCCCGCCGCGCCGGCCGCTATGGCCGGCCCGAGCGACGCCGCCGGGACGCGGAGCTCTGGACCGACGAACCAGACGCGGCCGATGACGATGACACCGCCACGGATCGGCTGCGCTTGAGCGACATTGCGAGCCACGTCGAAGTGGAAGGCGACGAGGACACCCAGGATCTGGCGCCCACCGCGCAGGACCTGGCGCCGACCGCACAGGAGCCGCCGCCTCCGGCGAAGCCGCGCGGATCGTCGCGCTCGCGCCGCCCGAGCGTCCCGAGCTGGGACGAGATCATGTTCGGCCGCCGCAAGAACGACTAAGAACCCCCACGAGCGGGCGTAGGTCCGGAAGACTTCCGTCCATGGAGTGGCGGGCATCAGCGACGACGAGCGGCCAGGAGGGTCATGCCACTCCGGCAGCGACAAGGGGCCGAAGGCCTCCTGGAGCCGTCGGTGCGCGATGACAGGACCACCTGAAGCGATCAACATTCGTGGCATGACCCGACGGCCACATGTGATGGCGAGGAGGAGACTGCTGGGCGGGGACGGAAGTCTTCCGGACCTACGCCCGCCCGACCAACAACGGGACCAGAAGCTCGTCCTCGGTCAGGGCGCCGTGTAGTCCGACCAGCTTGGTCTCCACCGGGAAGGCGCTGCGACGCAGCACCGCGCAGGGCCCGTGCACATTGGCCACGACGTCGCCGATGCGGTCGCGGACCCTGTTCTCCACCGCACCGAACCATCCTGCGGCGATGGCCGCCTCGCGGGTGAGCACCTGCGCGCGCCCGTCGCCGAGGAAGCCCTGCCACGACGCCGCGACGTCGTCCGCAGCACCGTCGGAGACGTAGACGTGCCGGAACCGCGCCTCGCCGGCCACCAGCTCGACACCGTCGCGCAGTTCGGCATGGTCGTCCACGTCGATGCGCTGCCCGCGCGGCACGTCCACCATGCCGTGGTCGCCGGTGACCAGCAGGACCGTGTCCGGCGGCAACGAGTCGTGCAGCTCCTCGCAGAACCGGTCGACCATCACCAGCTGATGCCGCCACGCGGCCGACTCGCATCCGCTCTGGTGACCGGTTTTGTCCAGCGCGGAGTCGTAGACGTACACCAGCGCAGGTTCGCTCTGCGCCACGGCGTCGACCGCCGCGGCGACCCGCTCACCGTAGGTGTCGGCAGCCCGGAAGGGGCCGCGTAGCGCCGCGTTGGTCAAGCCACTCTCCCGGAACCGGCGCTCGCCGAGCACGCTGGTGGCGATGCCGGCGCGATGGGCCCGTTCGAAGAGGCCAGGGTATGGCTGATACGTGGCCGGATCGATGGCCGGCTCCCATTTCAGCGCGTTGAAGATCTCCGAACCGCCCGGCACGCGGGTGGTGTAGCCCAGCACGCCGTGGCGTCCCGGAGGCAGGCCGGTCCCGAGGCTGGTCAGGCTGGTGGCTGTGGTACTCGGCAGGCCACAGGTGATCGGCGAGCCCGTGAGCGACGACAGAAACGGTGCCTGTGCCGGGTGCCGTTTCAGCAGATTCCAGCCGAGCGCGTCGATCAGCACCACGCAGTACCGGCTTGCGGCCGGGAGCTGCATCCCGTTCTGCTCACCGGCGACGCCGAGCGCGCCGAGCACTGACGGCAGAAGGTCGCTGAGCGCACGTTCCCCGTACCGGGGCAGCAGCGTCAACCCGCGTCACCGTACCCGGACGGTGGCCGCCGACAGCGCCCGCGCGAACGCCAGCATGTCGTCGACGCGCATGATGCCGTCGCCCTGCTCGCTTACCCGCAGGGTGAAATCATCCGAGGTGATGGCGCCGGTGTATCCATGATCCGCTTCACAGTCCGGGTCACCACACGTCGCGGGTTCCAGATCGATGCGGCTCATCGCCCCCCAGCCGATGGTCACCACCACGTCCAGCGGCCGGTCCCCCACCCGGTGCGCCGCCGGCGACGGCACGGTGCGGCTGACCACGACGGACGAGACCCGGTCCAGCGGCACGGCCTCCGTGGAGGTGGTCGCGTACGGCGCGGCGTGTGTGTCGTCCGACGGGTACTCGTCGGAGTGGCCCACGATCAACCGCGTCGGGGTGAGCACCAGCACGCTCACGTGCCGGCGCAGTTCGTCCCGGTCGAAATGGGGCTCGTGATGGACGACGAACGACTCCACCGGCTCACCGGCCAGCGCGGTCTCGAGCGTGTCCGTCACCAGGTCCGGGTAGTACCCGGCCTGCTGGATAGCGATCCGAAGCCCTTCATGCGTCCCTATGTCCGCCATACCACTATCCTTGCACGTCTCAGCCCAATCGCCGCGCGTACCACTCCGGCCGTGGCGCCGGACGGGACAACCGCGCGGCCGCGTTGACCACCGACAGTCCGTTCTCGCCGACGAGCACCGGGTTCAACTCCAACGACTCGAGCTCGACGAGGTCGTCCGACATCCGTGACACCCGGTGCAACAGATCCTCGATCGCACCGACGTCGGCCATGATGCCGCCACGGTAGCCGAACAAGACCGGCGCGGCCTTCACCTCACGCACCATCTCCGCCGCGTCGACGTCGGTCAGCGGCGGGATCCGGAACGCCCGGTCGCCGAGCAGCTCGGTGGTCACGCCGGACACCCCGAACGAGACCATCGGCCCGAACATTCGGTCATCGCGCGCCCGGATCACCACCGGTACCCCTCCGGACGCCATCGGCTGCACGACGAACTGAGCCTCGGCCGGGTCGGCCAGGGTGCTCGACATCGTCTCCCATGCATCCCGCATCTCCTCCGGCGTGTCGATGTTCCGCCAGACGTCCGCGAGGTCCGGCCGGTGCCGCAGGTGGGTGGCGGTGGCCTTCAGCACCACCTCGGTGCCGAACCGCGCGAGCGCCGCGAGAGCGGACTGAAGATCCGGCGCCGGGACCATCGGCAACATCGTGATGCCGTAATGGCGCAGCAGCTCGGCGATCTGTTCCGGGTTGAGCTCGACGGCGTCCTCCCCGGAGGGCGCCAGGGCGGCTTCGGCCGCATGGCGTGCCGCGTCGGCGTCGATGCCTGCGACGTCCGGCACCTGTCCGTGCCGGCGGCGGCGCCATGCCCCGTACGACGCGACGCGGGCGAGTGCCCAGGCGGCGTCCTCCACCGACGGGTACGACGGCACGGATCCCCGCCCCGGGACGCCGCGCTCGTCCAGCATCCGCATCGCCTCCGGAACGCCGCGGCTGCCCAGGAAGGTCGTCACGATGGGTTTGGCGCCGCCCGCCGACGCCTCGGCGAGCACCCGGGCCACCTCCTCACTGGTCGAGGCGTCCACGGCCGGGGTGAAGACCACCAGCAGCGCGTCCACCTCCGGCCGCGACATCAGGTCCGCCAGCGCCTCGGCGTAACCCGCGGCGGTCGCCGCCGCGCCCAGGTCGACCGGGTCGCACCCCACCTCCAGTCCGGCGCCGACCACGGCGTCGTAGGCGAGCATGCACAGCGCGCTGGAGTTGCCGACCACCCCCACTCGGGCACCGTTCGGCAGCGGTTGATAGGCGAGCACCTGCGCGACGTCGAACATCTCCGAGATCGTGTTGACCAGGATCACCCCGGACTGGCGGAACATCGCGTCAAGCGCGGCCTGCGGCACCTCGATGGGCCGGACCGTGTGCCCGAGCGGCACACCCTGAGTGGAACGTCCACCCTTGACCACCACCACCGGCTTGGTCTCCGCCACGCGCCGGGAGATCCGGGAGAACTTGCGCGGGTTGCCCAGCGACTCCAGGTACAGCAGCACGACCTCGGTGGCCGGATCGTCGCGCCAGAACTGGAGCAGGTCGTTGCCGGACACGTCGGCGCGGTTGCCGGCGGAGACGAACGTGGACAGGCCGAGCCCGCGGGCCGCCCCGTCGCTGAGTATGGCGGTGCCGAGCGCTCCGGACTGGGCGAAGAGCCCGACCCGGCCAGGTGGCGGCAGCTCCGGCGCCAGCGAGGCGTTCAGCGCGTATTCCGGCGCGGTGTTCACGATGCCCAGGCAGTTCGGCCCGACGACGCGCATCCCGTTCATGCGGGCGACGCGGACCAGACTCGCCTGCCGGGCGCGGCCCTCGTCGTCGCCGAGTTCGGCGAACCCCGCGGAGACCACCACCAAGCCCTTGACTCCCTTGGCCGCACAGTCCAGGACCACGTCTTCGACCGCATCGGCCGGGACCGCCACGACCGCGAGGTCCACCTCGCCCGGCACATCCTGCACCCGTGGATAGGCCGCGACGCCGGCCACCGAGGTCGCCTCCGGGTTCACCGCGTACACGGCTCCGGTGAATCCGTTCTGCAGAATGTTCCGGATCAGCGTCTGGCCCGCCTTGCCCACCGAGCGGCTGGCGCCGACGACGGCCACCGCGCTCGGCGTCAGCAGCCGCTGGATCGAGCGTGCCTCCGCGCGATGCTCGCGCGCGGCCATCACGTGCAGCGAATGATCGGTCGGCACGATCTCGAACTCGACCCGGACCACGCCGTCCTCGAAATGGTCGTGCACCGTGTACCCGGCCTCCGCGAACACCCCGATCATCTTGCGGTTCGCGGGCAGCACGTCGGCGACGAAGCGGTGCAGACCGCGCTCGCGGGCGGCCTGGGCGAGGTGCTCGAGCAGGACGGTCCCCACCCCGCGCCCCTGGTGGCCGTCCTCCACCAGGAACGAGACCTCCGCCTGGCCGGCCGCCACCTGGTCGTACCGGCCCACCGCGATCATCTCCTCACCCACCTGCATGATCAGCGCGACCCGCCGATCGTGGTCGACATGGGTGAAGTGGCTGACATCGCGCTCGCTCAGCCTCGGATACGGGGCGAAGAAGCGGTAGTACTTCGACTCGTCGCTCACCCGTGCGTAGAACTCCACCAGCCGGTCGGCATCCTCCGGACGGATCGGGCGCACGTGTGCCGTTCCCCCGTCGGCGAGCACGACGTCGGCTTCCCAGTGGGCCGGGTACGCGGAATGAGACGACACAGTCGACAGGCTAATGACCCGGGCGAGAAAACCCCAGCAGATCACTTGGATGGTCGCTCCGAACGCCCAGCGGCGTGGCGCACACGTGATCCACGACACCCGTAGACCCCGGCGAGGCGACGTCCCGGTGACCAATCCGGGACGGGAGGTTAACGCTTTCCTGTCCGTTCGTCCGAACTCGCCTTCTAGATCTTGACAGATACTCGCATTCGGCGAAAGAGTCCAACTGCACGGTTTGTCCCCCTTCGGTTTTTCGGGGGGCAACGAGGGGTCGCGTTGCGTCGTGCATGGATGTTCACCGACCGTGAGCGCCATCCGGGGGTGGCCGGCCCCTGTGCAGAGCGCTCACGCCGCGCCGTGGCGCCGGCACCCGTCCGTGATCCGGACGTACCGGCGAGACGATGCGGACGAGCGCGCATCCAGCAGCCAAGCGACACAAGGGGAATCATGCGCTTGAAAAGACTCGCTCTCGCCGCCGCCGGTGGCGGCCTTGTCCTGGTCGGCCTCGCCGCTCCCTCGCAGGCCGGGCTCACGACGTTCTGCGACGGGGTCGCGGAGAACGTCACCGTCCCGGGTGACCTGGTGGTCAAGGCGGGTGACTCCTGCGACCTGACGAACGTCGTCATCCAGGGCAACGCCACGGTCCGCGCCGACGCCAACCTGACCCTGACCGGCTCCACCGTCGAGGGCGCGCTGAGGGTAAACGCCAACGGTTTCGCCAGCACGGTGCAGACCGACGTTCAGGGCGCCACCCGGCTCAACGAGGCGTTCGGCGTCTACTCCGAGGAGAGCTCGCACGCCGCCAACATCGTCGCCTCCGACTCGGAGTTCTTCTACAGCCTCGACTCGGCGCACAACCGCAACGTCAACTCGACCAACGTCGAGGTCTTCCTGGAGAGCGGCTGGGTGTCGAAGAGCGTGAACTCCGAGGGTGGCCTGCTCACCGACCTCTACGACACGGTGGTCGAGGGCAGCCTGTCCGTCACCGGGACCGAGCTGGGCAGCGTGGTGTGCTTCTCCGAGGTCGACGGCGACACCACCTACACCGGCAACGCAGGTCTGGTGCAGCTCGGCGGCCAGAGCCCGGTCAGCGACTGCGGCTTCAACGCCTTCGGCGGCGACGTCACGCTCACCGGCAACACGGCTGACGCCAGCGTCGTCGGCAACGTCATCCGTGGCGACCTGACCTGCACCGACAACTCGCCCGCCCCGGCCGTCAGCGACAACCGGGTCCGCGGCGAGGAGAACTGCGACGCCGCCTCGGCGTCCAAGCTCAGTGCCGCCCGCGGCTCGTTCGGCGCCGCCGGCGACCAGGTCGAGTCGCGCAAGGCCGAGGTGCGGGATCAGATCGAGGAGCGCTCCGAAGCCGCCGAGGACGCGGCCGAGGACGCCGGTCCCGCCTTCGAGTGAACCCACTCGCCACGCCGGCATACGGCGTCGGGTGACCAAAGCGTCGAGTGAGGGGTGACCCCCGCTCGCTGACGCACCGCCAAGGGCCGGTTCCGGGTGAACGATCCGGAACCGGCCCTTCGCGTCCCCGGCCCGCCCTCGCCGACTCGCCCCGGCCGATGTGCTCCAGCTGTGTGACGAGCTGTGCACGTTTCGACCGCTCATCGGCGTCGTGGGCCTGGTCGTGGGAGATCTGGCCGGTTACAGCGGCAATACGCCACACGACTTTCCACCCGGCTCGGTAAACCCGCCTACGAGCGGCCTGGGTTCACACGATCGAGCTCACAACTCCGCCTGAACCGGCCGTAGTGCACACGACCACCATCACGAGGCGATCGTGGATCGCGTCGTGTGAGAAGCAGCCGGTCGCCACGTCACCGTGTCATCGGTCGTGTCAATGGTGACCGGTGCATGCGCCGACTGTGCAGTCTGTCGTGTGAATGATCGAGCCCGTCGTCAACGCGCCGCTGGGTTGGCAGGTGGGACACGGCATGTCAGTGGGAAACGAGCCTGCTGGTCAGAACCGGCATGTCAGTGGGAAACGAACCTGCCGGCGGTCATCCGCCGACGGCCTAGGACGTGATGTCCCGCATGGTCAGCCGCGCCCACGCGAAAGACAGGAAGATCACGGCGTATCCGGCGTGGGTGAGCAGTCCGCGCCCGATGGCCTCGGTCATGATCGGCTCCCGCAGGAAGTCGCCGAATACCGACCAGGTGTCGGTCAGCAGCCACGGATGCAGCCAGGACAGCTGCGGGATCAGCCCAAGGATCTGCGACAACACCGGGATCGCCGCGACTGTCGCCATCGCCGCCACCGGAACCTCGGTGAGCGTGGAGACGAAGACGCCGATCGCCGCCAAGCCGCCCAGCAGCACGGCCGCATAGCCGGCCATCAGCAGCGCACGCCACAGGGTCTCACCGAAACCGATGGTGGTGCCCGACAGCAGCGTCACGTCACCGGCGGAGAACAGAGCCGCGCCCGTCACCATCCCGGAGGTCACCACCAGCACGGTGGTGATCAGCCCGAACAGGACACAAGAGGCGTACTTCGTCGCCAACAGCCGGCCCCGTCCCGCCGGCACGATCAGCAGATACCGCAGAGTGCCGGCGCTGGCCTCACCCGCGATCGAATCACCGGAGACCACCGACATCGCCAACGGCAGAAAGAACGGCATCAGCAGCAACAGCCCGGAGAAGCCGAGGAACAGCCCGTTGCCGGCCACCTCGCCGAGGAACGCCGGCGCGTCGCCGTCGCCCTCACCCGACGAGGAGCTGGCCCGCAGCGCCAGGCCGATCACGATCGGCGCAGCCACCAGCACGCCGAGCATCCCGAGATTCCGCCGCCGGCGCAGCACCAGCTTCAGCTCAGAGGCGAGGAACGTCCCGGGCAGCGCCGTCCTGGTCGGAGCCGGCGCGGGGGCGCCGATCAGTTCACTCGTCGACATCGAAACCCTCCCCGGTCAACGAGACGAACAGCTCTTCCAGCCCCGGACGCTCGATGATCACCTGCCGCACCGGCACGCCTGACTTCACCAGCTCCTCCACCACGTCCTCCGGTACCGCGCCGCCCAGTTCACCGGTGACTCCGGTGCTGTCCGCCGCCACGTTGCGCAGCCCGAACCGGCGCAGCACCTCCGCGGCGTCGTCCCCGGCCCGGGTATCGATACGCAACCGCGTGGCCAGCGCCGAGCGCAACGTGGAGATGCTGCCCTGCGCCACCAGGGCGCCCGAGCGCATGATGCCCACGTGGGTGCACATCTGGTCCACCTCGGAGAGCAGGTGAGACGAGAGGAACACGGTGGTGCCCGCGGCTGCCACCTCCGACACCAGATGGCGCACCTCTCGCGTGCCCTGCGGGTCCAGGCCGTTGGTCGGCTCGTCGAGCACCAGCAGCTCGCGCGGGCGCAGCAGGGATGCGGCCAGGCCCAGCCGCTGCCGCATCCCCTGCGAGTAGGCCCGGTAGTTCTTCCCCGCGGCCGCGGCGAGCCCGACTCGCTCCAGCGCCGCGTCGATCCGTCGCCGCCGGTCCGCCGGCGTGGCCGTACGGTCGGCCGCATCGAGCCGGACCAGGTTGTCCCGGCCGGACAGGTACGGATGGAACGCCGGACCGTCCACCAGGGCGCCGACCCGAGGGAGCACCGCGGACGCACCGTCCGGCATCCGTTCGCCCAGCAGGTGCACCGTTCCCTCGCTCGCCGCCGCCAGCCCGAGCAGGATCCGGATGGTGGTGGTCTTCCCCGAGCCGTTCGGCCCGAGGAAGCCGTAGACGGATCCCTGTGGCACATCGAGGTCGATCACGTCGACAGCGGTCCGCTTTCCGAATCGCTTCGTTAGAGCGCTGGTCGCGATCGCCGACGTCACGCTGCCGCTTCTTCGAGGACGTCCAGGTCGACGGCGCCGATCAGCATGCGGCCGTCGTCGAGCCAGAGCACGGAGAAGAGGCGACTGGTGAAGCCGACACCGCTGCCGTATGGCCCCTCGACCCGTTCCATGTCGTTGAGGAAGGCATCCAGGATGCCGGTGAGATCGCCGAGCTCACCCTGCCCTTGTCCGCCGGTCAACTCCTCCAACTGCCCAGTGACGTCCGCCATCTCGATCCCAGTGATGGTGATCACCGAGGCCCATCCGTCCTCGGAGACGTCGACCTCGATGTCGTCCATCGCGGTGAACGGGTCCTCGTCGTGCTGCGGTGCATGCTTGTCCGACCACCACTGCTCGACGTCGAACTCCTCGACGGTGGCTCCGGCCGGCGGGGTGAACTCGTAGACCGACGCCTCGGGCTCGGTGAACGTCACCGACGTGAACCCGATCTCCACGGCCGGGTCTCCGCCGTCGGCCGCCAGCACCTGGATGCGCAGCGGCACGCCGTGCTCACCGTCGACGGCGAGGCGTACCGAGTCCACCAGCGAACGCTCGTCGTCGGGCCGGATCACCAGCTCGTACGCGGCCCGGCCGGCCACCGAGGCGGTGCCGTCCACCGAGACGTCGCTGGTCGGCGTCAACCACGCGAGGAACAACCCGGCCATGGCCTCATTCGATAGCGCCGCCCCCGGCGTCGCGAAGCCGGCGCCCGACTCGTCCGGGTCACCCTCCCCCGGCCACAGCGAACCTTCGTGGTGGCGGACCGTGTTCTCTTCGCTGTTCCAGTACCACAGCTCGTCGTCGTTGACGATCACATCCGTCTCGGAGAGATCGCCGTGCAGCGCAACCCGGAAGCTCGACGGGTCGCTGTACCAGATACGCGCGGTGGTGGCGCCGGCGAGCAGACTCAGCGGCGAGACGTCCCCGCCCGAGACCGGTAGCTCCGGGAAGCCCAAGTCGGCCGAGTGCACCACGGTCCCGGCGAACGGGACCTCGTGCGCCTGCGCCACACTGGCCAGCACCTCGGCGGGACTCTTCTCCGGCAGCTCGGAGTCCGCGTCGGCGAAGACCGGCACGGCCACCGCGGCGGTCACCACCGTCGCCGTGATGATCGCAGGGACGGCCCACGGCCGCTTGGATAGAGTGAACCTCTGCAGGCGATTCGCTGTGGCAGTCATCTATGTTCTCCTTCGGACAGCACCCGTGCCATCTTCACTGTGCGACCGGTGCGCTGTGAGGACACTGAGAGCTTCACACCCACGATGCCACGATGAGCGGGAGACTAACCACATGCGGATTCTGGTGATCGAGGACGAGCGCGGGCTCGCCCGCGCGTTGCAGCGTGGACTCTCCGCGGAGGGGTTCTCCGTGCAGCTCGCGCACGACGGCGTCCAGGGCCTGCACCTGGCGCGCGAGTACGAGTACGACGCCATCGTGCTGGACATCATGCTGCCGTCGCTCTCCGGCTACCGGATCTGCCAGGCGCTGCGGGCAGAGGACAACTGGGTGCCGATCCTCATGCTCTCCGCCAAGGACGGGGAGTACGACCAGGCCGACGGCCTGGACATCGGCGCCGACGACTACCTCACCAAGCCGTTCTCCTACGTCGTCCTGGTCGCCAAGCTCCGGGCCCTGATCCGGCGTGGCACCCCGGAACGGCCCGCCGTGCTGCGGGTCGGCGACCTGTACCTGGACCCGGCCACCCGCGCGGTGCGGCGGGGCGACGATCCGGTCGAACTCACCCCGCGGGAGTTCGGGTTGCTGCAGTATCTGATGTACCGCAACGGCGAGGTGGTCTCCAAGATCGATCTGTTGGAGCATGTGTGGGATCCGCACTACGACGGCGACCCGAACGTCGTCGAGGTCTACGTCGGCTACCTGCGCCGCAAGATCGACACTCCGTACGGCCGGCACAGCCTGCGCACCGTCCGCGGCGCCGGGTACCGGATCATCGACGACCTCGCGGCGCAGTGACGCATGGCCGCCGGACACACCCCCAAGCACTCGCTGCGCGCGCGGCTCACGTTCGTCGTGACCGTGGTGGCGATGGTCGGCATCGCGGCGGCGAGTGTCGGCACAGTGATGCTGATCGAGCGTGCGCTGGTCGGTTCGATCGACGACGCCGCCCGTAGCTACGCCCAGGACACGGCGGTGCTGGTGGAGTCGGACCGGATCTCCAACCCGCTGCCGGGTGCGGGGGCGGCGATCGCGCAGGTGGTCGACGCTGAGGACCGGGTGCTCGCCTCCACCCCCGGCGGTGACCTGTTGGTGCCGATCGTCGGCGGGGACGACCTCGCAGCGGTGCGGGAAGGCCGCGCGATCGACATGTCCGGGAGCAGGCTCGGCCAGCCCGACCCCTACCGGGTGCTCGGCGTCCCGGCTGAGCTGGACGGCGAGACGCACACCGTGATCGTGGCCGTGTCTCTGGCCGAACAGCGACGGGCCGCCCGGCTGTTCCGCTTCGTCACGTTCACCTTGGGCGCTGTGGTGGCCATCGCCGTCGGGGCGTTGAGCTGGTACGTCACCGGGCGGACGCTGCGTCCGGTGGAGGAGCTGCGGCGCAGCGCAGCCGAGATCACCGGGACCGGCGAGCGCCGGCTGCTGCCGGTACCGGCGGCACGCGACGAGTTGCACCGGCTGGCCACCACGCTCAATGACATGCTGCGCCGGCTGGAGGACGCCTCGGCGCGGCAACGGGCGTTCGTCGCCGATGCGGCACACGAGTTGCGCAGCCCGATCGCGGCGCTGCGGACCGAACTCGAAGTCGCTCAGGCACATCCGGACGCGGTGGACATGGCGGAGACCACCCGGGAGGCGCTACACGAGGTGGAGCGGATGGGCCGCCTCGTCGACGACCTGCTGGTACTCGCTCGGCTCGAAGAGGGCCGGTTCAGCTCCACCTGGCTGGTGGACATGCGGGACCTGGCCGAGAGCATCGCCGGCAGCCTCCGGGAGCCGCGCGTGCCGGTGACGGTGGAGCCCGGACCGGGGGCGTCCGTCCACGGCAGCCCCGAGGCGCTGTCCAGACTGCTGCACAACCTGATCGCCAACGCGTTGCGGCACGCGGCAACCAAGGTCACGGTCGCGGTGAGTCAGGCCGGACACCTGGTCGAGGTGCGGGTCGGCAACGACGGGCCGGCCATCCCCCCGCGTCACCGCGAGCGCATCTTCGAGCGCTTCACCCGGCTGGACGACGCGCGCAGCCGGGACGCCGGCGGCACCGGGCTGGGCTTGGCCATCGTCCGGCAGATCGCCCGGTCGCACGGCGGCGACGTCTCGGTCGCGGACCAGGACCAGGGCGCGTGCTTCATCGTCCGCCTGCCCTCCCGCGGCCGCGCCGGCACCGCCTAAATGATCATGTGAAGTAGGTTTTCCCGTGCGACAACAGGTCTGCAGACATGGTAGGGCAAGAGAAAACCCACTTCACATGATCATTTAGGGCGTGCGGTCGAGGTGGGGTGGGGTCGGTGGGGCCGTTGCACGTCAAGCGTGGGTCGCTGCATCACTTCGTCGGCGGGAGGCGCAACAATAGGCGGCATGGCTCGCGGAACCAAGACTCCCCCACCTGAGGACTTCGAAGAGACGATCATCGATGTGGACGTCTCCGAGGAGATGCGCGGCAGCTTCCTCGAATATGCCTACTCGGTCATCTACTCGAGGGCCATCCCGGACGCCCGGGACGGTCTGAAGCCGGTTCAGCGCCGGATCCTGTTCCAGATGCAGGAGATGGGGCTACGCCCTGACCGTGCGCACGTCAAGTGTGGCCGCGTCGTCGGCGACGTCATGGGCAAGCTGCACCCGCACGGCGACGGCGCCATCTACGACACGCTGGTCCGTATGGCCCAGTCCTGGGCGATGCGCGTCCCGCTGGTCGACGGGCACGGCAACTTTGGATCGTTAGACGCAGGTCCAGCAGCCTATCGTTACACCGAGTGCCGGATGGCGGAGCCGGCGACGCTGCTCACCGCGTCGCTCGACGAGAACGTCGTGGACATGGTGTCGAACTACGACGGCCAGTTCTCCCAGCCCGAGGTGTTGCCCGCCGCGTTCCCGAACGTGCTGGTCAACGGGTCCAGCGGGATCGCCGTCGGGATGGCCACCAACATGGCACCGCACAACCTCGGTGAGGTGATCGAGGCGACCCGGCACCTGATCGCCAACCCGGACGCCACGCTCGACGACCTCATGCGTTTCGTCCCCGGCCCGGACCTGCCGGGCGGCGGCCGGATCGTTGGCTTGGACGGTATCCGGGACGCCTACGAGACGGGACGCGGAGCGTTCAAGACCCGGGCCACCGCGCGGATCGAGAACATCACGGCGCGCCGCAAGGGCATCGTGATCACCGAGTTGCCCTACATGGTGGGTCCGGAGCGGGTCCGCGAGCGCATCGTCGACCTGGTGAAGGCGAAGAAGCTGGCCGGCGTGGCCGACGTCGTCGACTACACCGACCGGAACACCAGCCTCCGCTTGGTGATCGAGCTGAAGAGCGGATTCGTCCCGGAGGCGGTGCTGGAGGAGCTGTACCGGCTGACGCCGCTGGAGGACTCGTTCTCCATCAACAACGTCGCGCTGGTCGATGGGCAGCCGCGCACGCTGGGGCTGAAGGAACTACTCGAGGTCTTCATCAGCCATCGCCTCGACGTGGTCCGCCGGCGTAGCGAGTTCCGCCGCACCAAGGCGGCCGACCGGCTGCACCTGGTGGACGGTCTGCTGGTGGCGTTGCTGGACATCGACGAGGTCATCGCCGTGATCAGGTCCTCCGACGACGCCACCGCCGCCCGCGATCGGCTGATGGAGATCTTCGACCTGTCCGAGGTGCAGGCACGCTACATCCTGGACACCCCGCTGCGCCGGCTCACCAAGTACGACCGGCTGGAGCTGGACAAGGAGGCGGAGGATCTGCGCCGCACCATCGACGAGCTGACCGCGCTGCTGGAGGACGAGACGCTGCTGCGGCAGGCGATCTCCGAGGAGCTCGCCGAGGTGGCGGCCGCGCATGCGACACCACGTCGTACCGTGCTACTGGAAGACGCCGGCACCCCCCGCACCGCCACGCGGGGCGTCCCGGCGACGGCACTGGAGATCGCCGACGACCCGTGTCAGGTCATGCTCTCCTCCACCGGACTGCTGGCTCGGACGGCGGGCGACGAGCCGCTGGTCTCCGCGGCCAAGCGGGCCAAGCACGACCTCGTGGTGTCCAGCGTGCCGGCCACCGCGCGCGGCGAGATCGGTGCGGTGACCACGGCGGGGCGGCTCATCCGGCTCTCGGTCCTGGATCTGCCCGCATTGCCTCCGTCCGCGTCGCCGACGCTCGCCGGCGGCGCCCCGGTGAAGGAGTTCGTGGAGCTGGAGCCGGACGAGCGTGTGCTGTGCCTGGCCACGCTCGACGCCGACTCCCCCGGACTCGCCCTCGGCACGGCCCACGGCGTGGTCAAACGGGTAGCACCGGACCATCCGTCGAACAAGGACTCATGGGAGGTCATCCGCCTCGACGACGGTGACCGTGTGGTGGGCGCCGTTCAGCTGCGCACCGGAGAGGAAGACCTGGTGTTCGTCAGCTCGGATGCGCAGCTCCTGCGGTTCTCGGCCGGCGTGGTGCGGCCACAGGGCCGTTCGGGCGGCGGCGTCGCAGGCATCAAGCTCGGCCCGGGGGCGCACGTCATCTTCTTCGGCGCTGTTCCGCCCGGCCGGGACGCCACCGCGGTGACCGTGGCCGGATCGTCGTCGGCGCTCCCCGGAACGCAGGCCGGGACGGTCAAGGTCACCCCGTATTCCGAGTATCCGGCGAAGGGCAGGGCCACCGGCGGCGTGCGCTGTCACCGGTTCCTCAAGGGTGAGGACACGCTGCTGCTCGCCTGGGTGGGACTCGCTCCGGCGCGGGCCGCGGCCGCGAGCGGAGTTCCGATCGACCTCCCCACCGAGCCCGGCCGCCGCGACGGTTCGGGCACGCCGGCGCCGCAGCCGATCGCCTCGGTGGGGCCCTACCTCGCCGAGGGCACCCCGGGCGAGAGTTCCGGCGACGCCGGAGCCCCGCCGCCGGAGGACGGTGTGCTGCCGCTGGACGACGAGGAGAATTAAGCGGAGGGTCGGACGGCTCTCAGCATGCTCACAGTGCCGACAGTGGAGCGTAGGCTGCGTAGACAGGCAACGTGTGCTCGGCCGGCGGTCAGCGTCGGCGAGCCCATGACGATGCGGGAGGACACGATCTCCAGACCAGGCTCTCGCGGGTGCGCACGACGCATGCTGCGCACCCTGCTGCCGACGCTGACCGCCGTCGCTGTGCTGTGGCTGTCCGCGTGCAGCGACGACGGCGACAACGGTGGCGACGCCGCCGAGGATCCGCAGGCCGCGCTCGAGACGGCGGCGGAGCTGCTCGCCGAGACGTCGAGCGTGCGGTTCACCGTGGAAGGCGAGGACCTACCGGACTCGGGGACCGTCGTCGTCGGTGCCGAAGGGGTGGCCGTCCCGCCCAGTTCCTTCGAGGGCGGGGTCCGGGTCAAGGCCGGCGCGCTCTCCAGCACCGTCGACGTCGTCTCGATCGATGGCGAGATCTGGGCCCAGCTTCCGTTGACCGACGGCTACGAGAAGATGGACGCGACGGGTCTCGACTTCGGCGATCCGGGCGTCCTGATCGACCCGGAGCAGGGTGTGGGGCAGCTGCTGCGCTCCGGGAGCGACGTCGCGGGGGCCGATCAGGTGCGCGTCGACGGCGAGGTATACGACCAGGTGGAGTCGGTGATCCCCGGCGAGCTGGTGGACGCCATCCTCACCCTGGCCGACCCGGACGCCGACGTGCAGGCGACCTGGTCGCTGGACCCGGACACCGGCCGGCTTCGGCAGGCGACGTTGACCGGGCCGTTCTACGACGGCGGAGAGCAGACCTACGTCGTCAGCCTCGACGAGTACGACGAGCCCGCAGAGATCAGTGCGCCGACCGGCTGAGCCTCCCAGCCCACCCATGATCATGAACGCTAACCGTACGAATAGCACGCCTAGTGTTCATGATCATGAGCGGCGGGCAGGTCGCGGCGTGCTCGTCCTCTGCGCGATCGGCATCCTGCTCGCCGCGGCGGACACCTACGTCATCGTGCTGGCGCTGCCGGACATGATGGTCGGGGTCGGTCTGGACGCCGACGAACTGCAGCGAGCCGCACCGCTCGTGTCGATGTTCCTGCTGGGATACGTCGTCGTGTTGCCGTTGGTGGGACGGATCTCGGACGTGATCGGCCGGTTCGCCGTTCTGCAGGGCGCGCTGCTCGTCTTCGCCGCCGGATCGCTGCTCACCGCCGCCGCCGACGGGCTGGGTGGCGCGATCGTCGGCCGCTTCCTGCAGGGCGCCGGGGGCGGTGCCCTGGTTCCGGTGACGCTGGCGCTGGTGGCCGACCTGTGGCCGCCGGAGCGGCGCGGTGTGCCGCTGGGCATGGTCGGCGCGGTGCAGGAGCTGGGTTCGGTGCTCGGCCCGTTGTTCGGCGCCGCCGTGCTGGCCATCGCCGATTGGCGCGCGATCTTCTGGATCAACTTCGCCGTCGGCATCACGCTGGTGATCGGCACGCTCATCCGGCGGCGGACGGCGACGGCCGCGACAACGACGACGGCCACCACGACGACGACGGCTGCGACGGCCGGGGCAGCCGACGCGGATTCACCGGCCGTCGCAACCGACGACGACAGACCGTCCACGGCGCGGCGCGGGCGACCCGACGTCCTCGGCGCGCTTCTGGGCATCGGCGCAGCCGTGGCCGGCGGCGTGGCGGTCGTCCGACCCGACTCGCTGGAAGCGAGTGTCGCCTGGGGCGAGTTGCTGGTTCCCGTCGTTGACGGGCAGGACTGGACCACGCCGCTCTCGCTCACCGGCATCGCACTCGCCGCGGGGTTCGTGGTGCGTGAGCTGACCGCACGGCGGCCGCTGGTCGACCTGCGCCGCACCCCATCAGTGTTGCGTGCCTCCGACCTGCCCGGTGCGACATTCCTCGGAGCGGCGCTCGGTGGCATCGTGCTCACGTTCGCGGTCGCCGACCCGGCCGAGGAGTTGATGGCGCCGTCCGGACCGTGGCTACTGCTCGGGTCGGCCGTCGCCCTGGGCGCGTTCGCCTGGCGACAGCGACGCGCCCGGGATCCGCTGGTGCCGGGTGCCACCGTCCGCGCCCGCCCGGCGTGGGGGGCGCTGCTGGTCAGCCTGTTCGTCGGTGCCGCCCTGGTGGCCGTGGTGGTGGATGTGCCGATCCTGGCCCGCACCGTCGTCCCCGGGGCGGACCAGCTCGATGCCGCACTGGTGCTGCTCCGGTTCCTGGTCGCGCTTCCGGTGGGCGCCTTGCTCGGCGGCTGGTTGATCCGCCGGCTGCCCGCGGCCGGTGTCGCCGCGGCCGGGATGGCCGGCGGCACCGCTGGGCTGGCGGCGATGTCGCGGTGGGGCGTGGGCTCGCTGGACGGTCTCGGCGACGACGTGGTGCTCGTCGTCGCCGGTCTCGGGTTCGGCCTGGCGATCGCGCCGGTGAATGCGGCGCTGCTGGCCGCGACGCCGCGAGCGACCCATGGAGTGGCCAGCGCGCTGCTCGTCGTCGCCCGGATGATCGGCATGCTCGCCGGTTTGTCCGCGCTCACCGCGATCGGCCTGCGCCGGCTCTACAGCGTCCAGCGCGACATCGAATCGCCCGCCGTGATCTGCCCGGAGACCCCGACCGATTGTCCGGCGTACGACGACGCGGTCCGCGAGGCGGTGGTGGCGCAGCTGCAGGCGACCTTCACCGGCGCGGCAGTGTGCGCGGCCCTGGCCGCACTCGGGGCCGCGCTGCTGCTGCGCCCCTCCGGCGCTCCGGTCACGACACCGACGTCGACGGCGGCCGGCTAGCGCGTACTGCGCTACCGGGGCCGCAAGCCGTCCAGGACGCCGTCGACGAACTGTTCGATCAGCTTTCGGGCCGGGCTCTCCTCCGGGTGGTGCAGCAGCCAGTGCAGCAGCGGAGCGGTCATCACCTCGATCATCACGTCCATGTCGAGATCGGCGCGGAGCTCACCCCGTTCCACCGCGGCGGCGAGAACCCGACGGATCAGTTCGCGACGCGGCTTGATGACGGTGCTGTGGTACCGATCCTTCAGCGCGGGATGCCGATACATCTCCCCCACGAAGCACGCGTAGATGCGGCGGTCGCGGGTCGATTCCCGGCCACGGACCGTGGAATCGGCCATGACCAGCAGATCGTCCCGGAGCGAGGTGCCGGGAAGATCCGGAACCGGGCCTTTCAGAATGGCCACCGCATCACAGATGACGCTCTCCTTGTCGGGCCAGCGCCGGTAGATGGTGGTCTTCCCGACGCCGGCCCGGGCGGCGATACCCTCGATCGAGATCCCGCCGACACCGACCTCGGCGACGAGCTCGAGAGTCGCCTCGATGATCGCCTTGTCTGCGTCCTCGCTGCGCGGGCGCCCGGTCTTCTTCACGATCTGTTCAGTCATGTCACGTCATATTCTCGCCGTTGAGGGACGTGCTGCGCTAGCTCGCAACGGATGCCGGCTCCGTCTCCGCCGACGGCCGCTCCGGTCCGCGTGGTCGGGGACGGCCGCGTCCCGGCAGGAACCGCAGGACGACCGCGACACTGAGCACGGTGACCGCCGCCGCGATGGCCGATACCCAGTGCACGCCGTTGAGGAAGGCATCGAACGCCCGCGCTTGGATCGCGCCGGTCACCTGCGCCTGCTCGGCGATGGCCAGGGTGGAGCCCAACGATTCCGCCGCCGCGTCGCGGGACCCGTCGGGCAGCACGGCCAGCGCGTCGTGCACGTCGGCCCGGTACCGCACAGCCAGGATCGCGCCGAGCACCGCGACACCGAGCGCGCCGCCCACCTGCCGCATCGTGTTGTTCACCGCGGAGCCGATTCCCGCCTTCTCTCGCGGTACAGAGGCCATGACCGCCGTCGTGGCAGGCGGCATGACGTTGGCGATCCCGGCTCCTTGGATGAACAACAAGGCCTCCAGGAACCACAGCGGGGTGTCCGCCTCGATGAACGCGAGCCCGGCCAGGCTGAGCGCGACCAGGCCGAGTCCGGTCGCAGCCACGGCGCGCACCCCGAACCTTCGGACCATCGTCTCCGACATCGGCGAGAACGCCGTCTGTGCGACCGCGAACGGCAGGAAGAGCAGCCCTGTCTCCAGCGGCGAGAAGCCGCGCACCAGTTGCCAATAGAACGTCATGAAGAAGAACACGCCCATCATGGCGAAGAACACCAGGCCGATCGCGCTCACCGAGGCAGAGAACGCCGGATTGCGGAACAGGGCCATGTCCAGTGCCGGATGGTCGATCCGTCGCTCGTACCAGACGAACAGGACCAGGGCGAGTACCCCGCCCAGCGCAGGAGCCCAGACCGCTACATCGCCGAACCCAGCCCGCTCACCGCCTTCGATGATCCCGTAGACCAGCAGGGTCAGCCCGGCGATCGACAGCCCCACGCCGACGGGATCCAGCCGAGACGGACGGGGATCCCTCGATTCGGGCACCAGCCACCCGATCAGCGCCAGCCCGGCGAGGACGATCGGCACGTTGATCAGGAACACCGACCCCCACCAGAACTGTTCGAGCAGCGCACCACCGAGGACGGGACCGAGGACCACCGCGATCCCCACCGAGGCGACCCAGATGCCGATGGCCCGGCCACGCTCCTTCGCGTCGAAGACGTTGGTGATGATGGCCAGCGTGGCGGGCATCACCGCTGCCCCGCCGACCCCCATCAGCGCACGGGCCGCGATCAGCTGGGCCGGGGTGTCGGCGTAGGCCGAGAGTGCCGAGGCCGCCCCGAACAGGGCCAGACCGAGGACCAACAGGCGCCGGCGCCCGAACCGGTCGCCGAGCAGCCCGAACGTGAACAACAGGCCGGCGAAGACCAGAGTGTAGGAGTTGACGGACCAGGCCAGCTCGCTCTGCGTGGCGCCGAGATCCTGCTGGATGGTCTTGAGAGCGACGTTGAGGACGGTGTTGTCGAGTACGACGACCAGCAAGCTGATCACCAGCACGCCGAGAATGCCCCAGCGCCGCCGATGGATTCGTTCATCCACGATTGTGGGTTCCCTTTCACGACTTCCGATACGCATCGGTTGCGTATCGATGCAGAATCTACGTCACTCGCAATCGATACGCAACCGTTCCGTATCTGGGACCCGTGCCTGGTCCGCTGCGGCGTCATGCGATCCTGTTCAGCGTGGAGGACACTGTGACAGAGGATCTCGCCGACTTCGTCGACGTACTGGAAGCCAACGAGGCCTACGCCCAGAGCTTCGAACTGGCCGGACTGCTCCCCCGCGCCGCGCGCGGACTCGCGATCGTGACCTGTATGGACTCCCGCATCGAGCCGCTGGACATGCTAGGGCTCAATCCGGGCGACGCGAAGATCATCCGCAATGCCGGGGCACGCGTGACCGAAGACGTCCTGCGCACGCTGGCGCTGGCGACTCACCTGCTCGGCGTGGAACGGATCATGGTGGTCGCACACACCAACTGCAAGATGGCCAGCGCCACCCGCGACGAGGTGATCGACATCATCGAGCAGGCATCCGGCATCGACGTGCGCAGCCTGGATTTCCGGCTCATCGCCGACCAGCGGGAGACGCTCGGCGTCGACGTGCAGAAGATCCGCTCCTGGCCATACCTGCCGCCGAACGTGGCTGTCGGCGGCTTCATCTACGACGTCGACACGGGCCGTGTCACGCGCGAGGTCTGACGCACCAGCCGTCGCGCTGGAGGCCCATTGCTGAGGACTCTGGGTCCGGCGCCGGGTGCAGGGAGCTCATTCCGTTCCCTGGATGCGGCGCCGGATCCGGTAATGCAAGACCAGGAACGCCATGCCGAACAGCCGGAACGCATGTTCGGCCGTGAGTTCACCGCCGCCGGCGGGGTAGATCCGCAACTCTTCCGCAAAGCCGTGCACGGCCAATGACGTGAGCCTGCGCGTGCCCGGGTCGATGTAGGTGAGGTAGTGGCCAGGGTGGTCCAGCGCGCTCGTGCTGGTCAGCGTGATCCCGCCGTCGTTCCGCCCGCGGGGCTCCAGCGTGGCGGTGAAGCTGGCGTCCGGCAACGGGAACCCCACGCTGACATAACCCCGGCCATCATGCCGGTAGGTCGTGTAAATGCCGACGTAGATGGGCTCGTCGTCATCCGCATAGGAGCGGATCCAGCCGCGGATGTCGTCTTCGCGCCGGTCGTTCACCGCGATCGTATCGATCCGGCTCACCATGCCGCGCAGCGCCTGACGCTGGTTCATCGGGACGTTCGCCTGACCGAGCGGGCGCGCGACGAGCGTCCGGTACAGCAGATAGCCGGGCCGCACCCAAGCCCGCCACCGGGGCGCGATGTCCAAGGTGAAACGGGTCGTGTGTTCATAGAACTCGCGCACCAACGGGTGCACCCGCTCGGTGTCCAGCTCCGGGCCGGCGAGCTCATCCAGGTCGGCCACGATCCCCACGTCCGGTGCGTCGCGCCGGTATTGTCCGTGCACGACGGACGCCAGCGCACGCAGATAGTCCGTCCCCACGTACCGGCTCTGCGAGCCGAGCGGGACGACGAACGGCAACTCCTTCTCGTCGACGTCCTCAGCCAGCAGCGAGAGCTGCGGATCCCGGAAGAGCAACGCCGCGCTCGCCCGGTACACGAGCACCGTCGCGGCCGCGACCCCGGCAGCGCCCGGCCGGTCCCGCGCCGATTTGGCCAGGGCCGCGCCGATCGCGAGCCCCACCACCGGGCCGTAGACGACCTTGTGCGGCCGCACCCCCATCGCCCCGGCCACGGCGCCCACCGTCACGCCCACCGTCGTCGGCCGGGGCCGGGCTACCCGGTCCGCGATCCAGCCGGCCGGTGCCGCCAGCGCGGCGCTCATCAGGATGCGGTGCGGGAGCGCAGGGATCTCGTGCGGGCGCTGACGACGCCGGGCGACTAGTTCGGACGCACCGAGCACCGCGGCACCCGCCAACCCCGCCACCAGGGTCGTCCGGCGACGGCGGCGGTGCCCTAGCGCGGCCCCGGCGAGCGCGCCCCCGGCAAGCGCGCCGATCGACATCGCCGTGGCCACCTGCCCCGGCATCGCTCCGCGGTCCGCCGTCATGCGTTGCTGAGCTGTCACCTGATCATTCTCGGCGGTGCGCCGTTCGACGGCAAATGTGATGCGTGTCCATCTGACCAGCGCACGCCTCTGGCAGACTATTCCTCGATGTCAGAACAGATCAGCCTGTGGTCGATCGGACCGTCGGTCTATCTCCCGTCCCTGCTGTTCGGCATCGGCCAGGGCGCCGTCGCGCCGGTCATCGCGCTGTCCGCCCGGGACCTCGGCGCCTCGGTCGCCACCGCGAGCCTCGTCGTCGCCATGCTCGGCGTCGGCCAGATCGTCGGCGACCTACCGGCGGGGATGCTCGCGGTGCGGGTCGGAGAGCGGCCGGCGATGCTGATGGCGACCGCGGTGACCGCAGGAGCGCTGGCGCTGTGCCTCGTCGCCACCTCAGTCTGGTTGCTGGCCGTCGCGATCGTGCTGCTCGGTGTGGCGGCATCGGTGTGGGGTCTGGCACGACACGCGTATCTGACCGAGGTGGTGCCGTACCCGTTACGGGCCCGGGCCATGTCCACCCTGGGCGGCACGGCCCGGATCGGGGCGTTCATCGGGCCGTTCCTCGGTGCCGCCGTCATGAGCCGATTGGGCACCGACGGCGCGTACTGGGTGCACCTGGTCGCCGCGGGGGTCGCGGCGGCGCTCCTGCTGGCCCTCCCTGTCCCGCAGACCCGCTCGCTTCCGTCGCCGACGCCGACCAGCGCGCTCGGCAGCACCAGCCAGGTCATCCGTCGTCACCTACCGGTCCTGCGCACGCTCGGCATGGGTGCGCTGCTCGTGGGGGCGGTGCGTGCGTCGCGCCAGGCGGTGATCCCGCTCTGGGGCGACCACATCGGCTTGGACCCGGCCACCACCAGCCTGATCTTCGGCGTCTCCGGCGCGGTGGACATGTTGCTGTTCTACCCGGCCGGGATGGCCATGGACCGGCTGGGCCGGCGGTGGGTGGCCGTGCCGTCGATGCTGGTGCTCGGGCTGGCGCATCTCGCGCTGCCGCTGGCGCACGGAAGTGCGGCGCTGACCGCCGTCGCCGTGGGGATGGGGCTGGGCAACGGCATGGGCAGCGGCATCATCATGACGCTCGGCGCGGACGTGTCGCCGACGACGAGCCGCGCCACCTTTCTCGGCGCCTGGCGGCTCTGCGCGGACCTCGGCAACGGCGCCGGACCGTTGGTCATCAGCGCGATCACGGCGGTAGCGGCGCTGGCCCCGGCGGCGATCGCCATGGCCGGGGTGGCTGGAGTGGCGGCCGCCGCGATGGGATATTGGATTCCGCGGCACGGCAACGGAGCATGACTGACACGCCGTCCGGGAAGCCGGCTCATCCCCGCGAGACCAGCAACTCCACGTAATGCCGGAGATGAGACAGTTGCCGGCCCATGGCGTCCTTATCTCCGAGCGCCCGGGTCAGCAGGAACGCTCCCTCGAACACGGTGAAGAGCTGGTCAGCCAGCGACGGCAGGTCCACCGCTCGCAGCGCCGGCCGATCCGCGGCGGCCTGCTCGAGCTTGTCGAGGATCCGCTCTCGCCAGTGCAGGATCGACCGCGCCACGATGTCATCCGTGCCCGCGTCAGCGAGCTCCGTCTCATAGATGAAGGAGATGAACAGGCAGCTGGGCTGGATCTTCAGCACAGCCTCCGCCCCCTCTTCGAATGAACGCAAGAAGCACACGAGCTGCTCGCCCGGATCGTCGGTCTCCGCCTCGGCGGCCGACATCGCCGTCTCTAGCGCCTGCGCGTCGCCTTCCGCGTAACGCTCCACCAACGCACGCCCCAGATGCGCCTTCGACGGGAAGTGGTGGAAGAACGCGCCTTTGGACGCGGAAGCTTCTGCCAGTACCGCGTCAACGGTGGTGGCCGCGAATCCGCGCTGAAGCACCAGCTGATGCGCCGCGTCGAGAATCCGTTCCCGGGCGGACCGTTCACTCATGCCGCGACTGTATCAGTTGACAGACCAACCGGTCGGTCCTACTCTCAACAGACCGACTAGTTCGTCTGTAGGAGACACGTCATGGGCACTACCGCTCACACGTCCGGTCGCACCGCATCTACCGCCGGCCGCAGATCGCGCCGTTTCGCCAAGCTCTGGCGGAGCATGGCCGACTCCGTCGACCAGCAGATCCGGCCCGCCAAGTCAGACCTGTTCAACGACGTGCCGGCACAGATCGTCGAGATCGGCTCCGGCGTCGGCAGCAACTTCGGCTATCTGCGCCCCGGCACCAGGGTGATCGCGTTCGAACCGAACACCTACTTCCACGCCGACCTCCGGGCAGCGGCCGAGCGTCATCGGATCGACCTCGATCTGCGCGCCGGCGACTTGCGCGCGGACACGTTGCCGGCCGCGTCCCACGAGCTCGTGATCTCGACGCTCACCCTCTGCTCCGTCGACGACGTCGACTCGCTGCTGAGCGAGGTTCGGCGCATTCTGCGCCCGGGCGGACGCTTGCTGTTCATCGAGCACGTCGCCGCCGCGCCCGGCTCCGCCCGGGCGCGTTACCAGCGCATCGTACGTCGGCCATGGCGAGCGCTGGGCGACGGATGCGATCCCTGCAACGACACCTATGGCGCCTTGGAGCGCAGCGGCCTGACCTTGACCGCAACCCGGTTGGAGCCGCTCGGCTCCAACCTCGACCCGACGAACCTCACCTACTGGGGCACGGCGCTACGCGACAGCTGACGGCCGGGCCGGTTTCGGCGCGGTCGGCCCGGACCTGTGGCACGTCGGCCGGCCGCTCGGCGGTCAGGTGTCGATGCGCTCGCGGTCCAGCTCAGCCGCCCCGGCGACGATGAACTCCTTCCGGGGAGCCACCTCGTTGCCCATCAGTAGCTCGAACACACGCTCCGCCGCCTCCGCGTCGGCGGCGGTGATCCGCCGCAGCCGGCGCTGGCGCGGGTCCATCGTGGTCTCCGCCAGCTGGTCGGCGTCCATCTCGCCGAGGCCCTTGTAGCGCTGCGGGGGCTCCTTGAACCGCACGCCTTTGCGCTGCAAGTCTAGGGTGACCCGCTGCATCTCGGCATCGGTGTAGGTGTAGATGTACTTGTCCTGCCCCTTCTTGGGGTTGATCAGTTCGATCCGATGCAGCGGCGGAACGGCCGCGAACAGCCGGCCCGCCTCCACATACGGGCGCATGTACCGGAAGAACAACGTGATCAGCAGCGTGCGGATGTGGGCGCCGTCCACGTCGGCGTCGGCCAGGATGATCACCTTGCCGTAGCGGGCCTGCTCCAGCGCGAACGTACGCCCGCTCCCGGCGCCGAGGACCTGGATGATCGCCGCACACTCGGCGTTCTTCAGCATGTCCGAGACCGACGCCTTCTGCACGTTGAGGATCTTGCCGCGGATCGGCAGCAGTGCCTGGAACTCCGCATCGCGCGCGGATCGTCCGGTACCCAGCGCCGAGTCACCCTCCACGATGAACAGCTCAGAGCGGTCCAGGCTGGTGGAACGGCAGTCCACCAGCTTGGTCGGCAGAGTACTCGTCTCCAACGCGTTCTTCCGCCGGACCGTCTCCTTGTGCAGCCGGGCGGCCACCCGTGCCTTGGCGGCCGAGACCACCTTCTCCAGTACCGCGGACGCCTGCGATTTCTCGTTCCGCTTCGTCGAGGTCAGGAACGCCTTCATCTCGCGTTCCACGACGCCGGCGACGATCGAGCGCACGGCGGAGGTGCCCAGAACCTCCTTGGTCTGCCCTTCGAACTGCGGCTCATCCAACCGGACCGTGACCACGGAGGTCAGCCCTTCAAGGACGTCATCCTTCTCGATCTTGTCGTTTCCGGCCTTCAACCGGCGGGCGTTGGCCTTGACCTGGTCCCGCATCACCTTGAGCAGGCCCTGCTCGAAGCCGGCGACGTGGGTGCCGCCCTTCGGGGTGGCGATGACGTTCACGAACGAGCGCGAGACGGTGTCGTAGCCGGTGTCCCAGCGCAGCGCCACGTCCACCTCACACGTGCGCTCGGTGTCTTTGGAGACCAGCTGCCCGTCGTCGTCGAGCACCGGCACAGTCTCCCGGAACACCTCACGACCGGTCAGCCGGAGCACGTCGGTCACGGAGGCACCAGGGCTCAGGAACTCGACGAACTCGCTGATGCCGCCGTCGTGGCGGAACTTCTCCTCCACCGGAGTGTCGCCGCGCTCGTCGCGGACCACCAGCTCCAGGCCAGGGATCAGGTACGACGTCTGGCGCGCCCGGGAGACGATGTCATCCCAGACGTACTCCGCGTCCCGCAGGAAGATCTGCCGGTCGGCCCAGAACCGTACCCGGGTTCCGGTCTTGCGCTTGGTGACCTTTCCGGTGACGCGAAGCTCCGAGTGGTCCGTGAACGGCTGGAACGGCGCGTCGGGCCCGTCGCCGGAATACTCCCCCGGCTCGCCGCGCCTAAACGACATCGCATGCGTGCGCCCGTCCCGGTCGACCTCGACGTCGAGCCGGTGGGACAGGGCGTTGACCACACTGGCGCCGACCCCGTGCAGCCCGCCGGTGGCTGCGTACGAACCGCCACCGAACTTGCCGCCCGCGTGCAGCTTGGTGAAGACCACCTCCACGCCGGAGAGCCCGGACTTGCTGTGCGTGTCCACGGGGATGCCGCGGCCGTTGTCCCGGATCTCGGCCGAGCCGTCCGCGCGGAGCACCACCTCGACACGGTCGCAGTACCCGCCCAGGGCCTCATCCACGGCGTTGTCGATGATCTCCCACAGACAGTGCATCAGCCCGCGGGAGTCGGTGGACCCGATGTACATGCCAGGCCGCTTACGAACCGCTTCCAGTCCTTCCAGCACCGACAAGTGGCGCGCGGTGTAGTCACCGCCTCGGCCGGTGGCTGCGGTCTGCCCGGTCACAGCGTGTCCCTCCTCGCATCGGTCACGACGCCAGTAGAACCCACCCCTACCAGCGTTGCCAGCATAGCCCCGAACCCCGACGACTCCCGGCTGCCACGCTGCACCCGCCCCCGCCGGCCCTAAATGATCATGTGAAGTGGGTCTTCTCGTGCCGTACCAGGTCTGCAGACATGGTAGTGCTGGAGAAAACCCACTTCACATGATCATTTAGGCGGGGCGGGGTTTGGAGGGTGTTTGAAATATGAGATGAAATGTGTCAGCATGTGGGATCACGGCAAGGGGGCCGTGAGGGGTTCCTAGGTAATGGCGTGAAATGTGGCGAGCCTCACGCCGCAACCGTTACGCGCTGAGCGAACCATCGCATGGCGCGATTCTGGGAACTTCTGAAGGTGATTTCATGTTGGTACGGATGCATGACATGACCACCCGTACCCCGGAGTGGTTCGCCGACAAGGAAGGTGCGCGACCGTGACAGCTACTCTCGCGACCAAGCCGTTGAACGCCGCCGACCGCTGCGACAGCTGCGGTGCACAGGCTTACATCCGCGCTGTGCTCGACCAGGGCGAGCTACTGTTCTGCGGCCACCATGGTCGCAAGTTCGAGGCCAAGCTGCGCCCGATGGCGCTGGAGTGGCACGACGAGACGTCCCGCCTCACAGAAGAGCACTCGGCCGGCTGACGCACGGTCGTCGACAGCATGCTGTAGTCGACTCGAGACTTCGCGACGAGCGGGGCCGGGGTTCTCCGTGGTTGGTACTCCACGGAGCGCTCCGGCCCCGCTCCCGCATATATCAGGGAAGCCACACGGCGCTCATCAGAGAAGCCACGTGCCGCCTGGTTCGAGGCCGTCCGGCAACGCAGCGTGAGGCGGGGCGGCCGCGGGTCGTGCGCGCTAGCGGGGATCCGGGCGCAGGACGAGCGCCATCAACACGCCGGCCAAGGCGCCGAACAGGTGGCCCTGCCAGGAAATCCCCGGCTGACCCGGCAACACGCCCACGACGATCCCGCCGTACATCAGGACGACCACGACCGACACCAGAATGCTCAACAGCTTCCGCGTCAGCACGCCCCAGGCCACCAGGAAAGCCGCGAAGCCGTAGACGAGGCCGCTGGCTCCGATGTGATTGGTGTTCGCACCGGCCAGCAGCCACGTCGCCAAGCCGCCGATCAATGTCACGCCGATGGTGACCGGCCAGAACCTCTTGGTCGTCAGCGCCACGAGGCTGCCGAGGATCAAGAACGCACCGGAATTGGCGATCAGGTGATCGAAACCGCCGTGCAGGAACGGCGCGGTCACCACACCGATCAGGCCCTCCGCACTGCGCGGCTGGATGCCGTACTGATCGAGATTGACGCCCGGCAGCGAGTCGACGATCTCCTCGCCCCACATCACGGCGAGCATCCCGACGACGGGTATCAGCACCGCCAACGGCGACGGGGTACCCCGTCGCTCGACCTCACCAGGCGAACTCACGCTTCTCAGTCCAGGTAGTCACGCAGAACCTGAGACCGCGACGGGTGCCGCAGCTTACTCATCGTCTTGCTCTCGATCTGCCGGATCCGCTCCCGGGTCACACCGTAGACCTTGCCGATCTCATCCAGCGTCTTCGGCTGGCCGTCGGTCAAGCCGAACCGCATCGAGACGACGCCGGCCTCACGCTCGGACAACGTGTCCAGCACCGCGTGCAGCTGCTCCTGGAGCAGCGTGAAGGAGACCGCCTCGGCCGGAACGATGGCCTCGGAGTCCTCGATCAGGTCACCGAACTCGCTGTCGCCGTCCTCACCCAGCGGCGTGTGCAGCGAGATGGGCTCGCGCCCGTACTTCTGGACCTCGACGACCTTCTCAGGCGTCATGTCCAGCTCCTTGGCCAGCTCCTCCGGCGTCGGTTCGCGCCCGAGGTCCTGCAGCATCTGCCGCTGCACCCGGGCGAGCTTGTTGATGACCTCGACCATGTGCACCGGAATACGGATGGTGCGGGCCTGGTCGGCCATGGCCCGGGTGATCGCCTGCCGGATCCACCACGTCGCGTACGTGGAGAACTTGTAGCCCTTGGTGTAGTCGAACTTCTCCACGGCCCGGATCAGACCGAGGTTGCCTTCCTGGATCAGGTCGAGGAACAACATGCCGCGGCCGGTGTAGCGCTTCGCCAGCGACACGACCAGACGGAGGTTCGCCTCCAGCAGGTGGTTCTTGGCCCGACGGCCATCCTCGGCGATCCAGTGCAGCTCGCTGACCAGCTTCGAGTCCATTCCCTCCGACTCGTTCGCCAGCTTCTCCTCGGCGAACAGTCCGGCCTCGATCCGCTTGGCCAACTCCACCTCTTGCTCAGCGTTGAGGAGCGGCACCTTGCCGATCTGCTTCAGGTAGTCCTTCACCGGGTCGGCAGTGGCGCCGGCGACGACCACCTGCTGCTCGGGCTCGTCGGTGTCGTCGTCCTCGGAGAGCACGAAACCCTCGTCGGTCAGATCGGTGAGCTCCGGCTCATCGAGCGCGCGAGCGGGCGCTACGGCCTCCTCTTCGACGGCCGGCTCCTCGGCGTCGACAGCGGGGTCGATGTCGACGGTGGGATCCACGTCGACATCGGCGGCGTCGACGGCCGCAACGTCGGGATCTGTGATCTCCACCTCCGCATCGGCGACAGCGGGCTGTGCCTTCTTGTTGCTCTTCCGGGACGGCTTCGCCCCAGCGTCGGCCGGCGCGGACGCCGTGACAGCCGCCGCGTCGGAGGGCTCATCTCGAACTGCTGCCGCTGGAGTCTTTTTCACCGCAGTCTTCACAGATCCCTCGCTCTTCTCCGCTGCCTGCTTAACCTTCTTGTTGGCCGATGTCCTGGCCTTGTCCGCTGGTGCGGTCGCCGTCGCCGAGGAACGACGCGACGTCGCGGCCACCACCCGCTTGGCAGAGCTCCTCCGCGAGTCCGAAGCCGCAACCTCGACAGTAATACCTGTCGACTTCAAATGCTCGACAACGATCCGGCTCTCTTTCATCGCCAGCTCGGCGGCCTCGCACGCCTCCCGCACATCCTGCGCGTTCACCGAGCCAGACTCCTGGCCTCGCGTCACAAGCTCTCGTACTGGGGGCAGCTCGAGGATCCGGGCGTACTTGGAACGGGACGGGCTAGGCGACACGAACAACCTCTCGTTCTCAGGCGGCTGGCATGTGGTTGGGATAGAGCAACACATCATTCTGACATGACGAACGTACTTCCCGTTGTCCCTCGAACCGGCCGGCATGATCAGTGGCATAGCTCACAGATGTTTCCACCGTAGCGCGAGAATCGTGAGATCGTCGGCCGCGCCTGGCGTGCGCAGCCGCTCGACCACATTGTCCAGCATCGTATCCAACGGTGCCGTGCGCTGGTCCTCCAGGCAGCTCAGCAGCTCACCGACGCCTTCTTCCAGACCGCGGCTCCGGCTCTCTACCAGGCCGTCGGTGAAGGCCAGCAGAATCTCGCCGGGCACGAGCTGCAGGATGCGGCTGTGGCGAGCTTCCGGTACACCGATCGGTGTGGTGTCGACCCCGCTGTCGATCAGCTCGATCTCCCCCGCCGGCGGTATCCGGACCAGCGGCAGATGGCCGGCATCGCCCAGTCGCACCACGCCACCCGCCGGATCGACCACCAGGTAGACCACCGTCGCCATCTCCACCGAACCACCGCCTTCGACCAGACGGTCGAGGCCGGCCAGCACCGCGGCCGGGTCCGGGTCGGCCAACGCCAGCGCCCGCAACGCGGCCCGGACCTGCCCCATCCCGGAGGCGGCCGACAGCCCGTGCCCCATCACGTCTCCCACCACCACGGACGCAGCACCGTCCGGCAGCTCGAAGGCGTCGTACCAGTCACCGCCCACCGCGTCGGCGGAGCCGGGCACACCGCGGGCCTCCAGCTCCAGACCGTCGATGGTCGGCAACGACTGGGGCATGAGGCTCTCGGTGAGCGACGCGGTCGCGGTCCGCTCCTGCTCGAACAGCCGTGCCCGTTCGAAAGCGACCGAGCATTGCTGAGCCACCGCCCGCAAGAACCGGCACGCCTCCGACTCGAACGGCTGCTCGTCGTCGAATGCGAAACGCACCACGCCGAGCCGCCCGCTGTCGGTCGACATCGGCAGCAGCGCCCAGGAACGTTCGTCCGTGGTGTCCAGGAAATCCTGGAACGACTGGCTCCGGTACTCGCGGCGGGCCTGGGCAGCGGATCCGAGGAACACCGGCCATCCCGTCCGGAGTACCTCGATCATCGGTGACCCCTCGTCGTCCGGCCATTCCGACGTGGCCGAACCGTCGACCTCGACAAGCCTGTCCCGCTCCCCGATCAACACCACCGACGTCCGTAATGCGCCCACGGTGGCGCGGCCGATCACCGAGACCGCCGCGGCCACCTCCGCGACCGTGACCGCCTCGGCAAGTTCTTCGGCGACCTCCAGCAAGCGGGCGTTACGCGCGCGGCTGTGCCGCAGCGCGGACAGCGCGCTGCGCTGCGAGGTGTCGTCCACGACGAACATCGCCACTTCCCGACGCTCGCCCTCGTCCACCAGGTACCACGTCGAGCGTAGGTAGGTGACACCGCCGGCCGCACCCGGCGTGGCGGGCTCGTCCGTCTTCAGCGTCTCACCGGTACGCAGCACACGGTCGATCATCGCCTCGGTATGCGCCGCAAGCTCCGGCGGCAGCACCTCGGCCGGACGTCGCCCCAGATGTTCGGCGATCGCCTTGCCGGTCCGCTCGGCGAGGAACGCGTTCACCGCGAGGTAGCGGTGCTGCTCGTCGAAGACGGCGAAGCCCACGGGTGCGTCGGCACCTGCCAGTACGCCCAGCAGCCGCTGGGCATCCGCTGGCCGCACGACCTACCCCTTTGCTCTGCGTTTTGCTTCTCGTTTGAATGCGCGCACCTGAGCGAGCGAGTCCGCGTCGACGACGTCGGCGATCGACCGCGTCGAGCCCTCCTCACCATACGGCCCGGCGGCCTCGCGCCAGCCGTCCGGGCACACATCGAACCGTTTCCCGAGCAACGCCACCATGATGCGGGCCTTCTGCTCGCCGTAACCGGGCAGCGCCTTGAGCCTGGCCAGCAGCTCGGCCCCGGTGGGTGCGTCGTTCCAGATGCGCGACGCGTCGCCGTCCCAGTTGGCCGCGACGTGGGCGGCCAGAGCCTGGACCCGGCCGGCCATCGAGGCGGGGAACCGGTGCACCGCGGGTTTCTCCGCCAGCAGAGCGGAGAACTTCTCCGCGTCGTGGTCGGCGATAGCAGCCGGGTCGAGCCGGTCCACGCCCATGCGCGCGGCGATCGTCGCCGGACCGGTGAAGGCCCATTCCATCGGAATCTGCTGGTCCAGCAACATGCCGACCAACAGCGCGAAGGGATCCCGGGCGAGCAGTTCGTCCGCGTCCGGATCCCCGGACAGATACAGGTCGACCATCAGGTCAAGCCCCCTCTAGCTCTCTCTACCCAGCTCGCCCGCCTGGAGTTCGGCGTCGTCCGCCTTCACCGCCAACACGGGACACGGCGCATCCAGCAGAATACGCTGCGCGTTGCTGCCGAGGATCAGTTTGCCGACCGGGCTGCGACGGCGCAGGCCGATCACGATGAAATCCGCGCCGGCGCTCTCGGCCGCATCGATCAGGTCCTCGGCCACATCGACGTCCGGGGCCGACGGCCGTACCTCCGTGTCGATGCCCGCATCGGCGAGCTGTTGGCGCAGCATGTCGAGGTCACCGGCGGGCGCGGAGGCGTCGTTCGACCCGTCACCGGCCTGCTGAGAGTGGACGACAACCAGCCTGACCCCACGAAGTTTCGCCTCTTCGGCGGCTCGCCGCAGCGCGGCCCGGCCTTCGGGCTTCGGCACGTAGCCCACAACGATGGCACTCATCGTGTCTCGCCTTTCCCTCAAGTCGACGCTGGCTTCGAGGCTCCTCGAACAGCTCAAGCGAACCTACCGCGAATCGCCGAGCAGTCCTATGGCCGGGACCTGGCCTTGCGGTGACACACACCGACCAAGTGCGACCGAGACTAGCGCGCCCGCCGGACGAGGCGAACACGTGACCAGGTATCCGTGGCATTCTGTGATGCGTGAGCGCGGCCGGCACCGGTGATACCAGGTGACCACACGGAGCGAACCCAGCATTCTCCACCTCGATCTGGACGCCTTCTTCGCCGCGGTGGAACAGCGGGACAAGCCGTCGTTGCGCGGGCGGCCGGTGATCGTCGGCGGCCTCGGCCCGCGAGGTGTGGTCTCCACCGCGTCGTACGAGGCGCGAGTGTTCGGGGTGCGCTCGGCGATGCCGATGTCCGAGGCACGCGCGCGGTGCCGGCACGCCGCTTTCCTGGCCCGCCGATTCGACGCCTACCGCAAGGTCAGCACGGTGGTGATGGACCAGTTGCGCGCGCTGTCGCCGTTGGTCGAACCGCTCTCCCTGGACGAGGCGTTCGTCGATCTCGCGGCGGGCGAGCACCCCGATCTCTCCCCCGGTGGCGTCCGCGCGGTCGGCGAGCGGCTGCGCACCACGATCCACGCGCGCACCCGGATCACCGCGAGCGTCGGGGCAGCCAGTTCGAAGACGCTGGCGAAGATCGCCTCCGAACAGGCCAAGCCGGATGGCCTCATGGTGATCGAGCCCGGAACCGAGCTCGACGTACTGCATCCGCTCGGGGTCCGCGCCCTGCCCGGCGTCGGTCCTGCCACCGCTGCCAGGGTGGCCCGGCTCGGCGTGCGGACCGTCGGCGACCTCGCCCGGATCGCGGAAGGCGAGCTCGTCGACCTGCTCGGTGAGGCGCACGGTCGCTCGCTGTTCCGGCTCGCCCACGGTCTCGACGGACGGGCGGTCAGTTCCGACCGGGCGTCCAAGTCGATCAGCGTCGAGGACACCTTTGACCGCGACATCACCGATCGGGCACTGCTCGCCGGGCTCACCCGGCGGCTGGCGGAGAAGGTGGCCGACCGGCTGGTGCGCTCCGGCCATTCGGCCCGCACCATCACGCTCAAGGTCCGGCTGCACGATTTCACCACGCTCTCTCGTTCCGCGACCCTGCCCGGCCCCACCGACGACGCACGCTCGATCAGCCGTCTCGCCGTGCAGTTGCTCGACGAGGTCGACACCGCCGGAGGCATCCGGTTGCTCGGGGTGGGCGTATCCGGGCTCTCCGATTGGGTGCAGGATGATCTGTTCTCCGCGGCCGAAGGATCCGAGCAGCCGCCCACCGACGACGCCGACGACGCCGACGAGGGCGACGAGGGCGACGAGGGCGACGACGCTGGGGACCTCGACGCGGCGGTCCACTCGGCCGGACGCTGGGTGCCCGGGATGGACGTCGTCCACGCCCGCCTTGGACCCGGCTGGGTGTGGGGCAGCGGGCTCGGCAGGGTCACCGTACGGTTCGAGACGGCCGACACGCCGCCCGGTCCGGTGCGTACGTTCGCCGCCGACGATCCGGAACTCTCAGGCGTTTCTCACCTGCAGGAGGCAGACTGAGCACCATGAACGTACTTGTCGTCGACGATGACCCGGCCGTGCGCGAGTCACTGCGGAGGTCGCTGGCGTTCAACGGTTACCAGGTGGAGCTCGCCGAGGACGGTGAGTCCGCGTTGCGGCATCTGAGCAACCACCAGCCGGACGCGGTCATCCTCGACGTGATGATGCCCGGCCTGGACGGGCTCGCCACGTGCCGCGCGCTGCGTGCGGCCGGCAACGACGTGCCGATCCTGATGCTCACCGCGCGCGACGAGGTATCCGACCGGGTGTCCGGGCTGGACGCCGGCGCCGACGATTACCTCCCCAAGCCATTCGCGCTGGAAGAGCTGCTTGCCCGGGTGCGAGCGCTGCTCCGCCGCGCGACGCCGGCCGGAGCGCCCGAATCGGCCGCCATCCAGCTCGGCGACCTCCGGCTCGATCCGGTGACCCGCGAGGTCAGCCGCGGCGACCTTCCGCTGCGGCTGACGCGCACCGAGTTCGCGCTACTCGAGTTACTCATGCGGCATCCCCGGCAGGTGCTCACCCGGGAACGGATCCTGGAGGACGTGTGGGGATACGACTTCCCCACCACCGCCAACTCGCTCGAGGTCTACATCGGGTATCTACGCCGTAAGACGGAGGCCAACGGCGAGCCACGGCTGATCCATACCGTCCGCGGCGTCGGCTACGTCGCCCGGGAGGACCCGCCGTGACCGCTGGCCCAGCCGCGGGTGACGACGGCCGGCCACTGCCTCCACCGCCTCCTCCCCCGCCGTCGTCGTCGCCGCCGCCGTCGTCGTCGGGATACGTCCACCAGGACGCAGATGGCGACGATCGCCGCGTGCGGAGCAGACTGTCGTTGCGCACCCGGGTCGGCGCCCTCGCCGCACTCTGCGTCGGCGTGGCCGTGGCGCTCACCGCGCTGGCGGTGTACCTCACCGTCTCCACACAGTTGGTCCGCAGCGTGGACGAGAGTCTCTACAAGCGCGCCTCGGACACGCTGGCGTCCAGCTTGGGTCCGTCCTCGCTGGTACAGATCCCATCCGAGGCGTTCCTCGCCAGCGACACGCGGGTCGCCTACATGGGCAGCAACAGCGAACTGATCCTTCCGCGGGGCGAGGAGAGCGCACTACCCGTCGGCGAGCCTGAGCTCGCCGTCGCCCAGGGCCGGGAAGACCATCACATCCGCACGGCCGACTTGAAAGGCGAGAACTACCGCATGCTGTCCGTTCGGGCCAGCGACAGGTTCGCGCTGGTCGTCGGGCAATCGATGGCGCAGTCGGAGTGGATCCTGGACCGGGTGCGGATCGTCTCCCTGCTGGTGGGCGGCATCGGCGTCGTCGGAGCGACGTGGGCCGGGCTGTCGGTCGCGCAGGCCGGTCTGCGCCCGGTGCGACGGCTGACCGAGGCGGCCGAACACGTCGCCCGGACCCAGCGGCTGGACCCGATCGAGGTCGAGGGCAAGGACGAGATCGCCCGGCTGGCGTACTCCTTCAACGAGATGTTGTCCGCCCTCAACGACGCGCGCGCCCGCCAGGCCCGCCTCGTCGCCGACGCGGGGCACGAGCTGCGCACACCGCTGACCAGCATGCGTACCAATCTTGATCTGCTCGCGCAGAGCGATCGCGAAGGCGACCGGCTGCCTCCCGCCGACCGGGCACAGATCATCGATGACGTCCGCGCACAGGCCGAGGAGCTCTCGCAGCTCATGGGCGACCTGGTCGAGCTGTCCCGGGAGGATCCGCCGCGGGAGTCCCGCGAGCAGCTGGACTTCGCGGACGTGGTGCGAGACGCGCTCACCCGAGTCAGGCGGCGCGCGCCGAGCGTGACCTTCACCGCCGACCTACGGCCGTGGAACGTGCACGGCGACCCGCATGTGATCGGCCGAGCGGTCACCAACTTGCTGGACAACGCGGCGAAGTACAGTCCCAGCGACGGCACCGTCACGGTCCGGCTGCACTCCGGCACGCTCGAAGTGGACGACGAGGGGCCGGGCATCGCGGACGAGGACCTGCCGCACGTCTTCGAACGGTTCTATCGCTCCTCCGAGGCGCGCGGCCGCCCCGGTTCGGGCCTCGGGCTGGCGATCGTGCGCACCGCCGCCGAGCGGCATGATGGGCGGGTGTCCGCGGGGCGCGCTCCGTCCGGCGGTGCACGGCTCACCATGTATCTGCCCGGTTCCCCACCGCCGACAGAGGCCGAGCCGCCTTCTTCGGCTTCCTTAGCGTGAAATTCAGCATGTTCTCAGAGTCACCGGGGAAGGTTGAACCATGAACGAGACAAGCCACGGCACGCCAGAGAACAGGCCGGACCACGACCCGTCGACTCAGCCCCAGGAACAGGGGTCGTCCACAGAGCTGGGCACGTCCGCTGGACAGGGCTCGTCCGCCGAGCAGAGCTCGTCCGCCGAGCAGGGCGGGAACGGTCCGGGCGGCCGGTCGCAGGCGGGTGGCACCGGCTGGTCCAACTCTCCCGGAGCGCAGGGTCCGCCGCCTCCGTGGCAGCCCAGGCCCGCCGCGCCTGCCGCCCCCGGCACCCCGCCCCCGGCGCAGCCGCCCGCGGGCCATGAGCACGCCGGCGCCGCCGCAGCGCCCGGCGGCGCGCCCGGGCCGCATCAGTCCGGGCCGCATCAGTCCGGGGCCGGTCCCGCCTACGGTGACGCGCAGAGCACCTCGACCCATGACACGGCCGTGTTCAGCGCGCCGGCAGGCAACCAGTCGCCGTCCCGCCAAGGGCGCGGACGCATGTTGCTGGCCGGGCTGGCGCTCGGTGCCGTCCTCGGCGGCGGGACCGGCGCCGGCGTCGCGGTCTGGCTCACTGACTCCGCCGACGACGAGCCGGCGCGGAGCAGTCTGGAGCAGACCACGGACACCGCCTCCGACGAGCCCCAGGCCACGCCGCTGGACAGCGTCGAAGCCGTTGCCTCTCAGGTGACACCGAGTGTGGTCACCATCAACGTCGGCGCCGGTCCGTTCGGCCAGACCGCCGGCGGCACCGGTGTGATCATCTCCTCAGACGGCGAGATCATGACCAACAACCACGTCGTACAGGCCGCCTCCGGCGGCCAGGGCCAGATCGAGGTCACCTTCAGCGACGGTTCCACGGCGCCGGCCGAGATCATCGGTACCGACCCGGAGACCGACCTCGCGGTCATCCAAGCTCAGGACGTCTCCGATCTCACCCCGGCCGACCTCGGCTCTTCGGGCCAACTGGCCGTCGGTGAGCAGGTCGTGGCGATCGGTGCGCCGCTCGGGCTGGACAGCACGGTCACCGCCGGCATCGTCTCCGCGCTCAACCGGCCGATCGTCGCCGGTGAGCAGCAGGGAGAGCAGACCTACCATCAGGCCATCCAGACCGACGCGCCGATCAACCGCGGCAATTCGGGCGGCCCGCTGGTCAACATGGCGGGCGAGGTGATCGGCATCAACAGCTCCATCCTCACCACCGGCTCCGACGCGGGCTCGATCGGACTCGGCTTCGCGATCCCGGTCGACCTGGCCAGGCCGATCGTCGAGGAGTTGATCGAGACCGGCGAGGCCACCCACGCCCGGATCGGTATCTCGGTCGGCGAGCCACAGGACGGCACCGCGGGCGCGCTGGTCGCCGGCGTCGAGCCGAACAGCAGCGCGGAGGAGGCCGGCCTGCAAGAGGGCGACATCATCACCGCGATCAACGACGAGCGGGTCGGCGACGCGGTCTCGCTGATCGCCGCCACCCGCTCGTACCGTCCCGGCGACGACGTCACGCTCACCTACCTCCGCGACGGCGAGGAGCAGACGGTGGAGCTGACGCTCAGCAGCGACGCCGAGATCACCTGAGCGGATGCGGTCCGCCCGGCCCATGACCACGGGCCGGGCGACATTGTCGGTGGGAGACGGCAGACTGGTCACATGCTCTTCGCTGACCTGGCCGAGACGTCACTCGCCGTCGGTGAGGTCAGTAGCCGCCTGGAGAAGGTCCGGCTGCTGGCGGACTGCCTACGACGGTCCGACCCGGCCGAAGCCGCAGCCACGGCGAGTTTCCTCGCCGGTGAGCTGCGGCAACGCCGCACTGGTCTTGGCTACGCGGCGCTCCGTGACATGCCCGGGCCCGCCGAGCAGGCCACGCTGACCGTGTCCGAGGTCGATGCGGCGTTCGCGGCGATCGCCGAGATGTCCGGCAAGGGCTCCACCACGGCCAAGCGGGCCGCGTTCCGTGATCTGCTCTCCCGGGCTACCGCCGCCGAGCAGCGGCTGCTGGCCGGTCTGGTGACCGGCGAGGTTCGGCAGGGTGCGCTGGACGGCGTGCTCACCGAAGCGGTAGCGGCAGCCGCCGAGATGCCCGCTGCCGAACTCCGTCGCGCGGTGATGGTCGCCGGTGCGCTCGTGCCGGTCGCAGCAGCCGTACTGGCCGAAGGCCGGGCAGGTGCCGACCGGTTCCGGCTGTCGGTCGGGTCGCCGATCCGTCCGATGCTGGCGTCGCCGTCGCCCGGCATCGACGACGCCCTCGGGAGGCTCGGCGAGACGTCGGTGGAGTGGAAGCTCGACGGGGTGCGCGTACAGGTCCACCGGGACGGGCAGAACGTCCGCGTCTTCACCCGGACGCTCGACGAGGTCACCACTCGTGTCCCGGAGATCGTCGAAGCGGTCCTCGAGCTGCCGGTGGCATCAGTGGTGCTCGACGGCGAGGCGATCGCCCTCGACGGTTCAGGGCGTCCGCTCCCGTTCCAGCGCACATCCTCACGAGTCGGTCACCGCACGGACGTGACCCGGGCTCGCGAGCAGATTCCGCTGTCGGTCTTCTTCTTCGATTGCCTGCACCTGAACGGCCAGGATCTCGTCGCCCGGCCCGCGGCCGAGCGCTGGGCCGCGCTGGCGGACATCCTGCCGGCGCAGCACCGCGTCCCTCGGATCGTCACCGCAGCGTCCGAGGAGGCTGCGGCGTTCTTCTCCGACGCTGTCGAGTACGGCCACGAGGGTGTCATCGCCAAGTCTCTGGATGCCCCGTACGAGGCCGGCAGGCGCGGGGCGAGCTGGCTCAAGGTCAAGCCGCGCCACACGCTGGATCTAGCCGTCCTGGCCGCGGAGTGGGGGCACGGCAGACGGCAGGGGTGGCTGTCCAACCTGCACCTCGGTGCCCGCGACCCTGACGGCACGTATGGGCCGGCCGGCGGGTTCGTCATGCTCGGCAAGACCTTCAAGGGTCTGACCGACCAGATGCTCACCTGGCAGACGGACCGGCTACTGGCGATCGCGGACGGTCCGACCGATCACTGGGTCGTGCCCGTCAAGCCTGAGTTGCTGGTCGAAGTGGCGTTCGACGGCGTGCAGTCCTCGCCGCGGTACCCGGCCGGGATCGCGCTGCGCTTCGCCCGCGTCCTGCGGCACCGGCCCGACAAACCGGCGTCCGACGCCGACACCGTCGGCACCGTCCGGGAGTTGTGGAACGGCTAGGGCAGCCGGACACTCATGGAGACGCCGCGCCGCGGTGGGCGCGCTCGAGTCCTTCCATCCGCTCGGCCAGCACTTCGACGCCGGTGTGGTCCGAGGAGCCGACCAGTACCGCCGCGGCCTCCCACATCGCGATGTGCATCGCTTCCACCGTCTGCGTGTCTGGATCGTCCAGCGTTTTCCCGGCCCCGGCCGGCAACGCCGCCTCCAGCGACGATGCCGCCTCGACCAGCCTCGACCAGGACTTCGGCGCATACCGGCCGACGATGACGCGCATGTGGTCCTCGTCACCGAGCACCGCCGAACGCTGCCGGTCGACCGCGTATCGAGCGCCCAGGGCTCCGGCGATCCCACCCGCCACGCCCCCGAGGAGCAGGCCCAGCACGGCGCCGACGATCCCGGCGCCGAGGGCCGCGCCCGCGACGGCGGCGAGGACGCCTACCACCGCGGCACCCGACACCGCGCCGATGACGTGGTGCCGCTGCAGTCCGAAACCGAGCAGCCGGAGCGTCGGCGCCGGCTCCTTCAGCACCTCGACGACACGCTCAGTGGTGTCCTGCGGCATGTCGGGCCGCAACACCACATAGGTCTCGGCGACGGCCCGGCCCGAGGTGGCAGCATGCCCCGGACGCCCTGACGTCCACCGCAGCGCGCCCCAGCGACGCACCTCGACAACGTTCGGTAGCCAACTCCCCCGCTGCGAGTTGAGCTTCTCGTCGACGATGCGTTGCTGCTCCTCCCATGCCTCGGACCACTCCCGCTCTCTCATAGCCGTCAACGGGTGCGGTCGAGTCATCAGAGTTCTCGTCTCCCTCATGTCATGTCCGCCGTCGTGAATCTGGAGCGACCCCCATCAGTGACGCAACGAAGCCTACTCGTCGTTCGCATTGAACTCCCGTGCAACCTGCCGTGACACCCACTTGTGTGTGGGCACTACCGTTGATGTGTGCCCAGGTTCTTGTTGACACCTCGCTGGATTGCCGTGCATGTCGCCTTCATGTCGGCAATCGCCTTCTGCCTTGTTGCCGGGTGGTGGCAGTTCGGTGTCTACCAGGACAGTCAGGCCCGGCACGAGGACCGTGACCGCCCGGCCGTACCGGTCAGCGACGTCGTCCAGTCGGGTGAAGATATCGCAGACGCCGCCGACAGACCAGTCAACGCGGACGGGAGATATCTCACCGAGCACACGCTGATTGTTCCTGGGCGTATTCATGACGGCGTCCTGGGGTGGTTTGTACTCGCTCCGCTGGAGACCAGCGAGGGGATGGTCATTCCGGTCCTGCGCGGGTGGATCGAGGAACCCGGCGCTCTTGACACGTTACCTGAACAACCTGTCAGCACCATCGGCCATCTGGTCCTTCCTGAAACACCCGAACACGCCACGGTCCGAACCGGCCAGGAGCTTGACCCGAACGAGATCGCCTACATCGCTCCGCACACCATCGCGGACGCGACCGGAATCCCCGAGTCGGTGATGCTCGACGGGTATCTGTTGCTCACCTCGTCCGAGCCTGAGCCGGACGACGTCGCTCTCGTCGACCTGAACGAGGTCGCGCCGGTGCGCGACGTCAGCCCTTGGCAGAACCTCTCCTACTGGGCGCAGTGGTGGGTGTTCGCCATCGCGGCCGTGGTGTTCTGGGGTTCGGCGGTACGCGCCGGGGTCAGATCGCGCCGGCAACCGGACATCGGCACGGACACATCCGGGAGCACGGACCTCCTTGTGAGGAGGGATAGCCCCGGGAACAGGGACGCGAAGGAGCGCCCAGACGGCGTGAACGGGGACAGCGAGGCAGGGGAGCCTCGGGTCAACGAACGCGCTGCTCCTCCCGCGCAACCCTGACCACATAGCGCTCCGCGATGAACGACGCGAACGGCACCGTCCCGGCCAACGCGACCAGCACCACCCGCACCGCCTTCCATCCCCGCTGATGCGCGAGCAGGCCGGTGGCCACCAGGTAGACGGCGTAGAGCCACCCGTGGATCGGCGACACGGCCTGGCTCATCGTCGGGTCGTCCGGTGGGCCGTAGCGGATGACCATGGCCACACACAGCACGATCAGGAACACGCCGGTGGTGTAAGCCATCACTCGATAGAACGGAAGTGCGTCGCGTTGCACGTATCCGAGCCTAGCCTGCCTCGCCGAGCCGGGCGGCCCCAGGTCCGGGCGTGCAGCCGCCGATCGAATCGCCCTCGGTCAATCCTCGGTATCGATCACGAGCTCTCATCATCCGGCGGATCAAGGTCGGCGAGGAACCGTTCGAACTCCGCACCGATCTCCTCGGCCGTCGGCATCGTCTTCGGCTCGGCGATCAGGTTGCCGCGGGCGTCGCCGCCGACAAAGGCGTCATACTGCGTCTCCAGCGCCTGTACCACCCTGGCGACTTGCTCATTCTCCGCCACCTGTTCCTGAACGAGCCGCTCGGCCTGCTCCGAGGCCTCCAGCAGCGAGCCGGTGGGCAGCAGCAGGCCGGTCACCGAACTCAGCGAACGCAGCAGGCTCAGCGACGCCTGCGGGTACTCCGACTCGGTGAGATAGTGCGGTACCCGGGCGATCAGCCCCACGGCATCCTTCCCCGCCTGCGCCAGCCGGTACTGCAACAGCGATCCGGCGCTACCGGGGACACTGAGCTCCATACCGAGCACCTGATCGTCCGGTATCAAGCCACGCCGGCTCGAGTACCCGCTCACACCGATCGGCCTGGTGTGTGGCGTGGGCGTGGGAATGCCGTGGAAACCGGCGGTCAACCGAACGTCGAACCGCTCGATCAGCTCGATCACCGCAGCGGTGAAGGTCTCCCACATCACATCCGGCTCCGGGCCGGCGAGCAGTAGGAACGGCGCCCCCACGTCATCGTGCATCAGGTACAGATTGAGTTCCGGAGCGGAATAGCTGACGAATCTGCCGTCGGCGAAGTGCATCTCGGGCCGGCGCGAGCGATAGTCGATCAGGCGGTCGACATCGAAGCGCGCCAGCTCCCGGTGATCGAGCGTCTCGATCAGGTGGTCGACGATCCCGCTGCCGGCATGACCGGCGTCCACGAATCCATTGAGGCAGAACAGCAGGACCGGCGACTGCAGCTCCGGCGCGTCGTCCGTCAGCTCGTACACGGTGTCCGGCATCACAGGCCACTTCCTCACATCAGTCAACGAACCGCTCTGGCGTCTCTACGTGATTCAGTTGGCATAACAACGCCCGGCGCTCGCTGCTTCCCGTCGCCCACCGCCTGCGCGGGCTACACGCGCGATGTGAGACCGTCGATCGGCTCCTGGTAGGGCAGTCCGAGCAGGATGCAGACCTCACCCAGGAACGTGTCCGCGTCCCGCACGAGGTCGTCCGCCTCGCGCGCGCTGGCCGCGCCGCGGAGTCCGGCCTGCGCCGCTGCCCGTTTGCCCGAATTGGCGGAGAAGAACGCCGCCCACTCGGACAGTTCCGGCGCGACCGTCGGCAGCAACTCCCACACGTTGCGTGGACCGTGCCCGCGCCGACGTCCGGCACCCGAACGCGACGACCGCCGCGACACTGGATGTGCGCGCGCCGCGAGCACCGCGGCCGCCGCGCGGAGGGCGCCCAGATGCGCCGCGGCGAAACGCTCGTTGGCCGTCCCGGCCGTCGCCGCCTCGGCGAGGCAGGAGCGCGCCTGATCCACTAGGTCCAGCGTCGCGTGCCCCATCGGCGGACGGACTCTCCGCGCCGGTTCGGAACGCACCGCGCGAGCGCTGTTGAGCTGGCCATATCGGGTAGTCATAGGGTTCCCTCCTCTATATCGAATCGAACGACTGTTCGACTGATTCGAAGACTAGCACCGTGCACTGACAACCCGTCAAGACCGCGCTCGCGCCGCGCGACAGACCCACCCCGCCACCGGCGCCGGGCACGCTCGGTTTAGGCTCACCCATCGTGGCACGAGTAGTAGTCGTCGGAGCCGGCATCGCGGGACTGACCGCGGCCGCCCGGCTCGCCGACTTCGGACACCGGGTGACGATCGTCGAACGCGGCCCGCGCGCGGGCGGTCAGGTCGGCCTCCGCGACGTCAACGGGGCGCTCATCGACAGCGGCCCCACGACCTTCACCCTCCCTGCTGTCCTGCGGGATCTGTTCCGCAAGACGGGCCGGCCGATCGAACGGGAACTCGACCTGGTGCCGGTCACGCCGGCGGCCCGGTACGTCTTTCCGGACGGTGCGATCCTGGACATGCCGGGACCGAGCCGGGCCGACACGTCCGCGGCGCTGGACGGCACGTTCGGTGCCGGCACGGCGGCGCAGTGGGAGCGGCTCATCGAGGCCGCGGAGCAGATGTGGCAGCTACTCCGCCCGCGCATCATCGACCATTGCCCCTCGATGCGGGACGTCACCTGGCTGGCCGTCCACCCGCGCGCCAAACACGTCCTGCACCGGGGCATGAGCCTGCGCGATCTCGGCCGGCGCTACCTGGCGGACGACCATCTCCGGCTGATGCTCGATGCCTACGCCACATCGCTGGGCGGCGTACCCACCCGGGCGCCCGCGGCGCTGGCGGTCTTCGCCTACCTCGACCAGACATTCGGCACCTGGAGCGTCCGCGGCGGGATGCATGTCCTGGTCGATGTCTTGCAGCGACGACTCGTCGAGCACGGCGCCACCATCCGCTACGACTCTCCGGTCACCCGCATCACCGCCGGCAGCGGGTGCGCCAACGGCGTACAACTGGCCGACGGCGAGTGCATCCCGGCGGACGTCGTGGTCTCCACCGTCGCACCCGGATGCATCGAGATGGAAGGGCACCGGCGGCCGCGCTGGACCGCCCCTCCGGGCGAGGGCCGCTCCGTCTTCACGCTCTTCCTCTCCCTGGGCAGCCGGCCGCAGCTACCCGAGCGGACGATTCTGCTCACCGAGGACGGGCCCAACGTCACCTTGTCCTGTGGCCCCGTCGACGAGCCGGTCCGGCCATGTGCGGCGACCCTGCACGCCGACTGTCCGGCCCAGGGCGAGGGCCCCGGGACGACGGACTGGACCGCCGACGATACGGCGGAGCGGTATGCGCAGCAGTTGCTCGGCCTCGCGGCCGCACGAGGGGTCGATCTCAAGCGGCACGTCGTCGACTATCAGATCCGCACGCCCTACGATCTCGAGCAGGAGGTCGGCGCACCCGGCGGCCGCGTGTACGGAACACCGTGGCACGGTGGCAGCTCTATCCGGCGTCGCCTCGCCAACCGCTCCCCCGTCCACGGCCTCTACTTCGCCGGTGCGAGCGCTCACCCCGGCCCCGGCCTGCCCATGGTCGCCATGTCCGCCACGCTCGTCGCGGACATGATCGGTCACGCATAATCCGCGCGGCGCCGCACGACGCGCCCGGCGACCACGCAACGACGGGCTCCGACACGCGCCGTCGCGGTGTCGGAGCCCGTCGGGCAGTCGCGTATCAGGCCGGCGTCAGCGCCGCGCCGAGCCCGAGGTTCTCATAGATCTCCTGCGTGGCGGTCGACTTGTTCAGGGTGTAGAAGTGCAGCCCGGGAACGTCCTCGTCCAGCAGTCGCTGGCACATCTCGGTGGCGTACTCGACGCCGATCGCTCGCACGGCCTCCCGATCGTCGCCCGCCGCGATGAGCCGCTGGGCCAGCGCCTCGGGGAACGACGCGCCGCACAACTCGGCGAACTTCTGGATCTGCTTGACGTTCGTCACCGGCATGATGCCCGCGATGATCGGCTTGTTCCCGCCGTGCGCCTGGACTCGGTCACGCAGCCGGAGGTAGTCCTCGACGTTGAAGAACATCTGCGTGATGGCGAAGTCGGCACCGGCATCGAACTTGCGCACGAGGTAACGGACATCGGTGTCGATGTCCGGCGAGCGGAGGTGTCCTTCCGGGAAGGCCGCCACTCCCACGGAGAAGTCGCCCACCGATTTGATCAGTTCGACCAGCTGCTCCGAATAGTGCAGGCCCTCGGGATGAGCGACCCACTCGGCCTGGGGGTCCCCGGGCGGATCGCCTCGCAGGGCGAGGATGTTCCGGATGCCCACGTCGACGTATTGCCCGATGACGTGGCGGAGATCAGCGACGGAATGGTCCACCGCCGTCAGGTGGCCCATCGCCGTCAGAGTGGTGTCCATCGCCACCTCGCCGGTCACCCGGACGGTGGTCTCGCGGGTGGTGCCACCCGCGCCGTAGGTCACGGAGATGAATGTCGGCTGTAGCCGCTCCAGCTCCCGCATCGTCCGCCAGAACTGTTCCTCAGCCTGAGGATTCTTGGGCGGCGAGAATTCGAACGAGTAGGAGCGCTCTCCGGTGGACAACAGCTCGCGGATAGTCGTCGCGGTTCCTTGTGTGGTCGTCGGCAATCCTTGAGACATATCGCCACGATATCGGTAAGCGTCCGCGATTCGAACACAGATCTCAGGCTGTGGGATCGCGGCGTCTCTGACCTGCGACGTTCGTTCACACTACGCGATGTCTCCGCATCGCGCGACGTCGTCGCTGTTTCGCGTCGGCAGGCACGGAGGTTCAACCGCTAACCTGGCAGCGTGATGCCTTCCCCGGCCGACCCGGTCGGTCCGCTCCGTCCAGCCGTGCAGGCCGTTCTCGACCGGTTCCTGACCCAACAGCGGACTCACCTGGGTGCGATAAGCCCGGCTCTGGTTCCGCTCGTCGACGCAGCGGCGGAATTACTCCGTGGCGGCAAGCGACTTCGCCCCGCGTTCTGCTACTGGGGCTGGCGAGCGGCGTACGACGACCCCGACGACGGACACGACGCACTCATCGCAGCGGCCGGGTCGCTTGAGCTGTTCCAGGCAGCCGCATTGGTGCACGACGACCTGATCGACGGATCGGACACCCGGCGCGGCAAACCTTCCGCCCACCGACGGTTCGCCGCCCAGCATCGCGCAGCAGGCTGGAGCGGCGCCTCGGCGCATTTCGGAGCGGCCGCCGCCATCCTGCTCGGCGACCTGCTGCTCGGTTGGAGCGACGAACTGCTCTCCCAGGCCGGCCTCGACGCCGCCGCACTGAGCCGGTCCCGGCCCGTCTTCGAGCTGATGCGTACCGAGGTGGGCGCCGGTCAGTATCTGGACATCCTCGCCCAGGCGGACACCGCCGTCTCCCCGGCCGCACAAGTCGAGCGCGCAAGACAGGTCATCCGGCACAAGTCCGCGCGGTACTCGGTGCAACACCCGCTCGTCCTGGGCGGCCGGATCGCCGACGCTCCGGACGAACTGATCGACGGTTATCGGGACTACGGCATCGCGCTCGGCGAAGCCTTCCAGCTCCGGGACGACATCCTCGGTGTCTTCGGAGACCCGGCCCAGACCGGCAAGCCGGCCGGAGACGACCTGCGCGAAGGCAAACGCACCCTGCTCGTCGCCTACGCCGCGGAACGGGCGGACGCCGCACAGGCCGCGCTGATCGACGACCTGCTCGGCGATCCCGACCTCGACAGTTCCGGCGTCGACCGGCTCCGCGATGTTCTCGTGGACACTCGGGCACGGGAACGGGTCGAGGCCCGCATCACGGACCGCGTCACCGAGGCCGAGCGCACCGTCGCCGGCATGAAGGCGACCGACGACGGTCGAGCGGCACTCACCGCGCTGATCGCCCTCGCGACGACTCGCACACACTGAGCGCCGTCGAGAACGCAAGGACAAGACGCTGGCCGAGGCGCTAAGCGCCCACCGCGTGCACTCCCCCGTCGACGTGGATGACCTCACCTGTGGTCTTCGGGAACCAGTCGGAGAGCAACGCGACGACACCACGCGCGGCCGGCTCCGGATCACCGAGGTCCCAGCCCAGCGGGGCCCGCTTGTCCCACACACCCTCGAACTGCTCAAAGCCCGGAATGGACCTGGCCGCCATCGTCTTCACCGGCCCGGCCGAGATCAGGTTCACCCGGATCCCCCGCTCGCCGAGGTACTTGGCCAGGTATCGCGAGGTCGCCTCCAGGCCGGCCTTCGCGACCCCCATCCAGTCATAACCGGGCCAGGCCACCTGGGCGTCGAAGTCCATACCGACGACGGAACCGCCGTCCGGCATCAGCGGCAGCGTGGCCATCGTCAGCGACTTCAGCGAGTACGCGGAGACGTGCACCGCCTTGGAGACGTCGTCGTACGACGCGTCCAGGAACGCGCCGCCGAGCGCCGACTGCGGCGCGAACGCAACCGAGTGGACCACACCGTCCAAGCCATCCACATGCTCGCCGACCCGCTCGGCCAACGTGCTCAGGTGTTCCTCGTTCTGCACGTCGAGTTCGATCACCGGCGCCCGCGAGGGAAGTTTCCCGGAGATCCGCTCCACCAGGCTCATCCGGCCGAAGCCGGTGAGGACCACGGTGGCGCCTTCTTGCTGTGCCAGCTTGGCGACGTGGAAGGCGAACGACGCCTCCGTCAGGACGCCGGTCACCAGAATGCGCTTGCCGTCCAGGATGCCCATGTCTTCAGTGCCCCATTCCCAGTCCGCCGTCGACCGGAATCACCGCGCCGGTCACGTATGCCGCCTCGTCGCTGGCCACCCAACGGACCACCCGGGCCACCTCGTCCGCGGAGGCGTACCGCCCGAGTGGGATTCCTCCCAGGATCTCCTGCCGCCGCTCCTCGGAGAGTTCCGCGGTCATGTCCGATTCCACGAACCCCGGCGCTACCACGTTCGCCGTGATGGACCGGCTGCCGAGCTCCCGGGCGATCGAACGGGCCAGCCCGACCAGGCCGGCCTTGCTCGCGGCGTAGTTCACCTGGCCCGGCGATCCGAGCAGGCCGACGACGCTGGAGATGAAGACCATACGGCCCTTCCGCGCCCGGAGCATGCTCCGGGATGCGCGCTTCGCGACCCGGAACGCACCGGTGAGGTTCGTGTCGAGAACGTCGGTGAAGTCCTCCTCACCCATCCGGAGCAGCAACGTGTCCCGGGTGATGCCGGCATTGGCCACCAGCACCTCCACCGGCCCCTGTTCCGCCTCCACCTTGTCGAACGCCGCGTCGACGGAGGCGGCGTCGGTCACGTCGCAGGTGACGCCGGACAGCCCGTCCGGCGGTTCGCCGGAGCGATGAGTGATGGTGACCGCGTCGCCCGCCTCGGCGAACGCGCGGGCGATAGCCAGGCCGATGCCGCGATTGCCACCGGTGACCAGAACAGACCGACTCACGTGTACGCGCTCCTCTCGTTCGGCCCCTCGACGCTACCTGATGCCCGAACTGGTACGCGCTGGGCGGCTCCACCAACGCCGCGCGGCCGGCCACTGTGTGGACCATACAAGGCCGTACCGGCAGGTCCGGGCGGGCAGGACACAGCCCGGGGCCCGATCCGCGGTGGTCACCCGCGCAGTTCACGCCGTACGGTGTGAATGTGAGCCACATCCACCGTCACTCGGCAAGGCGAGACGCGCCTGTTCAGTCGGTGACCACGGCCGCCGCCGGCCGCAGCCACGATCTGCGCTCGCGGCAGCGCCGGTACCTGTGGATGATGGGCATCCGGGTCGTGTGCCTGCCGCTCGCCGTCGTGACCACGGGCTGGCTCCGGCTGATCTTCATCATCGGTGCCGTCGTGCTGCCCTACGTCGCCGTCGTCATCGTCAATGCCGCGAGCCGGCCCAGTCACGGAGTGATCGACACCGTTCCGCCCCCAGAGCGGCCGGAATTACCTCCGGCAATGCCGCAGCCAGAGCAGAAATGATCAAAAAGAGCCCGCTGAGGCCTTCCGGTGGGCTCCCAGAACGTGCAATACTCCCCACGCGCACGTTCCGCATTCCCCCGTCGGTGCGCTGCGTAACGACGACGTCGGGCGGCTTCCCCCGTGGCTGCCCGGCGTCGCCGTATTTCCGCCGCTCGGCCCGCCATCTCGAGGTCAACACGCCATGTTGGTCAGTCTGACAACGTCTGGCTGAGCTGACAGGTTCCCGGGCGAAGCCGATTCTTCGCCGCGCCGGCTCCGCGCCGCCGATGACGTGACACGCCGCCGATGACCGGGCCGCGTGTGGCCGGCCGGTCAGCCCCCGATGGCTGACATCGGGCGGTTGGGCTGCAGGAACCCCGGGTCGTCGATCCCGTGGCCGGCGGCCTTGCCCGCCATCGCGATGCGCCACCGTTCCGCCAGTTCCTCGTCACTGGCACCGTCACGCATGGCGCCGCGCAGATCCGATTCGTCCCGGGCGAACAGGCAGGTCCGCACCTGTCCGTCGGCGGTCAGCCGGGTGCGATCGCAGGTACCGCAGAACGGCCTGGTGACCGAAGCGATGATGCCGACCTTGGCCGGCCCGCCGTCCACCAGCCACGTCTCGGCCGGTGCACTCCCACGCTCTTCTGGCTGCTGCGGGGAGAGGTCGTACACCTTCCGCAGGGAGGCCAGGATGTCGCCGGCGGTGACCATCTCGTCGCGCTGCCATGCGTGCTGGGCGTCCAGCGGCATCTGCTCGATGAAACGCAGCTCGTAGCCGTTCTCCAGCGCCCAGCCGAGGAGGTCGGGGGCTTCGTCGTCGTTCACGTCCCGCATCAGCACAGCGTTCACCTTGACCGGCGACAGCCCGGCGGCTTCTGCGGCGGCGAGTCCGTCCAGCACGTCCTGCAGGCGGCGCCGGTGGGTCAGCGCCTCGAACCGATCCGCTTTCAACGTGTCCAGCGAGCCGTTCACCCGGTCCAGCCCCGCTCGGGCCAGCGTCTCGGCCGTTCGCGCGAGACCGACCGCGTTCGTCGTCAATGACAGCTCCGGGCGCGGGGACAGCTCGGCGCACCCGGCGATGATGTCCACCAACCCGCGTCGCAGCAGCGGCTCGCCGCCGGTGAACCTGACCTCGCGGATGCCCAGCCGTTCCACCCCGACACGTACCAGCCGCACGACCTCGGAGTCGGTGAGAATCTCCGGCTTGGGTAACCAGGCCAGGCCTTCTTCCGGCATGCAATACGTGCAACGCAGATTGCAGCGGTCGGTCAGGGACACGCGAAGGTCAGTGGCAATCCGCCCATACCGGTCGATAAGCATGTCCTCCAGGCTATGGTCTACCGTCGAGTTGTGTACAGGTTCCTGATGAGCAGGCGCTGGCTGGTCCGTACCCTCGCCGGCATCCTGCTCGTCTTGGTGTGTGTCCGCCTCGGCATGTGGCAGCTCGACCGCAATGAGGAACGGTCCGCCCGCAACGACATCATCGAAGCCAACGAGCAGGCACCGCCCGCGACGCTCGAGGAGGTGCTCGGTCCGGATCCGACCTCCGGTCAGCTGGACGAATCCGAACAGTGGCGTTCGGTCGAGGTCCGCGGCCGGTACGACACCGAGCACGAGTTGTTGCTGCGGCTGCGTCCGCTGGAGGGCAGGCGCGGCTTCCATGTGATCACCCCATTGGTCACCGACGACGGCACGGCGATCCTGGTCGACCGCGGGTTCTATGTCTCCGACGACGACGATCCCGACGCTCCGGCGCCGCCGGCCGGCGAGGTCACGGTCGCGGCCCGGCTGCGCGGTACCGAGGACCAGCGAGACGCCGGCGACGTGGCCGGCGGACACATTCGTTACGTCAACGTCGAGCAGATCGCCGAGGCCGTGCCGTATCCGCTCGTGCCCGCGTGGGCAGAGGCCGTCGAGCCGGCCGGCGATGATCTGTTGGCTCTGCCGCAGCCCGAGGCGGACCCCGGCCCGCACCTGTCCTACGCGTTGCAGTGGTTCATCTTCGCCGTCGTCGGTGTCACCGGATTCGTGTTGCTGATCCGTGCCGAGGCGAAGGGGCGTGGCCCCGAGCCGACGGACTCGGCCGCCGCAGACGACGCCGGAGAGGCAGCGCCGGATGACGCCGCCGACGGGCCCGCCCGCGCCACCGGGCGGCCGGCCGATTGATGGTCTGACCTGGCCGCAAACATCGGAGAGTTTTCGCTGTCATAGCAGCAAGAACTCTCCGCCGTTGCCCGGCGCGTTCTCCGGCGCAGGCGAGGGCACGCCGGCCTGTACCGGCCCGCAACGCCGTATGGCTATACTCCGCAGGGTCGCCACGGGCGTCGTGGTGGCGCGGATACTCCATGGCCGCAGCAACGCGTAGCCACGCGGGGTGTACCCGTCGTCGGGATGTGCACCAGGCACGCGCAGAACGAGGGGAAGGGGGCGCGCTCGCGCATGGCCGATCTCATCGACGCTGCGCTGACGTTCCCGGTCGTCGTGTTCAGCTTCATGTTGGTGGTGGTCATGGCCTACTGGTTTCTTGTGTTGCTCGGCGGACTGGGCCTGGACGTGTTGGACGGTGACGCCGGCGACGGCAGCGGTCTGCTCGCCGGTGTGGGACTCAGCGGCGTCCCCGCCACGGTGGCGATTTCGCTACTGATCGCCTTCGGCTGGTTCGCCGCGCTCACCGGCACCGTGGTGATCGACGCGCTGGACCTCTCCGACCCGGTCACCATCGGGCTCGGCGTCGTCGCGCTGGCACTCGCCGTGGTGGTGGCGTGGGCGATCACGGCTTTCGCCATCGTGTTCGTGCGCCGCGTGCTGCCGAACGTCAAGGAATCGTCCCGCACCGACTTCGTCGGCAAGCTCTGCACGATCCGGACCGCGCCCCTCGGGAACGGCACCGGCCAGGCGGAGGTGACGGCCGACGACGGCTCGACCGCGCTCATCCATGTCCGACAGACCGGCGAGGACGAGTTCACGTCGGGTAGCACCGCGCTGATCTTCGACTACGACCCGGACGAGGAGGTGTTCTGGGTCTCTCCGTTCGCGGCCGAACTCGATCCCGGTCGCGGAGCGTGAGCCAAAGCGATGAAAGCCGCGCGAAAGCGGCGCTATAGGTCATGCCGATAGGCTCTCTCGGCCCCCTGGGGAAATCGAGACTTCAGATCGTTCGAAGGATATTGTGATGGACACCCTTGGTACCGGGCTGGGAGTGCTGCTCGCCATACTCCTGGTCATTCTGCTCGCCGTGGCCTTCGTGGTCACGCGCCTGTTCCGCAAGGTGGAGCAGGGATACGCACTGATCATCTCGAAGGTGCGCAACGTCGACGTCACCTTCACCGGCGCCATCGTGCTGCCGATCATTCACAAGGCCGAGTACATGGATATCTCGGTCAAGACGATCGACATCGAACGGACCGGGCATGAGGGTCTGATCTGTCAGGACAACATCCGCGCGGACATCAAGATCACCTTCTTCGTACGGGTGAACAAGACCGTCGAAGACGTCATCAAGGTGGCGCAAGCCATCGGTACCGAACGCGCCAGCGACCAGAACACGTTGCAGGAGCTGTTCAACGCCAAGTTCTCCGAGGCGCTGAAGACGGTCGGCAAGCACATGGACTTCGTCGACCTGTACACCCAGCGCGAGCAGTTCCGCGACCAGATCATGCGCGTGATCGGCACCGACCTCAACGGCTACAGCCTCGAGGACGCCGCCATCGACTTCCTCGAGCAGACGCCGATGGCCCAGCTGGACAAGCAGAACATCCTCGATGCTCAGGGCATCCGCAAGATCACCGAGCTGACCGCGAAGGAACACGTCAGCACCAACGACTTCGAGCGCGGCCGGGAGAAGGAGATCACCCGGCAGAACGTCGAGGCACGCGAGACCATCCTCGAGCTGGAGCGTCGCCAGGCCGAAGCCGAGGCGACGCAGCAGCGGGAGGTCGAGACGCTCCGTGCCCGCGAGGAGGCCGAGACGGCGCGGGTCCGGGCCGAGGAGCGCCTGAAGGCCGAGTCGGCCAACATCCGCACCGATGAGCAGGTCGGCGTCCAGACCGAGAACAAGCAGCGCGAGATCGCCGTCGCGGAGCTCAACCGGCAGCGCGTCGTCGCCGTGGAGACCGAGAAGATCGAGAAGGACCGCCAGCTCGAGGTGGTCGCCCGGGACCGCGAGACCGAGCTCGCCACCATCGACATGCAGAAAGAGGTCGAGACGGAGAAGCGCGCGGTGGCCGAGGTGGTCCGCGAGCGGGTGGCGGTCGACAAGACCGTCGCCGAGCAGGAAGAGAGCATCAAGCGGGTGCGCACGGTCGAGGAGGCCGAGCGGGAGCGCGAAGCCAGGATCATCGCCGCCGAGGCGGAGGCCCAGGAGAACCTGGTCAAGGACATCAAGGCCGCCGAGGCCGCCGAGCAGGCAGCCAAGCACCGGGCGCAGGAAGAGCTGACGCTCGCCGAGGCCCGGCAGCAGGCCGCCGAGCTGGACGCACAGGCCAAGATCCGGCTGGCCGAGGGGACCCAGGCGGAGGTCGCCGCGGCCGGGCTCGCCGAGGTCGAGGTCCGCGACCGCGACGCCGAGGTCATCGAGAAGGTCGGCCGCGCCGAAGCCGCAGCCGCACGGGAGAAGGCGCTGGTCGAGGCCGAGGCGATCCGTGAGAAGCTCAAGGGCGAGTCGGAGGGTCTCACCGAGAAGGCCGCCGCGATGGCCGCGCTGGACGAGGCGAGCCGGGAGCACGAGGAGTACCGGTTGCGGCTGGAGATGGAGAAGGACATCCGTCTGGCCGCGCTCAACGTGCAGAAGGACGTCGCCGAAGCGCAGGCGAGCGTACTCGCGACCGGGCTGGAGAAGGCCGACATCAGCATCGTCGGCGGGGAGAGCGTCTTCTTCGACCGCCTGATGAGCTCGATCTCGCTCGGCAAGGGTGTGGACGGGTTCGTCAACAACTCGGAGGTGGCGAGCACCATCGCCGAGCCGTGGCTGAACGGGTCCTCCAGCTTCTTCGACGACATCACGTCGCTGCTGAAGTCGGTGGACACCGACGACCTGAAGAACCTCACGGTCTCCGCGCTGCTCATGCAGCTGATCAATAAGGGCGGACCGAACCGGTCGAAGTTGGAGCAGTTGTTGGAGACAGCGCGCAACCTCGGCTTCGCCGACCAGCCCGTGGCCGCGCTGACCGGCTCGAAGCAGTAACCCCTCGTGACCGAGACCGCGACTGACACACCCGCGGAGACCGGCGCCGCGGGCGACGCACAGCACAACACGCTCGACGCCGGGACGTACGAGATTCTCAGGTCCCGGCTCCGCGAGCGGGCCGCCGAACTGGCGTCCCGGGCCGAGACCCTGAACGCCGGCCGGATCGACGTCTTCGGCGGTACGCAGCTGGAGTTGATCGGCACGGAGCGCATCCGCACCGAGAACAACTGTGTGCCCCGGGACATCGTCTCGCTCGGTGGCGCCGGCCCGACGATACGTCGCCGGGCCGGCGTCGCAGCGGACGGCGAGTACACGGACAGCTCCGGTGCCGGTGCCGACGCCGGTGCCCGCACCACCGGCACCGGTGGGCTGATGCTCTTCGGCTACAACGTCTTCGTCGGCCTGCGGCAGGAGACGACGGTCGCCGACGTGTTCTCGTTACACGAGTTCTCTCGCAGCACAGACGCCACGTCGGGCTCCGGCTCGGCACCGCCGGCATTCCGGTTCGACGATGTCGACGTGTCGGACGTGACCGGGCTGATAGACACGGAGAAGTTCCAGCGCGACTTCTCCGACATGTACCGGTACTTCCAGCAGACGAGGCTGCTTCAGCTGCGTCGCACCGAGGACAAGCTGCTCGCCGTCTTCCAGACCGGCCCGAGCATCGACGACCTCCGCGTCTTGCGCTGGCGGCTCGCCGTCGACGGCACGATCGCGTACCAGGACAACCGGGGCGATCGCGATCACGCCTTCGGACCGTCGCACGATTTCGAGTGGATCGAGACGACCCGCGACGATCACGTCACCGGGCGGCACCCGCACATCTCCATCGAAGATCTGGTCTTCGTCGAGACCACCGGTGGCGAGCTGACACTGAAGGTGGAGAACAACACCGAGACCGGGCAGGGCATCTACACCGAACCGGTGGACGATCCGCTGCAGAGCCTCGCGGACGCGGACGTGCACTACGCCCGGCTCGGTGTGCTGGTGTTACTCCGCATCCGCCCGTACAACGAGACCACCTGGCGCTATCTGGTCTTCAACAGCCGCACCAAGGACGTCACCCGGCTGGACGGGATCGGTCAGGCGTGCCGGCAACTGCCTGAGGACCACGGCATCATCTTCCCCGGCGGGTACTACCTCACCACCGGCGAGTACAAGACGTTCGACGCGGACGTCAGCGACCTGGAGTACAAGCGGACCATCACCTCCCCCAACGGCGAGGACGTGCTCTACGTCTTCCACGCCCGGGACGAGGGCCGTTCCCTGTTGCTGCCGTACAACGTCATCCGCAAGGAGGTCTCCACCCCGATCCCGTGCCACGGGTACTCGCTGTTCGACGACGGCACCATGGTCATCCTCCGGGCCACGTCGGCGGAGCCCACCCGGGTGCACCCGCTCCAGGTGTGGCAGACGCCGTTCCAGTCGGACACGTACGCCGCGGCGCAGCCGGTGGGGACCGGACCGCTGGAGCGGATCGGCAACGCCGAACTGGTCCGCGGCATCTCCGACTGCCTGTCGATCACCCGCATGATCGGCGAGATGGCACCGTCCGCCGCGGTGTTCGAGGCGATCATCGCCGCTTGCGCGCGCGCCTTCGACTCGTACCACTGGCTCGGCGAACCCGACCTGGGCGACCTGCGCACGCCGCTGACGGAGATCCGGGCCACCGCGGAGCAGGTCCTCGACGAGTTCGAGAACGTGCAGGCCCTCACCGCGCAGGCGACGGCCGCGCTGGAGGAGACGGAGACCGACGTCGCCTCGCTGATCCGGCGGGTACGCGGGGAGGCCCCGCGCAGTGCGCAGCAATGGGTGACGCAGCTGGCCGAGTTGCGCCGGGCCAAGGGCCATCTGGTCACCCTGCGCGACATGCGCTACATCGACGGTTCCCGCCTCGACACGCTGGACACGTCGCTGGACGACGAACTCGCGTCGGCGGCCGAGCGGGCGGTCGAGTTCCTGCAGCGTGAGGACGCGTTCGCCGCGTATCACCAGGAGGTCGAGAGCCTCGTCGAGCAGGCGGAGACGATCCCGACCGTCTCGGACGCCACGGTGGTCGGCGAGCGGATGGCCGAACAGTCGCAGGCGCTGGAGACCGTCACCGAGGTGATCGGCTCGCTCGACATCGCCGACGCCACCATGCGCACCGCGATCTTGGAGCGGATCGGCGAGGTGCTGGGCGGTCTGAACCGCGCACGCGCAACGCTGGAGGGCCGTCGGCGCGACCTGCTGGCCACCGAGGGACGGGCCGAGTTCGCCGCCGAGTTCGCCCTGCTCTCGCAGGCGATCACCAGCGGGCTCGCGGTGGCCAACACACCCGAGGCCTGCGACGAGCAGCTCGGCCGCATCATGCTCCAGCTGGAGAACCTCGAGGCCCGCTTCACCGACTTCGACGACTTCCTCGCTCAGCTGGAGACCAAGCGAGAAGACGTCTACGAGGCGTTCTCCTCCCGCAAGCAGTCGCTGCTGGACGAGCGCAGCCGGCGCGCCGACCGGCTGGCCGACTCCGCGGAACGGATTCTGACCAATGTCCGCCGCCGGGTCGCTTCGCTCGGCTCCGTCGACGAGGTCAACACCTACTTCGCCTCGGATGCCATGGTGGCCCGGCTGCGCGCCGTCTCGGACGAGCTGCGCCAGCTCGGCGACCAGGTGCGGGCGGAGGAGCTGGACGGCCGGATCAAGGCGGCTCAGCAGGAGGCCGGCCGGGCGTTGCGGGACCGGCTCGACCTATACGACGACGGCGGCGAGACGATCCGCCTCGGCCGGCATCGGTTCGCGGTCAACACACAGCCTGTCGACCTCACCCTGGTGCCGCATGACGGCCAGATGACCTTCGCCGTCACCGGTACGGATTTCCACATGCCGGTGACGGACCCGGAGTTCGCCGCGACCCGGCAGTTCTGGGATCAGCTGCTGGTGTCGGAAACGCCGGAGGTGTACCGGGCCGAGCACCTGGCCGCGTCGATCCTGGCCGAGGCGGCGGCGAACGGTTCCGGTTCCGGGCATGCACTGACGCTGGAGAAGCTGCACGAGGCGGCGCTCAGCGAGGGCGGCCTGCTGAGCACCGTCCGGGAGGTGGCGGAGAGCCGGTACGACGAGGGCTACGAACGCGGCGTGCATGACCACGACGCCGCTCGCATCCTGGAGGCGCTGCTGCGGCTGCATGCGGCTGCCGGGCTGCTGCGCTACCCGCCGTCCGCCCGCGCGGCCGCCCAGTTGTTCTGGGCGTTCGGGGCGGACGAGGAGGCACGATCCGGCTGGACGACCCGGGCGTCGTCGCTGCACCAGGCCGGTGCCGTGTTCAAGACCCGGCACTCGGCGGCCACGGACGCGCTCTGTGCCGAACTGGACGACGCCATCGTGGACTTTCGCGAGCGTTCCGGTCTGCCACCGGTGCCGGAGGCGGACCGCGGCCTCGCGGGCGAGTACCTGTTCGAGGAACTGGCCGACGCCGCCGCGGGCTTCGTCACCTGCGGCACGGCGAAGAAGCTGACCGAGCGGTTCCACCGCGCGCTGGGCCGTCGTTCCGGCGCCGGGTCTCGTCAGGCGTTCACGGACGATCTGGCCAAGCTCGGGCCCGACCTGGCCGCGCGTCACCAGCTGGTGGACGCCTGGCTGTCGTCGTTCCTGGACAACGCCGACGAGGTGGAGAGCGGCCGCTATGATCTGCCGGAGGCGGTGGCGATCGAGCTGTGCGGCAACGCGTTGCCGCGCCGGGACTCCTCGGCACAGCTCACGGCCAGCGTCGACGGGTTGCTCGGCACGCACGCGCGGATCGCCGAGCGCACGCTGGAGTTCCGGCTGGACGAGCTGCTCGCCCGCACTCGCCGTTTCCGCGCCGAGCACATCCCGGCCTACCGCGCCTACCAGCGACAGCGGAGCGAACTGGTAGAGCGGCAGCGGGCCGAGCTGCGGCTGGACGAGTACAAGCCCCAGGTGATGAGTGCGTTCGTCCGCAACCGCCTGCTGGACGAGGTGTATCTCCCGCTGATCGGGGACAACCTGGCCAAACAGCTCGGCACCACCGGAGAGTCGCGGCAGGTGGACTCCAGCGGCCTGCTGATGCTCATCTCGCCGCCCGGCTACGGCAAGACGACGCTGATGGAGTACGTCGCCAGCCGGCTCGGCCTGGTCTTCGTCAAGGTCAACGGCCCTGCGCTGGGTCACGGCGTCACATCCGTCGACCCGGCGGAGGCACCCAACGCGACCGCCCGCCAAGAGGTCGAGAAGATCAACCTGGCGCTGGAGATGGGCAACAACGTGTTGCTCTACCTCGACGACATCCAGCACACCAATCCCGAGCTGCTGCAGAAGTTCATCTCGCTGTGTGATGCGCAGCGCCGGATGGAAGGCGTCTGGAACGGCCGGACCCGCACGTACGACCTGCGCGGAAAACGGTTCGCCGTGTGCATGGCCGGCAACCCGTACACCGAGGAAGGCAAGCGGTTCCGGGTACCCGACATGCTCGCCAACCGGGCCGACGTGTGGAACCTCGGCGACGTCCTGTCCGGAAAGGATGAGCTGTTCGCGCTGAGCTACATCGAGAATTCGCTGACCGCCAACCCGATCCTCGCGCCGGTCTCCACCCGCGACCGCGCGGACGTCGACCTGTTGGTCCGCCTCGCACGAGGCGACGAGTCGGCACAGGCGGACCAGCTCAGCCACCCCTACTCCCCGACCGAACTCGACCAGATCCTCTCGGTGCTGCGGAAGCTGATCCGGGTCCAGGAGGTCGTGCTCGCCAACAACCAGGCGTATATCGCCTCCGCCGCGCAGGCCGACGCGTCCCGGACGGAGCCGCCGTTCCAGCTGCAGGGCTCGTACCGGAACATGATCTCCATGGCCGCCCGCGTCGTACCGGTGATGAACGACGACGAGCTCGAGGCGATGATCGACGACCACTACGTCGGCGAAGCCCAGACCCTCACCTCGGGAGCGGAGGCGAATCTCCTCAAGTTCGCCGAGTTGCGTGGGCGGATGACGGCGGAGCAGTCGCAGCGGTGGGCCGAGGTCAAGGCGGCGTTCCTGAAGGCCCAGGCGCTCGGGGGCGACGACGAAGACCCGATGAGCCGGGCCGTCGGCGCGCTCGGGCTGCTGGCCGACCAGGTGGGCGGGATCGAGGCCGCCATCGAGCGGATCACCGAGAAGGCCTTCACGCCGTCCGGGCAGGGCCGGCGCGCCCGCCGCCCCAAGCAGGCCTACCCCGACACCTAACCCCCACCCAGGACCTAAATGATCATGTGAAGTGGGTTTTCTCGTGCCCTACCATGTCTGCAGACATGGTAGGGCACGAGAAAAC
>NZ_JAAGOA010000030.1 GCF_010550675.1 Phytoactinopolyspora halotolerans | reverse complement strand
TACGGGTTCCGCAACTTCCGCAACTACCGAGTCCGCGCCCTGCTCTACGCCGGCAAACCCAACTGGCGAGTGCTGGGCTCCATCGTCGTCCGATGAACCCAGCACCCCGCCAGAATCCGAAGACCCGCTTTCCGGCTTGTATGGGGACTTGAACCCCCAACCCCAGCTATTCCGTCCACGACGTCGTGTGATCGGTGTAGTCGCCAGTGTTGCTGGATATGATGACGACATGACTGTCGGCGCTGAATATCACGGGCAGCAGCCTCCGCCGGAGGCGACGCCTCGGGCGATCCGAGCGGCGTTGTTGCCTGAGGAAGCTGGCGATTTCGATCGCGAGTTTCGGCAGGCCATGGCGGAGGCGACCGAGACGCTGGATTTGACCGGTGTTCTTGCTTTGCTACGTCGCTGGCAGCGCGTGGCGTGGTCATCGCAAGATGAACGGGCACATCGTCAGATGCTCCGCAACGCCGAGCAACTCGCGTTGGGCAGCGACATCGCCACGGAACCGTGGGACGTGACGAAGGCCAGACTGGGCTTGTAAGTGTACTCCGTCGAGTCTTATCCAGAAGCGCTGGAGCAAGTCGCCGTTCTGCCGGTAGATGCCTTGTCGTCGTACGCAGAGGTCATGGCGTTGCTCGAAGTTGCCCCGTGGAGCGGAGAGGCGTACAACCGTCAGCGGCCCGAGGCGAACATGAGAACACATGCGTTCGGAACGAAAGGCGAAGGCGTCATAATCTACATGGTCCTGGAAGACCAACGCCGCGTTGTTGTCCTCCGTGTGCTTTGGGTATCTTGACTATCTGGAGGAGTGAAGACTCCCCAGCGCCGGTCGTGATCAATCCCTCGCATCAAATAGCATCTGACGTGTCAAACGCCTGATTTCTACGCAGAGCGCGAAGACCATGCCAGGTGTGGCGCGTGCTCCACACCCGACGCGACATCCCAGCCCTGATGCAAGAAGCCAGAGAGTAACGACTGCAGTAGGTGGCGGCCGGTGTACCGGTTGTCATCGTTTCGGTGGTGTGTCCGGTCGGTGTCTGGGCCGCGTGGGGTGGCGTGTTCTAGGCGAATAAGCAGCAGCATCTTGTCGGACCCGTGTAGTGGGTAGCGGACCTTCTACGGCAGGACTTCAAGGCGTCCGACCTTCCGAATTGGAGCTGCCTGCACCCCGCGATGAGTGCGTAGACGACATCGTCCATCGGCTCTGCTGTGTGCACACCTCGATCACCAACATCCAGAAAGAGGGTGATCAGGCCAGTTCAGGTTGCTGGGGCGTCTTCCGAGCGCGCTGACCGCTCGTTGAGCAGGCGTTACAGCCTGTCCTAATGACCTACCAGAACGAGTGGCAGCCAGCTGATGCGACACTTGATCTGTCGCCTTCGGGAACCACGAACTGACCGCACTCGATCGTTTGCCAAAGGGCGAGGGAAGAGAGAATTTATGGCGAAGAATCAACGAGCGACTCGGCCGGAGGACCTGACTAAGCTGTTCCTAGAGCGTGCCAATGTGGGTAATGCGGACGCTGTCGCGGAGCTGTACGCACCCGACGCGGTCTATGCACTCCCCGACGGTAGCGTTGTCACCGGTAGAGAGTCGCTTCGCAAACACTTCTCGCGCCTGTTCGCACCGCAGCATACGTTCAGCGGGGAGCAAAGCCCGGTCGTCAGCGACGGCGAGCTTGCCATCACGTCGATGCGTATCAGCGAGAGCGAGATGACCGTCAAGATTGCTCGCCGCGAGCCCGATGGCAGCTGGCTGTGGGTGATCGACCAGCCCAACGTCCTCGGCAAGCCGAGCCCGGAGTCACCGGAGCTGGTGACAACGGGGCAGTACACCGGGCAGGAACGTGCCGTCCAGCCCGAAGACCTGGCACGGCTCTTCTTCACGCGGGCCAACGCCGGTGACGTCGATGGGCTGGTCGCGCTTTTCGAGTCCGCCGCCGTTTCGGTCCTGCCCAACGGGGAGATCGCCACAGGCCGTTCCGCAATCGGCGAATCATTCGAGGAACTTGTCACCGCGGGAGTCGCTTTTACGCCGGTGCTTGACCAACCAGCGCTGCGCGCGGGCGACTTGGCACTCACATCACGACGGCTGGCGAACGGGGAGGTCCCCGTCGAAGTAGCTCGCCGCCAGCCTCAAGGCGACTGGTTGTGGGTCGTCGACCAACCCAACATTCTAAGGTGACGACCGCAGCTCGGCCTCCGGATCGTCGCAGCGGGTAGGGCTTTGTTGCCCCTGGTCAAAGGCCGAGCGGCAGCACCGGCTGCGTGCGGTACATGGTCAGGTCTCCCTCTGACACCGAACAGCATCGACCGCAGTCATGGTGTAGAGCACGGCCCGCGCTGAAGGACGGCGTCAACGAACCCCGTCGGGTGTGTGGTCGATCTCGCCCTGGGAGAAGGGCCAGAGTTCGATCGTCTGGACACGCCCCAGGAGCGCGTCTGGTACCGATTTGAGCGCGAAGACGCGAGCCGAACCGGTCAGAAGGAAACGTCCTCGACGTGGTCGTTCATCCACGTCGGCCTTGATCGCCAACAACAGCTCGGGGACGCGCTGGATCTCGTCAATGGCGAGCATGCCTGGCACGTCGACGAAGCTCTTGGGATCGGCGGTGGCCGCAGCCCGCATGTCCGGATCGTCGAGGGTGCGCGCTGTAGCGTCAGGACTTCCCCGTGTGATGATCCGCATGAGGGTGCTCTTGCCGGCTTGACGCGCGCCCTGCACGAGCACTGCGCGCGTCGGCCAGTTTCAATGCCGATCTTCTACCTCATAGCCCATCGTGCCCCACCCTTCCCGGTCGGGTCCAGCGACCGGGTGACCATGTACAGGCAGTTCGTGGCGGCTTGTTCTGTGGGGAGGTGCCGCGGACGCGGACCGCGCGTCGGTAGCGGGATTGATTGACTCGATCGCGTTCGCCGAGCAGATCACCCTTGCCGCTATCGCCGTGATCTGACTCGCCGCGGCCACCCGTGAGCGTTTGGCTTTTCCCGGATGGTGGCGCGCTCGACAAGCGCGAGCCATGATGTGCCACCATCCGGAACCGACCCCATCGCAGGTCCCGTCCCCTCCTGAGCCAATGGCGCCGAACTCGCCGACGCTGTATGTCGCAGCATGCTGCCACACGATCCGAGTCCGCGCGATATCCACGGTTCGTCCACCTTCGCGGGGCGATATCGGCCAGGTGGCCGACGACTCGTGGCGCCGGTGAGCGCAGGCTCACTACAGGACCGCCCCTCGTATCGGTTACCGGGTCTGGTCACGGTTGTTCGACTGGGGTCCGTCGATGACACACAGCCGCCGGGTGCAAGGGAGAGCGCACATGCAGCAGCGAATGCAGAACCCCGCCTGCTTGCGGCCCGCTGTGTCGGAGGGCATGAAACGCGTGGCCAAGCCGGTCATTGCGTCAGGTCGGAGGCGGCTGTGCCGCTGCGCCGAGTGGTCTTGTGTGCGTGCGCGTGGGCCCTGACGGGGAAGGTCCCGGGTGTCGACGACGAATGGGTTCACGAGGTTCTTGTGTGACGTCGGTGGCGACGTGGTCGTTGGTTGACAGCGTCATGTTCATGATCGTCGGCGTCGGTTCTTTGGTCGGTGTGGTTGCTTAGCCGATACAGCACAGCGGGCATGGTTTTGCCGATTTCGCGAGATGAGAGGAGTGAGCAAGATGCGGGTGTATGTTGCGGGAGGATCCGGTGAGTTGGGCCGCCGACTGGTGCCACGATTGTTGGAACGTGGCCATCAGGTGACGGCGACGGTGCGCACGCCTGGGCGTGCCGATGCGGTACGGGCTGCGGGAGCCGAGCCCGTCGTGGTCGATGGGCTCGACGCGGCGGCTGTGCGCGAGGCCGTCGACCGGGCGGCGCCAGATGTGATCGTGCACCAGATGACGGCCTTGTCCGCCAAGCCGGACTTCAAGCACTTTGATCGATGGTTTGCCGTCACGAATCGTTTGCGCACGGAAGGGACACGGCATCTGTTGGCGGCGGCTGAGGCGGCCGGGGTCGGCCGGTTCGTCGCGCAGAGTTTTACCGGGTGGAACAATGCCCGCACGGGCGGGCCGGTCAAGACTGAGCAGGATCCGCTCGATTCGGAGCCGGCGAAGTGGCAACGGGAGTCCTCGGCGGCGATCCGGTTTGTTGAGCAGGCGGTCACGACCGCGCCGCTTGACGGTATTGCGTTGCGTTATGGCCTTTTCTACGGACCGGGTGCGTCGCAGTCGATGGTCGAGGTCATCCGCAAACGCCAGTTTCCCCTTGTCGGGGACGGTGGTGGGGTGTGGTCGTGGATTCATCTCGATGACGCGGCTGCTGCGACGGTCGCGGCGCTGGAGCGGGGCCGGGCAGGGGTGTACAACATCGTCGATGACGAGCCCGCCGCCGTCTCGGAATGGCTGCCGTATCTGGCCGAATCCGTCGGTGCGAAACGGCCCATGCGAGTACCGGCCTGGGTCGCCCGGCTGCTGGCCGGCACCGCCATGGTGCAGTGGTGCACCCAGGCGCGCGGCGCGTCGAATCTGAAGGCGAAACACGACCTTGACTGGCAACCCGTCTGGAGCAGCTGGCGAGACGGCTTCCGGCATGCCCTGATCGAGCAGCCACCAACCGCCGAATACGGCCGGGACCGATAACGCCAAGGTGTGGCGGCTGCGATCATCGCGCCGTCGGCGTTGTCGATCGTCACCACCATCTTCCGCGATGGTGCTGCGCGAAACAAGGCACTCCGCGCGTGGGGCGCCGTTTCTGGCGGCGCCGGGGCGGCAGGTGTCCTTCTTGGTGGTGTGCTCACTGATGGCCTGGGCTGGCAGTGGGTGCTTTGGGTCAACGTACCGATCGGTGTGGCCGTCGCCGTGCTTACGCCACGATGGATACCCGAAAGCCGGATGGAAGCCTCGACCCGTCGATTCGACATTCCGGGCGCTGTTACCGGCACCGGGGGACTGGCCTTGATCGTGTACGCGATCGTGAATGCCGGCGAAGCTGGTTGGGGCTCGGTCGAAACGATGGGGCTTCTCGCAGCAGCGGTTGTGCTGCTCGGCACGTTCGTAGCCATCGAGGGACGCTCCATGGCACCGCTGGTGCCTTTCCGGATCCTCGGGAACCGAAGCCTGACCGGCGCGAATGTGGCGGGGTTGCTCGTGGGCGGCTCGGTGGTCTCGATGTTCTTCTTCGTCACCCTGTACATGCAGCAAGTGCTCGGGTACAGCCCAATCGAGGCCGGTCTCGCTTACCTTCCGCTGACGGCGATGATCATCCTCTGTTCCGGCGTCGCGTCTCAACTCGTCACTCGGTTCGGTGCTAGATCAATCTTCGTGATTGGGTTGGGGTTGGTGGTCGTCGCCCTGCTCTGGTTCTCCAGGGTGGCCGTCGACGGAGGGTACGCCACGGACGTCCTGGGGCCCTCACTCGTTGCTGGTGCTGGATTCGGGTTGGCATTCGTGCCGATGACGATCGCGGCTGTATCCGGTGTGCAAGAACAAGAGTCCGGGCTCGCCAGCGGGCTCATCAACACCTCGCAACAGATCGGTGGCGCACTCGGCCTGGCTGTATTGGCCGCTATCGCCACATCTCGCACTGACAGCCTTCTTGCCAGCAACAACGACGATCCTGCGGCATTGGCCGATGCTCTTAACGCCGGGTTTCAGAACGCATTCGTCGGCGGCGCAGTGGTCGCCGCGGTCGGAGCAGTTCTGGCCTTGGCCATCATTCCGTCCCGCGACAACGTCCGCACCATACTCAGTGTTGAACCGCAACCCGCAGACGAGTTGAACCGACTGTAGGTGTTCGTGTCGACCGGCCCGGCGTCGGCCGGCAAGGTTGTGCCGGCTTTCGGCGCGACCAGGCCGATGCCGGGCCGCGGTGCCATTGTTCGCGCCTGTGGGACGGCGTCAGCGTCTCCACGCGTCGCCAACGGTGTGCCGTTGTCCGCCGCTTCGGGGCCGGACGGGATCGAGACCGATGACCACCTCGCGCGACCCGCGCCTCAGCGAGATCGCAGATGGTCCGGGCCCGTTACTTCTTGCTCCTGATCAGAGCGAGATGCGCGAGTCCTCCGAGCACCATGCCGGTGGCCCCGAGGATCACTGCGACGACGGCGCCGACCACGCCGCTGCCGCTGCCAGCCCCGCCGTCCGCGCTGAGGAGCACCCACCCCCCGAGCCCCAGAGCGACGATGCTCGCAGCGCCGGTGGCGGGCGAGAACCGGGTAGCCCGGAGCATGGCGCCGATGCTCCGCCGCTCCGAGCCCGTACGCATCGGGCGAAACGCGCGTCCTGCTACGTCGACAGGCGTAGATCACATCCTTGGTCACGCCAGGCAGCTACCGGCTGATGACACCGGTCTGATAGGCGATGACGATGAGTTGTGCGCGGTCGCGTGCTCCGAGTTTCCCATGGCGTGGCTGACGTGGGTGCGGGCGGTCGCGGGACTGAGATGCAGCTCGGCACCGATTTCGGCGTTGCTCAACCCTTGCCCCGCGCGGGCCGGCACCACGCGAAAGAGCATGCATTGTGGTCGTCGGAACGACCACAAAGTCGTTCGCTGTGTGGAGGCAACGGATAGTAGAGATCCGTTTACGACGGGCGGCGGATCGCGAAGTTGAGCGCCAGCCAGTAGGCGTCGAAGTTGCGCAGCCGGTGGCCGTGCGGCAGCGGGTTCAGCACGCGGTTGACGATCAGCGGCACGGTCTGTTCCGTACGCCCGCCGTGGGAGCGTAGCGGGCGGTCGAGCCTGCTCAGATCGTGCTTGTCCGGCGACGTGCCGAGGGCGACGTGCTTATCGCCGACGACAGCGAGGTCGCCGATCCTGTCGCCGGGCAGCTCGTATCGCTCGGACGCGTCGTCGCGGCCGAGTACGTCCTGCACACCTTCGATGCCGACCAGCTGCGCACGGACCGCGGCCGCGTCGGCGCCGTTCTGGAGATGGACGAATGCGAACGATCCGAGCGAGGCATGGTGCGACGTGTAGGGGTCGGTGATAGGAAGCACGACGTGCGAACGCCCCGGCCCCAGCGCAGAGTCGAGATGTTCCTGCAGGTACACGACCTGCGGGGACCCGTCCGGAGCTGACTTGGCGTTCATGCCGTGGTCTGCGGTGATGACGAGGACGGCGCCGAGCTCGTGCAACTGGGCGAAGGAGGTGTCGAGCATCGCGTAGAAGTCGTTCGCCTCGGGCGTTCCCGGAGCGTATTTGTGCTGGACGTAGTCGGTCAGCGAGAGGTACGTCAGGCCGGGCCGTCGTTCGCGCAGGATCTCGACGCCGGCGGCCATCGCGAACTCGCTCAGCTCCGCGCTGTACACGGACGGCAACGGCATCCCGACCAGCTTCAGCACGTCGTCGATCCCGTTCTGCTCGACGGTAGCAGTGCCCGCCTTCTCCGCCGAGAAGCAGATCCCGCTCTCCAACCCGTCACCCAGCAGCCGGCGCAGCTTGTCTTTGGCGGTCACGATCGCGATATCGACGCCGGACTGCTCGAACGCCGCGAAGATGGTCGAAGCCCGGAGAAAACGCGGGTCGTTCATCATGACGTCGGCCCGGCTGACAGGGTCGAAGAAGTAGTTGCCGCAGATGCCATGCACCGCCGGCGACGCCCCGGTGGCGATCGAGATGTTGTTCGGGTTGGTGAACGACGGCATGGCGCACTCGGCCGACAGGTCGGTGCCGTCTCGCAGAACCGACTCGAGATACGGCATCCGTCCCGCCTCGATCGCTCGCAGGTGGTAGTCGGGCTCGCTGCCGTCGATACAGACGACGACGACCGGGTCTGCCGGCGGCGCGTAGCTGCGACCGTTCACTTCGACATCCACGGAACTGCTCATCGTTCTCCCTTGCTGCGGTTGTGCTGCCGCGTCCTGTCGGCCGTGCTCCTACGAGAACGCCACGGCATCGACGCCGCAGCAGCACCGCCGTTACCGACCCGGCATGCGCATACGACCCTGTGTGGGCCTCAGCCGGGAGTATGAAGCCGAGTCCCACCATCGCGACCGGCAGCCGAGCCACCACGCAGGTCGCGGCGAACGTCGTGGCGGCAGAGGTGGGCGCCACCCCACGGGCGTCCAGCCAGAATCAGCCACATATCGCCGCCGCTATCGCTCGTCGATGATCTCGCCGTTGACGGCGGTGGCGTCGGAGGTCATCGACATCGCCGCGGGCGCCTCCGGGAAGGCGGCCAGCTGTGCGGCTGCCGCACCCATGTGCTGGATCGAGTCCCATCGCCAGACGTCGGTGTAGGTGCCGTCCTCGAGCCGTGTGAGGCGGGTTTCGATGAGACCGGGATGTGCCTCGCGGATGGCGTCGATGGCAGCGGTACGTCGGTCCAGGAACTCCTGGAACCGTTCCGGATCGACCTTGTACTGGTGCATGCGTACGACTGTCATGGCTCTCTCCTTTGTCCGTCCGGGTCCGGTGTCACCAGCTCGTTCCGGCCGGCGTCTTCACGGTGGCGTTGAGTCGGTTGAAGAGGTTGGTGATCGCGATCGTCAAGATCAACGCCGAGAGTTGCTTCTCGTCGTAGTGGTCGGCGACGTCGTCCCACAGGTCGTCGGTGATCGCCTCGGTGGACCGGTCAGGCAGCCGGGTCATCGCCTCGGCCAGGGCGAACGCCGCCCGCTCAGCGTCACTGAAGTACGGTGCCTCGCGCCATGCCGCCGTTGTGGCGATCCGCTCCTGGTTCTCTCCTGCGTTGGCCGCTGCCTGCGCGTGCGACAGGGTGCATGCGCTGCAGCCGTTGATCTGGCTGGTCCGCAACTGCACGAGTTCCATGAAGCCTTTGGGTATGTCGACTGAGTTCGTTGCTTCGAACAGCTTCTGGATTCCCTCCAGCGCACCCGGCAGGACGTACGCCGGGTTCTGCATACGCTGTGGCATGGTTATGTCTCCTCCGCATGTCTCGGTGGTCGTTGCGTGGTCTTGCTTCACTGACGTAGCGCGCCGAAGAAACGTAACGAGGGCTCCGTGCTCTACCAGGGCGACGGCCCTTCCTCCTGGAGCAAGCCGCCTGCCGGCCCGTGGTCGTCGAGCGTGGCGATCAACCTGAGGTGGACATGCCCTCGATCGTGCCGATGCCGGCGCCTGGAGTCGTCGGCCAGCTGGCCGATATCGGGCGGGGAAGGGGAGGAGACGGCCCTGTGCCCGGGCCGTCGTCGTAGATCAAGATCGACTGGCGTGGGCTGTATGGTTATCTTGCGAGTCGGGCGTCGCCGGCTCGTGAGGGACGGGACCTACGATGGGGTCGGCTCCGGTGGATGGCACGACGTGGCTGATGTTCGTCGAGCTCGATTCTGAGCGCGATGCGCTGCTGGCGTGCCGTCATCTTCGTGAATGCGGGGCACTTGATGCGACTCCGTACGCTGGTACCGGCTGCATCGCGCTGTTCGAAGCGCCCGCCGCCGACGCGTTGTCTGCCCGCCTCGAGGGTGACGGCCGTTCGGCGCGCGCGTGGCGACGGGCCGCCCTGTGCCGCGTCACCGACCTACCGGCTTCGGAACCACCCGGCCGGACGGTCGACGCGGTCGATCCCGGTGTCGTCGAGCGATGTCGCCATGTCCTCGACGTGGCCCACGAAGGCCAGGTGCTGGTCTCGGCGTCACTCGACGCCGCGCGTGGATGGTGCGTGCCTGGCCGGCAGGTGCATGACCTGGGCGTCCACCGGCTCCGAGACCTGGGGCCGCCAGTGCGGCTGTTATCGATCACCGACGAGGCCGCCGAGGATCATGTGCCGGTGGTGCCCTCGCTGAGCACCCTCCCGAACAACCTGCCCGTGCTGTTGACGAGCTTCATCGGCCGCCGACACGAACAGTCGGTTCTGGCCGAACTCGTGCGGCGGCACCACATCCTCACTCTCGTCGGGCAGGGCGGCGCCGGCAAGACTCGCCTCGCGATGCACGTCGGTGCGGGCCTGATCGATCGCTGGCCGGACGGCGTGTGGCTTGCCGATCTAGGCGGTGCGGACGCGCGGACCAGCGTCGCCAGAGCAGTCGCGGACGCACTCGACATACCGATCAACGAGAAGAAAGAACCGCTCGAGACCTTGACGACGAAGCTGGAGTCGGCGGAGTTGCTTCTCGTGCTGGACACCTGTGAACCAGTACTGCGCGAGGCGCGTGCGCTGGCCGAGCGACTCGTGGAGACGTGTCCCGGGGTCCGGTTGCTGTGCACGAGCCGCGAGCCCCTCGGCGCCGGCGGTGAAGTCGTCTGGGCTATCCCGCCACTGGACACGCACGATGCCGCCACCTTGTTCGTTCACCGTGCAGAGCTGGCACACCCTGGCATCGCGTCGGAGCTCGACGCAGACCAGATCCGGGAACTGTGCATCAGACTGGACAGCCTGCCCCTCGCCATCGAACTCGCTGCCGCCTGGGCGAGGACGCTCTCCCCGCAGGGAATCCTGCGCGGTTTGGACGAGCGTTTTCGGCTGCTCACCGGTGGACCTCCGTGGTCGACGGACCGGCACCACGCCATGCGGACGTCCATCGACTGGAGTTACGACCTGTTGTCTCCGCATGAACAGTTCCTGTTCCGGCGCCTCAGCGTGTTCAGATCGTCATTCTCTGTCGAGGCCGCGGCCGCGATATGCACCGACTCGCCCGCCGGTATCACCGAGACGTTGCAGGCTGTTCGTCGACTGTCGGACAAATCCCTGCTCTCCACGATGGATGACCAATGGCCGACTCGGTATCGGCTGCTCGACACGCTGCGCGAATACGGAGCCGAGCGGATGACGGAGGAGGAGCGCGTTCAGGTTCTCAACAGGCACCTGGCCTGGTTCTGTGAACATGCGGAAACCTGTGAACAGCGGTTGGCTCAAGACCAAGATCAGTGGGTGCGCGCGCTCGACCAGGAACGGGACGATCTCCACGCGGCCGTGGATTGGGGACTCGCCTCGGGTCTCGCCGAGCCGACCCGTCGGCTGGCCGCCGCACTGTCCCTGTACTGGTGCCTCACCGGACAGAGCGGCCGCGCTGTGCCGATTCTCACCCGAGCGTTGGAGCTGTCCGACGACGATCGCGACGGTTTGGACGCGCGCCTGTGGGCGGGCATCGCCATGGCCGGACTGTTCAGCCGTCGGCGAACCGTCGGATCCGACGCCGCGAAGCGGGGAGAGCAGGTCGCGTTGACCTCGGGAGATGAGGTCGGCCGGGCGCGTTGTCTCGCCGTGCGGGCATACGAGCTGTTCTATGTCGACTTCGCCGAGTGTGAGCGGCTGTCTCGCGTCGCCGTAGACGCCGGCCTCACGGCCGCCGACGGGTTCGCCCGACGGCTCGGCTGGCTACTCGTGGCTTGCTCGCTGACCAACCGGGACCTCCATGAGCGCGCCAGGACCGTCGCCGTCGAGCTCGCCGTGGACGCGGACCTGCACAATGACAGGTTTGCGGGGTCGTTCGCGCAAGCCGTCCAGCAGTGGGCCGCGCTCTTCCAGGGAGACGTCACACGAGCCGTCGCATTCGCCCGGGAAGCCCTGCGCCGCTGCCGACCTCTGCGGGACTACTTCACCATCGGTACCAACACCGGCAACCTGGCGTGGTCTCTCGGTCTGAACGGGCAGGTCGAGGACGGCGTGGCGCTGATGTCGTCGGTCGTGCGTTCCCTCGATGAGGGCGGACCGGATGCCGATGCCGTCAGCGCCGAAGTCATCATGGGCAAACTTCTCTGGTGGGCCGGTGACTACCCTCTGGCCAGGGATTGGTTACGGCGGAGCCTGGAGTTCGACAAGTCCAGCTATGCCAATTGGATCGCCGCTCGAACGCTTGCGCCCTTGAGCGCGGTTCTGCGCGAACTTGGCGATGTCGACGAGGCGCACGCGATGGCCATGGCGGGCGTCGATGTCGGCCGAGCCTTAGAGATACCGCACGCCGTCGCTGACGCGCTGGACCAGTTGGCCGTTCTGGTTCTCGAGAGGGATCCGGTACGTGCTCTTGAACACACGGTCGATGCCCTGAAACTGCGCGTCCAATTCCGGTTGCGCACGTTCTATGTCGACAGTTTCCGACTGCTCGCCGAGAACCCCGCCTACGGCGAGCCGTTCGAGATGACACGCTTGGCAGCGGCGGCGACCCACGCAAGCATCGCCATGGGCTACCTCGCCCGTTCCCCCGGTGATCGTGCACGAGACAACGCGGTACACGAGCAATTGAAAACGGACCTCGGCGCTGCGGCTTTCGGGGAGGCGTGGCGCGAGGGCACGGCTATGGGCATCGATGATGCCGCCGCGTATGTGCTGCGAGCGTACGCGCCGCGCGCACGCCGCGCGAGCACGGGCTGGGACAGCCTGACCCCGATGGAACGGCAGGTCGCCGTTCTGGTCGCCAGAGGATTGACCAATCCGGAGGTGGCACAGCGACTGTACGTGTCGCGTACCACGGTCAAGACTCATCTGGGCCACATCTTCACCAAGCTCGACATCAGCAATCGTACGCAGCTCGCACAGCTGGTGATCCAGAGCGGACACATGCCTGAGTGATCGCCACGACGCGAGCTATGTGTCGTCTTGATCTGGCCGCTGCATGTGCTTTGAGAGGTCGCCATGTAGGCCTCGATGTGGGCGCTCGTGGCGCCCACCCCTGGCCTTCTCGTTCTCAGGCGTCCACCTCCCATACGACCTCCCCGATCGCCGCGGCCTCCGATGCCGATGCCGCAGCGGGTGCCGTGGAGGCTTCACGAGCCGGTGATCCGTGTGTAACCTCACTGCCGGGATCGCCCGGAATGATGACGATCCGCCCGCGTTCGTCGGGTTTGGCCACACAGGCGCCGGAGGTGGCTCGTGAGAAGTCGTATCACTCGTGTAGTGGTGGGGTTGGCCGTGTCCTCGGCGCTCATCGTGCCCACTGTCGCGACATCGGCCGTAGGTGCGTCGTCGTTGCCGACGCCGCCTGCCGAGGAGAATGTCAACCTCCCGCCGGGGCTCACGCCGTACCATGAGATCGCTCCGGCACTGGCGGACATCGCCGAGCGCAGCAAACGGGTCGAGGTCGAGGTGATCGGCCAAAGCGCCGAAGGCCGCGACATCTACCTCGTGACGGTCGCGGCACCCGAGGCGCGACGCAACTTCGGCAAGTACCGGGTGCTGCGCAACCTCATGCTGCGGGACCCGGAGCTGGCTCAGGAGCGGGCCGCGGACTTCGAGGACTTCGTCGTGCCGGTGTACGTCGCCGGATCGATACACGGCAACGAATGGGAGGGCGTCGACGCGACGCTCGAGCTGATCGAACGGCTCGCGTTCGACGATGATCCGCGGACCATGGAGGTCTTGGAGAACACCGTCACGTTGTTCAACGTCGTCGCGAACCCGGATGGACGCGTGCACGGAACCAGAGCGAACGGCAACGGTTTCGACCTCAACCGCGACCTGATCACGGCGTCGCAGCCGGAGACGCACGCGACTCTCGACGTGATCACCGAGTGGAACCCGATGGTGATGCTCGACCTGCACGGCTATGTCGGCGGTTACCTCCTCGAGCCGACCACGCCGCCGCACAACCCGAACTACGAGTACGACCTTTACATCGACTGGGCACTGGGCCAGGCGCACGCCATGGCCGACGCTCTGGTGGCCAAGGACCATCTGGGTACCGATCCGGTGATTCCGGCAGAGGACTGGGACCCCGGCGACTGGGACGACTGGCCGCCGATCTTCACGCCGATGTACGCGATGTACCACGGCGCGTACGGGCACACGCTGGAGACGCATCTGGGACAGAGCCCTGGACTGCCGCCGGAGGAACGCGAGCGCCGGGCGGAGATCAACACCGAGGCGCATGCCACCACGGTGTGGGCGGCGCTCGAGTACGTGAGCGAGAACCGCTTGGAGATGGTGCTCGACCAGATGGAGATCTTCCGCCGTGGTTTCATCGGCACCGACCCGGCGGAGTTCCCGGACGACCGTATCTACGGCGACCAGGGCAAGTTCACGTGGCCCGAGGGATACGTGATACCGATGGGCGACGGCCAGGGCAGCGATGCCGCAGCGGTCAACCTTGTGAACCACCTGCTGCTGAATGACGTGCGGGTGGAGCGGCTCAATCGGCCGCTCGCCGTGGACGGAACGACGTACCCGGCGGGTTCGTACGTGGTGGACATGCAGCAGCCGAAGCGGGGCCTGGCCAACACGATTCTGGAGGACGGCTGGGACATCAGTGAGCTCGTTCCGCAGATGTATGACATCAGCGGCTGGAGTCACGGCCTGCTGTGGGGCGCCGACGTGGTCCGCGTCGACGCCGGCTTGCCCTTCAACCCACGGTCCGCACCCGTCCGTGGCGAGCAGCAGGCGTCGGGCACCATGCCACGCGGGCAGGTGGCCGCCTATGGATTCGACCTCACCGACGCCGCCGCCGTGCAAGCGGTGAACACTCTGCTCGACGACGGCGTGTCGCTGGCGCGAACGGATGACGGCCGGATCGTCGCCTCGTCGTCGGCCGAGCGTGCCGTGCGGAGCGAGGTGGCGGGACGTGGCGTGGACGTCGTGGCATTGGACGGCGTGCCGGCCGACGCGGTCGAGCTGTCCCCGGTCGATATCGGCTGTGCCTGCTCCAGCGACGAGTTCTACACCTTGACGACGCTCGGTTTCGACGTGACGCCTGTGTCGACGTCGCTGCTCAATGATGGCCAGTCACTGGACGACATCGACGTGCTATGGGTGTCGTCGGGCCTGGTCTACGGTGACCTCACCGATGCCGCCCGTGCCAGGGTGGACGATTACCTTGACGGCGGCGGCGTGATCGGCGGCGGCACGACGGGCGCGGAGTTCAGCAGCGCGTCCGGGTCGTTGACCGTCGGCGTTGAGTCCGGGCCGTTCCGGGCGAACGGCATCGTCGAAGTGCACCGAACGGAAGGCGCACCCACCACTGGCGCCTATCCGGCCGACGGGCATTCGTTCGTGTACGCGCCGGTATGGTTCACCGACGTGCCGCCCGAAGCGACGGTCGACGAGCGGCTGGGCACGGGCGACTTCTTCGTCTCCGGTCACTGGATCGGGCACGACGCCGCGGCCTCCGGAGCGACGGTCGTGTCCGGGACCGGCGACGTCGACGCCAAGGTCGTTCTCTTCGGTACCCGGCCGCTGTTCCGCGACCACCCGAAAGGTCTGTACCCGCAGGTCGCGAACGCGGTCTTCTGGTCAGCGGCCGAATAGGTCAACGGTCATCGGGAAGCCGATCGTCGGTGACGGTCCTTGTGGACGCCTCGTACGTGCGGGCGTGCCGTTCGTGGCGACGTCGGCCATGCGGAGCACGTCGCGAGGCAGGTTAGATCGACGCCGAATCCGGCAGGCCGACGAGACGGGCGCTCTTCCGCCACAGCCGTTCGACACGCTCGGGGTCGGTGGTGTGCGGGGCGGTCTGCACGGGTTTGCGGTCGACGTAGAACTGTCCGGTCACGCCTTCGACGTCCGGGGATGTCACCAGCCATAGGGGTGTGTGGGCGCCGTCGTCGGTGCCGGAGAGCCGGTTGATGGCCGACCCGAAGATCCTCAGGGCACCGCGGTCGTGGCGGTTCAGCCTGGTTCCTCTGACGATGCCGGGGTGGGCGCCGTTGACCGTGGTGCTCGTGCCACGGAGCCGTTGAGCGAGCCCGTAGACGAACATCGCGTTCATGTTCTTGGTACGTCCGTAGGCGGCGAACGGCCGTATGCTCGGTGGCCAGCCAAGGCCGCGCCCGGTGTCGGCGTTGAGGTCGTCCAGGTCGACTGGAACCCGTCGGAGCCCGCCAGGATGGCCTCCGACGACGACGAACCGGCGGGGTTGCTCGGCTGGCTGCTCGGCGAGCGTGCGCAGCAGCAGATACGGGGCGAGATGGTTGGTGGCCAGTGACCGGTGCAACCCTGCGGAGGTGCGGTCGTCGAGTGGGGCGATGACGGCCGCGTTGCTGACGACGATTGACGGGTTTTGCTCGGTCAGCCTTGTGGCGAGTGTTCGGACCTGGTCCAGATCCGAGAGGTCGACCGGCTCCAGGATCAGATCGGACCCGGGCGCAACTCGCGCGATCCGTCGCTTCGCCGCCTCGAGCCTGGTTGCGTCGCGCGCGACCAGGATGACCGTGGCCGCGTTGGCGGCAAGCCCAGTCGCGATCTGCTCACCGACTCCCGAACTCGCGCCGGTGACCACCGCAAGTCGACCTTGAACGCTCCATGTCATTCCTCGACACCTGCCCCCATCGATGAGGTTGACACCGTCAACCTTAGGCGCTCAGGTTGACGGTGTCAACTTGCGGCCTATCATGACGCCATGGCCGGTTCGACTCGACAGGCGCTGATCGATGCCGCGACTCAGCTTCTTGATGATGGTGGGGAAGCTGGCGTGACGCTGCGCGAAGTGGGTCGGCGCGCCGGGGTCTCGCACAACGCGCCCTACAAACACTTCACCGACAAGGACGATCTCCTGGCTGCGGTGGCCGCGCGGGAGTTGGATGCCTACGCGCGGATTCTCATCGACGCGCGCCGCGACGGGCGCGAGCTGGCGTACGCGATGCGTGGTTACGTCGCCCGGGCACTGGCGTATCCACGGCGGTTCCGCCTGGTTTACCGGCCATGGCAAGGGGACTACGACGATCTTCGACGGGCCGCCGATGCTGCCTGGTCGGCCCTGCTCGAAGCCGTCGATGTCGAGCGGGAGGGCGGCAAGCTCCCGGCAACGGTTGAGTCGACACGGGTGGCGGAATTGATCCGGGCATTGGCCAACGGGGTCATCGATCTCGAATTCGCCGGCCACCTGAACAAAGACCAGCAGGCGACGATGTCCCCCGACGGCCTGGTCGCGGACTTCCTGGCATTGCTCGGCGACCAGGCCGGGGTTCAGAGGTAAGCGGCCAGCGCTGAGAACTCAAGCGGCGTCGTCGTAGTCATCTCTCCGCCACGCCAACAGGGCGAATGTCTGGATCGCGCCTGACTGGTGCAGCGTGTGAGGCCGCAGGTCCGGATCTGGCGGGCCACCGCCGGAGGCCTGGAAGTGGAACAGTCCCGTCTCGTCGTCCCTGTTCAGCTTCCAGATCTGTTCAGCGTACCGGGTCATGATGTCCCGGATGCCCCGAGCCCGATCGGCTAGCACCGACTCGAGGAGCAACAGGTTGGCGAACAGGATCGCGTTGAATATGGCCGGCTGGCTGTAGAGGCGGTCGCTCTCTGCCCAATACTCGATGGCGCCGTCGGCGTCCTGAACAGCCATGCGCAGGTAGGACTCGTCGCCCGTGGCGCGGTAGAGCAGCGTCGCCGCGCCGACCATCGATCCGGAGTTGTACGTCCACAGGGTCTCCTCGATCGTCCCGTCCAGGCGGATCCCGTTCGCGTACAGGCCGTCGCCGCGGCGCATGCAGTCGCGGACCCATGTGTAGGTCCGTCGTGCCCAGTCGAGATAGCGGCTTTCGCCGGTCTCCTCGTACAGGTGTGCCGCGAGCTCTGACGCCAGGCTGGTGACGTTGGTGCCTCCCTGGTAGGGGTTCCAATCGGCGTGGACCCAATGCATCCCGCCTGGGCATTCTCGCGTCGGGTCGGTGTCCCACGCCTGAGGGAGGAAATCGAAGACCCTGGCCGCCAGCGATAGCATGTCCTGCTGGCCGGACATCCGGTACCGGCGGATGAATTCCAGGCCGATGACGGCATTGTCGTCGTAAAAGGCGTCGCCACCCGTCCCGAGCGGCGGCGGCAGGTACGAGTCGTACGCGCCTTTCTGGGCGTCCCAATAGTGTTCGAGAGCCTGGAACCGCCGGACGACGTCCTCTGCGAAACGCGTGCCGGTCGCCGGCAGGCGGTCCACGTCGAGTGTGGCCGCGGTGGCTTCCCGGAGCGGCCACACGTACGAGTAGGGATTCTCCTCCGAGTGCACCGGATAGTTCTCCCGATAGAGGCCGCTGTCCGGCAGGTACAAATACCGCTGAAGCGCGTCGTAGCTCGCAAGCGCCCGTCGCCGCCACAGGCCGTTGCCCGTGGCAGCGCCGGCTCGCTGGTTGGTGAACGGAACAAGCGCGGCGATCCCGATGCCGCCGAGCGCGGTACCGAACGTGCGGCGGGACAGTCTGGAGTGGTTCATGGTCGATCTCCTTCGTCGATCATGTGGCACGTACGGTCGTCACCTGTGACCAGATCTCTCGCCGTCGAGGAGGACGGCAACTGCGCCGTGCGGGGGGAGGAACACATCGATACCGTCACCGGTCACCTCGAGGTCTTCGAGACGATCGCCGAGGTACGTGGCCGTCGCCGCGCCGGTGACCTCGATCCCTAGACGCAGCCTCACCGTGACCGGCTCCTCGGCATAGGACTGAAGCTTGACCAGGCAGGCCGCGTTCACGCCAGGAGCCGCCGGGATGTCCGTGGCCGCCGTGACCGAGACGAGCCGGACCCGGTCGTCGTCCAGCTGGAACAGCGACCGTTCGGCGTGGTCAAGCGCGCCGGTGTCGGCGTGCTCACCCGTGGCGAGCACGCCGATCACCGGGTTGGTGAGCTCGACCGCCGTCCGCATCGCGAGTGCGGTGGCGGACACCTGCTCGCCGGCCCGGCGCACCCCGATGGCATAACGGAAAGACGTCTCGAACCCTTGCTGAGACGGAAAGTTCGTGTCCCAGACGTTGTTGTGAACCCAGGAGTAGACGGTGGCCGGCTGGCGCGGCGACATACTGTCCGGGAACGGCGCGTACGGCAGCGGGACGACCTCCGGATGCACCAGCGGGGCGTCCCTGGTCACCCACGCGACGGCGATGTCGTCGTGTTCGAAGGACACCCAGTTGCGCACGGCCCGCATGTGTTGGGGCGCTCCCGGGACGTGCGGCAGGCCGGGGCCGGTCGTCCCGCCGGTGATCTCGTAGCGCACGGTCGGCTCGGGCACGGCGAACGGGAAGGCGAAGTAGGCGCTCTCCTTGGTCATCGTGGCCGGCTTGGAGAGCCGGTTCTCGATCTCCAGGTGGGCGGCGTCGCGGGGGAGGACGAGGGTGACCCTCGCCCAGCGGACGCCGTCGGCGGCGAACTCGTAGGTCAGCCGCTCTTCGGTGGGGGTGCTGGTCTGCTCCAGCAGGGCGCTGGGCCTGGCCAGCGTGCGGCTGCCGAGGAGCTCGAGCTCCTCGGAGACGGACGTCTTGTTCGACTGGTGGTTGTAGCCGCCCGCCGTGGTGTAGGTGTCATACACGTAGGCGTTCATGCCGACGACGGCCGCCTGGTCGACGATCTCCCGGCCGGTCGCCTTGTCCACGATCGACGCCACGCAGCTGTTCTGCAGGTCCACCCGGACCCGAAGGTGCTCGTTCTCCAGTACTAATGGATCTTCGGCGACGGGCTGGGTGCCCGGCTCTGGTCCTGCCGCATCGGGGTCAGGCGCCGACGCGTGGACGGTCAGTCTCGCTGCACCCACTGCCGGTACTGACGGGACGTGTACCCGGAAGAAGCGGCCCGCGTCACGGGTGCTGGGATTCGTCTGCGGAATCGTCTCGCAGGGCAGCGCGTCCCCGGTGCGAGAGTCCCGCACCGTGACCGGCACATGGAGCGGAATCTTGCTCTCCCGGACGAAGAGCGACACCGTACTGGAGCGAGCGAATCCGGCCGTGTTCACCGCGTAGTACGTGGCGTCGGCGTCGGGAGTCTCGCGAAGGTGCGCACCGAACCGTGCGGTTGCGTGGTCGAGGAAGACCTCGGCGTCGTCGTGTGCCGTGATCGCGCGGGTGTACTTCCAATGCCACTGCTGTTCACCCGAGCTGCGCCCGGTGTCGCCGTCGGTCCACGGGTCGGAGGCACCCCACGTGTGCTCGTTGAACAGCGAGATGGAGGAGTACACGCGGCTCGAGTGTTCGTGCTCGTCGTGCAGCCCCTGACCGGCGAGCATCCGGGACATACTGCTGACGGTCTGTGCGTCCGTGACCAGGGCCTGTGCCCGCCGGGTCATGGCCTGGGGCCGCGCGCCGCTGCCGACGCCCTCGACCCACCAGTCTCCCCAGTCCCCGGTGAAGGTGGGGATCCGGCTCCCGACGCGCTGCTCCGCCTGGCGGAAGAAGTCCGCGTTGGTGGACAGGCGCAGCTGGGGGAAGGCCCACGTCTCGTTCCACCGGCGGACGATGTCGGAGTGAATGAGACGAGGTGGTGCGTTGTCGCTGAAATGCCCCTGCACACGCAGATGAATCACGTCCCACGGGTACGGCTCGCGGTCGGTGACCGCCGGGCCGTGCCAGCCGAACATGCCCGGGGGAAACGGATAGGGGTTGGTGGCCAGCGACGTCAGGTACGCGGGCAGCAGGTCGTCGACCATGTCGTAGGAGGTCGAGAACCCCAGGACCGGCCCCTCCATGTAGGCCAGCCCGTGCGGGCTGTCGGTCATCCAGACGAGCACGCTGTTCCCGGCCAGTGAGCGCCACCTGAACAGGCGGGGCAGGTTGTGACCGCCGTTGAGGTGCGGTACCGATCGGCCGGCCCAGTTGTGCGCCACGGAGAGGTACCTGACATCCAGCTGGGCCAGCGCATCAGGGAGACCCGCGACGGTACCCGGGACGTCGGTCTGCATCGCCACCGGCATCTGGACGCCGTACCGGCGGCGCACGTGCCGGGCGAGGCGGAGGAGTTCGTGGAGCTCGTCGGTGGAACAGGTGTCGGTGTGCAGGTTGTATGGCATGGCGGTGAGCTCGATGTGCCCGTCCCGAACGCGCTCGAGGAACTCGTCCACGCGCTCGGCCGGGCGCGCCGCCATCCACTGCTCGAAGGACCACAGCGACTCGACCGCCCACCGGAACTGCGCCGGTTCGGGCCAGTCACGGGTGGCCCGGGTCAGATCGAGGCAGGAGTCGAGGAAGGAGACGTGCTCGCCCAGCACCGTCCCCTGCGGATCGGTGTAGCCGATATCGAGATGCGAGTGGTGCACGAGGTGGACCGACCATTCCCGGACAGGCAGCAGCTCGACGGTGATCCGCCGGTCGGCGGCCAGTCGCGGAAGCTCGACCGTGACCTGGGTGGGCGAGCTGACCGCGGGCACGAGCAGCCGGGTGGTGCCGCCCGGGCCGGGAAGCGTCTCGGCCTTCAGGGCCGTGCCGGACGACGACATCCGAACGACGACGTCGCCGATCCCACGGTTCCCGAGGCCGGTCTCGCCGTCCCCGTCGCCGAGGATCCGGACCGACTGGAGCATGGTGCCGTCGTCCGTGCGCCGGAGCAACGGCTCGGGGAGCAGCCGGATCCGGCGCCCGCCGAGGACCTCTTCGGCGGCGACGGCGAGACGGATGAGTCCGGAGCGGGCCTTGTCGGCGGACCAGGGATGGTCTTTGACCAGGGCGCGAGTTGTCATTCGAATACCAATCTCGTTGCGGGCGATGCGAGGTGGAGCGGGTGCTGGGTCCAGGGGAGAAGAGGGGAGAGCAGTGGCAGGGGGCTATGGGGTCAGTTTCAGGGCGTTGACGAAGAATCTCTGGAAGCCGAGGAACAGCGCGACCGTGGGCGCGGATGCGACCAGGCCGGCAGCGAGAATCACGGGCGGGCCGAGGCCGGCGTATTGGCCGTTCAACTCCGCCAGGGCCGCCATGAGCGGACGCACGTTCGGGCTGGTCGACAAGGTGATGCCGAAGAGCAGGTCGTTCCAGGTCGCGAGGAACTGGAATAGGAAGGCGGCGAGGAGTGCGCCACGAGCAAGCGGCAGGTGGATCCGCACGAACATCGCGATCCAGCTCGCTCCGTCGAGCTGAGCCGCCTCCATCATCTCCCGCGGTGCGGTGGTCATGTAGTTGCGGATGACGAAGAAGGCGAAGGGAACCGCGATCGCGGCGTAGATCAGCACCATGCCGTACTGGGTGTCGTAGAGGGATGTGTCCGCGTAGCCGTTGAACAGCGGGGACAGAAACACCTGCAGCGGGAGCAGGGTACCGGTGTAGATGGCCCAGAACCACACCGCCGGCCGCTTGACGGGCATGATGACGACGGCGAAGGACGCGAGCGCGGCGACGCCCACCGCGATCAGCGCCGCACCGGTCGAGTAGAGAAGGCTGTTCGACATCGCTTGCCCGATATCGGCCGTCTCGAAAGCGGTGGAGAGATTGTCGAAGAATCCCCAGGAACCGGGCCACCAGCTCGGCCCGGCGTAGTCGTCGGCCGCCGTGGAGGCGTTGACCACGACGAGGTAGGTCGGGATCAGCCACAGCAGCGCCGTTCCGATCAGGAGCACATCACGTACGCGTCGCGCCATTGTTCAAGCCCCTCTCAGTTCGTCCGCAGCTGACGCCGCAGGTAGGTCCAGGAGGCGAGCAGGACGATCACGGTAAGGATCACCGCGACCGCGGCGCCGTATCCGTACCGGCTCAGCGTGAAGGTCTGCCGGTACATCGTCAGGGCGAGCGTCTCGGATTCGGTGCCCGGCCCGCCGCGCGTGAGCAGCCAGACGATGTCGAACGTCTTGAGGCTGTTCACCAGCGAGATGCCGATGACGACGACGCTGATGGGTCTGAGCTGAGGCAGCACGATGCTGCGGAAGAGGCGGAATCCTCCGGCGCCGTCGACGCGACCGGCCTCGATCGTCTCCGCGGGAATCGCCTGCAGTCCGACCAGAAAGAGGATCATGCTCGCCCCGGTGGCCTGCCAGGTGGTGGCGATGATCATCACGATGGTGTTCATGGGCCACTCGAGCAGCCAGGAGCGCTCGAGCGTCGAGAGCCCCAGCGAGTCGAGCATGGCGTTGGTGGCGCCGTCCGTCTGAAGCATGAAGTTCCACAGCAGGGCGGTGACCGAACCGGAGAGCGCGTAGGGCAGGACGATGGCGAATCGGGCCATCGGTCCCCAGCGCACGCTGTTGGTGCCGACGGCGATGAGGAGCCCGAGCAGGACCGGCAGCAGGAGCGTGCCCGCCGTCCACATCCCGGTGTTCAGCACCGAGCGGAGGAATATGTCGTCGGTGAGAAGAGTGGTGTAGTTCTCCAGACCGACCCAGCTGCGGCTGAATCCGTTGTCGCGGAAGAAGCTCCGGTAAACGGTGAAGAGGAACGGCAGTATGAGCAGGATGCCGACCAGCGCGACGGCGGGAAACAGGAACAGCAGGAGGCTGCCGTGGGGCCGTTGAGAGTTTCCCGGCCGAGCGGGCCTGGTGCGCGGGGTGAGCGCCGAGTTTCGTTCGTCCAGAGCAGTCACATCGACCACCTGTCCCACTCGGCGTCGGCGCGGTTCTGCATACGTTGCAGGGTGGACTTCGCCATCGCCAGGGTCGGTTCCGTCATGAACGCGCTCAGCTCCTCCACATTGCCCTCCACGAGCACGGGCGGGGACGCTTCCCAGTAACGTGTGGCCAGGACGGGTGAAGCCTGCTCGATTTGTGCTGCCAGATCTTGCACGGGCTGAACCGGCGGGAGCGCGGATGGATTCGCCGACAGGTCACTCAGGAAGTCGACCCAGGCTTGCTGGACATCCGTGTCGAGCCACGCGCCGGCCACCTCCAGTGCCTCGGTCATCTTGTGTGCGTTGACGGTCACCGCAAGGGCGCCACTCTCGGTGACGACGGCGGGCGGCGCGGTCGCAGCCACGGCGGGCAGCAGGAACAGCCCGAACGTGTCCTCGTCCACGCCCGCCTGGGCGAAGGCGTTGGCGTTCCAGACGCCGTGAAGGTTCATTCCCACCGACCCCTCCGCGAAGCGGCCCGGCAGTTCGGTCACCTGAGAGTCCGGTGGTGAGAACAGCTTCTGCTCGTACATGTCGGCCCAGATCGCCATGGCCTCCTGGGCCGTGTCGTCGGTGTACGAGGCCGCTCCTTCGGTCAGGGCCGCGTAGAAGTCCGGATCGAGACCGATGAGTAGCTGCTGGAACCAGATCAGTGATTCCCAGCTGCTGGCGCCGGCACTGAGGATCGGTGTGACCCCGTCGTCGCGCAGTGCCTGTGCGTTGGCGATGAACTGGTCCCAATCCTGCGGCACCTCCAGCCCCAGCCGCTGGTAGGCGGGCCTGCTGTAGAAGACGGCGTAGTAGGACTGGTAGATCGGGACGGCGTACGGCTTGCCGTCGTAGCTGAAGCTCTCGCGAAGCGACGGGTCGACCCAGCCGTTGCGTTCCGCCTCATCCCACGCGGCCGTCAGGTCGGCGAAGATCTCGGCCCGTGCCACGTCTTGGAGCCGGTAGCCGTTCCACCACTTGACCAGGTCAGTTGTGGAATCGGTCTGGGCCGACATGCGGACGACTTGTTGATAGCTACTGACGTCGGGCACGGCCCGGATGGCGAAGCCGTGACCAGTCTTGGCGCGTAGTACCTCACCGGCGCTCTCAAAACCTGGCGCCCAGGTCGGGTTGTCGTTGTTGAGCGTCACGTCGTCGCCGGGTGCGGCTCTGGTGAGAGTCCCGCGAGCGCATGAGGGCAGGATCGCTGCCGCCCCCAGACCGCTTGCCCAGCGCAGGACTGTTCGCCGATCGATTGTTGGAGTGGACCGGGTCATTGCAGGGGACCGGGTCGTCGCGGACATGCGGACCTCCGTCGGGTCTCGTCATTGGCTCCTGGACTCCGCACACAAACTTGGCAGTGACGTTATCGCTACCTACGCCTTACCGACAAGACCTGTAAATCAACTAATTTTATAAAGTCCTCTGATCGGGGATTTCAGCACATGACATGTGCGAAGAGTGAGGTTAGGGTTACGGTAGCGATACCATCCTGACCGGATCAGACCGAGGAGCCGAACATGGCGAGTCCTCCTGCCCCTGTGTACGACGCGTGTGTGACGTACGCGCCGATTGACGGACACGTCGAGCGGGGCTGGGCCGCCGCAGCGGCTGCACTACCGGACGTCCCATGCGTTCTGGCGGTCGAGGGCCCGGTGATCCTGGCCTGGGATGAGCTGGTCCGTGGCCTGGGGGATGCCGTTCGCGGCGCCGGACGGACCATATCGTTCTCCCGGGCGGCCGACGCGTTGGCGCCGTGGAAGGAGGTCCTGGCCCGGACGTCGTCGATGGCGCTGAAGGCGGACCCGGACTTCGAGTCGATACCGTCCCTTCAGCTTTCGGACCTGTTCGACCGTCGGCCGGGCCCGTCGGATGCCACCGGTGTAGCCGACGTTCGCGTGGTGATCGGTCCGGGCGCCGCGTTCGCCGAGCATGATGTCCTCTGGTACGCAGACCTGCCGAAAAGGCACGCGGAGCGGGCGGTTGCCGAGGGCGTAGGAGTGAACCTCGGCCAGGGCGCCGATGACGGCCCTGCCACCACCCGGCGGTTGTTCTATGTCGACTGGCCGCTCCTGGACCGCCATCGTGACGCGGTGACGGATGGCATGGCCCGGTGGCTGGACATGCAGGAGCCGGCCGCCCCGGCTCAGCTGCATGGTGACACGCTGGCCGCGACGCTCAGGCAACTGGCACACCGTCCGTTCCGGACGCGGACCTGGTTCAACTCCACGCCGTGGGGCGGGCATTGGGCGCAACGGACGCTGGGCATGCACCGTGAAGCGCCCAACACCGCCCTGGGCTATGAGCTCATCGCGCCGGAGTCCGGGATCCTCATCGGCGACGGCCGGCTCGCCGCCGAAGTGCCGCTGCAGCTCTTGGTCTCCCGGCATCCCGTCGATGTTCTGGGCGCCCGTGTGCACCGCACCTTCGGGTCGAGCTTTCCCATCCGGTTCGACTACCTCGATACCCAGGGCGGCAGCGACCTCTCGGTGCATTGCCATCCGCAGCCCGACTACATGCGCCGGGTCTTCGGCTGGCCCTATACGCAACACGAGACCTATTACCTGATGTCGAGCTCGCCCGGTTCCCGGGTGTTCCTCGGCCTGCGGGAAGGCGTCGACGTGGGCGTGTTCGCCAAGCAGGCGCACCACGCCGAGGATCACGGTGCCGAGTTCGACATCGAGCAGTACGTGCAGACCTTCCCCGCCGATGAGCACCAGTTGTTTCTCATTCCCGCGGGAACGCCGCACGGCAGCGGGGCCGGTAACGTGGTGCTGGAGATCAGCGCGACCCCGTACCTGTACTCGCTGCGGTTCTACGACTGGCTGCGCACCGACGCGGCGGGCGCGCGGCGTCCCGTGCACGTCGACCATGCCTTCACCAACCTCGACCGGGAGCGCACCGGCGAGGCCGTCGTCCGCGACCTCGTGCAGCGTCCGCGTGAGCTGCGTCGTGGCACCGGCTGGCGGGACGAGCTGCTCGGTGCGCTGCCGCAGATGTTCTTCGAGGTCCGCCGGCTTGAGCTGGACAGTCCGACACCGGTGTGGACGAACACCGACGACGGCTTCCACGTCCTCAACGTGGTGCAGGGCGAGGGGGTGACGATCGAGCTGGACGCCGGCGCATCGCACCACCTCGCCTATGCTGAGACGCTCGTCGTGCCCGCGAGCGTGGGCAGTTATGCCGTCCGGCGGACTGGAACGACGATGACCCGCGTCGTACGATCCGTCATTCGGGAGGACTGATGGGTATCGAGACGACGGGCTCCGCTGCTCCGGCCGAGGTCGCCGTCGCGGGAGCTCTCGAACTGGGCGGAGGTCATGTCACCGGAGCGCTCATCGACACCGGCAGCCTGCGGATCGTGGACGGATCCCGTCAGCGCCGGCCGATCGATTCCGACACGAGTGGCGACAGCGTCATCGTGGCCCTGGCCGCGGTCGGCGCACGTATCGCCGCCCAGACCGTCGACATCGGGCCGAACGGTGTCGGCACGTGGGGACTGGCGGTTCCGGGTCCTTTCGACTATGACCGCGGCGTTGCCTGGTTCGACGGCGTGGGAAAGTTCGCGTCGCTGTACGGCGTCGACGTCCGCGCCACGCTGGCGGAGCGGTTGGGAGTGCCGGCCGATCGCGTACGATTCACCAACGATGCCGACGCCTTCCTGCTGGGCGCCCTGTCCGGCGGCTCGATCGCAGGCCATTCCCGGTGCATGGCCCTGACCCTGGGGACCGGCGTCGGCTGTTCGTTCGCCGTGGACGGTCGGCTCGTCCCCGAAGCGGAGAACGTCATCCCCGGAGGCCGCCCACACGTGTTGTTCTATGGCGGTCGTCCCTTGGAGGATGTCGTGTCCACCCGTGCCATCGTCGCGGCGTACCGGGCGGCCACGGGCCGGTCGGTCGATGGGGTCAAAGAGGTGGCGGAACGCGCCCGCCGCGACGAGTCCGCGGCTCGGAGCGCACTCGACGACGCCATGGTGAGCCTGGGGCGGACGATGCGGCCCTTCCTGGAGAGCTTCGGCGCGACGGCGGTCGTCGTCGGCGGCTCCATCTCCCGCTCCTGGGACGTCATCGAACCGTCCCTGCGCCGCGGTCTCGGGTATGAGGAAGCACCGCCGTTGCTGGTCTATGAGCCCGACACCGAGGGATGCGCGCTGGCCGGCGCGGTCGCCGGCGCGTTCGCCAGCGAGGAAGGAGGAGCGTGACCGCCACCGCACCGGGACCGTCCCGCCGCCCGACCCTCAGTGACGTCGCCCGGCGGGCGGGCGTGAGCCCGATGTCGGTGTCCCGCTCGCTGCGCGGCGACACCGGGGTATCCGCCGCGACCCGAGCCAGAGTGCTCGAGGCGGTGGATGAGCTCGGATACCGGCCCAATGACTCCGCCCGCAGCCTCAAGCTCGGTCGCGGCTCCGATCTGATCGGCGTCGTGGTCACACACTTCTCGAACCCCTTCTACTCCCGTCTCGCGCTCGGCGTGGAGGAGGTCATCGAGAAGCGTGGCAAGCGGGTCATCCTGGGAAACACCGAAGAGGACCCGGACCGCGAGCGAGAGCTCGTACAGAACCTGCTTGAACGGCGCGTCGACGGCATTGTCGTGGTGCCCTCGAGTTACGACCACAGCCACATGAACGAGCCGGCGATGCGCGGCACACCGGTGGTGCTGGCCGGCCGGCCGCCCGTCGGCCTCGATGCGGACTGCGTCCTGGTGGACGACTTCGGGGGCGCCCACGAGGTGACGCGTCGTCTGCTGGCGGAGGGGCACAGACGGATCGCCTTCATCGGCACCCCGCCGGCCGCATACACCGGAGCCGAGCGGTACCGCGGCTACTGCGCCGCACTCGACGAGCAGGGCGTCCGGGTCACAAGTCGCTACGTCGATCGCTCCGGTACCGACACCGTCACGGCCGAGGCGGCCGCGGCGCGCATGCTGCGACTGTCGACGCCACCGACGGCGATCTTCGCCGCGAACAACCGCTTGGCCCTCGGCGTCCTGCGCGCCATCGGCTCCCGTGACCAGATAGGTTTCGCGGCCTTCGATGACCTCGAATACGCCAGCCTGCTGGACCGGAGCATGACGTACGTCAGTTTCGACGCCGAGCAGATGGGCCGCGGCGCCGGCGAGCTTCTCCTGCGGCGTCTGGATGAGCGGTCGGCCGGCGGAGAGGAACGGGCAGAGCGTCCCGCATCCAGGGTGGTCGTGCACGTCGATGTCGTCACCCAGCATGCACGAAGCCGGGAGCCCCGGCAGGATTAGGTGGCTGTGGCGGTGGTCGTGGCCGCGGAGGGGTCCAGTTCGGGCGGGAGCGGCCGGGTGTGGACGATGGTGAGTGAGGAGACGGCGCGGGTCAGGGCGACGTAGAGGTGTCGTAACCCGATGCTTGGCCGTTCCATGCCGTCGCTGGTCGCCTCGGCGATGTCGGTGGGCTCGACGAGCACGACGTGGTCGAATTCCAGACCCTTGGCGATAGCGGATGGGACGAGGTCAACGCGGTCACTGGTGGGCATGATCGCGCGGACGGCCTCGATCACGTGGTCGGTGGCAATGACTCCGACGTGACCTTCGTCGGCCAATGCGCGCTGAACGGCGTCGGCCGTCGCCGTGGGGATGTCCTCGGCGTGGATCAGTTCGAGTGCGCCGTCGGACCTGATGGAGCGCGCCGGCGAGACAGTCACGCCGAGATGTGGCAGGACTTGATTGGCGAGGTCGATGATCGCCGCGGGAACGCGGTACCCCGTGGCCAGTTCCGTGTGTTCGGCGTCGTCGTGAGCGAGGTGTCTCATCTGTGTGGGCCAGTCGGGTGCGGCCCAGGGGGTCGTCCCTTGTGCGAGGTCGCCGAGGACGGTGAGCGACCCGTTCGCGGTGCGCCGTGCGATCGCGCGGCACTGCATCGGCGAGAGGTCCTGCGCCTCGTCGACCACGATGTGGCCGTACGTTCGCTCCGGCGCAAGCGGGCGTAGCTGGGCCTCGATCTCGTCCAGCAGGAGGACGTCGGCTGCGGTGGGTTTGGATGCCCGGTTGGTGGTGTGGAGCAGATCGGCCTCGTCGGCCTTGAGTAACCCGGCGCAGACGTCGGATCGGAACGTCTCGTTGGTGGTGAGCCTGCGCAGCACCCTTTTGGCGGTCAGGCGTGGCCACACGGTGTCGAGGAACTGCTTGACGTTGGGGTGTCGCTTCATCGCGGCCTTCCAGCGGCCGTCAGCGGTGCGCCGGGTGCGGGACTCGTACTGGCTCATGAGGCCGTGCAGGATGGTCTGCTCGAGGGACTTGCGTCCGGCTTCCCAGGTGCGGGCGGAGGTGCGCGCCCGGTCGATGGCGTCGGTGAGGTAGTCGAAGCCGAGTGCCAGCCGGTTGCCTTCATAGGGGGCGACAAGGGGTTCCTCGGCGCGGCCGAGGTGCTGCCAGACCGCGCGCTGGCACACCTCGGCCATCCGTGCGTCGTGTTTGAGGAGCGCGACGTCGTCGGCATCCTGCCCTGGTGCGTCGGCAGCACCGGTGAGCCGGTCGACGGTCACCTGCCATACGGACCGCTCGCCGAGCGCAGGCAGAACCTGGGCGATGTAACTGAGGAAGTTCTCGTTCGGCCCGACCACGAGCATGCCGCTGCGTTCCAGCCTGTCCGTGTAGGTGTAGAGCAGCCAAGCCGCGCGGTGCAACCCGACGGCCGTCTTACCGGTTCCTGGTGCTCCCTGCACGCACAGGGTGGTGTCGAGGTCTCGCCGGATGAGCTCGTCCTGCTCGGGCTGGATCGTGGCGACGATGTCGCGCATCGGCCCGGTGCGTGGCCGCTCGATCTCCGTGGCGAGCAGATCGGACCCGCCTTCATGGCCGAGGGAGAGATCCTCGTCCTCGAATCCGGTCAGGACGGAGCCGCGGAAACCGAAGCGTCGGCGGCGGGTCACTTCCAGCGGCGTGTGCACCGACGCCCGGTAGAAGCGCTCGGCCACCGGGGCGCGCCAGTCCACCACCAGCGGTTGGGAGCCGTCGTTCTCGTCTGCGACGTGCAGCCGACCCACGTGGTAATCGGCGCCCGAATCGAACCACAGCCGCCCGAAGAACATCGGCACATCACGCTCCGCGAGCTCGGCCAAGCGACCGTCACGACGCTTGGCCATAGCTTGAGCCAGGTTGTGATCCGGGCCGGCATCATCGGCGAAGCGGTTTCGTTTGCTCTCGATGAAGTCGGCTTCGAACTTCTCCATGCGATCGACGGTCGATTGGCGCATGGCCGCCATGACCTCGCGCACGCGGTGGTGATGGTCGATCTCGGCCTGCAGGTCGAGCTCAGACACGGACAGAAGCCTCCTGGTGCAGTCGATTGATTCGGTGGCGTCGGTTGTCCCGAGTGACACGCACCTATGAGATGGGCGCTCGCCGAAGTGCCGACTCTACCGTGGCGTAAGGGTGACGGTCCGGTAAGGTGAGCGATCTCTCACTCCCGCTCATCGTGTGTATCCCTGGGCTGAGAGGCGGCCGTGATGTGGCCCGGCGGCAGGGCGTGCCCACGGAGGGTGTAGGTCTCGACCGCTTCTCGGTCGCAGACTGCGCATACCGGGACGTCTTGGCGGCCGACGATGGACTGGACGGTGGCCCGGCCCCCGGCCAGCACAGCACGCGGGACGGTGGAGATGTCGGTACCTGAGCAGGTAGCGCATCGCTGTGTCTCGTCGCGGGGCCACTCGGCTGCGCATCGTTCGCATCTGAGCATGATGCGGTCGTCGTCGACGCGTGTGCCGTATACGTCGTCGTCGGTGCCACATGTGGGGCAGTCGAAGGATCGTGTCATGATCAGGTCTCGCCTTCGCCGCCGGCGACCAGCGGTTCGAGGAGGAGGTCGGGGTGTCGTCGCTGTACGGAGGACAGTCGCCACTTGTCGCTGAACAGGGCGAGCAGCGCACCGTCTCCGCGTTCGAGCACTTCGACGTCGTGTTCGGCGTCGAGCGTGTCGCGGTCCTCGGATCGGGTGCGGCGTGCCAGGGAGTAGGGCAGGCGTTCCAGCCGTACGGCTGAGCCGAACTCGTGCTCGAGCCGGTGGGCGGCGACGTCGAACTGCAGTGGGCCGACCGCGGCCAGCACGGGGGCGGCGTCGCCGCGTAGGTCCGAGCGCAGGATCTGGACGACGCCTTCGTGCTCGAGCTGCTCGATACCTCGCCGGAACTGTTTGGACCGTCCCGTGTCAACGGCGCGGCAGACGGCGAAGTGTTCCGGCGCGAACGACGGCATGCCGGCGAACTCGACCGGTGCCTGCTTGTCGTGCAGGGTGTCCCCGGGCCGCAGCGCCGAGGCGTTGACCAGGCCCACGATGTCGCCCGGGTAGGCGAGGTCGAGGGTGTCGCGTTCCCGCCCGAAGATGGCTTGGGCGTATTTGGTGGCGAACGGGCGCCCGGTGGCGGCGTGGGTGACCACGGAGCCCCGCTCGAACCGCCCGGAGCAGACACGCATGAACGCGACCCGGTCCCGGTGTGCTTTGTCCATGCCGGCCTGGACCTTGAACACCAGCGCCGAGAAGGGCGCCTCCACGGGCCTCGGTGTGCCTGTCTTGTCGGGCCGAGCGGCCGGGGCAGGCGCCAGCTCGGCGAGGACGTTGAGCAGGTGGCTGACGCCGATGTTGGCTACCGCGGCGCCGAAGAGTAACGGTGTGGTCTTGCCTGCCAGGAACGAAGCGTCGTCGTGCTCGTCGAGTAGGGCAGCTTCCTCCATTGCCGTGTCCCAGTCGGCGCCGTATCCGCGGGCTTCATCGGGGGTGAGCCGGCGTTCAGCGGCGATGCGCGCTCCGCCCGGAGCGCGTTCGAAGGTCACCATGTCTCCGCTGCGGCGGTCGAGCAGTCCTCGGAAGTGCCCCGCTTCGCCCACCGGCCATGTCAGCGGGGTGGGCTGCAGCCCGATCCGGTTTTCGAGCTGGTCGCAGAGTTCCAGCGCGGTCAGGCCGGGCCGGTCCCATTTGTTGATGAAGGTGATCACCGGTATACCGCGATAACGGCACACGTCGAACAGTTTGAGCGTCTGCGGTTCGAGCCCCTTCGCGGCGTCGAGCAGCATGACCGCGCAGTCGACGGCGGCGAGCACACGGTAGGTGTCCTCGGAGAAGTCGGCGTGGCCGGGCGTGTCGAGCAGGTTGACCACGTAGTCGTAGTAGGCGAACTGCAGGGCGGCGGAGGTGATGGAGATCCCGCGGGTTTGTTCCATCTCCATCCAGTCGGACACCACACTCTTGCGTCCAGCCTTGCCGTGCACGGCGCCTGCTTCGGCGATGACCCGCGCGTGCAGGGCAAGGGCCTCGGTCAGCGTGGACTTTCCGGCGTCGGGGTGGCTGATGACGGCAAAGGTGCGTCGCCGCTTGGCTTCGGCCAGCAGCTGGCCGCCTGTGCTGCCGCTCATGACCGTTTGCCTGCGAGCCGTCGCTGACGGGAGATCTCACGCCGCAGGTCCGCGGAGAACGCATCGGCGGTTTCCAGTTGGACGCGCAGCGCGTCACAGCGTTCCTGTGTGATGGCTCGGTAGATCTTGAGCCGGTCGATGGCGTTCTGACGGTCCTCGGGGGATGTGTCGCTGTCGTTGAGCTGATCGATCAGTCTGAGGAGTTCGGCCATCTCTTCCAGCGAGAACTCGAGTGTCTTCATCCGTTTGATCAGGTTGAGGCGTGCCACGTCGGGTTCGGTGTAGAGGCGGAAGCCTCCTGGGGTGCGGGCGGACGGGGGCACGAGTCCGACCTGTTCGTAGTACCGGATGGTGCGCAGGGACAGCCCGACCCGTTCGGCGACCTCACCGATCTGCATGTGCTGGAGCGACACGACCACGCCTTCCGACGATCTTTGGTGAAGTTTCCAATTCTAACGCACGGGAGATATACGATGTCCGATTCAGCTGCACTGCTCAAATGAACACGGTCGATGTGCGAGTTATCTATGACGCCAGGGTAGAGTCCATGTTGTGAATGTCACGCGGGTGGAGATTGCCGACGCCGTTGGCGATGCCTTTGACACGTGCCCGGCGAACAAGGATGACCTGCTCGCGTGGGCGACCGCCAACCGCGCCCGTGTGGAGGTCATCCACGCACTTCAACAGTTGCCCGAGGCCACGTACCACGCGGTGCGTGAGCTGTGGCCGCACCTGTCCGACCTCGCCCGTTGACGACGTCCACGGTTCAGCTCGAGCGCCGTGGCCATGTTCGAGTGGCGAGGCGATCAGCTAGGTGCACGATGTGGTGGCGCCGTTCGAGGCGATGCAGCATCTTCTCTGGCAGGCTGTTCTCGCCCGCATACGCCCCGGCAAGTGACCCGGCCATCGCGGCGACCGTGTCGGTGTCACCGCCCATCGCGATGGCGAACATGATCGCGGCCACGGGATCGGCTGGATGCCGGAGGAAGGCCGCGATCGCAGCCGGGGCTGCCTCGCGAGCGGCGATGCCGGAGCCGGTCAGCCGCGCCACTTCGCCCGGTTCGGCAAGCCGCATCGACAGCGATACCGCGTCGAGAGCTCTTCGCATCTCCGGTGTCTGAAGCTGATCGGTGCATTGGGCCAGCACCGTGTGCGTTTGAGCGTGTACGTCTGCCGATGTGAATGCGCATCGAGCGGCCACGGCTACAAGAGCGGCACCGTCCTGGCCCTGGGGATGTGCATGTGTGATGGCCGCGGACCGTCGGGCGATCGCTGCGATCTCTGGTGCAGACAGCGGGAGCGTGGCCACCGGGGCGACTCGCATGGCGCCGCCGTTTCCGAGGGAGCCCGCACCGTCGAACGATGACACAGAGGCCTGTTTCCATGAGCTTCCTGCCAGTACGTCGCGGAAGATCTTCGGGGGATTGGCGCCGTAGCCGCGGTCCGGCTCGGCATCCCAGGTGTGTGCGAAGCGCAAGGCTAGCTGATCCTCGTCGAAGTCGTCTGGATGTCCGAGTTCTGCGAGGTAGGTGGCGAGCGCAAGCTGCAGCGCTGTGTCGTCGGTCCATGTCAGTGGCTCGTCCGCGTCTATCCATGCCTGGATCTCTTGAGCGGTGACGGTGGAATGCCCTTCGAATGGTGCACCCAGTGCGTCGCCGAGCGCGCCGCCGAGTAGGCATCCCCGTACTCGTCGCGTCCATATCAAAGCATCATGCTTAGCAAGCATCGAGTGGATCTCCTGAGGTGAAACATCGAATGGAAAAGTGCCGGGAGCCAGCCGCGGCACGAAGTTCCTTATTGGGGAGATTCCCGTGCGCCGTCCGCGGTGCATCATCCCCGGCAGGCCCGCGAAGCAACTCTACCTTTACGTGATGGTAGAGTCTACGCCCGTGATGTCCGGCGGTATCTCTTGGCCTACCGTCGGGCATCATCTCCTCGGCTGCATCCCATACCGCGCGCCGACATGCTTCATGCCGGCGCCGTGCGCTGATGGGCGCGCCTGCCGGGGGCGGTCGTCGGGTCAGCGCAGACCCGTGGGCTGGAATGGCGGACAACGCACGAGGTGCCGGCCGACGGGCGCATGTCCGTGCAGGAGAGAAACGGGCCGACACCAACACATACGACGGAGGTCACGACAGTGACGGTGAGCAGAATCGAGATAGCGGACATCGTCGAGGGGGTATTCGCCGACCCGCCGGTCGACAAGGACCAGCTGCTGGCGTGGGCACATGCCAACGGCGCGCGGGACGAGGTCATCGATACCCTTCGTCGCCTGCCGGATCAGCACTACCGCTCCCTGCGTGACCTGTGGCCGCACCTGGCAGGAGTGCCTGTTGAACTCTGAGATCGCACATGTCGAGCCGGCGACTCGGAGATCTCCGATCCTGACCTTGCGCCACGCTGGCAGCGCCCGTGTCTGACGTGCATCACATCGATGCGATCGTGTCGACCGTTCAGCAGAATCCGTCCCTGACCGACCGGCCTGTGGCCGTGGCCCGAAGCTTCTCCGCGCGATCTCGGACCTGGGCGGCGCAGCTACGCCAACGCTTGGGCGATTGCGACATCCGTGCGATCGACTTCAGTCCCGCATCGCAGCACGGTGACGTGCCACACGTATCCGCCTTCGTCTTGACCCCCGGCACGCCCACCGGCCCCGTACTTCAGGAAGCGGCACGGCAGAACGTGCCGATCATGAGTTTCGACGGCGACCACGTGGACGCGCCGCCGTTCGCCGTCGCTCGGGTCGAGGCTCCGGGGGCGCCTGCACGTCGGCACGTCACGACCGGGTGGATCCAACTCATGCCCGACAGCAGCACCTCAGCGTTGAGCATCAGCGTGGACGAGCGAGCGATGGGCAACAGCCTCGCGGCCGTGCTCACCGCGCGAGCCCTCGATCGTGGCATGGTCATCCAATTGCGGGCCGCATGGCACATCGAGAACTCGCCGGACCTCAAAGGCCCTATCGAGGCGATCGACGCTGACGTGCGCATCGTTGCGGGGGCGTACAGTGTCTATGCGAACAACGCCTTGGTCGACATACTCTCGCGCGGGGCGGTGATCGTGTTCGAGCGCTTCACCATTCGCGAAGTGAGGCGACGCGGCCGCAACGGATCAGAACCGGGCCGCCATCGTGATCGCTAGCGTCTGAGAACGGCGTTGTCGTGGTCATCGTTCATGCACCATGAGGTGAGTTGGGGAACCGTGTGAGCACGCGATTTCAGGAGATCGATAGGCGTTCGACGCCGTGGGGAGAGATCAGCCTGCGCCGACGGTGGGATCCAACTCTCGACATCGAGGTCTACGAAATCAAGCTGGACGATGACTTTCTCATGTCGAGCCTCTTCACGGTTGCCGAGGTCGAGATGGCTCGGCTCGCTCTTGCCGGGATGCCCGGGTCGGGCCTAGACGTGGCGGTTGGCGGCCTCGGCCTCGGCTACACCGCACACGCCGTTCTGAAAACTCCCGGAGTGACGTCGCTGTTCGTCGTCGAGGCTCTCGGCGAGGTTATTGAATGGCACGAGCGCGGCTCGATACCCGGAGGGGCTGAACTGACGTCGGACCAGCGCTGTGACCTCGTGCATGGCGACTTCTTCGCTATGTTGCGCGCTGAGAGCGGCCTGGATCCCAGGCAGCCGGGCCGGCGGTTTCACTGCGTCCTTGTCGACATTGATCACTCTCCGCGCCACGTGCTTCATCCCAGCCACGCGGCGTTCTATGAAACGACCGGTCTGCAGCGGCTTGCCAGGTGCCTTCATCCACATGGCGTGTTCGCCCTGTGGTCGAACGACCCTCCCGATGAGGAGTTCACCGACACGCTCTCATCGGTCTTCGCCGAGGTGAGGGCAGAGATCGTCAGCTTCCATAATCCGTTACAGAAGGCGGAAGCCACCAACACAGTTTACCTCGCTCGCTCATAGGCTGGCCGCCGGCTTCCGCAAGGCCGTCCCTGAATCGTCACGATCGAGATCATCCATGGACGGCGGCTTGGCGGGACGCTCGCACGCGCACTACTCGTCGGCCGGGTCTCGCGGTATGGTCAGCCGCCCGTTGATGCGACGAAGAAGACCCCATGGATTCTCATCGCGCAGCGCCTCGGGAAGCAGAGCGGCGGGGGAGTCCTGATAGGTGACGGGTCGTAGGAATCGCCGGATCGCTGTCGCTCCGACGGAAGTGTGCAGTGACGACGTCGTGGCCGGTGATGTCCCGCCGTGCTGCATCGACCACGTGACTGCCACGCCTGTCGGCCAGCCGTTGAAAACCAGCCGGCCGGCCGTGTCGCGCAGCCGCGCTATGATCGGGCCCAGCTCGGCGACCTCGTCGTCTTCCGCGTGCACGGTGGCCGTCAGGCTTCCGGGCAGAGCGTGCAGGCCTTGCGCGAGTTCCGCTGCGTCCCGGTACCGCACCAGCAGCGTCGTGGGTCCGAAGCACTCGTCGAGCAGCACATCCGGTTGGGCGAGCACTGCCTCGACGTCGGTTGCCAACACCACCGGGGACGTTGCTCTGTCCGCGCCGTCCTGCTCGGCCGCGCCTGCTACGACGTCGACGTTCCCGGTGGCGAGGAGCGCCCGCAGGCCGTCAGCGAACCCAGTGCTGATCCGTGTGGTGAGCATCCGGCCTCCGGTGGCCGGTGTGGCCGCCCGTATCGCGTCTTCCAGGCCGGTGCCTTCCGGGAGGAACACGACCCCCGGTTTGGTGCAGAACTGTCCGACGCCGAGGGTGAACGATCCGACGAGCCCGGCCGCTATCTGTCCGCCGCGCCGCTGGGCGGCAGCCTCGGTGATCACCACGGGGTTGATGCTGCCGAGTTCGCCATAGAACGGAATAGGGTCGGGGCGGGACGCGGCCAGGTCGGACAGTGCCCGTCCTCCGGCCGCGGATCCGGTGAAGCCGACCGCGGTGATGTGCGGATCGAGGACCAGGTCACGTCCGGTCTCGTACCCTTCGACCAGGCCAAATGTGCCGGTCGGCGCGCCGACGTCGGTCAACGCCGCAGTGACGATGCGCGCAGTCAGCCGCGACAGCCGGGGATGCCCGGGATGCGCTTTGACCACGACGGGACACCCTGCCGCCAGCGCGGATGCGGTGTCGCCACCGGCGACGCTGAAGGCGAACGGAAAGTTGCTCGCCGCGAACACCCCGACGGGGCCCAGCGGGTGCAGCATCCGGCGCAGGTCCGGCCGTGGCGGTGTGCTGTCGGATCGTGCGTGATCGATCGTCACCTCAAGGTAGCTGCCTTCGGTGACGACGTCGGCGAACATCCGCAACTGTCCCGTGGTCCGGCTCACCTCGCCACGCAGCCGTGCCTCGCCGAGGGCGGTCTCCTCGTCTGCGAGGGGTACCAACTCGTCCACAGCCGCGTCGAGTGCGTCGGCGACGGCAGCGAGCAGCCGTGCCCGATCACCGGGGGTGGCGTCGGCCAGGTCCGGGGCGGCTTCTGCTGCTGCACGCGTCACCGGGCCCACCGAGAGGCTCGCTGGGCCCGCTGCCGCACCTTCGTTGTCCGGGTTCCCGGCCGTCGTCGTACTCATGCTTATCTCCATGCGGTGTGTCGAAGTGCTGGGGTGAAGGTGACGACGGGATGTGCTGTCACATGACGCCGTGGCGTTCCCAGACGTCAGCAAGCTTGCCGCCGTCCAACAGCAGCTGACGCGCCATGTTCTCCGTTGTCGCCTTCTCCAGTGCACGGTGGGCCACGTCGTCGGCGATGTCGCGTGGCACGACGGTGACTCCGTCATCATCGGCAACGATCAGGTCTCCAGCCACGACGGTTGTTCCGCCTATGTGCACCGAAGCGACGGTCGCGTCAAGCGACACCCGGCCGAGGCTATCCGTCGGTCTGCTTCCTCGCGCGGACACCGGAAACCCTAGCGCACGGATCTTCGCGACGTCGCGAACGTATCCGTCGATCACCGCGCCCCGTGCACCGCGGCCGCGCGCTGCGCACGAGAACAATTCACCCCATGCGGCGGCCGGCCGGCTGGTTCCATCACCTACCGGCACGTCCCCGGGGCCGAGTGAATCGATGAAGTCGATCTCATTGCCGTAGGGGCGTGACGGAGGTTCGCCGACGCTGCGAGCGACGAACGGGCGAGCCCAGCCTACGATTCGGCCGGAACCTCCGATAGGCGCGATGCCCGGTAGCGCGGTCTGTTCGTGGAAGCCGAGTTGATCACAGATGTCGGAGAAGACGGCGCTGTATGTCTCTTCGGCGAGCACGTCGAGGTCGATATCTTGGGTCGAGGTCATAGCCGCACTCCAGTTTCCGCCAGGCCCCGGACGATCGATCCGGTGGTGGGCAGCAGTGGCACCAGGCATGCTTGCAAGGTGTGGTAGAGGTCCGGCTTGCCGAACCAGGGGTCGGTTCTCGGACTGAGCGAATCGTCCAGTTGATGGTGCCAGCTACCGAGCTCCCGGTCGATCAGGTGGTGTTCGCACCAATCCCAGACGCGCCGGTACCAGTCCTCGTATACCTGGTCACCGTCGATCATGCCGAGGAATGCCGCTGCTCCGATGCCTTCCGTGCAAGGCCACCAATACCGGTCACGGTCCACGGGCCGGCCCTCCCAATCCACCGTGAAGTAGAAGCCGCCCTGGGAGTGATCCCAGCCTTCGGCGGTCGCCTGTGTGAACAGTGATCGAGCCGCCTCGGGCATCCATGTTTCCTGCCGGCTGCCCATCTCCCACAGCTGCAGCACCAGCCGGACCCATTCCAGCCAATGCCCCACGGTGGACCCGTAGGGACGGAACACGTCGGTTCCGTAGTCGAAGTCGATCGACCAGTCGGGATGATAGTGCTCGGGTAGACGCCACTCATTCGATGCGGCGATATCTCGGATGAGCATTCGCGCGATGGAATGCGCCATATCGAGATATCTCTGCTCGCCAGTCGCCTCGTGGGCGGCCATCAGTGCCTCGGTCAGGTGCATGTTGGAGTTCTGGCCGCGGTAATCGCTTTTCGGTTGCCACTCCGCGGTGAATTCTTCGGCTGCCATACCGTATTTCGGATCCCAGAAGCGTTCCTCGAGGACGGTGGAGATGTCGGTCAGGAGGCGCTCGGCGTCCGGATGGCCGGCCACCTTGGCGGACGATGCGGCGAGCAGAACGAAGGCGTGTCCATATGCCTGCTTGCTGTCATCGACCGGACCAGCGTAGCCGTCGGACCAGCGGTAACCTCCACTCTGCCGGTCGCGGTGGCCGCTCCAGAGGAAATCCATGCCGTGGTCGACGTATCGCGCGGCGCCGGGACGCCCGAGTAGCGTCCCGATGGCGAAACAGTGCACGAGGCGTGTGGTGGTGAACAGGTTCCGCGTGGGCTCTGCCGCGGGAGGCCAGCCCGTGGGCAGCGGTTCACCGCGATCGTCGAGGTCGTGGAACCCGCCACGGGGGTTGATCGCGTATGGCTCGTAGAAACTGAACAGCCGGTCGGCTTCTCCGAGCAGCCATTGCCGATGGCTCGTATGCGTGACCCACCTGGTCGGGGTGAACAACATGTTCTCCTCTCTGGTTGCTCTCGACGCGCGAGGTGTAGCTGTGCGAAAGTTCAGTCCGGCATCGGCTGCTGCAGCATCAACGGAGGCGCGACGACGTCGGACAGCGCGGCGTAGAGGCGCTGGTAGAAGTACTCGGGCCCGGTTCTGTGCCACTCATCTGTCAGCACGACAATGCTGACCGCGCCGAGCGGCCGTCCGTGTGGTTCGAGAACCGCCATGCCGATGGCGGTGAGACCGATGACGTTCTCTTCGAGATCCAGACCATAGCCGTCTCTTCTGGCTTGGACGATTCGCTCCCACGCCTCCGGGAGTGTGGTCGGCGCATTCTGCGTGCGTGGTTTGAGCGCACCGCTGAATCTGGTCGCGAACGATTCGTAATCCGTGTACTCGCAAGCGATCATCGCCCTGCCCATAGCGGTGGTCAGCGCGGACAGGCGCATTCCCACGTATGTCCCGGGCTGGATGGGTTTACGGGACTCCATCTTCTCCAGATAGAGGATCTCGGTTCCGTCCAGCACCGAGATGTGGCACACCTCGTCGATCTCTTCGGCCAGCCGCAAGACTCTCGGCCGGAGAATCGCACGGATGTCGAGGTGCCTCGTGTAGGCACGAGACAGCTCAAATGACGTCGGTCCGAGCCGATATGAGCCGCTTTCGGGAATCTGGGCGACGAAATCGCGATGGCGTAGTGCCCGGAGGGTCGCGTGCAGGCTCGTCTTGTTGAGCTTGAGGCGCGTAGCGAGTTCTCCGAGGGACAGGCCGGCAGGTCCTGCCGCCGCCAGTTCCGCCAAGGTGGCAAGCGCCTTGTCCACGGCAGGCATCGGAGACGACTCCGGCTGGGGTTCCCCTCCGGGTTCTGCTACCTGCTGACGTGCCATGTGGTTCCTTTCCGTAAGCCGTCCCGGCGCCAGTGGCGCATCCGTTTTCGTCGATCGACGCTTGACGGGCATGCCGGGCGCTTCTAGGGTATGACGATATTGAACGACGATTGATGTTGTCAAACGCTACGAGGGAGTTGCGATGGCGCAGCTGAACGGAGTGATCGTCGCGACGGGTGCCGCTTCCGGCATCGGACGCGCGTCCGCTGAGGTCTTCGCCGAGCAAGGCGCCGTCGTGTTGGGGGTGGACGTCGCCGACGACGGCCTCGCGACGCTGCGGACCCGGAACATCGAGACCATCCATGCCGATGTCACGAGTCAGGCTGACTGCGTCCGGGTGGCCGAGCGCGCAGCCGAACTCGGCCCGGTTCGGGGCTTGTTCAACTGCGCCGGGCTCGAGCGGCATGGATCGGTTGTGGACACGCCGGAGGACGACTGGGATCGCGTGCAGGACGTCAACCTGAAGTCCATCTACCTCATGAGCAAGGCGGTCATTCCCCGTCTGCACAGCTCAGGAGGTGGCGCGATCGTCAACATGTCATCGATCCAAGCGCACGCGACACAGACCGAGGTCGCCGCCTACGCGGCCACCAAAGGCGGAGTCATCTCACTCACCCGGGCTATGGCGCTCGACCACGGCCCGGAGAACATCCGAGTCACAGCCATCTGTCCAGGCACCATCGAAACGCCGCTGGTACGTGCGAACGCCGAGTACTTCGACCCCGAAGATCCGCAGCGCCAACTCGCCGAATGGGGGCGCATGCATGCGCTGAACCGCATCGGTCAGGCCGGCGAGGTCGCGCGGTTCGCGGCGTTCCTCCTGTCTGACGAGGCGAGCTTCGTCACCGGCTCCTGGCATCTCGTCGACGGCGGGCTGCTCGCCTCGTTCTGATGCGGAAGGGAAGAGTCATGGAACAAGCCATTGAGCTCAGCGAGACGGTCGTGCAGATCCGCCAGGAGCTCACCCCCGAGATTCCGCTGTACATGCACGCCGTCATCGGCGCAGACGCCGTCGCGCTCGTCGACGGTGGGCTCCCGGCGTCCGGCGCGCACATCGACCGACTCCTCGAGAGCAGGCGGGGACGGCCGTTGCGCTACCTGGCCAACACCCATGCCCACCACGACCACATCGGCAACTTCCGGCGACTGCGCGACGTGCACGGCAGCCTGGCCGTCGCTGCCGCCGGTGCCGTGCCGTGGATCGAGGACGTCGACCGCAATCTGCGCGAGTTCGCCCTGCACCATCCGGACCTGGTGCCGGACACGCCTGAGCTGCGCGCTGAGCTAGCCTCCACCTACGCCGAGCAGGGCTGCCCGGTCGACGTGGTGGTGGGCGAAGGAGCCATCCTGCGCCTGGGTGGCGGGGTGGAGCTGGAAGCGTTCGAGCTGCCCGGACACGTCCACGCCGAACTCGGCTGGCTGGAGCGACGTTCCCGGTGTCTCATCCTCGGCGATACCGTGACCGGTACAGACTGGCCCATCTTCCACGGGCACCTCGACCCGCGAGCGTTCGCCGCCACCCTGCACAAGCTGCGCGCCCTCATCGACGAACGAGACATCACATCGGTCGCGATGTCGCACTACGCGCCTCGCGAGGCATCGGCGTTTCGCACACTGCTGGACGAGGTCACCACGTACCTGCAGCGAATATGGGCGGTGGTGCGCGAGCCGCTGGGCCGCGAGCCTGTCTCGCTGGAAGATGTGTGGCTTCACACCTGCCGGGCCATGGGCAAGGAGCCCGAGTTCCGCTCCGTTGCCATGGTCCGTGCTCATCTCGATGATCTGCTGCGCACGGGCGAGATCCGTCGCGTCGCCGCAGATCTCTACGTCGCCGCCTGATCACACGAGGGAGTGCACATGAAGATCACTGAAGTTGAAGCCGTCGAGGTGACCGTGCCGATCGAAGCCCCGCTTCGCTTCGCTTACGGCGTGCATCTGGCATTCACGCGAACCCTGGTCAAGATGCACACCGACGAGGGCTACGTCGGCCTCGGGGAGACGGCCGCCTCGAAGGAACAGGTCGAGCGGCTCAGCCGCCCGATACTTGGGCAGAATCCGTTCGATCTTGAGGTCATCCGCAACATCATCTCCAACCGTTTCTACTGGAGCCGAGAGCCGTTGACCGCTTCGGCGCTGGAGATGGCCGCGATAGACGTCATCGGGAAGGCCACCGGCCAGCCGGCGTATCGTCTGCTGGGCGGGGCGCTCCGTCCGCACATCGAGATGGCGGCCTACTGCTTCTACCGGTACCCGAGCGAGGACGGTACCCGTCCTGGCGTGACGACTCCCGAGGAGATGGCTGAGCACGCCGCGGACTTGGTGGAGCGTCGAGGCTTCAGGACCGTCAAGCTCAAAGGCGGTGTTCTGCCCGCGGCTGACGAGGTCGCCACGATGGAGGCCCTGCGTGAACGCCTCGGTCCGGACATTCGCCTCCGGCTCGATCCTCAATCCGCCTGGACCGTCGAGACCGCCGTCGAACTGGCGCCGCGGCTGGAACGCGTGGGATTGGAGTACTACGAGGACCCCGTGGCTGGAATGGCGAGTATGGCCACGGTCCGAGAACGCACCAGGTTGGCGATGTCCACGAATATGTGCGTGACCAGCTTCCAAGAGCTCGGTCCCGCCAAACAGATCGGCGCCATCGACGTGGTCCTGACCGATCCGTGGTACTGGGGCGGGCCCACACAGGTGCACACGCTCGACACGGTGGCGCGGACCATCGGCATCGGAGTGTCGATGCACAGCGGGATCGAGCTCGGCATCGGGATGGCCGTCATGGCACATACCGGAGTGGCCATGCCCGGTCTCACCGCGGCGGTCGATGCCCACTACCACCATCTGCTGGACGACGTGATCGCCGGAGACATGCTCTTGCCGGAAAAGGGCGTGCTGCAGCCCCCCGAGGGACCGGGCTGGGGGGTTGAGCTGGACGAGGCTAAAGTCGCGAAATACGCCGAGCTGCATGCCAGCGGCACCTATCGCAACGTCTACGTCGAAGGCAACACCGTCGGGCCGGATCCGTACCGGCCCCATTGGTTTCCCATCATTCCGGCGTGGTGACCGAACGGCGCCGCATGGGGCGCGTCACCGCGGTCAGCACATCCTCGCCCAGGCCGCCGCCGCGCGATGGCGGTCGGCCCACACACTCAGGAGCGGCCATGACCAAATTAGACATCGAATCGCACGCCAGGGAATCCCGCACGCCCTCGTCCCGAGAAGCAACGCGCGCCGCCCAAGGCCCGATCGGCACGTTCGCGGGCCGCATCGTTCGCGAGGCCAATCTGCTGATCATTCCGATGATCCTGCTCATCGTCGCGCTGTCGTTCTTCAGCGACGCCTTCTTCACCGGGCACAACCTCACGAACATCCTGAGAACCGCCGCGATCTTCGTGATCCTAGGTGTCGGGCAGACGTTCGTCATCACGTCGAAGAACATCGACCTGTCGATCGGCTCCATGATGGCGCTGGTGCTGTGCGTGACCGCGTCACTGATCATCGTACAAGACTGGTCACCTCACCTGGCCGTGCCGTTCGCGATCGCGATGGGTGCGGTGCTTGGTGTGCTCAACGGCATGGTGGTCACCAAGCTCAAGGTCCCCGCCCTGTTGGCCACTCTCGGAGGACTGATCGCGTATCGCGGAGCCGTCCAGGAATTCATGTACGGCGGCCAGTACGTTGGCCTCCCGGAACAGATCCTGATCCTCGGGCGGGGAATGTGGGGCCCCGTACCTGTCCCGGTCGCCATCGCGGGTTTCTGCGTTGCGCTGGGCTGGCTGCTCTTCCGATATACCAGGTTCGGCCGCTACACCGTCGCGATCGGCTCCAATGAGGAAGCAGCGAGGCGGGCGGGTATCAACGTCGATCGCTGGACGATCGGTGTCTTCGCCTTCCAGGGTGCCATGGTCGGTGTCGCCGCGCTCGTTCTCATGGGGCGGATGAATGCCGCGAACCCGAATATGGGGCAGCTCAACGAGCTTCATGTCATCGCCGGTGTGGTGCTCGGCGGCACACTCTTGTTCGGGGGGATCGGCACCATTCTCGGCACCGTGCTGGGCTTGCTGTTCATCGGAGTACTGGAGAACGGCCTGCTCCTCGCCGGCGCGGGATTCTACTGGCAGCAGATCTTCCTGGGCTTGCTGATCATCCTTGCCGTGGCTTCGCAGATGCTCCGAATCAAGCTTCAAGGCAGACATTGATGCGTTCGCGCCCCTGACACGCACCGTCCCACAACGAGGAGGGAACATCATGCGTTACCGAAAGACGACCTCATCGCTATTCGTCCTGTGTGCCGCAGCGCTGGTTCTGTCCGCCTGCGGCGCGGAACTGGACGAAACCGCGGATCAGGCGGTCGTTCCGGAGGATGAAGGCGACGACGGAGAAGGGCTGGACGTCGACGCGCAGGCCGAGGGTGATGGCCCGCTGATCGCCTTCGTGGCGTTCACTCAGGACATCACCGAGATGGCAGGCCAGCAGATCATCGGCCTCGAAGCGGCGTTCGAGGAGGCCGGCTTCGAGTACACGATGAACACGGCCGCTCCGGCTGGTGCAGAGGACCACGACGGGATGGACCGCATCCTTCAGGACACGGCGACTCTGGCGCCCGACTACGCGATCGTCAATCCGGCGTCGTACGCGTTGGTGGACGACAGGATCGCCGAGATCGAAGCCGCGGGCACGACCACCATCGTGGGGGCGATCGATCCCGGAACCCTCGAGGAATCGCCCGACGCCGATCCACTGACGTGGGTGGCCGTCGATGAGTATGCGATGGGTCACAACGGCGCGGAATTCCTCGCCCAGGGCTACTGCGAGGCAGGCGAGGACATCACCGTCGTCCCGTTCTGGGGCCCGGCCGCTTCGGAGATCTCGCAAGATCGTGTGGGCGGCGCACTGGATGCGCTCGACGACACTCTCGGCGAATGCGGGCTCGAGTACGAGGTTGTCGACGAGGTGTTCGCCGATTTCAATCGGGAGAAGGCATTCAGGTTCACCGAGACCATCGTCACTGCCCACCCAGATGTCGACCTGATCATCGGAGCCAATAGCAACACGGCCCTCGGTGTCATGGAGTCGCTGACCGCCCAGGGGCGCATCGACGACATCGACATTCTCGGCAACGGTGGCCAGCTGGACGAACTGGCCGCGATCTGCCGCGGGGACATCACCGCCGCCGGATTCCGCGACGCATATCAGATGGGCTTCGACATGGCCGAGGCCATCATGCGCGACTGGGAAGGGAACGGCGAGGAAGTGCCCGAGGTCACGCTGTCGGACCTGCCGGTCACCCATGATTGCGAATCGGTCTTCGACGCGGTGCCGATGCAGATGCTGGAGCACGAGGGGTTCCAGGACAACATCCCGGACGGCACGTGGGAGGAGTTCACCCGATGACGGACCAGCAGAACGCAGTGGACATGTCCGAACACGCTCCTGGACGGCTGGGTACACCCGCCGTACGGACCATAGGCCTGAGCAAGTGGTATGGCTCGGTGCGCGCGCTGAGCGAAGTGAACCTTGAGATTTATCCAGGCGAAGTGGTTGCCCTCGTCGGCGATAACGGGGCCGGGAAGTCCACACTCGTCAAGGCGCTGTCAGGTGCCTTTCAGCCGACATCGGGGGAGATCCACATCGACGGAGCCCCGGCGCGACTGCACACCCCGGCGGACGCGCGCAAGCTCGGTATCGAGACCGTCTATCAGGACCTCGCGCTCGTCGCCCACGTCGACGTGGGCGGGAACCTGTACCTGGGCCGTGAACCCACCCGATGGGGTGTCATCGGCCGTCTCTTCGGGATCTTGGACCTGCCGGCGATGTCGAAACACGCCGAGCGGGCGTTGGCCGAGTTGAAGGTCACGATCCCGTCGGTGCGCTCTCCCGTCGGGACGATGTCCGGTGGCCAGCGCCAGGCCACCGCCATCGCCCGGACCGCGCTGTGGGGCAGCAAGTTACTGATCCTCGACGAGCCGACGGCGGCGCTGGGTGTCCAAGAATCCGAGGAAGCACTTCAGCTGATCGAGGACGTCGCCGCCCAGGGCATCCCGCTGATCGTGGTGAGCCACAACATCGAGCACATCTTCCGGATCGCGACCAGGATCGTCGTGCTTCGGCAAGGAAGGCTCGTGGCGGATCTCGATCGCGGCGACACCTCGCCGGATGAGGTGGTCGGATATATCACCGGGGCCCGTACGTCCGCCGCGGTACCCGCCGATGCCGGCGACGACGTGGACACGGCTGGGAGCGGACCTCGATGACCTCCCTGGTGCATGTCGACGCGGACGGCACGCCGGCGTGGGCGGTGGCCCGTGGAGGCCGGCTGTATCGGCTGGATGCTGCGCTGGCCGACCTGCTGGCGCTGCCAGTGGAAGAGGCCAGGCACCGCTGCGAGGAGGCGGCGGACGAGGTGGTGGCGGACCGTGTCCTCCCGCCCGTGGACCGGCAGGAGGTGTGGGCTTCCGGGGTGACATACCTGCGCAGCCGTCAGGGCCGGGTCGAGGAGTCCGGCCACGCAGACGTCTACGATCATGTGTACGACGCCGAACGTCCGGAACTGTTCTTCAAGTCGACCGCTGAACGCGTCGTCACCCACGGCCAGACAGTCGGCATCCGCGCCGACTCCGATTGGAACGTACCGGAGGCGGAGCTGGGGCTGGTGCTGACCAGCGGCGGTGAGCTGTTCGGATATCTTCCCGGCAATGACATGAGCAGTCGGTCCATCGAGGGCGACAACCCGCTCTACCTTCCCCAGGCCAAGGTGTACAACAGCGCCTGCGCTCTCGGGCCCGAGATCGTTCCGGTATGGGAGGCGGGTGACGGCCCGTTCGAGATATCACTGTGCGTGTGGCGTGGCGACGAAGCCGTCGTGAACAGCAAGACGTCCACCGTGCAGATGCGTCGTACCGTCCCGGAGCTGGCCGGCTGGCTCTTCCAAGCTCTCGAGCACCCGTACGGCGCGGTGTTGCTTACCGGCACCGGTATCGTGCCCGATCGGCGTTTCACCCTGATGGAAGGTGACATCGTCACGGTCAGCATCGCTGGCATAGGCGAAATCAGCAACCCCGTGGTAACCGTCGGCCGTGTCCGTAGGGCCGACCTGACCGACGATGCAGGCCTGATGCCCTGACACGGCAGAAGCATGCCGTGGCCGTCGATGATCGCTGGAGCCTTCCAGCCTGAGCGAGTCTCCGCAACAGCGGATTCGGCTGGGTCAAACCCAAAGCGACGGCGTGAACCGTCGCGATCAACATTCATTTCCCGTCGTATAGCCCGCGTGATGCTGCGCGGTCGTAGGAGAGGACCGTCCATGTCTCGACAGAATCTGCGACGCGCGTTGAGCGTCGTTTCCGTACTCGGTGCGGTATCCGTTCTTCTCGCCTCATGTGCGGGGGCCGGGGGTAGTAGCGGCGGAGATGGGAGCGCTGGAGACGGTGACTCCGGGGCCGTCAATGTGTTGATGGTGGGCAATCCTCAGATGGAGGACCTAGCCCAACTTACCGAGGACAATTTCACCGCGGATACCGGCATCGATGTCAATTTCACGATCCTCCCCACGAGCGAGCTGCGTGACCGCGTCACACAGGATGTTGCGACGCAGGGCGGTCAGTATGACGTGGTGACTGTGGGCGGCTATGAGGTGCCGATCTGGGCGGAGAACGGCTGGCTCGCCGAGCTTGGCGATGCCGCCTCCGGGGATCAGAGCTACGACTACGGCGATCTGCTCGATCCCATGGTGACGTCGCTCGGGGGGCCTGACGGCGGCGTATACGCGTTGCCCTTTTATGGGGAGTCGTCGTTCCTGATGTATCGGACCGATGTGTTCGAGGACGAGGGCCTCACCATGCCCGAGCGTCCGACCTGGCCAGAGATCGCGGATCTCGCGGCGGAGGTCGACGAGGCGCGTTCGGACATGGCTGGGATCTGCCTGCGTGGGCTGCCGGGTTGGGGTGAGCTGTTCGCGCCGTTGACGACGGTGGTCAACACCTTCGGCGGAACCTGGTTCACTGAGGACTGGGATGCCGAGGTGGACGCGCCAGAATTCCGGGAAGCAGTGGAGTTCTACGTCGAGCTGGTCCGCGAACACGGGCAGGCGGGCGCCGCGCAGTCTGGATTCACCGAATGCCTCAACACGTTCGGTCAGGGAAACGCGGCCATGTGGTACGACGCGACCAGCGCCTCGGGTCCGCTCGAGGATCCAGCCGCCAGCAAGGTCGCCGGGGATGTGGGCTATGTGCACGCGCCCGTCGTTCAGACCGACGCCAGTGGATGGCTGTGGGTGTGGGCGCTGGCCGTCCCGGAGACGACCCAGCAGCCGGAGGCTGCGCAGGAGTTCGCGCATTGGGCCACGAGTAAGGAGTACGAGGAACTCGTGGGTGAGGAACTCGGTTGGTCGCGGGTGCCGGCGGGCAAGCGGCAGAGTACCTACGACATCCCCGAGTATGCGGAGGCCGCCGAGGCCTTCGGGCAGATAACGTTGCAGGCCATTGAGGAGGCGGACCCGGTCGACCCGGGTGTGCAGCCGCGCCCGACGGTGGGGGTGCAGTACGTGACGATTCCGGAGTTCGCCGATCTCGGCACCAAGGTGTCGCAAGAGATCAGCGCGGCCATCGCGGGTCAGGGGAGCGTGGAGGACGCACTCGAGAACGGCCAGGAGCTGGCCGAGACCATCGCCGAGAACTACCGCTGAACAGGGACGGGAACCTCTCATGGTGACCATGGCCGAGTCCGCTGCGGAGGTCGACGCCCGCTCGCGCATGACGAAAGGGGGGCGGCGACAGCGGTGGCTGCGACGTGCGCCGCTGCTGCCCGCGCTGGTGCTCGTCATCGTGGTGACACAGCTGCCGTTCCTGACCACGCTGGTCATCTCCTCGTTCCAATGGAACGTCCTGAGCCCAGGGCAACGCTCGTTCAGCGGCCTGACGAACTATGTCACGGTGTTCACCGACGAGCGACTGCGCTCCGCGGCGGTGAACACGGTGACCCTGACGGCATCGGTGGTGATTCTCAGCCTGCTTCTCGGGCTGCTGCTCGCGGTGTTGCTCGACCGGAAGTTCGTCGGGCGTGGCCTCGCCCGGACGCTGCTGATCGCGCCCTTCCTGGTCATGCCCATGGCCGCGGCGCTGCTGTGGAAACACGCGATCTACAACCCCGAATACGGGTTGATCAATGGAACGCTCAACGCCGTGTGGCAACTGTTCGGTGCCGACCGGGGACCGGTGATCTCGTGGGTGGACAGCTTCCCGATGCCGGCGCTCGTCGCCTCGCTCGTGTGGCAATGGACTCCGTTCATGATGCTGATCCTGCTCGCAGGCCTGCAATCGCAGTCGAACGACGTTCTCGAAGCGGCGCGTGTGGACGGCGCGTCGGGCGTCGCCACGTTCCGATTCCTGACCCTGCCGCACCTGCGCCGGTACCTGGAGCTGGCGGCGCTGCTGGGGGCGATCTACGTGGTGCAGGCGTTCGACCACGTCTTCACCATCACCCAGGGCGGGCCGGGTGCGGCGACCACCAACCTGCCGTACGAGATCTACCTGACCATGTTCCGCGAGTACGAGTACGGCGAGGCGGCCGCGGCGGGAGTCGTCGCCGTGGTGGGAACCATCATCGTGTCGATCTTCGCATTGCGGGTCGTCTCCTCGCTGTTCCACGAGGAGGTGACCCGATGACCGGTACCGTCTCTGCCGAGTTCGTCGACCGGAGGCCTGCCCCACACAAGACGGGCGTGCCACCGAGGCCGCGGCACCGTGGTGTGACGTCCGACGTACACCGTGGTGGGATCCGCTGGGCACTCGTCGCGTGGACGATGACGCTGTTATTTTTCGCGCCGGTGGCGTGGATGGCGCTGACGTCGTTCCACCGCGAGGTGGACGCCGCAACCAACCCGCCGTCGCTGTTCGCGGAGCTCACCTTCGAGCAGTACGGACAGCTCTTCGACCGGGGAGTCACGCCGTTCTTGATCAACTCGGCCATGGCCAGCTGCGTATCCACCCTTCTGGTGGTGATGCTGGCCGTCCCAGCGGCCTACGCACTGAGCATCAAACCGGTCAAGCGCTGGACCGACGTCATGTTCTTCCTGCTGTCGACCAAGATGCTCCCGCTGATCGCGGCGCTGCTTCCCGTCTACCTCGTCGTCCAGCGACTGAACATGCTGGACAACGTGTGGACCCTGGTGGTCTTCTACACGGCGATGAACATGCCGATCGCCATCTGGATGCTGCGATCCTTCCTGGCCGAGGTGCCGCGCGAGGTGCTGGAAGCGGCACAGGTCGACGGGGCCAATCTGCTGCACGTGCTCTGGCACGTGGTCCGGCCGATCGCGATGCCGGGGATCGCCGCGACGGCGCTCATCTGCATCATCTTCTCCTGGAACGAGTTCCTCTTCGCGCTCAACCTGACTGCTACGCGGGCTTCGACCGCGCCGGTCTTCCTCGTCGGGTTCATCACCAACGAGGGTCTCTTCCTGGCCCGGCTGTGCGCCGCCGCGACCCTGCTCTCCCTGCCCGTACTCATCATCGGCTTCGCCGCGCAGAATCAGCTCGTGCGCGGCCTTTCCCTCGGAGCGATCAAATGAAAGCAGTAGTCATCACCGCACCCGGCCAGGTAGAGGTCGCCACCGTGGACGACCCGCGGCCATCGCCGCGAGAAGTGGTAGTGGAAGTCGCGGGATGCGGCATATGTGGAACCGACCTGCACATTCTCGAGGGCGAGTTCGCGCCTTCCCTGCCGGTCGTGCCGGGACATGAGTTCGCCGGTGAAGTCGTGGCCGCTGGGGCAGACGTGAGCGAACTCGCGATCGGAGACCGAGTGGCAGTCGATCCGTCGTTGCATTGCGGCGAGTGTTACTACTGCGGCCGCGGGCGGGGCAACCTGTGCGAACGGTGGGCAGCCATCGGCGTCAACGCGGCGGGTGGGGCCGCAGACTACGCCGTCGCCCCGGCCGCCAACTGCGTGAAGTTGCCGCCACACGTACGCGCGGCCGACGCCGCCCTCATCGAACCGCTCGCCTGCGCGGTACGCGGATTCGACGTCTTGCACCGGCCTGTCGGGGATCGTTACCTCATCTACGGCGCCGGAACAATGGGCCTGATGAACCTCCAGCTCGCCAAGAACGCAGGAGCGGCCTCGGTCGACATCGTGGATGTGAATCCGGACAGACTGCTCACCGCCGAGAAACTCGGCTGCGACCATGCCGTGACCCGCGCCGACCAGATCGACATGCCCCGCGGATGGGACGTCGTGATCGACTGCACCGGCGTGATCTCAGCCATCGAAGACGGGTTACAGCGCGTCGGCAAGGGCGGAACCTTCCTACAGTTCGGCGTCGCCGCCGAACAAGCCCAAGCCAAGTGGGAACCATTCCGGATCTACAACAAAGAGATCACCATCACCGGATCGATGGCCGTGCTGCACTCCTTCGACCGCGCCGCGGACCTCTTCACCCGCGGACTCATCGATCCAGAGGCATTCATCAGCCACCGCCTCCCGCTGGATGACTACCCGGAAGCGCTCCAGCAGTTCACCGCCGGCAAGGGCCGCAAGATACAGGTCATCCCAGACGTCAATACAACAAGGTAAGCGGTCTCTCGGGGTGTGGTTTTCCGCAGCTGAGCATCTGAGGTTGTCCGGCGTTGTTGTGCGGTCGGCTTCATGGTGTCGCCGACAACTGGTCCGTAGCGTCGAAGCGATGATTCGAACTGATCGCGGGAGGCGCATGATGATCGAGGCGCTTGGTCTGACCAAGCGGTATGGCGATGTGCTGGCGGTGGACGACCTGAGTTTCCGGATTCCGCCGGGGCAGGTGACCGGATTTCTCGGGCCGAACGGTTCCGGGAAGACCACCACGATGCGGATGATTCTGGGGCTTGACCGGCCGAGCGCCGGTTCCGTGACGGTCAACGGGCACCGATATGTCGATCTGCCGGTTCCCATGCGTGAGGTAGGAGCGATGCTAGATGCGCGGGCGGTTCATCCGCGGAGAACGGCCTACAACCATCTGCGGTGTCTGGCGCGTAGCAACGGCATCGGCCGTAGCCGGGTGGACGCGGTGCTGGAGTTGGTGGGGCTCGACGGCGCGGCGGACACACGTGCGGGGACGTTCTCGCTCGGGATGGCCCAGCGGCTGGGGATCGCGGCCGCGTTGCTGGGTGACCCCGGTGTGCTGATTCTCGACGAGCCCGCCAACGGGCTCGATCCCGAGGGGATGCACTGGATTCGCGGTCTGCTGCGGGATCTTGCCGGTGAAGGGCGCACCGTCCTTCTGTCCAGTCACGCGCTGAACGAGATGACGCACATTGCCGACCACCTGATCGTGATCGGCCGAGGCTCGATTGTCGCTGACGCCTCGACGGAGCAGCTGTTGAAGAGCGACGACACGCCGCGCGTGCTCGTCCGGGTGGCCGACGGGTACGGCGAGTCGTTGAGTCGGGCGGTGGTGGAGGCCGGAGCGGACGTGCGCCGGATGGCCGATGGAGCACTGCTGGTCTCCGGGCTGGACAGTACACGCATCTCAGCGCTTGCCGCCGCCGGCGGGGAGGACATCTCGGAGCTCACCCCGCAGGTGGCTTCGCTGGAAGAGACGTTCATGCGGCTCACGGGGGCGTATGTGGACTACAGAGCGGTGGCGGGGGAGTGGCGATGAGTAATGCCGGAATGTCCGTCGCGGGCGCGGGCGCCTCCACGGCCACCGGGGTCGGGTTCGCCGACGTGTTGGCCGCCGAATGGCTGAAGGCGCGAACGCTGAGGTCGACGGCGGTCGCGGTCGCGGGGTTCGCGCTGATCGGCCTCGGCATGAGCACCCTGGTGAGCAGCGCCAACGCGGCCGAGTACGCCGATCTGCCGGCTTCGGAGCAGGCGGGTTTCCTGCCGCTCGGGATCGCGCTCTACGGCGTGATCCTCGCCCAGTTCGCTCTCGGTTCGCTCGGCATCTCGATGGTGACGCAGGAGTATTCCACGCGCACGATCTGGCCCAGCCTGGCTGCCGTGCCTCGTCGGAGCCGGTTGCTGGCCGCGAAGGTGACGGTGATCGCGTTGATCGCGCTGACAGCGGGCGTACTGACCGGGCTGGGCATGGTCGTCGTCGCTCAGGTGATCTTCGACCGCAACGACATCCCGAACGCGACACCTGAAGCGCTGGGGTATGCGGACGTGGCGCGCTCGGTGCTCGGCACCGGGCTGTATGTCTGTGTTCTGGCTGTGCTCGGCTTGGCCGTCGGCGTGCTCGTCCGCTCGGCTGCGGTGGCGATCGGCGCCCTGGTGTCCGGCGTGCTGCTGATCCCGTCGCTGGCGGAGTCGCTGCCCGAGCCCTGGGGCGAGACCGTCAGCACGTACTGGCCGAGCAATGCCGGACTTCAGCTCGTCCTCAACGGCGACGACGGCCTGTCACCGTGGGCCGGCTTCGGTGTGATGTGCGGTTTCACCGCGATTGTCGTGGCGGTGACGTTCGCGATGTTCCAGCGGCGCGACGCGTAGGGCGGGCCGGCGTCGTGATCTTACGGCGCGCTCGGTCGAGGCAGATGTCCGTGCAGGAAGGCGTGCACGCCCGCCCGTACCAACGCCGCGATCGCCGTCGGTTCGGCCTCGACTCCGCCACGGCGCGCTTCGGCGAGAGCCTCGCCCAGGGCAAGATAGATGTAGTGGCTGGCGGCGCGTTCCGGATCGGCGAAGCTGAGCAGCCCTTCGCTGCGCAACAGGCGCAGGTGGCGCGCGAGCGTCGCCTGCGCCCGTTCCGGCCCGGTGGCATGCCACGCGGCGTACACGTCGGCGGGTAGCTGCTCACCGGCGGCGTCGAGCCGGCGCACCAAGGAGAAGTGGTCGGCGTACCGGTCCTGCAGCCTGACCCAGTCGCAGCCCAGGTCGACCAGGGCATCCTCGAGGTCCGCTGTGCCACGGATACGGTCGAGGTGCTGGTCGATGAGTTCGGTCAGCGCATCTGCCACGGTCGTCGTGCTCTCGACGAGCACCTGATTGACGAGATCGTCCTTGCTGCCGAAGTGGTTGTAGATGGTCCGGGTGGACACCTGTGCCTGGTGCGCGATCGAGTCGATGCTGGTGCCGGCGTACCCGGTGTGCGCCAGCACCGCCCTGGTGGCTTCCAGGATCGCCTGACGCTTGGCGACGCGCCCTTTGGTGGGTGCCTCGTCGGTACTCATCGGCTCCCTTCTACAGCGCCCTATATACAACGCAGGTTGTAGTTTTCTACTACATACAGTGTAGCTTGGCTGCATGGCGGCGGACGGATCCAGGATAGAGCGTGCGGTCACCGTTGATCGGACCGCGTGGCCTGCAGTGTTCACATTTGCGCTGGCCACGTTGGTGATCGCGAGCGAGTCGACGATGGCCGCGTTCGCGCTCCCACTCATCGGGGCGGATCTGGACGTGTCCGTCGGCGCGACGGCGTGGATACTGCTGGCCTATGCACTGCCGCTGGCGGCGCTGGCCATTCCGCTGGGCCGGTGGATCGATTCGGCGGATCTGCGCACGGTCTTCATCTGGTCCCTGTCCGGTGTGGGGCTGGTCAGTGTCCTCACTGCGGTCGCACCGTCGTTCGGGCTGATCATCGTCCTGCGGGCGGTACAGGGGGTGGCTGCCGCCGCATATCTGGCCGGGTATCTGCCGATCGTGACGAAAACGGTCCGCGGCGATCAGCGGGCGCGGGCGATGAGCTATATCGCGACGATCATGACACTGGGGAGCATGGCGGTGACGCCGCTCGGCGGCCTCGTCGCTGATACGCTCGGCTGGCGAGCGGTGTTCGTGATCAAGCTGCCGTTGCTCGTCGCGGTCCTGGTACTGGGCCGTCGTACCATCCCGACGACGAGGGCGGCGTCGGGCGGTGCCGGGATGCCAGGGCCGAGCGTCGGTGTGGTGGTCGACGCGGTGCTCATCGGCGGAGCGATCACCGCCGGCCTGCTCGCCGCCAACCGTGCCGATGGTTCATGGCTGCTGGTCGCCGCATTGCTCGCGACGTCCACGGCGCTGATCTGGTGCTGGCTGCGTCTTCGGACGAGCCGGCCGGTCATCGCGCTCGTCCGTTCGCGACCGTTCGGCCTGACCGCGCTGTCGTTGCTGCTGCTCAGCGCCTTCACCGGGCTCACGTCGTTCTCGCTGCCGTACTTCGTCAGCGATGTCATGGGCGAGAGTCTGGCGTTGCTCGGCATCGCGACCCTCTTCTTCGCGGGCGTCGCGGCGGCGGTCTCACCGTTCGCCGGCCACCTCGCAGACCGGCTCGGGCCCCGGCCGGTCGCGGCGACCGGGGCCGCGATCATCGGTGCCGGGCTTCTGAGCATGCTCACACTCTCACCTGAAGCGACCGTGACCGACCTCGCCTGGCGGCTGGCGGTCGTCGGCCTGGGCGCAGCGCTGTGCAACGCTCCGACCACCACGGCGCTGCTGAACACCACACCGCCCGGGCAGGCAGGGATCGCCGGTGGTGTCGGCAATGTCGCGCGGACGATCGGCACCGCACTCGGTCCCGCCATCGCAGCCGCCATGTGGAGCATCAGCTCGACCGATACCGCCGGATTCCGGAGCGGCGTGGTCGCCCTTGCCGCCGTGACACTCGCCGCCTGCGTCACGATCCTGGCCGGCTCCGCCAAGACGCCGGCGTGAGGCCCCCGGGGGTGAGAATCGTCGCCGTGTGAGGTCATGCATCGAGGTAGCGGAGGATGGCGAGCACGCGTCGGCTGTAGCCGACCGTGTGTGAGAGATCGAGTTTGTCGAAGATCGCGTTGACGTGCTTTTCCACGGCGCTCTGGGAGACGTGCAACCGCTGTGCGATCGCCGCGTTCGTATGTCCTTGGGCCATCTCGTGCAGGACGTCGTGCTCGCGCTCGGTGAGCGCGTCCAGGAGCCTGGACCGGCTCGTCGTCGCGACGAGCTGCCGCACCACCTCGGGATCGAGCGCGGTAGAGCCGCTGGCCACGCGGTCGAGCGCATCGAGGAAGTCTTCTACTTGGGCGACCCGATCTTTGAGGATGTAGCCGACGCCGTCGGACCGCTCGGCCAGTAGCTTGGTCGCATATCGCCGCTCGACGTACTGGGAGAGCACGAGCACGCCGATGGCGGGCCAGTGCTGTCGGATCTCGAGCGCAGCGCGCAGACCGTCGTCGCTGTTGGCCGGCGGCATCCGGACGTCGGTGATGACGACGTCCGGCTGGTGCTCACCGACGGCGCGGACGAGTTCGTCGGCGTCCGCTACCGAGGCGGCGATCGTGTGCCCTTCGTCGTTGAGCAGCCGGGCCAGACCTTCGCGCAACAGCGTCGAGTCCTCGGCCAGGATCACTCGCACGGCAGCTCCGCGTGCACCACCGTGGGTCCACCGGTCGGGCTGTCGATGCGGAACCATCCGTCCAACGCCTCTATCCGGCGGGCCAGCCCGCGCAGGCCGCTGCCGGACGGATCTGCGCCGCCTGCGCCGTCGTCATGTACGCGCAGCTTGACCACCCTTTCCCGGCCGCTGATGTCGACGGTGATCACGTTCGCTCCGGAGTGTTTCGCGGCGTTGGTCATGGCTTCGCACGCCACGAAGTACAGCACAGTCTCGACGTGACGTGGTGGTCGGACCGGCAGATCGTATGACGTCCGCACCGGTACGCTGAACTGCTTGGCCACCATGGTCAGGACCTCATCAAGACCGGCGTGGTCGAGCGCGGACGGGTAAACGCGCCACGCGACGTCGCGCAGATCCTCGATGGCGCGTTGGGTGTCCTCGTGTGCCTGGCCGAGGAGCCGGTCGACCTTGTCGATGTCGGCACTGCGTCGCGCTCGCCCGAGCAGCATGCCGAGCGCGACCAATCGCTGTTGCAGCCCGTCGTGGAGATCCCGCTCGATGCGCTGGCGCTCGGCGTCGACGGCCGCGACCACCTCGGCGCGGCTCGTGGTGAGTTCGTCGACTCGGCGCTCGAGCGCATCCCGCGGGCTGCGAACCAGGAGTGTGTTCGCCAGCTTCAGATCCAGGGCCGCGATATTCGGGATCGCCTGCACCGGCACCATGAGCAGAGCCGCACCGATCACCACCTGCAGCACAAACTCGATCGGCGTCACCGTGCCGCCGACGGTGCCACGGAGCAGCACGCCAGCGAGGATGGCTCCGATCCCCAGCAGGCCAAGTGTCAGCGCGCTCAGCCCACCCGGCAGCAGACGGGCGGCGAGGTAACCGAAGACCCGTGAGCCGGCAGCCGGTATGAGGTCGCCGTGCGGCCCCGAGCGGTTGGATGTGGCGGTGAACCTCACCAGCCGGCGCCATTCCAGCGCGGCCAGCCGTTGCGCCTGCCGATGGAGACGCACCGTGACCGTGCGCCGCGCTGGACGGATGACCATGGCGACGAGTATGGCCAGCCCTGCGATCACCAAGAACGCCAGGCCTGCCAGGGCGGACAATGCGCCGAGCGCCACCCCGGCAAAGGTGCGCGCCCAGCCACGGGCGTACCGCGCCGCCAGCTCACGGCCCGGCCGGGCGGCGGTGCCGGGTGCCGCAGGCGTCTCCACCGGTTCCTCCTCATGTGGCGTCAGCGTCGTCGTCCGGAGTGTCGGGACGACTCCAGACGATTATCCGCGCCGCGGCGGTTCCGTCGCGTGCGGATCAGCCGGAAGACGATGAAATACCCCACGCCGACGGCGCAGACGGCGATGACGATCTTCTGGAAGACGCCCGAGTAGTCCTCGACCCGGTGCCAGCTCTCGCCGAGCTGATACCCGGCCACGACGAAGACGGTGTTCCAGATGAGGCTGCCCAAGGTGGTATAGAGCAGGAACACGGAAACGCGCATGCGTTCCACGCCCGCCGGGACCGAGATGAGACTGCGGAAGATCGGGACCATCCTGCCGAAGAAGACCGCCTTCGTGCCGTGCCGCGCGAACCATTCTTCGGTACGGTCGAGGTCGCTGACCTTGATCAGCGGCAACCGTTCGCCTATCGCCCGGACCCGGTCTCGGCCGACCAGGGCACCGATCAGGTAGAGGGCCAGCGCGCCGAGGACAGAGCCGAGGGTGGTCCACGCGATGGCAGCGATCAGGTTCATCTCGCCCCGGCTGGCGGAGAATCCGGCCAGTGGCAAGATCACTTCGCTGGGAATCGGTGGGAACAGGTTCTCCAGCGCGACGGCCAGACCAGCGCCAGGACCTCCAAGGCGCTCCATGAGGTCGACGACGAAGCCGACGATGCCGTCGGAGGAAGGAGCGCCGTCGTCGGCCGCGGATATCGATAACGTGGATGAGAACAGCGATTCGAACACAACCGAAACGCTACGTATCGGCGCAGCTCAGCGACATGAGGTTGGCCGTACACCTGAGCGGGGATCCCGCAGGGACGGGGTGTGGAAAACCGCACCCAAGCTGGCTTGGGGTATCCGTTCGTATCGTGCGTGTGCTGACGATCCGACGGTCGGAGGGCCTATGTCGACCATCTGGCGGGCGCCGAGCTCACCGGGTCGGTCTTGGCGGTGCTGCATGAGTCCTTGTCGCGACGCTGGAGAGCATGGATGAGGACTGGGACCGCAGGTTTATCGCGATGCGGCGCCTCATCGGCCGCACACCGGGCGAGGACGGCGACGGCCTCGATTACGACAAGGAACCCGCCGGCAAACAGCCTCTCACAGACACAGGTGCTGGCCGAAGCGGCGGGACCGTCCGGGCGGGCGTCCGCGATGAGTCGCGCGATTTCGGGGGATCGGTCGGGGTGTAGCTGACGAGGTAGACAGTCTCCTTGATGACGTTCACAATTGATGTCCTCGCCATGAAATGTTGGCTGGCCGGCGCTACCGCAGTGATCTCTTCACCGGTCACCGTCGCTGTCGCGACGGATGATGCCGTACGGTGATCCGATGACGACGTACGCCCTTATCCACGGCGGTGGCGGTAGTGCCTGGGATTGGCACCTCGTGGTAGCCCAACTGCGTCGGCGGGGGCACGATGCGGTCGCCGTCGACCTGCCATGCGAGGACGAGTCGGCCGGTTGGCAGGAGTACGTGGACGTGGTCGTCGATGCGATAGGGGACCGCGGCAATGTCGTGGTCGTAGGGCACTCCCTGGGTGGGTTCACCGCGCCGCTCGTCTGTGCGCGCGTACCCGTCGACCTGCTTGTCCTGATCGCGGCGATGGTCCCGTCGCCGGGCGAAACCTTCGCCGATTGGTGGGGCGACTCCGGCTACGAGGACAGCGGGTACGACGACGTCTTCTACCACGATGTCCCACCCGAGCTCGCATCCGAGGCGAAACGGCGAGAACGCGGAGAGAACTCACAGGCGCTCCAGCAGCCGTGCCCGCTCTACGCATGGCCGGACACACCGACGAGGTATCTGCTGTGCCGCGACGACCGCATGTTCACCGCGGCATGGGCGCGCCGGCACGCCCGGGAGCGCCTCGACGTCGCGGCGGGCGAGATCGACGGCGGCCATTACATATCCTTGAGCCGACCGGTCGAGGTGGCTGATCGGCTGGTCGCGTACGCCACCGACATTCGCTGATCACTCCCTGTGTGGAGTTGCGCCTAGCCGGTGATGTCTCGAAGAGCTGCTGTGTTTGCCGGACGGCCCGTCACGCGTTCGTTTGGTCGCACGCCTTATGTTCGCCGTCGCCGCGGTCCAGCCGGTCGATCCGCTCGACGCGCCGTTCCGCCAGATCGACAGTGACGAGCTTGGGTGGGGTCTGGCCGCGAGTGACGAAATAGCCGGTGGTGCCGTCAACCGCCGTCCCCACGATGGCCGCTGTCCGCGCGGCGGTGCCGTACAGCTCGGGAGGTGGTGCGGTACCAGCCAGCGCGGCGGCTGCTCGTGCTGGTGCGGTGACACCGGTGTATCCACCGGCGGCGAGCGCGCCGACGCCTACTGTGCGGAGGAACGATCGCCTGTTCACGTGGGACATGATGACCTTCCTTCAGGGCCGGGAAATGACGTGTGTCTGATCGAGTTCGACCCGGCCGCCTGGCAGGCCGCGGTGGCGGAGGGTGGAGAGTGAAAGCGTGACCGACTCGGTGTCGCGCACCGTGCGTAACACCGTGCATCGGCCGGCGTCGTCGGTCACACACACGGCCCGTGGCGCGGGTCGCGGCTCCCAGCGACCCTCGACGCGGACCCCGCTCAACGGTTCGCCGAACGGATCGGTCACGGTGACGGCGGCGTGTGCCCGCCAACGGTCACCGTCGCCCGCACCGAGGGGCATAGCGCCGGTTTCGGCGGTCAGGGACACGTGCGAGCGTGCGGGGACGGCGATCCGGACCAGCGTCCGGCCGCGGGTCGTGTAGAGGGTGGTGTCGTCCGGGGTGGCGACGACCGTCGGCCAGCCGTACCACTCGCCGGCCAAGTCCGAGGCCACCGGCGCGACGGCCGGTGCGTGCGAGAGATCGGTCCAGGTGATCCGGAAGACGGTGTCTGCGTCGCTGGTGTACACGCCGGTGGCGGTGAGGGTGAGCGGTCCGCCGCGGGCGCCGGCCTGTTTCGTCCAGGTGATCGTTCGGGTGGCCGGGTCGACCCCGAACAGCAGCCCCGTGGAGGTGACGCCGACGAGCTGGTCGCCGACGGTGATGAGATCGGTGATGGCGGTCGCGTCGGCGGGAGCCGGGATGGACCAGATGACGTCGCCGGTCGCGATGTCGGCAGCGGCGAGCTCCGCTCGCGTGGCGATCGGGTTGGTGCCCAGCCCGGTCTTGATGTCGCTGCCGAGGTAGGCAACGCCGCCGTCGGCCGTCACCGCGGAGACGGTCTGGTCGGGCACGATGTTGCGATAGACGTCCAGGTTCTCACTGCCCGCGTGATAGACGGCCAGCGCGCCGCCGTACTTGCCGTAATCGGGCTCCGTACCGACCAGGAGCCGATCCGCCTCCGGCTGGTAGTGAGAGTCTCGCGGCCGGGTCTGCTCGTTGCCGATGTCGGCCAGCTTGTCCAGTTCACCACTGCGCGGATCGAAGGAGTAGATGAGCGCCTGGGTGTACAGGGAGAGGTAGACGGTGTCTCCGGCCGGCATGATCGACTTCGCCTCGCCTGGGACGAAATGCCGGACGCTCTCGCCGGTCCTGATGTCGTGCACCTGGACGCCCCCGGACCCGGCGACGTAGACGTGCTGGTCGTCTGCCGCCATCGCCATGGGTCCCTCCGGGCTGGCCGGAACCCCGGCCGCGTCCAATGGGTAGCCGGTGATCGTTCCGGTGCTCGAATCGAATGAGTACGCCGAGCCGTCGACGAGGCCCCACACCAGGCCGTCGTGGTAGGTGAGGCCGCTCGCGGCCTTTTCCGGCGCGGGCACCGCGACCGCCTCGGCGGAGCCGCTCCATAGCGGGTACCGGTACAACGTGCCCGACGGGCGGGCGGCGAAGTACGCCTCTCCGGGCTCGGCGCCGGTGACGGCCACCACGAAGCGTTCGTTCGGCGCCTGGACCAGCTCATGCCGCTCCGGGTTCGTCGTGTCCAGGGCGAGGAGTTGCCCACGGGGTGAGATGCCACCCAACAGTGTGCCTTCGTGCAAGGCAAGCGACGACACGAATGTCGCACCGTCCAGCGAGGACGGTGTGATGTCGGCGACGGCTCCGCTGGACCGGTCGATGCGGACGAGGTGCGCGCGAGATCCGATGCCGGCGTAGAGGTAGTCCTCGTCGACCTCGAGCGCCCGGACGTAGTCCTGGCCCTGGACGATGACGCCCAGGTCGGTGACGGCGTCGGTGGCCGGATCGTAGGAGAAGATCCGTCCGCCCGACGATGCGTAGGTGCCGGTGTACACGACGCCATCAGGGGCGACGACCATCGCGTAGATGACCGCCCCCGAGCCGCCCGCGGTCAGAATCTCCTCGACCGTGCCCGTGGTCGTGTCCACCCGGTAGACCTTGGCCGGCGTGTACGTGCCGACGTAGACGTCGGTGCCGGACACCGCGGTCACCCAGGCGCCCGCGCCTTCCGGGAGATCGACCTGCGCGACGGCCTCTCGGGTCGCAGGGTCCAGGCCGACGACCGAGGTCGGAGAGGTCTGGCGGGTGGAGAACCAGAGGACGTCGTCGATGAAGTGTCCGGAACCGGTGGGCGTGGCGACGCTGGCCGGGCCGACGTCGTCGATCGCCCATTCCGTGTCGTCGGCACCGGCGGCGGTGCCGGCCGGGAGTAGGAGACCGGCGAGAAGGAGCGTAGCCAGGGTGAATCGACGGATCATCGGGTCGTCCTCCATGGTCGGATGGGCGTGCCTGGAGCGTGACGTGCGATCAGATCTGATTGGCAGAGTAATCAATCGAGCAGTTTTGAGCAATACTCAATCAGCGATTTTGGTTGACCACATATCAGGTTCGCGTGACCGAAATGGGGGCATGTTTCGACGATGTCCGCACGTCTGCGGCGCCGAGATGCCGGCGAGAACGGGCGCCGGTGAGAAGAAATCCCCCTTGCGAAGGACATCCGACAACCGGAGCCGCAGGTTTCCGGGCCTCGAGGGCGCATACTGGAATCAATGACTAGACGAATCCCGGCCAAGCGGCGACATCTTGCGAGCAGTCCCTTCCGACCTCAGCCCGAGCCAGCCATCGCGCAGTTCGCCCTCGGAGATCGAGTCTCACACGACACATATGGCGTCGGTCGTGTCACTGATCGGGAGACCGAGGCGGTGACCGTCGACTTCGGAAACCACACAGTCCGCATCGCCAGCCCTTTCCGCAAGATGGAAAGGCTGTAACCCGCGCTGGCGGGCGGGCCGGACACGGGGGGGTGCGCCGGACACAGGCTCGGCCGGGTGGCCGCGGGGCTGCTACCACGCTGTCATCATCGAGGACGACGTGCAACCGGCGCCGGCGGTGGTGCTAAGCCGTCCGACCCGCTAGCGTGCTGCGATGGGGCGGGTAGGTGCACCGTGACGCGCAGCCCGCCGGTGGCGCGGGGTCCGAGGGTGAGGGTTCCGTCGTGCGCTCGGGCGATGCTGTTGACGATCGCCAGGCCGAGGCCGACGCCGGCGTGGTCGGTGCGTATGCGTTCAGTGCCGCGCTGAAATGGCTCGATCAGCGTGGAGACCATCTGTGGCGCGAGTATCTTGCCGGTGTTCTCGACAGTGAGCGCCACGGTTGTGGCGTGGACGCTGGTCGTGACCCACACGGTGCCCTGTTCAGGTAGGTTGTGGACGATCCCGTTGTGCACAAGATTCGTCGTCATCTGCAACAGAAGCGCGTGCGAGCCGATGGTGGGGGTCTCCTCACCGGAGGTCTCGATGGTGAGGCCGCGGCTCTCCGCGAGGAGAAGGAGCGTCTCAGCGGCCTCTTCGGCTATGAGGGACAGATCGACGTGTTCCCGGGTGAAGGAGCGTCGGTCGGCGCGGCTGAGCAGGAGCAGCGCTTCGGTGAGGTCGATCGCTCGGGTGTTGACGGTATGGAGGCGGTCGACAAGCTCGCCGGTGTCACGGTCGAGATCCTTGCGAGCTATCACCTCGAGCAGTGTCTGCATGATCGCCAACGGGGTGCGCAGTTCGTGCGAGGCGTTGGCGGCGAACCGTTGCTGTTCGGCGACGTGCGCTTCGAGCCGTGCGAGCATCGTGTCGAAGGCGTCGGCGAGCTCGCGGAACTCGTCTCGTCGCCCCGGTAGCCAGATACGGTGTGAGAGCGATCCGCTCGCGGCCCTGCGCGTGGCGGCCGTGATGCGAGTCAGCGGAGCGAGCATACGGCCGGCGAGTATCCACCCTCCGACGAGACCGAACACCAGGAGAAAGCCCAGCATCGCAACTGCCTTGGGGACAAAGGCGCGCACGAGGTCGGAGCGGTTCGGAACGAAAGGACCGAGGGTTCTGATCGCACCGTCGGGGACATATCGCAAGAGGAACACCCACACCACCGCGAGGAGCAAGGCACCGGCAAGCATCACGAACCCGGCATAGCTGAGGGTGAGTTTGAGCCGGACGCTCAGACCAGGCGCCCTAGTCACGGCCGTCTCCCTGATGTCCGCTGCCGGAAGCCGTGTCGATTCGGTAGCCGACGCCGGGCACCGTGGCGATCAACCATGGTTCGCCGAGCCGTTTGCGCAGCGCGGAGACGGTGATGCGCACGGCGTTGGTGAACGGGTCGGCGTTCTCATCCCAGGCCCGTGCCAGGAGTTCTTCAGCGCTGACGACACCGCCTTCCGCGCCGACGAGGACGTCGAGCACGGCGAACTGCTTCCGGGTGAGTGCGACGTAGTGGCCGTCGCGGTAGACCTCGCGGCGGAACGGATCCACACGCAGGCCCGCGATCTCCCGCACCGGAGGCCGGCTGTGGGCACGCCTGCGGTCAAGTGCCCGGAGACGGAGCACGAGCTCGCGCAGTTCGAACGGCTTGGTGAGGTAGTCGTCGGCGCCGAGTTCGAACCCGGACGCCTTGTCGTCGAGCCGGTCGGCGGCGGTGAGCATGAGGATGGGCATGCCGCTGCCGGAGGCGACGATGCGTTCGGCGATCTCATCGCCGGACGGGCCGGGGATATCGCGGTCCAGGACGGCGATGTCGTAGGTGTTGATGCTCAGCAGCTCCATGGCGGTATCACCGTCACCGGCGATGTCGGCGGCGATCGCCTCCAGGCGCAACCCATCGCGGACGGCTTCGGCCAGGTAGGGTTCGTCCTCCACGATCAGCACACGCATGCTCCCGATGCTACGAGCCGGAACATATCGTCGGCGTATCGAAATCCACATACGTTCCGGCAACACCACGCTGCCTTGACTGGTGGCATGAGCTACAGCCGACCAACACGCAGTGCTGCCCGCCATACCCGATCGACCATCCTCGCCGGCATGGTGGTCGGCGGCGCGGTGGTCATCGGTGCCCTCGTCTACCACTCGCTGGAGTCCTCGCCCTCATCGGGCGCATCACCCGGCACCGACACGGCCGATCCCGACCCGGCTGTCCCCGACACAGCCGACCCCGACACCGCCGGCTCCGATACCTCGTCGACGGCCGCGGACGGTGATCGCAGACCTCCTCATCCTCCCGGCGGCGACCAGGGTGCCCATGGCGACCGCGATGTGGCGGACGGTGCCGTTCCCGACGGTGTGACGGCGTTCGACGACGAGTATCCCGGTGTGGCCAACCTCAACGCCGACCTGCTTGCGGCCCTGCGCCGAGCGGCGGCGGACGCCGCGGACGACGGGGTCGAGATCTTCGTCAACAGTGGCTGGCGTTCCCCTGCATACCAGGAACAACTCCTCCAGGAGGCGGTCTCGACGTACGGCTCGGAATCCGAAGCCGCCCGATGGGTCGCCACGGCCGACACGTCCGCGCACGTATCGGGGGACGCCGTCGACGTCGGGCGCTCTGACGCCACGGAGTGGCTCTCCGAACACGGCGCCGCGTACGGGCTGTGCCAGATCTACCGCAACGAACCCTGGCACTACGAGCTGCGCCCCGAAGCCATCGATGACGGCTGCCCGCGCATGTACGCCGACCCTACTCAGGACCCGCGGATGCAGCGGTGACCGGCACGCTCGGCATGTCCCGGCCCAGGTCCGCCGGCGTCCGACCGCCCACGCTGCAGACGCTCCCCGAGGCGATCGTCAGGAACACGGCGATCGCTGGGGCGCGCACTCGGTCCCGGATCATGGCAGTGGTCAAGGCGGACGGGTACGGGCATGGCGCCATCACGGTCGCGCGGGCCGCCATCGCCGCCGGTGCGCGCTGGCTCGGTACGACCGACATCGCAGAGGCATCGAGGCTGCGCGCAGGCGGGCTCACCGCGCCGATCCTGACGTGGTTGAACCCGTCCGGCGTCGACGCCGAGAGCGCTGCGGCGGGCAGGATCGATGTCGCGGTCGGGTCGGTCGACGAACTGCATGCCCTAATCGGGCAGACCTCGCCAACGCCTGTACGCATCCACGTGCATGTGGACACCGGCATGGCCCGGGAAGGCTGTCCGGAACATGAGTGGGACGCGCTGTTCGCGGGCGCCCAGCAGGGGGAGCGGCAAGGGAAGGTTCGCGTCGTCGGCCTGATGGGACATCTGCCGTCGGCCGACCACGCCGATCCCGAAGCGAACGCCCCGGCGGTGTCGCGGACGCATCAGGCCAGAAGAGCGGCACAGGCAGCGGGCCTCGATGTTCCGCTCGCCCATCTGGCCGCGACGTCAGGAACGCTGACCGATCCGGCCACTCATTTCGGCATGGTGCGCTTCGGAGCCGGGCTGGTCGGCATCGATCCGTCCGGAACCACCGAACTGCACGGCGCGTCTCGGCTGACCGCACCGGTCGTGCACTGCGCGGCCGTCGCAGCGGGCACACCGGTCGGCTACGACGGCGCGTACGTCACGGACGCGCCCACCCACCTCTGCGTTCTTCCGGTCGGGTACGCCGATGGCATCCCGCGAGAGATCTCTGCGGACGCCGCGGTGGAGATCCACGGACGACGCCGCCGGGTGGTCGGGCGCGTCTCGATGGACCAGACGGTCGTCGACACCGGCGCCGACGCCGTCCCGCTCGGCACGATCGCGACCGTGTTCGGTCCATCGGACGGGGCCACTCCGACCATCCATGACTGGGCCCGCTGGGCCGGAACCATCCCCCACGCCATCGTCACCGGAATCGGACCGCGCGTGAAAAGGACCTTCGCATGACACACCACGTCGTGGTCATCGGCGGCGGACAGAACGCCGAACACGAGATCTCGCTGGCGACCGCTGCGGCCGTCGCGGGCGCGCTGGACTCCCGCGGGTTCGAGGTCAGCAGCATCACCATCGGCCGGGACGGGCTGTGGAGCGACGCGAAGAAGCCACTCGGGACAAGTGCTGCCGCGTCGTTGGCCCAGGCGCTGGCGATCCTCGAACATGCGGATGTGGTCTTCCCCGCGGTTCATGGTCCGCTCGGGGAGGACGGGACGCTGGCCGGGTTATGCAGCCTCACGCAGACCCGTATGGTCGGATCCGGCGTGCGGGCCGGCGCGGTCGGCATGGACAAATGGGCGACCAAACTCGTCGCCGAAGCCATCGGGATACCCGTCGCCCCCGGGCGTCTGGTCCACGCGACGGATCTGGGAGACATCGGATTCGAGACCGAGGTGGTGGTCAAACCGGTCTCCGCCGGATCCAGTTACGGCGTCGCCTTGGCCCGGGATGCCCGCCAGCTGCACGAGGCGTTGCACGCGGCCTCGTGTTACGACGACCAGATGCTGATCGAGCGTGTCATCGAGGGTCGGGAGATCGACGTCGCCGTGCTACGGGAGGCCGACGGCAGCCGGTGGGCGGCACCCCCGCTGGAGATCCACACCAGCGGCGTGTTCGACACGGCGACGAAGTACGACGGAACCGCTCGCTTCACGGTGCCCGCCGACCTCGGCAGCACCGATCGTGGCGCGATCACGCAGGCGGCACTGGCCATGTTCGACGCCTTGGGCTGCTCCGGCGTCGCCCGCATGGACTTCTTCCTCACCGACAGCGGTCCCGTCCTCAACGAGGTCAACACGATGCCCGGGATGACGGCCGAGTCCCAGGTGCCGCGGATGTTCGCGGCCGCGGGAGTGCCGTACGGGGAGCTCGTCACCCGGCTGGTGACCGCCGCGACGGTACCTGGCTGTACGCCCGCCAACCGCCGAAATCGGAGATGTCCGTGCCCGCGGGGGCGCTGCATCCGAACCCGGTGACCCAGCGTCCGTCGGCGAGCTCGATCTTGCCCAGTGTCATGGGTGGCGGGAGTTCGGCGAGGAACGACCCGAGGCCGGCCGACGGTAGCAGCCACATCTCCCCGGCGAGGCTCGTGCCCGCACCGGAGGTCCGCACGACGGCAGGTTTGGGGATATCGCCCGGTAGCGCGTACATCGCATAGTGTGGGCTGGTCGCCACGTCGGTGACGAACCGGCCGCCGCGCCGGACCATCTCGTCGCACAACGGGAACCCGCGCATGTGGGCGCCGAAAACGATGACCTCGCACCCGAGGTCCGGATAGAGCCCGGGGGCGGTGCCGGTGAGCAGGCCGGCGACGTCGAGGCCCACCTGATCGTCGAACGCGCGGGTGACGACGGTGACCCCGAACACGCCGCCGTCGGCGGCACCCGCCGGCACGGCGACGCCGGCCATGTCGAGAAGATTCATGAAGTTCGTGTACCGGCCGAGGCGTGCGTTGACACCGATCGGATCCGCCTGTACCTGCGCGATCGTCGGATGCTCCGGGGCGGTGGGCACCAGCAGGGCATCGAATCCCCCGAGAATCGTGCGCGTGCGCAGCCGACGCGCGCGGACGCGCTGCTGATCCCGGACGAGTTCGGCTCCGGTGACCTCGCGGGCGTTCAACGCGATGGTGCGGACCGTCGGGTCGGTGCCCTCGAGCGGCTGTTCGACGTAGTCGCCGAACGAGGCGTAGCGCTCGGCGACCAGCGCACCGTCGTACAGCAGCTTCGCGGCGTCGAGGAACTCGGTGATGTCGAGCTCGCCGACGAGCACGCCCCGGCCGCGCAGGAGGTCCACCGCTTCGTCGAAGCGGGAGCGGGCCTCGGCGGAGAGTGCGTCGAGGTTCGCCCTCAGCGGGATGGCCACCCTGGGCGCCGGGGGAGCGGCGAGCCGGGTGTCCGCCGGCCACACGCGCGATGCGGGATCGCGCTCGCTCGGACCCGTCATGATCCGCATGACGCGCACGACGTCGGGCAGGGTCGGCGCGAACGCCGTGACGCAGTCGTAGGACGGACACGCCGGGACCACGCCGTCGACGGGCACGAGCCCGACGGTCGCCTTCATCCCGACGATGCCGTTCAGCGCGGCGGGTACCCGGCCGGATCCGGCGGTATCGGTGCCGAGTGCGAAGTCGGCGATTCCCAGCGCCACCACTACCGCGGACCCGGAGCTTGATCCTCCAGAGATGCGCTGCGGGTCGTGTGCGCTCCGGCAGGCTCCGTACGGGCTACGGGTCCCGACCAGTCCGGTGGCGAACTGGTCGAGGTTGGTCTTGCCCAGCAGGACGGCGCCCGCGTCGAGCAGGCGCCGCACGCTCGTCGCGGTGCGATCCGGCGTCCGCGCGTATCCCGGGCACGCGGCCGTGGTCGGCAGGCCCGCCACATCGATGTTGTCCTTGACCGCGAAGACGGTGCCGGCCAGCGGAAGATCGCGGCCGGCATCCGTGGCGGTGCCCACCGCGGAATCCACCGCGTCAGCGTCGGCGAGGACCTCGTCCATCGGGCGCAGATGGATCCACGCCTCCGGCCGGTCCGACTCGGACAGGCGAGCGTAGGCCCTGGTGACCCGATCGCGTGCGGATTCCGCCATGCCCTCTCCTACTTTCTATCGAGTGACAGAAAGTACTATGCGCGGGCATTGTTTCCGCGAAGTGAACGCAGGAGAGCCGTTGACTCGGCGTGCAGCGCCTCCCAGTCGCCGCCCCAACCGAGCGCGCGGATCACGGCGTCGGCGGTTCGCTGTGGCTCGTCGTCGTGGCCGGCATCGTCCCAGCGCAGGTTGACCAGGGTTTCGACGAATCGGAGCGGGATGTCCTCGTCGGCGTCGGGCAGGTTCTCCTTCCCGGCGGCGGCGAGCAGGTCGAGCACGTCGCGCGCGACGTCACGATAGGTGGAACGCAAGGTCTCGCGCATGCGCACGAACGGCCGGAACCGTTCGGTGCGCAGCTCGGGTAGCAGGTAGAGGGCGCCGATGTTCCACCGGCCCGTCCACAGCTGAGTCCCGTCGTAGGTGACCATCGCGTGCAACTGCGCGGCGGGGCTCGCCGAGGCCGTCCTGATCTGCTGGGCGGCCTCCAGGGTGGGGGCCACGGAGGTGCCCAGCAGCGTCTCGAGGATGTCGTCCTTGGTCGCGAAGTAGTGATACAGCGTGGCCTGCCGGACGCCGACGGCCTCGGCTATCTTCCGCGTCGAGGTCGAGGCGAAGCCGTACGTGGTGAACAGTTCGGCGGCGGCGTCGAGGATCTCCTCCTGCGCGGTCTCTCCCGGACGCCTCCGGTCGGCCAGGCGCGGGCGCCCGGCACTATTCGTCGTGGCCACGCCCTCATCTTGACAGGCGATCACTTCCGGATGTGCGTCGGTGCCCCGTGGACACTAGGCGCGAACCGGAGCCGGCTCGTGCGTCGCCTCGTCCGCGGTCTCCGCCCCGGCGTCCGTGTCCCGGACCGGAGCCGCGCCGACGACGAGCGGAACGGGGCGACGGCCCACCAGTGCGGCAGCCACGTAGACGACGAGTGACACGGCGGCGGCGATGAACGTCGACCAGCCGTCCATCGACTCCGAGAACGTGCCGTTCGAGACGTACAGGAGCGTGTTCTCGACACCGTAGATGGTCGGGGTGGCGACGAAGAGCGCGACGCGTACCGCCACACCGGCGACGATCGCCGCCATGGCGGCCGTCGCCGTTCCCCGCGAGCGCCAGTACAGCCCCAGGATGAACGGCACGACGAGCCCGGCCAGCAGCAGGTCGAACGTCAGCGTCAGGAGGATGCCCGTCTGCGGTATGCGCAGCGCCACCAGTGCGCCGAGCAGCGCCATGGGAATCATCGCGACGCGGGTCGCGGTCATCGCGCTGGCGGACTCCAGGGACGTCGCCCGGCCCATTCGCAGGATGTTCCTGGTGATCACGGCCGAGCAGGAGAGCAGGACGCCGCTCGCGGTGGTCAGCGACGCGGTCACGATACCGGCGAGAACGACGACGGCCAGCAGGGTGGGGGCGTGGTCGCCGAGCAACGTGTAGAGCACGGGTCCGGAGGCCGCCTCGTCGCCCAGTATGGCGACGGCGGTGAGGGCGACGAGCGAGAACGGGATGCAGATGATCAGGATCAGGGCGGCGCCGCTGAAGCATGCCTTCTGCGCCGTGCGGGGCGAGTTGGAGGAGAAGATGCGTTGCATGAGGTCGATCGCGACGAGATTGCCGAGTGCCAGCGCGACGATCGTCGCCCAGTTGATGACGGCGCCGTCGGCGGAGCTGGTCAGCTGGGACAGGTCGAACGGGCCGAGCCCGGCGGGTGTGCTGAGGCCGTGGGTGGCCACCATCCAGCCGAAGAGCCCGAGCATGCCGCCGAAGTTCACCACGATCATGCCGATGCCGATGTAGCTGCTGGAGAACATGCCACCGGCGATCGTGTAGCAGATGACGATCGGCACGGCCAGCAGGATGGCGGCGTTGTACGGGATGTCGGCGAAGCGATCCAGCAGGAAGCCGAGAGCGACGAGGTTGCCCGCGACCAGGATGCCGAATGCGCTGACGGTGAGGATCGACGCGGGTATCTCGATGCTGCGGCCGAACCTGCGCTCGAAGAAGTCGGGGAGTGTGACGATCTGGAAGGCGCGCATGGGTTTGGCGAAGAACACACCCGCGATGATCAGACACAGTGCGAGGCCCAGCGGCAGGGCGGCGCCGGCCCAGAAGCCGAACTCGGAGGCCAGGTCCGTGTTGCCGAGGATGCCGTTGGAATCGATGGCCTGGGAGGCGAGCAGGATCGCGACCACCGGCACGGCGAGCGTGCGCCCGGCCAGAAGATAGTTGTTGCTGCTGCCGTGCACCCGCCTGGCGGCGTAGACGCCGGCGACGAGCAGCGCGAGGACACACAGGATGACACCAGCGATGATCATGTTTGCCTCTGCGGTCGGATAGGGCCGGCATGCGAAGCCGGCGGCGGGCGGTACTGCGCTGCTGTGCGAGTACCTGTCGATTGACGGGGGAGTACCTGTCGAATGACAGGCGATTACCTGTCGAATGACAGAAAAGGCTACGGGCGCATCGGGCGCAGGTGTTTTCGCTCGGGTAAACCTTCCGTTACCGCCTCTCGGGGCAAAACTGCTGCTGGCGGAGACGGCTGTTTCCGAATGCGCACGACGGTTGCGTTCGATGTGTGCGGATGCGGTAACGCGGCCGAAACGAACGGTTACGCCGGTGTCACCACGAGGCTCTGTGCATGCGCGAATCTGTCAAGTGACAGATATTCAGCGGAGGGCACCTGATGACCGCACACACAGCAGCAGCCGCAAGTACGGCCACGACGAGTTCGGCCACGACGAGCACGAAGCCCAGCACAGCGACCACGAAGGGAGCACGCGAGCACGCCCGCGCACAGGCGGGAATCACGAGCGACGCCATGCCGACCATCCCTGCGTCCGCCTGGCCGGCACCGCCCGATGGCGTCGACGCGACCGCCCTGACCTGGGCAGAGACCGTCTCCGGCGGCCGCTACACCGCCAAGGTGCTGGCCCGCGGCACCCGGCTGCGGATCACCGACGTCGCGGGCAGCGCGTGCGCGCACCTACTGCTGTTCAACGCGGACCAACCATGGGAACGGCTCAACGTGGCCGACACGGTGAAGGTGCCCTGGCAGGCGTATCTCGGCACCGGCCACCCGCTGCTCACCGATCAAGGCCGGGTGATCGCCACCGTCGTCGCCGACACCTCGGGCAGGCATGACCTGCTGTGCGGCACCACCACCCTCGCATCGAACACGGCGAAATACGGCGACGGTTCCGTGCACTCCGCCACGCCGGCCGGGTTCGAGCTGTTCACCGTCGCCGCCGCGAAGTTCGGGCTCACCGTGCGCGACATCCCGCCGTCGTTGTCGTTGTTCCACGGTATCCGGGTTGCCGCGGACGGCACGCTGGTCAGCGAGGGAACCGCCGGGCGGAGAGCATACGTCGATGTGCTGCTGCACCTGCCCACCATCGTGCTGATCGCCAACACGGCGCACCGGCTGGACCCGTCGCCGCACTTCGCCACCACCGGTATCGAGGTGCTCGCCTGGCACGCCGGGAAAGAGCTGGACCGGCTGCCCAACACCGGCCCCGAGTACCAGCGCGCGGTGGCCAACACCGACGACTATCTCGCCGCCCGCGGCGCGCTGAAGACCCCGGCGATCTGACCCAGGAGCCCGACATGACCGTTCTCGACCAGACCGTGCCCGCGCGCGCCCCTTGGTCCGGCGTCATCAGCGCCGGCGACACCCTCACCATCGTCGATGTCGAGGGCAACCAGGCGGTGGACTGCATTCTCTACTCGGCGGCCGACATCGCCGTGCGCTACAGCGCACCCGAAACGATCGCGGCGCAGGGCAACGCCTACCTGACCAAGGGCAGCGTGCTGCGCGCCAACACCGGCGCCGCGCTCATGACGATCGTCGACGACGATTGCGAACGCCATGACACGCTCGGTGGTGCCTGCTCGCAGGAGTCGAACACGCTGCGCTACGGCCACCACACCAAGCACCAGCATGCGTGCGTGGAGAACTTCCTGATCGAGGGCGCGAAGTGGGGCCTGGGCAAGCGGGATCTCGTCTCCAATATCAACTGGTTCATGAACGTCCCCGTCGACCCCGACGGCACCCTCGGAATCGTCGACGGCATCTCGGGTCCGGGCAAGCGGGTGTCGCTGCGGGCCGAGGTCGACACGTTGGTCCTCGTCTCGAACTGCCCGCAGATCAACAACCCGTGCAACGGCTTCGATCCGACCCCGGTGCGCATGATCGTCACCCGTGCGCAGGCCCAGACCCGCCCGGAGCCCCGATGACCGATACGTTCGACACCCTGCTGATCGCCAACCGCGGGGAGATCGCCTGCCGCATCATCCGCTCGGCGCGCGAGATGGGCCTGCGTACCGTGGCGGTGTTCTCGGATGCGGACCGCGGGGCGGCTCACGTACATCTGGCCGACGACGCCGTCCACCTCGGTCCGACGCCGCCGAGCGAGTCGTACCTGAACGTCGAGGCGATCCTCGCCGCCGTCCGCAAGACCGGGGCGGGTGCGATCCACCCTGGATACGGCTTCCTGTCCGAGGACGCGGCGTTCGCCGAGCGGGCGGAGGCGGAGGGCATCGTCTTCGTCGGTCCCACCCCGGAGCAGCTACGGATCTTCGGGACGAAACACACCGCCCGCGACGCCGCGCAGGCAGCCGGCGTACCCATGATCGCGGGCACCGGCCTGCTCGCCGGCGCCGATGACGCCGTCGAGGCGGCCCGACACATCGGGTATCCACTGATGCTCAAGGCCACCGGCGGCGGTGGCGGAATCGGCTTGCAGGTGTGCTGGAACGACGGTGACCTGGTGGCCGGCTACGAGAAGGTGGTGCGGCTGGCGGCGCGCAGCTTCTCCGCCGCCGGGGTGTTCGCCGAGCGATACATCCAGAACGCCCGCCACGTCGAGGTGCAGATCGTCGGCGACGGCGACGGCCGGGTCGTCACGTTCGGCGACCGTGACTGCTCGCTGCAGCGGCGCAATCAGAAGGTCGTCGAGGAGGCTCCCGCGCCTGGGCTGCCGGACGAGCTGCGCCGGCGGTTGCACGAGTCGTCGCGAACGCTCGCCGCGTCGGTGAACTATCGCGGTGCCGGGACGGTGGAGTTCGTCTATGACGCCGAGCGCGGCGAGGCGTCGTTCCTCGAGGTCAACGCCCGTCTGCAGGTGGAGCACCCGGTGACTGAAGAGGTCACCGGCGTCGACCTGGTCCGGCTGATGCTGCAGATCGCCCAGGGCCGGAGCCTGGACGGATGGCCGGACGTGGTACCGGTGCGCGGCCACGCCGTCGAGGCGCGCGTCTACGCCGAGGACCCGCACCGCGATCTCCTGCCGTCGGCGGGGTTGCTCACCCAGGTCACACTGCCGTCGGGCGAGGGTGTCCGCGTCGACGGGTGGGCGGAGGCCGGCACGGAGGTCTCCACCGCCTACGACCCCATGCTCGCCAAGGTGATCGTGTCCGCGCCGGACCGCGCCGAGGCGTTCGCGAAACTGGGCGCGGCACTGCGGCGGGCCCGCGTCGACGGTATCGAGACCAACCTGGGCCTGCTACGCGCGGTCACCTCCGCGCCGGATGTGCTGGCGGTGGAGCACTCCACGGCGACACTCGCCGATGTCGCCGACGACGAGCCGCGCATCGTGGTCGAGCGGCCGGGCATGCAGACCACCGTGCAGGATGACCCGGGCCGCGTCGGCCTGTGGCAGGTGGGTGTGCCGCCGAGTGGTCCGATGGACGACCTCTCGTTCCGGCTGGGCAACCAGGCACTCGGGAACGACGAGGGTGTGCCCGGGTTGGAGTGCACGGTCTCCGGTCCGGCGCTGCGCTTCACGCACGCGACCACCGTGTGCGTGACCGGAGCCGAGGCGGCGGTCACCGTCGACGGGCAGGCCGTGCCGATGTGGCGTCCGGTCACCGTACCGGCGGGCGGTGTGCTCGACGTCGGACCCGTGGACGGTGCCGGACTGCGCAGCTACGTCCTCGTCGCGGGCGGGCTCGACGTGCCCCGGTACCTGGGCAGTGCGGCGACGTTCACGCTCGGTGGGTTCGGCGGGCATGGCGGGCGGGCGCTGCGCAGCGGCGACGTGCTGCGCGCCGTCGGGACCACGGTGAACGGCACGCCGGTGACGGAACGGCCGTCGTTCGGTCATCACTGGGAGATCGCCGTCACCGAAGGGCCGCACGCGGCGCCGGAGTTCTTCACCCGCGACGACATCGCGACCCTGTACGGCACCGATTACACCGTCCATTTCAACTCCGCCCGCACCGGAGTGCGCCTCATGGGCCCGAAACCGCGCTGGGCGCGCAGCGACGGGGGAGAGGCCGGGCTGCACCCGTCCAACATCCACGACAACGCCTACACCGTCGGGTCGCTCGACTTCACCGGGGATACGCCGATCCTGCTCGGTCCCGACGGACCGAGTCTCGGCGGCTTCGTGTGCCCGGTGACCGTCGTGACGGCACAGCGGTGGAAACTCGGCCAGCTCAAGCCCGGCGACACGGTGCGGTTCGTCCCCATACGCACCGCCGACGCGTCGTCGAGGCGGAAACTCGACCCGTCACGCTGGAGCATGCCGGTGCGCGGCGGTGACGGTGACGACGGCGTGCTGCTGCGCGAGACCGACCGTGGCGAGCTGCCGTCGCTGACCTACCGGCGCACGGGTGAAGACAACGTACTGGTCGAGTACGGCGACATCACCCTGGATCTCGAGCTGCGCGCCCGGGTGCACGCCCTGCACACCCGGCTGGAGGAAGCCGGGCTGCCGGGCGTCGTCGACCTGACGCCGGGTATCCGGTCTCTTCAGGTGCACGTCGATCCGGACGTGTTGCCGGCGCCGCGCCTGGTGGGGTTGCTGCGCGAACTCGAAGACGAGTTGCCGACCGCGGACGAGCTCGTGCTGCCCAGCCGGACGGTCCGGCTGCCGCTGTCGTGGGACGACCCCGCGACGCGGGAGGCGATCGAGCGCTACATGTCCGGAGTCCGCGACGACGCGCCGTGGTGCCCGTGGAACATCGAGTTCATCCGGCGGATCAACGGACTGGAATCGGTGGACGACGTCTACAACACCGTCTTCGACGCCGAATACCTGGTGCTCGGGCTCGGCGACGTCTACCTGGGGGCGCCCGTCGCGACTCCGCTGGACCCGCGCCACCGGCTGGTCACCACCAAATACAACCCGGCGCGCACGTGGACCCCGGAGAACGCCGTCGGCATCGGCGGGGCGTACCTGTGCATCTACGGCATGGAAGGCCCGGGCGGCTATCAGTTCGTCGGCCGGACCACGCAGGTCTGGCGCCGCCACGCGGCCAAGCCGTGGCTGCTGCGCTTCTTCGACCGCATCCGGTGGTATCCCGTCTCACCCGAGGAGCTCCTCGACATGCGAGCGGAGGTGGCGGCCGGCCGGCGGGAACTGGACGCGGAGAGCGGCGTGTTCTCCTTGGCGGAGTACCGCCGGTTCCTCGCCGACAACGCCGCCTCGATCGCCAGGTTCAGGGACCGGCAGGCCGCGGCCTTCGGCGCCGAGCGGGCGGCCTGGGAGGCGGCCGGCGAATTCGACCGACAGGAAGCCGCCGCGCAGGTGACCCCGCCAGTACCGGCCCAGGTATCGGTGCCGGAAGGCGGCGTGCTGGTCGAGGCGCCGTTCGTCGCGAACGTCTGGAAGGTGAATGTGGCGGCCGGCGATCCGGTGGAGGCCGGAGAATCCCTGCTCGCGCTCGAAGCCATGAAAATGGAGACGCCGGTGACAGCGCCCCGGGCCGGCGTCGTCGACCAGGTGCTCGTGGGCGCAGGCTCCCACGTCGTCGCGGGCGAGCCGCTCGTCGTACTGCGAGACGCGAGCCGGCGCTGGTGATCATGGAGTGACCATGGGTCCGTCGAGGTACGCGCGTACTTCCCCTGCCGGAAGCGGCTTCCACCCCGGAGTCGACCTTGGGACCACGACGCGGCGGAACGGATGCCTTTCTGTCCTAGCCGAGCGCTGCGGTGCGGGCCGCTGTGACCACGAGCAGAACCAGGAGAATCCCATGGGCCCGGACATCGGTGGCGTCCCCGCCGCACAAGCCGACGTCGATGCGATCGTCGAGCTTGTCGCCAAGGTCGAGCATGCCCAGCAGAACGCGCTACCGGACGAGTTCATGGACCTGTTCCACGTCGACGCTGTCTGGACGACCGCCCATGGCAAGCGACTGACCGGGATCGACGAGATCAGTGCTTTCACTCACCGCGTCCTGCCGGGTGCGCTCGAACAGGAGATCACAGCCGCCTACGAGGCCGAACACATGCTGTTCATCCGACCCGATGTCGCAGCGGTCAAGGTTCGCCAAGTCCCGATCTGCCGGAATGGTCGACCTGTCGACCTGGCCGCGGTGCAGTCGCCTGAGGAGCTCGTAGCGCACCAACCGGACAAGGTGCCCGGAGCGCCGCTCTATGTTCTGGCCAAGGAGACCGGCCGGTGGAAGATCGTCGCTGCTCAGAACACCAAGGTGATCGACCTCGAGACCTTCTCCGCGATGAGGGTCCTCGTCATCGGCGCGACCGGTTACATCGGCTCGGCCGTGCACGAACACCTGTCCGCTACGTGCGATGTCGTCTCGTTCGTCCGGAATGAGGCTACGTCCGCTCTGCCCGGGCAGGTGTGGCGCGGCGATCTGACCGAACCCTCGACATTGACGTCGGCGATCACCGATGATATCGACGCTGTGGTCTACGCCGCCGCGCCCATCGATGAGACAACGGACACCAACGCGATGAACGCGCTGATCACGGCGCTTCGCGGGACCGGGAGACCGTTGTTGTACACCAGCGGAGTCTGGGTGTTGGGACCATCAGGCCCGGATCCGGTGGATGAGGCCGCGAAGCCGAACCCATCGACATCGTCGGCTATCGGCCTCGGATCGAACACCTCGTCCTGGGAGCCGGCGCCGAGGGAGTCCGCAGCGCCGTCGTCAGACCCGGCATCGTGTACGGCCGGGATGGCGGTATTCCCTCCATCATGATCGGTTGGGCCAGGTCGGCCGGTGTAGGCCGATACCTGGGTTCCGTCGGCACCACGTGGCCGATGGTTCATGTGGATGATCTCGCAACGCTGTTCGGACTGGCGCTCGAGTCGGCGCCTCCCGCGACGCTGATCCACGGCGTCACCGAACCAGCGGTGTCGACGGTGATGCTCGCCGCGGCCGCCGACGTCGTGGCCAACGGCAACGGTACGGCCGAGCGCTGGGCTCACGATGAGGCCATCGGCACTCTCGGCGAGCAGTTCACTGAGGCGTTGTCCCTTCGTCAGGCTGTCAGTGGCGATCGCGCACGCGACCTTCTCCGCTGGCGGCCCCGGAGCCACTCCGCAGTGCAGGACATTCTCGACGGATGCACTCCAGAATCGGTGGGCAGCGGCGCATGAGGCGGGCAGAGCCTGTGGCGGCGGCAGCGGTAGTGGACTTCCTCCAGGTCGACGGTCGCCGACGCATGCTCATCTGAGGGCGCTCGCGCTCGCAATCGCGCTCGCGATCGCCGTGGGCGGGCGAAGGTCTATGGTCGAGGTGAATGCTCGTGCGGCGGGGGAGTGTGTGATAATCGAGATCGTGGTTGGCCTGCTGGCGGTCCTCGCTATCGCCGTCAACCTTCCGTAGCTGCTTTTGATCGTCATCAGCGCGATCGCCGCCGCAGCCACCGTCCTCGACACCGCCGTCAGCTTTTAACCGAGGGCGTGAGGTGCAGCAGGCCTTACATGCACGCTGGCGAGGAAGTGTCCGGGTCGACCGGACCTCGGTATTGCGCGGATATGTGTAGATTTATATAGATATGATCCGAGTATCTTTACGATCTCCTCAAGATTATTCTCCTTTGAAGGTTGCCTTTTTGTGTATTTCTGCTCTAGTGGGCTCAAGTATGGTTTGCGCCCCCGGCTCCTTAACCAAGACGTGAACCATGGAATATCTCAAGGGAGGGGTCTTCTATGGCCGGTAAACATACTCTTAGGTTTCGACGTTCACGGGCGGGACTGGCAGCGCTCACAGTGGCGAGCCTTGTCACCGTTCCACTGATCTTGAACGCGAATGTCGCGAGCGCCGCTGATGCGCCGGTGGGGCTGGGCACCGCTGGTGACTTCTCGGTCCTGGCCAGTTCTACGGTTACGAATACGGGCCCGACTACGATGGAGCAGGATCTCGGAGTGCACCCGGGCGATACTGCGACGGGCTTCCCGCCTGGAGTCGTCGAAGGGGAGACACATCTGGCCGACGCGGTAGCCTCTCAGGCGAAAAACGACCTGACTGTGGCGTACGACGACGCGGCCGGCCGGACACCTTTTACTAACCTGCCGTCGGAACTCGGTGACACGACTCTCACGGCCGGCGTCTACCGGATCTCAGCCGCGCAGCTAACCGGGCAGTTGACGCTCGACGCCCAGGATGACCCTGAGTCGGTGTTCATTTTCCAGGTCGACTCTACGCTGGTCACGGCATCGGACAGCAGTGTGCTCTTGGTGAATGGGGCATCGCCGTGCAATGTCTTCTGGCAGGTCGGTAGTTCGGCGACACTCGGCACCGACACCACCTTCGTTGGCACGATCATGGCCATGGCCTCGATCACGATGCAAACCGAAACGACCCTGGAGGGCCGCGCGCTGGCTCAGACCGGCGCTGTCACCCTCGATTCCAACACGATCACCGCGGGTGACTGCGATTCCGGCCCTCCAAATGGGGACGAGGACGGTGACGAGGACGGCACCGAGGATGGTGACGAGGACGGCACCGAGGATGGTGACGAGGACGGCACCGAGGATGGTGACGAGGACGGCACCGAAGATGGTGACGAGGATGGTGACGAGGACGGCACCGAAGACGGTGACGAGGACGGCACCGAAGATGGTGACGAGGATGGTGACGAGGACGGCACCGAGGACGGTGACGAGGACGGCACCGAAGATGGTGACGAGGACGGCACCGAAGATGGTGACGAGGACGGCACCGAAGATGGTGACGAGGATGGTGACGAGGACGGCACCGAAGATGGTGACGAGGACGGCACCGAAGATGGTGACGAGGACGGCACCGAAGATGGTGACGAGGACGGCACCGAAGATGGTGACGAGGACGGCACCGAAGATGGTGACGAGGACGGCACCGAGGACGGTGACGGGCTGCCCGACACAGGCAGCGGCTCGGTCTCCATCCTGACGGGGGCGGCCGCACTGCTGGTCGCGATGGCCGGAGGGCTACTCCTCTACCGTCAGCGGCTTGTACGGGCATGAAGACCCGCCCAGCCGAGTGACCTCTCCTGGCCCCGCAGGCGCGTGGCCAGGAGATACTCGTCCCAGCGGGGTGACAGATCGCGGCGAAGAGACGACCTGGCACGCCGACTGGTCATTACGGCTAGGCGGTGGCGGTGGCGGTGTCGGCTACGGGTTCATCATCCGCTACCAGCTCGGGCTCTACCGACGTCACCGGTGACAGCCCGAACCGTGGCACCCGCGATACGTGGGCACGTCACTCGCGGCCGAGCTCCGACGTGCTGATGTTGCGACGCTCGAACAGTTCTTCGGTAATCCGGGCGGTGATTACCCCGAGCGACATTCTGCGCCGCCGACCGGTCAGCGCGCCGCGCGGGTCCGGGTCGCCCGCAGCCGGCCGAGCGCGAGCTGGACGACGTCGTCGGCGTCTGCCGTATCCAGCGCCCGGTCCACCACCACCGCGACGAGCGATGTCCGCAGCTCCCGACCGGCCGCAACGGTGGTGGCGTAGGCTGGAACGTGTTCCGTCTGCTCGGGCTGCTGGGTGGCCTGGCTGCCGTGACCGACTTGGGAACCGGCGCCGCGCCCGACGAGTCGCTGCGTCGTTGCGTGCTGGCATCACGGCTGGCTCGGGAGGCGGGCTGCGACGCCGAGTGCATTCGCGAGGTCGTCTACGTGTCACTGCTTCAGCACCTCGGATGTACGGCATATGCACACGAGCTTGCGCAGGTCTGGGGAGATGACGTCGCGACCAACCGGCACGCCTTCCTGATGGGGTCGAACGGTCCACGCGAGATGCTGCGGGTGTGGATACCAGGGATGGCGGAGGCCACCGGCCGCTCACGCATGCACGTGTTCACCGCGACTGTGCGCGGCGTTCGCAAGGTCGATGCCAATGCTCCCGCGGCCACATGCGATGTGGCGCGCGAGGCGGCGCGCAGGCTCGGTCTTCCGGAGGCGGTACAGCACAGCCTCGGCCACACGGTGTCGATGTGGAACGGGAAGGGGTATCCCAAGGTCGCCGGGGTCGACATCCCGTTGAGTACGCGGCTGATGCACATCGCATCCGTGGCCGTGCTCTTTCTTCTACACGCCGGCGTGGATGCGGCCGTGGCCGAGGTGCGTCGGCGCAGCGGGAGCTCTCTGGACCCGGAGCTGGTCGGCGTCTTCCTCTCGAACGGACGGGAACTGCTGGCGGGCATCGAGACGATCGACGCGCATCAGGCGGCCCTGGACAACGAGCCCGATCCCGTGTTCATGGTCGACGAGGCGGACGTCGAGACGGTGGCGAGAACGTTCGGAGACCTGGCGGACCTGAAGAGCCCGTGGCTGCACGGTCATTCGTCCGCGGTGGCGACGCTGGCGGCCGACGCTACCGCGATTCTCGGGCTCAGCGACGACGTCCGTGACGTTCGTATAGCCGGCTACCTGCACGATGTCGGCCGGGTAGCGATCTCCAGCCGGATCTGGGACAAGACCGAGCCATTGAGCCCGACTGAACGTGATCAGGCGCGCCTGCACCCGTACCACAGTGAACGTGTGCTGGCGCGTGTTCCCATGTTCGCTGCCGTGGCCGATCTGGCCGGACAACACCATGAACGATGCGACGGCAGCGGTTACCACCGCGGCCTGACCGGCGAGCGGATGACCATGCCCGCACGCGTGCTGGGCGCCGCTGATGCGTACCGGACCTTGATCGAATCACGTTCCGATGCCGAGCCGATGCCGTCGAGCGCGGCGGCCCAACGACTCAGAGACGAAGCACGGGCAGGTTGCCTCGACGGCGACGCCGTGCAGGCCGTGCTCGAGGCAGCGGGCCATCAGCATCGGGGCCGCCGCGTGCGCACGGCCGGGCTGACCGAACGGCAGATCGAAGTGCTCCGGCTGGTGGCACGGGGCCTGTCGAACGCTGAGATCGCCGACCAGCTCGTCATCTCCCGGCGAACCGCCGAGAACCACGTGCAGGACGTTTACACCAAGATCGGCGTGTCGACCCGGGCGGCGGCTGCGATGTTCGCGATGGAACACGGCCTGGCCGGGGGCAGAAGTTAGGTAGGTCTACTCATGCCGCGGCGTCGTCGCGGGCCAAGACTGACTGCATGTCTACGTCTACCGCATCGTCCACGCCAACGTCGGGCACGGTCCCGGATCGGTTGTTCACGCCGGCGTTCATCGGGCTCACCGTCGCCGACCTGGCGTACTTCACCGCCGTCGGCATGTCTCTGCTGGTCCTGCCGCTCTACGTCACCGGCCCGGTGGAGTCGGGCACCGCGGGCGCCGGCGTCGCGTTCGGAGCGTTCGCGGTCTCGGCGCTCGCGCTGCGCCCGGTAGCCGGCCGCCTGGCCGATGCGCTCGGGCGCCGCCCACTGCTCATCACCGGTGCCGCGCTCTGTGCAGTGGGCATGGCTGCCACGGCGCACGTCAACACGCTCATCCTCGTTGTCGTGATCCGGCTCCTGCTCGGCGTGGCGGAAGCCGCGTTCTTCGTCGCGTCATTCGCCGCTCTCGCCGACCTGGCACCGCCGAGCCGGATCGGTGAGGCGCTCAGTTACAACTCACTGGGTCTCTACATCGGCATTGCCGGTGGCCCCCTGTTGGGTCAGTTCCTGGTCGGCGGATGGGGATACACCGTCGCGTGGTACGGGGCAGCGGCGCTGGCCCTGGTAGCGGTGCTGGCGGTTGCCTACATCGGAGAGACCAAGGTCAGCCGGACGGTCCCGGAACGGAGGCCGCGCCTGATCCACACCAAGGCCCTCGCGCCGGCGCTGGGATTCTTCGCCTCGGTGGTGGCGATGGGTGCCTTCCTCGCGTTCGCCGCCCTGCATGCCGGCGACGTGGGCATGGCTCGCGCAGGTATCCCATTGGTCGTGTACGGCGGCGTTGTCGTCGCCGGCCGTATCGCCTTCGCGCGGGTTCACGACCGCTTCCCGCCACTGATCCTGGGTGCGGCCGCACTAGCGGCAATCGCGTCCGGCCTGACGGTGGTGGCGCGTAGTGCCTCATGTCAAGATGCCCGCGAAAGTTGATCGGTGCCTCAGTTAAGAATGCCCGCGAAATCGGCATCAACTGACGGCTTTGATCCGGATGCCTTTGCGGACGTCGGGTAGGGCGGTGGG
>NZ_JAAGOA010000003.1 GCF_010550675.1 Phytoactinopolyspora halotolerans | reverse complement strand
ATCACCACATCAAAAAAGAAACAATCCCAGCAAAACAACACAATCCCAACAAGCAACACACCCACCACAACGATGAGCACGCCACCCGCCAAAACCATGCCGCTCTACCAAAGAAATCCCAAACACCTACAACACCCAAACCAGGCACTGCAGGCCAGGGACACCAAACAATTGGCATCAATAAAACAATTGGCACACTGTTGAGTTCTCAAGAATCGGACGCACACCACACAAGACCCGTTCCCAGATCCCGCACCGGGGCGTTCGCTTCGTTCTTTACTTTAGGCTTTCCCGGAAGTTCGAGTCAAATTCAGATTGTCGCCTGAATTTGCCCTGAGATCCTTACGGACCCGCTCCGGGGCAACCCTTCTAGCTTACAACATCCTGTGGCCCGGTTCAAACCGCTCCCCAGTCCGTTGGAAGCTCCCGACCGTCCCATGTCCCGCGCACGCTAAAGGCGCGCAAACCATGATCGAGTCGGAGGATGATCCGCAGGTCGGCCGCCGTTCCCGGCGTCCCGCTCCCTGCGAGCCTAGAGAAACTTACGACCTTGCGGGCGCAGAGTCAAGTCGTCCGTCGGACCAATATCCGATCGCCCTGCGCCGGGTCCTCGGCGAGCCGCCCCAACCGAGGCGCTCACGATGCCGCAGAGTCCGGTGACTTCATGTCTTTCCGCAGCTCACGCGGGAGCGAGAAGATCAACGACTCCTCCGTCGTGCGATGCTCTTCGACGTTCGGATAGCCATGCTCCGCCAACCACTCCACGACCCCGGCCACCAGTTCTTCCGGAACCGAGGCGCCGCTCGTCACGCCGACCGTCGAGACACCCGTCAGCCACGCCTCGTCGATCTCTGACGCACGGTCGACCCGGTACGCGGCATTCGCGCCGGCCTCCAGCGCAACCTCGACCAGGCGCACGGAGTTCGACGAGTTGGCTGATCCGACGACGAGAACCAGTTCGGACTCGGCCGCGACCTCCTTGATCGCGACCTGACGGTTCTGCGTCGCGTAACAGATGTCATCGCTGGGAGGGCTCATCAGGTCCGGGAACTTCTCCCGCAACCGCTCGACCGTCTGATAGGTCTCGTCCACCGACAGCGTGGTCTGAGACAACCACACCACCCGGGACGGATCGCGTACCTGGACGTTCCCCACATCGTCCGGACTCTGCACCAGCTGGATGTGCTCCGGGGCCTCGCCGGAGGTGCCTTCCACCTCCTCGTGTCCCTCGTGGCCGATGAGGATGATGTCGAGATCGTCCTTCGCGAACCGCCGAGCCTCGTTGTGCACCTTGGTGACCAGCGGGCAGGTGGCGTCGATGGTGCGCAGCCCCCGCTCGGATGCCTCCGCGTGCACCGTTGGAGAGACACCATGCGCGGAGAAGACCACCAGCGAACCCTCCGGGACCTCGTCCAGTTCCTCGACGAAGATCGCCCCCCGTTTCTCCAGCGTCTCCACCACATGGCGGTTGTGCACGATCTGCTTGCGCACGTAGACGGGCGGTCCGTAATGGTCGAGAGCCTTCTCCACGGTCACCACGGCGCGGTCCACACCCGCGCAGTAGCCACGGGGTGCGGCTAATAGCACACGTCCTTCGGCGGTCATGGTCTCCATCGTATGAGCCACCCCGGCCGGCCGCCGAAGCGCGCCGTGGCAGGCGGCTCGACCTCGCTCACCGCTCCTTCGCGCGTCGCGAGTACGGTGCCGGTATGGCCCTCGACACGTCCCCGGAGAAGCCGGCACCGGTCCGGGTTATCTCGCAGCTCATCGGCCAGTGGATCAACCGTCTCGGGCCGGTATGGGTGGAAGGCCAGGTCACCCAGCTCTCTCGGCGCCCCGGAACGCAGACGGCCTTCCTCACCTTGCGAGATCCCGCGGCCGAGGTGTCGCTTCAGGTGACATGCCCAGCACGGGTGCTGGACGCGGTCGACGCCCCGATCACGGACGGGGCCCGGATCGTCGTCCACGCGAAGCCATCGTGGTACTTCACCCGCGGAACCCTCTCGTTGGCGGCCGCGGAGATCCGGCCGGTCGGACTGGGTGAGCTGCTCGCCAGGATCGAGCGGCTGCGCAAGATACTCGCCGCGGAAGGACTGTTCGCCGCTGAGCGCAAGCGTGCGTTGCCGTTCCTGCCGAATGTCATCGGCCTGATCTGCGGACGTGACTCGAAGGCGGAGCACGATGTGCTGGAGAACGCCCGACGACGCTGGCCCGGTGTGCGATTCGAACTGAAGACCGTGGCCGTACAGGGCCCTTCCGCGGCAGGACAGGTGATGGAGGCGCTGCGCGTGCTCGATCAGCACACCGAGGTCGACGTGATCATCATCGCCCGGGGCGGCGGATCGGTGGAGGATCTCTTGCCGTTCTCCGACGAGGCCCTGCTGCGCGCGGTCGCCGCGGCCCGCACACCCGTCGTCAGCGCCATCGGGCACGAGGGCGACAGCCCACTGCTCGACCTGGTCGCCGACGTGCGCGCCTCGACACCGACCGACGCAGGCAAACATGTGGTGCCCGATGTCATCGAAGAGCTGACCCGGGTCCGCCAGGCGCGCGAACGACTCCGTTCCTACCTGCGCCAGTGGATCGACCGGGAGCAGGCCGGGCTCGACGCCACCCGGTCACGTCCCGCACTGGCCGATGCCGCCCACGGCATCAGGATCCGTGCCGACGAGCTCGCGCTGCTCAGGGAGCGGGCTCGGCGAACAGTCCGGCATCTGCTGGACCGGGCCTCGGTGGACGTCGAGCACACTCGTGCCCGCATCCGAGCGTTGTCACCCGCCGCGACCCTCGAGCGAGGGTATGCGGTGGTGCAGCGCGCCGACGCGTCCGACGGTTCGGTCGTGCGCACCCCGGACGACGTGGCTGCCGGCGAACGGCTGCGGATCACGGTGGCCGCCGGCGAGTTCCCTGCCCTCGCGAAGCCGGACGGCGAGGCGGATGGGCAGCCGTGACACTGGTAGGTTGACGCAGCATGAGCGACGGTGAACCCAGCTACGAGGAGGCGCGGGACGAACTCGTCCAGATCGTCACCCGGCTCGAGGCCGGCGGTACCACCCTCGAGGAATCGCTGAGCCTGTGGCAACGGGGCGAGAAACTGGCTGCGCTCTGCGAGCGCTACCTGGAAGGGGCCCGCAGCAAGCTGGAGGCCGTGACGCAGGGCGAGGACCAGAACGACGACGGATGACTCACTCCAGCCACGAGACGAACTCTTCCAGAGTCTCGTAGGAAGGGGTACCGCGCACGATGGTCACCACGCCGTCGTCGACGCGCACCAGCGCCCGGTCCGCGTTGTCGCCCTGTTCCACCAGGCGTGACCAGCTCTGACCACCGATCCGGCTCTCACCGTCGTCGGAGAAGTCCCGCAGCCGGTCCCGCTGGTAGGCCTCGATCTCCCCATCGGCCTGTTCGAGTCCGACGAAGTGTTCGTCGTCGATCAGAAAGCCGACACGCCACCGGTTGCCGCCGGCCTGCTGCGCATGGTCCACGCTGGTGGCGCGCCAGTTCTCCGGCAGCGACGCCGGAGAGAGCACGTCGTACGGGTACTCGCGGCGCACCAGCTCCACGACCCGGGCGTAGTCGACCGGCTCCGGCGTGCGCGCCTCCGGACGGTTCATCGCGAAGAACCCCACCACCAGCGCCAACAGCCCGAACATGATCGTCACCGTCCGGACCACGTCACCGGTCGTCTCGCGTCCCCGAGTACTGCTCGCCACGGTACCCATCATCGCAGCTTCGCTGCGCAGTGCCGTGAGTGCCCTGACACACCCGTGGCGCTGTACGCCGCGCGTCAGGCCGGGTATGCGGTGATCTCGCTCGCCTTGACCGACGCCCAGACCGGCATGCCGGGCGCCAGCTGAAGGTCCGCGATCGCCAACGGAGTCACATCCGCCAGCACCGGAAGGGCACCGGACACCGTCACCCGGACCAGGTCGCCGTGGGTCTCCAGATCCTGCACCGTGCCCGGCCACACGTTGCGCGCCGAACCGTCGGGCCGGTGTGGGCTCAGCACCACCGCCGACGGAGAGAACGCGATGTGCACCGGCCCGTGTTCTTCGTGTGCCAGCGCGATCACGGTGCCGGCGCCCACGTCGGCGGTTCTGCCCCGCGCCGTCCCCTGCAGCAGGTTCAGGCCTACCAGCCGAGCGACGTAGTCAGTGCCTGGATGGCGTGCGACCTCCGCCGGGGGGCCGGCCTGCACCACTCGTCCGTCCTCCACGACGACGAGCCGATCGCCCAGAACCATCGCCTCCAGCGGGTCGTGCGTCACCACGATCGCACACCCGGAGTATCCGGCCAGATGACGACGGAGTTCCGCGCGCACCGCCGGACGCGTGCCGGCGTCCAGCGCCGCCAACGGCTCGTCGAGCAGGAGCAATCGCGGCTCGACCACCAGCGCCCGCGCCAGCGCCACGCGCTGGGCCTGCCCACCGGAGAGCTCGCGCGGCTTCCGCCCGTCCAGCCCGCCCAGTCCCACGCGTTCCAATGTCCGCGCGGCGCTCTCCCTCGCACGCCGGCGGGGTATCCCACGTGCTCGCAGCCCGAACGCGACATTCTCCACCACGGTCATGTGTCCGAACAGGAGGTAATCCTGGACGACGAGCCCGACCCGACGTCCGCGGGCGGGCACGTGCTGGCCGGTCGCGACGTCATCCAGCGTGACGCCGGCCAGCGCGACCCGACCGGCCGTCGGCCGGATCAGGCCGGCCAGCACGCCGAGCAACGTCGACTTGCCCGCGCCGTTGGGGCCGAGCAAAGCGACGACCTCGCCGGCGTCGATCCGCACCGAGACGTCGAGGACGAACGGCCCACGGTCGACCACCACGTCCATCTCCAGGCCCTCGGGGCTCATCGCACGTTCACCCACCGCTCCCGGAGACCGACCAGGATGACCACGCTGACGACGATCATCATCAGGCTGAGCACGATCGCCATGTCGGTGTCTCCGGCACCGATCGCGACGTACGCTTCCAACGGCAGCGTCCGCGTGGTCCCCGGGAAGCTGCCGGCGAACGTGATGGTGGCCCCGAACTCACCGAGCGCCCTCGCCCAGCACAACACCGCACCGGCCGCGACGCCAGGTAGCACGGCCGGCAGCGTGATCCGGCGGAAGACGGTCCAGGCCGACGCGCCCAGGGTGGCCGCCACATCCTCATAGCGCCGGTCCGCGCCACGGAACGCGCCCTCCACGGCGATCACCAGGTACGGCATGGCCACGAACGCCTGTGAGAGCACGACCGCGCCGGTGGTGAACGGCAGGCTCAACCCGAAGGTCCGGTCCAGCCAGCCACCGATGACGCCCTGCCGACCGAAAGCGACCAGCAGCGCGACACCGCCGATGACGGGCGGTAGCACCAGGGGTACCGTCACCAGTCCGCGCAGCAGCGCCCGGCCGGGAAAGTCCCCGCGGGCCAGCAGCCACGCCAGCGGCACGCCACACAGCACGGAGAGCACGGTGGCCGACGTGGCCGTGGTCACCGAGAGCCGCAGCGCGGTGAGCACACTGTCCGACGTCAGCAGTTCTGGAAACCGCCCCCACGGCGCCCGCCACGCCAGTCCCGCCATCGGCACCACGAGCAGGGCCAGGCCCACCAGCGCCGGAACGAGCAGGACCACCGGGACTCGCCGGTCCGCTCCGGGCCCGGCGGAGGTCCGCGCCCGGCTCATGGCGCCGCGAAACCCGCCGCGGCCAGGGCCGAGCGGCCGATCTCGCCGGTGATCGCGTCCATGACGATCCGGGCACCGTCGGGGTTCGGAGCACCCCGGAGCAACGCGATCGGGTACTCGTTGACCACCGGATCCACGTTCTCGAACGGAACCGGCTCGACCTGGTTCCCCGCCGCCGTCACGTCCGAGCCATAGACCAGGGCCGCGTCGGCTTCGCCGAGGGTGACCAGGGCCAGCGCCTCCTTGACGTCCGTGGTGAGGGTGTCCGGAGCCGCATGCACTCCGGCGGCGGAGAGCAGCTTCTCCGCGGCCGCGCCGCACGGTACCCGGGGCTCGCAGATGGCCACCCGCAGGTCATCCCTGCCCAGGTCCCTCAGCTCGGTCACCTCGCCCGGGTTGCCGGGCGGGACGACGAGCGTCAGCGTGTTCGTGGCGAAGACCGCCGGCTCCCCCGTGGCCTCGCCGGAGTCGACCACCTTCTGCATCGTGGCGACGTCAGCGGTGGCCAGCACGTCCGCCGGTGCCCCGGCGATGACCTGCTCGGCCAGGCCCGAGCTAGGACCGAATGAGAAGGTGACCTCGAGATCCGGGTACTCGTCGGCCAATCGATCCCCGACCTCCTCGAACGCCTCCGTCAGGGACGCCGCCGCGAGCACCGTGACGGTGCCGCCCACCGCCGTCTCGGACGACATCCCCCTGGAGTTCCGCGTTCCGTCCCGGCCGACGTCGCCCCCATCGCCGACGTCGCCGCCGCCGTCGTCGGCCGCTGAGCACGCCACCAGGGCGAGGCCGGCGATGCAGCCCGCCGCGCGTGCCCACCAGGCACGGCCGCGGCTCATGGCCGCTCCCGTGGAAGATCCACGACGACGTTGGTCGCTTTGACCGATGCGATCGCGGCCACGCCGACGTCGAGCCCCAGTTCCTCCGCCGCTTCCCTGCTCATCAGGGACACCACTCGATGCGGCCCGGCCTGGATCTCCACCTGGGCCATCACGCCGTCTTTCCGCACCGAGGTGACCAGACCCGGGAAGTGGTTCCGGGCGGACTCGGCCGGTGCGGGAAGCGCGGCCTCGGACGGTACGAGCTGCTGCGCCACACGGGCGAGTTCGACGCCGTCGATGACCATCCGGCCCGCGCCGTCCTGCACGATCGACAGGCGTTCCTGGTCGGCCCAGCGCCGCACCGAGTCATCGCTCACGCCGAGCAGCCGAGCCGCCTCAGATATCCGAAAATACGGCATGATGAAGAGAATACAACCGCATCTGCGAACTTATGGTCGCTGTCGCATGACTCGGAGAGCACGCCACAACGCCGCAGAACGTCGGTGCAAGCGCCATGGCACGCTGGACGCGTGGGCATGGCTCGCTGAAGGCACGCTATGGCGCGTGTTTTGTCTGGTTTGTGGAGGCGTTCAACGTGCCATCCCCGAGGCATGCTCGGCGAGTCCGTCAGCGCACCGCCTGATGAACGTGGCCAGCGTCCGCCGGTACAGCCAGCCTGTTCCGGGCACCTTGGCCCGGAACGAAGATCGCCACCGGATGGTGGTGCCCTCCGGCCCCTCGGCCAGATCGATGTCGGCGCGGTAGCCGCGGATCGCCAGCCCTTTCTCCAGTGTGTAGCTCAGCCTGCGCTCCGGCACCAATTCGACGATCCGCTCCACGCTGCGGATCCGGCCGGTGCGGAAGAGACGGACGGCCCCGACGCCCTCGCCGCCGTCGTCGTCGCTCGCACGCAGTAACTCGAACCGTTCAATAGGGGACCACGACGGCCAGCCGGCGCCGTCGCGGAGCAATGCATACACAGTGGCCGCCTTCGCCGGCGTGGTGACCGATACATCGATTCGCTGCACAGACATGGAACCTCCTTCGGATGTACCAGATGGTACATGTACCATCTGGTACGTGACAGCAGGTATCCGCGGGAAGCAAGCGTTGCTGGACGCCGCGATCGACTACGTCGCGGCCAACGGGATACGAGACCGCAGCCTGCGCGAGATCGCCGCAGGTCTGGGCAGCAGCCACCGGATGCTCATCTACCACTTCGGGTCCAAGGAAGGGTTGCTCGTCGAGATCGTCCGGACCATGGAACGCCGCCAGCGCGCGGTGCTGGACGAGCTCAGCCGGCAGCGACACGATTCCCCGACCGAGGTGGCGCGGGTGTTCTGGGAGCGCGTCACCGATCCGGCGCTCTGGCCACACGAGCGACTGTTCTTCGAGATCTACGGCAGAGCGCTGCACGGGGACCCGGCGGTGCGCCCGGTCCTGGACGGCATCGTCGAGACGTGGATCGAACCCCTGGCCCACGCTCTGCACCAGGCCGGCGTAGATCCCGCGCAGGCACGCGCACACGCGCGGCTAGGGCTGGCCGTCGCCCGCGGCCTGCTGCTCGACCTGCTCGCCACCGGCGACCGGGCCGCGGTCGACGATGCCATGGGCATGTACATCGCCATGTATGAGACGACCATGCCGACGGACCCGGCCGCGTCCACCTAACCGGGAGCATCCGAAGTACTGGGCACGGCCACAGCACTGAGTACGATGCCGCGACGAGAATCGGCCTAACGCCGTCGCGTCAGCGGAACAACCCCTTCTTGGGCGGGCGGACCGTGACCTCGCCGAGCATGACGAAGCCGCTGATCCTCAAGACCGGAGCACCCGGCGTGACCGGAGCGTCCAGTTTCATCTTCCGTTCGCCGAGGACATTCGTGATGGAGTCCATGCGCACGTCGATGCCCTCGGGCACGACGATCGTCACGCCTCCCAACACGACACCTATCCTGATCTCCACCTCCGGAGCGCGGACAACCGCCTCGGTGAAGTCCAGTTCCACGCTCCCCAGGATGGGGACGACGTCCAGGCGAGCCGGAACCTCCCAGCGGCCTCGACGCTTCTCCTCCCCCAGGATCGCGTTGATCTGCTCTTTCCGCGCCGGCACACCGGGCCCCGGTCTGGGCGCCATCGGGCGCGGTTGCCCGGTCGGCGGTGACGGCGCCGCCCCCGGATGCCCATGCCACTGCTGCTCCGGCGACGCCGCACCGGACGCCGGCGCGCTGGATGTCGGTGCGCTGGGCATCGGGTACGGACCCTGCGGAAGATCCCGGGTGATCGGCTGCAGATCGCCGTACGTCCGTGCCTTGAAGGTCGCGTCGAGGCGCTCCTCCAGCTCGGTCAACGTCAGCCGGCCCTCACCGGCGGCCTGCCGCAGGGCCTCCGCCACACGTTCCCGGTCTACGTCGGAGCATCGCAGCTCAGCCGGGCTGTTGACGTCGACCGGGCGATCCGCCGGCCGCTTCTCCGGTGTCTCGTACGCTTCGCCACTCATGATGTGGCCCCTGGTCCCCGCTTCACAACCACACCTCCGAAGACGGCCTTGCCGACGATGCGGACCAGCGGAGCGCCGGCCGGCGGCTGGCGTGTGCTCGCCTGATCGTCGAATGCGCCGAAGATCCCGTCGCCGTCCACGACGACATGCACATCGTCCGGAACCAGGATCTCAGCACCGCCGAACACCGCCTTGACGCGGATCTGCACCTCGTCCGACTCGAGCTGCGCCTCGCGCAGGTCCAGTTTGCCTCCGCCGAAGACCAGCTTGACGTAGTAGCGCGACGGCACCACCCAATGGCCGCGCCGGACCAGGCCACCGAAGACCGCCTTGGCCCGGCGCGCACCGGCGTGGCCGCCGACACGTCCGGGCCGCGGTGCGGGGGACGACGTCGGCGACGGGGCCGTCGCCGCACGCGGCGACAGCGACGAGTCGATCCCGGGAAGGTCCTCGACGACATGCTCGAGCTCGCCGTACGTCCGGGTCGAATACAGCTCCTCGATACGTTCCTCGAGCTCGCTCAGGCTAAGCCGGCCCTCAGCTGCCGCTTCCCGGAGCCGTTCGGCGATCCGATCACGGTCCGCATCGGATGCCCGCAGCGCACGCTGATCCTGGCTGTCGTTCACACAGCGACCTTACAATGCCGCGCCCTCTCTGCTCCTCCCCATGATCACCAACCGTGATCCGGTCATGGACCGGCTCACGGTTGATGATCGAGGGAGCGAGGGCTATGCCGGCTGGCCTTCCGCGGTCTCGTCGCTCACCGGTGCCGGTTCGGCCGTCAGGTTCTCACCGGTACCCGGGTCGAAGACGTGCACCTGACGCAGGTCCATCCAGACCGAGGCGGTGCTGCTCTCCTCGATCTGGCTCGACGCATCCAGCGACACGACCAGCTGCGTCCGCATGGCCTCGCTGTCCAGTTCGCGTTCCAGATCCGCCAGCTGCTGGCGGATCTGTTCGGGAGCCTCGTACGGCACGTAGGCGTACTGCTCGTTACCGAGCCACTCGATGACATCGATCTGCGCGTCGAACACCATGCCGTGCTCGCGGACGGTGTCCGAGACCACGTCCGCGTCCTCGAACGACTCGGGTCGCGCACCCAGCAGCACGATCTCCTTGCCGCTCAGATCCACCGACCGTCCAGGTGGCAGCTGGATATCACCGAACGGCGTGCTCAGCCCGTCGTCGGTGACGGTCGCCGGAATGAAGTTCATCGGCGGCGAACCGATGAAACCGGCGACGAAGAGATTGGCCGGGTTCTGGTAGAGCCGCCGTGGCGAGTCCACCTGCTGCAGCACGCCCGCACGCAGCACCGCCACCCGGTCCCCCAACGTCATCGCCTCCACCTGATCGTGGGTGACGTAGACGGTGGTGATCCCGAGCCGCTTCTGCAGCCGGGAGATCTCCGTGCGCATCTGGCCGCGAAGCTTGGCGTCGAGGTTGGACAGCGGCTCATCGAACAGGAACGCCTGGGCGTTGCGGACGATCGCCCGCCCCATGGCCACCCGCTGGCGCTGGCCACCGGAGAGGTTGGCGGGCTTGCGCTCCAGGTGTTCGGTCAGCTCCAGCAGCTCGGCGGCGTGATTCACCCGCTCCTTGACCTCCGCGTCCGGCGTCTTCGCCAGGCGCAGCGGGAAGGCGATGTTCTCGAAGACGGTCAGGTGCGGGTAGAGCGCGTAGTTCTGGAAGACCATGGCGAGGTTGCGGTCACGCGGTGCCTTCTCGTTGACCCGCTCGTCGCCGATGAGCATCTCGCCACCGCTGATGTCCTCCAGCCCGACGATCATCCGCAGCAGCGTGGACTTGCCGCAGCCGGAAGGCCCGACGAGGATCATGAACTCGCCGTCGGCGATCTCCAGGTTGATGTCCTTGACCGCTTGGAAACCGTCTCCATAGGTCTTGACGATGTTCTTCATGGTGATGGCAGCCATATGAGTTCTCCTGTGCTCGAGACGGTGGTCAGCCCTTGACCGCACCCTGGGTCAGGCCGGCGACGATGCGCCGCTGGAACAGCACGACCAAAATGACGACGGGGATCGTGACGATGACGGCCGCCGCCGAGATCGCCCCCGCGGGCTGCTCGAACTGCGACGCTCCGGTGAAGAAGGCCAGCGCGGCCGGAACCGGGCGAGCCGCCTCCGTCGACGTCAGCGAGATCCCGTAGACGAAGTCGTTCCACGCGATGAAGAACGAGATGATCGCCGTGGTGAACACCCCCGGCGTGGCGAGCGGCACGATCACCCGCCGGAACGCCTGCCAGGTCGTCGCCCCGTCCACCTGCGCCGCCTGTTCCAGCTCCCACGGGATCTGCCGGAAGAATGCGGACAGCGTCCAGATGGACAGCGGAAGCGTCAGCGACAGGTACGGGATGATCAGACCCGGCCAGGTGTCGTACAGCCCGATGTTCCGCCAGAGGTTGAACAGCGGCGTCACGATCGAGATCACCGGAAAGATCGACACCGCCAGCGCGGTGGTGAGAATGAGCTTCTTCCCGGGGAAGTCGAGCCGGGCGATCGCGTAGGCGCAGAACGTGGAGAGAACGACGGCGATGAACGTCGCGATCAGCGTGATGCCGATCGAGTTGCGCAGCGCCGACAGGAACAGGTCCTGGAAATCTCCCCGCAGGATCAGGTCATAGTTGTCCCACGTCCACGTGGTCGGCAGGAACTCCCGGCTGCTCAGGTCGCTCGCCCGTTTGAACGACAGCGACACGATCCAGGCCACCGGGAACAGGGCATACACGATGACGATGACGCCGGCGACCCACCACAGACTCTTCTGCCGAGCGGTCTGCTCCCGTTCCATCTCAGTTCCCCCCTCTCGCACTGGAGAGATCGACCCGGAACAGCTTGATGAAGGCCACGCTGATCAGGACGACGCAGAGGAAGAGCAAGACCGACACCGCGGAACCGAGCCCGATCTCCAGCCGCCCGATCGTCTGTCTATAGGCGAGGAAGGAGACCACCTCGGTGTTCTGCGATCCCTGGGTCATGATGAACACGTTGTCGAAGATCCGGAATGCGTCCAAGGTCCGGAACAGCAGGGCAACCATGATCGCGGCCTTCATGTTCGGGATGGTGACCTTGTACATCCGCTGCCACCAGGTCGCGCCGTCCACCTTGGCGGCCTCTTGCAGGTCCTCCGGCACCTGGGCGAGTCCGGCCAGCAGGAGCAACGAGATGAACGGCGTCGTCTTCCAGATCTCCGACATGATGATGACGGTCACCGAGGTGCCGAAGCCGCCGAACCAGTTCGTCTCCTCACTGATGGCCGGCAGCCAGCTGAACCACGAATTGACGAATCCGGTCTGCAGGTCGAACGCGTACAACCAGGCGAACGCCGAGACGACGGTGATGATCGCATACGGGATCAGAATGGCGGTGCGCAGCACCGGGCGCAGCGTCGTGATCGCCCGGTGCATGACCAGCGCGAGGGCGAACCCGATCACCGCCTCGACGGCCACCGTGATGGCCGTGATCAGCACCGTGACGCCCACCGCCTGCCACCAGACGCTGTCGGTCAGCACGACGGCGTAGTTGCCCAGGCCGTTGAACGCGCGGGCATCCGGGTCGGTGAGGCGGTACTTGAACAGCGACTCGTAGAAGGCCTGTGCGATCGGGTACGCCGTGACCAGCAGCATCACCACGAATGCCGGGCCCGCCAGCAGCCAACCCAGGCGTCGTTCCGACCTGGCCCTGTCCGACGTCGGCGGAGGTGCGGTCTTCTCCACTTGAAGCTTGCCTGCGGCAGCTGGTGTCGCGGTCACAGCAACTTCTCCCCTCGCAGCACGCTGGAGATCAGCTCGGTCGACGATTCAGGGGTGGAATCCGGACGGACCGACCCCGGAGGGTGCCACGTGTCCTGCAGCCCGGTGGAGACCTCGTTGTAGTACGGCGTCATCGGGCGCGGCGCCGCATCCTCCAGCGATTCCCGGATCACCGGCGCCATCGGGAAGACGTCCAGCACTTCCGGGTCGTCGTAGGCGTCCGCGTGCGACGCCGGGTTCCCGTCGTTGACGAAGTAGAAGGCCTGATTCTCCACCGACACGATGCACTGCACCGCGTCATATGTCTCGTCCAGGTGGTCGCTGAACGCTCCGATGCCGAGATTGATGCCGCCGATCGGTGGCCGGGACGGAGTGTCCGCATCCACCGCCGGGTACTTGGCCCAGCCGATGTCGTCCACCAGTGACTGGTCGAGCGAGCCGTCGTCGACGGCGGCCAGGGTGGCCGGCCAGACGAACGGCCAGTTGACCATGAACGAGCCGCGATCGCCCTGGAACTGGAACATGGACGCGCTCTCGTCCTGGTTCGGGAAGCCGGGCCCGCCCAGCCCCTCTCGTCCGATCGTCTCCATGATCTCGGCCGCGGCCCGGCCCGCGTCGCTGTCCAGGCCGAACTCGACGTCCTCCACCGGAGCGTCCGGGTTGGAGATGATCTGCCCGCCGGCGGACTCCACAAGCGCGTTGATCCACACCGTGAGCGCCTCGGCCCGGATCCCCTGGGCGCCGATGTATCGGTCCTGGTCGCGCGCGGCCTCGATGATCTGTTCCCAGGTGACCGGCTGGTTCTCCGGATCGAGCCCGGCCTCTTCGGCCACCGATCGGCGATACCAGAGGATCTGGGTGTTCGCCCAGAACGGAACGGCGACGAGTTCGTCCTTCCACGTCGCACTGTCGATCGCCCCCTGGACGGTGCCGTCGGTGACCGCCGCGGCGACGTCCTCGGGTATCTCGGCCAGGAATCCGGCCTCCGCGAACTCCGGAATGAACGGCGGATCCAGGCTCATCAGGTCGATCGAGCTGTCGTTGGCGGCCAGCCGGCGAGCGAGCTGCTCTCGCTGGGCGGACGCCTCGCGGGGCAACAGGCTTGTCTCGATCCGGTAGGCGCCGCCCGCCTCCTCGGTGCACCGCCTGGCGATCTCCGCCTGACCGCCGTTATCGCTGTTGATGTACCACGTCAGGGTCGGCGTGTCGCCGTCGTCGCTTCCGCATGCGGCCAACGCCGTCATCGTGGCGAGTGCAACGGCCCAGATGGCGCTCGTCTTGCCCACATATGCCTCCCGATGACTCTGCTCTTCGCGCCGCCACCGGAAGGTGGTCGCCACGGCTCCGGGGCGACGTTGTGACTTAAGTGATGATTAGTAGAACAGCTGACGCGAGATTTGGCGACCCTGCCGCCCAACTTCATCCCCGATCCTTCGTTCAGCTGGTGACACGTCACCTGACGACCGGCATTTCGGGCGTCATTCGAAACAGTCGGTCGCCGTTGTCACGACGATGCCCCCTGCGCGGACTGAATCGTTTCGCCCACCGAGGTATCCGTACTGACATTCACTCTTCGACACGTGACCATGCGTGTCATGGCGGACAAGAGCCACAGCTCGACCGGCTTCCCGTCAGGTCTGCCAGCACAGAACACGCCGCACCCGTCTTGGGGATTCTTCATCTCTGAAGACGTGGCACCCTGGTAGGTGGTGGACGACCTTCCGGAGACCTTGGCGCGCGGCGACGGCATCGCCGGCGAGCTGGCGCTGCGCCGGCGTGGTGGCCAGGACGGCGTCTACGAGTTGATCGTCAACGGCACCTTCCTGATGGACACCGCCGAGACGTCCACCGAGCGCCTGCTCGCCGATGTACTGCTCGATCGGCACGACTCGCCACGCCGGGTGTTGGTCGGCGGACTCGGTTTCGGTTTCACCGTCGACACCCTGCTCGGGGACGCACGAGTCGATCGGGTCGACGTCGTCGAACTCGAGCCATTGCTGGTCGATTGGCTCCGCGACGGGATGGTGCCGGCGGCCGACGTCGTGATGAACGATCCGCGGGTGCACATCGAGGTGGCCGACATCCGGGACGCCCTCGACGACGCGGCACCGGAGCTCTACGACGGGATCCTGCTCGACACCGACAACGGCCCGGGTTTCCTGGTTCGGGACGAGAACGCTCGAGTGTACGAACCGCCGGCTCTCCGGGCCGCCGCCGACGCCTTGGCGGTAGGCGGGGTATTGGCGTTGTGGTCCGCAGCGCCGTCGGACCGGCTGGCCGTCGCGTTGGCGGACAGCGTAGGCGACGTCACCGAGTTGGTGCGGACGGTCACCCGGCAAGGGCGCGAGGTGGACTACCACATCTACCTGGCTCAGCGCCGCCCACGATGAGTCAGTGAGCCGGGCGCCTGCACGCGCCCGCCACGTCAACCCCGGTGATCTGTTTCAGTCGGTGTGATCGGCGGGCGCGGGTCAGGCGGCCGCGACGGCGCCGGCGCCGAAGGCCGCCAGCCAGATCCCGACGTGGTGGCTGGCGAAGCCCGCCAACGTGAAGGCGTGGAAGACCTCGTGGAAACCGAACCACCGCGGCGACGGGTTGGGCCTCTTCATCCCGTAGACGAGCGCCCCGAGCGTGTACATCAACCCACCGGTGATGATCAGCGCGACGATGGTCGTGCCCCCGTACGAGGCGAACTGAGGCAGCCAGAACACCGCCGACCACCCCAGCGCCACATAGATGGGGACGTACAACCACCGCGGCGCGTTCACCCAGAACACCCGGAACCCCACACCCAGCACCGCGCCCGCCCACACCAGCGTGAGCAACACCCGCGCCTGCTCGGAGGGCAACACCAGAAGGGTGAACGGCGTGTACGTCCCGGCGATGATCAGAAAGATGTTCGCATGATCCAGCCGCTTCAACACCGCTTGCACCGGCGGGGACCACCGGCCGCGGTGGTAGACGGCGCTGACCCCGAACAACAGCGCCGCCGTCAGCGTGTAGACCGCCGCGGTGATCCGGACCACCTGCGACGGAGCCAGCGCGATCAGCGTCAATCCGGCGACGACCGCCACCGGGAACGTACCGGCGTGCAGCCAGCCGCGGAGCTTAGGCTTCACTGCGGCAAAGGCGTCCTTGAGCTGCTGCGCGTCGACCGACATGCATCCACGGTAAACCAGAAACGCCGCCGTGACGTCTACCGCATGTACGGAAGTATGAGACAGCGGAACACATGATGTTCGCCACGTGTTGCGCGGCGATTCGGGGTAGTCTTCTCGTCCGGGGACACGAGGAGATTCGAGTCATTCGGGAAGGAACGCCCATGGGCCTGACGGACGTGGTCTACCGGCTCTATGGGCGCAACCTCCAGAGACAGCTCGAACCCGAGCGGCTTCCGGATCATGTCGCCGTCATTCTCGACGGCAACCGTCGCTGGGCACGGGCTTTCGGCGCGCCGACCGCCAGCGGGCATCAGGCGGGCGCTGAGAAGGCCCAGGAGTTCCTCCGTTGGTGTGACGAGCTCCACATCCGCGTCGTGACCGTCTTTCTGCTCTCTACGGACAACCTGCACCGCCCCGAAGACGAACTGGTGCCGTTGCTCGGCATCATCGAGGGTCTGATCAAGGATCTCGCCGCCGCGGGGCGATGGCGGGTGCATCCGGTGGGCGCACTCGACCTGCTGCCGGACCGGACCGCCACGGTGCTGAAGGAGGCCTCCGATGCGACCCGCGACGTCTCCGGCATGCACGTCAACGTGGCCGTCGGCTACGGCGGCAGACGCGAGATCGCCGACGCGGTGCGCGCGTTGCTTCAGGAACACGCCGAGAAGGGCACGTCCCTGTCCGAGCTTGCGAGCATGGTGACGGCCGAGGACATCTCGCGGAACCTCTACACCAAGGGGCAACCGGATCCGGACCTTGTCATCCGTGCCAGCGGAGAACAGCGCCAATCCGGCTTCCTGCTCTGGCAGAGCGCCAACTCCGAGTACTACTTCTGTGAGGCGCTATGGCCGGACTTCCGGCACGTCGACTTCCTGCGCGCGCTGCGCTCCTACAGCGAGCGCGAGCGTCGCTACGGCCGGTAAGCGCTCCGCCCGCCGTCACCTCGCCCTCGCCCCGCCCCCATGATCATGAACACTTCCCGTTCACATAGCACGGTAAGTGTTCATGATCATGGGTGATTGCAACGCAACGTTAACCAGGGGTTTGGGCGTGTCCGGGTGCGCGCATGGGGGTGACATGTACGCTGGTTCTCAACGGTTGGTTGGGGAAGCCAGCCGTTCGGGAGGCCCGTCCAACGTGCTGCGACCACGGCGCGAAGGGAGGGCCGGCACCCGGCCCTGTGGGCCCGGTCCCGGTCCTTCACGCGACTAGGAAAGCCTGAGTCGTCAGGGTGCACTCAGGCCGAGGGAGACGGACGTGGCCGCTTCCAAGACTCAGACCGGTCTTCACCCCAGCCCGCCGCCGGCCGATCGCATCACCTACGTCCTCGACACCAGCGTCTTGCTCGCGGATCCGTACGCGATCTTGCGCTTCGCCGAGCACGACGTCGTGATGCCGATCGTCGTCATCACCGAACTGGAGGCCAAACGGCACCACCCCGAACTCGGTTACTTCGCTCGCAGCGCCTTACGCCTTCTGGATGAGCTCCGGCTCGAACATGGCCGCCTCGACCAGCCGTTACCCGTCGGCGACGACGGTGGCTCGGTACGGGTCGAGCTGAACCACACGGATCCGGAGGTGCTGCCGGTCGGGTTCCGGCTCGGTGACAACGATTCGCGCATCCTTGCCGTGGCGCTCAACCTGGCCGCGGAAGGTAGTGATGTGGTCCTGGTCTCCAAGGACCTACCGATGCGGGTCAAGGCGTCGTCGGTCGGCATACGTGCCGAGGAGTACCGCGCCGAGGCGGTCGTCGAGTCGGGTTGGACCGGCATGGCGGAGCTCGAGGTAGCCGGCTCGGCGCTGGACTCCCTCTTCCAGAACAACACCGCCGACCTGGAAGAAGCCCGCGAGCTGCCGTGCCACACCGGCCTGGTGATGCACAGCGAACGCGGGAGCGCACTCGGTCGGGTGGCCCCGGACAAGTCGGTCCGGCTCGTCCGAGGTGACCGCGAGGCCTTCGGCCTGCACGGGCGTTCCGCCGAACAGCGAATCGCCCTCGACCTCCTGCTCGACGAGGAGGTCGGCATCGTCTCGCTGGGCGGGCGCGCCGGCACCGGCAAGTCCGCGCTGGCGCTGTGCGCCGGCCTGGAGGCGGTACTGGAACGCAGACTGCACAAGAAGGTGCTGGTCTTCCGGCCGCTCTACGCGGTGGGCGGGCAGGACCTCGGCTACCTGCCCGGCAGCGAATCCGAGAAGATGAACCCGTGGGCACAGGCGGTCTATGACACCCTTGGCGCGCTGACCACGCAGGACGTCGTCGACGAGGTGATCGAGCGGGACATGTTCGAGGTGTTGCCGCTGACTCACATCCGGGGACGCTCGCTCCACGACGCGTTCGTCATCGTCGACGAGGCACAGTCGCTGGAGCGGAACGTCCTATTGACCGTGTTGTCCCGGGTGGGCAGCAATTCCCGCGTGGTACTGACGCACGACGTCGGGCAGCGGGACAACCTGCGCGTCGGGCGCCACGACGGCATCGTCGCCGTGGTCGAGAAGCTGAAGGGGCACCCGCTGTTCGCTCACATCACCCTGACCCGGTCCGAGCGTTCGCCGATCGCGGCCCTGGTCACCGAGATGCTGGAAAGTTCGACGCCATAGCCGTCTCACGGCTGAAGGGCAGACATTGTGGTCGCACCTGCGACCACAATGTCTGCCCTTTCCACATCAGGGATGCGTCATGCGCAGCACGTCGAGCGCCTCGTCGAGCTGCGTCTCGGTGAGCTTGCCCTGCTCGATGTATCCACGCTCCAGCACGACCTGCCGGATCGTCTTCCGCTCCGCAAGGGATTGCTTGGCGACCTTGGCCGCCTCTTCGTACCCGATGTAGCGGTTGAGCGGCGTGACGACCGACGGCGACGACTCGGCGTACTCGCGGCACCGCTCCTCGTTGGCGGCCAGACCGCTCACGCAGCGGTCCGCGAACAGCCGGCTGATGTTGGCCAGCAGCCGGATCGACTCCAGCACGTTGCGGGCGATCACCGGCAGCATCACGTTGAGCTCGAAGGTGCCGGAGGCGCCGGCGAACGCCACCGCGGCGTCGTTGCCGACCACCTGGGCCGAGACCATGCACAGCGCCTCCGGGATGACCGGGTTGACCTTGCCGGGCATGATCGACGACCCCGGCTGCAGATCCGGCAGCGCCAGCTCGGAGAGACCCGTGCGCGGTCCGGACCCCATCCAGCGCACGTCGTTGGAGATCTTCGTCAACGACACCGCTATGGTGCGCAGCTGTCCGGAGAGCTCCACCAGCCCGTCCCTCGCACCCTGCGCCTCGAAGTGATTGCGGGCCTCGGTGAACGGCAGTCCGGAGTCGGATGCCAGCCGGCCGATGACCTTCTCCGCGAACCCGGGCGGCGTGTTGATGCCCGTACCGACGGCGGTGCCGCCCAGCGGCAGCTCCGCCACCCGGGGCAACGCGGACTCCAGCCGTTCGATGCCGTAGCTGATCTGCGCGGCGTAGCCGCCGAATTCCTGGCCGAGCGTCACCGGCGTGGCGTCCATCAGGTGCGTGCGGCCGCTCTTCACCACGGATGCGAATTCGTCCGCTTTGGCGGACAGCGCGTCCTGCAGGTGCTGCAGTGCCGGGACCAGATCCCGGACGACGGCGCGCGTAGCGGCGACGTGAATCGCGGACGGGAACACGTCGTTGCTGGACTGCGAAGCGTTGACGTGATCGTTCGGGTGGACCGGCGACCCCAGTCGCTCCGTGGCGAGGGTCGCGATGACCTCGTTCGTGTTCATGTTGCTCGACGTCCCGGACCCGGTTTGGAAGACGTCGATCGGGAAGTGGTCGTTGTACGTTCCCTGGGCGACGTCGGCCGCCGCGTCGTGGATCGCCTTGGCGATCTCCCCGTCCAGGACGCCCAGCTCGGCGTTGACGCTGGCCGCGATGCCCTTGATGGAAGCCAGAGCATGGATCAGCGAGTTCTCGATACGCATGCCGGAGACGGGGAAGTTCTCGACGGCCCGCTGTGTCTGCGCGCGGTATTTCGCCCAGGCGGGCACCCGGACCTCACCCATCGTGTCGTGTTCGATGCGGTACTCGGTGTTCGTGGCGTCGTCGCTCATGGATCCCATCATCCCGCGCCGACTCCGCCCCACCACCCCGGGGCTCCAGCACGCACGTCGCGTCCGCGGCCCGGCACGGCGGCCCTTCCACGCGCCTTTGCAATGCACACATATACGCATCGGGGCGATTGCGCATTGCACCCCGGGTAGACGTGCCCTGCTGAGCACACATGCCGACGCGTGACGCGTAGACGCGTGTTGCGTATGTGTGTGCATTGCAAAGGCGGGCCGGCGCCCAGGACCCTCCCCCTGCGCGCCGCCAGTTCAGCGTCCGCGGTTCTACCGCGACATCTGTGCGGCGAGTTCGGTGGGATCGCTGGTCGGTCGGTCGCAGACGAAGTGTCGGCAGACGTAGGCCGACGGCGCGTCGTCGACAAGCGGCCGGTCTCGCAGCAACGGCACCGACTCGGCGCTCGGATCCGACGGATCGCCGACGACGACCGCCGCACCGGGCGACGGGTGCCGCAGCGCCGCACGATGCAGCTCGCCCGTACGCGCGTCGCCCGCACGTCCGACGACGGCTACCTCCACCGGACCCGCAAGCAGCGCTTCGGTCACGGCCATGCCCCAGCCACCGAACCGCGGCGCTTGAGCGGCCAGCGCGTCGTAGATACCCAGCGCGGCCTCGGCCGCCTCTCGATGACGCGTCGACCCCGTGTAGGCGGAATAGGTCAACAGCGCGCCCGTAGCGGCGGACCACCCGGACGGAGCAGCGTTGTCGGTCGGGTCCTGCGGACGGCGAACCCCGGCCAGCCGGGCGTCGGTCGCGTCGTCGGCGGTGTCGTAGAACCCGCCACCGTCCGCGGGGAACCGGTTCAGTATGACCTCGAGCAGCTGCTCGGAGAACGACAACCACGCCGGCTCCCCGGCGACCTTCAACAGCGTCAGGAAACCCTCGGCGACGTCGCCGTAGTCCTCCAGCACACCGCTGGGCACGCCGGCCTCGCCGCCACGGGAGACGCGGCGCAGGCGGCCTTGCTCATCGAGGTGCAACTGCACGAGCAGATCGGCACACCGGGTGGCGGCATCCACCCAGGTCGGTTCGTCGAAGACCGCGCCGGCCTCCGCCAGCGCGGCGATGGCGAGCCCGTTCCAGGCGGCGACGACCTTGTCGTCACACGACGGCTGCGGACGCCTCTCACGCGCGGCGAGCAGCGCCTCCCGGACCTCCGCGTAGCGTGTCCAGTCACCGGGATCATCCGGCAGCCGCAACGTCGACGTGCCGTGCTCAAAGGTGCCGGACTCGGTGACGCCGAAGAGCCGAATCGCCCATTCGGCATCCTCCGGGTCCAGGACCTGGCGCAGTTGCCCGGGCGTCCACACGTACGAGGCGCCCTCCGCGGGCTCACCTGTCTGCTCGTCCGGGGCATCGGCGTCGATCGCGCTGGCGAACGCGCCCTCGGGGGTGCGCAGGTCACGTAACAGAAACTCCACCGTCTCGCGTACCACCCGTTGCGCCAGAGGTGAACCCGTGACCCTCCACAGGTGCACATAGACGCGTAGCAGCTGCGCATTGTCGTAGAGCATCTTCTCGAAATGCGGCACAGTCCAGGACTGATCCACGCTGTACCGGGCGAAACCGCCACCGAGCTGGTCGTAGATGCCGCCCCGAGCCATCTGCTCGCACGTCCGCTCCACCATGGCCAGCGACCGTTCATCGCCGGTGCGAGCGTGATGCCGCAACAGGAACTCCAGCACCATCGACGGCGGGAACTTGGGAGCACCGCCGAAACCACCGTGCTCGGCGTCGAACGTCGAGGCCAGCCGCTGCACCGCCAGGTCCATCCGCTCGGCCGTCGGCGCGGACGTGTTGGCGCTCGCCCGCGGCCCGTCGAGCCGCTCGGCGATCTGACGGGAGGCGTCGTTGACAGCGTCCCGGCGGTCCCGCCACGCATCGTTGACGGCGGCCAACACCTGTGGGAACGACGGCATGCCGTGTCGCGGTTCGGGCGGGTAATAGGTGCCGGCGTAGAACGGCTTCCCGTCCGGGGTGAGGAACACCGTCATCGGCCAACCGCCCTGACCGGTCAGCGCCTGCACCGCCTCCATGTACACGGCGTCCACATCCGGCCGCTCTTCGCGATCGACCTTGACCGACACGAAGTGCTCGTTCATGTACGCCGCGATCGCCTCGTCCTCGAAGGACTCGTGCGCCATGACGTGGCACCAGTGACACGCCGCGTAGCCGACGCTCAACAGCACCGGCACATCACGCCGTGCCGCCTCATCGAACGCGTCGTCACCCCACTCCCACCAGTCCACCGGATTCTCCCGATGCTGCAGGAGGTATGGGCTCGAGGCTGCGCTGAGACGGTTCACCCAGATCCTTCGTCGCATTCCCAAGGGCATGCACTACCCATACCAGCCCACGCTACCCTTCGTCGGCGGTTTCGAAGAAGCTCGGTGATCGCGGAGCGCATGGCCCCGCGATCATCGGGCGCGATGGGCCGGATCAGGCTGGATCAGGCCGGCTCATGCCGATCCACCGGGCCACCGGAGCACCGGGCCACGGAGGCGAGTTCGCTGGCTCACTGGACGCGAGCCAGCTCTCCCGGGCCGAAGACCGGGCCTGTGACGTACACCGTGCCCTTGTGGTCCACAGCGACGCCACCGGGCAGGATCAGCTCGCCAGCCGCCAGTTCCACCGTCGTCCCGCCGTCGGGCGACACGCGATGCAGCGCACCTATGGGCGGCACCAGACCGAGTTCCCATGGGAACCAACCCTCCGCCACGAGCTCGACGACATAGAGGCTGCCGTCCGGCCCGAAGTCGAGGTCGACGATCGAGGTGAACCCGTCGGCGTGGCGTTGGCACGCGCCGGTATCCGGTGCGTCGGGGTCGCACACGGCGTCGACCGAGTCCGGTGCGATCCGCCAGATCTGTGACGTGCCCGGCGTCCCCGGGAAGCCGCGCAGCTCGCCCACGTAGTAATACCCGTCCGGCCCCACGGTGACCGACGTGGCGACGCCCTCGGACGGGATGGGCGTTCCCGCCGGCGGCAGGGGTTCGCCCTCGAACTCGTCCGGCAGCCCTTCCGGCGTCTCGACCACGCGCGGCTTGTTCCGGGCCACGGTCACGATCTCCCCATCGGGGAAGACGCGCAGCAGATCGTTACCGGCGGCGTCCGCGACCAGAGCGCTGCCGTCCGGAAGCGCAGCTACACCGAACGGGTTCGATTCCTCAGGATGATCTTCCACGTCGTACGGGTCCGGATCGATCTCTTGGTAGGCCGCTATGTCAGCCACCGCGCGGACCCCCTGGCCGGGATTCGACTTGTAGAGAGTGGCGGCACCGCTGCCCGGCGCACCGGCCGCCGTCAGCGCGAACGTGTTGCCGCGCCCGTGCATCGCCACGGCCGGTGCGATGAACGTCGCTGGGACGGCGCCGAGGTCCGCGACACTTCCGGCGTGACGTCCCTTCGTCGTCAGTTCGCTGATGCTGCCGTCGGCCTCAGCGAACACCACCCTTCCCGCAGGTCCTGTCGCCACCCCACGCGGGCCGTCAAGGCCGTCGACGACGGTGACCAGGCCGTCGTCGGCAGCTGCCTGGGTGCCCCCGGCTACCAGTACCACCGCGGAAGCCAGTGCCACCGCAACTCCCGGCGCGCGAGTGCGTGCGTGAATCCAACCCATGACCGTTCCCCCCTGGTTCGGTCAGTTGAGATGCCATCTGAGGCAGGCATCTCACAGAGTGATGACTTTTCCTAGTCCGGTGATCATGGCCTGTCAACAGTGGACCGGACGACGGCGGGTAGAGTCATGGAGCGGGAGGTACATGTCGTGACCGATCAACCTGCGTGCTGCGCGGCCGCTCGACCCGCCGGCGACACCGTCGCGATGGATCTCGCACCGCCCACGCCGTCCGGCCCCTCGCCCGGCCAGACCGACACCGCCGGCATGGTGGAACTGCCGGGAGGCACGTTCATCATGGGGACCGATGAGCAGGACGGGTACCCGGCCGACGGCGAGGGCCCAGCGCGCGAGGTGACGCTCAGCCCGTTCTGGGTCGACACGACGACGGTCAGCAACGCCGATTTCGCCGCATTCACCGAGGCCACCGGGTGGATCACCGTGGCCGAACGTCTCGGCACGTCGTTCGTGTTCGGCGGTTATCTCCCGGACGACTTCCCCGCCACCCGGGGCGTCGCTGAGGCGCCGTGGTGGCGAGAGGTTGGTGGCGCCGACTGGAGGCACCCGGAAGGGCCGCATTCCTCCATCGAGGATCGGATGGAGCATCCCGTCGTCCATATGACCTGGCGCGACGCCCGTGCGTACGCGAAGTGGGCCGGCAAGCGGCTGCCCACCGAGGCGGAATGGGAGTACGCCGCTCGCGGCGGCCTTGTGCAGAACCGCTATCCGTGGGGGAACGAACGCGAGCCCGGCGGTGAGCATCGGATGAACGTCTGGCAAGGCACCTTTCCCGCCAAAGACACCGGCGCCGACGGTTACGTCGGGACCGCCCCGGTCGATGCTTACCAGCCCAACGGATTCGGCCTCTACAACATGACTGGGAATGTGTGGGAATGGTGCTCGGACTGGTTCGATCCGGCCTGGCACCTTACCGGACCGCGGGTGGACCCGGGCGGTCCGCCGCGCACCGGACGCAAGTCGATGCGCGGCGGCTCACATATGTGCCACGCGAGCTACTGCTACCGCTACCGGGTGGACGCCCGCAGCTCCAACACGCCGGACAGCTCTGCCGGGAACATCGGCTTCCGCTGCGTACGCTCGGCCTGAGAGCGACGGCGGTCTGCCTGATCAGGGACTCTGCGAGCCGAACACCTCAGCCATCGCGTCCTGGTCGAGAGCCTGCTCGTTGAGCTCGTTGAGGCTGTACCAGTTCCCCGAATCATCCCGGAACACCGCCTCCACCCCGTACGGACGGACCGCCGGCTCCTGCAGGAACTCCACACCACGGGCGGAGTACTCCGCGAATGTCTTGCGGCAGTCGTCGGTGTTCCACGCTCCCGCGCTCAAAGCTCCCTTGGCCATCAGCGCCTTGATGCTGGCCGCCGTCTCCTCGTCGTGCATGGGTGGCCCGGGGACGGTGAGGGACAGCTGGAACTCCGGGCTGGCAGGCGGGCCGACGGTGAGCCAGCGAAACCCGTTCTCCATCGTGACGTCCTGTCGTAACTCGAAGCCGAGCTTGTCGATGAAGAACGCCTTGGCCTCCTCATAATCGTTCACAAAGACGCTGGCAACGCCCAACTTTGTGATCATGTCCGTCCTTTCGGTCGTGCGGCCGCTTTGCGTGCGACGCCGATCATCGCAGGGGCGGCCGGTCAGCCGACGCACACCGGAACGTGTGCGTCGGCACGACGCTAGTGCGCACCGTGCTGCCTTGGCTTCTCCGTCATTGCTGCCTTTGCAATGCACAAATACACGCAGCACTTGGCGTTCGCTTGCCGCACGACTGATGGTCCGCATACATGTGCATGTGATGGCCGGTCTAGGTGCGCACGTGGTGTTGCGTATATGTGTGCATTGCAAAGGCAGTGATGGTGCGTCGTCAGGACCGCCTCCGCGCCGCGGTGGGCGCGCCCCACATCAGCACGTAGCAGCCTGGAATCGGCGGCCGCCCGGATGCGCGTGCCCGGCGCTGGAACTCGGACGGTGACATGCCGACAAGCTCGGTGAACAGCGTGCTGAATGATCCCAAACTGGAGAATCCCACCAGGTGACAGACCTCGGTGACGGTCAAGTTCACCGACCGCAGCAGGTCCTGCGCCCGCTCCACGCGCCGACGGGTCAGATAGCGGCCCGGGGTCTCCCCGTAGGCAGCACGGAACGCCCGGATGAAGTGGTAGCGGGAGTACCCGGCTGCACCGGCGATCCGGTCCAGATCGAGAGGTTCGGCGTAACAGCGATCGATCAGATCGTGCGCCCGGCGCACGGCGCTCAACGACTGGAAATCTGGGGCGGCGGGACGTGTGCCCATGCGGGCATCCTACGTATCCTCAACGACAGCACGAGTGACCTCTACCGGCGACAACGCGAGCCGGAAGCGCACCCGATCCCGGGTGCCGGCTCTGGGCAGAACCTGCCCACGTGGCGTCAACCTTGGTCCGGACGCTCCTCGTGGCTGCGGACCCGTTCCTCGTCCGTGCTGGCCGACTCGTCGAAGTCCACCCTGCGCAGCTGCTTGCGCATACTCCGATACAGCACGACCAGCGCCAGGGCCAGCGCGATCACGATCCAGAAACCGGCCGAGCCGGCACTGATCGGAAAGCCGCCCCCGTCGTCGGTACGCCCATCGCGGAACATGCCCAGGGCTGCTATGACCTCCACACCGATCACTGTACCCCTGTCGGCAGATCGTCTTCAGCCCTCCGCAGGCCGGCGAACAGATCATCCTCCGGCAGGCTGGAGTCGACCAGAGAGCGCACCAGTTCGTAGTCTTCCGTTGGCCAGGCTTGCTGATGCACGTCCAACGGGACCGCGAACCATGGTCCTTCCGGGTCGATCTGCGTGGCGTGCGCCAGCAGCGCCTTGTCTCGTGTGGGGAAGTACTCGGCGCACTCGACCCGCGTCGTCACCCGGCGATCCCACTCCGGGTTCGGCTTCCACTCCTGCAGCCGCTCCGCATACGGCGAGGTCAGCCCGCGTCGCTCCATCTCCTCGTGCAACGCGACGAGTCGCTGACGGTGGAAGGAGTGGTGGTAGTACAACTTCTTCGGCTGCCACGGGAGGCCGGCGTCCGGATACATCCCCGGGTCGCCGGCCGCGTCGAACGCAGCGACGCTCACCTTGTGGCACATGATGTGGTCGGGATGCGGGTAACCGCCGTTCTCGTCGTAGGTGGTCATCACGTGCGGGCGAAACCGACGGACGATCTCCACGAGCGGGGCGGCTGCCTTTTCCACCGGCTCCAACGCAAAGCAGCCGTCCGGCAGCGGGGGCGCCGGATCTCCTTCGGGGAACCCAGAATCGACGAAGCCGAGCCATTCCTGCTGGATACCGAGGATCTCGCGCGCGGCGTCCATCTCCTGTATCCGGATCCGGCCGATGTTCTCCAGGACGTCCGGGCGATCCATGTTCGGATTGAGGATCGAGCCACGTTCGCCGCCGGTACAGGTCACGACCAGGACCTCAACCCCCTCGGCGACGTATCGGGCTGTCGAGGCGGCGCCTTTGCTCGACTCGTCGTCCGGGTGCGCATGCACATGCATCAGCCTCAGCGTGTCGACCATGATCACCTCGTCAGATATCTCCACCCACGGCAACGCGGCTCCGGGTGGCGCATGTTCCGCCACGCGGTGTACAACACCGGTAGAGTGTGCGTCTTCGCGCCACCTCGTCACCACGGATACCCCGTGAGAGACAATAGTGCCGTACCGACCGTCCAGCACAGCGACCGGAGCCCCTCGTGCCCGACTCTTCTACCGGCGAACGTCCCGACACCGGCCGCACCGGCGGGCGCGGTCAGACGATCGCGCTGATCGTGGTCGCGGTGGTGTTGACGGCCGTCGTCGGCTGGTTCGCAGTGGATCGGCAGCAGCAGAGCAAGGGGCAGGCCGCGATCCACTCGTACGACAACCCTGCGGACGGCGTCCTGCCGGTGACCGTAGAGGTGGATCGGGACCCGGACACCGCGTTAACCTGTGAATTGATCGCCGTCGACGACCGGCAGATCATCGTCGGGCAGCTCGATCTGGAGATCCCGCCAGGCGGCGATCGCAGACAGCGCATCGACGCAGATATACCACTGCGCGGCGATGGGATCGCTCCCGAACTGATCGGCTGCACCGTCGACGACTGAGCAGCTCAACCGGTCCCCGCTCGGATTGTGCGCGGGCCGCCCGGCGTCCGCGGACCGGCAGTACTCGCGCCGATCGCGGTGGCGTTGACCTTCGCATCATCGCCGCAAACCGGGTTGGCTTGCTAATCTTGTTGTTTCGCCCCGAGCTGGACATCTACCGGGCTCCGGCCCGGACGAACAACAGGACCACACCCGACGTCGGGTGTGGTCCGACGACTAATAGGCAAGGAGCAGATGCCGTGACCGCTACAAGCGACAATGTCGCCTGGCTCACCCAGGATGCTTATGACAAACTCCAGGAGGAGCTGGAGCATCTGATGGGACCGGCCCGTGCCGAGATCGCGAAGCGTATCGAGGCGGCCCGTGCCGAGGGCGATCTCTCGGAGAACGGCGGTTACCACGCAGCCAAGGAGGAGCAGGGCAAGCAGGAGGCCCGTATCCACCAGCTACAGCAGCTCCTGCAGCGAGCCAAGGTCGGCGAGACGCAGGCCGACACGGGTGTCGTCGGCCCGGGGATGATCGTCGAGATCAAGTTCTCCGGCGACGACGAGATCGAGCGTTTCCTGCTCGGCTCGCGGGAGCTGTTGTCCCTGGACGAATCGGTCGATCTCGAGGTGTACTCGCCCCAGTCTCCGCTCGGCGCGGCCATCAACGGCCAGAAGGCCGGTGCGACCGTCTCCTACGAGGCCCCCAACGGCCGCAACGTGACGGTCGAGATCGTCAGCGCGAAGCCGTACACGCCCTGAACGAGCCCGTCCGCCTGGCGGTGAATCCACACATGGATCCAGCGCGGCGGGCGGGATCGGCGCTCTGGCGGCGCAGGGGCGAACAGACATGAAAGAAGCGGGCCGGGAGGAGCACTCCTCCCGGCCCGCTTCGTGTGCGGCGCCCGCAATCACGTGCGGCGCTCGACCGGAGTCGTTCGCCGGCGCACACCCCACACGGCGCTGGTCACTTGCTGGCCGCGGCCTTGTACTTGCGGACCGCCAGCGGCGCGAAGACCACGGTGATCAGCACGCACCACAGCAAGGCTGCGGGCACGGGGTGCTGCATCGGCCACGCGTCGGAGACGATGATGCTCTCGTTTCCGAAGAGTTCCCGCCCGGCGGCCACTATGGCGCTGATCGGGTTCCACTCGGCCATCGTCTGCACCACCGTAGGCATCGTCTCCGGCGGCACGAACGCATTCGACAAGAAGATGACCGGGAACAACCAGATCAGACCCGCCGACGCGGCCACCTGTGGGTTGCCGACGGCCAACCCGATGAGTGCGCCGACCCACAGCATCGCGAACGCGAAGAGCAGCATCAGGCCGACTCCGCCGAGGAAGGGGCCGATGCCGTTGTGTACCCGCCAGCCCACGATGACGCCACAGATCATCATGATGATCAGGACGACGAACTGACTGGCCAGATCAGATATCACCCGGCCGGCGATGACGCCCGAGCGGGCCATCGGTAACGACCGGAATCGGTCGATCAGGCCCTTGTGCATGTCGTCTGACAGCCCCACGCTGGCCGGTGCCACCGCGAACGCCATCGTCTGTACGAAGATGCCGGCCATCAGGTATTCGCGATAGTTCACGCCCTGCACCGGGATGGCTCCGCCGAACACGTAAGCGAACAGCACCACGAACATGATCGGCTGGATGAACATGTAGATCTGGGTGTCCGGAACCCGTAGCCCACCACGGATGTTCCGCCAGGCGATCACCATAGTGTCCTGGAAGACCTGCTTCAGCCCGGCGCTCTTCGGCGCCAGCTCACCGGGGCTCGTCTGCACCGCTGTCACTTGGCACCTCCCTGCGTCGCCACGCTGTCGGCTGATTGCTGGTCATCCTTCGTCTCTTTTTCCTCCGCCTTGTGGCCGGTGAGCTCGAGGAACACGTCATCGAGCGTGGGGCGGCGCAGGGCGATGTCATCGATGTCGACCTGCTGCTCGTCCAAGTCACGGATCACCTGGACCAGGCCCTTCGACCCGGCCGTGCTAGGCACCGTCAGCCGGCGCGTGTGCTCGTCGACCTGACACTGCCCACCGCTCCCGCGCTGCAGGATCTCGGTCGCTCGATGCAGCATGTCTGGATCGTGCACCACGACCTCGATCCGCTCGCCGCCGACCTTGGCCTTCAACTCATCCGCGGTCCCCTCGGCGATGATCCGGCCCTGATCGATGACGACGATGCGGTCCGCAAGCACGTCCGCCTCTTCCAGGTACTGGGTGGTCAGCAGGATGGTAGCCCCGCCGCTGACACGCTCGCGGATGACGTCCCAGAGGTCGAGTCTGCTAGCTGGGTCGAGCCCAGTGGTGGGCTCGTCGAGGAAGAGCACCCGTGGGTGGATCACCAGGCTGCCGGCCAGGTCGAGCCGGCGACGCATGCCGCCCGAGTATGTCTTCGACGGACGGTCCGCGGCGTCTGTCAGTGAGAACTGTTCCAGCAGCTCGTCTGCTCGCTTCTTCGCCTCCTTGCTCGACAGCTGGTAGAGCCGCCCGAACATCCACAGGTTCTCCCGGCCGGTCAGGTTCTCATCGACCGCGGCGAACTGTCCCGACAGCCCGATGCTGGCGCGCACCGCCTGCGGCTCGCGGACCACGTCATGACCGGCCACCGTGGCACGACCACTGTCCAACGGCAGCAAGGTGGTGAGCATCCGGACGGTCGTCGTCTTACCGGCGCCGTTCGGCCCGAGGATACCGACGACGGTTCCTTCGTCGACCGATAAGTCGACTCCGCTGACCGCCTTGACCGCCTTCTCTCCAGAGCCGAAGGTCTTGGTCAGACCCTCGGCGATGATCGCATTCAACGTCCTAGTCCTTTCCGAACCGCGGTGCACCGCGTTGTCAACCCCAACACAGCCGGTCGGCACGCACTCTGCTGACCGGCCCCGTCCTGATCATCGCCCCACGAGCGTGACCGCATCTTGGCAGCCGTCACCGACAGAGTCCGGTGTCATCAGATCAGTCATGCTCGCTGCGATGTCCTCGCCCGAACGCTGGCTTCTCCTGCAGGGGGAGAGTCAAGCGCCGCTCAGCCCACACCGTACCGACGTCCGAGCAACTCAGCGCCATGGCGCCTGCCGACGGCCCGCAACGGCCGCCGGCTACTGCAGCAGCTCAGTAGCCTCATCCAGGTCGAGTTCACCGGCCGCCAACCGCCTTAGCACGTCCTCCCGGTCGACGGACGCCGGTGTCGCGTCCACTGCTCCTACCTCCTCTATGCCGAGACGGGCCAGCATCTCCGCATAACGGATCCGGGCCGTCGGATAACTTACGCCCAGCTCCCGAGCGAGTTCCTTCATATTGCCCCGGGATGCCAGGAAGACGCTAAGCATTTTCCGTTCTTGTGCGGGAAGCGAACAGTACGGACAGCCGGTGAACCGTCCGGAAAGCTCCGACCCGCAGGAACCGCAGCCCAGCCGGGTGACCATCAACAGATCGCCGCAGACAGGACAATCTCTCGGCGGCTGGTAGCCGTCTGGGTGCGGCGGGTGATGCGCGCCATGGCCGTCGACGGTCACCGCATGTCCCCACGGTCCGGTGTCTTGAGCGTCACCGCACCCATGACCACCTCGAGATCTATTTCCGCTGCGCCCAGGCCCACCACCACATCCCGGTGGCGATCCTTCGGCTCAGGCACGACCGAGAGGCGGCCCAACTGGACGTCCGACCGTACCCGGGCGTCGGTGCCGTCCCCCAGCGTCAGCTGCAGCGCTCCGGACTCACAGCGCAACCGGGACTGGCCGTGTGTCTGCACCATGTCGACCTGTGCCGATCCTGCCTGCATCAGCAGGTCGATGGGTGCCTCGGCGCCACGCAGCCGCAATGAGCCGGCGGTCATGCGCACGTGGTCCACCGCTCGTGCCCCGTCGACCTCCAGCGATCCGGCGATCACCTCGACCCCAAGCGGGAGATCGGGCCGGATCCGGACCCGCAACTCCAGGTTCTGACCGAAGCCGGCCTGCACCCGGTCAGCCATCTCTCTCCAGCGGCCGCCGGCGAGCAGGGTGAAGGCATTGTCCGTCGGGACGAACTCCGTCTCACCGGTGACCATGAGAGTGGTTCCGTCCCGGCGGATGGTGTGCGGGCCCTCGATGGCCACGGTGGAGACCGATGGGTCTCCGATCACCCGCACACGTCTCGACGTGGCGCGGACGAGCAGCCGGTTGATCTCCGGCATGCTCGGCAGCGCCCGGCCTTCGACAGGTTCCGCCTGGTACGGGGCTACCTGCCCGGAGGCACGCTCCTCCAGCAATTGGGCCGCCGCGGACGGGTCGAGTTCGCCGGCGGCTACCTTCTCCAGGATCTCGCGGGTCTCATCGTCGTCGTTCACGTAACCGATGATGCGCGAGAATTTCTATATCGTCAATGCCCTTTTACAAAAGTTAAAGTCGATCAGCTCTCCGGGATGGAGAGCGGATAGTCGGCTTGCCGCAGCCGCGCGAGCACGCGGGCCCGATGCTCCGGCCCCCGCGTCTCCAGCTGTAGAGAGACCTCGACCTGGTCGATCGGCAAGGACGCACCTGTCCGCTCGTGGACCACATCGAGCACGTTCGCGTCCACCGACGCGAGTTCGCCCAGCAACTGCGCCAGCGCACCCGGGGCGTCCGGCACGCGCACCCGGATGGACAGGTAGCGCCCGGCGGCCGCCATACCGTGCCGGATCACCCGCATCAGCAGGAGCGGGTCGATGTTGCCACCGGAGAGCACGGCGACGACCGGCGGTTGATAGGCACCGGCGTTCTCCAGCAGGGCGGCCACCGCAGCCGCACCGGCCGGCTCGACCACCTGCTTGGCCCGCTCCAGCAACGACACCAGGGCCCGTGACAGGCCCTCCTCAGAGACCGTCACCACACTGTCGACGTACTGCTGGATGATCTCGAACGGCACCTCGCCCGGCCGGCCGACGGCGATACCGTCCGCCATCGTGGACAGCCGCTCCAGCGAGACCGGCGCACCCGCTTTCAACGATGCCGGATACGCCGCGGCCCCTTCCGCTTGCACCCCGACCACGCGGACGTCGGGCCGGATGTGATGCACCGCCAGCGAGATCCCCGCCAGCAGACCACCGCCGCCGGTGCCCACCATGATCGTGCGCACGTCCGGACATTGCTCCAGGATCTCGATACCCACACTCGCCTGTCCGGCCACGATGTCCGGGTGGTCGAACGGATGAATGAACACGGCCCCCGTCTCCGCCGCGAACGCTCGAGCGGCCAGCAGCGCCTCATCGACGGTGGACCCGGCGAACCGGACATCCGCGCCATACGCCTGGGTTGCTCGCTCCTTGACGATCGCCGCGCCTTCCGGCATGAACACCGTCGCACGTGCGTCCAGCATGCTCGCCGCCAGCGCGACACCCTGGGCATGGTTACCGGCGCTGGCCGCCACGACGCCGAGCCTGCGCTCCTCCGCCGTCAGACGCGCGATACGCACGTAGGCACCACGGATCTTGAATGAGCCGGCGCGTTGCAGGTTCTCGCATTTCAGATACACCGGGCCGCCCACCTTGCCGCCCAGCCAACGGGAGTCTTCCAGCGGTGTCGGCCGCACCACATCGTTCAGGAGCTCGCGGGCTGCCTTCACCTCGTCCAACGTCAGGTCCATGGTCTTAGATCCTGTCACTGGTTGTGTGCTTGCGCACGCGGCATCCTGGTGCACCCGGGGTCCCGGCGTTCGCGGGCGGCGGAACGGGCGCAGTGCCGGTGTCCTTCACGAGCATCGGACGGAGCGTGCTCGGTAGGGTGATGCTCGTGAAGCTTGCATGGTTGTGCAGTCATGAGTCCTATCAGCCGGAGACGCTCCTCGAGCACGCTGTCCTCGCTGAGCAGTCCGGCTTCGACGTGGTCACCGGAGCGGACCACTTCCATCCGTGGGTGGACGACGCGTCCGCGGCCAGCTACGTGTGGAGCTGGTTCGGCGCGGTCGCACACGCGACGTCGCGGGTCGAGCTCGCCACCAGCGTGACGGCTCCGCTCTTCCGCTACCATCCTGGCCTCATCGCGCAGGCCGCGGCCACCTTGGACCGGCTGTCCGGCGGCCGGTTCATCCTCGGTGTGGGCACCGGCGAGGCGATCAACGAGGCACCGCTGGGCTACGAGTTCCCCGGCTACAAAGAGCGCATCGCGCGCATGGATGAGGCACTGGACATCATCCATGGACTTCTCGCCGGCGAGAAACTCGACATCGACGGCGAGTACTACCAGGCGCGCACGGCCAAGTTGTACAGCCCGCCCACCACTGGTGTGCCGGTGTGGATGGCCGCCGGCGGACCGAAGTCCGCGACGTTCGCCGGGCAGAAGGCCGAAGGGTTGATCACCAGCGTCAAGGATCCGGCTGACGCGCTGGAGCGGGTGATCCGGCCGTACCGGGAAGCCGCCGCCGCGCGCGGGGCGTCGACGACGATCATGGCCACGCGGTGGGTGGTGCTCGCAGGCAGCGACGACGAGGCGTGGGAGGCGCTCGCCGCGATGCGCGGGCTACGCGCGCCCGGGAGGCTCGAGGTCGCCGACCCGATGGTGCTACGCGAACGCGCCGACGCCATGGACCGCCGGGAGATCCTGGAGAAGTACACCATCGTCCGGGATCTGGATCAGCTGGCCGAGGCGTACAAGCCACTCGTGCACGACGTGGGCGCGGACTACGTCGCCATCCAGGTCGCGAGCGCCGACCCGGCCGACACGATCAAGCAGATCGGTTCGCAGGTGCTGCCGGCGCTCCGCGACTGGGCCGACAGCTAGCGCCCCGTACGTCGTTCAGCGGGGCGGCGGGAACGCCGGCGATCCACCATCAGTGCCCGGGTCCGGCCGAGCAACCTGCGGCTCGCCCGCCGCCCGCGGCTGAGCTGTCCGCGGCCGCGGCGGTGGTCCCCACGTCGCCCGGGACGGCGACACGGGTAGCCCGACCGCCGGTTGCGGGGATCCGGCCCTGTCCAGAGCGAGTTCCTGCCGCCGCGACAGTTCGCGGACCATGACGAGTGCAAGCACGGCGGCAGCCGCCGAGAGAGCATCACTGGCGGCCACGATCCGGTCCAGCGTGGCCGCCTGGCGGAGATACTCGTCGATGTCACTCTGGTCCGGAACGATACGTGTCGCCCTCGAGAGCGTGTTCGCCAGACCGAACACGACGGCCCACACCACCACGATGCCCGCGCCGGCGCCCGCGCCGGCTCCGTGTGGCCGGCCATGGTTCTGCGCTGGGTCAGAGAACCGACTCGCGCCGAAGAGCTGCATGGCGGGGAGGAACAGGTTGGCCACGGGTACGAACCAACCACCGATCGCCCAACCCGGCCCCAGCTTGCGCCGCGAGCCGAGGAACTGAGCGTTCTTGGCATGGCGGAACTGCCAGATGATGAACAGCACGGCGATGACGACGATCATGCCCAACTGTGCGAACCCGAGCCCGGCCACCAGGTCGTCCGCGCGTTTCCCGGTCCGCTCGTCGATGAATGCCCCGGCAACGGCGTCATCTAACAACAACGCGCGGTTGAACATCGACCCGGCAGCGGCGAGATCGACCACGACGGCGATCACCAGCAGCGTGGTCAAAGCCGTCACAAGGCCGCGCAGCGAGTATCTGCGCAGGTTCGGCGCAGGCGGGTGATGCGGCCACTGATACTGGGCTCCGGGTCCGTCCGCCATCCCCCACGTTCCACCGGCCCGATACTCGTCCACGCCGTCCCGCCTCCCGTACCCGTCTCTTCGCGCGCGCCTCGGCACCGACAAGTCCCGGTGAGGCCACGTTGACCGCCCCAGAGCTTCTCATCAAAGGGCAAAGGTGATCAAGGCCCGAAATCGGCGGATTTCGACATTCGGTGATCATCAACCGCAGGACCGCGTACGGCGCGGTCGACGGTTGACGATCACCGCCAGAGTCGCTACTTCAACGCCTGATCCAGGTCGGTGAGGAGATCGTCGACGTTCTCGATCCCGACCGACAGCCGAACCAAGTCGCCCGGCACTTCGAGAGGAGACCCAGCCGCGCTGGCGTGCGTCATCCGTCCCGGATGCTCGATCAACGACTCGACGCCGCCCAGCGACTCCCCCAGCGTGAACACACGCGCGCGGTTGCACACTTCGACGGCGGCGTCCTCACCATCCGCGACCCGGAACGAGATCATGCCGCCGAAGCGGCGCATCTGCCGCCCCGCCACATCGTGTCCAGGGTGGCTGACCAGGCCGGGGTAGAGCACCTCGCGGACGCGGGGATGCCCCTGCAGTACCTGGACGATCCGCTCGGCGTTGTCGCAGTGACGATCCATCCGCACCGCCAGCGTCTTCAGCCCGCGCAGCACCAGCCACGCGTCGAACGGGCCGGCGACCGCCCCGATGGCGTTCTGGTGGTAAGCGAGCTCATCGCCCAATTCGGCGCTGGCGGCGACCAGCGCGCCACCGACGACGTCCGAGTGGCCACCGCAGTACTTGGTGGTCGAATGGACGACGACGTCCGCCCCCAGCCGCAGCGGCCGCTGCAGATACGGCGTCGCGAACGTGTTGTCCACCACCAGGAGCGCCCCCGCGTCGTGTGCGATGCCCGCGAGAACGGCGATGTCGGCGATGTTGAGCAGCGGGTTGGTCGGAGTCTCGATCCAGACCACCTTGGTCTCCGGCCGCAGCGCCGCCCGGACCGCGTCCACGTCGGACACCGCGACGGCCGACCAGGACACCCCCCAACGCTCAACCACGCGGCTGATCAGGCGGTACGTGCCTCCGTAGGCGTCGTCCGGGATGATGATGTGATCGCCCGGATTGAGCACCGTCCGCAACAGCGTGTCCTCCGCCGCCATCCCACTCGCGAAGGCGAGACCACGGGAGCCGTCCTCGAGGGAGGCCAGACACTCCTCCAGCGCCGTGCGCGTGGGGTTCGCGGATCGGCTGTACTCGTATCCACCGCGCAGACCGCCGACACCGTCCTGGGCGTACGTGCTGGTCGCGTAGATCGGGGGAACGACCGCGCCAGTCTGCGGGTCCGGCTCCTGTCCAGCGTGAATGGCTCGCGTCTCGAATTCGTGCACGAGGTGGACACTACGCCGTCGGCGCCTCGGCGTGCACATCACTCGGCTCGATTCCACCGCGCGTCGACCGTTTCGCCTCGTATGACGACGGACGTACGGCCAATCGCGGGAGCAGGGCATGCACCAACGGCCCGATGCTGACCGCGTACAGCACGGTCCCGACGCCGACGGTCCCGCCCAGGAGCCACCCGACGGCCAGCACAGTCATCTCGATCGAGGTCCGGACCACACGCACCGACCCACCGGTACGCGCCACCAGACCGGTCATCAGGCCGTCCCGCGGCCCCGGCCCGAACCAGGCGCCGATGTACGCCGCGGTCGCCACGGCGTTCAACACGACACCTGCCACCATGAACGTGGCACGTAGCGCCAGGGCGTCCGGCTGGGGAAGGAACCACAGCGACGCATCGACCGCGAGCCCGATCACGACGACATTGCTGACCGTGCCCAGACCGGGACGCTGGCGCAACGGTATCCACGCGAGCAACACCACCGCCCCGACGAGAATCGTGACGATCCCGATCGACATCGGTGTCCAGATGGCGATGCCCTGATGGAGCACATCCCACGGGTCCAGGCCCAGGGTGGACTCGATCAGCAGCGCCATGCTGAACCCGTAGAGGACGAGGCCGAGATAGAGTTGCACGAGCCGACGCGTCAGCCTGCGGCCATGGTCCACCGGTACGGGCTCCACGCCCCCTTGCGGGCCGTCGTCCGGGCCGCGGCCGGACGTGGGATTGTCATCAGCGTTGTTCTCCTGCACATCGCCACAGTGCCGGATATTGGCCTTAAATTCTATAGCCAGTTGTGAAATAGTGGCATCATGCGAACCATAAGTGGCCATCATCTGGCCCGGGCACTCGGTGACTGGTCCCGCGCCGACGCCAGCGGACCCGCCTATGTCCGGCTCGCCTCGGCCGTGCGCATGCTGATCTTCGACGGTCGGCTCCCGCTCGAAGCCAGGCTCCCCGGGGAGCGAGAGCTGGCGACCGCCCTCGGCGTCAGCCGCACCACCGTCACCGCGGCGTACGACCTGCTCCGCGACAGCGGCTACGCCCGCAGCCGGCAGGGTTCCGGCACCCGGACCACGTTGCCGGAGACCGGCGGCACCGATCCTGCCGGCGGGTACTTCGCGCCGTTCGCGCCGGACGGCTCCGCAGTGGTGGACCTCGCCCACGCGGCCCCGGAGGCTCCCCTGCAGGCCTTGAACGAGGCGCATGCCGCCGCTACCGAGCAACTGCCCCGCTTCTTGACCAGCAGCGGCTACAACGTCTTCGGCCTCCCCGAGCTCCGTCGTGCCGTCGCCGATCGCTTCACGGCGCGCGGCCTGCCCACGACGCCCGAGCAGATCTTCATCGCCTCAGGCGCGCAGCACGCCTTCTCGATGGTGCTGTCGCTGTTGGTCCATCCAGGCGACCGCGTGCTGATCGACCACCCGACCTACCCGAACGCGATCGACGCGATCCATCGCGCCGCTGCCCGCGCCGTGCCCGTTGCACTGACCGACGACGGCTGGGACATCGAGGCATTCGCCGCCTCGGTGCGTCAGACCGCTCCGAATCTCGCCTATCTCGTGCCGGACTTCAACAACCCGACCGGGCACCTGGCCGACGACGACGTCCGCCGGGCGCTGGCCATACCGCTGCGCCGCGGCCGCACTCTGACCGTCGTGGACGAGACACTGGCCGAGTTGCCGCTCGGTCCCGCCGACGGCGAGCCGCCGGCCCCGTTCGCGACCTATGTCGACAACGGTCTCACGATCACCATCGGGACCATGAGCAAGACGCTGTGGGGCGGACTCAGGGTCGGATGGATCCGGGCCGAGGCGTCGATCATCCGCCGGCTGGCCGCGGTCCGCGCCTCGTTCGACATCTCCTCCCCGGTGCTGAACCAGCTGATCGCCGTCGAGCTGCTCAAACGAGCCGACGACGTGCTGGCGACACGCCGCGAGGACATCCGCACACGTCGCGATGCTCTGATGGCCGCGATGGGGCAGGCATTGCCCGAATGGCGGGCCAGGACTCCGTGTGGCGGCCTGGTCCTCTGGTACGACATCGGCGCCCCGGTCTCGACCCGCCTGGTGACCGAGGTGGAACGGTATGGCATCCGGCTCGCCGCAGGCCCTCGGTTCGGGATCGACGGCGCCTTCGAGCGACGGCTGCGGCTGCCGTACTCCTTGCCCGTGGAGACCTTGCGCCACGCGGTTCCGATCATCGCGCGGGCCTACGCCGCCGTCGCGGACAGCACCGGCCACGTCACCGATGGGCTCGGCGACCTGGTCGCCTGATCGCCACCGTACCCGGAACAACCTCTGCCCGGGATACGTTGCTGGAAGTGACTGCGATGCCGCGGGGGTACGCGGCGGCCGGTGGTCCGGTCCGATCAGCAGGTACTTGGCGGTATCGCAGAGGCTCGGTGTCAGAGTGGAACCGACGCCGCTGTGACGTAGAGAGGTGATCGGATTGTCCCTGTTCGGCTTGTCCGCCAAGGCCCGTCAGATCAGCGCCGACGAGGCGCTCCCCGGCCGCGACACGCGCCCGTTTGCTCTCGCCGGCACCCATACGGTCCTCGGCACGCAGATCGACGCCGAACCCCCGGCGGGCTACGCGGAAGCGGTGTTCGGCATGGGCTGTTTCTGGGGCGCGGAGCGTGAGTTCTGGCAGATTCCGGGGGTGTGGACGACGGCGGTCGGCTACGCCGGCGGGTACACACCGAACCCGACGTACGAGGAGGTCTGCTCGGCGCAGACCGGCCACGCCGAGGTGGTCCGCGTCGTCTTCGATCCCGCCCAGGTCAGCTACGCCGACCTGCTGAAGACGTTCTGGGAAGCCCACGATCCCACTCAGGGAATGCGCCAGGGGAACGATATCGGCACCCAGTACCGCTCCACGATCTACTGGACCACCGAGGCGCAGCGCGACACGGCCCTCGCGTCGCGTGACGCTTATGCCCAGCGCCTCGCCGACGCCGGCCACGGCGCCATCACCACAGAGATCGCCCGCCTCGGCGAGTTCTACTACGCCGAGGACTACCACCAGCAGTACCTCTCCGACGCGAAGAACCCGAACGGCTACTGCGGCCTCGCCGGCACCGGCGTATCCTGCCCGGTCGGACTCGGCGTCCAGGAGTCCTAGCCGACGCGCGGCGTCCGCACACGCAGACGCACGGCGGCAGGAAGAATACCGCTCCGCAGCGGTGGGCGATCTTGACAACAAGATCGCCCACTGGATAGATTTCCGGCTCCCACTCGCCTGCATCCCGGTTCTCGGGATTGCCGTGGCCAGGAGACGGTGCCCATGTTCGCTTCGTCCTCGCGCGGATAGCGTCATGCGTGACAAGCCGAGCCGGGCAACCAGGCAACTACGAGCATGGCTCGTAGTGGTGACGCTGGTCTGGATCCTGCTCGGCGTCGGACTCGCCGCCTCCGACTCGCGTGACTACGACCGGCTGGTGGACGAAGCCGGCGCGACGGATGCTGACTTCGCCGCCGTCGCGGTCGTCCTCACTGTCGTCGCCGTACTCGCCTTCGGTGTCTTGTTCAGGCTGACCAGCGTGGCACGCTTGCGCACCGGGGCAGTCCTGGTCTTCCTCGTGCTGGCCGGCTACGTCCTGCTCGGCCTGTTCATGACCAGCGCCGCCGGGCAGGCTTCATGTCCGTCGCTGGGCTTCGGATCGACGCATTGCCGATCGGTGCAGGATTCGTATGAGACCGGCGGCTGGGTGATCTTCATTCTCGCCTGCGTCTCGGCTGCCTTCGTCCTGATCTTCATCATCGTGGCAGGAGCCCTCAAACAGGACGTGCCGTCCGCGGCACCCAGCACCCCAGGCGGGCCCCCACCGCCGCCGCCTCCACCCTCGCCGGTGTCCCAGCTGGTGCATGACCTCAAGGAACTCGCCGCGCTCCGCGACGCGGGAATCCTCACCGAAGAAGAGTTCCAGGCGAAGAAGAGAGAACTCCTCGACGGGAACCCGCCCGCGGCGCGCTAGCCCGCCATATGGCCGAGCAGGTCCGCCCGGGTCACGACTCCGGCGGGCTTTCCGTCCTCGACCACCATCAATGCGTCGCAGGACTTGAGCTGCTCGAACGCCTTGGACACCGGTTCTCCCGAGCCGAGCATTGGCAACGGCGGCGACATGTGCATCTCCACCCTGTCCGTCAGCGACGCCACGCCGGTGAACAGGGCGTCCATCAGATCACGCTCCACCACCGAACCGGCCACCTCGGCGGCCATCACCGGCGGCTCGGCTCGCACCACCGGCATCTGGGAGACGCCGTACTCACGGAGGATCCCGACCGCGTCCGCCACTGTCTCGTTGGGGTGGGTGTGCACCAGGGCAGGCATGTCTCCGCCCTTGCCGCGGATGACGTCGCCCACCGTGGTGCCGTCTGCCGGCGGCAGGAAACCGTAGGACATCATCCAGTTGTCATCGAAGATCTTCGACATGTACCCGCGGCCGCTGTCCGGGAGGAGCGTGACGATGACGTCGTCGGGTGACGCGTTCCGGCCGACCCGGAGTGCTCCCTCGACCGCCATCCCGCACGACCCGCCCACCAGCAGACCTTCCTCTCTGGCGAGGCGGCGGGTGCAGGCGAACGAAGCCTGGTCGGAGACCGCGACGATCTCGTCGCAGATCTCCCGGTCATAGGTGGCGGGCCAGAAATCCTCGCCGACACCTTCCACCAGGTACGGGCGGCCGCTGCCACCGGAGTACACCGAGCCCTCCGGATCGACGCCGACGATCCGCACCCTGCCGCCGGACACCTCCTTGAGATAGCGGCCGGTACCGCTGATGGTGCCCCCGGTGCCGATGCCGGCGACGAAGTGCGTGATCCTGCCCTCGGTCTGTTCCCACAGCTCGGGCCCGGTCGTCTCGTAATGCGACCGGGGGTTGGCAGGGTTGGAGTACTGGTCGGGTTTCCACGCGCCGGGGATCTCCTTCACCAGGCGGTCGGAGACCGAGTAGTACGAGTCGGGGTCCTCCGGTGGCACCGCCGTCGGGCAGACCACGACCTCCGCGCCGTACGCTTTCAGGACGTTCCGCTTGTCCTCGCTCACCTTGTCCGGGCATACGAAGATGCACTTGTAGCCGCGACGCTGGGCGATCAGCGCCAGGCCGACCCCGGTGTTCCCACTGGTCGGTTCGACGATGGTGCCACCCGGGCCGATCTGGCCGGCCTCTTCCGCGGCTTCCACCATGCGCCGTGCGATGCGGTCCTTCACCGACCCACCCGGGTTGAAGTACTCGACCTTCGCAAGCACCAAGGGAGGGATGTCCGCGGCAAGGGTCCCCAGCCGCACGAGCGGCGTATGGCCGATGAGATCGACGACGTTCTCGTAGTACTCCACGCTCCGACTCTACGGCTTCAGTCGGCCGCCGCGCCCGTCGATCCCGCGCGTCGCGACAGACGCGATGACACGGCATCGGACGGATGTGATCCAGCTGACCGTCCGGACGGATATGAGTTGTCGGCACAGCGAGCTAGATTTGCTGCATGGCGGGCCTGATCAATGCGCACAATGCACGACGTATCGCACGGGCCGCCGCGTACGGTGGCGGCGGCGTCAGTCTTCTCAGCGCGTCCTTCTACGGACTGCTGCGGCTGCAGGCACGGGTGGCGCGGCGGACCATCACCGGCGTACCACTGAGCGGCCCGCCGCAACCGGATGCCGTGTATGGCATGTACCAGGGCCAGCCGATCTCGTTCGTCGTGCTCGGCGACTCGTGCGCGGCAGGATACGGCGCGCCCACCCCGGAAGAGACGCCCGGGGCGCTGCTCGCCTCCGGGTTGGCCGAGATCGCGGAGCGGCCGGTGCAGCTCACTACCGTTGCCAAGGTGGGTGCCCGCAGTGCGGACCTCTCCGACCAAGTGGACAAGGCACTCGTCGCCGACCCGCAGGTGGCGCTGATCATCGTCGGCGGCAACGACGTCACGAACAAGGTTCCGCCGGCGGAAGCGGTTCGCAGCCTGATCCAGGCGGTGCGCCGGCTACACGACAACGGCTGCGAGGTGGTCGTCGGCACCTGCCCGGACCTCGGCACGATCAAGCCGATTCAGCCGCCGCTGCGCTGGCTGGCACGCCGGTCGAGCCGGAACCTCGCGGCTGCGCAGACCGTCGCGGTGGTCGAGGCGGGGGGAAGGACGGTCTCACTCGGTTCCATCCTCGGGCCCGAGTTCGCCGCCTCGCCGGCGGAGTTGTTCAGCGACGATCAGTTCCATCCGTCATCGGCCGGTTACGCCCATGCCGCCGCGGCCATGCTGCCGTCCCTCGCCGCCGCGCTCGGCCTATGGTCGGAAGAGGAAGAAGCGCTCGAGCCTGTGCGTGGCGACAGCGTGCTGCCGGTCTCGGTCGCGGCTGCCGCCGCGGCGGACGAGGCCGGGACGGAGGTCGCGGCGACCACCGTCGACGGACGCGGCAGCGGCCCGCGCGGCCCATGGGCACTGCTACGCAACCGCGGCCGGGCCGGCGCCGGGGACGATGCCCCGTCGGCCGGACCCGCCGGCGACGAGCCGACGGATGTCGTCGTGCGCTAACGGGTGTCCGTCGTGCCGCGCACGGCCGGTCGGATCATCGACCACGTGCGCGGCCCGCCGTGGGGCAGCACGTATTCGGACATGACGGTGAATCCGAGCCGCGCATACAGCTCGACATTGCGCGGGTCGGATGTCTCCAAGAACGCCGGTGTCCCCGCGGATTCCGCCGCCCGCAGTCCCGGTTCGATGACGGCGCGGCCCAGCCCCTGACCCTGCCGGTCCGGTGCGACACCGACCGATCCGAGGAACCAGGTCGGGACACCCGGCCGATGTCGAGCCATCTCGTCATCACAGGCGGCGTACGTCCCGGCTCGGTCACCTGCGAGGTCGGCGAACAACGGAGCCAGCTCAGTGAACACCTGCCCGGCGGTCTCAGCGGTTTGCGGCGTCGTCCACACCGACACGGCCGCGGCGTCGTCGGTCATCCACACCCGGCCGTACGGGATCCCGATCCGCTCGACGAACAGCCGGTTGAACTTCTCCAAGCGATGAAGATGATCATCCGCGCTGATCACATGCCGGGTGAAGGAGTAGTCGGCAAAAGCACGGGTCAAGGTCTGGGCCAGCGCACCCACATCGACCGGTTCCGCGAGCCGCACCGTCGGCGCACACACAGATGAATCTCCTCGTCCACATCGGTGTCGCTCCACAGCACGCTACCTCCCACCTGCCGTTCACGCGTCGCTCGCTCGGTGGGTCCGTCCGTGGCGACGTCCAATGCGGGAGCGATCCTTGTTGTTTCGCACGTAAGGATCGCCCGATTGGGCTTGTGTGGACTCGTCCAGTGAGGCAGAGTCGTGTTACGGAGCCCTCACGAGACAACGGAGGCCGCTATGAGCCTGAACCACTCCGAGGAAACCCATCGAAACCTCGTCGCCCGCGTCCCCAGCGCGACCGGGCGTGAGCTACGCGAATGGTTCACGGCACTAGAGGACGGCCCGTCGTTCCTCCGATTCGATGATCGAGTGCGCTGGCTCCGCAGCGAGCACGGACTCTCGCACGGCCACGCGACCGCCATTGTGCACGAGCACGCGCTGCGCCGCGCGGCGCGCTCGTTCGAGTAAAACCACCGCCGCACCAGCAGCCGCCACCCGTCCTGGGCCGCAGCGGCTATGGCTATCATGCGCGGCTTGCGCGGCCGATCGTCGTCGTCATGACTTCCGGCCAAACAGGGTGCGGCGTCCGGCCCGCGAGCGCACGTGTTTCGGGTGGGCCGTGCGCGAAACGGGCAGGCTCACACGACAACGGCGGGTGCCCCCGGTAACCGGGAGACACCCGCCGTGCTTCGGTGCGATGGAGTGGACTGGCCGCGCGGGAGCACCGGCGGCCGGGTGGAGGCGTTACTCGCCTCGAAGAATGGCCAGCAGACGCAGCATCTCGATGTACAGCCAGACCAACGTGACCGTCAGGCCGAACGCCGCGGTCCATGCGTACTTCGATGGAATGCCCTGCTGAACGCCCTTCTCGATGAAGTCGAAGTCCATGATCAGCATGACCGCCGCCAGCGTCACGGCGAACAGGCCGATCGCCACTCCGAGCCAGCCGCTCCGGAAGCCGAAGGTACCGTCGGCGAAACCGAAGATCTGGGCGAACAGGTTGAACACCACGAAGACGAGGTAGCCGCCGAGCGCCATCATGGCGCCACGCTGGAACTTCGGCGTCACCCGCACCCTGCCGCTGCGGTACAGGAACAGCGAGACGGCGAACACTCCGACCGTGCCCATCACCGCCTGCGCGACGATGCCCTGCAGGTTCGATCCGCCCTGCTCGAAGCTCATGGACTCGAACATCCAGCTGATTCCGCCGACGAACAGCCCCTGCAGGGCGGCGTAGGCGAGGATCAGCGGCGGGCTCGGCTCCTTCTTGAACGCGTTGACCAGACCCAGGACGAGGCCGCCGATGAAGCCGACGAAGAACAGCTGCGGCTGCCACCACCCCACAACCGCGAAGGCGACCAGCACGCCAAGAGTCGCGCCGGTGCGCATCACCACGTCGTCATAGGTCATCCGCCCCGTCTGGGTCGGCGTGGCCGACGGCGCGGCATACATCTCCTCAAGCCGCTCCGCACTGGGCGCGGGGGCCTCGTAGGCAGCCGAACGGCCGTTGAAGGCCGCGGCCCGCCCGAATACCGGATTACTACTCTGCATCGATCTCCTCCAACGCGCGCCTCAAGGCACTTAACGTGTCCGTTTCTACTGTACAGACAACGGTTCCCGTTTCCCTAGGCGCCCTACACATCTGTATGAATGCTCCACGACGGTGTTCCATTCCCGACATGGTGATCACGGAGCAGCGGTGGTCTCGCCCGCGATCACCCGCGGCGCTGGGCCCTCCACCACTCCGGACGGCACGAATTCCCCATCGACGATCGCGTCGAGCATCGTCACCGCCCGCGATCCCAGCTCGTACATCGGCATCCGCACCACGGTCAGCCGCGGCCGGACCATCGCGGTCGCCACCGTCTCGTGGTAACCGATCACAGAGACGTCGCGGGGCACCACGATGCCGGCATCCCGCGCCGCGGCAAGCACACCGATCGCCGTCGTACCGTCGTCGACGACGAGCGCGGTCGGGGCATCCCGGCGACGCTGCACGACGCGCGGAGCGACCATGGTCGAGAACGCCTCGTATCCGTGCTCCGCGGCGTGCTCGCAGAGCACCGGTGGACGAGGCGCCAGACCGTGCGACTGCAGCGCCGCCACATAGCCCTGATAGCGGCGCCGACCACCCGAGGGGTCCGGACGCACGTCTTGTCCGCCCAGAAAGTCGATCTGCTCATGCCCGAGCCCGATCAGATGCGCCGTCGCGGCCTGGACCCCGTCGGCATCGTCCACAGCCAGCCAGTGCAGGTCACCGGGGGCTTCCGGGTCGAGGAAGACGACCGGAATCCGGCGCCCGGCGACGTCGGACAGCACCGCCGGTTCCAGAGCCGACCCACGGCGTGCGATGACACCGTCCATGCTGTTGTGCGCAAGCAGGCGCTCCAGCATCACCCCGCCCGACGCCCGCTGTCCGGCGTCGCCGAGCACGATCGCGATCCCTCGCTGCTCGGCGCTGTCATAGATTCCGCGCAACACATCCGCCAGAACCGGATCGCCGAGCTCCGGCACGACGACGGCCATGACATTCGTCCGCTGTGCCCGGGTGGATCGAGACGTCGGATTCGGGCTGTAACCGAGCTCCTCGATCGCCTCCGCCACCCGGCGTCGGGTGTCCACACTCATCCGGACGCTTTTGCTCCCACGCAAGTAGGCCGAGACCACGGGCACGGAAACGCCCGCCCTCTGCGCCACCTCTCTCAGAGTCGCCACGGGCGAAGCCTACCCAGTGGGTTTTCCGCCCTTACGCAGGGAGAACGTCCTGCCGCGGAGGTCCGCGGGGAGGTTCGGCGGACCGCGCCTGGCCGCGTTTCGCCGGGTCGCGCGGCACACAACGGGCGCAACCCGGATCTTGACAGCGCTATGCCACGGCAGATGCGTGCGCGCCGCCGCCCGGCGCGATCAACCGTCCGACGGGCGGCCGTCACGCGGTCCGAAGACGGTGACCGCCTCTGCGTCCGAGGCGACCGCGAGAACGTAGTCCTCGACCCAGCTGCGGACATCCGGATAGCCGCTGGCGGCGACGGTCCGCTCCGCCAGCCACTCCAGGTCCACGCTCGTACGCCGGAGTTCCACGACGCCATCGCGCAACAACGCCCACTGCGGGCCCGGCCGGCCGTACGGCATCCCTACGCTCCCGGGGTTGACCACCAGTCGACGGTCGACCAGGCGCTGGAACGGCATGTGCGTGTGCCCGCAGACCACCGTGTGCACGTCGTCGTCGAGCGCACCGAAGACCTCGGACCATCGCGCCAGCGAGCTGTCCACGAGCACGACCTCGTCGTCGTCGCGCGGCGTGCCGTGGCAGAACACCACCGGGCCGAATCCATCGACGTCGAGGCGTACCGGATGCTCCAGCGCACGCAACAGTTCCACCTGGTCGGCGCGGAGCTGCCGCCCGGCCCACTGCGACACGTCGATGTCGCAGGGTTCGCCCTCGGCGACCCGGACCAGTTCACGATCGGCATTGCCCCGGACCCAGACCACCCGCTCGCCCAGCGAGACCAGCGTGTCGAGTGTCTCGACCGGCACCGGTCCGGCGGCGATGTCTCCGGTGAGGACGATCCGGTCGACCGTCGCCACGTCGGGTTCGGCCAGCACCGCTTCCAGCGCGGGCAGAGCGCCGTGGACGTCGGACAGAACAGCTACGCTCGCGACCATGGAGTGATCATCACAGTGCCCGCGGGAACGGACAACCGTCGTTCGCGCTCAGCGAGCGCGAACGCTCACTGCGCACCTAGGACGGCGGGACCGCTACGCAGCCGGAACCCTGCGACATCCTCAACTCTTCTCGAAGGATATCGAGATACGCGCAGCCGTCGCGCTCGTTCGGCTCGATCGCGCCGCCCTCGTGCCATTCGTTCCAGGCGTACACGTAGAGCAGGTTGTCCACCTCAGGCGGCCGCGTCGACGCCTGCATGTCGGCGCGGACGTTGTGGACCGCCTGCCGGAACCCGTCCATCGTGTGGTCCGGCATCCAGCGGATGTCGTCCACGTTCGGCGTCTCGATCGGGTATCGCGGGCGTTCGTCGAAGTCGGACATCACGCACCGCCCGTAGGCGCCGGGGGCAGCGTCGTAGAACGAACGTTGCCGCTCGAGGTAGCGCCGGTACGATTCCGCCTCGACCGCCGGTCCATCCGTGGTGCAGTACGCCGCATCGCCGCCCGCGTTGCGCACCTGTCGCGGATCGAAGCCGCCCTGGTTGATCATCACGTAGATGTTCTCGTCCAGCCGCTGCCGGGCCTTCTGCCGGACCGTCGATATGAACTGCGAGATCTGCGCGTTGCTGCCGTCGCCGATGCCGCGAGCGTCGCAGATGTTCAGGATCTTGCGGTCGTCGTTGGTACGCAGCGTGTTCTCCTGCGACAGGTACGTGTCCACCAGAACGTCGGCAACGGCACCGAACTGCTCGGGCGGGATGCGCAGACCGCCGAAGGGGTGCGCGCACAGGCCGACGGTGAAATCGATCTCGTCCTTGTTGTCCGCGGCGAGGAAGGCGTCGAGCGCGGCGTCGGTGACCTGCCCCTGCTGTGTCTGGGAGTTCCAGTACCAGTAGAAGCTGAAGAAGCTCAGTCCGGAGGACGTGGCCTGGTCGATGTGTTTCTCCAGCGTCTCCGGGTGGGAGTCGTCGTAGTAGCCGATCGACGGTTTGAGGTAGGAGAAGTCCGTGTCCGGCCAGTTGTCGGTGGCGTAGTGGTGACCGTCGTAGAAATCGCGGACGCCGCCCCACCAGTCACCCTCGCGCCCGTACACCTCTTCCGTGCGTCGGATGGTGTTCTGGTGGCCATCGATGTTGAACATGCCGAAATACACCGCCCCGGCGCGGACCCAGTTCTCGTGTACGTAGCCGACCGGACCGTCCAGTGTGTAGCCGGCGTTCTGCAACTCGGCCGTACGCGGCTTGAGCGCGAGCCGCCATTCCTTGCCGTTGGTGAACCTGCGCAGCTCCACCAGGCCCGGCCCTGGCTCGGTGTAGAGGTGCGCAGCGATGCCTTCGTACACCCAGCCCTGTCTGATGAGCCGGTCCCGCTCCGCCTTGCCGGCCGTGAACAGCCATTTCGAGGCGGTGGGGCTGGGTTTGAGGCGATACATAGGCTTGGACCCGGTGAACGGCTCTCGCGGCAGGTAGCCGATCTGCCCGGGGGTACGGGTCATGCCGTTCGCGGCCGCCCCGCGGGCCTCGGCCGCGTCGGCCGTGTAAAGCCGGCCGCTTCCGCCCTTGGACACCAGCTCGACGAGGGGGAGCGGCTCCGCGTCCTCGGCCGCGAGGGCGTCCGCGGCCTGCTCGACCATGGCGTCGTGGACCGTGGCCAGAGCGGAGTAGGCCGACACCCCACTCTCCTGCTGCTGGCTGTCCGGACGTGGCGCTGACGCCTGCGACGCCGTGCCCGGCGCGGCGCCGACCGTGATCAGGGTCGTGATGGTGGTCAGCAGCGCACCGGCGGCTGTGGCCGCGGGCGCCGCGCGCCGGCTTCCCTTGCGGCGGCGCCCGCGCATCCGGGCCCACCTGGCGCGGGCGCGGGTCACGTCGTCAGCGGGCACATCTACTCCTTGACCTATCGGCTCTAGTGACGGGCGGGCCTTGTGGCCCGATCACACTCGTTGACCGGCAGCCAGGCTAAGCGCCGACGCTTACACCGTTCTTTCACGGCGTCACGGTGCCCCGATACAGGACGCCGGATCAAGAAATCGGATAGGTCGTGATCAGATGTTTCGCGGGTCGCTTAGCGTCCGATGATGAACTATCGGATGCTTGGTGCCGCGTATCGCTAGGCCACTCGCTCCACCCGGTCGATCACGACACCGCTGCGCGGCGCGGTGGGCATCCGCCGAAGATCGATGTGCAGGTCCTGCTTGGGCACTTGGTACTTGATCGTCGTACACAACAGGCGCGCCGCCGACTTCATCAACGCGATGGTGATCCATTCCCCGGCGCACCGGTGGTCCCGATAGTGGTCGCCGCCGCCTTGCGGGATCAGGTCGAAACCATCCGAGCTCCAGCCGCGGAACCGCTCCGGATCGAACTCACCTGGACGCTCCCATACCCTACCGTCGCGGTGTGCGCCGTAGACGTCCAGCAACACCAACGTGCCCTCGTCGAATCGGTGTCCATGCCACTCGAAGCTGCGCCGCACCCTCGCGCCGACGAACGGGGTGAGCGGGTATACGCGTCGCACTTCTTGAACGAAGAGTTCAGACTCGTGTCCGCCGGCGTCGGAACGGATGCGATCGCGCCACTCCGGGTGGTCGCGCAGGGCCACCGCGATGAACGCGACGTACCAGCTGATCGCGACGATCGGTCGCAGCACGTTGAGCACCTCGACCGCTGCGACCCGAGTGTCCAGCAGTTCCCCGTCCAGGTCGCGGTGGTAGGCGAAGGTGTGCAGTGCCGACGGCTCGAACGTCTCGACATGACCCGAGCGCGCCGCGGCCACGATCCTCTTCATCCAGGTCTCCGACCGCAGCCTGGCGAGACGTCCCCGCCAGTGCCGCGGCCCGACGGCACCGAAGGCGTCGACCATCGCCGCCATGTCCTGGGCGCGGTGCGGAACCTCGTCGTCATGCAACGGTATGCCGGCCCATGTGCACGCTGCCCGGCACAGCAGCTCCTGCGCTTCTTCGAAGAGGACGACGCGGTCACTCAGCTCCCACCGCGGCAGTACGTCGCGCCATCCCCGCTCGAACAGGTCCACCAGGTCAGCGACGCGGTCTTCGGTCATCAGCCGCATGAACGCCGCCTTGCGATGCCGGTGCGCGTCGCCGTCCAGGCCCTGCACACCGCCCTGTCCCTGCAGGGTCTTCTGCACCCGCGACGGCACCGCGTGGCTTCGGCCGAACCGTTCCGGGTCGTAGAAGACGCGGGCGGCCTCCGGTCCGTGCATGCAGATCGCCCGCTCGCCGAACAGTCTCGTCTCGAAGACGTCCTGATGATGGTGGTTGAGTCGGTTGAGAAAGAACCGGTAGCCATCGTTCACCAGCATCAGCGTGCTGTCCGGCGCTCGATCACGCGGTTCGTCCAGGTGTGTGGTTCCCGGGACCTTCATAACCGGCGAGCTACCCATTCGCTCCGCCACCATGCGCACGTACGACGCCGCGTCACTCCGGGAAACCGGGGGCGTCGCGACATGTGTGTCGGCAGAAAATGAACCGGGGCCGGCACAACGTGTGTGCCGACCCCGGTTGTGAAGCGCTCTGTGGCGGGTGAGCCCGCCCGGACGCTAGATGACGCGCACGCCAGTGGCCTGCGGGCCCTTCGGGCCCTGGGTCACCTCGAACTCCACGCGCTGGTTCTCCTCGAGGCTGCGGAACCCGCCGCCCTGGATCTCCGAGTAGTGGACGAACACGTCCGGTCCGTCCTCACGCTCGATGAAGCCGAAGCCCTTTTCGGCGTTGAACCACTTGACTGCACCTTGTGTCATGCTCTGCTCCTTACAGGGGCTGGATACGAGGCCTACACCGTGCAGGCCTCGGGGCCGGTTTCTAGACGCGACGTCTCCAGATTCCTGAAGGCAAGCATCACGCCCACACGTCGAATGAAATGCAGGCGTGTTGAACACACGAATACAAAACAGCGACCGCTGGAACAGCTTACCAAAGCCCGGGCCACATCCCCTACCGCCACGACCCGCCCACCACCCGCGCCGCCTAAATGATCATGTGAAGTGGGTTTTCTCGCGCCTCAACAGGTCTGCAGACATGGTAGGGCACGAGAAAACCCACTTCACATGATCATTTGGCGACTGGGACGAAGCCGGTGCCGGGTTGGTAATCGGGGGATTGATGGCGGAAGTAGGTGTTGTAGACCTCGCAGTACCGTCCACCCGCCTTGAGCAGCGCGGCATGGTCGCCTTCCTCGATGATGCGGCCATGATCGAGGACGATGATCCGGTCGACGTGTTCGATAGTGGACAGCCGGTGCGCGATGACGATCGAGGTCCTCCCGGCCAGGACGACGTCCAGTCCCTCGGAGATCTGCGCCTCGGTCAGCGGGTCGACGCTGGCGGTCGCCTCATCCAGAACGACGATCGCCGGATCCTGCACCAGCAGACGGGCCAGCGCGACCAGCTGCCGCTGCCCCATGGACAGGGCTCGCCCGTGCTCGCCGACGTCGGTACCCAGACCGTCCGGTAGCGCTTCCAGCCAGTCGCCTCCGGCAACTCGCATAGCCGCCAGCCGGACCTCCTCGTCGGACGCGTCCGGGCGGGGATAACGGATGTTGTCCGCCACCGTCCCGGAGAAGAGGAACGGCTGCTGCGGCACCGCCCCGATCTGCCGTCGATACTCGCGCAGGTCGAAGCTGCGGATGTCCCGGCCGTCGATCAGCAACTGCCCACCGGAGTACTCATAGAACCGGGTGATCAACTTCGACAGCGTCGACTTCCCCGCACCCGTGTGGCCGACCAGCGCTACCGACTCGCCGGCCTCGATCGTCAAGTTGAACCTGGTCAGGACCGGATGCGCGGGCTCGTAGCCGAACGTGAGGTCCCGGAACTCGATCCGCCCGGCCAGCCTGCCCACCGGTTGCGCATCCTCCTGGACCACCCTCGGCGACGCGTCGATCAGCGCGAACACCCGTTCCGACGCGGCCAGACCCTGCTGGAACTGCGACCAGAACGCGGCGATCGACGTCAGCGGCAGCCAGAACAACCCCACGGCCTGCAGGAACAGGTACCAGTCACCGGCGCTCAGCCGGCCGCCGAGGACGGAGCTGCCGCCTACCTGCACCAGCACGACGGTGGCCAACCCTGCCACCAGGAACAGCACCGGAAAGATGCCGGAGAACACGAACCCCTGGCGCAGGGTGACCGCATAGTTCTGCCGGTTGATCGGGCGGAACTCGGAGTAGACGGTCGCTTCCTGCCGGAAGTTCTTCGCCACCGAGATCCCGCCCATCGTCTCCTGCAGATTGGCGTTGACCCGCGCCAGCGAGCGCTGCGCATGCTGGGTGGTCCGACGAGCGACCCGCCGGAAGGCGAGCGCCGTCCCCATCACGATGGGTGTCACCGCCATGGTCAGCAGCGCCAGCTGGACGTCGCGGAAGAACAGCAGTGCGGTGACGAACCCCACCAGCAGCACCTGGCTGAGCAGGTTCATGGTGAGCGTGACGACATTGGCGAACTCGTCCGTGTCCGACGTGACCCGGCTGACGATCTTGCCGGACGGATGCTCGTCGTAGAACGACATGTCCCGCTCGAGCACCGCATCGAACGCGTCTGTGCGCAGGCCGAGTACGACGTCGCCGGTCACCTTCGCGCTGAACCACTGCCGGAAGAAGTTGAACACCCACGCCAGCACACCGATGCCGAGCAGCGCACCCGCCAGCGGCCATCCGATGTCGCTGACCGAGCCTTGCTCCATCCGGTCCACTCCCCAACTGATCAGCAGCGGGATCGCGGACTGGGTCAGCGAGTGCAACACGATCATGGCGGCCACCAGCACCATCGCGGGCAGCTTGGGCCGGAAGTAACGTCCGATCCGCCGGAGCAGCTCCCGATCTCCGTACGAACGGTCATAGTCCTCGACGTCGAGACCATCCAGGATGAAACCCATCAGACCACCACTGCCTCTTCCGGGCCATCCGTGTCGCCGGCCACTGCCTTCTCGGAGTTCGCGGACGTTCGTCGGCCCGCCTCGCCGTCTGTGTCGACGGTCATCTCACCGGGCACCTCGCCGGTCGCCTCCACGCCGTCGACTGGTGCGGGCACGTCGACCTCGTCGTAGTGGGCGAAGATCCGCCGATACAACGCGCACCGCGACAGCAACTCGTCGTGCGTCCCGCTGTCGACGAGCTCGCCACGGCGCAACAGGACCACCTTGTCCGCCCACCGGATCTGCGATAGCCGGTGCGTGATCAGCAGCGTGGTCCGCCCCTGCAGGATCCGACCGATGGCGGCTTGGATCTTGTCCTCGGTCGCGGAGTCGATGGCGCTGGTGGAGTCATCCAGGATCAGCACCGCAGGGTCGGTCAGCAGCGCACGCGCGATCGCGAGCCGCTGACGCTGACCACCGGAGAGCGTCACGCCCCGTTCCCCTATGACGGTGTCGTACCCGTCGTCGAGTTCGGAGATGAACTCGTCGGCCTGGGCGTCCTGTGCAGCCTGCACGACATCGGCACGATCGGCCCGCTGACCGAGGCTGAACGCGATGTTCTCCGCGACCGATCGGGAGAAGAGCACGATGTCCTGCTCGATGGTGGATATCTGCGACCGCAGCGAGTCGAGGTTCCAGTTGCGTACATCGACGCCGTCCACCAAGATCCGACCGGAGTCGACGTCGTAGATCCTCGGTACCAGTTTGGTCAGGGTGCTCTTCCCGGATCCGGTCTCGCCGACGACGGCGACGGTCTCGCCCGGCCGCGCCGTGAACGTCACGCCGCGCAACGCCGGCTCGCCGTCGTCGTATCGGAAGGTCACGTTCTCGAAGACGATCTCGCCGCGCATAGTCCCGGAATGACCGTCCGCATTGCGGTCGAGCTCCGTCTCGGTGTTCATGATCGTCAGGATCCGCCGTGCGGAGACGATGCCCAGCTGCACCAGCGAGTAGGCGAAGATGGAGATGAACGTCGGAAAGCCCAGCAGCCCCATCAGTCCCATGAACGCGACCACGTCGCCCAGCGTCAGGTCGCCGGCGCCGTACAACGTCAGGCTGTGCCACAGGGCACCGGCCATCGCCACCGCCAGCAGCAGCGGCGGCAGGTAACGAGCCTGGATCAGCCCGTTGCGGACGAACGAGTCCCGGTAGCGCGTCGCGTTGACGGCGAAACGCCGCCGCTCGTGCGGTTCCTGTGCCGTGACCTTGATGACCTCGATGCCGCGCACCGCCTCGTTCAGACCTGCGTTGAGGTCACCGAACTGCTCTCTCATCCGTGTGGAGACCGGGTTGAGCTGGCGCATGTAATGCCACAGCGCGACGACGAAGGCCACCGCGAACAGACACGGCACCAACAGCAGCCGAGGGTCGATCACGGCGATGAAGAACAGCGGGATGATGCCCTGGGTGCCCGAATCGACGATCAGATCGATGCCCGGATTGACCATGTGCGACAGCTGCCGGATGTCGTTGGCCGCCCTGGCCATCAGGTCGCCGACTCGTTGCCGGTTGTGGAACGTCTGACTCTTGCCCAGCAGGCTGACGTAGAGCTCGTCGCGGGCTTCGCGTTCCAGCCGTTTGGCGAGCGTCTCGCTGCCGAGCCGCGCGACCAAGTCGAATGCACCGCGCAGCACGATCACACCGAGCAGCGCCGCGGAGACGATCGCCAGTTCTCGCGCCCGACCATCGCCGTCGCCGAGCACCGCATCGAACGCCGCACCCGTGAGCGCGGGAACCATGGAGTTCAGCACCACCATCACGACGGAGCCACCGAGGAAGGCGAACAGCACGAGCGGGTGCCGCCGCAGGTGTGATGCGATCCATCGCACAGGTCCGCGCCGGTCAGAACGGTGCTGACCGGCGACGGTGAACTCTGCCGTTACGGCGGACACAGTGAACTCCCCAGCGCTCGGTGGTGCTGATGCAGTTCTACCGGAACTCACTGACAAAACGCGCGCGCATTTCGCCCGGCCGATGCTCGTCGGCTTGCGCCTAGCGCTGGCCGTGACGCTCACCCGGAGTCAATGACGGGGCCGTGTGCAGCAAAATGCAAGGATTGACATTAAAATGCTGGCATGGCAACGATATCCGTGCGCGATGTCTCCGACGAGACTCTGACCATCCTTAAGGTCCGGGCTGCCCGCGCCGGACAGTCGCTGCAGGCCTACGTCAACAAGCTGCTCGAGGACGAAGCCGCCGCGCTGACGCCTGAGGAGGCAGCCGTTCAAGCCCGGAGCATCGCCGCTCGTTCCTCAGCGACCAGTGACGATGTGCTGAGCGTCATCGCCGAGATGCGTCAGGCCCGTGCATGATCGTTCTCGATACGTCGGCCCTCGTCGCCTTTCTGATCGGCACCGACGCCACGGCTGAGAATGTCCGTGTCGCCACCATCGGCCAGAGTCTGGCCGCACCACATGCGGTCGATCTCGAGTGTGCGTCGACTCTTCGCGGCCTCGTACTCGGGAACAAGTTGCCCGCGGACGAAGCCAAGCGTGCGCTCGAGCTGCTCGGTGCCATGGGTGTGCGACGGTATCCCCACCCTCCACTTCTCGAGCGCATCTGGCAGTTACGACAGAACATGTGGCCGTACGATGCCGCGTACGTCGCGCTCGCCGAGTCGCTGGACGCCGAGCTGTGCACGCTCGACGGCAAACTCGCGCGCACACCGGGCGTTCAGTGCGTCGTACGCAACCTGCGCACGTAGCGCATGGTCGGCGACGAGCGCTATCCGGCGGTGGCCGGTCGGCCGCGATCCAGCGCCAGCTTGACCGCGAGCCCTCCGAGCACGGTTCCCATGAAGTACCGCTGGATGCGCAGCCACGTCGGCCGTCTTCCCAGGAAGACGGCGAGCCCTCCGGCAAAGACCACGATCAACGCGTTGACCATCAACGCGATGCTGATCTGGACCGCCCCCAGGGTCAGGCTCTGCAGTGCCACAGTTCCGCGCCCGGGCTCGATGAACTGCGGAAGCAGCGAGACATAGAGCACGGCGATCTTCGGGTTGAGCACGTTGGTGAGCAGTCCCATGGCGAACAAACGGCGCGCGGAATCGACCGGTACGTCCCGGGGCGCGAACACGGATACGCCCCCTGGCCGCAGCGCCTGCCAGGCCAGATACAGCAGGTAGGCCGCGCCCGCGATCTTCAGCACCGTGTACGCGGCCGGCACCGCGGCGAAGACCGCCGTGAGACCGGCAGTCGCCGCGGCCAGGTAGATCAAGAAGCCCGCGGCCACGCCGAGCAGCGAGATCAGCCCCGCCCGTCGGCCTTGAGTGATCGATCGAGAGACGAGGTACAGCATGTTCGGACCCGGCGTCAGCACCAGACCCAACGCCACCAGGGCGATACCGATCATCGCGGAGTTGCTGGCCAAGGCCCACCACGTCCCTTCTCGCGCGTCATGCCAATGAGCAAGTCTCCGCGGACACCGTGTATTCCGCGGCTGCGACCCCGCTGGCGTTTGCGAGCTCTTCCGCCGGGTACCGGCAGGAGCGGAGGGTGCCATGCGGATCGGAACGGTGATCGTACTCATCTGGCTGCTCATCGGCGTGCTGGCCACGTGGCAACGTGGCTATTTCACCGGTGAGACCGACCCGAGTTGCGAGCGAGCCAGCACCATCGCGGTGACTATCATCGCCGGGCCGCTCAATTACGTCGGTGTGAATCCGAAGGTCGACGAGTGCGACCTTCCCGAGCCGTCGGAGTAGGGAACGGCTGGGCGACACTCACCTGCGCGGCGCCACAGCAATATCCCGGGCATATCACACCCACATGGACGCAATCGTCGTAATTCCTTCGCTATTGCTTCATTCATGCGTGAGGTAGGCGCAACCGGCGCATAGTTCGCTGCTTGCGCATCTTCTCGTCTTCCTTTTCCGTCGGAAGGACCACGCATGCCCTGGTGGCGTAGTACCCGCGCAGCCGGCTCCGCAACCATGCACGATCGAGCCCGCCGCCACACATCGGCCGTCCTGGCCACAACCCTGATCGGGCTGCTGCCCACGACGTTCCTCGGTGCCCTCCCCGCGAGCGCCGCCGACGAGGTCCCGGCGTTCGACGCCGTGAACCTGTTCATCGGCACCGAGCTGGACACGACGCAGAACAAGAGCAACGATGCGTACGGCAACACGTACCCCGGTGCGGCGGTTCCGTTCGGGATGGTCCAGCCGAGTCCGACGACGTACAAGACGGACGAGGACAACGACCTGGTCCGGGAGAAAGGCGGCTACGAGTACACCGCCGATCAGATCCGTGGATTCGGGATGACCCGGTACTCCGGCTCCGGCTGCCACGGCCGGTTCGGAGGGTACGAGTTCCCGACGACGCCGTTCGCCGGTGCCCTGAGCGACGACGGCACCCTGCCGCACAGCCCCGCGGTGGACCATCGCTCGTACTTTCTGAACTTCAGCCACGACGACGAGCTGGCCCAGCCCGGGTACTACGCGGTCACGACGGACAACGGGGTGCAGACAGAGCTCACCGCCACGACCCGCACCGGTGTGAGCCGGTTCGATTTCCCCGCGGACGGCGACGCGACCCTGCTGGTCAACGCATCCGGCGCGAACAACCGGGTCCACGACGTCGTCGTCGAGATCGACCCCGAGACGCGCACCGTCAGCGGCGAGATGTACGGCGCCGACCTCTGCGATGACGGCACCCACTACCGCGCCTACTTCTCCACCACCTACGACCAGCCCTTCGAGTCCTACGGCGTCTGGGACGGAGCCGAGATGACCGCGGGCGGCACAGCTGCCGAGCGGATCACCGGCGACACCGGCGCCGATCACCGTCAGCAGGTCGGGGCCTGGCTGACCTTCGCCGACGGCGCCGAGGTCACCGCCAGGACCGGCTTCAGCTACGTCAGCGTCGAGAACGCCGCCGCCAACCGGGAGGCGGAGTCGGAAGGCAAGAGCTTCGACGACGTGCGCGCCGAGGCGCGTGCCTCCTGGGAGGACGCCCTCGGCCTGATCGACGTCGCCGGCGGCTCGGATGAGCAACGGGTGAAGTTCTACACCGCGCTCTACCATTCCCTGCTGCATCCGAATATCCGGCAGGACGTCGACGGCCGGTACCGCGGTGTCGACGACGAGATCCACACCGTCACTCAGGGACGGAACCACTACGTCAACTTCGCCGGCGGCGGCTGGGACATGGTCCGCAGCCAGGCGCAGCTGATCGGCATGCTCTATCCCGACGTCGCCAGAGACATCAACCAGTCGATTCTGGACCAGGTCGAGCAGTACGGCGGCTGGCCCGCCTTCCGCGGCGTGGACAGCCTGCAGAACCTGGTCGGCACGCTGGACGCCTTCGGCGCCACCGACTACGACCGCGAAGGCGCCCTGGCGTCCATGGTCGAGACCCAGGCTCTGCCGTCCGACCGCTCCCATCGCTTCAACGCCTTCCAGTACTTCGCCACCGGCATGATCGAGAACGGCAAGGGCGGCGACGCCACCTCGCGGGTGCTCGACCACGCGGTCACCGACTTCGCCATCGCGCAGCTGGCCGATCGTCTCGGCGATGAGGAGGCCTACAACCGCTTCATGGTGCGCGCCCAGAGCTGGCAGAACGTGTTCGACCCGGAGACCGGGCATATCCGGCCGCGCTCGCGGCACGGCTTCGACCGGGGCTTCGACCTGCGGGACCGGGGCAACCAGTTCCACCAGTCCACCGGCTACCAGTGGGGCTGGCACGTGCAGCACAACCTTGGCTCACTGATCGACATGCGTGGTGGCCCTGCGGCCGCGGAGGCGGATCTCGACGTCCTGATGGAGGAACTCGACGCCGGTGCCTATACCAAGACCGGCAATTACCTCTCCAACCAGCCCGCGATGAGCACCCCCTGGGTGTACAACTGGCTCGGCAAGCCGCACAAGGCCACCGACGTGCTGTACCGCGCGGTGGACGAGATGTACGACACGACCCCCTCAGGCCTGCCCGGGAACGACGATCAAGGGTCGCTGAGCAGCTGGTACATCTTCGCGAACCTCGGTATCGCGCCGGTCGTCTACGGCACGGCGAACCTCGTGGTGACCGCCCCGATGTTCGACGAGATCCGAATCACCAGCGCCGACGACGACGACGAGCGCACCTACGAGATCCACGCTCCCGGCGTCTCCGACGGCGCCCGGTACACCACGGGCCTGAGCGTCGACGGCGAGGCCCGTTCGGCCTCTTGGCTCGACGAGAGCTTCGCCCGCGACGGCGGACGTCTGGACTTCGAGATGTCCGATACCCCAGGGGACTGGGGCACCGGCACCGAGGACGTGCCGCCGTCGTGGACCGACGGGTCGGATGCCCGCAACAACGTCGGCACCGTCCCGCACGGCGCGACCCTCATGGGTTCGATGGATCTGAGCGACTGGGCGTTCTCGCGCGATAGCCTCGAGGCCGCGGGCGCCGCACCGGGCGAGCAGATCCCGCACGGTGACACCGGGATCGTCTTCACCTGGCCCGAGACCGAGCCGGGCGAACCCGACAACTGGATCCCCCACGGTCAGCGCATCGAGCTCGAGCCGCAGCAAGCGGCCGCGATCTCCTTCCTCGGCCTGGCCACCAACGGCCCGTCCCGCGGTAACGCCGTCGTCGAGTACTCCGACGGCTCGACCCAGAGTGTCCACGTCGAACTGACCGACTGGGCACAGCAGCCGGGCGGGGGCAACAGCACCCTGCTCGGGATCTCCGGCCGGGTGAACGCCAGCGGCAGCATCGGCGGCGGGGAGTTCCGCGTGTTCGGCACGCGCCCGGCAGCCCTGGACCCGGAGAAGACGGTCGAGGCGGTCATCCTGCCGGAAGGCACCGACCGGGGCATCATGCACATCTTCGACGTGGCTGTCACCGACCAGGAGTACGTCGACCCGGACGCACCGGCTGGGAATCCGGAGCGGATCGTGCTGACCGCGACCGAGGAACCGTCCACCTCGCAGTACGTCACCTGGCGATCGCGCAGCGCGCTGCCGCTGGCAGGGAAGGTGGAGCTGCGGACGGCGAACGGCGGTGACACGGTCACCGTCGAGGCCGAGCAGAAACCCGAACGCGCCATCGGCGGCTATGCCGCACGCAGCCACTCGGCGTTGCTGGAGGGCCTCGAACCCGGCATGGAGTATCAGTACCGGGTGTCCTCCGGGAACAACTGGAGCGCCTGGTACTCGTTCACCACCGCGTCGGCCGAGGCCGAACCGTTCACTTTCCTGTATTTCGGTGACGCGCAGGAGGGCATCGACAGCGTCTGGCATCACACGGTCGACGCCGCGGTCGAGGCCCATCCCGACGCCGAACTGGCGCTGTTCGCCGGTGACCTGGTGAACAACGGCTCGTCGGACCGAGAGTGGACCGACTGGTTCGCCGGGGTCGAGGGCGTGGTGGAGTCGATCAACGCGCTCGCCGTGCTCGGAAACCACGAGATCGGCGGCCAGCCGTTCATCGAGAACTTCATCGACAGCTTCGAGTACGACCCGAACGGCCCCGTAGCGGCCGACGCCGCAGAGTACGCCGCCGACTACGGCGACCATCTGGCAGGTGTCCTGAAGGACACCGTGTACGTCACCGACTACCAGGGCGTGCGCTTCGTCAACCTGAACGCGAACCGGGACGACATCTGCCCGATCGCCGAACCGCCGGGGCTGGCCTCGTACAACTGCGACACCGCGCGCCGAGCCTGGATGACGATGCAGGCGAACTGGCTGGACCGGGTGCTGCGGGAGAACCCGCACGGCTGGAGCGTCGTTCAGGAGCATCAGCCGATCTTCTCCAATGCGCAAGGCCGCAATGAGGCGGACTGGCGCCAGTACATCCTGCCGATCATCGAGCGCAACAACGTCGATCTCGTGCTCCAGGGCCACGACCACACCTACGGCCGCGGCTACCACGGCTCGACCGGCAGCGACATGGAGGGCGTGACCGCCGGCCCGGTGTACGTCGTCGCCAACGCTGGTCAGAAGCAGTACACACTGACCGGCGAGGACAACGTCTGGACGCAGAACGGTGCGGTACCCGTGGTGCGGGCGCAGGACACCTCGACGTACCAGGCGATCACGGTCGACGACGACACGCTGACCTTCGAGTCGGTGGTCACGCACACACGGGACGGCGGCGCCGCCGAGTCCGAGGTGGGCGACGTGCTCGACTCGTTCACGATCACCAAGCGCGACGACGGCGCGAAGTGGGTCACGGAGGCCGGTGCCGAGGTGCCGGATGAGACCGTGGACCCGGTCAACATCGACCGGCCGACGAACGAACCGTTCGACGACGCCTCCTACGGCGACGTGGCCTGGGACGACGACTTCACCACCGACCGGTTGAGCGAGTACATCGCGCACGGAGATTCGGCGGAGTCCGCGGCCGAGCTCTCGGTCGACACGGACGCGGGCGTCCTCGAAGCGACAGCCGACGGACGTCGGTGGAGCCATGTCGCCCTGCCGCTCGAGGCCGGGGAGAGCTTCGCGCTGATCGTCGAGCCGGCCGACTTCACCGGCACCGGCGCGGCAGAGGACAGCCTGTTCATCGGCCTCACCGACGGCATCGGCAACCGAGCGCACAGCTGGTTCAACAACTCGCGGTCCGAGAGCGGGATCGACGTCGTCGTGGACGGATCCGCGCAGGGTCTGTCCGCGGGCCCCGGTCCGCTCGCCGTGTCGTGGGAACCGGGTGACCGCCTCGCTACTGTCGTCGACCACGGCGAACTCACCTCGTGGATCGAGAAAGACGGCGAGTGGCAGCGGATCCGGTCGGGCCTGCTCTCCCTCACCATGTCGGAGAAGCAGATCACCGGCTGGGCGCCGACCTTCAGCCTGCGACTCGATCCGGGCACGATCGCGATCGACCGGATCACCCTGTTGCGCCGCGAGGCAGACGGTACCCCGCCCGATGCGTGTCCGGACGGCTACTCGCCGGAAGAGACCGTGGCGTTCGACGGCGTCGACTCCGGCGTCGGCAACGTCGAGCGTGGCGACGGATGCACGATCCTCGACCTGATCTGGGCCGAGGCCCCGTTCGCCAATCACGGTGCGTTCGTCCGTCAGGTCACCGCCGTCGCCGACCGGTTCCGCGCCGACGGCCTGATCACGGCAAGGGAGCGGTCCGCCATCGTCCGCGCGGCCGCACAATCCCGAGCGGTTGACATCAGCGCTCGCCGCTGAATCCGACGGACGGACACAGGGGGTGCGCGCCACGCTCGGGGCGCACCCCCAGCAGCACCACGCCGCAGGTCAACGCCCCGATACCGGGACGACGGCAACACACCGTACGAGGAGCGGGAACGCATTCAACAGTGTCCAGCCTTCGACCACCCAGCCGACAGACGCACGGATCCGCGTTAGCATCGAGGGTGCCGAGAGGCGCTGCAACGGGCCTCGCGACGATGGGAGTCCCGCCACGCTCGGCCGGTACCAACAAGGGCGCCTTCCGCGACAACGGAAGGACCGGCATGGCCGCAGAGCAGCATTGGAGTCCGGACGCGACCGATGAGCTCACTGCTCTACTGAACGAGCGGATCGTCATTCTCGACGGGGCGATGGGCACCGCGATCCAGCGCGACCGCCCCGACGAGGCGGGCTACCGCGGCGAGCGTTTCGCCGACTGGCCCAGCGATCTGGCCGGCAACAACGACCTGCTGTCCATCACCCAGCCGCAACTCATCGCCGGCATCCACCGGGAATACCTGGACGCCGGCGCCGACATCGTCGAGACCAACACGTTCAGCTCCAACGCGATCTCGCTCGCCGACTACGGCATGGAGGAACTCGCCTACGAGCTCAACCACGTCTCGGCGCGGCTCGCCCGCGACGTCGCCGACGAGGTCGGCGCTGCCTCCGGCCGGAAGCGATATGTCGCCGGGGCGCTCGGCCCCACCACGCGGACCGCGTCGATCAGCCCCGACGTCAACGATCCCGGGGCACGCAACGTCAGCTTCGACGAGCTGGTCGAGGCCTACCTGACCGCCGCTCGCGGCCTGGTCGACGGCGGCGCCGACCTCCTGTTCATCGAGACGATCTTCGACACTCTCAACGCGAAGGCCGCCGTCTTCGCCCTGCAGACCCTGTTCGACGAGACCGGTCGGCGCTGGCCCGTCGTCATCTCCGGAACGATCACGGACGCCTCCGGGCGTACCCTTTCCGGGCAGGTCACCGAGGCGTTCTGGTACTCGGTGCGGCATGCGCAGCCGCTCGTCGTCGGTCTGAACTGCGCGCTGGGCGCCAAGGAGATGCGGCCCTACCTCGCCGATCTCGGGCGGATCGCCGACACGTTCGTGCACGCCTACCCCAACGCGGGCCTGCCGAACGCGTTCGGCGAGTACGACGAGGCACCGGCCGATACCGCCGCGGTGCTCGCCGAGTTCGCCGAAGCCGGCTTGGTCAACCTCGTCGGCGGTTGCTGCGGCACCACCCCGGAGCACATCGCCGCGATCGCGGCCGCCGTCGACGGCAAGCAGCGGCGCGAGCCGGCCGTCAACGCTCCGGCGCTCCGCCTGTCCGGGCTGGAACCGTTCGTCGTCACCGACGACACCCTGTTCGTCAACGTCGGCGAGCGCACCAACATCACCGGCTCGGCGAAGTTCCGCAACCTGATCAAGGACGGCGATTACGACACCGCGCTCTCCGTCGCGGCACAGCAGGTGGAGAACGGCGCGCAGGTCATCGACGTCAACATGGACGAGGGCATGATCGACGGCGTCGCCGCGATGGATCGTTTCCTCAAGCTGGTCTCGTCCGAGCCCGACATCAGCCGGGTCCCGGTGATGGTCGACTCGTCCAAGTGGGAGGTCATCGAGGCCGGACTGAAGAACGTCCAGGGCAAGCCGATCGTCAACTCGATCTCCATGAAGGAGGGCGAGGAGAAGTTCGTCGAGCAGGCGCGGCTGTGCAAGAAGTACGGCGCGTCCGTGGTCGTGATGGCGTTCGACGAGGACGGCCAGGCGGACAACTACGAGCGGCGGACCACGATCTGTGAGCGGGCCTACCGGATCCTCGTGGATCAGGTGGGTTTCGAACCGACGGAGATCATCTTCGACCCGAACGTCTTCGCCGTCGCCACCGGGATCGAGGAGCACGCGAACTACGGCGTGGACTTCATCGAGGCCACCCGGTGGATCAAGCAGAACCTGCCGGGTGCCAAGGTGTCCGGCGGCATCTCCAACGTGAGCTTCAGCTTCCGCGGCAACAACCCGGTTCGCGAGGCGATTCACGCGGTCTTCCTCTACCACGCGGTCGACGCCGGCCTCGATATGGGCATCGTGAACGCGGGGGCGCTGACCGTCTACGACGAGGTCGACCGCGAGCTGCGGGACGCGATCGAGGACGTCGTGCTCAACCGCACCGACGATCCGCAGGCGGCCACCGAGCGTCTGCTCGAGTTGGCCGAGCAGCATCGCGGATCCGGGGAGAAGGCCGAGGACGCCGTCGAGGAGTGGCGCGAGCTGCCCGTCGGGGAGCGCATCACGCACGCGCTGGTCAAGGGCATCGACACGTACACCGAGGCGGATACCGAGGAGTTGCGCGCCGAGATCGCCGCTCGAGGCGGTCGCCCGATCGAGGTGATCGAGGGACCGCTGATGGACGGCATGAACGTCGTCGGCGACCTGTTCGGCGCCGGCAAGATGTTCCTGCCGCAGGTGGTCAAATCCGCGCGGGTGATGAAGAAGGCCGTCGCCTACCTGATCCCGTTCATCGAGCAGGAGAAGGTGGACAACGGCACGGTCGGCGAGAAGGACACCAACGGCACGATCGTGCTCGCCACCGTGAAGGGCGACGTGCACGACATCGGCAAGAACATCGTCGGTGTGGTGCTGCAGTGCAACAACTACGAGGTCATCGACCTCGGTGTGATGGTGCCGGCGCAGAAGATTTTGGACACGGCTCAGGAGGTCGGCGCGGACATCATCGGCCTGTCCGGGCTGATCACGCCGAGCCTGGACGAGATGGTCAACTTCGCCAACGAGATGCAGCGGCTCGGTCTGGACGTCCCGCTGCTGATCGGCGGGGCGACGACGTCGCGCGCGCACACGGCGGTGAAGGTCGACCCGAAGTACGACGGGCCGGTGGTGTGGGTGAAGGACGCCTCCCGGTCTGTGCCGACCGCGGCCGCGTTGCTGCACGAAGAGCATCGCAACGATCTGCTCGCCGAGGTGAAATCGGACTACGACTCGCTGCGCGCTCGCCATGCGCAGAAGTCGGAACGTCCGCAGCTGTCGTTCGACGCCGCGAAGGCCAACGCCACGCCGATCGACTGGGCAGGTTACAAGCCGCCGGAGCCGAACTCGCCCGGTGTGCATGTGCTCGACGACTACGACATCGCCGAGCTGCGGGAGTACATCGACTGGCAGCCCTTCTTCAACGCCTGGGAGATGAAGGGGAAGTTCCCCGACATCCTGAACAACCCGGCGACGAGTGAGGCCGCCCGCAAGCTGTACGACGACGCGCAGGCGATGCTGGACCGGATGATCGCCGAGAAGTGGGTCACCGCTCGCGGCGTCTTCGGCCTCTTCCCGGCCGCCAGCACCGGTGAGGACATCCTGGTCTACACCGACGACGAGCGGTCCGAGGTGCGCACGACCCTGTACCAGCTGCGCCAGCAGGGCGAACACCGCTCGGGTATCCCGAACCGGTCGATCGCCGATTACGTGGCGCCCGTCGACGGCGAGGCGGCGGACGGCGACTGGGTCGGCGCCTTCGCGGTGACGGCCGGCATCGGCGCGCCGGAGAAGGTCGCGGAGTTCAAGGAAGCCTTGGACGACTACTCGGCGATTCTGCTGGAGTCACTCGCCGACCGGCTTGCCGAAGCATTCGCGGAGCGGCTGCACCAGCGGGTACGTACCGAGTTCTGGGGCTACTCCGACGAGTCGCTGTCCAACGAGGAACTGATCGCGGAGCGCTACACCGGCATCCGGCCCGCGCCGGGTTACCCGGCGTGCCCGGACCACACCGAGAAGCAGACGATCTGGGAGTTGCTGGACGTCGAGTCCGCGACCGGGATCAAGCTCACCGAATCGATGGCGATGTGGCCCGGCGCGTCGGTCTCCGGCCTGTACTACAGCCACCCCGAGTCGCAGTACTTCGTCGTGGGCCGGCTGGGCAGGGACCAGGTCGCCGACTACGCCGAGCGCAAGGGCTGGTCGCTCACCGAGGCGGAGACGTGGCTGTCCCCGAACCTCGGCTACGACCCGGACGACTGACCGACGACCGTCCGACGGACCTCCGCCACTTCCGCTGCGCAGGTGGCGGAGGTGGCGGAGATCCGTCGTTGCCGTGGCCGTGCCACCACGCGCGCAGGTACGGCACAATGGCATCTGTGAGTACGTTGCCTCCGGACGAGTCGCAGGTCGGCGCAGCGTTGCGTCGCGCCGGCGCGCAGTTCGCGTTCGTCCACGGCAGCCGGACGGCCGGGCAGACCGCCCGGATCGACAGTGACCTCGACGTCGGCGCCTGGTGGGCCGGGACGCCACCGCAGCCGTGGGAGGTTGATCTTCCCGATGGCGTGGACCTTGTCGTGCTGAACAGCGCACCGTTGTGGCTGGCCGGCCGGATCGCGCTGCACGGTCGGCTGTTGTTCGACGACAACCCTCCAGCCCGGGTGCGGTGGCAGTCCGACACTCGCAGGATCTGGCTGGACGAGCGCCCGTACCTGTTGCAGCGGCAAAAAGAGTGGCGCGAGGCTGTACTGAGCCATGGTTGACGAAGAACGAGTGATTCGACTCGCGGGAGAGATCACGAGGGACGTCGCACGCCTACGCGGTCTTTCTCATGCCGGCGAGTTGACTCAACTACCCGATCAGCTCGACGCGGTGAAGTACCGGTTCATCACCGCGATCGAAGGGTGCACGAGCATCGCACATCACATACTCGCTTCCGAAGGTTGGGCGGCGCCCGAAACCAATGCGGCAGCCATGCGAGGCCTTGCGGAGCACGCCGTGATCAGCAACGAACTGGGCGTCGGCCATGGCGAAGGCCGCCGGATTCCGAAACCTGCTCGTCCATCAATACGGTGAGATCGACGACAACGCCGTGGTAGCGTCGTTGGGCCGTCTCCAAGATCTCCAGGAATTCGTCCGTGCAGTGTTGGAATGGGTCAAGGCCGGAGTACAGCACGACGCGTCGTGATCTCGCGCCGCCGGGCCGTTCGACACGGCGCCCATCTGTATGACACGGGCCTGAGCATGACTCCAAGTGCCGCCGGTCGCGCTTCTTGGACGCCTCCATCGGCGACCGGTAGTCGATCGGGGTGCCCGCGGTGGGACTCGAACCCACACTGAACGGATTTTAAGTCCGCTGCCTCTGCCGATTGGGCTACACGGGCATTTCCGACAAAGACTCTACGCCATAAGGTCATGCCTGGAGCCTCGCACAGCCGCCACGCTGGCACCGGCCCCGAGAGCGTCCCAGCGCGTCCCTTGGATGCGCCGCGTCGGTGATCCTTCTATCCTCGACGGATGACCTCTCCGCGCGTGCTCGTCGTTCAGAACACCCCCAAGGGCAGCCCACGCAGGCTCGGTGACTGGCTCGCCGCCGATGGGCTGGACCTCGACGTCGTCCGGGCGTTCGACGGGGCAACCCTGCCGGACCGGCTCGAACACGACGCACTCATCGTCCTGGGTGGAGGTTACATGCCCGACGACGACACACGCGCGACGTGGTTGCCGAAAACCCGCGCGCTCACCACACAGGCGCTCGAGCGGCACCGCCCGATGTTCGGGATCTGCCTCGGCGGACAGCTGCTGGCGCACGTCGCCGGAGGCAAGGTGCTGGCCGATGCCGGCGCGCCGGAACAGGGCAGCATACCGCTCACCCTGCGTGCGGAGGCTCGCGACGACGCGCTGTTCCGCGACCTTCCGAGTGTCGTGAACGCCGTCGAGCATCACGTCGACGCGGTCACCGCGCTGCCCGTCGGCGCCACCTGGCTGGCCTCCACCGAGCGCTGCCCATACCAGGCGTTCCGGGTCGGCGAACTCGCTTGGGGCGTGCAGTTCCATCCGGAGGCCTCGGCCGATCGGATCCTGGAGTGGGACGAGGACGAGCTCCGCAATCAGGGATTCGACCGGCAACACCTCTACCGGCAGGCGCTGGCCGACGAGCCTGACTCGACCCGGCATTGGCGCGTCGTCGCGCGTAGATTCGCCGACACTGTCAAGCGCCAGCACGGATAACGCGCCATCGGCCGGTTGGTTCTGGGCCGTGCGCGGAACCCGGATGGCGCGCCGGCACTAAACCGAGCCGGAGCAGCACGCCAACGGTGCGTACGGTTTGATAGGTCTGTGAGCCTGATCGCCATCACCGTCATCGGACACGACCGTCCCGGCATCATCGCCGAAGCCACCGGCACCCTCGCCGACCTCGGTGTCAACCTCGAAGACTCGACCATGACCCGGCTGCGCGGGCATTTCGCGATGATGCTGCTCTGCGCCGGCCAGGTCTCCGCCGAGAACGTCGAGCAGGCGCTGTCGCCCCTGACAGCGGACGGCACCCTGCAAGTCTCGGCACGCGAGGTCGCGCCGGAGGATCCGTCCGCCGCGTCGGCGCGGCCGTACCTGCTGACCGTGCACGGGGGCGACCGGCTCGGGATCGTGGCGGCGCTGACCCGTGCGGTCGCCGACGCCGGCGGCAACATCACCGACCTCACCACCCGGCTCAGCGGCGACCTTTACGTCGTCGCCGCCGAGGTGGATCTGCCCGCCACGGCCGACGAACACGCACTCGTGGACGAGCTGCGGCGGATCGGCCGTGAGCTCGAGGTCGACGTGGCGTTCCATCCCCAGGAAGCGGACGTTCTGTGAGCACGTCTGACGTGGTCCGCGACTGGTCCGAGGCCGATCTCGGCGTCGACGGGCGCGTGCTGGAGGTCGTCCGTGCGCCGGCCGGTGTGCTGTCGGCGGCGTCGGTCAAGGTCGATCCGATGGACAGCGCGGTCGTGCAGCTCGCCGCGGATCTGGTCGCCACCATGCGCGTCTCCCCGGGGTGCGTCGGACTGGCCGCCAGCCAGGTGGGCATCGGCCTGCACGTGTTCTGCGTCGACGTCGTCGGTCATCCGAAGGCACGGACGACGCACGGCACCTTCGCCCTGTGCAACGCACGCGTCGTCGAGGCCAGCCGGAAGGAGAAGGGTCGCGAGGGCTGCATGTCGGTGCCCGACCTGACCGGCGACGTCAAGCGAGCCACCCGGCTGACCGTCGTCGGCCAGCTGCCGGGGTCCGCAGAGGAGGTCACGGTTGAGACGGACGCCTTCGAGGCACGGGCGCTGCAGCACGAGGTCGACCACTGCGAGGGCTTCCTCTTTCTCGATCGCGTCGCCGGAGCGCACGCCATATTTCCGCGCAAGACATACCTGTGAACCGGTCCCCGGCGACGCCCGTCGTCAGATCGTGCGCACCATCGGCATGTCGCTGACTCCATGGGCGTCGGGTCGCACGGCCAGCACCTGGTGGATGCCGATCCGCCCGGCGTCGAAGGACAGCGCGGAGCCGGTCATGTACAGCCGCCACACCCGCGCCCGAGCGGCCCCGGCCAGTGAAACCGCACGATCCCAGCCGCCCTCCAGGTTGGCCACCCAGGCACGCAGCGTCCGGGCATAGTGCTCGCGCAGGTTCTGCGCGTCCCTGACCTCCAAGCCTCCCTGCTCCAGGCGGCCGGCGACCTCTCCGACCGGGATCAGCTCCCCGTCCGGGAAGACGTACGCGTCGATGAACGTCCGACCGCGCGAGCGTCCGGGCGCCGGCGTCGTGCCCGGACGCTGCCGCGGCGCCCGCACGATCTGATGGTTGAGCAACCGCCCGCCAGGCGCCAGCAGGTCGTGCAGGTGCGACGCATAGTGGTTCCACATCTCGGCGCCCAGATGCTCGGCCATGCCGACGCTGCTGATCGCGTCGTACGGGCCGTCGTCGACGTCCCGCCAGTCCTGGACCCGCACCTCGACCCGATCAGCCAGACCGGCGTCGGCGATGCGGCGTTTCGCGAACTCCGCCTGCGCCTGCGAGAGAGTGACACCCACCGCCTGCACGCCGTACTCACGCGCAGCGTGGATGACCAACGAGCCCCAGCCGCACCCGACGTCCAGCAACCGCATGCCGGGCTCCAAGCCGAGCTTGCGGCAGATCATCTCGTGTTTGTCCCGCTGGGCGTCTTCCAACGTGTACGACGGGTCGTCGCCACCTGTCCAGTAGGCACACGAATACACCATGGACGGTCCGAGCACCAGCTCGTAGAAGTCGTTGCCGACATCGTAGTGATGGGTGACGGCGTGACGATCCCGGCTCTTGCTGTGCCGCCGCCCACCGAGCTCCGCCTCGATCGCGGGCGGTTTGGGTTGCGGACCGACGGCGCCGAGCAGGATCGCTGCCCGCAACGCCTCCGCCCGGTCCGCGGCACTCAGCTTGGGACGCGAGTCGAGGCCGTTGAGGACGTCGTCCAGCCGGGCCAACGCCTCTTCCAGGTCACCGTCGACGTCGAGCTCGCCTGCCACCCACGCACGGGCGAGCCCCAGTTCGTCCGGCTGCCACAGCACCCGGCGAATCGCCCGCCGAGATCTGATCACCAGCACCGGACCGTCATCCCGCCCGACCTGGGTACCGTCCCAGGTGCGCAGCGCCAGCGGCGACGGCTGCCCCAGCACCCGCTCCACCAGGGCCGCGATCCGTGCTGCCGCTCCCCCACCAGGCACCATCAGTTCTTCGCCCTCCTACCCATCGTCCGCGACTCAGCCCCAACGTCGCTGCAGCCCTCCTCGAGTCCCCTTATACACCCTCTCGGGCATCTGATGGGCCCTGGCAGGGGTAGCAGGCGCCGTGCCTTGGTCGTCCAGCCCGGGGCGCCGCCTGCTGCGGCCGCAAAGACTCGGCCACGAGGGTCACAGGCGAGCTTGCAGATCGTCGGCCAGCGAACGGACCAGGTCGGTCGTCTCATCGATCCACTCGCCTTCAAGGTCAGAGCGCGGCTCATACGCGCCGAAGGCGGTCACCACGAGCACCGCCGGGCCGGTCCGGACGATGTGCAGTTGGTCGACACCGAGCTGTGGCACGGCATCCGTGGCGTAGCGAGTTACCACGACCAGACTGTCATCGCCCAGCGACGTGCGCCCGAGGCTGTGCCCGGCCACCGACCCACTGTCGCGTTCCTCCTGCGGACACTCGGCTACGGCGTCGGCAACCTGTGCGAGCGCCACGTCCGCCTCGCGGGTGTTTGCGTACAGATGGACCAGGCGGAACTGTTCAAGCTCAGGAGCTGCGTATCGCACGCCCAGCCGGTCGATCGGTACGATATCGACCGGGAAACCAGGCACACCGCACGGCGCGAACTCGCGGATCTCGACATCCGCAGCTGGACCTTGCTGTTCGCCGTCGCTTCCGTAATCGGGCAAGTCCCGGTCGATCGGGAAATCCGAGGGGATCGCCGTCGGAAATGTGGACGGATCGGCCGTCGGCGACGACGGGGACGGGACGACCGTCGGTGATGGCGACTGGTCAGCGGGTTGCACGGACGAGCTCCGCGGCTCTCCGATCACCGCGTATCCGCCGCCGACGAACGCGACGATCACCGCGACGGCTGCCGCGGCGCCAGCCGTGGCACGCCGTCGATGCCGGCGCGCGCCACGAGCCCGGACCTGCTGACCTGGGAGTCTCGACGCCGCACGGCCCGCGGCGTCGGCCAGCGAGCGCAGCTGTTCCAGCGCCTCATTAGAGGTGTTCTCAGGCATCACGGGTCTCCTTCGCTTCGCCGTCGCCGAGCAGCACCGCCAGCGCCGCACGCCCGCGTGACAGGCGCGCCTTGACCGTGCCTGCCGGAGCTCCAGTCTCGGCGGCCACCTCCTCCACCGACATGTCACACAGGTGGTGCAACACGATCGCGCGACGCTGCTCTTCGGGTATCCGTCTCAAGGCCGCAGTCAGGGCCGCATGCTCTACGTCGGGTTCCTGCGGCGGCGCCGGCAATCTCGATCGGTCCGTTAGCGCGACGGACCTTCGGATCTTCCGCCAGCGGCTGACTGCCAGCCGCCACGCGACGGTCCGCACCCAGGCCTCGGGCGAGCGGGCACGATCTAGCTGGCGTCGGTGATCCCACGCCCGGATGAACGCCTCCTGGACACAGTCCTGGGCCTCGGTCAGATCTCCGCACATCGCATAGATCTGACCGACGACGCGTGGAAAGGACGCACTGTAGAAGGTGTCGAACGCCGCAGGATCCACAACCGGCCTCCGTTCACGTGACGCATCTCATCCGTACTACGCCTGGCCGGCTTCTCCGGTTGCATCCGGCGTTGATGCCGAGACGACTCGGAGGACGCGCCTCCCTCTACATCGACGACGGGTACAGGCCGGCGGATGAGTGCACGCGCCACAACACCACGGGCACGCCGGCCAGAACCGACGCGATCATGGCCGGACCGTAGCCGGGCAGGAACCTCCGCAGAACCTCAATCCTTCGGAGCCGCGGCACGGCGGAACTCATCGCGCGGCATGCGCATCCGCCCGAGCGTCACCACCTCGCGACGGAACAGCAACGCCATCGTCCAGTCGACGAGCACGCGAGCCTTGCGGTTGAACGTCGGCATCTTGCTCATGTGGTACGTCCGGTGCATGAACCAGGCGGGGAAACCCTTGACCTTGACGCCGTACACGTGCGCGACGCCGCGGTAGAGGCCGAGGCTCGCGACCGAGCCCACGTATTTGTGCCGGTACTCCTTGGGCTGCTCGCCGTTCAGCGTGGCCACGATGTTCTTCGCCAGCAGCTTCGCCTGGCGAACCGCGTGCTGCGCGTTCGGCGCGCAGACGGCGTCCGGGTCGTCGGCGGTCAGGTCCGGGACGGCGGCGTTGTCGCCGGCAGCCCACGCGTCGTCGGTCCCGGCGACCCGCATATCGGCGGTGCAGGTGACCCGGCCGCGCCCGTCGAGCGGGAGGTCGCTGTCGGCCAGCACCGGGTTGGCCTTGACGCCGGCGGTCCAGACGATCGTGTTGGAGTCGAACGGTTTGCCCTTCGACAGCACCACGTGTCCGTTCTCGCACGAATTGAGGAAGGTCTTCAGTCTGATCTCGACGCCGCGGTTGCTGAGCTCCTCGACCGCGTAGACGCCCATCTCGTCGCCGACCTCGGGCAGGATCCGCTCCGCCGCGTCTACCAGCACCCAGCGCATGTCGCCCTTGCCGATCCGGGGGTAGTACCGGCGGGCGTACTGCGCCATGTTCTCCAGCTCACCCAACGCCTCCGCACCGGCGAAACCGCCACCCACCACGACGAACGTCAACGCGCGCCGTCGGACCTCTTCGTCGGTGGTGGAGGCCGCGATGTCGAACTGCTCGAGCACGTGGTTACGCAGTGCGATGGCTTCCTCGACCTGTTTGAACCCGATGCCGCAGTCGGCCAGGCCGGGAATCGGCAGCGTGCGCGCGATCGATCCGAGCGCGACGACCAGAATGTCGTAGTCGATGTCGTAGGGCTCGCCGGCCTCCGGCTCGACCGTGACCTTCCGGTCTTGATGCGCGATCGAGGCCACCCGGCCGGTGATGATGTTGCACCGGCGCAGCACCTTGCGGAGCGGGACGACGACGTGCCGCGGCTCCAGCGCACCGGCTGCCGCCTCGGGGAGGAACGGCTGGTACGTCATGTAGGAGCGCGGGTCGACGACGGTGACCGTGGCCTGCCCGTTGCGTAGCTTCTTCTGCAGGCCGAGTGCCGTGTACATGCCGACATACCCGCCGCCCAGAATGAGAATGTGCGGAGCCTTGTGCTGGGTGTTCACGCCTTCACCTCACGTCCGTTCGTCATCAGGCTCGATTCGGCGCGCCATTGCTGTCCGCTGTCCGTGCGTTCCCGCTCCTTCGTTCCTGTTCCCCGTCGCCCGAATCGGTACGCCATCGAGACGTCGAATCTTCTCACGAGGAAGCCGGGTGACGCGCGGGACGTCTCTCGGCTCGTATGAGTCATTCTATCGACTTTGTGAATGCATTCACAAGCTCATGTGACCAACGCCGCCACCGAAAGAGACGAACGCCTCTTGCCCCGCCTCAATGATCATCGACGGTGAGACCGACCATCATCGATCCCACCGTCGGTGATCACAGGAGGGAAAGATGGTCAGCGGTGCAGGGCTTTGCGGGCGAACCAGTTGCCGAGCAGCTGGGCGAGCTGGACGATCGCGATGATCACCAGGACCGTCACGAACGTGACCTCCCAGTTGAACCGCTGATATCCGTACACGATCGCAAAGTTGCCCAGACCCCCGCCGCCGACGTACCCGGCCAGCGCCGACATGTCGATGATGCCGATCAGCAGGAACGTGTACCCGAGGATCAGCGGAGCGAGCGCCTCCGGGATGAGCACCGTGACGATGATCCGCAGCCGGGAGGCCCCCATCGCCCGCGCCGCCTCGATCACGCCCGGATCCGTGGCCACCAGGTTCTGTTCCACGATCCGCGCCGTCACGAACGCCGCCATGATCGACATCGCGAAGATGACCGCGTTGTTCCCGATCGTCGTCCCGATGGTCGCCAGCGTGAGAGGCCCCACCGCGGTGATGAAGATGATGAACGGGATCGGCCGGACGATGTTGACCGCGACGTTCAGGACCGTGAAGACGACCGCGTTCTGCAGGAGGTTGCCCTTGCGCGTCGCGTAGAGCAGCACGCCGAAGACGAGGCCGAGGAAGCCACCGACACCGATGGTGATGGACACCATGTACAGGGTCTCGCGGACCGACTCCAGCAGGATCGGCCCGAGCGTGGACCAGTCGCGGTTCATCGGGGCCCTCCGTGTCGTCGGATGGCATCCATGGCGAAGCCGTACGGATCCGCGTCCGGCTCGTCGCCCTCACCTGTGGACGCCTCGGGCGGACTGCCGCCGACGACGTCCGCCGTCGTCCGGTCACTCGGCGCGTCGCCGATACCCAGATCGTGGACGTCGGTGGCCCGGCGCAGGTCGGCGATCAGCGCGTCGATCGCCGCGTCGTCGCCGGTGAGTTCGACGGTGAGGCTGCCGAACGGCCGCTCGTCGATCTCGGTGATGCCGCCGAAGACGATCGTGCCGTCCACCCCATGCCGGCGCAGCGCGGCGAGCACGTCGACGCCGGATCCGCCGGAACCGCCGACGCCGTCGACACGGGAATCGCCGGTGCCGTAGCCGTCGCCCTCCCGGACGGTCACCGTGATCATCCGGCCCGGATGGCGGTGCCGCAGCCGGTCGAGCACGTCCGGGCTGGGCCGGTCCTGCAACGTCGACGCGACGAACCGCTGGGTGGCGCGTTCACGCGGCGCGGCGAACACGTCGTAAGCCCGGCCGTGCTCAATCACCTTTCCGTGTTCCATCACCGCGACGCGATGCGCGATCGAGCGCACCACGTCCATCTCATGGGTGATCACCACGATGGTGACGCCCAGCTCGCGATTGACCCGCCGCAGCAGCGCGAGCACATCCTGCGTGGTGTCCGGATCCAGCGCGCTCGTCGCCTCGTCGGCGAGCAGGATAGACGGCGACGTCGCCAGCGCCCGCGCGATGCCGACCCGCTGCTTCTGCCCGCCCGAGAGCTTCGCCGGGTAGCTGCGCGCCTTGTCCGTCAGCCCGACGAACTCCAGCAGCTCCCCGACGCGCCGCCTGCGGTCCTGCTTCGACCATCCGGCCACCTTCAACGGGTAGCCCACGTTGCCCGCGACGGTCCGCGAGTTCATCAGGTTGAACTGCTGGAAGATCATCCCGATGCCGGCCCTGACCTTCCGCAGTTCAGCCTCCCGGAGCGTGGTGACATCCTGGCCGTCGACGATCACCTGTCCCGACGTCGCCGTCTCCAGCGCATTGATCAGCCGGACCAGGGTGCTCTTACCCGCACCCGAGTAACCGATCACGCCGAAGATCTCACCACGGGCGATGTCCAGCGTGACCGAGTCGACAGCGCGCACGGCGTCCGGCCCGCCGCCGAACACCTTGGTGGCGTCGCGAAAGCTGATCACCGACGTCATCTGCCGCGCCTCAGCCCTGCGCCGCCAGATTGCCCTCGATCTCGTCGAGGATGCCCTGCAGTTCGTCGGCGGGGTTGTCGGTGAACACGGCGGTACCGCCGGAGGCTTGGCTGGACGCCTCCTCCACCTCGGCGGTGTGGTACAGCTCCACCAGCCGCTGGAAGGTCTCGTTGTCCTCCTCACCGGAGCGCGCCACCCACACGTTGATGTACGGGCGGGCCGCCGGGCTGTCCGCCTGGTCCTGGTAGAGCGCATCCTCGGGCTCCAGACCGGCGTCGGCGACGAAGTCGTTGTTGATGATCGACGCATCGACGCTGTTCAGCGCGACCGCGGTCTGCTCCGCGGCGACCGGCGTGACGGTGACCTTCGACTCCTCCGCCACGATGTCCGACGGCAGCGAGGTCGAGTCGCCGCCGTTCTCCAGCGTGAGCAGCCCGGCGTCCTGCAGCACCAGCAACGCGCGAGCCTGGTTGGTCTCATCGTTCGGAATGGCGATCTCGGCGCCCTCGGGGATGTCCTCGAGCGACGCGTGCTCCTTGGAGTACAGCGCCAGCGGGTAGATCGCGGTGGCGCCGATCGGCGTGAGATCGTCGTCGTTGGCCACGTTGTACGCGGCCAGGTACTGCAGATGCTGGAACTGGTTGAGGTCGAGCTGCCCCTGGGAGAGTGCCGGGTTGGGCTGCGTGTAGTCGGTGAAGTTGACCAGCTCGACGTCGATCCCCTCCTCGGCGGCGAGATCGGTGAAGATCTTCCAGTAATCCTCGCTGGCACCGACGACGCCGATCTTGATCGGGTCGCCGCTCTCGCCGGAGGCGACGGCGGTGTCGCCGTCGCCTCCGCAGGCCGTCAGCAGGCTGAGCGCGGCAAGCCCGGCCAGCAGTCCGCCGATGCGAGCGGCCGCGGAATGGCGACCGCGCGGGCGGTCCCCGCCGGACGTGCGGCGGGCGGTGGATGTGAAGCGGAACATGAGCGGTTTCCTCTCATACCTGGGCACGTCAGGTAGCCCTGACGCCACGGTTGGACAGATGTGATCATTGGGACTTCAGATGGAATCGCGGGATACGCGCCGCGCCGGGTGGAACGCGCGACATACAACCCAGCGACGACGGAGCCGGCGGCTCACCCCAACGCCGGTGCCACGAATCGTGGTCGATGACGCGATGCCCGCATACGCCGGTGCGAGCCACGCCCGCACTCGACCGCGCCTGGCGAGGCCGGTGGCCACCACAACGCACTGAGCAACGGGTCAGGCTCGGCGATCCTCGCCGAGTTCGAACGCCCCGGGCCGACGCCGCGCCGTCACATGCAACAGCGGCGCATGCTCGTCCCACACATGGACATGCCGCAGCAGTGAGCTGACGGCATGGTCCGGGCGGCGTCGAACTGGGCGCGAGACATAAGCCTCATCATGGGCACTGGACCTCTGGTCTTCAAATCGATGAGCGCATCATCTTACATTCTGGACGAAAAGTGACCATATAGCGAGACATCCCTGTTCGCAGGTGCCCGACAGGCACCTCAACAGCCCCATGTAGAGAAGCTCACCGCGGACACCTGGCCCCAATGTGCCATCTCACCAGGGCATTCAACGCTCGGAATGTGACTCGGAGCACACGTGAGCCCCATCACCTCCGCCCCATGATCATGAACATTAACCGTGCTATTTCCACGGTTAATGTTCATGATCATGGGGACGGTGACGCTTAATTGACCGTTCGTTCCAATTACGCTAGGGTCTGAACCATGGCACGGACCAAGGAGTTCGACCCCGACGCCGCGCTGGCCCGCGCGCTGGAGCTGTTCTGGGAGCGAGGCTATGAGGCGACGTCCATGGCCGACCTCGTCGAACACCTCGAGATCGGCCGCGCCAGTCTCTACGCCACCTTCGACAGCAAACACGAGCTATACCTCAAGGCGCTCCGTCGCTACCTGGAAACCAGGGACCCGGATCCGATCGCCTTGCTCTCCCAGCCCGGGCCCGCACTACCCGCGGTGCGAACACTGGTGGAGAGCTACGTGGCGGAGTCCATCAACGACGAGCGGCATCGCGGCTGCATGATCGTGAATGCCGCCGCCGAGCTCATGCCGCACGATCACCAGGTCGCTCAGCACGTCGAGACCTCCTGGAGTGCCCTCGAAGCCGCCCTGACCGGAGCTCTCACACGTGCCCGGGCACAGGACGAGATCGGCCCCGATGCCGACCCCATCGCCACGGCCCGGTTCCTGGTCGTCTTCCTCCAGGGTGTGCGCCTGGTCGGGAAGGGCCCGATGGGCGCCGCACGCCTGCGCGACGCCGCCGACCAGGCGCTGTCCATGCTGACCTGACCCGCACCCGGACGCCTCAACACGCCGGCCCTCTCCAGCTCCCCGCTCCAGCCGCCCGCTCCATCTCCCCGCTCCGCTCCCGGTCACCGCAACTCCGCCCACCGCGGCGCACCACCCGCCCCGACGCGCCCACACAAGGGATTCGCATGAGCCAATTATTGACTGTTCAGTCCAAAATTAGTCGGCAGTTCGTTCTCCTCGGCACCGCGCAGGCCGGGCTCATCGCGGCGATCACGCTCATCACTGTTCCGCTGCCCGCGATCCAGCGCGAGTTCGGTGTCTCCGCCCCCGACCTCGCGCTGCTGACCGCCGCGTACGGGCTCTCCTTCGGCGGATTACTCCTGGTCGGTGGGCGGCTGGCCGACCACATCGGGGCGCGGCGCATGTTCGTCGTCGGCATGGCCGTGTTCGGGATCAGCTCTATGCTCGGCGCGGTGGCACCGCACTACGAGGTGCTGCTCGCCGCCCGCTTCGCCCAGGGCATCGGCGCGGCACTCGTCGCGCCCGCGGCGGTCGCCCTGCTCTACCGGCTCTATCCCGACGCCCGGGAGCGGGCACGGGTGCTCGCCGTGTGGGGCACGCTCTCCGTCGCCGGAGCGGTGTCCGGCAGCGTCGTCTCCGGCCTGATCGCCGCCGTGACCTCCTGGCGCTGGACGTTCGCCATTCCCATCGCCGTCGCCGCTGTCACCCTCGCGGGCGTACGGCGTCTTCCGGCTGCCGCACCCGTACGCGGCACCCGGCTCCGGTTGCTTGATGGTGCGCTGGTCACCGCCGGTCTGGTCACCCTCAGCCACGGCGTGCTGGACGAGGCGCCGGTGACGGTGGCACTGGGGCTGGCCGTGCTGGCCGGGTTCGTCCTGCGCCAGGCCCGCGGCGTCGAGCCGTTGCTCCCGCTGGGGCTGGTCACACACCGCGGCCGCACCACCGCCCTGCTGGTGATCTGGCTGACGGCGGCGGCCAGCACCGCGGCGCAGTTCTTCCTCAGCCTCTATTTCCAGCAGATCCACGGCTGGTCGCAGTCCGTGACCAGCGCCGCGTTCCTGCCGTTCCTGCTGGTGATCGTGATGGGCCCGGTCAGTTCCCGACTGACCCGGCGACATGGGGCGCGCCAGGTCACGACCGTCGGACTCCTGCTAGTCGCCGCCTCGATGGCGCTGCTGGCGTTCATCGACGTCGACTCGGAGTATCCGGGCGGCATCCTCGTCGCACTGCTGCTCTTCCCCCTCGGCGCCGGAATGGCGTTCGCCGGCGCGACCGTCACCGCGTTCACCGACGTCTCCGCCGAACACAGCGGGGTCGCGGGCGGCGTCGTCAACACGTCGATGGAGGTCGGGCCCACTGTAGGCCTGGCTCTCCTGCTGGCGCTCTCGTCGGCCCGCACCGACTCGTTGGCCGTCGACGGCGTCACTACCGCCGCGGCCGCCACCGGCGGCTATGCCGCCGCCTTCGCCGCCACCGCCGGGGCGTTCCTCGTCACGGCGGCGGTTGTCCAGTTCACCGTCAGAAAGGATGCATCACGATGACCGACAGCGACATCACCGTCACCCGGGCCACCGCCGCTACCGGCTCCGGCTCCGGCACGACTCCGGCCGTGTCCGGGAGCTCCCGGGCGCATACCGAGCACACGCCCCGATTCGATGGCCGGACCGCGATCGTCACCGGTGCCGGGTCCGGGATCGGGCGCGGCGTCGCCCGGGCCTTCGCACGCGCGGGCGCGACCGTCGTCGTCGCCGGTCGCAGTCCGGACACATTGGAACAGACGGTGAAGCTCATCGAGCAGGACGGGGGTAACGGCCTCGCCGTCCCGACCGATGTCACCGTCGACGACGAGGTGCGCCGCCTCGTCGCCGTCACGGTCGAGCGGTTCGGCAGGCTGGACGTCGCGGTCAACAACGCCGGTGTGCTCGCGGGCGGCCCGATCGCCGAGTTGGGCGCCGAGGACTGGGCCCGGATGCTCGAGGTGAACGTCACCGGCGTCTTCCTGGCCATGAAGCATGAGATCGCCGCCATGCGCGCGGCCGGAGGCGGAGCCATCGTCAACATCGGCTCCAACCTCGGTGCGCATACGCAGGCGCCCGGGGTGGGCGCCTACGGGGCCACCAAGGCCGCGGTCAGCGCGCTCAGCAAGGCCGCCGCGCTGGAGAACATCTCCGGCGGGATCCGCATCAACGTGGTCAGCCCCGGCGCCGTGGACGCTCCGATGTCGCTCCTGCCGGGCGAGACGCCGGAGCAGCGGGCCGAGCGGTTCGCCGCCATGATCCCGGTCGGCCGCATCGGCTCGCAGGACGAGATCGCCTCCACCGTGCTGTGGGCCGCGTCCGACGGTGCGGGCTACCTGGTCGGCCACGATCTGCTCGTCGACGGCGGCGCGTCGTTGTAGCGCATGTCTCAGGCGGCCGCCGCGCGGGCGAGCACGTCGTCGAGCATGTCGGCGGTGAGCCGGCCGGTGAAGGTGTTCTGCTGGCTGGGGTGATACGAACCGATCACGGTGATCGAACGCGGGTCACCCGCCACGGGCACCGTCCCGGCGGCGTTCTCGCCGGCGGCGTTCTCGCCGACGACGCTCTCGCCGACGACGCTCTCGCCCGGGCCCGTCGCCGCCTCGTCCGGGCGATACTCGAGCCGGACCTCGGCACCGTGACCGAACTTCGGCCGCGGCCGCGGCACCTCCACTCCGGCGCGGGCCAGCGTCCCCAGCGCGGCGGTCCAGGCGAACGAGCCGAGCGCCACCACCGCACGCAGTGTCGGCAGCACCAGAGCGACCTCCCGGTCGATCCAATGCGCGCACGTGTCCCGTTCGGCCGGGGACGGTTTGTTGTCCGGCGGGGCGCACCGCACGGCGGCGGCGATCCGGACACCGGCTAGGCGCAGCCCGTCGCCGGCGTGCTCGGACGTCGGCTGGTTCGCCAAGCCGACCCGGTGCAGCGCGGCGAACAGCCAGTCGCCGCTGCGATCACCGGTGAAAATGCGGCCGGTCCGATTGCCGCCGTTGGCCGCCGGCGCCAGGCCGACGACCATGACTCGCGGCTCCGGGTCACCCCAGCCTGGTGTCGGCCGGCCCCAGTAGGGCTGGCCCGCGAAGGAGCGTCGTTTGGTTGCGGCGACGTCCTCGCGCCATCGCACCAGACGGGGGCAGGCGCGGCATACCGACGAGCGCGCCGCGACCTCGGTCAGCGAGGCGCCGGCCGCCAGCTTGGCCACATCCTCCGGCCCTGCCGCCACCGGCGTGTCCGGGCCGGCCTCGTCGTCCGGCCAACCGGTGCCCGGCGGAACCGGGCTGGAGAACGCAACCCCGGTGACCGGGTGCGGCAACGGCTCCACTGGCGGATCTGGGCGATCCGCCGACGTGTTCGTATCTTCGACCGGCACGGCTCCCATTGTGCCCGGCGCCGCGGTAGACCCACGGTGGTAGATACCCGGCCGATGGGCCAAGGGGTTGAGCCGGTCATGACCGCCGAATACGATCATGGTCACTCACTCAGGCGAGGTGCTCGATGACACAGCCACCGGGAGCGTCCACGCGAAACCGCACCGTGCGGATGCCGCTCACGGTCGCGGCCACGCTGGCGTTCGTCGCGGTGGCGCTGGTGGCCACGATGATCACCGTCATCCTCATCACCTGGGGCGGTGACGACGAGCCCACAGTCGCCGAGGCGCCGGCAGACCCTGCGGACACGGCCGGTCCCGCGACCGCGTCGCCGACGGAGGCCGTCCCGGACGATGACACCGGCAGCGAGCCCACGCCTTCTCCGGCCACGGCGAATCCCGACGCCGACGCTCCCGGCAGCGGTGAGAGCGCACCGTCCGAGCTTGTCGCGGCGGAGATCGGCACGCCGCTGACCGGTGCCGAGTCGATCTCCGGAGTGGCGCTCGGCGAGCTCGACGGTTCGCTCGTCGCCGTCACCGTCGGTGCCAGCGCACCGACCGTGTGGAACCTGGAGACCGGCGAGCAGATCGGCGAGCCATTGTCGGGCTATCTGGGCGGGGCAGGCTCCATCGCCGTCGGCGACGTCGACGGCACGCTGTACGCCGCCACTGCCGGCACGGATAGCAAGAGTCCAGGCCTGTGGAACCTCCGCACCGGGGAACAGGTCAACGATCCCGTGTCGGGTGGGGTCTTGACCTTCCTCCAGGCGGTCGCCACCGCCGAAGTGGACGGCGTGCCGGTAGCTGTGACCGGCAGTGCCGGCGTGGACCGCACGGTGCGGATGTGGGATCTCGCCACCGGCGACCAGATCGGCGACGAGCTCGGTTCGCACAAGGACGATGTCGAAGCGGTCGCCACCGGTCTGATGGACGGCGTGCCGGTGGCGGTGACCACCGGAGACGACCGGCGGTTGCGCGTGTGGGACCTGTCGGCGCGCGAGCCCATCGGCGACCCGATCGACACCTGGCACCGAGAGTGGGTGCGGGCGGTGGCGATGGGCGACGTCGATGGCACCGCTGTCGCCGTCACCGGCAGCGACGACGGTGCCCTTCGGGTATTCGACCTTGCCGCCCTCGAACAGGTCGGCGACCCGCTGGAAGAGCACACCGGCCCCGTCCGGTCGGTCGCCGTGGGCGAGGTCGGCGGAGTTCCGATCGCCGTGTCGGCCGGCGAACAGGAGATCCGCGCGTGGGATCTGGAGAACCACGAGCAGATCGGCGATCCGTTCATCGCTCACCTCGGCAGCGTCAACGCCGTCGCCCTGGGTGAGCTCGACGGCGTCCCCATCGCGGTGTCGGCCGGTGAACACGGCGCCCTGCACCGTTGGGATCTGACACCGATCGGAGAGATCCGTTGACCGCCCCGCCGCCTCCGCAGCAGCCCCCGCCGCCTCCGCCGCCGGGGGAACAGCCACCGCCCCCACCGCCTGCCGAAGGCGGCCCGCGGATGGTCGATGTGCCGGTCTGGGCTCTGCTCACGTCCGCCGTGGTCATCCTGTTGACCGGTGTGCTCACGATCGTCGTCGTCGCCACCGACGGGGCCGACGACGGCACAGGCGGCGACACCACGACGGGTTTGCCGGCGCCGACCCCGGATCCGGTCGACGACGCCGCGGACGGGGCGCAGGACGCGTCACCGGAGGGGTCACCGGGGGAGCCAGCGCAGGAAACGCCGGCGGATACGCCGGAGGATGTGCCAGCGGATCCGCCGGATGAACCCGACGAGGACACTCGGCCTGCGTTCGGCACCCACCTCGACCATTTCCCGGGCCACGGCGGCCAGTTCGCCATCGTCCCGGACGAGCGCCCCTGGCTGCTGCACGCCAACGTCGACACCGACCTGGTGCCGTGGGATCCCGCGGAAGGCTTCGAGATCGGCGCGCCGCTCTCCGGCCACACCAGTGACGTGACCTCGATCGCGATCGGCGAACTAGACGGAACTCCGGTCGCCGTCTCCGGTGACTACGACGGAGCCGTCCGCCTGTGGGACCTCGGTGCGCGTGACCAGATCGGGGACCCGTTCAACGTGCACCCCGAGGGGGTCACCGCGGTCGCCGCCGGCGTGCTGGACGGGCGGGCCGTCGCGGTCTCGGCCGGGTTCGACGGACTCATCCGTGTCTGGGACATGGAGAGCCGGGACCAGGTGGGTTCGACGCTCAGCGGGCACGACGGCGCTGTCTACGCGGTCCAGCTCACCGACGTGGACGGCCGCACCGTAGCCGTCTCCGGCGGCGAGGACAGCACCGTGCGCAGGTGGGACCTCAGCAACGGGGAGCAGATCGGCGAGCCGCTGGCCGGTCATGCCGCCGAGGTGCTCACCGTCGCCGTCGGCGACCTGGACGGCCGGCCGATCGCCGTCACCGGAAGCACCGACCGCACGGTCCGCGTCTGGGATCTCACGGACGGCGAACCGGTCGGTACACCTCTGCAGGGCCACAGCGGAGCCGTGACAACGGTGGCCGTCGGCGAGGTGGACGGCGTGCCGCTCGCCGTCTCCGGCAGCGACGACGGTGACCGCTCCGTGCGGGCGTGGAACCTGGAAACGTTCCAGCACATCGGCGACGACCCGCTGACCAGCCACAGCTTTCCGGTGCGGACCGTGGCGTTGACCGAGCTCGACGGCGTCCCCGTGGTCGTGTCGGCCGGAATCGCGATGGAGGTCACCAGCGTCGCCGCGCCGTTCTGACCCCCCGAACCCGCTTGTTGAGCGCCAGTGTCGCCACACGGCCGACTTCAGGGCATGAAGCGGCACAGAAGCTCAACAAGCAAGGCGAAGGAGTGGCGCCAGATTGTGAAACATTTTCATCCAACGAGGGCTTTGCCTTTCCCTTGACTTGTCATTTTCGCTTCCGGCAGGATGATCGTCACCTTGCCCACACCGCTACCGCGACGCCGCGGTGCCCAGCGGCCGGTGTTCTGGAGGCCACATGCGACGATCCCGTCCTCGACGTCCATCCCTGACTGCACGTTCGACCACCCTTGCCGGACTGACCGTGCTTGCGGCGCTCGCCTCGGTCGCCGTTCTTCCCTCCGGCGCGACGCCCGGGCCCGACGGCGACGACCGGCAGCACCAGTACGAGGCCGCCGCCGAGGAGTACGGCGTGCCGGAATCGGTTCTGCTCGGCGTCTCCTACCTGCAGTCCCGGTGGGACGTGAACGGCGGCTCGCCCAGCACCAGCGGCGGTTTCGGACCGATGCACCTCACCGACGCCCAGTACGTCGCCGGATTGCCCGCCGGCGGCCACCACCACGGAACCGACGAAGACCCGCGCGGCGACGATGCCCGCGACACGCTGACCGTGACCCACCCCGACGTCGAGCCACCCGACGAGGAATCCCTGCAGACGCTCGACGCCGCGGCGACGCTCACCGGAGCGGCTGAGGCCGAGCTGCGCAGCGACCCGGCCGCCAACATCCGCGGTGGCGCCGCGCTGCTCGCCCGGTACCAGCGCGACCTGGGTGCGCCACTCGGCAGCGATACCGATCCGGCCGACTGGTACGGCGCCGTCGCCCGGTACAGCGGTGCGGACACCGCCGACGCTGCCCGGTTCTTCGCGGACGAGGTCTACGCCACCATCCGCGCCGGCGCCGAACGCGTCACCGACGACGGCCAGCTGGTCACCCTCGCCGCCCACCGTGGCCTGGAACCGGACCGCGCCTGGATCGAGGCCCTCGGGCTGGACGACACCGAGCGGCCGGACGAGATCGAGTGCCCGCGCGCGCTCTCCTGCGAGTGGCTCCCGGCTCCGTACGAGCTGCGCGGCGACGGCACCAACGTCAACAGCTACGGCAACCACGATCTGGGCAACCGGCCGGAGCAGCAGAAGATCGAGTACATCATCATCCACGACGCCGAGGGTTACTTCGGGCCGACCACCGAGCTGGCCCAGGACAAGAACTGGGTCAGCTGGCACTACACGCTGCGTTCCTCCGACGGGCACATCGCCCAGCACCTGGAGTCCAAGAACGTCGGCTGGCACGCGGGCAACTGGTTCGTCAACGCCAAGTCGATCGGCCTGGAACACGAGGGGTTCGCGGCGCAGGGCACCTGGTACACCGAGGCGATGTACCGGACGTCGGCCAAGCTGGTCCGTCACCTGGCCGAGAAGTTCGACATCCCGATCGACCGCGAGCACATCATCGGCCACGACAACATCCCCGGCATCACCCCCGCCTACGTCGCCGGGATGCACTGGGATCCGGGTCCGTACTGGGACTGGTCGCACTACTTCGACCTGCTCGGCGCTCCGGCCCGCTCGACCGGCACCCCGCGGACCGGTCTGGTCACCATCGATCCGGACTTCGCCGCCAACCGGCCGGCGTTCACCGGATGCGAGGAGCGTGGCGTGCCGTGCCCGGAGCGCGGCTCGTCGGCGGTGATCCTGCACAGCGAGCCGAGCCACGACGCTCCGCTGGTGACGGATATCGGTCTGCACCCGGACGGATCGCCGTCCACCATGCATATCTCCGACCACGGTGCACGTGCCTCGGCCGGGCAGACCTACGCCATCGCCGACCACGACGGCGATTGGACCGCGATCTGGTACCTGGGACAGAAGGCCTGGTTCTACAACCCGTCCGATGCGCCGGCGGCGGTGTGGTCCCGCGGCCTGGTCGTCACGCCGAAGGAAGGGCTCGACTCCGTGCCGGTTTACGGCCGCGCGTACCCGGAACCGGCCGCGTTCCCCGATGGCGTCCCAGTCCAGCCGATCGTGCCGCTGCAGTACGAACTCTCCGCCGGCGAACGCTACGCGGCGGGCCCGACGCTTCAGGGCGAGTACTACCGTGCCACCACGTATGACGGCTCGTCACCGGGCGACTGGACGGTGATCCGCGGCGACATGGAGTACATCCAGATCCAGTTCGGCCACCGGGTGATGTTCGTCGACGCCGACGACGTGGACGTCTTCCCGGCGAGCCGCAACGCTCCCCAGCCCTGACCACGAGGGCCGGCTTGTTGAGTGCCAGTGTCGTCAAACAGCCGATTTCGCGGCGCGATGCGACACTGGCGCTCAACAAGCACGGTAGCCGTCAGCGGACGTCAAGGGGACCGGTTCGGCTGCGTTCATGGCTCTCGGTCCTATCGTGCCGCCCGGGCCAGATCGGACAAGGCATCGAACTCCTCGCCGAATGCCGGGATCGCAATGTCGAATACCTCGGCGATGTGCTGCATCCACCCGTGCAGGAAATACACCCACCCGTCCTCGATTCGCAGCTGTCGTTCCTCCTGCTGGGCTCGGGCTTGGTCGAGGAAGACCAGGTCGCCGCGGTAGTTCAGCTCCCAGACCCGGCCCTGCTCCGGAAACCGGGCGGCGGCGGTGATCGGCGAGCCCGGTCCGTCCTTGCCGAGTCCGGTGGCGTTGACGACGAGCGACCCGGCCGGCAGCCGCCCGAGTGCCCGGTCGTTGTGCTCCAAGGTCGGAGCGAACACGTAGTCGAAGGGGGTGTGATTCGGCAATCGCGCGTGCACGGCATGTAAATGGTGGAGGCGTTCGGCCGACGTGTCGGTGACGGTGAAGCGCACCGGGCGGTCCGCGCCGCGCTCGGGCTGACTCAGGTACCAGCTGATGGCTGTGGTCGAGCCGCCCGCACCCATGCTGAGCACCTCGGCGCCGGTGTCCTTCCAGTATCCGGGCGGGATGAACGCGTCCAGCGCCAGCCCGCACGTGACCGGATCCTTCGCCTGAACGTGCAGCCCGCTCTCGGTCTTGGTCAGGCAGCTCGCCTCACCCATCATCCGCGCGTGCGCGTCCACCGTGTCGAACAGGTCGGCACACGCCCGGTACAGGTCGATCTTGTGCGTGGTGATCAGGGCGCCACGGCTGAGCTCATCGGATGCGATGAACTCCACCACCCGCCGGTACTGATCCGGGTCCGCGTGCAGCGGCAGATCGACGCCTTGCAGGTGTACATCGCCCAGCCCGAGATGCTCCGCCCAGCGGGGAAACACTCGCTGGATCGATGACCGGCCGGTGGTCACGCCGATGAAGTACAGCGTGGGACGGTCGGCGGGCCGCAGGGTCTGGCTGGTCATGGTCGGGACGGTCATCCGTTCGCTCCTCATTCCCGGTCTGCAACGACGGCGGCCACGGCCGCGGCGGCGTTCATGCCGAAGCGCTGGACGCCGGGCTGCTCCATCCGCTCGATGGTGTCGAGGTCACGGATGCCCCCTGCTCAGCCGGCGATGCTCCAGGCGATGCCGTCCAGGATGTCTCGCTCACTGACGAGGACCTCGCCGGCGCCGCTGCGCTCGACGACGCGCCGGAGGATCAGCGAGCCGGCGGCGATCACGTCCAGCCGGCCGGGATGGATCACCGGGATCGCGGCACGCTCCTCGTGCGACGCCGCCAGCAACCGGTCGCTGATCTCCGCAACCGCATCGGCCGGCATCCGGGCATGGTGCACCTTCGTGGAGTCGTACTCGGACAGCCCTAGCTGGATCGCGCCGATGGTCGTGATCGTCCCGGCGAGTCCCACCACGGTCCGGGCCTCTCGCAACGGAACGGTGCGCGCGGCCTCGTCCAGCGCCACGTCGATGTCGGCACGCGCGGCGGCGACCTGCTCTGCTGTCGGCGGATCGGCGGCGAAGTGACGCTCGGTGATCCGCACCGAGCCGATGTCCACGCTGCGTGCCGCCTCAAGTTCCGTCCGGCCGGAGACGAACTCCGTCGAGCCCCCGCCGATGTCGACCACCAGATACGGGTGCGGGTGTTCGCTTCCGAGCTCCCGGGTGGCGCCGGCGAAGGACAGCGCGGCCTCCTCGTCGCCGGAGACCACCTCCGGGTCGACGCCCAGAATGTCGCGGACCCCGTCGACGAACCGATGCGCGTTTGACGCGTCCCGGGTGGCGCTGGTGGCCACCATCCGGACCTGTTCGACGCCGAAACGCCGCACGATGTCGACGTACTCGTTCAACGCCGACATGGTGCGGTCCAGTGCCTCGTCGGCGAGCCGGCCGGTAGCGTCCACACCTTGCCCGAGGCGGACGATGCGCAGCCGGCGATCGAGGTCATGCTGCTGTCCGGCCTCGGCGTCGATCTCGGTGACCAGGAGCCGGATCGAGTTCGTCCCGCAGTCGACGGCCGCCACTCGGTTCACGCTGCTTCTCCTCGCCTCAGTTCTCCGGCCGCCACGCACACGACGCCGACGTCCACGGCTTCTCCTCCAACCGGGCCATCAGCCCCAGCGCCTCGTCACCGAGTGGATTCACCCCGCGGCCCACCGCCAGGCTGTGCGCCACCAGCACGTGCAGGCATTTCACCCGAGTGGGCATGCCCCCGGCGGAGACGCCGGCCACCTCCTCGACGTGCGCGATCCGTTCTCGCCGCTGCAGATAGTCCTCGTGCGCCGCCCGATACGCGGCCGCCAGCGCCTCGTCCCGCTCCAGCCGATCGCTCATCTCGGCCATCACACCCAACGATTCCAGCGTCGATGCGGCCGCCACCGCACGCGGGCAGGTCAGGTAGTACAACGTCGGGAACGGCGTACCGTCGTCGAGCCTCGGTTCGGTCTCCACGACGGTCGGATGCCCGGTCAGGCAGCGGTGCATCACCGCCCGCACCCCACGCAACGGCCGTCCCAACTGCTGCTTCAACGTGTCCAGGTCATCCTCGGTCGCCACCAGCGACTCCACTACTCGTTACACCTCTCCAGCAGGCTCGGCCCAAGGCGAGGCGGAAAGGGAGAATTTCCCGTCCCGGGTAGGCTCGGGCATCGGCCTGTGAGGAGCCCCGCGACGATCTGGCCGCGGGCGAGGACGGGAAATTCTCCCTTTCCGCCGACCTCCCGGCTCACGGCAGCTCGTCCTCGCTGATCTCGTCCGCCGCCTGCACCGAGTTCCACAGCCGCTCGTGCCACTCGCCCTCGCCGACCGGAGGCACCCCTTCCGGACCCTCCTCCTCGTCGCTCTCGTCCTCTTCCGAGACGACGATGTAGCCCTCCTCGCCCGGCATGACGTAGTGCAGCCGTTCGCGCGCCTGCGATGCCACGTACGCGGGGTCCTCCCACAGCTCCAGCTCGGTCTCCAGCTCTTGCACCCGATCCCGCAGGGCCGCCGCTTCCTGCTCCAATTGCCGCCGCTCGTTGTGCTGGTCATACCAGGTACGCAACGGGTAGGAGTACGAGACCAGAAGGACGGCGAGCACCAACGCGAGCAGCGCCGCACGTCCGGTCACCGACGGTCGGGCGCCACGTCCGCGCACGGGACGGCGACCGCCCGGACCACCCGAGGCGCCGGCCGGGCGAGGCCGCTCCACGCCGGCGCGGGGGCGCCCCGACCCGGTACCGGGCCGGGGGCCGCCTCGAGCGGTCCGCGGTGCAGGACGCCGTCTCGTCTCGGCGCTCCCCGTCGGGCGAGCGCCAGGAGAGCGGCGAGCTGGCGGCATGGTTACCTATTAAACCGCGGGAATGCCGCAGAACCGGCGTAACGCGCGGCGTCGTCCAGCTCTTCTTCGATCCGCAGCAGCTGGTTGTACTTCGCCACCCGCTCGGACCGTGCCGGGGCACCGGTCTTGATCTGGCCCGCGTTGGTCGCCACGGCGATGTCCGCGATGGTGGTGTCCTCGGTCTCCCCGGACCGGTGGCTGATCATGCTGGTGTACCCGGCCCGGGTGGCCATCGACACCGCATCGAAGGTCTCGCTGAGCGAACCGATCTGGTTGACCTTCACCAGCAGCGAGTTCGCCGCACCCTCCTTGATGCCACGGGCCAGGCGCTCCGGGTTCGTCACGAACAGGTCGTCACCGACGATCTGCACCCGGCCGCCGATCGCCCCGGTGAGAGTGGCCCAGCCGGACCAGTCGTCCTCGGCCAGCGGGTCCTCGATGGAGACCAGCGGGTAGTCGGCGACCAGCTGGCTGTAGTACTCGCTCATCTCGGCAGCGCTCTTCGTCGCTCCCTCGAACGCGTAGCTGCCGTCGGAGAAGAACTCAGTCGCGGCGACGTCCAGCGCCAGCGCCACCTCCGAGCCGGGCGTGTATCCGGCCTCCTCGATGGCCTGCAGGATCAGGTCCAGGGCCTCCCGGTTGCTGGGCAGGTCCGGCGCGAAGCCGCCCTCGTCGCCCAGTCCGGTGGCCAGGCCCTTGGACTTGAGCACCTTCTTCAGCGAGTGGTAGACCTCGGCGCCGCAGCGCAGCGCGTCGGCGAAGGTCTCCGCGCCGATCGGCGCGATCATGAACTCCTGGATGTCGACGTTGCTGTCGGCGTGCGCGCCGCCGTTGAGGATGTTCATCATCGGCACCGGCAGCGTGTGCGCGTTCGGGCCGCCCAGGTACCGGAACAGCGGGAGGTCGGCCGATTTGGCCGCCGCCTTGGCCACGGCCAGCGAGACACCGAGGATGGCGTTGGCACCGAACTTCGCCTTGTTCGGTGTACCGTCGAGGTCGCTCATCTCCTGGTCGATCAGGCGCTGGTCGGTCGCGTCGAACCCCAGCAGCTGCGGCGCGATGTCGTCCATCACGGCGGTGACCGCCTTCTGCACGCCCTTGCCGAGGTACCGTCCCTTGTCGCCGTCGCGCAGCTCTACGGCCTCGAACTGTCCGGTCGACGCACCGGACGGAACAGCGGCCCGGGCGATGGTGCCGTCGTCGAGCGCCACCTCGACCTCGACGGTGGGGTTCCCGCGAGAGTCCAGAATCTCGCGCGCTCCAATTGCTTCAATCGTGGCCACGTCGTTCTCCTGTGGTTGTGGACGTCCTCATCTGGGCGAGTTGTACGCGGCCGATCGCCACGCTGCGACCACACCGCACGCGCGTACTGAAGAAGCTTAGAGCGCACGACCGGCCACGCCGGACTCCACCCCATCGTCTCCTCCGTCACATCGAATCAAACCCGCAGGTGTGCAGCAACGGCGGGTTCGTGTAGACGTCAGTGCGCGTTAACGGGCATTCCGCTCATGTCGGACACGATGATTCCGATATAGACCAATGGCCTACGGAGGTCTCCACGTGTCCATGCCCGCCCACGGCACCCTGCCGACCGACCCTCGTTCCGGGTCCACGCGCAGCGGCCCACCCGCTCGCAGCGCTCCACGCACCCGGAAGTCCCCACTGTTGCCGGCCATGCTCAGCCTGGCCGCGGTCCTGGTGATCGCCGTCGCCCCGCTGCACTCCACCGCGACCGTCGCCGAAGCCGCGCCGGCCGCCGATACGGCCGAACCGATCCAGACCGCGACCGGTTCCCGGCCGGTCGCACCCGGCGTGACCGCCGAGGAGTCGGAGACCCTCGGCCCGCGGGGCTGGCAGGTCACCAACGCCGTCACCGTGGACACCACCCAGGGCGCCGACGTCGGATACATCTCGGCCGGCCGTCTCACCGAGATCGCGCCCATCACCGAGCAGGCCGCCGCCGCCGGCGCGGTCGCCGCGGTGAACGGCGACTTCTACGACATCAACAACTCCGGGTCGCCGATGGGAGCCGTGATCGCCGACGGCGAGCTGCTGAAGTCGCCCACCGGGAACTCCACCCGCATCGTCGCCTTCGACGAGGACAGCACCGGCCGGATCACCGAGATCGAGTTCACCGGCACCGTGGAATTGCCCGGCGGCGACCGGCCGCTGGCCCGGCTGAACAGCTCGGACCTGCCCGCGGACGGTATCGGCGCGTACGACGAGCACTGGGGCGCATTCCCCCGCACCCGGGCGGTGCAGAACGAACCGGACGTCACCGAAGTGATCATCACCGACGACGTCGTGCAGCAGGTCAACGACGCCCCGGGCGAGGGCACCCTCGGCGAGGACACGGTCGCACTCGTCGGCCGCGGCCAGAGCGCCGACCTCCTCTCCGACCTGGAACCTGGTGACCAGGTGGCCGTCGACTGGACCGCCGAAGCCGCCGACGGCCGGCCGGTGCACACCGCCATCGGCTCCCGCGCGCTGCTGGTCGCGGACGGACAGCCGCAGGACGTCAACGACTCCACCTACGCCGCCCGCACGGCCATCGGTTTCTCCGCGGACGGCACGCAGATCACCGTCCTCAGCGCCGACGGCGACAATTACAGCCACAGCCGCGGCGCCACTCTGGCCGAGATGGGCCGGCTCATGGCGGAGCGCGGCGTGCACACCGCGGTCGAGATCGACGGCGGCGGCTCCTCCACCATGGTGGCGCGCACCCCCGGCACGGACACCCTGCAGGTCGACAACGACCTGAGCGACGGTGAGCTGCGCAGCGTGCCCAACGGGCTGGGCATCTTCGCGCCCGACACCGGCCACGACACCAGCGGGATCTGGGCCGAGACCACGCTGTCGCCCGGCCAGGCCGCAACCGACGCTCCGGTCGGCGACGGCCGCCCGGACCGGGTTTTCGCCGGGCTCAGCCGCTCCATCACCGCGACCCCGCACGACGCCGCCTTCGGCCCGGTCTCCGACAACCCCTCGCTGACGTGGGACACCACCAACGGCACCGTCACCTCCGGAGACGACGGCCGCACCGGCGTCGTCGTACCTTCCGAGCCGGGCACCACGACGATCACAGCCGCAGCCGGGCCGGCGGGAGCCGAAGTGACCTTGGAAGTGCTCCGTGCGCCCACCCGGATCACCGCGACCGAGCGCTCCGTCAATGTGCCCTCGCTCGACGACACGGCCACATTCGGTGTGCTCGGCTATGACGAGCACGGCAACTCCGCACCGATCGAGCCCGCCGACGTCGAGCTCGAGTACGACACGTCCCTGTTCGAGGTCCGCACCGACGGTGTCCGCGGCTTCGAGGTCGTGCCACAGCAGGACGGCGTCGGCGGCCTGGTCACGCTGCGCGTCGGGGACGCCGAGACCTCCGTCGGCGTCAGCATCGGCGTGGAGAAGCACGTCCTGGACACGTTCGACGACCCGTCCGGCTGGTACGCCTACGGCACCCGGGCAACGGCCGAGGTCGAGCCCACCCCGGACGGCGAGGACGGCGCTGGACTGCGGCTGTCGTACGACTTCACCCAGGCCACCGCCACCCGGCTCGGGGTCGCCTCGCTCTCCGAGCCGCTCGGCGTCGAGGGTCAGTCCCGCTCCTTCGGGCTCTCGATCTACGGCAGCGGGCAGGGCGAATGGACCGCGTTCACCTTCGTCGACGCCGACGGCCGGACGCTCCCCGCGGTCTACGGTCCCTACATCACCTGGGAAGGCTGGCGGACCGTAGAGCTGCAGGTGCCGGAGGGCTACCCGCAGGAGGTGTACTTCCGGCGGCTGACGATCATCGAGACCAAGGCCTCCGCCCAGTACACCGGCGACGTGATCATCGACAACCTGTACGTCAACGCCGCACCCACCGTCGATGTCCCACCGGAACCGGAGGTGGCCGACCCCGTCGTCGCCCAGGACGGCGAGATCGGCGACGCGGAATGGAACTTCGCCGTCTTCAACGACGCCCAGTTCGTCGCGCGCAACCCGGACTCGTCTCTGGTCGAGGGCGCCCGCCGCACGCTACGCGAGATCAAGGCAGCCGACCCCGACTTCTTCGTCATCGCCGGTGACCTGGTGGACGAGGCGTCGGAGGCGGACTTCCAGCTGGCCCAGCGGATCCTCGACGAGGAGATCGGCGAAGCCGTCCCGTACTACTACGTGCCTGGCAACCATGAGGTGATGGGCGCCGACATCACCAATTTCGAGACCTACTTCGGCGAGACCCACCGGACGTTCGACCACAAGGGCACCCGGTTCGTGACGCTCGACACGTCCCTCGGCACGCTCCGCGGTGGCGGCTTCGAGCAGATCGCCATGCTACGGCGGGCATTGGACGAGGCCGCAGAGGACGACTCGATCCGGTCCGTCGTCGTGATCGAGCACCACCCGCCGCGTGATCCGACACCGTCCAAGAACAGCCAGCTCGCCGACCGGCGCGAAGCCGCGCTGCTGGAATCCTGGCTCGCCGAGTTCCAGCACGACACCGGCAAGGGTGCCGCCTTCATCGCCGGCCACGTCGGCACATTCCACGCCTCGTCGGTGGACGGCGTGCCGTACGTGGTCATCGGCAACTCCGCCAAGTCGCCATCGAGCGGATCGTCGGACGGTGGCTTCACCGGCTGGTCAATGGTCGGCGTTGACCGGGTCACCCCGAAGGAGCAGGAGGAAGCGCGGCAAGCGCCGTACGACGGCGGTCCGGACTGGATCACCGCCGAGCTCCGGCCACACACCGATCAGCTCGCGCTCGACGTTCCGCAGCAGGTCACGGTGGGCGACACCGTGTCGCTGTCGGCGAGCGTGACACAGGGCAACCGAGATATCCCGGTGGTGTATCCGGTCAGCTCGTCCTGGGGCTGGGATCCGAAGGTCTACGTCGGGCCCGCCGACGAGGCCGAGCCGCGATACGCGGCCGCTTACGACCCGGTGACGCGGGACCTGACGGCGCTACGACCAGGCCAGGTCACCATGTCGGTGACGGTCAACGGCACGACGGAACAGCAGCGGATACGCCTGGTCGGCGACGACCGGTAATCCAGCCGCAGATGGGATGCGCCTTTGGTGGGTCAGAGCGCACCAAAGGCGCATCCCATCACTTGGTCAGGGGCGGCGGGAGACAGTGAACACCTCGACCGCCCCGATGCCCCGGACCGTCGTCGGCGGCAGCGCACGCAGCGCCACCCGCGGCTCGTCCCGCAGCGCTTCGGCCGTCTCCGCGTCGACCAGCACCGAGTTCCGCTCCGCCACCGCGGTCAGCCGGGCCGCCAGATTGGTGGGGGTGCCGAACACGTCGCCGAGCCGGGCCACCACCGGTCCGGTCGCGATCCCGACCCGGATGTCCGGCAGGGCGGGGTTGACGCCGATCTGTTCGACCAGCTCACAGCCGATCTCGGCAGCGACGGACGCCGTCTCGGCCACGAACACGACCTCGTCGCCGAGCGTCTTGACCACCCGGCCTCCGCAGCCGAAGATGACGTCGTTGGTCATGGCTTCGAACCGTTCGACCAGTTCACCGAGCGCTTCCACGCTCAGCCCGCGCGACAGCCTGGTGAACGACACCAGGTCCGCGAAACCCACCGACGCCGGGGCTGCCAGCAGCGGAGACTCGCCCAGTTCGGCGATGGCGATGAGCCGGTTCGCGGACGAGGCGAGCTTGCGCCGCCACGCGTAGATGAGCAGCCGCTCGAACTCCGGAAGCAGCCGCTGTGCCATCTGATACGCCGAGGTCAGCCGACTGCTCGGGGCGAGGCCTCCGGCTTCCGCGGCATCCTCGATGATCTCGGCGAGTGTCTCCACGTGCCACTCGGCCAGCCGGCCGGTCATCCGCCCCAGCGCACGGACCATCTGTACGGCGGTCTCCTCGTTCACCGCCTTGGACTCGACCAGCTCGACGACGCCGCGCAACGCTTCCAGGTCCCAGACGGTGAAGGCCTTCTCCTCCCCCACGTCGGGGAACCCGAGCGCCAGCCAGTACCGCCTGGCGTCCTCCACGCTCAGCCCTGCGGCGTCCGCGACCTGCTCAAACGTGTATCGACGAGAAGCACCGAGCAGCAGACGCTCCAAGTCGTCTGCTGTGGGGCGTTCGGCCGTCACGGGTGGTCGGTCTCCTCCTCCGTGTCGTCGCGTGGCCAGCCGTCCTCGTGGGCCTCCCCGACCAGCTCGCTGAGCCGCAACTGCACGGCGTGCACTCGCGGTACATCATGCAACCGGATCTGGCCCTCCTCACTGGCCGCGGAGACGATCAACGTACCGCACCGCAGGAAACGATCGGTCAGACCCTGCTCGAACGCCGCATCGTTGATCCGGCGCAGCGGGATGTTACGCCCAGTGCGGGAGATCACGCCCGTGCGGGTGATCAACCGCGAGTTGGTCACCGTGAACGTCGTCGTCAGCCAGTTCAGGAACGGCCAGAACGACCAGATGAGCACGATCAGCACAGCGGCGATCACGATCGCCCATCGGCCGACCGTCACCGTCGTGCTGTCGTCGTCCGGCATCACCCCCAGCCCGAACCCTGCCGCGGCCCCGGTCACCAGCAGGATCAGTACCGGCAGGAACAGCTCCTTGACGTGAGTACGCAGGTGGAACTCGACGACCTCACCCTCGCTGAGGTGCTTCTCTGGAAAGCCCATATCCGAATCCTGACATGTTCTGTGGCCCGGTACCCACGATTGGGTCCGGACTGCTCGGCGCGCCGCGTTCCCGGCGCGCTTCGCGGCGGAAGACGGATCGCTGTTCCCCGGACCACCAGGTCCTTCGTCATCACGCTGGGAACGACGATCACAGCGGCCGCAGGTGGACGATCTCGCCGGCGCCGAAGGCCTCCACCCCGGCACCGGTGTCGACCAGCAGCCGTCCATCATGGTCGACGTCGACGGCGCTGCCCTCGACTCGTTGTCGGCCGGGCAGCTCGACCCCCACCCGGCGGCCGAGAGTGACGCACCGGTCCCGGTAAGCCTCCCGCAGGGGCTGCTCCCCGGCGCTCGACGTGCCTGTCGTCGTCGACGCGTCTGTCCCCGGCGGTGACGCCGGCGCTGACGCCGGCCCGGCGGCGGAGCGGCGCCAGGCGAGGTAGCGCTCGGCCAACCGGTCGCACAGCGCGTCGAGGAGTGCGTCCCGGGCGGGGGGCGGGGTGTCGGCGCCCACCTGGAGCCGCAGGGACGTGCCCCCCTCGGGCAGTTCCTCATCCCGCTGCCGGATGTTGAGTCCGATACCGACGACCGCGGCGGCTCCGTCCGGCGTCTCCACCCGTTCGACCAGTATTCCGGCGAGCTTGCGGTCGCCCACGAGCACATCGTTCGGCCACTTCAGCCCGGCTTCGATATCCATCAGATCGCCGATCGCGTCCACCACCGCGACACCCGCCAGCAGCGGCAGCCACGGCCAACGGTTCACCGGCACGTCGTCCGGGCGCAGCAGAAAAGAGACGGTCAGGCTGGTGCCCGCCGGTGTCTGCCATGTCCGCTCGAGCCGGCCCCGCCCGGACGTCTGATGATCCGCGACGACAGCCGTCCCCTCCGGAGCTCCGTCCTGGGCGAGCACGCTGACGTCGGCGTTCGTCGACGCGGTCCGCGCGACTCGCTGCATGGTCCACATACCGCCACTCCTCTGCCGCTCCGATGGCTGTGCTGCCGTGCTTGACATTACCCGCGGCCGGACGCCAAGCGTCGCGCCGCCGGGCCACTCGACGAGCGGTCAACGCCTGCGCAGTGTCAGCGCACGCATTGACCGCCCCGCCGTGATTCATTAGTGTCCGCCGAGTCACATGACGGTGAAGGGACTCAAATGTTGTGGATCGCCGGGCTCGTCGCCCTGGTCGTCGCCGGATACTGCGGATACCTCGTGTACACGTCTCGTCGGCGGCAGCACGAGATGATCACCACCGAGACGCTGACGGCACAGGAGCTACAGACGCTGCGCGACGCCGCGGCCGAGGCTGCGGGTGCCGGCTATTTCCAGCAGAAATGCGAAGTGGTCGGGAAGGCCGAGCCAGGGCCGGCCGGCACCATCACGTCGGAGATCTCCACAACCGAATGCGTCTGGCACCGGCATGTGATCACCAGGAAGTACTGGACCACCGAACGTCGACGCGACTCCAACGGCAATTACCGCACCCGTCGCGTCGAACGCGAGGAGACCGTCGCCACACGGGAGTCGGAGGAGCCCTTCCACGTCCGGGACCACACCGGCACCATCCTCGTGCGCCCAAAGGCCGGGACGTTCGAACACATGCGCCAGGTGGTCGACCGATTCGAACCGCATGACGACTCGGCGGAGGGGACGACGCTCTCGCTAGGCAGCTTCAGCTTCACCCTGCCGGCGACGCGACGCGAGGGCACCATCGGCTACAAATACACCGAGTGGGTGCTCACGCCGGACACCCCGGTCTATGTCCTCGGCACGGCGGGCGACGGCGGCGGCGAACTGGCGGTCGAGGACCTGTCCCTGGTGTCCACCAAGGACGAGGAGGCGTTGCTGGCGGCCGCCAGGAAGAAGGAACGATTCGCCCTGGCGGGCGGGATCGTCGCCGCCGTCGTCGCGGTCGGGCTCATCCTCGCGGGCATCCTCACCTAGGGACACACCCCATGATCATGAACGGTTGCCGTTCATATAGCACGGCAACCGTTCATGATCATCGGGGAGCGGCGGCGGGTCAGCCGGTGTTCTGCAGGCCGGCGGCGACGCCGTTCACGCTGATCTGGAGCAACTGGCGCACGCGGTGTTCGTCGACCGCGCCGTCCTCTCCGGAGCGCAGCGTGCGCAGTGCGCGCACCTGGAGGTAACTCAGCGCATCCACGTACGGGTTGCGCAACGCGACCGCGCGGCTGAGCACGCGCCGGTCTTCCAGCAGCCGGCTGTGCTCGGTGACGTTCAGCACCCACTCCGTGGTCAGTGCATGCTCGGCGAGGATCATCTCGGTCAGCTCCGGGCGGTTGCCCAGGGCGAGATACTGCGCCGCGATCCGCCGGTCCGTCTTGGCCAGTGACATCTCGGCGTTCTCCAGCATCACGGTGAACAGCGGCCAGGTGTCGCGGGCGCGGCGGAGCAGGTCCAGGTCGCCCACGGCCGCCAGACCGGTGCCGAGGCCGAACCAGCCCGGAAGGTTGGCCCGGGTCTGTGCCCAGGAGAAGACCCACGGGATGGCGCGCAGGTCATCCAGCGACGACACGGTCAATCCGCGCCTCGCCGGACGGGAGCCCAGCGGCAGGGCGCCCACTTCCTCCAATGGGGTTACCCGCGCGAACCACTCCGGGAAGCCTTCGCTGCGTACCAGGGCGTGATACGCGTCCTTGGCGGCGGCGTCCAGGGTAGCGGCCAATTCGGCGAACTCCACGGCGGCGTCCCGTGCCCGTTCCTCCACGTTCGGAGTCGAGGCCAGCAGCACCGCCGAGGTCACCTGCTCGATGTGCCGGCGGGCGATGGCCCGGTTGCCATACCGAGCGAAGATGACCTCACCCTGTTCGGTCAGCTTGAACCGGCCGTCGACGGAGCCGGGCGCCTGTGCCAGCACGGCGCGGTTGGCCGGGCCTCCGCCGCGACCGAGTGCGCCGCCACGACCGTGGAACATGGTCAGCGTGATCTTGTTCCGCGCGGCCCACTCGGCCAGCCTCGCCTGGGCGTCGTACAGCTTCAGCGTCGCCGAGACCGGGCCGACGTCCTTCGCCGAGTCGGAGTATCCGAGCATCACTTCGTACCGGCGGTCGGTCTCGTCCAACCGGGCCTGCACCTGCGGGAGCTCCAGGACACCCTCCAGCACCGATACCGACGCCTCCAGGTCGGCACCGGTCTCGAAGAGCGGAACGACGTCCAGCGCCATGGCCCTGCCGTCCAGGGCGTGCCGGACCAGTGTGTACACCGTGGCCACGTCCTCGGCGGACTGGGTGAAGGAGACCACGTAACGACGGCAGGCGTCCGCGCCGAAGCGGGCCTGGATCTGCGCCATCACCCGGATGGTCGCCAGCACCTCCTGGGTGCGCTCGGACAACTCCCCGCCGGCCTCGATCTCCTGCAGCGCTGCCCGGTGTACGGCGCTGTGCTGCCGGACCTCGAGCTCGGCGAGGTGGAAGCCGAACGACTCCACCTGCCAGACCAGGCTCTGCAGTTCGCCATAGGCCTGCCGGGCCGCGCCCGCCTGAACCAGGCTCGCCTGCACTGTGCGGAGCTCCTCGAGGAGCTCCGACGCACCCTCATAGGCGAGGTCCGCGTCGCGCCGTTTGGTCGCCGCCACGCGCGCCGCGGCATACAGCAGCGCGATCCGGTGCGGCTCGTTCGGCGAGCGGGCCGCCAGATCCGCATACAGCTCCGGCTGGCTCGCCTCCGCGTCCGTCAGCATCCGGCTGACCTCCGGCGACGGCGGCGTCGTCGACGCATCCAGCGTCAGCCCGCGGCCCACCCGGGCACAGGCCGACTCCAGTGCGTCGAGCACGTGGTCGGACTGGATCGCCATCGCCTGCCGGGTGATCGACGAGGTCACGTTCGGGTTGCCGTCCCGATCGCCGCCGATCCACGAGCCGAGCCGCACGAATGCCGGCACCCGGGGTGCGCGCACCTCGGCATCGTCACCCAGCGCGGCGTTGGCCCGGCGGTACACCTGCGGCACCACGTGGAAGAGAACGTCGTCGAAGGCCGACATCGCGGTGCGGACCTCGTCCAGCGGACCCGGGCGCTCCGCCCGCAACGGAGCCGTGCGCCACAGGACGTCGACGCTTTCCAGCATCAGGCGGTGCGTCTCGGCGGCCTCCGAGGTGCCGAGGCGTGGATCGTCCCGGCGCTCGAGGAGCTGCGCGACGTTGCGGATCGCGTTCACGATGGCACGTCTGCGCGCCTCTGTCGGATGTGCGGTCAGGACGGGCCGGAACTCCAGTCCGGCGAGCAACGCGCCGACCTCGTCTTCTCCGGCCTTCGCGGAGATCTCGGCTATGGCCTGTGCCGTGGCGCCGGACGCCCTGGTGTCGCCGCTGTCGCCCGCGCGCAGGGCACGGATGCGGTGGTATTCCTCGGCGGCGTTGACCAGGTGGAAGTAGACGGTGAAGGCCCGGGCGACTTCCTCGCACCGCTCAAGCGGCCACGAATCGACCAGCCGCTCCGCCTGAGTGGCTGCGTCGTCGGCGACGGTTTGATCCTCGTGGTGTGAGGCTATGACCAGCTCGCGCAGATGCTCGACGTCATCGAGCAGAGCTTGGCCGCCGTACTCACGTAGCACTTGTCCGAGGGCCTCGCCGAGTGCGCGGACGTCAGCACGGAGTGCGTCCGGCATCTCAAAGCGGGCAGCCTCGCGGGAACCGGTTGCGGTAGGAGACACGCGCCTAGCGTACGGCTTCGACCGTCCGGCCCTAAAGTCAGCCGGGCACCCCGACGGTCCAGATCCGGCTGCAGCACCCGCTCCACAGTGACACTGCGGGTTCGCGTGCCTTTGCAATGCACACATATACGCAACGGTTGACGTTCCGCATGTTGGGCACCCGATGGTCCGCATACGGGTGCGTGCGCTTGGCGTATGTACACGTGAGCATCCGGTGGCCGCTATACGTGCGCGCACGACGATCCATATACGAAGCGCGGCGGGTGTTGCGTATATGTGTGCATTGCAAAGGCGGTGAGATGGTGGACGGAATCGGGCGCGCTGGAGACGGCGCTGCCCCGTCCGGGCGGCACGCTAGGGTTCTCGCCGTGAGTTCGAAGCGCAGGACAACCAGGGCCTCCAGCCGCGACCGGCGCCGGAGCATCGTGCTGACGGTCCCGCTGTTGCTGGCCGCCACAGTGACAGCATGCGGTGATGACGACGATGGCGCGCCCGGTTCTACAGGCGGCGACGGCGAGCGCCGCTCTACAGGAACGGCCCTGCACCAGGCTCTCGACCGGATCGAAGCGACGTCGTCGACCGCGACGTTCATCAGCTTCGGGGACGCCGCCCGCATCGCCGAAGCCTCCGGCGGCACCTTCGAGGGCGTCTGGGGCAGCCTCACGGGCTGGGGCGCGGACGCGCTCTACCAGCACCGTGATCAGCTACCGGAGGTGCTCGGGATCGATCTGGACTCGGCCGACGCCCTCGTCACCGTAGGTGCACCGCCGTCCTTCGTCTCGATGGTGATCGGCGGCCAGGACGCGGACGACGTCGCCTCCGCGGCCACTGCCGCCGGCTGGTCCGGCGACGACGTTCTCGCCGCCGAGAACGATGTCACGCAACCGGTCACCCTGGCCGCGCCCCAGGTCAGGGCCGTCGACGCCGACGTCGTTGTGGGCGGCATCGACGCGGACCTCTCCGTCGTCGACTCGGACGGGACCAGTTTGACCGACGAACCGACCGTCGGCAGCCTCGCCGATTGCCTCGGCGACGTGCTGGCCGCCCAGTTCATCCAGGCTGACCCGACACCGGCCGCCGTCGGCGTTCGGCAGGAGGGTGATGACCCGGACGTCCCGGTCGGCGTCGTGTGCGCAGTGACCGGCTCCCCCGAGGAAGCAGAGGACATCGGCGCCGACATGGAACAGGCGGTGGCATCGGGCGAGACCACGTCGAATCGGCGGCCGTACTCGGACTACTTCACCGAGCCCGAGGTGACCGTCGTGGACGACGAGCACATCGCGCGGGTGGAGATGAGCCTGACACCGGAGGCGTTCGCGATCACCATCTTCCAGATGGCGATGACCGATGATCTCCCCGGTTTGGCACTCGGGTACCCGTCCGCCGGTTGAGAGGCCGCGCGCTGCACGAGTGTTCGAGGTCACTGGGTCATACGCGCAGCGCGTGAGGTTCGTCGCAACGCCGCCGTCGTGTTCTGGTCTACCCTGCTGGGGGACCAGCGACCGGAGGGATCCATGACCGCCAGCCACGACGGCCCGGACATCCACACCACCGCGGGCAAGATCGCCGACCTACGCAACCGCATGGAGGAAGCGGTACATGCGGGCTCGGCGCGCGCCGTCGAGAAGCAGCATGCGCGGGGCAAGCAGACGGCCCGCGAGCGGATCGCGATGCTGCTGGACGAGGGGTCGTTCGTGGAGTTCGACGAGCTGGCCCGGCACCGCTCCACCATGTTCGGGATGGAGAAGAACCGCCCGTACGGGGACGGGGTGGTCACCGGCATCGGCACCGTCGACGGCCGCCAGGTGGCGGTGTTCAGCCAGGACGTGACCGTGTTCGGCGGCAGCCTGGGTCAGGTGTACGGGGAGAAGATCGTCAAGATCATCGATTTCGCCCTGAAGACCGGGTGCCCGCTGATCGGGATCAACGAGGGCGGCGGGGCACGGATCCAGGAGGGCGTGGTCTCCCTCGGCCTGTACGGGGAGATCTTCCGGCGCAACACGCTCGCCTCCGGGGTCATCCCGCAGATCTCGCTGATCATGGGCGCAGCCGCCGGCGGACACGTCTATTCACCGGCGCTGACCGACTTCACCGTGATGGTGGATCAGACCTCACAGATGTTCATCACCGGTCCGGACGTGATCCGGGCGGTGACCGGCGAGGACGTCACCATGGAGGAGCTGGGCGGGGCGCACACGCACAACACCCGCAGCGGCAACGCGCACTACATGGGCTCGGACGAGGCGGACGCCATCGATTACGTCAAGGAGCTGCTGTCCTATCTGCCGCAGAACAACCTGGACGAGCCGCCGACGTACGAGGTCTCCGAACCGGTCTACGAGGTCACCGACCACGACCGGACGCTGGACACGCTGATCCCGGACAGCCCGAACCAGCCGTACGACATGCACCAGGTGATCGAGACTGTCTTGGACGATGACGAATTCCTCGAGGTGCAGCCGCTGTTCGCGGCGAACATCGTGGTCGGGTTCGGGCGCATCGGCGGGCACTCGGTCGGCATCGTGGCCAATCAGCCGATGCATCTGGCCGGCACACTGGACATCGACGCCTCGGAGAAGGCGGCGCGGTTCGTGCGCACCTGTGATGCGTTCAACATCCCGGTGTTGACCTTCGTCGACGTGCCCGGATTCCTGCCCGGGACGAACCAGGAGTTCAGCGGCATCATCCGGCGCGGCGCCAAGCTGATCTACGCCTACGCGGAGGCGACCGTGCCGCTGGTCACGGTGATCACCCGCAAGGCATACGGCGGCGCCTACGACGTGATGGGATCCAAGCACCTCGGCGCCGATGTGAACCTGGCGTGGCCGACGGCGCAGATCGCCGTGATGGGCGCGCAGGGCGCGGTGAACATCCTCTACCGGCGTGAGCTCGCCGAACACGAGGACCCGGACGCGCGCCGCGCCGAGCTCATCACCGAGTACGAGGACACGCTCGCCAACCCGTACACCGCGGCCGAGTACGGCTACGTCGACGCCGTCATCGAACCGTCGCGCACCCGCTCCGCCGTCGCCCAGGCACTACGCGCGCTGCGTACCAAGCGGGAGACATTGCCACCGAAGAAGCACGGCAACATCCCCCTCTGACCGGCCGCCGCATTGCCCGACGCAGGTGCACAAGCGACTCTGGGTCACCGGCCCGAGGAGATGTCGAGCCGTCGACGACATGCGCGTGTTCCGGTTTTCGCCGATCAACCTCGGCCGAGGTGCTCGTAACACAGGTAGACGGCGCCAGAGGCGAATACGCGCTGCTCGGCCAACCGCAGGTTGAGCTTCTTACCGACCGGGAAGAACGGCTTGCCGCCGCCCACCGTGATCGGCACGACGCAGAGCCGGAACTCGTCGATCAGGTCGATCAACGACGCGGCGAGTCCGGGGCCGCCCAGATCGAGTTCGCCATCGACCTGCTCTTTCAACCGTGCCGCTTCGGCGACGGCATCCCCGCTGCGCACCAGGCGTACCCCGTCGGGGACGGCCTCGATCGTGTCGGAGAACACGATCCGCGGAGTGTCCAGGTAAATCCGGGCGAACTCCTTCTCGACCTCGGACGCGTCGTCGCGGCTCGCCACGGTCCTCCATGGCTCCTCCATCATCTCGTAGAGGCGACGGCCGAACAGGAACGCGGATGTCTGCCGCGTCTGCTCGTTCCACATCTGGTGAATCTCGTCGTCCGGCGCGGTGAACCCGATGGTCCCGTCCGGATCCTCAATGTAACCATCGGCTGAGACGTTCATCGAGTACACAACCTTGCCCATGTCTTCTCCTCGCGAGTCATGAAGTACCTGGCGCAGAGTCTGACCACGGTCGCCGGCGAAACTCATCACTACGCTGCCCGGCGCGTCTCCTCGACCTGGTCGGCGTCCTAGACTTCTTCGGTATGAGCAAGGAAGCGGACGTGTCCAGCCCGGCGGAACCGTTGGTGCGCGTGGTCAAGGGTGAGCCGACGGACGAGGAGGTCGCCGCGCTGACCGCCGTCCTGGCCGCCAAAGCCGCGGCTGTCTCACCCGCCGACGCTTCGCGGGCGCGGCCGTCGACCTGGGCCGCCTACTGGCGCACCGTCCGCACGCCACCGCGTCCGGGCCCGGGCGCTTGGCGTGCCAGTGCCCTCCCACGGTGAGCCCGCGAACGTCCCGCGAACCGAGGACCACAGCCGGCAGTGCATACGCGACCCGAAGCGGGTGCGCAGACCGTCGCTGGGAGCTTCGCTTCAATGCCCATGAGCGCGCTGTCTCAAGGACCGTATGCAGGCTCCAGAGGCGTCATGGGCCGTCATCCCGTACTCGCCGGGTGAGCGCCTGGACATCGCTATCGAGCCCGTCCAGCCTGCGGTCCACGGAATTGAACCGAACGTCGACAGCTTCGAAGCGGGCATTCATCTCACCGCGCAGACCACCGATCCCGGCGCGCATCTCACTGCGTAGACCGCCGATCTCCGCATGCACCTCACTGCGTAGACCGCCGATCTCCGCATGCACCTCACTGCGTAAGCCGCCGATCTCCGCATGCATTTCGCTACGCAGGCCGCCGATCTCCGCATGCATCTCTCCACGCAGACCGCCCAGTTGGGCGTTCATCTCACCGCGCAGCCCCCTGATGTCGCCACGTACCGCCCGGATCTCGCTGCCGACCGTGCGCACGACCATCCCGGACATGGCGACGGCCACGGCCAGGAAACCGCCGATGACCGTCCAGATCTGCGCGTCGTTCATGAGGCGCCGCTCCTTTCGTTTCTCATGGTACGACGATCTCCCACCGCACGGATGACGTGCAACCAGCTACGCATGACTGTGGATAACCGTGCATGAACGCATTCAGCTGTCCACACCTTCACTAGACGTCGTTTACGCCGCTGCAGACCGCTCCCGTCGGCGCGGAAATGCGGATGACGGGCAGGTCGGGGACACGTAGTGTGCCTGCATGAACGATGCTCCCTCGCAGCCTTCCACCACCGCGAACCGAGTGACCGTCGACGACGTCGCCGATCGATACGTCGACGAACTCGTCCGCCTCGATCCCTTCGAGGCGACATACGCCGGCGTCGCCGGGCACGACGCCGAGTCGACCGACCTCTCCCCGGACGGATACGCCGAGCGAGCGGAGCTGGCCAAACGCACCCTCGCCGCGCTTGACGACGCCGTGGCTCGCGACGAAAGAGAACGTGTCGCCGGCGAGGCGCTGCGCGAACGGCTCGGCCTGTCGTTGGAGATGTATGACGCCGGGCTGGATCGCACCCTGAGCAACATCGCCAGCCCGATGCACGCCATTCGCGAGGCGTTCGACTTGATGCCGACGGACACCGACGAGCAGTGGGCCGCGATCGCGTCCAGGCTGCGAGACGTGGGCCCGAACCTGGACCGCTACCGGCAGACCATCGAGGCGGACATCGCCGCCGGACTGCCGCCCGCGCGTCGCCAGGTCCAGGCGGTGATCGAACAGGCCAAGCAGGTCGCGACCGATGGGCTCTTCACCGAGCTCGTCGGCCCGGCACCCGAAGCCAGGAAGTCCGAGTTCGACCGGCTTGCCGCAGACGCGTCCGGGGCGTTCACCGACTTCGCCGGCTACCTCGCGGACGAGGTGATGGGCCGGGCACGCCAACACGATCATGCCGGGCGCGACACGTACCGGATCGCCAGCCGGTTCTTCCTGGGCGCCGAGGTGGATCTGGACGAGACCTACGCCTGGGGCCTGGCCGAGCTCAATCGGATCGAGGCGGAGATGGCCGAGGTGGCGAACCAGATCGTCCCCGGCGGCTCGGTCGACGACGCCGTCGCGGCGCTGGATGCCGACCCGGCCCGCAACATCACCGGTGCGGAGCCGTTCCGGACCTGGATGCAGGCCCTTTCGGACAAGACCATCGCGGAACTGAACGGCACGCATTTCGACATTCCCGAGCCCATCCAGACGCTGGAGTGCCGCATCGCCCCGACCAAGGACGGGGTCATGTACTACACCGGACCGAGCGAGGACTTCTCCCGCCCCGGCCAGATGTGGTGGTCCGTGCCCGAGGGCATCGACTCGTTCTCCACCTGGCAGGAGACGACCACCGTCTTCCACGAGGGCGTTCCCGGCCACCACCTGCAGGTGGCCCAGGTCGCGTACCTCAAGGAGCAACTCAACCGGTGGCAGCGGCTGTTCTGCTGGATCTCCGGACACGGCGAGGGCTGGGCGCTGTACGCCGAGCGGCTGATGTCCGACCTCGGCTACCTCGACGACCCGGGAGACCGGCTGGGCATGCTGGACGCGCAGGCGTTGCGGGCGGCCCGGGTCGTCATCGACATCGGCGTCCATCTCCAGCTCGACGTTCCCGATGAGGTGGTGCGGCGCGACGGGCTGCCAGCTGGGCCGTGGAGCGGGGAGGCGGCGTACGAGTTCCTCCGCACCCACACCCGCCAGCCCGACGAGGTGAACCGGTTCGAGATCACCCGTTACCTGGGATGGCCCGGTCAGGCGCCGTCGTACAAGATCGGCGAGCGGATCTGGATAGCCGCCCGCGAGGACGCCCGACGTCGCAAGGGAGCCGACTTCGACCTCAAGGAGTTCCACCGCCAAGCGCTCAGCCTCGGCACGCTCGGACTCGACCCGCTGCAGGAGGCGCTCGCCCGGCTCTAGACCTCCTGCCGATCCGGCCCAAGCCGGTTCACACCGATAGGGAATGAGCTCTGCGGGTCGATTCCCGCGACCTGGCGAGAAATACCTCCCACAATGGCCCGATTCTGCCCGCAGAGCTCTCTCCCCTGCCGCCCCGAAGTGATCATCTTTTCGGTAGTGTGTGGTTGTGTGACACGCCTGTTACTCGCCTCCACCTCACGTGCCCGCCTCGCGACGCTGCGCTCGGCCGGCATCGAGCCCGTCGTACAGGCCCCCGGGGTCGACGAGGAACGTGCGCTGGCGGACGCCGAACGCACGCACGGTCCACTGACGCCCCCGGACGCCGCCCTCACGCTGGCCCGCGCCAAGTGTGAGGCGGTCAGCGGAGCCATGCCCGGTGACTACCTGGTGCTCGGCTGCGACTCGCTGTTGGAACTCGGCGGCGCCATCTACGGGAAGCCACGCGACGCCGCCGAGGCCACCCAGCGGTGGCGCAATATGCGCGGCAAGACCGGGATCCTGCACACCGGCCACTGGCTCGTCGACGTGCGCCCGGCCGCGAGTGGAGGCACCGGCGGCGCTCTCGGCTCGACCGCGTCGACCAAGGTCCAGTTCGCTGAACTCTCCGACGCCGAGATCGACACCTACGTCGCCACCGGCGAGCCGCTCAGGGTAGCGGGCGCGTTCACCATCGACGGGCTGGGCGGCCCCTTCGTCACCACGCTGGAAGGCGACCACCACAACGTCGTCGGCCTCTCCCTCCCACTGCTGCGCCACCTGCTCGCTGACCTCGGCGTCGGCATCACCAGCCTGTGGCGCAGTGACAAACGGGAAGAGCTGAAGCCCACCATGGCAGACGGCCCGGTGAGTCCACGGCGTCCTTCCGACGGCTAGCCGCAAAGCGGCCCCGGCCTGCTCACACCGGCGGGATTCCGTGCCGGCGCGCGGAGAAGGTCCGGTCCTTGCGCGCCGCTGCCGCCAACCTGGCCACGAGTTCGCCGCGCAGCCGCTCTGGTTCGACGATCGCGTCGATCACCAGATCGGACGCCAGCCGCAGGATGTCGATGTCGGCCTCATACTCCTGACGTAGTTTCTCTACGTAGGCGGCGCGCTCGGTCTCATCCTCGATGGCGGCGATCTTGTTGAAGTACACCGCGTTGATCGCCGCCTCCGGCCCCATGACCGCGATCTTCGCCGTCGGCAGAGCCAGGCAGGCGTCCGGCGAGAACCCCGGGCCGCACATCGCGTAGAGGCCCGCACCGTAGGCCTTGCGGACGATCACCGAAACCGTCGGCACCGTCGCCTCCGACACCGCGGTGATCATCTTGGCGCCATGCCGGATGATGCCTTCGCGTTCCACCGCTGAGCCGATCATGAAGCCGGGCACGTCGGCCAGGTAGATCAGCGGGATGTTGTACGCGTCGCACATCCAGATGAACCGGGCCGCCTTGTCCGCGGAGTCGACGAACAACACCCCGCCCTTCACGGCGGGCTGGTTGGCGACGACGCCCACCACCTGCCCCTCCAGCAACCCGAATCCGACCACCAGTTCAGCTGCGAACAGCGGTTTGAGCTCGAAGAACGAGTCCTCATCCAGCAACGCGCCGAGCACGTCGTGGATGTCGTACCCGGTGGCGTCGTCCTCCGGTACCAGGTCACGGTCGAACGCCCGCACCGGCGCGGACGCCGCGTACGACGGAGGATCCGATCGCCACGAGCCGGGCAGGTACGAGAAAACCGCCTTGGCCTGCTCGATCGCGTCGGCGTCGTCGGCGGCGAGGTTGTCCCCGCAGCCGGAGACGGTGGCGTGCATCCGGGCGCCCCCCATCTCCTCCAGGGTCACGCGCTCGCCGACGACCATCTCGGCCATCCGCGGCGAACCCAGATACATCGACGCGTTGCCCTCCACCATGATCACCACGTCGCAGAACGACGGAATGTAGGCGCCTCCGGCCGCGCTCGGGCCGAACAGACAACAGATCTGCGGGACCTTTCCGGACAGTGCGACCTGGTTGTGGAAGATCCGCCCGGCACCGCGCCGCCCCGGAAACAGCTCGACCTGGTCGGTGATCCGCGCCCCGCCGGAGTCGACGAACCAGAAGATCGGCAGTTCTTCCCGCAGCGCCAGCTCAGTGATCCGGACGATCTTCTCCACCGTCCGTGCGCCCCAGGATCCGGCCTTGACCGTGGGGTCGTTCGCGACCACCAGGGCGGGTCGGCCGTCCACCAGGCCGCGCCCGGTCACGACGCCGTCCGCCGGCAACCCGGCGGCGCTCGCGTTCGCCAGCTGACCGTCCTCGACGAAGGTGCCGTCGTCGAACAGCAGGGCGAGCCGGTCGCGGACATAAAGCTTGCCCTGCGACCGCAGCTTCACCGCGCCCGCGTCGGACGGCGTGAGCGTCGCGTCGCGCGCGGCAGCGACGTCGGCGTAATGGTCCTCACCCACGGACGCGCACCTCCGTCTCACGTCTCCCATGATCATGAACATTAACCGTGCTATGTGAACGGTAAGTGTTCATGATCATGGGGAAGGGTGGTTGCGTCATTCGACCGGCAGCCCGAGGCCGCGGGCGATCAGCAGCCGTTGGATCTCGCTGGTGCCCTCCCCGATCTCCAGGATCTTCGCGTCCCGGTAGAACCGGGCCACCGGGTATTCCTCCATGAAGCCGTATCCGCCGTGCACCTGGGTCGCGATCCGGGTGGCGGTCACGGCCGACTCGGTGGCGTGCAGCTTCGCCACGGCCGCAGCCCGTTTGACGTCGTCTCGGGGCCGGCCCGCATCGCGCATCGCGGCGGCCCGGTAGGTGAGCAGCCGCGCCGACTCCGCCATGACCTCGAGGTCGGCGATCTGGAAGGCCAGCCCCTGGTTACTCCCGATCGGTCGGCCGAACGCCACACGTTCCTTGGCGTAGCCGAGCGACGCGTCCACCATCGCCTGGATGCAGCCAACCGCGAGCGCCGCGATCGCGATCCGGCCGTCGTCGAGGCTCGCCAGGAACTGCGCGAAGCCCTGGCCGCGGACGCCCAGGAGGTGGTCGGCGGGCACCCGGCAGCCGGTGAACGTCAGCGGGTGGGTGTCCGACGCGCGCCAGCCCAGCTTGTCGTAGGCGGGCTCCACGGTGAAGCCGGCGGTGCCGGACGGCACGATGATGGTGGAGATCTCCGGCCTGCCCGATTCCTCCTCGCCGGTGACGGCGGTGACGGTCACACACGAGGTGATCTCGGTGCCGGAGTTGGTGATGAACTGCTTGGCGCCGTCGATGACCCACTCGTCGCCGTCCAGCACCGCTCGGGTGGCGGTCGCTCCCGCGTCGGAACCGGAACCCGGCTCGGTCAACCCGAAGCCGGCCAGCGCGCGCCCGGTCACCAGATCCGGCAGCCAGCGCTGCTTCTGCTCATCGGTGCCGTACGTCAGGATGGGGTTGATTCCGAGACCCACCGCGGCCTCCAGCGTGATGCCGAGCGACTGATCGACCCGGCCGATCTCTTCGATCGCCACGCACAGGCTGGTCAGGTCCCCACCGGAACCCCCGTATTCCTCGGGTGCGGTCAGGCCGAACAACCCGAGCGCACCCATCGCCTGCACGGTTCCCAGCGGGAATCTGTGCTCGGCGTCCCATTGCGCCGCGTGCGGAGCCACCTCGCCCTCGGCGAAGTCACGCACGACCTTGCGGAAGTCCTCATGCTCGGCGGAAAGCTCGAACGGCATTGTCCCTACCTTCCTGCACGCCTGGGCTTGTGGCCCATGTCGGCTCGGTTGAACGGCGTCGGGCACGGCGCCGGCGAGCCGATGGTCGATCGCACGCCGCCGCAGGGCCTGGCCACCTCTGCAGCCGACGTTACGCCATCTCGCGCGCGCGTGCGGTAGCAGTATCCTCGCCGCTGCGGGTCACCGTCATCGAGGCGGGCAGCGGCGGCGAGGACGCATGAGTACGAATCGCCGCGTCCCGGTCAGATAGCCTGTTGCGCAGGCGATGGAAGGGAGAGGTCGTGAATCGCAGCGTCACCAAGGTGCTGATCGCCAATCGCGGTGAGATCGCGGTGCGGGTGATCCGTGCGTGCAAGGACGCCGGCCGTGGCAGCGTGGCTGTCTACGCCGACTCCGATCGCGACGCTGTTCACACCCGGCTGGCGGACGAGGCGTATGCCCTGGGCGGTGAGACCGCGGCCGAGACCTACCTGGATATCCAGAAGCTGTTGGATGTCGCCGCCCGCTCCGGTGCCGACTCGGTCCATCCCGGCTACGGCTTCCTGGCCGAGAACGCGGACTTCGCGCAGGCGGTGATCGACGCCGGACTGACCTGGATCGGGCCGCCGCCGGAGGCGATCCGCGCGCTGGGCGACAAGGTGAGCGCCCGGCACATCGCGCAACGGGCCGGCGCGCCGCTGGTGGCCGGCACCGCCGACCCGGTCTCCGGTGCCGACGAGGTGGTGGCCTTCGCCGAGGAGCACGGGCTTCCGATCGCGATCAAGGCGGCCTTCGGCGGCGGCGGCCGTGGGTTGAAGGTGGCGCGCACGCTGGACGAGGTCGCCTCCCAGTACGAGTCGGCGGTGCGTGAGGCGGTGGCCGCGTTCGGCCGCGGCGAGTGCTTCGTCGAGCGCTACCTGGACCGGCCCCGCCATGTGGAGACCCAGTGCCTGGCCGACCAGCACGGCAACGTCGTGGTGGTCTCCACTCGTGACTGCTCGCTGCAGCGTCGGCACCAGAAGCTGGTGGAAGAGGCGCCGGCACCGTTCCTCACCGAGGCACAGAACGCTCAGCTGTACCGGGCGTCGAAGGCGATCCTGCGCGGTGCCGGCTACGTCGGCGCGGGGACCTGCGAGTTCCTGGTCGGCGCCGACGGCACGATCTCCTTTCTGGAGGTCAACACCCGGCTGCAGGTCGAACACCCGGTCACCGAAGAGGTCACCGGGATCGACCTGGTGCGTGAGATGTTCCGCGTCGCCGAAGGGGAAGAGCTCGGCTACGACGACCCGCAGGTGCGCGGGCATTCGATCGAGTTCCGCATCAACGGCGAGGATGCCGGGCAGAACTTCTTGCCTACTCCAGGGCCGGTGACCAGGTTCGATCCGCCGTCGGGTCCGGGTGTCCGGCTCGATGCGGGTGTGGTGGCCGGCAGCGTCATCGGGCAGAACTTCGACTCGTTGCTGGCGAAGCTGGTCGTCACCGGCGCCGACCGAAGGCAGGCGATCCAGCGGGCCCGGCGCGCGCTTGCCGAGTTCGAGGTCGACGGTCTGGCCACGGTCATCCCGTTCCACCGGGCGGTGCTCGACGACCCCGCCTTCGCCCCGCAGGAGCCGGACAAGCCGTTCGAGGTGCACACCCGGTGGATCGAGACCGAATGGCAGAACACGGTCCAGCCTTTCCGCGCAGGTCAGGCGGAGCCGGGCGAGGCAGCGGCTCGGGAACGGATCACGGTCGAGGTGAACGGCAAGCGGCTCGAGGTGGTGCTGCCGGAAGGGCTCGGAGCGTCGTCGTCCTCCTCCGCCGCCGCACCCGCCGCCCGCAAGCCGGTGCGCCGGCAGGCGGGTAGCGCCGGAACCACCGCCGTCAGCGGCGACGCCCTCGTCTCTCCGATGCAGGGCACCATCATCAAGGTGGTGGCCGAGGACGGTCAGCAGGTGGCCGAGGGCGAACCCATCGTCGTCCTGGAGGCGATGAAGATGGAACAGCCGTTGAACGCGCACAAAGCCGGCACCGTGTCCGGGTTGTCCGCCCAGGTCGGCGCGACGGTCGCCAACGGAGCCGTGATCTGCGAGATCAAGGATTAGGTAGCCCGCCCGCCGCGCAGTTACCCAACACTTGATGAAATAGGACCGTGACGGATCACCGATCAGCGCGGCACCCAGCCCGCATAGCCGGTCTCATCTGCGCGATCCTGGCCGCCGCCATCGGCATGTTCGTCGCCGCCGCGCCGGCACGCGCCACCCAGGATCTCCAGATCGCCGAGCCGGGCGCCCGCGTCGACCAGATCGCCGAGCGGCTGCGCACCGACCCCCTCGTCGTCGACCGGTCGATGGCGAACGGCGACGTCGAGGCCGTGCGGGAGATCCTGCACGACGAGATCGCCGGCTCTACGTATCCGGCCTACGTCGTCCTGGTGCACAAGGTGCCAGGCGACGATCTGCCCGATGTGCCCGGCGAGCTCGCCACCCTGATCCATCGCCGGGTGGGCGAGGACGGCCTCTACGTCGTCGGCATCGGCGACTGGGTGGAGGCCATCTCGCCCGGCCTCGACGGCATCGACGACCTGACACTGGCGAACGCCGGCTTCGCCGGCACCGAAGCGTTCGACTCCACCCCCGTCGCCGACGCCCGCGCCTTCCTGCGCGTCGCACCGATCGTCGAGTCCGGCGGCTGGTACGGACCGGAGGGCGAGGCGGCCGCGGCGGAGATCTCCTCCGATCTCGGCGGCGACCCCTTGATGAACCGCACCCACGTGGACTTCAGCGAGACGCGGGTCCGCATCGAGCTGACCGAGCTCGGCCCCACCAACGGCATGACCGAGGATGGGGCGCTGGGTCTGGGCTTCGTCGTCGGCGCGGCGTCGGCGATACTCGCGGCCGTCGTCTTCGCCCTGGTGGGCACGCGCTCCAGATCCTCGGCGCCGCGACAGCCTTCCGACGTCTCCGCAGCGCGGCGCCGGCTCCGCGACGCGCTGGCGGTGATCGACGAGAGCCAGTGGAACGCTGCCGACGACGTCGACCCCGACCTCCAGCAGGCACTCCGCAACGCCGCCGACGCCGCACACGCCCTGCAGGACAGCACCGACCCGGCCGACGTGGTGGGAGCGATGGTGCTCGCCGAGTACGCCGCCGACACGTCCATCGGACATCGACCGGCCGAGCCGCCACGCCCGTGTTATCTCAATCCCATGCACGGGGAGCATTCGACCACCGCACCACTGCCCGGCGACGCGAGCTCGCCGCGAGTGCCCGTGTGCCCGCGGTGCGAGCTGGACCTGCGGGAAGGGCGCCACCCCGACGTGCTCCGTCTCCGGCAGGGCCGGAAGGTGGTCCCGTACTACCGTCGCGACGACGTCTGGGCGTTCACCGGGTTCGGGTCCCTCCGCGCCGACGCCGCCGATCTGGTGCTGGCGGGTGCTCGCGCCGGTACCGCGCTTCCCGGGAGGTTCGCCCATGACCGGCGGCGGTAGGGACGTCGCCGCGCCCAGGCCACGGCTGAGCCGCGGCATGCGCGTGCTGCTGGCGTTGCTCATCGGGATCATCGCCGCCGTGGTGACGCGCAACGTCGCACTCTGGCTCTCCGACGACGGCACCCGCAAGGACTGGACCACGCGCACCGAGATCGAGCAGGTGGCGAACGTGCCGCCGGCCGACGACCGGCTGCGCGACGCCGCGGCGCGACTGGCGGAGTCGCCGCTGTACGTCGATCCCGCCCTCGCCTACCTGCTGCCGGAGAGCGAGCGGGAGGATGTGGTCGACGTCCTGCGCGGCGGCGAGCCTACCTTCGTCGTCGTTATGCCGTTCCACGAGGAGGACGGGATGGGCGGGAACATCGAGGCGGCCGTCATCGCGCTCGCGGACCAGGTGGGTGAGGACGGCCGCTACGTCATCATCGATCAGCGTCGCTACGACGCCGGCATCCAGCGCACCGGCGACCAGATCAGCTGGCCGGTCGTCTCCCTCCCGGAGGGACCGATGGCCGACTCGCTGATCCGGATGTTCGGCGGCGGCGGGCGCGGCGAGGCGAGCTGACTGAGCTGAGCTGAGGAAGGTTGAGGAGCGTCGATGTCCAGTGAGCGGGTGACGACCATCGTCGACGAACTGGGCGACTCCCCGGTCTACGTCGACCAGGGGCTGCTGCCGGACGGTCAGGTCGAGGACCTGACCGCCATGGTCGAGGAGTCCCCGGTTCCCATCTATGTCGTGTACACGCAACTCGACGTCGACGACGAGTTCAACGGACGCCCCGGCCAGCTCCTCGCGCTCGTCTGGGACCAGCTCGGTGATGACGGCGTCTACGTCTCGGTCAATCCGGGCGGGATGCTTACCGTGCGCGAGCACGGGGTGGCCAACCAGAGCGACGCCGTCTGGGCGGCCGAAGACCCCGACGACGATCCGGGCGCCACGCTGGAACGGTTCGTCGAGCTGGTCGCGACCGGCACCGGGGAGGAAGCGTACGAGCAGCTGCGATCCGACGACGGCTCGTCGACCTCCTCGTCTTCCGACGACGCTGCCGAGATGCTCGCGGCGGTGATCATGATCGGACTGTTCGTCGCACTCGTCGCGGCGCTGGTCTTCACCTACCGCGCCCGCACCCGCCGGGACCAGAATCAGGTGGCCAGGGCGTTCTCGGTGCCGCCGCACGTGCTGGATGCGGTACGCGAGGCCCGTTCGGAGGCCCTGGAAGAGCAAGCCAGAGCGGCTGTGCTGGAGCTGGGCGAGGCGCTGGACCGGACCGACGTTCCGGCCGGCGGCGGGAGCGGCAGCGGCACCAGCGCGGTCACCGAGTATCGCGCCGCGCTGGACGCCTACGACGCGGCGGGCCGCACGCTCGACCGGAGCGGCGGCTCGATCGCCGACCTGGTCGGTGCGCTGGTGCTGGCCGAGACGGGCACGGCACACCTGCGGCGGGCCACCGGGCGCGAGTCGCTGCGACGCCGGCCGCTGCCTCGGCCGTGCTTCTTCAACCCGCTGCACGGCGCGGCCACCCGGGACGTCACGCTCCCCGGGCACAGCACGTCGCACGTCCGGGTGGGCGCGTGTGCGGTGTGTGCGCGGCACGTTGACGACGACGTCGAGCCGGACACGCTGATGGTGACCGTCGGTGCACGGGACGTGCCCTACTACGAATCCGGCGCGGAGCCGTGGTCCTCGACGGGTTATGGGGCGCTCCGCGCCGATCTCGTCGAGCGCGTACTCGCCGGTCCCGCCCGGCCCGGCGCGTGACGTCGCTCATCGCCGTCGCTTCTTGAGCGCCCGTTGCGTCAACGGCGCCCGCAGCGACCTCTGTTCGCCACTGGCGCTCAAGAAGCCGCGTCGCTCGTCCGAGCCGCGGGCACCTCAACCTGTGGGGACGACGTCCGAGGTGCCGAGCACTGCGCCGGAGGAGTCCAGCGCCTCCACGGCCACGTAGTCCACGTAGTCCGCGTCGTCCACGGCGACCGCGGTCTCGAACCCGTCCTTGCCGACGGTCGTCACCGGTCGAAGGCGGTCCTCGGCGTCGCCACCAAGGACACGCCATTGGGTGACCTCGGTGCTGCCGTTCCAGCTCATGTACACGACGACCTGCCCGTCGCCGGACGCCTGTGCCGCGACGTCGGGTGGTGAGGCCGGATCGCCCGTCCACGGCATCCGGTACGCGCGGTATGTCTCGGCCGGCGCGAGGATCGCCTGCATGACGGCGGCCCCGTCGGCGTCGAACTCGGTCATGGCCGATCCGCTGCCCCAGCCCACGAGCACGCCTCCGTCGTCGAGCCGCTGCGCGTTGCCCTGGCTGAACGCCCTGATCCGCTCCGGGTTCGTGCGTTCCTCGACGAGCTGCACCGTCCCCCGCTCCTCATCGAGATCGAGCACGATCGCCCGGGACTCGTCCCTCGGCGACGGGGCGGCCTGGTTGTCGAAGAGGCTCAGCAAGCCGTCCTCGGTCCATCGGGCGTCGTGCTGCCACGCGAACGTGGTCTCGTCGGTCATGGTGAAGTCGCTGCTCCTGCCGCCGAGCACCCACCGGATCTCGCCGGTCTCGCGGTCGATGTAGTAGACGGCGTGGGTGTTGCGTGCGGAGATGAGCAGGCCTCCGTCGTCGTCTTCGACCACGGAGTTCACATGGAACCAATCGAACGGCTCGTCCTCGTCCTCTCCCTCGTCAGCGTCCTCATCGTCGCCGCCCAGGTCGTCGTACGTGTCGGACATCTCGACATGCTCGCTCGCGTCCCATTCGAGAAGGACTTCACCGGTCTCGATGTCGATCTCCTGGACATAGTTGTTGAGCATCTCGCCGTCCGCCTCACCACCGAACGGCCGCAGGTCGGCCGGCTCGGTCTCGTAGGCCAGGACCAGCGCAGTGCCGTCGTCGGTGAGCTCGAACTCGTGCAGATCGCCCGGGCGGCCATCACCCCCACCGATGCGGGCGATCTCCTCGTACGAAGAGTCCATGATCACGAACTCCCCGTCGCCGTGGCCCTCGTGCGACTCGCCCTCCCACCACGTGAGCACGGGCTCGCCGTCGTACTCCTGAACTCGGAAGTCGGCGACGTTCATGTCCTCCCTGGGAGATGACCAGACCATCTCACCCTCGCCGTCCACGATCAGCGGTCCTGTCTGGGCGCCGGCCTTCTTCGGGGCCATGAACAGCAGCCCGTCGGCCGTCGCACCAGTCGTCTCCACACTGATGACCGGCGGCGTCAAGTCCGGGCGGGTGACGTAACTCCACGTTTCGACGCTCTCCTCCTCGCCGCCGGTTGCCTCCCCGTCGTCTCCGCATGCCGTCATCATCAGCGCGGATGCACCGATGACGACGAGAGCCGAACCGTTCACTCGCCGACGATCCAGATGTGTGTCGCAACTCATCGGGGCCCAGTCAATCACGAGGTTCTACATACACGTTTCGTCCGAGACGCGGCGTACGCTGCAGCCGGAAGTCGTCGACGGGCGACCGGTCCTCCGCACGACCATCGGTGCCTCATCGAGCGTCGCCAGGAACAGGTATGGCACACCAGGGGTGAGGAGTGGATGATGGAGATATGTCGAGCGTGTGGGATGAAGCGGGCAGAGAACTCAGCGAAGACGTGCGTCTCTTCGTGCATCCCGAAGCGGAGGCCGAGCTCGAGGAGGCCGGTATTCCGTTCACGTCGGCCCAGCAGGAAGAAGCCCGGCTGCTGCTAGACGGGGCGTCCACGCCCATCTGGATCGCGGTTCTACCCCTTGCCGCCCAAGATGCCCGGGCCTCTGTGGAAGATCTGGCTAACCTCGTCCGTCAGGATGGCTCGTATGTCGCCCTGCTGAGTAATGGTGGGGCCGACGCCGTATCCACCATCCTCAGCGATGCCCGCAGTACGGCCGTGTCGGTATCGAACATCGCTGAGGACATGCCGGAGCTCATAGACGGGATCGTGGAGCGCTACGAGAGTATGGCCGACACGGCCGACGGCGGTGCGAGTGGTGCCGGCGGCAACGGCACCGGAACGAGCGAGCCGGACGGTGGCGGCGGGCTGCTGCCCCTGGCCATCTTGGCCGCGGCCGGCGGTGGTGGGTTCCTGCTCTACCGGCGGAACAAGCGCAATCGTGAGCGCGTCCAGCTGGAACAGGTGCGCGGCGCGCTGGACGAGGACATCACCGCCTACGGTGAGCGACTCTCGGAACTCGACCTCGACGTGCAGGCCGACTCCAAGGTGCCGATAGAGGCACGCCACGAGTACGGCCGCGCCCTCGACCTGTACGAGAACGCCAAGCTCTACGCGGACCGCGCCGAGAAACCCATGGACCTGAAGGCCGTCACCAACGCCCTGGAGGAGGGGCGCTGGCTGCTCGGCTGCGTGGACGCCCGGATGAAGAATGAGCCGCTGCCGGAGCGCCGCCCGCCGTGCTTCTTCGATCCGCGGCACGGCCCGTCCGTCGACGATGTGCTGTGGGCGCCGCCAGGTGGCGTGAACCGCACGGTCCCGGTCTGCGCCGCCGATGCCACCCGGATCCGCGACGGCGAGAACCCGGACACCCGGATGGTCACCGTCGACGGCGAGCGGCGTCCGTACTGGGATGCCGGCCCGGCCTACGGTGCGTGGGCGGCCGGATACTACGGCGCCGTCCTCCCGGCGATGATGGTCGGCACCATGCTCGGCACGACCATGACCGCCCCGCTGGCCTACGGCGCCGCAGACGCGGGCGCCGGAGCCGACGGCGGTGGCGGCGACTTCGGGGGCGGCTTCGGGGGCGGCGGCGGAGGTGACTTCGGCGGCGGCTTCGGCGATGGTGGCGGTGGCGGCGACTTCGGGGGCGGCTTCGGAGACTTCGGCGGCTTCTGAACGTCGCATGGGTAGAACCACCCACCACGGACTGCTCACGTTGCATCGTTCTCCCGATGAACTCACCGGTGTGCAGGCCCTAACGTCGCGTCATCGCCGACTTAGGGGGCTCCATGACCACCATGCACAGCCGACCTGCGGGACCTGCCACCGAACTTCTCGACGACCTCCGCGGGGCCGTCGGCTGCACGGTTCTCGCAGCAGGCGACGCCGGATACGACGACGCCCGGCGCGTCTGGAACGGCGTCATCGACCGTCGCCCGGCGGTCATCGTCCAATGCGACAGCACCGACGACGTCGCTGCGACGGTCCGCATCGCCGGCCGGCACCGCCCCGAGATCAGCGTCCGCGGCGGTGGCCACCAGGTGGCAGGCAGCGCCGTCTGCGACGATGGCCTGGTCATCGACCTCTCTCGGATGGACGGGGTGACCGTTGACCCGGTCACCCGCACCGCGCGGGTGCAGGGCGGGGCCCGCTGGGCAGACGTCGACGGAGCCACGCAGCGCCACGGCCTGGTCACCACGGGCGGCGAGGTCTCGCGCACCGGCGTCGCTGGACTGACGCTCGGCGGCGGCATGGGCCTGCTGCACCGCGCCTTCGGCCTCGCCTGCGACAACCTGCGCTCCATCGAGGTCGTCACCGCCGACGGACAGGTGCGGACGGCCAGCACCACCGAGAATCCGGACCTATTCTGGGCGGCTCGCGGCGCGGGACGCGGGCTCGGTGTGGTGACCGCGTTCGAGTTCGGTCTGCACCCATTCGGCCCGGACGCCGCCGTCGCGCAGGTCATCTATCCGTACGACGAGGCCGCGACCGCGCTGCGGCGATGGCGTGATGCGACGCTCGTGGCGCCGGAGACGGTGAGCCCGGAAGCTGCGTTGTGGAGCATTCCACCGGATCCGGAGATACCCGCCGAGCTGCACGGCACCAAGGTCTTCATGGCGGCGGCGCTCTACGCCGGCGATCCGGCGGAGTCCGGCGAGGCGCTCACCCCTTACCGTCGGCTCGGGACTCCCATGGTCGATCAGAGCGGCACCGTTCCCTATGTCGCCGTGCAGAGCGCGCTCGATGAGCTCGTGCCCGACGGCGGCCGCTATTACTTCAAGTCGCACTTCATGGACGAGCTCAGGGACGAGGCGATCACGACGCTGCTCGACTGCGATCGGAACCGGCCGACACCGGAGACGCTGATCGTGATCCGCACCCTCGGTGGCGCGATCGACCGGGTGTCGCGTGCGGAGAGCGCCTATGCGCACCGTGGCGCTCGGTTCAACCTGAGCATCGACTGCCTGTGGACCGAACCCGCGGACGACGACCGGGTCGTCGGATGGGCACGCCAGACGTGGCGGGCCATGAAGCCGTTCGCCTCCGGCGGCGTCTATATCAACTTCGCCGGCCTTTCCGACGAGGACGACGTCAGCCGGGAGGCCATCCAGGGAGCGGACACCTCCCGGCTGGAGGGCGTGCTCAGCACCTACGATCCGACGGGCCTGTTCGCTTCCGCCGCGGCTCGCCTGTAAGGTCCGCAGCGGAAGTACGTCAGCCAGCGGCGCCGCGCAGACCCGATCATGGCGCGCAGACCCGATCATGGGGTGCGGACCCGATCATGGGGCGAGGCGGTGCTGGAAGGCGTACGCCGCCGCCTCGGTCCGTGAAGACACGCCGGTCTTCGCGAAGATGTTGGACAGATGCCGGGCTACCGTCTTCTCGCTGAGCGTCAGCGATGTGGCGATCTGTCGGTTGGTCCGGCCATGGGCGACGAGACCGAGGACCTCGACCTCACGCCTGGTGAGCCCGTCGGGCAGGGGCGGGCCGACGCCCCACCGGGGCGGCTTCGGGCTGTCGGGCGCTGCACCGAGGCGTTTGAACACGTCGGCGGCAACGCTCTGCTCGGCCGCGGCCGCGTCGTCGTCGCCCAGTGCCATGTATGCCTGCGCCAGCACCAGCCGTACCCGAGCGCATTCATAGGGCGCGTCCAGTTCGCGCCAAAGCCGGCACGCGTCGCGCAAGATGGGCAGCGCCTCTTCCGCACCGCCGTCGGCCAGGCTGACGAGGCCCTCCGCCTGCCGGGCGAGGGCGTTCAACCCTGCGCTGCCATACCTCGCCGCGGTCTCGCTGAGTTCGGCACTCGCCGCCCGAGCGGTTTCGATGTCGCCCGCGCTCAGCGCGATCTCCACCTGCGCCGCGAGTAACCGGGCGCGGACCAGCCGGTCCCCGGTCTCGGCGAGCAGTGCCGCGCGGATCGACGACGACGCGGCGTCCGCCTGTCCCTGCGCCAGCCGGACGAGCGCGGAGCCGGGCTGAGGATCACGTCCCAGCTCGCGTGCACGCTGGTATTCGGCGAGCGCACCGTCGTAATCGCCGCGCAGCCGACGGACCTCCCCCACCTGGTAGTGCGCTTCGGCCGCAGTGCCCACGGCCAGGTGTTCCACGTCGGTGCACACCCGCGCCGCCTCGCGTTCGGCCTCTTCCCAGGCGCCCGCTTCTTGCAGGATCTGTGCGCGGTGCACACGGCAGATACCGGCGAAGAGCACAGCCGCGGAGAAGGAATCCACCCAGCGGGAGGCCGCAGCTGTCCAATGCCGTGCCCGCGGAACGTCGGCGACTTCATGACAGGCACTCATCAAGTGGCAGTAGACGTTGCCGACCCAGTCAGGACTGAGGCCGTCGTGCAGCGAGGTGGTCATCGCGTCGTCCAGCGCAGCCATCCCGTCGGCAACCCGGCCTTGCCGGATCAACGCGTGTCCCCGTCCGGTCAGGCCCAGCGCAACCAGAGTCGTGTCACTGTGCCGGCGGCCGGACTCCCGGACGACGTCCGCCGCGGTGAGCACGCTATCCAGCTCCCACCGGTCGAGGCCGCCCTCAACGTCGACCAGATACGCCAGGTAGGCCTGCTCGGGGCAGTCCGGTTCGCCGGAGAGCAGACCAGCCGCCCGGCTCATCCATCCCGAAGCCTCCGCTTCATCCCCGCGAAGGGCGTGCAGATAGGCGATGCCCAGCGCTTCCATCGCCGCTCGACGTGGCTGCGTGTCGTCGAGATAGCAGCGGTACGCCTCTGCTGCCGTCTCCAAGGACCGATCCAGGTGCCCGAGCCACCACGAGGCATCGGCGACCGCATGTAGATCATCCGCGCCCAAGCCACCGCGGGCGCGCGCCTCGTCGAAGAGTTCCTCGGCGCGCTGCCAGTCATGGCGCTGGTATGCCGCATGCGCCCGCGACAAGAGCTCGTTCACCTGGCGCCCCCTAGGGTGTCCCACAAGGGGACATCGGCCAAGCCTTTGATGCGGTGAAGTATGACACCAGGCGGCGCGGTGTCAAATAAGGTCAGTCGCGCAGGTGCAGGCGGCGAGCGGCCTCGGCGATCGACCCGGACAGCGACGGATACACGGTGAACGCACGCGCCATCTGGTCCACCGTCAGCGAGCCCTCGACCGCCAGCGAGATCGGATGGATCAGTTCGCTCGCCCGCGGCGCGACCACGACACCGCCGATGACGATCCCGGTGCCGGCGCGGCAGAACAGCTTCACGAAGCCGTCGGTGATCCCGTGCATCTTGGCCCGTGCGTTGGTCGCCAGCGGCAGCTTGATCGCGCGGGCATCGATCTCGCGCGCGTCGATGGTGGCCTGGTTCCAGCCCACGGTGGCGATCTCCGGCGAGGTGAAGACGTTCGCCGCGACCGTCTTCATGTCCAACGGGTGGACCGTATCGCCCAAGAAATGCCACATGGCCGTCCGGCCCTGCATCGCGGCCACCGAGGCCAGCATCAACACACCTGTACAGTCCCCGGCCGCGTACACGCCGCGGGCCGTCGTGCGGGACACGCGGTCGACGACGACGAACCCGCGATCGTCGACCTCCACCCCGCATTCGGCGAGGCCGAGGTTGTCCGTGTTCGGTACCGATCCGACCGCCATCAGGCAGTGCGACCCTTCCACCGTGCGCCCGTCGGACAGGGTCACCACGACGCCGTCCCCGGACCGTTTCACCGACGACGCCCGGGAACGCGACAGCACATTCAGGCCACGCCGGGCGAACACGTCCTCCAGCACCAGTGCGGCGTCGGCGTCTTCCCCGGGTAGCACCCGGTCCCGCGACGACACCAGCACCACGTCTGAGCCGAGCGCGTTGTACGCGCTGGCGAACTCCGCGCCGGTCACACCGGATCCGACCACGATCAGCCGCTCGGGCAGGTCCTGCAGGTCATATACCTGCTCCCAGGTGAGGATGCGTTCGCCGTCCGGCTGGGCGTCGGGCAGGATCCGCGGCCGCGCTCCGGTGGCGAGCAGCGCCACGTCGGCGGTGAACTCCTCCGTGCCGCCGTCGGCGAGATCGACGACGACGCGGTCCCCAGGCGCCAGCCGTCCGACTCCGCGCAGGATCCGGACACCGGCGCGCTCGACGCTGGCGGTCGTGTCGGCCGACTGAGCCATCGCGAGGCGGCGCACCCGGGCGTTCACGCGGGCGAGGTCGACTCGCACCTCCTCGCCGTGTGTCACGCCGAGCTCGGACGACTCCTCCTGGTCGGTGACCACCTCCGCGGTCGCGATCAGCGTCTTGCTGGGCACGCAGTCGGTGAGAACCGTCGAACCGCCGATACCGTCCCGGTCGACGAGGATGACCTCCGCTCCGAGCTGCGCGGCCACCAGCGCCGCTTCATATCCGCCGGGACCGCCACCGAGTATCGCCACACGAGTCACGTACGCCATTGTTGCGCATACGTGCGGCCGGCCCCACAGCCCTCGCGCTGTGCCTTCCCACCCACGACCCACGCGCCCCTTTGCAATGCACACATATACGCATCACGCGTGCGACGTGCGGACATGGGTTCCTCGGCCCTGACTTAGACGCAGCCATTCGAGACCGGGCCGGCCAGCCGTCGCAGACCCGATGCGTATATGTGTGCATTGCAAAGCGTCCGTGGGAGGGACGGTGACCAGGGCCGACACGGACGCGGCGGGTAGACAGCCGCGAACGCGTGCCGGCAACAGATGTCACATCACGGCGCCCAGCTGCCAAGGTGCGAACTCCTCGTCACCGAAGCCGAGGATCTCGCTGGCGGTCTGCTCGCCGGAGGCGGTCGCGACGATCCGCTCGAAGATCTGCCGGCCGATCTCCTCCACGCTCGCCTCCCCATCCGCGATCACGCCACAGTTGATGTCCATGTCATCGGACATCCGCCGGTACATCTCGGAGTTGGTGGCCAGTTTCAGGCTGGGCACGGGTTTGCAGCCGTAGACCGAACCGCGTCCGGTGGTGAAGCAGATGAGATTCGCCCCGCCCGCCACCATCCCCGTCGCCGACACCGGGTCATAGCCGGGTGTGTCCATGAACACCATCCCTCGCGACGTGCCCTGCTCGGCGAAGAGCCGGACGTCGGAGAGCGGCGCCGTGCCCGCCTTCGCCACCGCACCGAGCGATTTCTCCAGGATGGTACTGATCCCGCCTTCCTTGTTGCCCGGCGACGGGTTGTTGTCCATGCTTCCGCCGTGCGCGGCGGTGTACTCGCGCCACCAGGCGATGCGCTGGTACAGCCGAGCGGCGACGTCGTCGTCGACTGCCCGTTCGGCCAGCAGGTGTTCCGCCCCGTAGATCTCCGGCGTCTCCCCGAGGATCGACGTGCCGCCACGCGCGACCAGCATGTCCGACGCGACACCCAGAGCCGGATTGGCGGTGATGCCGGAGTAGCCGTCGGACCCGCCGCACTGGAGCCCGAGCACCAGCTCAGACACCGGCACCGGCTGCCGCTCGATCTCCATCGACGCGAGCAGCTTCTCCACGCCCTCCACGCCGGCGCGCACGGCTGCCGCCGTCCCGCCGGCATCCTGGATGGTCATGCTCGTGTACGGCGTCGACGTGGGCAGGTCGAGTTCAGCGATCTGGTTCACCTCGCAGCCGAGCCCCACCACGACGATGCCGCCGAAATTGGGGTGGTCGGCGTACCCGGACAGCGTGCGACGGAGCAGCTCGAGCCCTTCCCCGTCGGAGGCCAGCCCGCACCCGGTCTGGTGCGTGATGGCGACGACACCGTCGACGCTGGGCTGTGCCGCCAGCATGCCCGAGATCCGCACCCGCTCGGCGACCAGCTTCGCCACCGTGGCCGAACAGTTGACCGAGGTGATGATGCCGACGTAATTGCGTGTCCCGACGCGGCCGTCGGGACGGACGATGCCGGCGAACGTCTCCGGCTCGACCGGTTCCGGCGCGGGCACCTGCCCGGTGGTCACCGCCGCGTCACTGGTGTCGGCGAAACCGACGTTGTGGACATGCACGTGGTCTCCGGCCTCGATCGGCCGCGCCGCGTAGCCGATCACCTGGCCGTACTTCCGCACGGGCGCGCCCTCCGCGACGGACACGACGGCGACCTTGTGCCCGGGCGGGATGGTCTCGCGGACGGCGATGTCTCCGTACGGGAGTGCGGTGCCCGCTTCCAGACCGTCGAGCGTCACCGCCACGGAGTCGTCCGGGCGGAGCCGGAGCAGCCGCTTGTCTGCCGTCATCGGAATCTCCCTCGCCAACAGCGGTACAGGTGCGCGGAGTCTCAGAGTGTCCCGCCACGATGGCGGGGCGGGTTGAGAAACCGGTTACTGACCTACCTTACCGCGCCTCGCGTCGCCGTCATCCCGTCGTACACCTCCCGGCCCGCGATACAGTCGGCCGGTGAGCGAGAGCACCGCAACGGACGACCCACAGGCAGTCGCGCAGGCGGCCGCCGAGCACATCGCGAAAGCCACCGGCGTGCCCCGGCACGATGTCGCACTGGTTCTCGGCTCGGGCTGGGGAGGCGCCGCCGAGCTGATCGGCGAGACCGTGGCCGAAGTCCCGGCCACCGACATCCCCGGTTTCAGCGCACCGGCCGTCGAGGGACACGTCGGCACCATCCGCTCGATCCGGATCGACACCGCCGTCGACACAGGCGGCGACCGTCATGCCCTGGTCTTGGGCGCACGGACGCACCTGTACGAGGGGCGCGGTGTACGGGCCGTGGTCCACGGCGTGCGCACCGCGGCCGCCGCCGGCGTATCGACGCTGGTCCTCACCAACGGATGCGGCGGGCTGCGGGAGGAATGGCAGGCCGGCACACCCGTCCTGATCAGCGATCACATCAATCTCACGGCCGCGTCTCCGCTGGAGGGGGCCACGTTCGTCGACCTGACCGATCTCTATTCCACCCGGCTGCGCACCCTGGCCCGACAGGTGGACCCGTCGCTCGGCGAGGGCGTGTACGTACAGCTGCGCGGTCCGCACTACGAGACGCCGGCCGAGATCCAGTACCTGAAACGCATCGGCGGCGACCTGATCGGAATGTCGACCGCGCTGGAAGCGATCGCGGCGCGCGAAGCCGGCGTCGAGGTGCTGGGCATCTCGCTGGTCACCAACCTCGCGGCCGGCATCAGTCCGGCTCCGCTGAGTCATACAGAGGTCATCGAGGCAGGCCAGGCAGCTGCGCCACGGATCAGCGCGCTCCTTGCCGAGATCGTGAGCCGGCTGGCGTGAGCCGCTTCCGGCACCAAGCTTCCACAAGGTCGCAAGGCCGACATCGAGGTTCCACATTGCCACGCGAGGCAGGCATCGAGGAACCTTGATGTTCCGGACGAAACGTCGCATCCACCCGGAGATGCGCGAGAACAGGGGACGGCGCCGATGAACGACGTGCTCTTCGAGGCTCAGAACTGGCTGGCCGACGACCCCGACCCGGCGACCCGCGCCGAGCTGCACGAGCTGATCACACGCGCCGACACCGGCGACACCGACGCGCTCGCCGATCTCGGTGACCGCTTCTCCGGCTTCTTGACCTTCGGCACCGCCGGGCTCCGCGGGGAACTCGGCGCAGGGCCGAACAGGATGAACCGGGCGGTCGTCATCCGCGCCGCGGCGGGCTTGGCCGGATATCTGAACGCCCTCCGCGAACCGGTCAATGACGGGCGCCATCGGGTGGTGATCGGCTACGACGCCCGGCACGGCTCGCACACCTTCGCCGTCGACACTGCCGCGGTCATGACCGCGGCCGGCATCGACGCCATGCTCATGCCCCGAGTCCTGCCGACGCCGGTGCTGGCGTTCGCCCTCCGATACCTGCACGCAGACGCCGGCGTCATGGTCACCGCGAGTCACAACCCGCCCCGTGACAACGGATACAAGGTGTACCTGGGCGGCGCCGACGGAGGGTCGCAGATCGTGGCGCCGATCGACGCGGAGATCGCCTCCTACATCAAGGACGTCCATTTCACCTCGCGTGTCCGCAGAGCCGCAGAGGGCTGGAGCATCATCGGCGAAGACGTCATCGACGCCTACATCGCCTCGGCCGCGCACGTGGCCGAGCCGCCGGGCGAAGACGGGCGAGATCTGCGCATCGTGCTCACGTCGTTGCATGGCGTCGGCGGAGGCACAGTCGTCGAGGCGCTGCGGCGCGCCGGCTTCACCGACGTGCTGCCCGTGCCGGAGCAGGCCGAGCCGGACCCGGACTTCTCGACGGTAGCGTTCCCGAACCCGGAGGAGCCGGGGGCGATCGACCTGGCGCTCGGATTGGCGGCCGACACCGGCGCTGACGTGGTGCTCGCCAACGACCCGGACGCGGACCGGCTGGCCGTCGCGCTCCCGGCGCCCTCCGCCACCGGCGACCTCTCCTGGCGGATGCTGCACGGCGACGAGGTCGGAGCACTGCTCGGGCATCATCTGGCCGGCAAACTCGACGGAGCGGCGCAGGACGACGCGGCGCCGGACGATGTGGCAGCGGACGTTGCACCAGGGCACGGCGGTACGCCGGTGTTCGTGAACTCGATCGTCTCGTCCCGGCTGCTCGGTAGGATCGCGGCCGATCATGGCATCCGGCATGTCGAGACACTCACCGGTTTCAAATGGATCTCTCGCGTGCCCGGGCTCACCTACGGTTACGAGGAGGCGCTCGGCTACGTCGTCGATCCGGACTCCGTGCGGGACAAGGACGGCATCTCAGCGGCCGTCCTGTTCGCCGAACTCGCCGCCGACACCAAGGCGGCCGGCCGCACCTTGTGGGACGTTCTCGATGATCTCGCCCGCACGCACGGGCTGCACGCGACCGACCAGGTCTCGGTCCGTGTCGAGGATCCGAAGATCATCGTCGATGCCATGCGCCGGCTGCGGCGCCATCGCCCCACCAAGCTCGGCGGGGCGCCCGTCACCGCCGTCCACGACCTCAACGCCGGGCTCGACGGCCTGCCTCCCACAGACGGCCTGCGCTATCTGACCGGCGATGACTCCCGCGTCATCATCCGGCCGAGCGGAACGGAACCGAAGCTCAAGTGTTACCTCGAAGCCGTGGTCAACGTGGCCGGAGGTGACGTCGCCGCGGCTCGCACCACGGCGGAATCCAGGCTGGCCGCACTCCGGCAGGATGTGTCGGAGGCGCTGGGACTCACCATCCCTTGACCACGGCCTCTGGTACCGTCACTGGCCGTGCCGACGACGAAACGACCCACCGCCCGCCGCGCGCTCACCGCCGCCGCGGCGGTCATCGTTTTCGCCGCCAGCGCGTGCGGGGACGACGACGCGGGCGGGGACTCTCTGCTCGGCGGCGGCTCCGGCGGTGGGCTCGCCGGTGACGACCAGTCATCGGCAGACCTGCCGGAAGACCTCTCCGAGCTCTCCGGCGAGGAACCTGCCGATCCTTCCAGCGATGGCACGGGACACGGCGACGACCCGAACGACGACGGCACCACCGACCAACCCACTGAACCCGGCAAGCCGCCGCAGAACATGTGTGACGTGGTCAGCGCATCCGAGATGAGTCAGCTCCTCGGCTATGACATCGCCACCACCCTCACGGCCGACTTCCCGGCAGAGGAATGCCTGTTCGACGTGGACGGCGAGGCGATCGCCTCCATACAGGCGTACTACGGAGACGCTCGCACCGACCCGGCGGCGTACATCCAGAAACAGACAGCGGAGATGTGGGACTACAGCGACCAGCTGTACGGCTGGGGCGACGCTGCGCGGTACGGCTCGGTCTCCGGCGGCACGCACGTCGCGATCGCCGTCGCCGAACGCCGGTCGGATTCCGTCGTGCTGCTGTTCATGTGGATGAAGGGCCAACCGAACGAGGACATGCTGGACACCGGCGCCGCCATCGCCGAGGCGATCCTGCCACGGCTGTGAGGGCTCGCAGTGGCCGTCCGCCCCGAAGCGGACATCACTGGCGCACGCAGCTCGCGACGGCCGGACGACGTGGAGGCGCGGGCGGCCTAGACTCGGGGAGATGACGGTCTTCGAAGACACCCGGTTGGCCGACGCCGCGTCGTCGGAGGCGTCGTTACGCCGGTTCCTGCACGGGCTGCCCAGCGTGGACCAGGTGGGTGCGGATGCGCGGGCCGCAACGCTGGCGACGCGGTCGATCAAGACGACGGCCAAGGAGTTCGCGATCGACCTGGCGATCTCGATGATCGATCTCACGACCCTGGAGGGCCAGGACACGCCCGGAAAGGTGCGGGCGTTGTGTTCGAAGGCACAGCGCCCCGACCCCACCGATGCGAGTGTTCCCCAGGTGGCGGCCATCTGCGTCTACCCCGACCTCGTACCCGTCGCCAAGGAGGCGCTCGGCGCGAGCGGAATCAAGGTCGCCAGCGTGGCCACCGCCTTTCCGTCCGGGCGCACCAGCCTCGCCGTCAAGCAGGCGGACACCCGGGACGCGGTCGCCGCCGGCGCCGACGAGGTGGACATGGTGATCGACCGCGGCGCATTCCTGTCCGGACGGTATGGGCAGGTCTTCGACGAGATCGTCGCCGTGAAGGAAGCCTGCGGCCGCGCCGATGCTGTCGAGGGACAGGGCGCGCATCTCAAGGTCATCCTCGAGACGGGTGAACTCGTCACGTACGACAATGTCCGCCGCGCCTCGTGGCTGGCGATGCTGGCCGGCGCCGATTTCATCAAGACCAGCACGGGCAAGGTCTCCCCCGCCGCGACGCTCCCGGTCACCCTGGTGATGCTGGAAGCAGTCCGCGACTTCCGCGTCGCCACCGGTCGTCAGGTCGGCGTCAAACCTGCGGGCGGGATCCGGACCAGCAAGGACGCGATCCGATACCTGGTCCTGGTGAACGAGACCGCGGGTGAGGACTGGCTCAGCCCGGACTGGTTCCGCATCGGTGCCTCCAGCTTGCTCAACGACCTGCTCATGCAACGCCAGAAGCTGAAGACCGGCTACTACGCGGGCCCGGACTACTTCACCCTCGACTAGGCCAGGTGTATCGCCTACCTGCCTGGACACATCGACAGGTCACCCGGCCTCGGCTGACACATACGTGCACAGCACTCAGCGTTCTTCGAGTCAAGGGCTGATGTGTAGTGCACATATTCCGGCGTCTGTCATGGTCTGTGGTCGGCACGCTGTCGTGCCGGCTGCAAGGAACCACGGAGTCGAAGACTGCCCCGGCTGACACGACGGGCGTCGTCGACGTCCCCGATTGACGCGGGTCGACGCGAGCACATCACTATATGGAGACCACATCGATGACCGGCAAGAAGACCCTGATCCCCCTGCTCGGCGCTGCGCTAGCGGTGGCGCTCACCGGATGCGGTGGCGACGACGAGTCACCGTTCCTCGCGGAGAACGCGGAGTCCCAGCCGGCTGAAGGAGACTCGGACACAACGCAGCAAGGTGCCGGGAACCGCGAGGACCCCCAGCCCTCAAGCGAGTATTGCGACCTGGCAGAAGAGTTCGGCAACGACCTGCTCACCGACGCCCAGTTCGACGCCCGATGGCGAGCAACCGAGATCATCGACTCATTCCGTGCGATCGCGCACGCTGCACCGGACGACGCCGTGGCGAACGACTGGAACGCCATGGCGGACGTCATCGAGGAAGTCGCCGACCTGGATATGAGCTACCCCGGTGACCTCGAAAACGCGCTGTTCGAGCTCTCCATCAACGAGGCCGACCGGTTCGGAGACATCGAAGCGGTCCCGGCGCGACTCAACGCACATCTTGAGAACGGGTGCACGTTCAGCGAGTCCCAGACCGGCGACGCTGACCTTGGTGCAGAGCCCGCCAACGAATACTGCGACCAGGTGCGACCGCTCAGCCACAACCTCGTCAGCGATGTCGAGGAAGTGCGTCAGCCCAACGGGGTCCACCTTGGTACCTATCTCGCCAGCATGTTCCTCGACATCGCCGCCACCGCACCAGACGACGCGATAGCGGAAGACTGGACCAACCTCGCAGGTCGGGTGGGATCTATGGCCGGCCGGATGCACACCGATTCGGTCCCCGACGAATTCCAGGCGTTGGAGAACGACGAGGAATTCGGCCCCATCATCGAGCGGCTCAAACGGCACATCGACACCGAGTGCGGCTGATCGACGTGGGCGACGGGTGTAGCCCCGCGGCACCCGATGTCGACATCGCGCCCACGCACGCCCTGACGATATCCTCGTCGGCACGTCCATGATCCTGGGCCGGAGAGGCAGCCGCTATGGAGATCATCGAATTCATCCCCGAGCGCGAGCAGTACGCCTGGACCTTCGGCGGAGTGCCGCCGGTCCGCACGGTCACGCCGGGTACGCTCATGCGGCTGTGGACGGAGGACGCGTTCAGTGGACGCCTGCAAAGCGCATCCGATCGGCCGAGCGAAAAGCTGGACATGCGGGAGGTCAACCCGCAGACGGGACCGTTCTACGTCGAAGGTGCCGAGCCCGGCGACACACTCGCGCTGCACATCGTCGATCTGGAACCGGCCAGGGACTGGGCGGCGTCCGCGACGATCCCCTTGTTCGGTGGACTCACCAGCACCGACCGCACGGTCACGCTGCAAGACGCGCTGCCCGAACTGACCTGGATCTACCAGCTGGACCGGGAACGCCAGACAGTGCGGTTCGAGGCGCTGCGCGGTGAGCTGCAGCTTGACCTGCCCGTGGCGCCGATGCTGGGCACCGTCGGCGTGGCTCCCGGCGCGCGGGAGGTGCGTACATCGCTGGTTCCGGACATGTTCGGCGGAAACATGGACACCCCGGAGATGCGCGCCGGAGCGACCTGCTACCTGGGGGTCAACGTCGAAGGTGCCCTGTTCTCCGTCGGCGACGGGCACTATCGGCAAGGTGAAGGCGAGTCCTGCGGCACGGCCGTCGAGGGCGCGATGAACGTGACCCTGATCGTCGAGCTCATCAAGGGGCACGCCCCAGTGTGGCCACGCATCGAGCAGGATGGTCATTACGTCGTGGTCGCCTCGTCGCGTCCGCTCGAAGACGCATGGCGGGCCAGCCAGGCCGGGATGGTCGCGTGGCTGGGTGAGCTGTACGGGCTCGATCGGCTCGACGCCTACCAGCTACTCACGCAGATCAGCGAGTCCCCACTCGCCAACGTCGTCGACGCGAACTACAGCGCGGTCACCAAGGTCGCCAAGCGGCTCCTCCCGACCGGTGACGCGTACAACGGCATGCATCGCCACTTACGTGGCCAGGCGGCCACGGTGTAGCGATCCTGTTGCCGCGCCACATCCCCAACGACGAGGAGACGAGCGATGGACCTGCACCTATCCGGAATGAAGGCGCTGGTGACCGGCGGCACCAAGGGCATCGGACGGGCCACCGTCGAAATGCTCGCCGCCGAGGGCGCCGCGGTGTCCTTCTGCGCGCGCACCGACGACGACGTCAAGGCCACCTGCCGTGAGGCCGAAACGGCCGGCCACCGCGTGCGTGGCGAGGCGGTCGATGTCCGCGACGGCGACGCACTGGCCGGGTGGGTTGAGCGTTCGGCCACCGAGCTCGGCGGAATCGACATCGTCGTCGCCAACGTCAGTGCGCTCTCGATCGGCCCCGAGGAGGAGAACTGGCAAGCCAGTTTCGAGGTCGACCTCATGCACACCGTGCGCGCGGTGAACGCCGCCATGCCGTATCTGGAACGCAGCGAGGCCGCCTCGATCGTCGCGGTGTCCAGCGTGTCCGGCCGCGAAGTCGACTTCGCAGCCCCCGCCTACGGACCGATGAAGGCCGCAATCGTGCACTACGCGCAGAGCCTTGCGTACCAACTGGCGCCCAAGGGCATACGAGCCAATAGCGTCTCGCCGGGGAACACGTTCTTCGAGGGCGGCGTCTGGAACCAGATCAAGGACGGCAACCGCGACCTCTACGATCAGGCACTCGCGCTGAATCCGACCGGGCGCATGGGCACACCCGAGGAGATGGCGTACGCGATCACCATGCTCGCCAGCCCGCGGGCGTCGTTCATATCCGGGACGAACCTCGTCGTCGACGGAGCACTCACCCGCGGCGTCCAGCTCTGACACGAAACGCTGGAGCGTAGCAAAGCCCCGCGGTGCCTAACTCGGCCGAAACCGGTCAGAGGACAGTTTGTCCGCGGGGCGATGGTCCACGTACTACCTGATGTAGGGCTTGCCCCTCGTCTGAACGGATGGTCGCCGTCCGACGCGTACGTGGCGGCGACATCGCCGGTAGCCTGGGGGCATGGCGAAGTTCGAGTACGCGCCGGCACCGGAGTCGCGCGCCGTCGTCGACATCAAGAGCTCGTACGGGCTGTTCATCGGCGGTGAGTTCGTCGATCCCGCCGACGGTACGTCGTTCAAGTCGATTAATCCGTCCAACGAGGAGGTCCTCGCGGACATCGCTGAAGCCCGTCAGGCGGACATCGACGCCGCGGTGAAGGCCGCCCGCGACGCGCACACGCGGACCTGGGCGAAGTTGTCCGGACGCGACCGGGGCAAGTACCTGTTCCGCATCGCCCGGATCATCCAGGAACGCGCCCGCGAGCTGGCCGTGCTGGAGTCGCTGGACAACGGCAAACCCATCCGCGAGTCCAGGGACGTGGACATCCCGCTGGTCGCGGCGCACTTCTTCTACTACGCCGGCTGGGCGGACAAACTCGACTACGCGGGATTCGGGCCGGATCCGAAGCCGTACGGCGTCGCCGGCCAGATCATCCCGTGGAACTTCCCGATGCTCATGCTGGCCTGGAAGATCGCGCCCGCCCTGGCCACCGGCAACACGGTGGTGCTCAAACCGGCCGAGACCACCCCGTTGACGGCGCTGCTGTTCGCCGAGATCTGCCAGCAGGCGGATCTGCCACCCGGGGTCGTCAACATCGTGACCGGCGCCGGCGACACCGGCCGGCTTCTCGTCGAGCACCCCGGCGTCGACAAGGTCGCGTTCACCGGGTCCACCGAGGTCGGAAAGGCCATCGCGCGCAGCGTCGCCGGCACCGAGAAGAAGGCCACGTTGGAGCTGGGCGGCAAGGCGGCCAACATCATCTTCGACGACGCGCCGATCGACCAGGCCATCGAAGGCATCGTCAACGGCATCTTCTTCAACCAAGGCCATGTCTGCTGCGCCGGCTCCCGGCTGCTCGTTCAGGAATCGATCTACGACGACGTGCTGACCAGCCTGAAGCGCCGCCTCGGCACGCTGCGCGTCGGCGATCCACTGGACAAGAACACCGACGTCGGCGCGATCAACTCGGCCGAGCAGCTGACGCGCATCCGTGAGCTCTCCGAGGTGGGCGAAGCCGAGGGAGCCGAGCGGTGGTCACCGGAATGCGAGCTGCCCGAGCGCGGATTCTGGTTCCCGCCCACCGTCTTCACCGGCGTCTCGCAGGCGCACCGGATCGCCCGCGAGGAGATCTTCGGGCCCGTGCTCTCCGTGCTGACGTTCCGCACACCCGCCGAGGCGGTCGAGAAGGCGAACAACACGCCATACGGGCTCTCCGCCGGTGTGTGGACGGACAAGGGCTCCCGGATCCTGTGGATGTCGCAGCAGCTCAGAGCCGGTGTCGTGTGGGCCAACACGTTCAACCGGTTCGACCCCACGTCGCCGTTCGGCGGCTACAAGGAGTCCGGCTACGGCCGAGAAGGCGGCCGCCATGGCCTGCAGGCGTACCTGAAGGTGGATGAAGCCGCGTGATGACCGAACGGCGAAGCGCCGAGCGAGGCACGAGCGAGAAGCTGAGCGTGACCATATGAGCGAACGGTTGGCCGTGAAGAAGACGTACAAGCTGTACATCGGCGGGAAGTTTCCGAGGTCCGAGTCCGGCCGCTCATACCAGGTCGCCGACGCGAAGGGGAACTTCCTCGCGAACGCCGCGTACGCCTCCCGCAAGGACGCGCGCGATGCGGTGGCCGCGGCCCGGAAGGCGTTCCCCGGCTGGTCCGGGGCCACCGCCTACAACCGCGGCCAGGTCCTGTATCGGGTCGCCGAGGTGATGGAGGGCCGGCGCGCGCAGTTCGTCGACGAGGTCGCCGCCGGCGAGGGGCTGAGCCGGGGCAAGGCGGAGAAGTCCGTGGACGAGGCGATCGACCGCTGGGTCTGGTACGCGGGCTGGTCGGACAAGATCGCGCAGGTGATCGGGTCCAGCAACCCCGTCGCCGGGCCGTACTTCGATTTCTCGGTACCCGAGCCGACCGGCGTCGTGGCCGTGCTCGCACCCCAGCGGTCGTCGCTGCTCGGCTTGGTGTCCGTCCTCGCGCCGGTGCTGGTCAGCGGTAACACCGCCGTCGTCGCCTCGTCATACGAACGCCCGTTGCCGGCGATCACGCTCAGCGAGGTGCTCGCCACCTCCGACGTGCCGGGCGGTGTGGCTAACATTCTCACCGGCCGGCTCGCCGATACGGCGCCGACCCTCGCCTCGCACATGGACGTCAACGCGATCGACCTCACCGGAGCCGCCGGTGACCATGCGCACGCCGCCGAGCTCGAGCTGGCCGCCGCCGAGAACCTCAAACGGGTGGTACGCGCCCCGGGCGAGGAACCCGACTTCACGCCCGAGCCCGGCCTGGGGCGGATCGCGTCGTTCCTAGAGACCAAGACCGTCTGGCATCCCGTGGGGATCTGACTGCCCCGGTCCGTCCGCGCCGGACGGAAGCGAACAGGCTCCGCTACCGGCGAGGTTTCCCGGCGGTGCCTCCACGGCGGCCCGAGTCACGTTCGCCGCGTCCTGCCCCTCGTTCGTCGCGCCCTGTGTCACGCTGCGCGCGTCCTACGCCTCGCGTACCGCCTCCCGCGTCACGCTCACGGCGCACGGTGATCTTCCGCCCCTTGATGGTGGTCCGCCGCAGCGCCGCGATCACGTCGTCGGCGGCGGACTCGGGGACCTCCACCAGGGAGAACCGGTCCGCGATGTCGATGGCACCGATCTCCCGGCCGCTGAGCTGCGACTCACCCGCGATGGCGCCGACCAGATCCTGCGGCCGCACCCCGGCATGGCGTCCGCCGCCGACGAAGATCCGTGTCATGCCGTCCGTGCGGCGTCGCCATCCGTCGCCTCCGTCGGCCCCGCGACGTCGTGGCTTCGACCTCGTCGCGACGTCGGCGGCGTCCGGGATCTCCACCTCGTCGGCCGTCTCGCCGCTGGCGTCGTGCGCCAGCTTGACCGCCGCCAGGGCCACGTCCATGACGTCGAATTCCTCGGCGAGGCCCTCCACGACCACCCGGAAACGTTCCAGATCATCGCCGTCCATCAGGGCTTCCTGCAGCGCGCCCCTGGTCAGCTCGAGCCGCCGGATACGCAGATCCGCGACGGTGGGCAGCTGCTCCACCCGGATCCGCTGCTTCGCCGTCCGCTCGATCGACTTCAGCATCCGGTGCTCGCGGGGTTCCACGAGCGTGATCGCCACGCCCTCCCGACCGGCACGGCCGACCCGGCCCACGCGGTGCACGTACGCGTCCGGGTCCGACGGGACGTTGTAGTTGACGACGTGCGTGAGGTGTTCGACGTCGAGCCCGCGTGCCGCCACGTCGGTGGCCACCAACAGGTCGGCCGCCTCCCGGCGTAGCCGTCCCATGACCTTGTCCCGCTGTTCCTGGCTCATCCCGCCGTGCAGCGCCTCCGCACGGTAGCCGCGGCCGCTCAACGTCTCCGTGAGCTGATCCACTTCCTCCCGGGTTCGGCAGAAGACGATCGCCGCGGACGGCGCCTCGAGGTCCAGAATCCGGCCGAGCGCGGCGGACTTGTACTGGCGAGCGACCACGTAGGCGGTCTGCCGGACCCGCGGCGGTTCGCCCGACGGCGCCGATGCGCGCCCCATCTCGATCCGCACCGGGTCCCGCAGGTGGCGCTGCGCGATCCGCTCAATCCGGTGCGGCATCGTGGCCGAGAAGAGCACCGTCTGCCGGCTCGTCGGCGTCTGATCGAGCAGGGCCTCGATGTCCTCGGCGAACCCCATGTCGAGCATCTCGTCCGCCTCGTCCAGCACGACCGTCCGCACGTCGTCCAGGCGTAGCGAGCCGCGGGCGATGTGGTCGAGTGCGCGCCCAGGCGTCGCGACCACCACATCGACGCCGCGGTCGAGCGATCTCAGCTGGGTGCCGATGGGTTGCCCACCATAGATCGGCAGCACCCGGACACCCAGCTCTCGACCGTAGCGGTGGAACGCCTCGGAGACCTGCATCGCCAGCTCACGCGTGGGCACCAGCACCAGGGTCGTGGGTTCCGGCGAGCGCGGCGCTTCGGCCATGCGCTGCAACGCGGGCAAGGCGAACGCCGCCGTCTTCCCGGTTCCGGTCGCGGCCTGACCGAGCAGGTCACGACCGTGCACCAGCGGCGGTATCGCCTCTCGCTGGATGGGCGTGGGTTCTTCGTAGCCCAGGCTCGACAGGGCCCCCAGCAGCTCTGGTCGCAGCGCCAGCTCCGCGAAACCATCCGTTGCCTCGGTCTCGCTCACCGTCATCAACGCTCTCCTGACCTCTGCCGCCGGTTGTCTGAACGCTCAGCGTACGCGGCGTACCGACCTGGCTAACCCGCCTGGTCAACTGATCGGGCTGACGTTGTCCGCTTGATTGCCCCGATCACCGCGCGTGACGTCGAACTGCACGCGCTGACCGTCCTCCAGCGTACGGAAGCCGCCGGTGCTCACGATGGCGGTGTAGTGCACGAAGACGTCGTCGTCGCCCTCGTCGGGTGCGATGAAGCCGTAACCCTTACCGCTGTCGAACCATTTCACTGTGCCTGTCGGCATCCGGATCACCCCCGGTGGAGCATCGTTCTGAGCCCCGGATACCCCGCCGAAGGGATACCCATTCCGGCCCGGTCATGACTGATGGGATGCGCGTTTGGGGCGCTGTAACCCACCAAACGCGTATCCCATCCAGCTCCGAACGGGCGCGAGGCCAGCGCACGAGGCCAGCACGCGGGGCCAGCACGCGAGGCCGAGCGCGAGCCGTTCCGGCCGAGCCGGGATGACCCAGTACCATCAACGTCACCATGCGGGTGCTGCTGGTCGAGGATGACAACAGCTTTGCCGACGCGCTGACGACAGCGCTGCGCCGGCACGGCCACGAAGTGCTGCGAGCCGCCTCCGGCGAACAGGCCCTCACCGCACCCACCGTGGATCTGGTCCTGCTCGACCTCGGTCTTCCGGACATGGACGGCATCGACGTGTTACGCAAGATCCGGCAGCGCAGTCCCGTCGGGGTGATCGCCGTGACGGCACGCGGCGACGAGCCGCAGCGGGTGCTGGGGCTACGCAACGGCGCGGATGACTACGTCGTCAAACCGTTCGGCATGGCCGAGCTCTCAGCCAGGATGGACGCCGTCCTGCGCAGGGCCCATTCCGCCGCTCCCCCGCCCGGGCAGCGGATCCGCGTCGGCAGCCTGGAGATCGACCTCGCCGAGCACGCCGTCTATCGGAACGGCACACCGGTGAACCTGACCCGCAAAGAGTTCGACCTGCTCACTGCGCTGGTGCGCGCCGAAGGTGCGGTGCTCTCCCGCGAACACATCCTGGCCCAGGTGTGGCAGACCAGCTGGCGCGGTGTCGGCCGCACCCTCGAGGTGCACGTCGCCAGCCTGCGCGCCAAGCTCGGCGCCCCACAACTGATCGAGACCGTCCGCGGTGTGGGCTACCGGCTGGCCGTGGTCCCCGAGATGCCGGACTGATCGCGCATGCGGCGCCGGCTACTCGTCGTCTACCTGTTGATGGCCGCCGCGGTCCTGCTGGCGGTGGCGGTTCCGTACGCGGTGTCGATCGCGACCCGCGAGACGCAGGCCGTCTTCATCGACCAGCTGAACGACACCGCGCGGTTCGCGTCGATGGCGGACCCGGCACTGCGCTCCAACGAGACGGTGACGCTGCAGGACGAGATCTCCCGCTACGACGAGCTGTTCGACGTCGGCGCGGCCGTCCTGGATATCAACGGCGAAGTGATCGCGGCCTCCCGAGACGACCTGCCGCTCGCCGACGACGAGGTGCGGCGCCGGATGAACGCCGGATTAGCCGGTGAACGTTCCGGCATCGAGCAGGTCGTGTGGCCGTGGACGACCCGCCCGCTGGTGCTGGTGGAACCGGTCGGCCGGGGCGGCGAGGTGATCGGGGTGGCGCTCACGGTCGCGCCGACCGACGAGCTCAGCGGTCACATCCGCAACCAATGGATCGTGCTGGGCGGGGTCGGGTGCGCGGCGATGGCCGCCGCGTCGCTGGTCGCGCTCGGGCTGGCACGCTGGACACTCCGCCCGGTACATGACCTCGATACCGTGGCGCACGACATCAGCGCCGGCGCCTTGGACGCCCGGGTTCCCGAGGACGAGGGCCCAAGCGAGTTGCGCCGGCTCGCGGCGTCCTTCAACGCGATGGCGGACACGGTCACCGGGACGTTGAACCGGCAGAAGGCGTTCGTCTCCCAGGCGAGTCACCAGATGCGCACCCCCCTGGGTGTGCTGCGGCTCCGGCTGGAGAACCTGGCCGAGCACGTGCGGCCCAGCGGCCAGCGGGAGCACAGCCTCACCGTCGCCGAGATCAACCGGCTGGCACAGATCCTCAGCGGCCTGCTCACCCTGGCCCGTGCGGAGGGCACACCGCTGCAGCTCACGGAGGTGGACGTCGACCGGCTGGTGGACGACCGGATCGCCGGCTGGCAACCGATGGCCTCCGAGAGCGGGGTCCTGCTGGCACGTGGTGCCCGCCTCGGCCACCGGGTACTCGCCACCGACGACGTCGTCGGGCAGTGCTTGGACGCGCTGCTCGACAACGCGTTGAAGTTCACCCCGAGCGGGGGCCACGTCGTCGTCGATCTACGCCGCGACGGCGACACGGCCGAGATCCACGTCATCGATGAGGGGCCGGGGTTGAGCGAGGACGAACGCGAGCAGGCGGGCACCCGGTTCTGGCGCAGCCCGGACCACCAGAACACGCCCGGCTCCGGCCTCGGCCTGGCCATCGTCCGGGAACTCGCCGATGCGTGCGAGGGCGATCTGACGCTGCTACCCGCCGATACCGGAGGCATCGACGCCCGGCTCCGACTGCGGCTCGTCGTGAATGGAACGACCGCCGACGACGCCCGCGCCCCGGCATGGCACGCCGAGCGCACGTGATCGCGTCCGTCTTGTCCACGTATGTGGAGGCCCCGAGCGTGCCATGCCCGGATCAGGACCTGCGCGCATCCCGGTAGTACTCCACGGCGCCGGGGTGTAACTCCACCGGATAGGTGGAGAACGCGGCGCGCAGGTTGAGGCGGCGCGCCTCCGGGTGCGCCTCGGCAAGCTCGTCCCGCGCGCTGAACAGCAGCTCGGTCAGCGCATACGCCAGCGAGTCGTCCATCTCCGCCGAGACCACCAGGTAATTGGGTACGCCGATGGTGGTGATCGGCAACAGCCCATACACCGAGTGCGGGATGCTCCGCTCCGAATAGAGCTCGCCGTACTCGGACCGCATCACCGGCGCCATCTCCGCCAGGTCGATCAGCCTGATCTCGTCCTCGTCGGCGAGGCGCCGGATCGCCTCGGTCGGCAATCCGGCGGAGAAGAAGAACGCGGTGATCTCACCGTTCATCAACGCCGCCGCCGACTCGTCGATATTCAGCCGATGCCGCTGCAGGTCCACGGCCGGGTCCATCTCCGCCACCTGGAGCAGGCGGTTGACGATCACCTCGGTGCCGGAGTCTGCGGCGCCCGTCGAGACCGGATGTCCCCGCAGGTCCGCGAGGGTCCGGATATCGGAGTCGGCCGTCACGGCCAGATGGACGTAGTTGTCATAGAGGCGGGCCAGCGCCCGGATCGGCTGCGGCTGGTCGAACGGCTCGGCACCGATCACGGCCAGTTCGACCGAGTCGGCCAGGCTGAACCCGATCTCAGCCTCGCCCGCGACCACCATCCGGATGTTCTCCAGCGACGCCGCCGTGGTCAGCACCTCCGGCTGCAGGTCCGGCAGGTGTGCGTCGACGACGTCGGCCAGGCCGTTCCCGTACTCGTAGTACACGCCTCCGCTGCCGCCGGTGGCGATCCGCAACGGGCCCTCCGGACCCTCGTCCGAGCACGCGGCCAGCAGCAAGGCGAACGCCGCAACGCCCGCCGCGAGCTTCGCCAGGAACCGTCGCATGCGCCGACCATAGCGGTCCAGCGGCCGGGGATGAACCTCAGAGCTTCCTCAACTCCGGTCCGCGGATCCGCAACGCGCCGCGATTGGCCGTTACCGTCCCTGGCACCACGGTGACGGCGGTCACACCGGGCACCCACCGGTCACACACCGCCATCCGCGCACCGAAGACCTCGACGACGAGAAGGAGCGCTCCATGCGACCTCGACATCGGTACGCCGCCTGCATCGGCACCGTCACCGCCGGGCTGGTTCTCGCCGCGTGCTCGCAGCCGGCCAACAGCAGTGACGACGACGACGGCGAGTCGGGCAGTCTGTCCATCGCCACCGGCACCACGTCCGGCCTGTACTACCCGATCGGCGGGGCCATGGCGGAGATCATCAAGGACTCCGTGGACGGCGTCAACGCCAGCGCCGAATCGACCGGCGCCTCGGTGGAGAACATCCGGCTGCTCGACGCCGGCGACAGCGACCTGGCGATCGCCCAGGGCGATGTGGTCTACCAGGCCTACCACGGCGACGGCGAGTTCTCCGACGCGGCGGTGGAGACCAACACGCTGATGGTGCTGTACCCGAACGTGTATCACGCCGTGTCGCTCGCAGCGATCGACGAGGACCTCGGCCTGGACTGCTTCGGCGACGTGGCCGGTCACCGGTTCTCGGTCGGGGCGCCGGGCAGCGGCAATGAGCTCGCCACCAACCTCGTCTTCGACGCGCTCGGCATGTCCACCGACAGCGACATCTCGCGGCAGCGCTACGCCTACGCCGAGACCGCCCGTGCGCTACGCGAGGGGCAACTGGACGCCGGGTCCTGGGTGGTCGGCGAGGGGCACGGCTCGCTCAGTGAGCTGGAGGCCACCGACCCGATCCATCTGATCCCGATGTGCGATGACGAGGTCGCCGCCGTCACCGACCAGTACCCGTTCTACACGCCGCACACGATCAGCGCGGACACGTATTCCACCATCGACGACGACGTCTCGACGATCGCGTTGTGGAACGTCGTCTCGGTCAGTTCCGACATGTCCGAGGATCGCGGCTACGAGCTGGCGTCGGCCCTCTACGAGAACGTCGAGACGATCAGCCAGGTATACGCGGGCGCGGCCGACTACCTCACCCTGGAGACCCTGGAGAACAGCCCGGTTCCGCTGCACCCCGGCCTGATCAGGTACGCGGAGGAGCAGGGGGTCGAGATCCCCGACGAGCTGCGTCCCTGACCGGCCGGCCGACCGTCCGGCAACCCGTCCGACCGTGTCAGACCGTCCGACCGTCTCAGGATCGTCGATGAACCGCTCACGTATCAGCCGGGTTGCGCGGATCGCCCTCGCGGCGGCCGCCGCGCCCGCGCTGGTCTTGATCGCCCTGGCCTGGCCGGTCTGGCCGGCGCTCTCGATCGCTCCGGACGGCGGCACCGCAGGCTACGTGCGGCTCGACGACGGCGAGGCGTTCGGCCTGACGTTCGTGCATTCCGTGGATCACCTCCCGATCCAGGACTGGTACCACGTCGAGGACGGGCGGATCGTCCAGGACTCGACCCGGTTGGTGCAGTTCGGCGCGGGCATGGGGCACATGCCCGGTGTGGGCACCGGGCACGACGCGGGCGACTGGTGGGAGATCCGGGGCCTGGAGCGGGAGATCGGTGACCTCGTGCTGCGGGTCGGCAGTGCCGCGGTGGACCACCGCTTGCAGGTCGGCGATACGCACGTAGCGCTGTCGCGCTGCTGGGAGCGACAGCGCGTCACCGTCCGGCCGGTCCGGGTCTCCACCCTGCAGCTGATGACGTCGTCGATCGACGGCGTGAGCTGCGGCGAATAGTTCGTTCTGGCAGATGGAGGAACGCATGGGCACGCACGCATCGCGGCCGACAGCACCGGCCACATCGGCCACATCGGCGATGCCGACCGCGGCCGGACCGGATCGGTTCGTCGACCCGTCCGGGGAGACGGGCGGGCCGGATCCGTTGTGGCGCCAGCTGGCGGCCGCTCGTTGGGGCGAAGGTCGCTCCGGTCTGGTCGCCGGCGTCGCCCTGCTGCTCATCTCGCTCGGGCTCGGCGGTTTCCAGATCTACACCGCGATCAGCCTGGAGCTGGATGCGTACCTGCAACGGGTGCTGCACCTGATGTTCATCCTCGTCCTCGTCTTCCTGATCCGCCCAGCCGGTCAGGGCTCGTGGGCGCGCCGGTGGCCTATGGCCGTGGTCGACCTGAGCCTCTGCGTCGCCGCCGTGACCGTCAGCGTCTACCCGGTGGTGTACTTCGACGAGATCGTGACCCGCTTCGGCGCCCCGACCGACCTCGACCTCGCAATGGGCACTGTCGCCATCGTGCTGCTCCTGGAGGCGTGCCGGCGCGCGATCGGCCTGTTCATGGCCGTGCTGGTCTTCAGCTTCATGCTCTACGCGTGGACCGGTCCGTTCATGCCCGGAGACCTCTACCACGACGGGTACACGTTCCAGCGCATCGTCTACCACAGCTATCTCTCCCAGGAGGGTATCTTCGGGCTGGCGCTGGGCGTCGCGGCGACGTTCGTCTTCATGTTCATCCTGTTCGGCGCCATGCTGCAGAAGACCGGCGGCGGCGCGTTCTTCATCGACATCGCCTATGTGCTCACCGGCCGATACCGGGGCGGTCCGGCGAAGGGCGCCGTCGTCGGCAGCGCCATGATGGGCTCGGTCTCCGGAAGTGCCATCGCCAACACGGTCACCACCGGCGCGTTCACCATCCCGCTGATGAAGAAGGTCGGCTATAAGCCACACGAGGCGGGAGGCGTGGAGGCGGCCGCGTCCACCGGCGGGCAGTTGCTCCCGCCGATCATGGGCGCCGGGGCGTTCGTCATGGCCGAGTACATCGGCGTGCCGTACACCGAGATCGTGAAAGTGGCGATCATCCCGGCCCTGATGTACTTCGCCGTGGTCTTCCTGTTCGTCGACATCCTGGCCCGCAAGCACGGCATCGAGGGCCTGCCGAAAGAGAGCCTGCCCCGGCTGAAGGCCGTGCTCACCGGAGGATTCCACTTTCTGGTGCCGTTCGTCCTGCTGGTCTACCTGCTCACGCAGTACGTCACCCCGCTGCTGGCCGGCCTGTATGCGACCACCGCGCTGTTCGTGGTCGCCATGCTGCGCGCCGGCAGCCGGCTGAACGCCAAGGATCTCGCCGAGGTCTTCATGCTCGCCGCGAAGAACGCGGTGGGTGTCTCGGTAGCGACGGCCGCGGCGGGAATCGTCGTCGGCATGGTCGGCCTGACGGCGCTCGGACTGAAGTTCTCCAGCCTCGTCGTCAGCGTCGGCGGTGGCCATCTGTTGCCGACGCTGCTGATGGTGGCGCTGGCGTCGCTGGTGCTCGGGATGGGACTGCCGGTGACGGCGTCCTACATCGTGCTCATCGTGCTGGCCGGGCCGGCGCTGCTGGAGTTCGGCTTGCCCGTGATCGTGGTCCACATGATCGTCTACTGGTACAGCCAGGACTCGAATGTGACGCCGCCGGTGGCCCTCGCCGGATTCGCCGCATCCGGCATCGCGGGCTCTCCTCCGATGCGCACCGGCGTCGCGGCCTGGAAGTTCGCCAAGGGCCTGTACCTGATCCCGCTGCTGATGGCGTACTCGCCGCTGCTGCTCAACGGGAGCGTCACGGAGATCGTCGCGGCCGTGGTGACCGGCCTCATCGGTCTGCTGACCTTCGCGGTGGCGATCGAAGGGTACTGGCTGCGCCCGACGACACTGCTGGAGCGGCTGGCCGCCGTCGCCGCCACCGGGTTGTTGCTCGCTCCGTCGGGCCTGACCGACGCCGTCGGAGCGGTGCTGGCCGCCGTCGTCGTGATCACCCAGACCCGATCCCGCACCACCTCATGATCATGAACACTAACCGTGCTATGTGAACGGAAAGTGTTCATGATCATGGGGGTGGGGTGGCTAATGGCGGACGTCGACGTCGTGACGTTCCGTGTGGTAGCCGGGCCACGACTCGTTCCGCCGGTCCCGCGTCGTATCGCCGAACGGCTCCTGGCTCACCAGCCGACCATCCCGCACCCATTCCGAGCCCCGGCGCTCCAGCAGGTCGATCAGCTCCTGCCGCAGGTCCGCCCGGCGCTTCTCATGCTCGGACGATCCGCTCAGGTCCGTCCGCTCGTCCGGGTCGTTCTCCACGTCGAACAGCTGCTCGGTGTCACCCTCGGGGTAGTGGATGTACTTCCACCGGCCGTCGGTGATGGCGTGATACGTCGCGTCCGGCACACGCCCAACCCCGTCGACGTACCGGCGCGGGCTGTCGAGCTCGCCCCGGGCCAGCGCGAACAGGTCCTGCCCGTCGCACTGCCCGGGTGCCGGCTGGCCGGCGGCGGCCAGCAGTGTCGGCATGATGTCGGCATGTGTCACCGGATCGGCGACGGTCGTGCCGTGACGCCGGTCGTCCCAGGACTTCGGCAAGCGCACGATGAACGGCACGTGTGCGGACGCCTCGTGGAAGAAGGTCTTCGCACCGGTGTGATGGTCTCCGAGGTACTCGCCGTGGTCGGAGGTGAACACCAGCAGCGTGTCGTCGAACATCCGCAGGTCCTGCAGCGCGGCGAACACGCGGCCGATGGCGTAGTCGATGTGGGTGACCAGGCCGTAGTAGGCGGCACGGGCGGCCCGGATCACCTCCGGCGGGATAAGGTCGAGCGACCACTTCTCCCGAGCCCGCCGGAACGCCTCCGGGCAACGCTCGTCCTCGCTCCAGTCACCGAACACCGGCTCCGGAATCGGGCTGTTCAGATACATCGAGTAGTACGGCTCGGGCGGATCCAGCGGAGGATGCGGCTTGGAGAACGAACACCACAGGAAGAACGGGACCGTCGGGTCCCGCCGCTCGCGTATGTAGTCGACGCAGCGCTCGGCGGTCCAGGACGTCAGCGTGAGGCTCTCCGGTACTGTCGCCATCCCTGGGTACAGTTCGTTCTGCCCGAGCCCGTGCCGCATCGGCTGCACGTCGTGCCCGCGCCGCGTCATCTCGGTGTAGTAGTCCGCCGGGAGAAGCATCTCGTCGAACCCGTGCCGGGCCCGCTCCGGGGTGAAGTGCATCTTCCCGATCGCCGCCGTCTGGTACCCGGCCTGGCGAAGCATGCTCGGCAGCGACGTCTCCCGGTCGACGACCTCCGACGAGTGGCCATTGTGCGCCATGCCGTGGCCGGCCACGGTGCGCCCGGTCATGATCGAGACCCGGGACGGCACGCACATCGGACACTGTGCGTACGCGGACGAGTATGTGATGCCCTCGCGCGCCATGTGATCGAGGTGCGGTGTCCGCAGGAAATCCGGCGCACGCGGGCCCACCGTGTCGTAGCGTTGCTGGTCCGTCGTGATCAGAACGATGTTGGGTCCGCGCGTCATCTTCCCTGCCTGCTCCCTTCGGACCGAACGCTGACGTTCCGACCCTACACAGGCGCATCTGCCATCGGACCGCCCAGCAACCGGACAGCGACCGGCGTTCGAGCGTCGCGCAGCCCGCGTGCAACCGGCGGGCAACCCGGCGTGCGTACAGCGTCCGACCAGCGCGCGCGAGCGTCGTCGCGAGCAGTGGGCGAGCGGCCTGCGAGCGTCGTCGCAGTCAGCCCCAACTCATTCCATAGCCGGCTCCGCCGGAGGCGGATATAGTCCGCTACATCGGCTGGGGGCCGCGCAAGGGGAGGCAACGATGCCGCGAATGAGCAGGGAAGATGCCATGCACGGCGACGGCCTTGATCGCCGTAGCCTGTTGCGAGCGGGTGGGTTGACGGTGGCGGCCGGATTCTTGGCGCCGATCAGCCACGCGCTGCCGGCACACGCCGCGGACGACGGCGAACCGGAGCTGGGAACGATGGCCGTGTGCGCCGGAAACCCCTACGTGAGCCGCGCGTGGGTCGGCGAGTCCGGCTGGGATCTGCGGCACCGGACGGGATGGAACGGACAGCTCGGCGTACACGGCGGGCGCCACTCCGAGCAGTTCAACGCGACCTTTCACGACCGGTGCAACACCTGGCTGCAGAACCTCGACGCCATCGCGCGCATCAGCCGGCCGAGCACCAGCACCAGCTGGGGAATCCAATGGCTCGGCGACATCGGTGCGGGCGTCTGCAAGACCGGACAGCACGGTACCGGGCGCGCACTCGACATCTCCCGGGTCCAGTGGGACGGCGGCTACGTGGACCTGAACAAGCACTGGCGGGGGCCGGAGACCAGGGTCGTCAAGCGGCGGTACCTCGCGGTCGTGGCGTCGTGCCGGCGCTACTTCCGCAACGTCTTCACCGCGTGGTACGACACGGACGGCTCGCACGTGAACCACGTGCACGTCGACGACGGCGGCAACAACTCCGGCGGGACCAACATCAGGACCGGCCACAAGGGTGACACCACCATCGTGCAGGCGGCCGCGCGATACCTGGGCGTCAACAGCGACATCGTGCTCGACGGCATCTGGGGCCCTATCACCCAGTCGGCGTACAACACGCTCATGTCGCGGTTCAAGATGACGACCGGCTCGGGCGGCTGCCAGACGTACAACCCGCTGAGCAGCACGGCCGACATGAAGGTGTTCCTCCGCTACGTCATCCGCAACGCCATCGCGGACCAGAACGCCGGCTACTACCACGCCCCGACGACGGACTGCTAAACCGAGCACCCCGACGGCGTCCGTACGCGGGGCGGGTCGTGGCCGGCGCGACGTTGTGAGTCGGGACGGCTCGGACAGTACTCTCGACGGGATGTCTCCGCACCGGCCCCGGCGCCGCTTCCTCGCGCTCACGGCGCTCGCCGTCACCGCCGTCCTGGTGACGACGGCGTGCGGCGGGCCCGACGAGCCGACCGCGGCGCCGCCGTCTGGTGCACCCGCGCAGTCTGGCGCGCCAGTGCCGTCTGACTCGCGCACCGGCTCGTCCCCCGGCGGCCAGGTGAGCAGTCCGGAAGAACACGGTTCCGAAGCGCCGGCGGACGCGACCGGGGGCGGCGATCCGTCGACCGCCACGGGCACGGTGTCGCCGAAACCCGACCAGGAGCCCGTCACGATCTCGTTCGTCGGCGACATGCACTTCGAGGGTGAGCTCCGCTCCCGGCTGGACGACCCACGCGGCGCGCTCGCCCCGATCTCCGGACAGCTCGCGGAGGCGGACCTCACCGTCGCCAACCTCGAGTCGGCGGTGGGCACCGGGGGCGACCCGGAGCCGAAGCGATACCTGTTCCAGGCGCCGCCGGCCGCGTTCGACGCGCTCGCAGCCGCGGGTGTCGACGTCGTCACCATGGCGAACAACCATGCGATGGACTACGGATCAGCCGGTCTGGCCGAGACCTTCGACGCGCGGCGACGAGCCGCTGCCGCCGATCCGCCGCTCTCGGTCGTCGGCATCGGCGGCGACCGGGACGATGCCTTCGCTGCGGCCGTCCACGACGTCGGCGGTACGACGGTCGCCGTCATCGGGGCGTCGACGCCGGACGACCCGACCGCCGACCCGACCGAGCAGTGGGCCGCCACGGAGAATCGGCCCGGCGTCGCCGTGGCGCTGGACCCGGAGCCGCTGCTCGACGCCGTCGAGGCGGCACAGCGCCAGGCCGACGTCGTCGTGGTCTACATGCACTGGGGTGTGCAGGGCGACGCCTGCCCCAGCGACTCGCAGACGGAGCTGGCCACCGAGCTGGCGGCCGCCGGGGCTGACGTCGTCGCCGGCAGCCATACCCACCAGCTGCAGGGGGCCGGCATGCTGGACAGCACGTATGTCGCCTACGGCCTGGGCAATTTCGCCTGGTACACGCAGAGTTCAGAGGCGACGTCGACCACCGGCGTCCTCACCCTCACCGTGGCGGACGGGCACGTCACGCGGGAGTCCTGGGCGCCGGCGACGATCCAGCCCGACGGCCTGCCCGAGTTCGCGTCCGGCGCGAGGGCCGAGCGGATGCGCGAGGAATTCACCGAGCTGCGTGAGTGCACCAACCTGCAACCCCTCAACCTCCCATGATCATGAACACTTACCGTTCACATAGCACGGCAAGTGTTCATGATCATGGGAGCTGCGCACCGTACGGCGCGTCCAGTCTCGGCTCGCCGCACACCCCCGACTCGCCCACCTCGACCGTGAGCCGCGGATAGACGTGTCCGCCCCACGGGTTCGGCACCGTAAAGGTCTCACCAGGGACGGCGCCGTCCACGCATGCCCCGGGCGTCCCCAGTTCGATGGGACGGCCGTCCTCGTCGAACAGCATCACGTCGCGCAGCAGGGCACCGTCCGGACCGTAGACGAAGATGTTGGTGCCCGCCAGTCCTTCAGCTGTGTCCACCCCATGGTCCACGTACACGTCACCGCCTTCCTCCACGACCTCGCCGTACCCGTCGTTGAGTTCACGCTGGGCGTCGTTGTAGCCGACGTGGTAGCCCTCGTCATACTCGGCGCCCTCAGCGTCGTACGAGACGTAGTCGACGGCCGGCATCCTCGTCTCCGCGACCAGGCCGATCGAGACCGCTGCCCCGCCGACCACCAGCGCCGCGTTCGTCGCGTACACCGCACGCCGACCGCCGTCGGCGATCTGCCCGGACGCGGTCCGCAGGCCCAACACCACGGACGGCACGAGCGCCGCCAGGAACGCCACGGCACCCATCGCGACGGTGGTGACACGGGCCACCAGGACGCCGAAGATCACCGCACGTAGCACCCACCAGGCCGGGCCCAGCGACTGGACGAAGCCGATGGCGGACCCGCCCCACGGTTCGCTCCGGATCTTTTCGTAGCCGCGCACGGCCACTCCGACGCCGGGGATCTCTCGCAGTTCGGTCGCTGGATCTCGCCCCGCCACGAGCAGACCGGTACACGCCGCGGCCGCAACCGCGGACACCGTGGCGGCCCCCACGAGAGCGGGGGACCCGTGGGTCACGAATAACGCGTCAAGCACGGTCGCAATCGCGAAGGCAACGGCTGCCCAACCGAAGACCGCCGCCGTGAACCGCCCCAGGCGACGGAAGAACCCAGGCTGTTCCACAAGCTGAGACGTCGGCACCGGTGGTGCAGGCTCGGCCATTCCGGCACCGGCTCGCAACTCCCGCGCATACGTCGCGGGCGGACCGAGGCGGTCGATCAGGGCTTCGTCCGTGGCCTGGTCGCCGAACTCGGCCACCACGTGGGCGAGATGGTCGCGGACCTCGTCCATGATCTCCGCGAGCTCTCCGGGCGGCAGATCGGCCAGTTCGTCGCGGACGGCGGACGCGTATCTCGCCGCGACCTCGTCACCCGGCCATTGTGGATCTGTCACGTTGCCTCCTTGCTGCCGTGGTCGATCAGGTCGGACATCGCCGCCGTGAACTCACGCCACGTCTTCGCGGACCGGTTGAGCAGGTCGATGCCGGTGCCGTTCACGCTGTAGTACTTGCGGTTGGGGCCTTCCTCGGAGGGCACCACGTAGGTGGTCAGCGCTCCCGAGTTGTACAGGCGGCGCAGCGTTCCGTACACCGAGGCGTCACCGACCTCGTCGAATCCGGCAGCACGCAGGCGCCGGACGATCTCATAGCCGTAGCCGTCCGCTTCACGGAGTACCGCGAGCACGGCGACGTCGAGCACTCCTTTGAGGAGCTGACTGGTATCCATGGCTGTCCCTCCCTCGGGCCACGTCACCAGTATTACGCTTTGCACAGTACTCCGCAAAGCGCGACACACCCCTCAACCTCCCATGATCATGAACACTTACCGTTCACATAGCACGGTTAGTGTTCATGATCATGGGGAGTGTCAGGGGACCCTGAGCCGGAAACCGGGGGCTTACTGGATGTTCACGACCGGCCGGGATCCCTACCGTGGAGGTATGAGCACTAGTTACTACCGTCCCACCAAGCGGCGCGGCCTGGTCCGCCCCCGCGAGGGCCGCATCTTCGCCGGTGTCTGCGCCGGGCTGGCGCGGCGCTTCGGCACCACGCCCACCCGCGTGCGCATCATCGCCCTGCTGTCCTGCCTGCTACCCGGACCCCAGTTCCTGATCTACATCGCGCTGTGGTTCATCATGCCGAACGAGGACTGACCCGGTCCGGACGCAGACCGGCCAGCGTCCGCTGCGCCGTCAGCGCCGCGTATCCCGGTTTGACCACGTCGTTGATGAGCGCGAGCCGCTCGTCGAACGGGATGAACGCACTTTTCAGCGCGTTCACCGCGAACCACTGGAACTCGCCCAGATCGTAGCCGAACGCCTCCGACAGCAGCGTCAGCTCGCGCGACATGGAAGTGTCGCTCATCAGCCGGTTGTCCGTGTTCACCGTGACCCGGAAACGGAGCCGCGCAAGCAACCCGAACGGGTGCTCCGCGATCGATTCGGCGGCTCCGGTCTGGATGTTCGACGACGGACACAGCTCCAGCGGGATCCGCTTGTCCCGCACATATGCCGCAAGCCGCCCGAGCCGGGTGTGTCCCTCCGAATCGACCGAGATGTCATCGACGATCCGGACGCCGTGGCCGAGCCGGTCGGCGCCGCACCACTGCAGCGCCTCCCAGATGGACGGCAGCCCGAACGCCTCACCGGCGTGAATAGTGAAGTGGGCGTTCTCCCGGCGCAGGTACTCGAACGCGTCCAGATGCCGCGTCGGTGGAAACCCGGCTTCCGCCCCCGCGATGTCGAAGCCGACCACACCGCTCTCCCGGTACCGGATCACCAGCTCGGCGATCTCACTCGACCGAGCGGCGTGCCGCATCGCCGTCAGCAGCGTCGCCACCCGGATGGGCCGCCCCGCCTCGGCCGCGCGCTGCTCCCCCAGCCGGAAGCCGGTCTCGACCGCCTCGACCACCTCGTCGAGCGTCAGTCCGCCGCCCAAGTGCAGCTCCGGCGCGTACCGCACCTCGGCGTACACCACACCGTCGGCGGCGAGGTCCTCAGCACACTCGGCCGCCACGCGCGTCAGCGCCTCAGCGGTCTGCATCACGGCCACCGTGTGCACGAACGTCTCCAGGTACCGCTCCAGCGAACCGGAGTCCGCCGACTCCACGAACCACCGGCGCAGCTCTCCGGCGTCGTCGGCGGGCAGCTCGTGACCGATCTCCGCCGCGAGCTCGACGACCGTCTCCGGGCGCAGGCCGCCGTCGAGATGGTCGTGGAGTAACACCTTCGGAGCGGCCAGGATCTCGGCCTGTGTCGGCGCCATGCTCGCCACGCTACTCCAGCGTGCCCACCACGTCAGGGCGACCCCGCATGAGGCGTGCCCCACATACGCGACCTGCATGGGGGCACAGCGCCGCCCGCGCCGATAGTCTCGGTGGTGTGGCCCGGAATGTCTATATCGCCTCGGTGACCGGAGAAACCGGCAAGTCGACCGTCGCCCTCGGCGTGCTCACCGCACTCACGCGCCGCATCGGCCGCGTCGGCGTCTTCCGGCCGATCGTGCGCCCGGAACGACGCCCCGACTACGTGCTCGAACTCCTGCTGGAACACGACGGCACCGACCTGCCGTACGACGCGTGCGCCGGCGTCACCTACGACGACGTGCACGCCGACCCGGACGCCGCGCTCGGCACCATCATCGACCGCTACCACGAGGTCGCCCGCCAGTGCGACGCCGTCGTCATCGTCGGCAGCGACTACACCGACGTCGACAACCCGACCGAGTTCTCCTTCAACGCGCGCATCGCGGCCAACCTCGGTGCGCCGGCACTGCTGGTCCTCAACGGCCGCAACCGGACGCCGGACAACATCCGCACCGCGGCGGACGCGGCTATCGCCGAGCTGGCCGCCAACTCCGGCCATCTGCTCGGGACGATGGTCAACCGGGTGGAGCCGGCACGCCTGGCCGATGTCCGCGACGCGCTCAAGCCGCTGTCGCCGGTCTACACGCTGCCGGAGGAGCCGCTGCTGTCCGCGCCCACGGTCGCCGACCTGGTGGATGTGGGCGGCGAGTTGTACCGCGGGGACGCCGAACGGCTCGGCCGCGAGGTCAGGGGATTCGTCGTCGCCGGGATGACGCTCCCGAACGTCCTGGATCGGCTGACCGAGGACGCCGTGGTGATCACTCCGGCCGACCGCTCCGATGTGCTGCTTGGGGTGCTGATGGCGCACGCGTCGCGGACCTTCCCCAGCCTCGCCGCCATCGTCCTGAACGGCGGGTTCGGCCTGCCTCCCCAGATCGTGCAACTGATCGACGGCCTCAATGTCAACCTGCCGATCATCACCACCAGCGGCGACACCTTCGCCACCGCCACGGCGCTGGCCGCGGTCCGGGGACGGCTGACCCGGGATGCGACCCGAAAGGTGCAGACGGCGCTGACGGTGTTCGAGCAGCACGTCGATGACGTCGAACTGCTCGGCCAGCTCGACGTCACCCGCAGCGACGTGGTCACACCGCTGATGTTCGAACACCGCCTGGTGGACCGGGCCAGGGGCGGAACCCGGCATATCGTCCTACCCGAAGGCGAGGAGGAGCGCGTGCTCCGGGCGGCCGATACGGTGCTACGCCGCGGCATCGCCGAGCTCACCCTGCTCGGCGATCCGGACCGGATCCAGGCGGTGGCCACCAACGTCGGCGTGGACATCGGCGCCGCACGCATCGTCAACCCGGCGGACAGCGAGTGGCGGGAACGCTTCGCCGAGGAGTACGCGTCCCGCCGCGCCCACAAGGGCGTCACCCTGGAGCTCGCGCACGACCAAGTCGCCGACGTGTCCTACTTCGGCACCATGATGGTGCTGCTCGGGCTCGCCGACGGCATGGTCTCCGGGGCGGCGCATACCACTGCACACACCATCCGGCCCGCGTTCGAGGTGATCAAGACCAGCTCCGGTGTGTCGACCGTGTCCAGTGTCTTCTTCATGTGCCTGCGCGATCGTGTCCTGGTCTACGGCGACTGCGCGGTCAACCCGGATCCGACCGCCGAGCAGCTCGCGGACATCGCCATCTCATCGGCGCAGACCGCCGAGGCATTCGGGGTGGAGCCGCGGGTGGCGATGCTCTCCTACTCCACCGGCGAATCCGGTTCCGGGGCAGAGGTGGACAAGGTGCGCGCCGCCACCGCGCTGGCACGTCAGCGCCGTCCCGATCTGTCCATCGAGGGGCCGATCCAGTACGACGCCGCCGTGGACGCGGGTGTGGCCCGGACCAAGCTGCCCGACAGCGACGTCGCGGGCCGGGCGACGGTGTTCATCTTCCCCGACCTCAACACCGGCAACAACACCTACAAGGCGGTGCAGCGCAGCGCCGGAGCCGTGGCGATCGGCCCGGTCCTGCAGGGCCTGCGCAAGCCGGTCAACGACCTGTCGCGTGGAGCGCTGGTGCGAGACATCGTCAACACCATCGCGATCACCGCCATCCAGGCACAGGCCAGCGTCTTCTGAGAGTGCGGCTCGATGGAATCCTCCCCGCCCGCGGCAAGGTCGTCGCAGGGCTCCTCCCACGCCGATGCCCGAGCCTACCCGGGAGGATTCCATCGAGCCGCGCTCTCCACACGCTTAAGGGAATCTCAACGGGCGGCGATGCGGAGCACGTCGTCGATCTGCTTCCGCGCCGTCTCCAGGTTCGAGGACGGGAACATCGCGATGCTGTCGGCACCGGCGGCCTCCAGCGCGGCGACATGCTCCAGCGCGTCATCCAGAGTGCCGATCGGGCCCAGCTCGGTCCACCACTCCGGCGGCATCGTGACCAGGCCTTCCACGCCGTGCTCGCGGTAGCGGGCGATGAGCTCGTCGGAGAAGGGCAGTGTCTGTATGCCCGGCTTCGGGTCGTCCAGCAACGTCGCCAGCCACGGCGCCATCTGGGTGTAGGCGGTGCGGCGGTCCCGTTCGATGCAGAGCATGGAGAACGTGACCACCCGGAACCTCTCGGGATGCCCCGCCTGTTCGAATGCCCACCGGACGTAGGCCGGGCCGGCCGGTTCCGCCAGCACGACGCCGTCGGCCGCCCGTCCCGCCAAGGCCATCGATTTCGGCCCTCGAACGCCGGCCAACAACGGCGGCACTTCCTGTGGCGGGTGGTACAGCTGGACGTCGTCGAGATAGACATGACTCCCGTGCATCGTGACGCGCTCGCCCGCCAGCAGCCGCCGCACGCCGGTGAGGACCTCCTCCAGTGCGGTCAACGGAGACGCAGGACGTACGCCCATCTGCCCCATCCAGGATTGGACTCCATGCCCGATGCCGGGCAGCACTCGGCCCGGTCCGAGGTCGCAGAGGGTGGCGATCTCCATCGCCGTCACGGCTGTGGTACGGACCACAGCCGGAAGAATTCCGGTGCCTACTGTGAGTCGGTCACTGACGGCGAGCGCCGCAGCCGCAAGACTGGCACCTGCGGTGTAAAAACAGTCCTCGATGATCCACAGCTGGTCCGCTCCACCGTCCAGCCGCCGGGCGAAGTCGGTGACCTGTGCCGCGGGGAAGGTCCGATCGAAGCACATACCGATATGGGCTCGTTTCGTCTCCATGTCGGCACGGTACACGGGGGCACTGACACATGCCGGAGGACACTGGAAAGATGACGGATATGCGAACGTGCGGCTCCCTCCGCAGCGTGGTGCCGGTCCGGACTGGCACCACGGTGGACAGCAATCTGACCGAGATCTGAGAACGGTACGACGGGGTGTGAGATGAGTGCAGCGGTACTCGTACTGAACTGCGGGTCGTCGTCGATCAAGTACCAGCTCATCGACGCCGAGAACGCTCACGTGGCGGCCCGGGGCCTGGTGGAGCGGATCGGCGAAGACGGCGGCCACGTCCAGCACCAGGGCGACGGCGAGCCGGTCGACCTCAAACTCGACCTGCCTGACCACGACGCCGGCCTGAAGACCGTTCTGGACGTCCTCGACCAGCACGGGCCCCCGTTGTCCGATGTCGGGCTGGCCGCCGTCGGGCACCGTGTGGTGCACGGCGGCGACCGCTTCTCCGAGCCCGTCGTCATCGACGACGAGCTGGAACAGACCATCGATCAGCTGTCCGCGCTGGCGCCGCTGCACAACCCGCCGAACCTGGCCGGTATCCGGGTCGCCCGCGAGGTGCTGCCCGATGTGCCACATGTGGCCGTCTTCGACACCGCCTTCCACCAGACGCTGCCGGCGCGCGCCTACACCTACGCGATCGACCGTGACGTCGCGCGACAGCACGGCATCCGCCGCTACGGCTTCCACGGCACCTCGGTCGCCTACGTCTCCCGAGAGACCTGCCGGATCCTGGAACGTGACCCCGCACGCAGCAATCTCATCGTCCTCCACCTGGGCAACGGCGCGTCCATCACGGCCGTGCGCGGCGGCGAGTCGATCGACACGTCGATGGGATTGACCCCGCTCGAGGGCCTGGTGATGGGGTCGCGCAGTGGCGACATCGACCCCGGCGCGGTGTTCCACCTGCGTCGCGAGGCCGGCATGTCGGTCGACGAGCTCGACCAGTTCCTCAACCAGCGCAGCGGGATGCTCGGGCTCACCGGCGTGCGCGACATGCGCGAGGTGCACCGCATGGCGACCGACGGCGACATGGACGCGAAGCTGGCTCGCGACGTGTACTGCTACCGGATCCGGCACTACATCGGTGCGTATCTCGCCGCGCTGGGAGAGGCGCACGCCCTCGTCTTCACCGGTGGCGTGGGGGAGAACGACGCCTGGGTCCGCTCACACGCGCTCGCCGGGCTGCAGCGGTTCGGCATCGCGATCGACCATGTCCGCAACGCCTCTCGCGGTGGCAGGGCCAGGCTGATCTCGGCGGACGGTGCGCAGACGGCGGTGCTGGTGGTCCCGACCAACGAGGAGCTGGAGATCGCCCGCCAGTCGCTCGCCGTGGTCCGCGGCTAAGCGGTGCGTACGACGTAGGCGCGTACGACGTCGTTGCGCGCCGGCCCCCTCGGGCACCAGCGACGTCGTTCCCGCGCCTTGCCTACACGGCGACGCGGTCGATCACCAGCGGCGGAAGATCGGGGCGTGCGCCGTCAGGAGCGATCGTGTAGGCGCCGTCCAGGATCTGCAGCGCCCGCTCGAACCGTTCCGGCTCGTCCGTATGCAGGGTCAGCAGCGGCTCGCCTCCGCGCACCGAGGCGCCTGGCTTCGCGTGCAGCTCCACGCCGGCCGCAGCCTGGACGGCGTCCTCCTTGCGCGCACGGCCCGCGCCGAGTCGCCATGCGGCTACACCGACCCGGTAGGCGTCGAGTTCGGTCAGCATGCCCGTGCTCGGAGCCAGGACCGTGTGGGTCTCCCGCGCGGTGGGCAGCGCCGCGTCCGGGTCCCCGCCCTGCGCCGACACCATGGTCCGCCAGACGTCCATGGCGGAGCCGTCGTACAGGGCCGCGGCCGGATCAGCGCCGTCGACGCCGGCGGCCGCCAGCATCTCGCGAGCGAGCGTCGTGGTCAGCTCGACGACGTCCGGGGGACCGCCGCCGGCCAGCACCTCGACCGCCTCCCGGACCTCCAGTGCATTGCCCACGGTCAGTCCCAGCGGGGTCGCCATGTTCGTCAACAGCGCGACCGTGGTGACGCCCGCATCCGTGCCGAGCTCGACCATGGTGCGCGCCAGCTCCCGCGCCGAGGCGACGTCCTTCATGAACGCACCCGATCCCACCTTGACGTCCAGAACCAGCGCGCCGGTTCCCTCCGCGATCTTCTTGCTCATGATGGAGCTGGCGATCAGCGGGATCGCCTCGACCGTACCGGTCACGTCGCGCAACGCATACAGCTTCTTGTCCGCCGGGGCCAGGTCGGCCGTCGCGGCGCAGACCACGGCGCCGGCGTCCCGCACCACTTTCAGCATCTCCTCACCGGAGAGAGCCGCCCGCCAGCCCGGAATGGACTCCAGCTTGTCCAGCGTGCCACCGGTGTGCCCCAGCCCGCGACCGGACAGCTGCGGAACGGCCGCACCACATGCTGCCACCAGCGGCGCGAGTGGAAGGGTGATCTTGTCTCCCACGCCGCCGGTGGAATGCTTGTCCGTGGTCGGCCGATCGACGCTCGACCAGTCCATCCGGACACCGGAGCGAACCATGGCATCGGTCCACCGAGCGATCTCCTGCCGCGACATTCCGTTCAGCAGGATCGCCATCGCCAGGGCGGACATCTGCTCATCAGCGATCTCACCCGCGGTGTAGGCGGCGATCACCCAGTCGATCTGGGCGTCCGAGAGCTCGTCGCCGTCCCGCTTGACGCGGATGATGTCCACCGCGTCGAACCTGTTCTCACCGGTGCTCGTCATCGCTCACGTCCGCTTCGCCACTCGTCCTTAGTTCGGGTGAGACGATCCTGCCCGATACCCGGCCGTCTCGCTACGGCCGACTCACCGTCCAGCCCAGCGACGGTCGACTCACCGTCGGGGCGGGTGCTCGGCACACCGTCGGGGCGGGTGCTCGGCACACCGTCGAGGCGGGCGTTCGGCTCGCCGTCGGGGCCCGCGTTCGGCCCGCCGTCCAGCCCAGCGCTGAGCTCGGCGTCGAGCTCGGCATCCAGTCGGGCGTCGAGTTCGGCGCTCAGTTCTTCGTCGAGACGCACGGTGCGGCGATCCGCCCGCAGATATCCGAACGCGGTCAGCGCGAAGCCGGCCGAGACCACGCCCACCATCAGGTACGACTTGCCGGTCGAGGGCAGGAACGCCGCCGCGGTCGCCGCCGCCGCGACAAAGCTGATGTTGAACGCGACGTCGCAGAAGGAGAAGACGCGACCCCGGTAGTCGTCGTCGACGCGCTCGTGCACCACGGTATCGACGACGATCTTCACGCTCTGCGTCGCTACGCCCAGCACGAACGAGAGCACCACCAACGCCGGAACCTGGAAAAATGCCCCGGGCAGCACCACGACCACCGCCGCCAGCGCGAGCGCCAGCGCCGCCCACCGCTCCTTGCGCACCCGTCGGCTGACCAGCGGCGTCAGCGCGGCCGCCGCGGCGAAACCGGCGCCGGACACGCCCAGGAACATCGCCAAGGTCCCGAGGCCGCCGTCGACGTCGTCCTCATGGAAGTAGTTGCGGGACAGCAGGATCGCGGCGATCAACGTCACGCCGTAGAAGAACCTGGTCGCCGACAGCGCCAGCATCGCCCACAGGGCCGGCTTGCGGTCGTGGATGTGCTGCGCCCCCTGGACCATGCCCGCCGCCACCTGGCGCACCGCCTGACGGACGGTGATCCGCTCCACCGTGTCGTCCGGCCCCAGCCGGCGGCGGTCCAGGCGCAGCGGCAGCAACGCCGCCACCAGGTACACCGTCGTCGCGGCCAGCGCCAGCGAGCTGTCCGTCGAGCTCTCGGCGGCGGTGCCGAGCACCAGCCGCTGGGTCAGGTAGCCGACGCCCACGCCCGCGATCACCGCCACGGCCCCGGCGGTGGGCGTGACCGAGTTCGCCATCACCAGCTCGCTGCGCGGCACCACCCGCGGCACCGATGCGCTCAGGCCGGCCAGCACGAACCTGTTCACCGACAGCATGACCAGCACCGTGGTGAAGAACACCGGGCCGACGTCGTCCGCCGAGATCTGCCACGCCACCAGGAACGTCAGCACCATGCGCAGCAGATTGGCGACAAGCAGCACCTGTCGCCGCTGCCACCGGTCCAGCAGCACGCCGGCGAACGGCCCGACGATCGAATACGGCAGCAGCAACACCGCGAACGCCGCGGCCGCAGCCGGTGCCGTCGTCTGCCGTTCAGGTGAGAAGAAGACGTACGAGGCCAGCGCCACCTGCAGGACGCCGTCCCCCAGCTGGCCGGTGATGCGGACCGCGAAGAGCTTGCGGAAGTCCGGGCGGCGCAGCAGGGTGCGCAAGTCCGCCACGAATCCCGTCACCACTGGCACAGTCCCCCACCCTACGGGTCGACCACGGGCAAGATCACCAGAACCGGACGGAAAGCTCTGTGCGTTCCACCACGACGGTTCGGCCCGTCACCACGCACCTTGTGGCGGCGTGGCGGGCGATTGCGGGCCGAGGTCGTCCGCTGCAGGCGGTTGCGGGCCGAGGTCGTCCGCGGCGAACGCCTGCGGCAGCACCTCGGTCATCGGCAGAACGCCTTCGGGCGTCTCGACCAGCAGCTCGGCTCCGCCGTGCTCCCAGAGCAGTTGCCTGCAGCGGCCGCATGGCATCGTCAGGCGCCGGTCCTCTCCGCCCACGCAGGTGAACGCCACCAGCCGGCCGCCTCCGGTCGCCACGAGCGACGACACCAGCCCGCACTCGGCACACAGCGTCAGCCCGTACGAGGCGTTCTCCACGTTGCAGCCGGTGACCACCCGGCCGTCGTCGACGAGCGCGGCTGCGCCCACGGGGAACGCCGAATACGGCGCGTACGCGCGCTCAGCGACCTCGACCGCCGCCGCCCGCAGCGCGGCCCAGTCCACCCGCTCACTCACCCTCATCACCCACACCCCGCCTAAATGATCATGTGAAGTAGGTCTTCTCGTGCCGCAACAGGGCTGCAGACATGGTAGAGCACGAGGAAACCTACTTCACATGATCATTTAGGGTGCGCGGTGCCGTTAGTGTTCTTCGCCGCGGCGATAGCGCATGCCGTCGGCGGCCGGCGGTCGCAGCCGCTGTGACGCCGTCGCCAGCACCGCTAGCGTCACCAGGTACGGAGTCATGGTGGTGATCTCGTTCGGCAGATAGTCCAACGTCGCCCAGCCGAGCACCGCGGCGCCGGCCAGCACCAACAGCACGGCACTGAGCACGAAACGTCGCCGGTACAGATCCCACACACCCACGGCCGCCAGGATGAGACCGACCAGTAACAGCAACGCCAGCACCGCCGCCGACGTCTGCGCCCGCAGCCGCACCGCGTCGGAGTAGCCGAACAGCCCCGACCCCATGGCCAGGCCGGTGGGCCGCCAGTTGCCGAAGATCATCGCCGCCAGGCCGATGAACCCGCGGCCCCCGGTCATGCCCTCCCGGTAGGAGCCGGTGAACAGCACGAGCATCAGTCCGCCCATCCCGGCGAGCGCACCGCTGGTGATGACCGCGAGGTATTTCATCCGGTAGACGTTGACCCCGAGCGACTCGGCCGCCACCGGGTTCTCCCCGGCCGAGCGCCAGCGCAGCCCCAGCGCGGTTCGCCACAGCACGAACCACGCCAGCGGCAGCAGCGCCAGCGCGATCAAGGCGAAAACCGTCAGGCCGCTGGTCAGACCACGCAGCACGCCGCCGATGTCGGAGAGGACGATGACGTCGGTCCGTTCCAGCCGTCCCAGCAGGTCCGGCCCGGAGGACAGGATCGGCACGTCGAACGATCTGGCCGCGCCGATCGGCGGGGACTGCGTCGGGCCGCCGCCCTGCTCGCCTTCGGCGTACACCGCCTCCGACAGGAACCGGACCAGCCCCGCCGCCACCAGGTTGATCGCGACGCCGCTGACGATATGGTCGACCCCGAACGTGACCGTGGCCAGGGCGTGCACCAACCCGCCGAGAGCGCCACCGATGACGGCTCCGAGCAGCGCACCCCAGGGACCGTAATGCCAGCCGCCGAACCCGGCCCCCCAGGTGCCGAGAATCATCATCCCCTCGAGACCGATGTTGATCACACCTGCCCGCTCCGCCACCAGGCCACCGAGCGCACACATCGCGATCGGCAACGCCAGGATGAGCATGGCCCGGGCTGTCCCGCTGCTGGTCAGCACGTCCTCACCGGTGATGGCGCGGACGGTGGACAGAGCGATGAACCCGAGCGCGATGATGAGCAGGATCCGCTGTGTCCGCGACACCCGGGTCAGCCGTCCGTCGATGTCGGCCAGCCGTGGCTCCTCCGTGCGACTCACGAGCTCACCTCCGGCTGGGCGGCGGATTCCTCGGATCGGGTCGCCGGGTCCTGAGCCCGGGCGCGACGTTCCTCCCGACGACGAAGCCGGCGCCGCGCCACCTCGTCGACGATCAGCACCGACAGCACGACGATGCCCTGCATGATGGTGACCGCGGCCGGCGGAATACCTTCCGACTGCAGACGCGGGCCCGCCCGGTCCAGGAAGGCGAAGAGCAACGCCGCCAGCGCGATCCCGCCCGGGCGGTTACGCCCGAGCAGCGCCACCGCGATGCCGGTGAAGCCGTAGCCCGCCACGAACGAGTCCGTCTGGAACCGATGCGCCGACCCCAGCAGATCCGGCAGCCCGACCAGCCCCGCCAGCGCGCCGGAGAGCAGCATCGCCTTGATCACCATGGCCTTCGACGAGATGCCGTTCGCCGCCGCGGCCAGCGCGTTCAGACCGCTCGCCCGCAGCTCGAACCCGAACCGCGAGCGGGACAGGACGACGGCCATCACGATCCCGACGACGATCGCGACAACGACGAAGCCATGCACGGGCCGCCGCGGCTCCTCCAGGCCAAGCGTGCCGAACAGGTCGTTCAGGCCCGGGAAGTGGCCCGACTCGTCGATCGGCCGGGTGGCCGCGGTCTCCCCCGCGCCGAGGTCCGGATCCGCGAACGGCGACCGCACGAACCACGCGGCCAGCCCGATCGCGATCGAATTGAGCATGATGGTGGAGATGACCTCGCTCACACCCCGCGTGGTCTTCAGGACCGCCGGGATCGCCGCGTAGGCGGCTCCCGCGGCCATCGCCACCAGGACGATCACCAGGATGTGCAGCGGTGCCGGTAGGACGATGGCCGCGCCTACACCCGCGGCGATGACCGTCGCCACCCGGTACTGTCCCTCGACGCCGATGTTGAACAGCCCCATCCGGAAGCCGATGCTGACGGCCAGCCCGGACAGGAACAGCGGCGTGGCGCGGTTGATCCACACCCCGATCGAGTTCGCCTGCGCCGTCGCGGAGTCGCCGAAGTCGAACAGCGCACCCAGCGCAGCCAACGGGTTCTCGCCGATGATCAGGATGAAGACGCCGGTGATGAGCAGCGCCATGACCAGCGCGACGAGCGTCGGCGCGATCCGGCGCGCCAGCTGGAGCAACCAGGTCATCGCTCCGCCGCCTCACCGTTAGCGGTCACCGCGCCGGTCATGTACCCGCCGAGGATTTCCGGCGTGACGTCAGCCGGATCCAGCTTCGCCACGATCCGGCCGCGCAGGAGCACGTACAGCGTGTCCGAGAGCCCGAGCAGCTCCTCCAGGTCGGCGGAGATCAGGACGGTCGCCAGGCCGGCGGCCCGCGCCTCCCGCAGCCGGTCCCAGATGGCGGCCTGAGCACCGACGTCGACGCCGCGCGTCGGGTGGGCCGCGACCAGAACCCGCAACTTGGTGCTCATCTCCCGGCCGATGACGAACTTCTGCTGGTTACCGCCGGAGAGGGCGTCCGCCATGGTGTCCGGGCCGGGCGCCCGCACGTCGTACTCGGTCATGATCGCCGCCGCCTCCTGGCGGGCGAGTCGTGGCCGGATCCAGTATCGACCCCCGGCGGGTGCCTTGGTCTGCCAGCCCAGCAGCCGGTTCTCCCACAACGGCGCATCGAGCAGGAGCGCCTGACGGTGCCGGTCTTCCGGGATGAAGCCGATGCCCGCCGCGCGGCGATCCTGCGCAGACCACGCGGTCATGTCCTGACTTCCGAGCGTGATGGTGCCCGCGTCCGGCTTGCGCAGACCCATGATCGCTTCGACCAGCTCACTCTGGCCGTTGCCCTCGACGCCGGCGAATCCGACGATCTCGCCCTGCCGCGCGTCGAATGTGATGTCGCTGAGCAGGTCGCGCTCGCCATCGGAGCAGATCCGCAGGTCGGCGACGGCGAGCTCGACCACCTCGGTCACCGTCGACTCTGTGGTCTCCGGGGTGGGCAGTTCGCTGCCGACCATCAACTCGGCGAGCTGCCGCGACGTCGTGGCCTGTGGATCGACGGTGCCGACAGTGGCTCCGCGCCGGATCACTGTGATCCGGTCCGCCACCTGCAGCACCTCGTCCAGCTTGTGGCTGATGAAGATCACCGAGAGCCCAGCGCTGCGCAGCTCGGCCAGATTCTCGAAGAGCGCGTCGACCTCCTGCGGCACCAGGACGGCGGTCGGCTCGTCGAGAATGAGCACCCGGGCGCCGCGGTACAGCACCTTGGCGATCTCGATCCGCTGCCGGTCGGCGACGGAGAGCTCCTCGACCATCCGGTCCGGACGCAGGCCGAGGCCGTACCGGTCGGAGATCTCCTGGATCTTCGTCCGGGCCGCGCCGAAGTCCAGCCGCCCGCCGGACGTCGGCTCCGCGCCGAGGACGATGTTCTCCAGGACCGTGAAGTTGTCCGCCAGCATGAAATGCTGATGCACCATGCCTATGCCGGCCGAGATCGCATCCCGCGGGCTGCCGAACTCGACCGGCGCACCGTCCACGCTGATGGTGCCCTCGTCCGGCTGGTACATGCCATAGAGGATCTTCATCAGCGTGGACTTGCCGGCGCCGTTCTCACCGACGACGGCGTGCACCTCACCCGGCTTCACCGCGAGGTGGACGTCACTGTTGGCGACCACCCCGGGGAAGCGCTTCGTGATGCCGGTCAGCTCGATGACCGGCGCAGCGTTCTCGGTCACTCCTCGGAGCTGACTTCGATCTCACCGTCGATGATCTGCTGCTTGTAGTCTTCCAGCTGCGCGATGATGTCCTCGGACATGTGGTCACCACTGGTGCTGTAGCCGACGCCGTCGTCGGAGAGGTCATAGACGGTCGACTCCACGTCGCCCTCGCTGATGTAGGTGTCGATGCTCTCGAAGACGGCGTTATCGACGCGCTTGAGCATCGAGGTGAAGATCACCTCTTGCAGCTCCGGGTCGCCGACCGTCTCATATTGGTCAGAGTCGGTACCCGCAGCCCACGCGCCCGCATCCGCGGCTGCCTGGAACACGCCGACGTTCGAGTCGCCGGCGGCGGTGAAGACGACCTCGACGCCGCGGTCGTACATGGCTTCGGCGGCCACCCGGCCACCGGCGGCGTCGTCGAACCCGCTGGGGTCCTCACCCGCCGCGAGCCGGTGGTCCTCCACCTCGATGGAGTCGTCGACGGCCGCGACGCCCTGCTTGAAACCGGCACCGAACGCGTTGATCACCACGCCCTCGTTACCGCCGACGAAGCCGATCTGCCCGCTCTCGGACATGAGCGCAGCGGCCACGCCGACCAGGAACGAGCCCTGATGGTCGGCGAAATTCATGACGGCGACGTTCTCCTTGTCGCTGGGCGCGCCGTCGATCCGCACGAACTGCACGTCGGGGTACTCGTCGGCGACGGTGTCCATATCCTCGCCGAACGCGTATCCGATGCCGAAGATGATCTCGTGGCCCCCGTCGGCCAGCTCACGCAACAACTCGTCGCGGTTCGAGCCGTCCGGGTTCGGCGACAGCTCGTTGAACTCGATGCCGAGTTCGTCCTGGGCACGCTCGATGCCCGCCGCCGCCGAGTCGTTGAACGACCGGTCGCCACGACCGCCGACGTCGAACGCCAGACCAACCTGGAGGCCGTCGCCGGAACCGCCGTCTTCACCCGACTCGGTGGTGTCCTCCGAGCCCCCGTCATCGTCCTCTGCGCACGCTGTGAGCAGCAGAGCCGCGGTAGCAAATCCCGCGGCAAGTTTCATTACCCGGCGCACGGGCCCTCCCTCATCCAAATCCTGTCACCACGAAGACGCTAGAGCGTATCCGTTACGCCCCGGTTCCAGCGAGCTCAACGGGCCGTCGTTACCGGAACGGAACCTGCACGTCGGTACGGACGCTCGGATGGAAAGCCTCCCGTGATCTGACTGTGTCGGCGAGAAATTCTCCCGCCGTCAGCACCAGGCTAGAACGACGACGGACGCACGTGCCGCCGATTCGCACAGTCGCGTCTCGGTCGGTCGCGTCAACCCGGCTCAGTCGGACTGCCGGACGGTGGCTTGCGACTCCGCCACCGGCACGTCGACGGTGATCTCGCGCGCGAGCGGCTCCAGGTCTCCGCCGACCTGTTCACCGTTCTCCAAGACACCTTCCCAGGTGGCGGACCATTCAGTTGACGCCGCCACTGGGTAGCCCTCGGCGTACTGCACCGACGCTTTACTGAACTCGACCGTGCAGCCGGCGCTGTCATCGGCACCCGGTGTCCACTCGACGATGGCGAGCGCCGGTTCGCAGAAGGTGCTTCCTGCCGGCGACGCGATAGACAAACCATCGGTCCGGGCAGTTACCTCGGCCCAGACGTCGCCGCCCACCACCTCGGCGCGGATCGTGCGCTCGCCGTCCGGCCCGCCGATGCTCTCCTCGGGATTGGTCGCCCAGAACCAGGTCGGGAGATTCACCAGCGTTGCGCCGGCCAGGGTGCCGGTGCCCTTGGGATTACGCTCGATCTCCGGCTCCTCGATGACCATGCGGTCCCGCGCTTCCTCGGCGAGTTCCTCCGGATCAACCCCGGGTTCGGGCTGCTCACCGAGAATGAAAGGGTGATTGGTAATTCCGAGCGTCTCCCCGTAGTACTCGGTCTCGCCACCCATGTTGTAGCCCAGCTCGGTAGGGTTATGCGAGTCTCGGCATTCGATCTCGTACCACATGACGTCGTGGCCGTCCTCGTGAAGCTCAATGGCCCAGTCGAAGACGTCCATATCGGGCCACGCGATCTGCCCCGCTTCGGCGTGGCCCCTCAACAACGGGTAGACCTCTTCGTAGAAGTACTCCTTGAACTCTTCGGGATCGCTCGGGTCAATACCCGGCCAATAGTCGATCGGTACCCACCAGCACGCCGCCGGGACGTAGTCGGTGTACCCGCCGTCGCCATCGCCACCTCCGCCGTCGTCCGTGAATCGGACCTCGACCGAGTAGCCAGAGCCGTCTCCGCCACCACCGTCGCCACTGCCGTCGTCGTCGGGGGGAAGAGCGAGGGCCGTCGTCGGAACCAACAGCGCCGCGGCAGCACAAGCCGCAGCCGTACCCAGTCGAAACCTCACGCGCATCAGGTCGCATACCTCTTGTAGTCACAAGCAGTCGAACATCGGCAGAGTAACAGGATCTTGCCCAATCTGGACAGAATGTAGTCCAGACGGTCACGCCTGGTTTGCCTACCGGTCACATGGCGCGGCGTCTTGCTCCTGCGCGCTGGACACCACCCAGCGGTCGCCCGTTCGCTCGAGCTCAACGGCATATCGCTCGGGCGACGGGTAGGGCGACACCGATCCCCCGCGGAACTCCACCCAGCCAGGAAACACCAGGCACAGTCCCACCTCCGCCTGGTCGCCGTCCACCGAGACCGAGCGCGCCGTGAGCTGCATCGGCTCCCCGGTGAACACCCACTGCTCGTCCTCGGCCTGCGCGATGAAACTGACCAGGCTGTCGCGGATGCTCCCGGTGGCGGTCTCCTCGATGCCGGACAACTCCGCGTCGGCGCCGAACAAGATCGCCTGCCAGCTCGCCATGAACCGGCCCACGGCCCGCAGCACCTCCCGCTCGTCGTCGCCGACCTGGTCAGGCGGCTCGACGTCCAACTCCTCGGGAAGGTTGATCACAGACGGCTCGTCGCCTGGAATGTACGGCTGCGTGAACGTCGGCCCCGGTTCCGGCTGGTCACCACCGTCGTCGGGCCCGGTCGGCGTGGGCTGCGCTGTCGACGTCGGCTCTCCCGTCGAGCCCGGCTCGTCTCCGCCTTCCGACGACGGCGCGGTGGGCGCGTCACCCGTCTCCGTTGCCAGACCGACCGGTTCCTCACCACCGCCACCACAGCCCGCCAGGACGACGACGATCACGGCAGACAACACCGCCGCAGTACGTCTGGTCGCCCTCATGACTGGCACCCTCGGTTCCTTCCTCCACAGACAGCGACACGGTTCGCACGCCAGTCGCCCGCGTCAGGAGTCAAAGGCGACGGTCCGGGCGCCTCCCGCATCGCGGCTGACCATATCGCACGGAAGTGACCACTTGATCACACGGTCGCCGGCGGCTGGTACGTCCCCCACACCTCGCGGAGCGCGTCGCATACCTCACCTACCGTGGCCCGGGCGGCCAGCGCCTCTCGCATCGGCAGCATGACGTTGTCGTTCCCGGATGCTGCCGTGCGCAGCGCATCCAGGGCACGCGTGACAGCGGCCCCGTCCCGTGTTTCGCGCAGCCGCGCCAGCCGCTCCACTTGGGCGGCCTCCAGCTCAGGGTCGACGCGAAGCGGCTGGTACGGCTCCTCTTCGCCGTTCCCGGTGAACGCGTTGACCCCGACGACCTTGCGCTCACCCGAGTCGATCTGCTGGGCGATGGCGTACGCGGACTTCTCGATCTCCCGCTTCTGGAAGCCGCGCTCGATCGCCGCCACCGCACCGCCGATCTCCTCCACCTGCCGCATCAGGTCGCGTGCGGCCTCCTCCAGATCGTCGGTCATCGACTCGACGGCGTACGAGCCGGCGAAGGGGTCCACCGTCCGGGTGACGTCGGTCTCGTGAGCCAGCACCTGCTGGGTGCGCAGCGCCAGCCGGGCGGCCTTCTCCGTCGGCAGCGCGATCGCCTCGTCGTAGGCGTTGGTGTGCAGCGACTGCGTCCCGCCGAAGACGGCGGCCAGCGCCTGAACCGCCACCCGGACCAGGTTCACCTCCGGCTGCTGGGCGGTGAGCTGGACGCCGGCGGTCTGCGTGTGAAAACGGAGCATCTGCGATTTCGGGTTCCGCGCGCCGAACTCGTCGCGCATCATCTGCGCCCAGATCCGCCGGGCGGCGCGGAACTTGGCGACCTCCTCCAGGATCGAGGTGCGCGAGACGAAGAAGAAGGACAGCCGCGGCGCGAACTCGTCTACATCCAGGCCCGCCGAAAGCGCGGCGCGCACGTACTCGCGCGCATTGGCCAGGGTGAACGCCACCTCCTGCGCGGGCGTCGCCCCGGCCTCGGCCATGTGATAGCCGGAGATCGAGATCATGTTCCACCGCGGGATCTCCTGCCGGCAGTACGCGAAGATGTCACTGACCAGCCGCAGCGACGCGGCCGCCGGGAAGATGTAGGTGCCGCGGGCGATGTACTCCTTGAGCACGTCGTTCTGGATGGTCCCGGTGAGCTGGTCACCGGCGATCCCCTGCTCGTCGCCGACCAGCTGGTACATCAGGAGCAGCAGTGCGGCGGGGGCGTTGATCGTCATCGACGTGGACACCTTGTCCATCGGGATGCCGTCGAACAGCACCCGCATGTCCTCGACCGAGTCGATCGCTACGCCCACCTTGCCGACCTCACCCTTGGCCAGCGGTGCGTCCGAGTCGTAACCCATCTGAGTGGGCAGGTCGAACGCGACGGACAGCCCACCAGTGCCGGCCTCGACGAGCTGGTGGTAGCGCCGGTTAGACTCCGCCGCCGTGCCGAACCCGGCGTATTGGCGCATCGTCCACGGGCGTCCGGTATACATGTTCGGGTACACACCGCGGGTGAAGGGGAACGCCCCGGGTTCGCCGAGCTGCTGGGTGGGGTCCCATCCTTCCAGCGCATCCGGGCCGTACACGGGCTCGATCGGTAGACCGGACTCCGTTGTCGCGCTCATGATCGCCTCATTTCTCCACCGCCGGGTCGGGACGTCGTGCGACCTCTGCGTGAGCCGTTGGTGGGTGGCCGGGGGTCGAGGTCACGGACCGCTGTGGCATACGCGCATCACCACGGATCGTCGTTCCACCGTAGTGACGTCTCGGATGGTACGGCCACGAGACCGTGCACAACAGGAGATACTTCACACCCGCAGACCTCCCCCGGCGCGCGCCCGCCCCCCTTCCATGATCATGAACACTTGCCGTTCACATAGCACGGTTTGTGTTCATGATCATGATCGAGTTGAGTTCAGGAGAGGCGGCGCTTGGCGGCCTGCCGGCGACGCAGCGCGGCCTCCGCCTCGGCCCGCACCTCGTCCAGTTCGCGCTCCGCACCGTCGAGATCGCTCCGGGCGCTGTCAAGAGCGTTGCGCGCCGATTCCAATTCCGCGGTGAGCCGCTCCACCTCCGACTCGGCCCGCTCGGCTTCCTCACGTCGCTCGTCGACCTTGGCCAGGACCTCTTCGACACGTTCGGATGCGGATTCGACGGCTTCCTCGGCCGCGCGCAGCTCACGCTCCGCCTCCTCACGCTCGGCTTGCTCGCGCTCGCGTTCCCGCCGTTCCTGGCCGGCCTGATCCGCCGCCTGGTCGGCGGCCTCTGTCTTCGTCCGCTCGGCAGCCGTGCGCCCCGTCGCCCGACGACGATCGCGCTCACCGCCGCCGGCCTTCTCCGGTGCTCGCGCGCCCGCGGTCCCGGCGCTCCGCCCGCGGGCCTGCCGGATCTCGCTCAACGAGATCACGTCCGCGCCATCCTCGCCGTCGCCCGCCCCGAACGCCCCGAACGGTCCGAAGCCGACATGCTGCAACGGGTGCGTCAGGGTTCCCGCCTCGACCTGCGACGCCGCCCGCGGATCGGCGGTCGCCGCGAGCAGCGTCTCATTGACCGCGTCAACGGCGTCGTCCCCGGCGCGGACTCCGGCGTCGTCCGCCAGGCTGCGAACCCGCGTGATCAGGCCGTCGATGAGCTCCTTGCGACGCGAGGTCAGCTCGCGCAGCCGCGCTCCCTCCGATGCGGCGGTCGCCTCACGCATCCCGTCGCCGACGGCCAGCAGATCGCTCACCTCGGAGCGGTGCGCCCGCACCAGCTGATTCACCAGCCAGGCCGCGAGTGTGGGCTTGCGCAGCGCCTGGATCTGCGCGGCTGCCTCTCGCCCGTCCTCCGCCTTAGCGCGCTTCACCATTGCGTTGCGTGCCGCCACGAACTCGTCGGGCGTCAACCCGTAGAGCTCAGCCGCGGCTTCGTCGACGTCCATTCCTCTAGCCTGCCCGACAATGCACACCGACGAGTAGCACGCGAATACAACCGAACAGCAAACACAGGTGACGTTCACACATCCGCGGACGCCAGCACGCCTGTAACCGGCTTTGGCGCCTGCCTCGGGGGAAGCTGATCGATCTTGGAGTGCGCCGCGATATGGCTACCGATCTCTTGATCAAGCAGGTTGGCGACGTGGAGCAAGTCCGCGAGATACACAGGCAGATTCGCAGAGAGGACAGGTTCATGATGCGCAGCGCGGTTGCGAAGCTTATGCAGCCGGTTGATGCGACCATGGACATCCCGCCTATCGGTACCGGCAGGGAACGCATGCCGCAGGTACGGGATCCACAACGAATCATGATGAGCGGCCGTTGTGAGGTAGCGTCAGAAACCCAACATCAGCTCGGCGATACAGGTCAGAAGCCGGATCCGTCTAGTGCATCAATCTGTCGGCACGCGACAGTGCTCGGTCATACGCGTTTCGGAGCGCGACCTCCAGGTGTGCGAGGTCATGCACGACCGCGGCCGCAGCCTCGGCGTTCCAGTCATAGAGATCAAGCGCCACGGCACGGTCGCCGCCAACCGCGTCGAGGTACTTCTGAAATCGCGGCGCACTGAGCGAACTCTCGATCCATGCTTCCGGATGATTCGAAGCCGCCACGATAGGTCACTCTTAACAGCACATCAGGATGCGACGACGGCCCGCTTGAGTTAATCTGAGCCTTAGTCGCCTCGGTTGGCCCCTGGTCTTCTGACCATGTCGCCGGGGCCGTACTTTTGTCGGCCGTCGCCCGACATGATCGACATGGTCGGTTTCGGCCCTACAGGTCTGTACCCAACCGGCGACACCGCATGGAGGTGTTCGCCGACGAGTACGGCCTCACGTCCACCTCGGGACTGGTCGACGCGGTGATCGACATGCAGCAAGAGCTGATCGGACTGGTTCACACCCTGGCGGAGGCGGGGCGACAGCCTCAGACCCAATGGGTCGCCGACGGCCATCTCGACGAACTCAACCAGCGCCTCGACTGGACTCGCACCCACCGACACCTCTTCGAGTGATCATGAACACTAGCCGTTCAAATAACACGGGTTAGTGTTCATGATCATGGGACGTTTGGCTGGACCCATCCACCGGTGGTAAGCAGATCCAGGACCGTATCGCGGGCCTGCTGGATCGTGACGTGCGTCGTGTCGAGCACCAGGTCAGCGTCCTCGGGGGCCTCGTACGGACTGGAGATCCCCGTGAAGTCCGGGATCTCGCCTCGGCGGGCGCGCGCATACAGCCCTTTACGGTCCCGACGCTCGCACTCCTCCAGCGGCGTGGCCACGTGCACCAGCAGGAAGTCCCCACCCGCCTCGGCCATCGCCCGCACCCGGGCACGCGTCGCCGCGAACGGCGCGATCGGCGCACAGACGGTGATCCCACCGTGCCGCGCGATCTCGGCCGCGACAAAGCCGATCCGCTCGATGTTCCGGTCCCGGTCGATCCGGGAGAATCCCAGGCCGGCGGAGAGATGACGCCGCACGATGTCCCCATCCAGCAGTGTCACAGTACGGTCGGTGATCTCGGTGAGCCGATCGACGACGGCCCTGGCCACGGTCGATTTGCCCGACCCCGACAGCCCGGTGAAGAAGACCACCACACCACGTTCGCTTCGCACCGGCCGCCACCGCCGCCACGCGGTCAGGCTCGCCGCCGGCCAGTCGGCGACCGGCATGTCCGCCTGCCCATCCAGCGCAGCCAGTAACCGGTCCCGGTCCGGTGTCCGCTCGGGCCGCACCCGCTGCGCACCGTAGGCCCGCGCGACGGCGTCGGCCACGGCGTCGTCGCGCGCGTCGCCGTACTGCGGAGCAGGCACGAGCACCACGTCGACGGAGAGGCCTTGCTCACGCAACTCGTCACGCACCGCGAGCGCCGACCGTGCGACCGTCGCCCCGTCCGGCCCAGGCCACGCACGCGGACCGTCCAGCACCGCCAGCAGCACGGCCTGCCCAGGCGGGACGGCGTCCAGGTTGGGTGCATCGATAGGGTCGTGCCCGACGACGGCCGCTGCACCGTCGAATCTCACCTGGCCAGGAGCGAGCCGCAGCCACGAGTAAGGGCCGGAGCGGTGTTCGCCGTCGCTATCACCATCGGCAGTGCGCGCAAGCGGCTCCACCACGCCGGAGACCGGGACCGCCTCCTCCAGGTCGGCGTCCTCGGACGCCACGTCGCCTGCCGAAGGGGCCGCCACGGCGGCTCCGTCCCGCATATCCTCAACGCTCAGCCCGGCCACCGGTGCGCCCTCACGGTCGGTGATGACGAGCCGACCGGTCTGCACCGCCTCCACGCCAATCTTGGTCGGGACCCGGACGGCCACCTTCGCCGGCCCGATACCGAACAGGGCGAACTCGACCTCGGCCAGCGTCACCGGGTCCGGCGTGACGCTGGGCGAGGTGGTCACGGGCGCGTCGTTCACGCGCCCAAGCCTACGTGGATACTCATCACCGCTCACGTGAGCTCAGCTGCCGTCGGTGGCCGCGCACAGACATGCTGATCAACCCGGCTGGCGGTCTTAGTGCGCTACCTCGAGATGACCAGGCCGCCAACGCGGTGATCAGGGCCCGTAGGCGGCGAGAAAGATGCGGACGGCCTCATCGGCATAGCGGTGCAAAGCGGCACGGCTGAATTGGGTGTTACTGCCAAGAAACATCGCCTTGTTGAGCGGGATAGACAGCACCAGCCAGTTGAAGTACTCGGCCGCGAGCATCGGGTCGGAAATGTTCAAGCGTCCTTGCGCGGCGATCTCCTGGAACAGCTCGGCGAGGTTCGCGTGGGCGCGGCCCGGTGCGGCTTCGTACCACGTTCGGGCTAGTTCGGGGAAGCGATCGGCCTCGGCGATGATCAGGCGGCGGATCTTGATCAGATGTGGCTGCGTCACCACGGTGACATGACGGCGCGCGAACTTGCGTAGACTCCCTTCGATGTCCTCGCCGTGCGGCAGCGCCTCGACGAGCGTCTGCGAACGCTCCTCGGCGTCCGAGATGTCGCTGGTGATGATGGCCGCGAATAACGCCTGTTTGTCGCCGAAATTCTTGTAGACGGTCGGCTTGGACACGGCCGCGCGCGCGGCGATCTCGTCCATGCTGGCGCCGGCATATCCCTTGCTGAGGAACACCGCGCGCGCGGCCTCGAGAATCGTCGCCCGCTTGTGCGCGGAACGATCGGCGCCAGACTCCGTCGTTACCTTGTCCATCGTCGGCCTCCTTGGCCAGCATATTACTAAACGGTTCAGTATTGTGCTGACCTACCCTCGCTGCTACCGTACCGTTTAGTTTAGTTTCTTAGGACGGCTCCAGGAGGCACCATGTCGGAGGAACAGGTCACGTCGAAGGATGGCACCCCGATCGTCTTCGACCGTTTCGGAACCGGCCGGACGGTTATCCTCGTCGCGGGCGCACTCCAGGGCCGGACGACGTACCGATCCCTCGCTGAACGGCTGGCCGAGCGCTTCACCGTCGTCAACTACGATCGGCGCGGCCGGGGTGACAGCGGTGATACGGCCCCGTACGCCGTGGAGCGTGAGATCGAGGATCTCGACGCTTTGATCTCCGCGTCAGGCGGGGCGGCGTCGGTATACGGCCATTCCTCCGGCGCCGGCCTGGTCCTCCACGCGGCGGAACGCGGCCTCCGGATCGACCGGTTCGTTCTGCACGAGCCACCGTTCGGCCCCGATACCCCTGAGCAGCGACAATTCGAGGAAGAGCAGGGCGAAGAGATCAGAATGCTGCTCACCCAGGACCGTAGAAGCGAGGCGATCGAGACATTCCTCTCCCAGACCGGACTGCCGGAGGAGGTCATCGCGCATGTGAGCCAGGACCCGGCGATGATCGCCAACGCACCTACCTTGGCCTACGATCCCTTCGAAGTCATGAGTCCTCGGAGCAGGGCTGGCCTCACGCCCGCCGAGCAGGCTCGTGGCGTGTCCATACCCGGGTTGGTCCTGACCGGCGGAGAGACCCTGGACTGGATGGTCGACGCGGGCCGGGAAATCGCGTCCGCATTGGCGAACGGGCGCCACCAGAGCCTCGAAGGCCAGGGGCATGTGGTTCCGGATGAGATCCTCGCGCCGGCGCTCACTGAATTCTTCGCCGAGAGTACGAACGATCACTAAGCGAGGTGGGCGATCGCATCGTCGATCGGCGCCTCACCCCCGACCAGCTCGAGCGTGGCACCGGTCGTGGACGGCGTGTCCAGCAATGCGACCACCACCGCGGCGACATCCTCGCGGGACACGGCGCCGCGCTCCACCGACTCGTCCAGCGTGACCCGGCCCGTGCCGTCGTCGTCGGTCAGCCGCCCGGGACGCAGGATGGTCCAGTCCAGCGGCCGGCCCCGCAGGTCCTCCTCGCTGGCCCGCTTCGCCCGCAGGTATGCCGCGAACACATCGTCGGTGCCGGGTGGCGGTTCCGCCCCCGCCCCCATCGATGAGATCAGGATGTATCGGCGGACACCGGCCTGCTCGGCCGCATCGGCCAGCAGCACCGCCGCCGCCCGGTCGACGGTGTCCTTGCGCGCCGCCCCACTTCCCGGGCCGGCACCGGCGGCGAACACCACCGCGTCCACACCACCCAGCTCGGCCGCGACATCGTCGACGGACGCCTGCTCGAGGTCGAGGACGACGGCGGTCGCCCCGACGTCGGCGAGGTCGGCGGCGTGGTCCGGGTTACGCACCAGACCGATCGCCTCGTCCCCGCGGAGTGTCAGCAGCCGTTCCAGTCGCAGTGCGATTTTCCCGTGTCCGCCCGCGATCACCACTCGCATGGACAACACCGTACGTGATGATCGACGCGAGCGGCGGCACGCGGCTCCAACCGTCCATCTGCCCGGCACGCACGTCTTGCCCGCCCGACCTAGAGCCAGCCTCGCCTGGCCGCCTGCACGCCGGCCTGGAAGCGGTTGCTGGCCGCCAACTCGTCGAACAGCCGCCGCGTCCGGCGTCGCATCGTCCGTGTGGACAGCCCCAGCTGCCGGGCTATCGCGCTGTCGGTGAGGCCGCTGGCCAGCAACCGGGCCAGTTCGCGGTCGTCCGCCGTGCCCTCGTCGCCGTCGCCAGGACCGCCGTCGCCAGGACCGCCGTCGCTTGGTCTGCCGTCGCCGGGACGGCCGTCGCCGGAATCGCTCCTGCCGCTGCGGTCTCCGCCGCTGTCCCCGATCGGCACGGCGCGCTTCCAGTAGAACTCGAACAGCGCCACGAGCGCGTCCAGCAGGGTGGACTCGCGGATCACCGCGGCCTGGGCATGCGCGACGTCCAGGTGCAGCGGCAGCAGCGCGATGCGTCGGTCGGCGATCGCCAGCTTCATCGGCAACCCGGCGAGCACCCGGCTCTGCTCCCCGCGGGCGCCCAGCGACTCGATCTCCTGCAGGGCACCCGGAATCTCCAGGGACTCGGGCGCATAGATCGCTCTCCACCGCACCCCGGCGTCCAGAGTAAGCGGCTCCACCGGGTTCGCGGCGGCCAGTGCATACGGCGGCCGGTCCAGGGCGAGCATCTCGTCGCGCACCTGATGCTGCAGGCGGACGAACCAGCGGCCGAGCTCCTCTGGGCCGTTGAGCACTTCGATGGTTCCGCCGGCGCCTTCTTGCCGCCGCACCGCGTGGAACATGGCCGACAGCGCCAGCACCGACGAGCGGACCTGCTCCAGCTCGGTGGACCGGGCCCGCACCAGCGACTCGACGGCGGCCTCCGGATCGACCGCCGTGTACCGCGGATGCCTTCCCGACATCCGGGTGACCAGACCGAGCGACCGCAGCCGCGCGAATGCCCGGTCTACCCGTGCGGGCGGGCTGCCCAGCTGTTCGGCGAGGTCGGCCGGTGTCGCATCGGTGCGGGTGAGCAGGGTGCGGTAGACGTGCTCGTCGAACTCGCCCACGCCGACGGGCGTGAGCGAGTAGCCGTCGCCGCCGGCCGGACGGGCCGTGCCGTCCGGCCGCTCGAATCCGCGGGCTCCGGCCGGCCGGGGAGTCGCCGGTTCGTCGTCGGTACGCACAGGGCGCGATCGTGGCCGCATTGTGCCATCGGCCACAAGAGGCCAGCCGTGATCGTTGTGGGGCCGCGACCGTCCCGTTAGAAATGGTCCAAACCACTTCGACAGCGCCGCACCGTGGCGACGCATTCTCCGTCGTCCGCCCCCGACCGTCAGGAGTCTGAAATGCCACGCCCCCACCCGCGGAACCGCCGCCGACATTCCGGGCCTGCACGTCTGACTCGCCCAGCGTCGTTCCTGGCGCTCAGCGCATCGCTCGCGCTCGCCGCCGTCTCACTGGAGGCCACCGGAACGCCGCCGGCCGGCGAAGCAACGGTCCGGGTGATCGTGGAACTCAGCGGTGAGCCGGCGTTCGCCGTCGCCGACGAGACCAGCGCCGACGAGGCCAGCACCGACGATGTCACCTCGGATGACGACGGCCGGCGCGACGCCACGTCGGACGGCAAGGTCGGCATCGACGCGCTGGCGACCGACCGCCGGCTGCGGGCGCGCGTCGAGGAACGCCGCGCCGCACTTCGCTCGGCCCAGGACGACCTCTTCGGCGCCGCCGACGACGCGGGCCTGGCCGTGGACCCTGAGCAGCAGTTCACCGACCTGCTCAACGGTGTCGCCATGACCGTGGCCGAATCCGACGTGGACCGGCTCGCCGATCTCCCCGGCGTGCACAGCGTGGCGCGCGAGCAACGGTTGCGGGCACTCACCGACATCAGCGTCGAGCTGATCGGGGCACCCGACGTCTGGGACCGCACCGACCCCGGCGGTTCGCCCGCACGCGGTGCGGGGACGACGGTGGCCGTGCTGGACACCGGCGTGGATTACACGCATCACTCCCTCGGCGAGGGCTTCGGCGCTGAGCACAAAGTGGTGGACGGGTACGACTTCGTCAACGACGACGGCGACCCGATGGACGACAACGGTCACGGCACCCACGTCGCCGGCGTCATCGCCGGTGAAGGCGGCGGCAGCAGCGACGGCGGTGGCGCGACCGATTCGGACCACGAGGTCCTCGGTGTGGCCCCCGACGCGTCCATCAGCGCCTACAAGGTGCTCGACGCGGGCGGCGGCGGCTGGGAGTCGGACATCATCGCCGGGCTCGAAGCCGCCGTCGACCCGGCCAACCCACACCGCGCGGACGTCGTCAACCTCAGCCTCGGCGGACCGGGCGACGGCTCCGATCCCATCGGCCGGGCCGCGACGGCCGCCGCCGAGCGGGGCGTCGTCGTGGTCGCGGCCGCCGGCAACGCCGGTCCCGGTGCGCAGACGGTGCTCTCGCCCGCGGTGGCTGACGGTGTCCTCGCCGTCGGCGCCTCGGCCAGCGGCCTGACCCTGCCCACCGCACACATGGTGGCACCGCGGGAGGAACCGCTGGAGACGTTCCGGGCACCGTACTCGGCATCCCCGCCGACCGAAACCGTGACCGGCGACCTGGTGGATGTCGGTGCCGGAACGGAGGAGGACTACGAGCGGGTCGGGGACGTCACCGGTAAGGTCGTCGCCTATCGGGCGTCCATCCCGCAGGATCTGGCCAACGTTCAGCCGTACATGCTGGAGCAGGCCAGACTCGCCGAGGAACGCGGCGCCATCGCCCTGCTGGCGTATCGCGGCGCGTCGTCCGGTCCGTTCCGGGCCCCGGAGACGGCCGATGGGTCGCAGACCACGGACGACAGCACGGCCGCTGACGCGGCCGCCGACGACGGCACGGTCGACGTGCCGCTGCCCGGGCAGGAGTCGGGTGACAGCTTCCGGGTGGACTCGATCGTCGTCCTCGGGCTGCAGGAGCTGCAGTGGGAGCGGCTGAGCCGGGACCTGGCCGACGGGCCGGTGCGGATCGCGGTCTCCGGTGAGGATGTCACCGACCGGGTCGCCTCGTTCTCCTCGCGCGGCCCGACGTCGGACTTCTCGCTCAAGCCTGACCTGGTGGCACCCGGCGTGGAGATCCGTTCCGCCTGGCCCACCGCACAGTGGGGGCCGGGGGTGTATCGCACCTCCGGCACGAGCATGGCCGCCCCGCACGTCGCCGGCTCCGCGGCGCTGCTGCGCCAGCTCGACCCGGAGGCCGACGCGGGCACCGTCACCGCGCGCCTGATCGGGTCTGCCGTCGCCCTCGACGACGTGGCACCCGCCACGGCGGGAGCGGGCCGGCTCGACGTGGAAGCGGCCGCCTCCGCCGCCATCGTCGCGTCACCGGCCTCGCTCTCCCTGGGCCTCGCCGACATGGCCGCCGACGACGACGGCGGGGTGTCCGCGGACGGCGTCGTCGTGCTGCGCAACGACGGTGCCGCCGACGCCCAGGTGAAGGTGCGCACGCAGGCCGCGCCGGGCAGCGCCGGGACGGCCACCGTCACCCCGTCCGTCGCCACGGTCCCGGCGGGCGGCGAGCTCGAGGTGCAGCTCATGGTGGATGGTGAGCTCCCCGCGAACGACGCCGACCTCGCCGGCTGGATCGTCGCTGACCTGGTGGACGGCGACGCCGCACCCGACCCGGAAGCCGGCTCGGCAGCCGACACGGACGACCCGGCTCCCGAATCGACAGCCCGCCAGGCAACGGTGCGGGTGCCGTATCTGCTGGCGGTACGCCCGCTGGTGGTTCAGACCTCGCCCGACCCCAGCGACGGCACGTCGGCGGCCTTCATCTGGAGCCCGGCGCCGCTCACCGAGCCACCCGTCGTCACCGTGACGCCGCCGCGCGGCGCCCCGTACCGGGTGACCGCCACGCACAACCATGACCGCTGGTACCGCGCGGACCTCTCCGGCGATCGGGCCGGTGCTTACCAGGTGACCGCCGAAGCGACGGCACAGGACGGCCAACGTCTGACCGGGGCGTCGTCGTTCGAGGTATCGGACGGGCGGACCGGTTCGCCCAGCCCGATGAGATGGCAGCCGATCGGGCCGAACAGCGCCGCCGGGCCGATCAGCACGACGCCCGCCGACGACGACGTCGCGGTGGTCGCCCAGTACACCAAGGCCGGCCCGTGGCGCACCGACGACGGCGGGGCCAGCTGGTCCCAGCACACCCGGCTACCCGTCGCGGCCGGCACCGGCGAGGCAGTGGTGGACGCGCACGACGCGGACACCATCTGGTACGCGGTCAACGGCTCCACCGGCGGCGTGCTCAACGCCGTCATGGACCCGACCTACCAGGGCCGGATCCTGCGCAGCGACGACGGCGGCGCGACGTGGCGGGTGCTGGATTTCCCGGACACTCATGTCATCGCGTTGCTCGGCGACTCCGGGACCCGCGGGCTTGTCGCCGTCACCGCCGATGCGCTCATGGTCAGCCTGGACGGAGGCGAGAGCTGGACGGCACATCCCAACCCCGCCGGCGGCGACCCGCTCGGCGCGGCGGTGTCCGGAGACGACCTGTACCTGGCGACGTCGTCGGCCGTCTGGACGGTCCGCGGCCTGCTCACCGGCAGCCCGAGCGGGACCGAACGGGTCTATCGGGCCGGCGACGGATACGCCGAGCGCATCGCCGGGATCGCCGCGGACGACGAGCTGGTGGCCCTGCTGATCGGGGGCGACCGGGTCCTCGGCTCGAGCGACGCCGGCGCGAACTGGCCGGAGCTCTACGGCTTCGACGGCGGAGGAATGACCATCTCCATGGACGGTGGCGACATCATGGTGGCCACCTACCGGCCGGAGAATCACATCGGGCGGGACCACGGCACGTCCTGGACACGGGTGCCGCAGCCGGTGCCGGGCGCCGTCGAGGACGACGTCGCCCATTGGCCCGGAGGCGGCCTGCTGTGGTCCTCACCCGGTGCCGGTCTGTTCCACACCGATGACGAGGGCGGCGATCCACGCCGGATCGGCGTGCCCGGCGAGACCGTCCACGACCTGGCTGTCTCCGTCGACGAGCGCGGCACACCGCAGCTGTTGGCCGGCACCGACCTGGACGTGTTCGACACCGACCTGCCGCTGCGGCCGAGGCTCGACGCCGACGTCGCCGAATGGGGACTGTCCGGGTCCGAGGCGCACGTCGGGACCCGGGTCGGGCAGCTGGCCGTCGTCGAAGACGAGCCCAGCACGGTGTGGAAGATCCGCAAGGACGCGCTGTCGCAGTTCTGGGTCTACCGCAGCACCGACGGCGGCACCGGGTGGGAGCTGCGCGGGCGGACGGTGGAGACACCGTTCGACCTGGTGGTGGCACCGGCGGATCCGAACCGCGTGGCGGTGCCGTTCTGGAGCCTGGCCGGCTCCGGACTGTACGTGACCGCGGACGCCGGCGAGGAGTGGCGCAAGCTCTTCCACGACGAGGTCTTCACCACAGCGGCGTCTGATCCGGCCGATCCGGATCGGCTGTGGCTGGGCAGCTCGTCAGGGCTGTTCCGCTCCGATGACTTCGGCGAGACGGTGGAGAAGGTGCTCGACGGGCAGGTGACGTCGGTGGCCGTGTCCGGCTCCCGCGTCGTCGCGGCCGGTCCGGAGATCAGGGTCAGCGACGACGGCGGCCAGACGTTCGCCGGCGCGGCCACCGGCGACGTACCGATGCTGGTGGGCGACCTGCTGGTCTCCCCCGCCGATCCGGACACCTGGTACGCCGCCTCCGGACCGTTCACGGCCAACGGGCTGGTCAAGGGTGGGCGCGGCGTGCTGCGCAGCACCGACGGAGGGCAGACGTGGACCAACGTCTCCGCCGGGCTGCAGAATCTCGACGTCGTCACCTTGGAGGTGAGCCCGGACGGCCGTTGGCTGTTCGCGGGGACCGTCGACGGCGGCGTGCACCGGGTGCGCACCCGGTAGGTCAGCCGCGTCCGGCGGATGTGGAGCGTGCGCTTCTTGAGCGTCCGTTGCGGTTGACGGCCCGTGAGGCGGTCGTCGACGGCACGTACGCTCAAGAAGCCGCGGAAGTCCCGAGGCGATTACACTTGAGTCGGTCACCCCCACCGCTGTGCGGTCGGGGGCGATGCTGCGTGCCCGTCCGCCGCTGACACCTCTGAGCCGGCCCCGTCGAAACGCTGGTCTCTGGTCTCTTCCCGGTGTGGCGTGGTGCGGCGCGCGGTAGAGCTCATCCGGTTCATCCGATGACGGACGAAGGATCATGACGCTGACAGGCCTCCTCCATGCCCTCCTGGACGACGACGGCGGCGACGCCGCACTGCGCTCGGCGGTCACCGACGCCCGCGCCGGTGCCGTCTCAGCGCTGGACCTCACGGCGCCCGCGGCGATGCGGCCGTTCACGGTCACGGCGCTCGCCGACGGCGACGTCGGCGCCGGGCGGCCGGTGCTGGCCGTCACCGCCACCGGGCGCGAGGCCGAGGACCTGGTCACCGCGCTGCACTGCCTGATGGACCCGGACTCCGTCGTCGAGTATCCGGCGTGGGAGACGCTGCCGCACGAACGCCTCTCGCCGCGCAGCGACACCGTGGGCCGCCGGCTGGCGGTGCTGCGCCGGCTGGTCCACCCCGCCGAGGACGACACCCCGGTACGCGTCGTCGTCGCGCCGGTACGCAGCGTGCTGCAACCTCAGGTGGCCGGGCTGGCCGAGTTGCGACCCGTCCGTCTGCACACGAACGACGACGTCGCGCTGGACGACCTGGTGGAGCAGCTGGCCGCCGCGGCCTATACCCGGGTGGATCTGGTCGAGCGGCGAGGCGAGTTCGCCGTCCGCGGCGGCATCGTCGATGTCTTCCCACCCACGGAGGAGCACCCGCTGCGGATCGACTTCTGGGGCGACACGGTCGAGGAGATCCGCTACTTCACCGTCGCCGACCAGCGTTCCGGCGACCTCGCCGAGCACGGCTTGTGGGCGCCGCCGTGCCGGGAACTGCTGCTCACCGACGACGTGCGCAAGCGCGCGGCGAGCCTCGCCCGCCAGCACCCGGAGCTGGCCGAGATGCTTGACAAGATCGCCTCGGGCGTCGCCGTGGAGGGGATGGAGTCGCTCGCTCCGGTCCTGGTGGATGAGATGGAGATGCTCATCGACCTGCTGCCCGCGGGCACCCACGTGCTGGCGTGCGACCCGGAGCGGATCCGGGCCCGCGCGCACGACCTCGTCGCCACCAGCCAGGAGTTCCTCGACGCGTCCTGGGCGGCGGCCGCCGGCGGCGGCACTGCGCCGATCGACCTGGGCGCCGCCGCCTACCGGTCCCTGGCCGACGTGCGCGAACACGCGATGAACCTCGGCCTGCCGTGGTGGAGCCTGAGTCCGTTCGGGCTCGGCGGGGGCCGGACCCCAGGCGACCGAGCGGGCGACGGAACGAGCGGCGGAAGCGGCGACGGCGCAGGTGGCAGGGCCGCGGCGGCCACCGGCGGCGAGCGGCGCGAACGCGAGGACCTCGACGCGGACCTGTACGCCGTCGATCTCGGTGACGAGATGGTGGTGACCGGCGCGGTGGACAGCAGGTCCATCGACGCGCGCGCGGCCGACGCCTATCGCGGCGACACCGGCCGCGCCGTCGCCGACCTGAAGGGATGGGTCGCGGCCGGCCGGCGGGCCGTCGTCGTCACCGGAGGGCACGGCACGGCGCAACGCACCGTCGAGCTGTTCGGCGAGTCCGAGGTGCCGGCTCGCCTGGTCGAGGATCTGACGGTCGCGCCGGAGTCGGGCGTCGTCCACGTCACCACCGGCACCGTGCAGCACGGTTTCATCGCGGACGACGCCGGGCTGGTGGTGCTCACCGAGGACGACATCACCGGCCAGCGCACGTCGGAGAAGGGCAACCGGCGGATGCCCAGCCGCCGGCGCAACCAGGTCGACCCGCTGCAGCTGAAGCCCGGCGACTTCATCGTGCACGACCAGCACGGGGTCGGCCGCTACATCGAGATGACCAGCCGCACCGTCCAGGGCGCCACCCGCGAGTACCTGGTGGTCGAGTACGCACCGGGCAAGCGCGGGCAGCCGCCGGACCGGCTGTACGTCCCCACCGACCAGCTGGAACAGGTCACGAAATATGTCGGCGGCGACTCGCCCGGCCTGGACCGCATCGGCGGCTCGGACTGGGCCAAACGCAAGGGCCGGGCGCGCAAGGCGGTCAAGGAGATCGCCGCCGAACTGATCAAGCTCTACGCGGCGCGGCAGGCGGCGCCCGGGCACGCGTTCGGTCCGGACACCCCGTGGCAGCGCGAACTGGAGGACGCCTTCCCCTACGTCGAGACCATCGATCAGCTCTCCACCATCAACGAGGTCAAGGCCGACATGGAGCGCTCGACCCCGATGGACCGGGTGATCTGCGGGGACGTCGGCTATGGCAAGACCGAGATCGCGGTCCGGGCGGCGTTCAAGGCGGTACAGGACGGCAAGCAGGTCGGCGTCCTGGTGCCGACCACCCTGCTGGTCCAGCAGCATTTCGCCACCTTCGCCGAACGCTACGCGCAGTTCCCGATCACGGTGCGCGCATTGTCGCGGTTCCAGACCGACCAGGAGGCGGCGGAGATCATCCGCGGCCTGGCGGAGGGCTCGATCGACGTCGTCATCGGCACGCACCGGCTCATCACCGGCGACGTCCGGTTCAAGAACCTGGGGTTGCTGATCGTCGACGAGGAGCAGCGCTTCGGCGTCGAGCACAAGGAGAAGCTGAAGCATCTGCGCGCCAACGTCGACGTGCTGACCATGTCGGCGACGCCGATCCCGCGGACGCTGGAGATGTCGATCACCGGCATCCGGGACATGTCCGTCATCGCTACCCCGCCGGAGGAGCGGCACCCGGTGCTGACGTACGTCGGCCCGTACGAGGAGAAGCAGATCGGCGCCGCCATCCGCCGCGAGCTGATGCGCGACGGCCAGATCTTCTTCGTGCACAACCGGGTGGAGACGATCGAGAAGGTCGCCGCACACCTGCGCGAGCTGGTGCCCGAGGCACGGGTGGAGACCGCGCACGGTCAGATGGGCGAGCACGCGCTGGAGCGGGTGATCAGCGCGTTCTGGCAGCGCGACGTCGACGTCCTGGTCTGCACGACGATCGTCGAGACCGGCCTGGACATCTCCAACGCGAACACGCTCGTCGTCGACCACAGCGAGCGACTCGGGCTGTCCCAGCTGCATCAGCTGCGCGGACGAGTCGGCCGCGGGCGGGAGCGGGCGTATGCCTACTTCTTCTACCCGCCGCAGAACCCGCTGACCGAGGAGGCACACGAGCGGCTGGCGACCATCGCGCAGCACTCGGACCTCGGCGCCGGCATGCAGGTGGCGATGAAGGACCTGGAGATCCGCGGTGCCGGCAACCTGCTCGGCGGCGAGCAGTCGGGGCATATCGCCAACGTCGGGTTCGACCTGTACGTCCGGCTGGTCGGCGAGGCCGTCGCCGAGTACCGGGGAGACAAGGGGGACGAGACCGCCGAGGTGCGGATCGATCTGCCCATCGACGCCCACGTTCCGCACGACTACGTGGCCAGCGAACGGCTGCGGCTCGAGGTCTACCGGGCGCTGTCCGAAGCCGTCGACGACGACGCGGTGGCGGCGGTCCGCGAGGAGCTCGAGGACCGCTACGGTCAGCCGCCGGAGGAAGTCGAGAATCTGCTGGCGATCGCCAGGTTCCGGGCCAAGGCCCGCAGGGTGGGCCTGACGGAGATCACGCTGCAGGGCAACTATGTCCGGTTCGCGCAGATCAAGCTGGCCGACTGGCAACGCGTCCGGCTCAAGCGGCTCTACCCGAAGGCCCTGGTCAAGGACGCCGTCGACAGTGTCTTGGTACCGCGTCCGCTGCCGAACACGATCGGCGGGACTCCGCTGCGCGGCATGGAGCTCCTGGCGTGGGTCGACAAGGTGGTGGACGAGGTCCTGGCACACGAGCCCGCAGCCACGCCATCCGCGGGCTAGCCGCGACGTGGCGACAGCCGGGGCGTCGGATGTGGCCACGGCGTGCGACGGTACGATGCATCTGGTCTGCCGTCGACGACGAATGAGGAACAAACCCGTGTCCATGTCCCGCCGAGTCCTTGCCGTGACCGCAGTTGTGGCCGCTGCCTCGCTTGTGGCGGCGTGCGACCCCGACCAGGTCGGCGCCGCGGCGATCGTCGACGATGACCGGCTGACCGTCGACGAGCTGCAGGACGAGGTCACCGACACCATCGACACCCACAACGAGGTGGCCGCTCAGTACGAGCTCGACGTCCCACCGCTGCCCGCGGAAGGCGGCGACGTCACTGAGCTGCAGAACACCGTCCTCGGCCGCTGGATCGAGAACCGCATGTTCGACGCCGTAGCGGCGGAGCAGGACATCGACGTCTCCGAGGCCGACGTGGACGACTTCCTCGCCGAGTGGAGCCAGCAGTTCGAGAACGGCGACTTCAGCCCGTTCTACGCGCAGGAGAACTTCACCCCCGAGTCGTTGCGCGCCGAGGTACGCAAGACGCTGATCTACCAGGAGCTGACCGGCAGCGACGGAGACCAGGCCGCGGCGCAGCAGGTCATCAACGAGGTCATGGAGCAGCTGGAGATCGACGTGAACCCGCGCTACGGCACGTGGACCGAGACCGGCCTCAGCCCGGAGAGCGGTTCGGTCTCGCAGCCGTTCGAAGGCGACGCGCTGGATGCCCCCGCACAGCCCCAGTGACGAGCCCACCGCGGACGCGCGGCCGGTGACAGCGGCGGGAGCGCACCACGCCCCCGGCCACCGCCTGCTGGAGCTGGTCGCCGTCATGGACCGGTTGCGCTCGCCGGGCGGCTGCCCGTGGGACGCGGAGCAGACCCATCGCAGTCTCGCCACCTACCTGCTCGAGGAGACGTACGAGACGCTGGAGGCGATCGAGTCCGGCGACGACGACGATCTTCGCGAGGAACTCGGTGACCTGCTGCTCCAGGTGATGTTCCACGCCCGGATCGCGGAGGAGCGGCCGGGTGAGCCCTGGTCGATCGACGACGTCGCGGCCGGGATCGCGGAGAAGCTGGTCCGCCGCCATCCGCACGTGTTCGGCGACGCCGAGGCTCCGACCGCGGCACACGTCGAGGGCCGCTGGGAGCAGCTGAAGCAGGCCGAGAAGCAGCGCGCGTCGGCCGTCGACGGCGTCCCGCTGGCGCAGCCCGCGCTCTCCCTGGCGGCCAAGCTGATGAACCGGGCCGAGAAGGCGGGCGTCGACGTGCAGCCGCCGAGGTCGGAGGTGCCCCAGCTGACCGGTGCCGAGGACGTCGGCGACCACCTGATGGCCGTCGTCGACGCCGCCCGTCGGCTGGGCGTCGATCCGGAGCAGGCACTGCGCGACGCCACCCGTCGCTACGTCACCGCCGTCCACGACGCCGAATCCCATGATCATGAACATTAACCGTGCCATGTGGACGGTTAGTGTTCATGATCATGGGGTTGGAGTCAGCTCGATGACGGCGCGCCCGACGATCTCGCGCCGACCGAGCCGCCGATAGGCGTCGTCGACGTCGTCGAGCGTGAGCCGGTCGGTGATCAGCCGGTCGAGCCGGATCTTGCCGGCCTCGACGAGGGCGAGGAGATCGGGCATGTCGGTGCGGGTCCTGGCCCCGTACGATCCCATGACGCTGATCTTCCGGCGGACCACGTGGGCGATGTCGAGCTTCGCCGAAACCCCGGCCGGTGCGATGCCGACCAAGACGACCCGCCCACCGTCGTCAACGGCACCGATGGCGGTCTCGACGGTAGGTGCGCTGCCGAGCGCTTCGAACGCGACGTCGACGCCGCGGCCGCCGGTGAGGTCCCGGACGGCCGCCACCGCGTCCGTGTCGCCGGCGTTGACGGTGTGCGTGGCACCCAGCTCCTTCGCCAGCGCGAGCTTCTCCTCACTGAGATCGACGGCGATGATCGTGCGCGCCCCGAACGCGGCCGCGACCTGGACGATGTTCAGACCGATGCCGCCGACCGCGACCACCGCCACCGTGTCCGACGGGACGACCCGGGCGACGTTCTTCACGGCGCCGTAGCTGGTGAACACGCTGCAGCCGAGGATGGCGGCGTCGTGCAGATCGATCGAGTCCGGCAGCGGGAAGACGTCGGTCGCGGGGACGACGGCGTACTCGGCGAGGCCGGCCATCGAGTACATGGCGAGGCTCGAGCCGTCGTCGTCCACCAGCCGTGACGTCCCGTCGTAGAGCGTGCCGGCCAGCCTGTTGTACGTGAAGAAGGTCTCGCACAGGTCGTCCCACCCGCGCACGCAGTGCCGGCACGTTCCACACGGCATGATGAAGCCGCACACCACCGGCGTCCCGATCTCCAGCCCGTGACCGGCACCGCCGCCCGTATCACTGCCAGCACCGTCGCCACCGACGCCGGCACTGCCGCCGCCGACGCCGTCGCCCAGCTGGGCGACCCGCCCGGTGATCTCGTGCCCGAGCACGCACGGCGTCGGAAACGCCACCTCACCGCGGATCACATGTAAGTCGGTGTGGCAGACCCCGCACGCGGCGACCTCCACCAGGACTTCTCCACCTTTGGGCTCCGGCCTGGGCACGTCGCGCACGGTGAGGGCACCGTCCACGGCCGGCAGGATGGCCGCCCTCATCGGTCCACCGCCCCGGTCGCGACGAGTCCGGAACCCGAAGCGGGAGCGTCGTTCTGCACCTTCTCGCAAAGGATCAGCACGGTGTCACCCTTCCTGCGCGGTATGGCCGTCCACGCCCACATGCTCTCGCTCAACGAACGGCAAGGGCAGCCCTTCTGCCGCTGGGCGGGAGGCGCGCGTCGATCGGCGGCGTCGTGGGCTCACGTCACGTTTGCCGTGCCAGGCAACGTCCCAACCGTTACATGAGCCCACGAGGCGAGGCGACGCCTCGAACGACGCGCCGTCCGGTTACTCCCACCGAAGCCCGCGGACGTGATCACCTAGGACTGGTGCGTGCTCTCCCGCGCGGGGCGGCCGTGCCAGGACTCCCAGAGGGCGGCGTAGGCCTCGCCGTGCTCCACCAGTTCGTGGTGGCTGCCGAGCTCGCTGATCCGCCCGTCCTCGACGACGGCCACGCGGTCCGCGTCGTGCGCGGTGTGCAGCCGGTGCGCGATCGCGACGACGGTCCGCCCCGACAGCACCGCGGACAGCGACCGCTCCAGGTGCCGCGCCGCCCGCGGGTCGAGCAGCGACGTCGCCTCATCTAGCACCAGCGTGTGCGGATCGGCTAGCACGATCCGGGCGAGCGCGATCTGCTGCGCCTGTGCGGGCCCGATCGGGTGACCGCCGGAGCCGACCACCGTGTCGAGGCCGTCCGGTAAGGCCTCCGCCCATTCCAGCGCATCCACGGCGTCCAGCGCCCGGCGCAGCTCGTCGTCGGTCGCGTCCGGAGCGGCCAGCGCGAGATTGTCCCGCATGGTGCCGACGAAGACGTGGTGTTCCTGGGTCACCAGCACCACCTCGCGGCGGAGCCGGTCGAGCTCCAGATCCACCAGCGGCACGTCGCCCACCTCGACGCGGCCGGCCCGGGTCGGATGGATGCCCGCGAGCAGCCGGCCGAGCGTCGACTTCCCGGCACCGGACGGGCCCACCATGGCCAGCCGCTCCCCCGGTCGCAGCTCAAGCGAGATCCCGTGCAGGACGTCTTGGCCGTCGACGTAGGCGTAGCGGACGCTGTCCGCGCGGATGTCCTCGCCGTCCGGCGTCGCGCCGGTGGCCGCCCGGTCCTCCGGCACCTTCGCGATGCCGACCACGCGCGCCAGCGACGACGTGCCCACCTGCAGCTCGTCCAGCCACGACACCAACCGATCCACCGGGTCGGCGATCTGCACCATGTACAGCACCACCGCGGCGACCTGCCCGACCGTGGCGTGCCCGCCCGATACCAGCCACGCACCCCAGGCCAGCGTGCCGACGACGGGCAGCACGTAGGACATCTCCGCGGTCGGGAACCATACGCTGCGCAGGAACAGGGTCCGGCGCTCCGCAGCGTACGCCTCGGCCACGTCGTCCTCGGTGCGCCTGATCCGCACGTCGGCCATGTTCAGAGCCTCGACGGTGCGCAGCCCGTCCACGGTCTCGGTGACAGAACCGTCGAGCGAGGCGTAGGCCGCCCGCTCCCACAGGTAACCGTCTCGCGCCCGTTTCAGGTACCAGCGCGTGCCGAGATACAGCAGCGGGACACCGACGATGGCGCCGGCGGCGACCAGCGGCCCGGCGATGATCGCCGCACCCAGCGTGAGCACCGTGGTGACGAAGGCCACCAGGATCTCCGGCACGGCGAACCGGACCGTGCGCGACAGCGCATCGATGTCCCCGGTGGTCCGCGCCACCAGGTCACCGGTTCCGGCGCGTTCCACCGTGGACAGCGGCAGCGCCAGGACCCGCGCGATGAACGTCTCCCGCAGCTGCGCGAACACCTCCTCGCCCAGCACCAGCGCGCGCCGGATGGCGAGCCTGGTCAGCACCGCCTGGGCGATGATGAATCCGGCCAGCGTGGCGGCGAGCACGTCGATCCGTGTGGTCGAGGTTCCCTCCACCACACCGTCCACCATCCGCCCCAACAGGAACGGTCCGGCCAGCCCGAACGCCGCCGCCAGCACATGCAATGCCAGCGTGACGCTCAACGGGCCGCGATGCTGCCGGAACAGTCCGGTCGCCTCGGCACGCACGTCGGCGGGCGTGGCGACCGGAAGCCGGGCGCTCTCGTCGACGGTACGTCGCGTTCTCATCGTGTCTCTCCGTCCGTGTCGGCCGACACCAGTTGCTCCTCGCGGATCACGGTGCGCCGGTAGTCCACCGTCGTGGCCAGCAGATCTTCGTGCGTCCCGACGGCGGTCACGCGGCCGTCGTCGAACCAGACCACCGTGTCCGCCTGCGCCAGCATCAGCGGGCTGGCGGTGACGACCACCGTCGTCCGGCCCTGACGCGCCGCGCGCAGCCGTTCCGCGACGGCGGCCTCGGTGTGCGCGTCGACCGCGCTGGTCGGCTCGACCAGGATCAAGATCTCCGGGTCGGTCAGCACCACGCGCGCCAGCGCGACTCGCTGACGTTGGCCGCCGGACAGCGAGCGACCGCGTTCCTCGACCACCGAGTCGAACCCGTGCCGGAGCGTCTCCAGGATGTCGTGCCCGGAGGCCACCTCCATGGCCCGCATGAGCTCAGCGTCATCGTGCTGTTCGCGGGGATCCAGGTTGGACCGCAGCGTGCCGGTGAACAGCGTCGGCTCCGGATCGCTGACGACGACGCGCCGCCGCACCTCGGCCAGTGGCAGCGAGTCGATGGGGATCCCGTCCAGCGTGACCCCGTTCTCGGGCACCAACCGGCCGAGCCGATCGGCGACGCGTGCGGTCACCGCCGGATCGTCCGCCACCAGCATCGTCAGCTTCCCCGGCTCGACGACGAGTCCAGCCGCCGCATCGGTCATGACCGGCCCCGTGTCCGCGTCCTTCGCCTGCTCATCGTCGGCGTCGTCCTCGCCTTCGGTCGCATTGCCGACGACGTCACTGCCGGCGACGTCACTGCCGGCGACGTCACGGTCGACGACGTCACGGTCGATCGCGAGCAGGGTGAGGACCCGTCGAGCCGCCACAATCGCGCGGGCGCCGACGAACGCCATCTCCCCGGCGGTACGTACCGGGATGACGAGGAAGAACGCGAAACCGTACATCGCCACCAGGTCACCCGGGTCGACCGTGCCCTCGAGCACCAACCTCGCTCCCACCCACGTGAGCAGCACAAGGAAGGCGCCGGGCAAGAGCACCATGAGTCCGTCGAGCAGGGAATGCGTCGTCGCCAGCCGGTTGCCCGCCGACCGGACCCTCGCCGACCGCTCGGCGTAGCGGTTCAGGAAGACCTGCTCACCGCCGATCCCGCGCAACACCCGCAGCCCGCCGACGGTGTCCGCGCCGAGCGCGGTCAGCTTGCCCAGCGCCTCCCGCTGTACCCGCTGCCGGTTCTGCAACGGCCGGATGATCGGCGCCGACGCGGCGACCAGAACCGGCACTCCGATCAGCACCATCAGCCCGAGCGGCATCGAGATCGTCAGCACGATGACGGCGACCACGATGTACGAGACGATCGCGCCGGCGAACCGGGAGATCACCTCGAACATGTGGCCGATGTGCGGCGCGTCGCTGGAGGACGTGGCGACGACCTCACCCGTCGGCATGGTGGAGGAGACGGCCGGCCCGGTGCGGGCCGCGTGCCGGTTGACAATCTGCATGGTGCGCAGCGCCGAGTACAGCCAGTTCGCCAGCGCGGCACGGTGCCGCACGATGCCGACCAGCGCCTGGATGACGCCCAGACCACCGATCAACAGCGCCCACTGCACGGCCGCGCCGGTGTCGGCCGCGGCGATCTCGTCGACGCCCTGGCCGATGGCCCACGGCATCAGCGCCTGCGCGGCCATCCAGATCGCGCCGTAGACGGTCGCCAGCACGATCGCACCGGCCTGCCCACGAGCGAGCCACAGAAGAAATCGCTGGGGAGACCGGGTATCGGGAGTGCCGGGATCGGGGTAGGGAAGCGTGCGCACGTGACACCACGCTACGGAGCGGCACTGCCACTCCGCATCTGAATTTCCTGCGACCCGCAACGACCCGCATCACGGTGATGCTCAGCATTGGCGATATTATGATTTCTTGATAATCTCGACTCAGTAGTATTTCAGGCGTCTCTGCGATAGACAGCGCACCAGCGCGGAAAAGGGCCCACATGCCTGCCAAAGAGTTCCGATTCGGGGCCGCAGTCGGCCTCGTCCCCACATCGAAGGACCTGCTCGGCGTCGCCGCGCGTATCGAACAGCTCGGTTTCTCCACGATGGTGATGGCCGACGGCCTGTGGCTGCCGTCACCGTTCCCCGCTCTGAGCGCGGTGGCAGCCGCGACGTCGTCGCTCCGCCTGGGGACACAGGTTCTCGCGGCACCCTTCCGTTCTCCGGCGACGGTCGCGCACGAGACCGCGACGATCGACATGATCTCCGATCACCGATTCGAGCTCGGGCTCGGCATCGGCACGCCCGACGCCGCCGCCGACGCCGAGCGGCTCGGCATGCCGTTCGGCACTGCCACCGAGCGACGCGCCCACCTCGCCGCCACCATCGCCGCGGTCAAGGAGCATTTCGCCGCCAGCCACCAGCCCACCCCCCGGATCCTGCTCGGTGGGATCGGGCCCAAGCTGGTGGAACTCGCCGTGGCCGAGGCGGACACGCTGACCATCCCGGTGCCGTACCAGCAGACTCGCGACGACCTGGCCGCCAAGGTCAAGGAGCTGCGCGCCGGCACGGACCCGTCGTTCGACGATCTCGAGCTGGCCGTGAACCTGCTGATCATCGGTGACAACGAGCTGCCGGAATGGGTGCCGCCGAAATTCCGCGAACTCCCTGCACACTCCTATGGCCGGCTCACCGGCACACCCGCACAGATGGCGAACGCCTTGCGCCGCAATCGCGACGAGTTCGGCATCTCCTACGTGACGGTCCCGCAATGGTCCATCGAAGACTTCGCGCCCGTCGTCGAGATGCTGTCCGGGACATGATCAACCCCACGAGGGCAGCGCGGCCGTGACCGACCCGAGCGCAGCGCGGGCGCGATCGACCCGAGCGCCGCGGCCAGACGCCTGGCTGCGGCGGTGACCGCTTGACGCGTCAACCGTCGGCCAAGTCGTCCGCGGCCGCGCGCCCGGCTTCGGTCGTTCGGCGCAAGAAGTCCGCGATGACCTCGAGCTGATCGTCGCCATACTCGGCGCACAGCGCATCCAGCGATGCATTCATCCCCGCATAGAGGCGGAAGAGTTCCGCGTTGCGGCCGGGGATGGCACGGATGACGACGGCGCGACGATCCGTCGGATGACGCTCCCGGGTGACCCATCCACCCTTCTCGAGCCGGTCCACAATCCCCGTGATCGTGGCGGGATGCAGCCCCGCCCGGTGCGCGAGCGCGCTCGGGCTGAGCGGTCCGTGCTGGCCGATCATGTCCAGGCAGTCGAAGTCGACGCCCCGGAGCGCGACACGCCCGCCGATGTGGTGGTTGAGCAGTGACAGCTGGAGATTCAGCTCGCGCAGCGCATCCTTGACCGTGCCGGCGAGCCGTCGCCGCCGGCGGCGCTCGTCAGCATTGGACGATGCTACGGAACTCATATTGTCGTCACCTCGTACTCAACCGTAAGCGACAACTACCGCGGGGTCGAGCACCTCAGCCCTCTCCTCGATCGCCACGATCGCCTGGCCGCGCCGCGCGCGTCACCGGGCCTCTCCTGCCGTCACCCGTTTGAGAAGATCTGCGGCCCGCTGCCGGGCGACGCGGCTGTCTCCGCGACCGCCACTATCATGTGCGTTGATGAAACATACGTAGGAACTTAATTCGATTTTGAAGAAGGTGCCCCGTGACACTAGCCTCCGCCATCTGGTCGCCACCGTTGAGGCCTGTGGATCCCTCGGGCATCGCACGCGCGAGGGTCGCGATCGCGGGCATCGCCATCGAGTCGTCGACGTTCTCCCCGCACATCAGCGGCCCAGAGGCTTTCACCGTGTTGCGCGGCGCCGATCTGCGTCGTCGCTATCCGTTCCTCGCGGTCGGCACCGAACGCGGCGACGCCGCGGACTGGGTCCCTATCCTGCAGGCCACGGCCCTGCCCGGCGGCGCCGTGGACGCTGGAACCTATCGCCGGATGCGGGATGAGATCGTCGAGTCGGTGAGGTCCGAGGGTCCGTTCGACGGGCTCTTCCTCGACATCCATGGGGCGATGAGCGTCGTCGGACTCGAGGACGCGGAGGCGGACCTGGCCCGGGCGATCCGAGCGGCCGCCGGCCCGGACACGCTGATCTCCACGTCGATGGACCTGCACGGCAACGTCTCCGCCGAATTCTCCCAGGCCGTCGACCTGATCACCTGTTACCGGATGGCGCCGCACGAGGACGCCTGGAACACCCGCGAGCGTGCCGTACACAATCTCCTCGAACGCCTGCGCGGCCCGCACGGTCGCGACCCGGTCGCGCGCCGTCCCTGGCAGGCCTGGGTGCAGGTCCCCGTGTTACTGCCCGGGGAGAAGACGAGCACCCGGCTGGAGCCGGCCCGCAGCCTGTACGGGCGGCTGCCGCAGATCGAAGCCTTGGACGGCATCGTGGACGCCGCCATCTGGATCGGCTACGCCTGGGCTGACGAGCCGCGCTGCCAGGCCGCCATCGTTGTCACCGGAGACGACGCCGAGCTCGCCCGCACCCAGGCCGCCGAGCTGGCGCGCGCCTTCTGGGACGCCCGGCACGACTTCGCCTTCGTCGCCCCTACCGGCACCCTGGACGAATGCCTGGACATCGCGCTCGGCCGCGGTCCCGGCGCGGCGACACCGTTCGTCATCTCCGACTCCGGGGACAACCCCACCGCGGGCGGCGCGGGCGACGTCTCGTGGACGCTCGGCGAACTGCTCGCCAGGCCGGAACTCCGCGACCCGGCCCGCACGGTGATCCACGCCTCCATCTTCGACCCGGATGCGGTCGCCGAAGCCGTCCGCGCCGGCGTCGGCGGCCGGGTGGAGGTGCACGTCGGCGGCCGCGTCGACGCCCGTCCGCGCGGTCCCGTCCCGCTGAGCGGGGACGTCTTCTCGATCACGTACAACGATCCGGTGGCCGGGACCGTCGCCGTGCTGCGCAGCGGTGCCGTGCACGCGATCATCACCGAACGTCGCAAGCCCTTCCATCTGGTGTCCGACTTCACCGGGCTGGGCCTCGACCCGCACGCCGCGGACGTCGTCGTCGTGAAGATCGGATACCTGGAGCCGGAGCTGTACGAGATGGCGGCGGACTGGCGTCTCGCCCTCACGCCCGGCGGCGTCGACCAGGACCTGCTGCGTCTGGGACACCAGCACATCGAGCGGCCGATGTTCCCGTTCGACCCGGACATGCCCGACCCCGAGCTACGCCCCGCCCTGCACCGTCACAACCCGACCTCCCCATGATCATGAACACTAGCCGTTCAAATAACACGGGTTAGTGTTCATGATCATGGGACGGTGTGGTCGGCCAGGACGTGCTGGAGGATCAGCCGGCCGGCGCCGATCACCCCCGCCTCCGCTCCGGTCGCGGTGCGCGCGATGATCAGGTGCTGCGTGATCAGCGGGTGGCATCCGTCGTAGAGCTGGCTGCGCACCATCGCCACGAACGGCTCCAGCGTGGACAGCGCACCGCCCAGGAAGACCGCGTCCGGGTTGACGAAGTTCACCACTGTGCACAGCACCTCGCCCAGGTGCCCGCCGGCCTCCCGCACCATCGAGGTCACCTCGGGTTCGGCGTCCCGGGTGCGCCTGACCACGTCGGCCGTGGAGTGCACGTCGACGCCGCGCTCACGGAGCCGGCGGACGATCGCCGCGCCGGAGGCGATCGTCTCCAGGCATCCCAGCTTGCCGCATGAACACGGCGTCGAGCCGGCCGCGGAGACGCGCGAGTGGGTGATGTCCCCGGCCGCACCGGTGGCGCCGCGGTGCAGCCGGCCGGACGTGATCAGACCGCTTCCGATCGCGGTGCCCGCCTTGACCGTGACACTGTGCTCGATCGGCTGCTGGGCCGCGAAGTGCTCGCCGAGCGCCATCAGGTTCACATCGTTGTCCACCAGGACCGGAACCCCGAGCCGCTCGGCGACGTAATCGCGCACCCCGAACTGATGCCAGCCGGGCATGCGAGCCGGAAGCTCGACCCGCCCGGAGGCCACGTCCACCGGCCCCGGCAGGCCGAGCGCGACGCCGCGCAGCCGCCCGGTCTGTGACCACGGCTCGGCCAGCTCGGCCCACTCGGCGACGATGGCGTCCAGTGCCACCTCAGGCCCCTCAGCCACGTCGACCGGGATCTCCCGGACCGCCCGAAGCTCGCTCGCCAGCGAGATCACGGCGATCCGGACGTGCGTGCCGCCGAGATCCGCGACCAGGACGTATCCGCCCTCGTCCCGGATGCGCAGCAATCGGGGTTTCCGGCCGCCCCGGGAGTCGCCGATCCCGCCTTCGTCGATCACTCCGGCCTCGATCAGCTCCTGGACGTGCAACGAGACCGTCGACGGGGAGACGCCCAGCGATCGTGCCAGGTCGGCACGGGAAGTGGCGACACCCGCGGAGATCAGCGCGACGATGCGGGACGCCACGGCCCGCTCGTCTCGCGTTCCGGTTCGCACCGCCGCAGAGGCGATGGGCGCCGCACTGTCGGAGGCCATAGGTGGACTTCTTTCCTTCGACGTCGAATTAAGTAGCTCCGCGCCCATCATGGCCGAATCGCACGGCACAGAGCAAGCGTGTCCTCGGACGAAAAGCCAGGACGACGATTACATGTCGATAACTTCATTCGGAGACTTTATTCGATAATTGCGATCTTGTGGTCTACTACCGACTTAAGTTGCTCGCGTGACGCTCAGCACATCGACGCTCGGCATGTCGGGTCTCGGCGCATCGGTCTCGGCGCACCGAGTCTCAGCACATCGGATCTCGTCAGACATCACCGCGCTCAGCGGGAACCGACCGGAAGGACTTGCGATCATGAGGATCACCACAACCACGGCCACGGCCACGGCACTCGCCGCCGTGATGCTCGCCGCATGCGGCTCGGACGACGGCGACGGAGGCGACGATTCCAGCAGCGGGACATCGAGCATCGTCTGGGACATGTGGGCCGGCAGCGAAGAAGACACGGCGTTTCTGAACGACACGCTGGAGATCGTCCGGGCGGAGAACCCGGACATCGACGTCCAGCTGCAGACGGCGCCGTGGAACGACTACTTCACCAAGCTTACGACCAACCTCTCCGCCGGGAACGTCGCCTGCGTGACGTCGATGAACGGCCAGCGGCTCTCGTCGTACGCGGAGGCGTTCATGCCGCTCACCCCGGAGGATCTGGAGACGGCCGGCCTCTCCGAGGACGACTTCGTCGACGGTGCGCTGGACATCATGACCCACGACGGCCAGCTCTACGGACTGCCGTTCGACGTGGCGACCATGCTCGTCTACTACAACAAGGACATGTTCGCCGACTCCGGTGCACCAGAGCCCCAGATCGGCTGGAGCTTCGAGGATTTCGAGTCCGCCGCGCAGTCGGTCAGCACCGACGACCACAAGGGGTTCGGCATCGGCATGGCCGAGTTCCAATGGATGTCGCTGCCGATCGCCATGTCGGGCAAGCAGCCCGTGGACGAGGAGGGCAACCTCGCGCTCACCGACCCGGACTTCGTCGACGCCGCCACCTGGTACGCCGGGCTCGTCACCGAGCAGGAAGTCGCCGCGCCGCCGCCGTCGGCGTCCGAGACCGGCTGGGGTGAGACGGAGTACGCCGCCGGCAACGTAGCGATGGCCGTCGACGGCACCTGGAACGCGGTCACCTACCTCAACAACGACACCGGCTTCGCCGCCGGCATGACCAACCTGCCCGCCGGGGACGCCGGCAGCACCGCGCTCGTGCTCGGCTCCGGCTACGGCATCGCCGCGGACTGTGCCGACAAGGAGGCCGCGTTGCAGGTCCTGGGATCGCTGCTCGGCAAGGACGCACAGGACGCGATGGCCTCCTCCGGACGTAGCTACCCGGCGCGCGCGGAATCGCAGCCGCTGTACTTCGAATCGCTCGACGACGCGGTCCGCGACGAGGTCCAGGCCGCATTCGAGGCCGCATTCGCCGACGTCGAGGGCCAGCGCTCCACGGACGACTGGGACCAGGTCAACACCGCCATCCAGCCGCAACTGGTCAGCGTGTACACCGGCCAGGCAGGAATGGGCGACATGCTCGAGCAGGTCCAGCAGCAGTTCGGCAACTGAGCAGCCGCATGCCGACACCCGCGATGCTGACCGCGCGTCCACGGCGCCGCCGGGTCAGCGGCCTGAAGAAGGCGGAGACCCGCCAGGCGCTGGGCTTCATCAGCCCGGCCCTGGCGGGGCTCGCCCTGTTCACGGTCATCCCGGTCGTGGTCTCGATCGTGATGAGCCTGCACAACTGGCCGGCGTTCGGCGAACGGTCGTTCGCCGGGTTCGACAACTACCGGAACCTCTTCACCCAGCACCCGGACTTCTGGCCCGCGCTGCGCAACTCGGCCGTCTTCACCCTGCTCTACGTGCCGATCAACCTGGTCGTGGCGCTCGCGCTCGCACTCTCGCTGTCCCCACGGATCCGTGGCCGGGGCGCCTTCCGGGTGCTGTTCTTCATCCCGGTGGTGACCCCGATCGTCGCGAACGCACTGGTCTGGAAGATGCTGCTGCAGCCGCAAGGGCTGTTCAACGGCGTCTCGGTCTCCTTGTTCGACATCCAGCTACCGAACTTCCTGGCGCATCCGCAGTGGGCGATGATCATGGTGGTCGTCATGTCGGTGTGGCAAGGCATGGGTTACAACATGCTGATCTTCTCGGCCGCACTGGAGCAGCTGCCCACGTCGGTCGTTGAGGCGGCCCGGATCGACGGTGCGCGCGGATGGCGGATGATCCGCAGCGTCGTGCTGCCGATGCTCTCCCCGGCCATCTTCTTCGCCACCGTGATGACCATCATCACCTCGCTGCAGGTGTTCGCCCAGCCGCAGCTGCTGACCGGCGGCGGCCCGGGCAACGCCACGATGCCGCTGGTCCAGTTCATCTACAACCAGGGGTTCAAGTTCCAGGATCTCGGCCTGGCGGCGTCGGCCGCGTGGGTGCTGTTCGTGCTGATCATCATGGTCACGGCGGTGCAGTTCAAGGCACAGAAACGGTGGGTGCACTATGAGCACTGAGCTCACCACTACGACCGCCCCCGGCGACGATCGCCAGGGCCGCCGCCGCGGCATCGGACGTGGCCGCAGCGGCGACCGCCCGGCCCGCAAGGCCCAGCGACGCCGCGAGGCGCTGGACACCCGCGTCGCCGGAGAGTCCCGCGGCGCAGTACGCACCGTCCTCGCCCACGTCGGCGTGGTCATCGCCGCCGTCCTCTTCGCCCTGCCGCTGGTCTACGCGTTCTTCTCCGCGCTGAAGCCGAACACCGAGGTGTTCTCCATGCCGCCGCGGCTGCTCGCCTCCGAGGTGCGGTGGAGCAACTTCGCCGACGTGTTCAGCTACGGGCCGTTCACCACGTACATCACCAACTCGTTCTTCGTGGCCACGGCCGGCACGCTCGTCGTCCTCGTCGTCTCCACCACTGCCGGATACGCCTTCGGACGGCTGCGCTGGCCCGGCCGCGACCTGGTGTTCGTCCTGTTCCTCGCGACGCTGATGGTGCCGCAGGAGGTGCTGGTCGTCCCGATGTTCATCCTGATGCAGTGGTTCGGATGGGTGGACAGCTACCAGTCGCTGATCTTCCCGTTCGCGTTCACGGCCTTCGGCACGTTCCTGATGCGGCAGTTCTTCCGCGGCATCCCGTACGAGCTGGACGAGGCCGCCCGGGTCGACGGTGCCGGCGCGTTCCGTGCGTTCGCACAGATCATCTTGCCGCTGGCGAAACCCGCGGTGGCGGTCCTCGCGGTGTTCACGTTCCTGTCCTTCTGGAACAGCTACCTGTGGCCGCTGATCACCGTCGTCGACTACGACGCGCACGGCACGCTGCCGATCGGTCTGGCGTCGTTCTCCGGTCAGAACGGGACCCGCTGGGATCTGCAGATGGCGGCGGCGATCATCTCCATGATCCCCACCACCATCCTCGTCATCGCCTTGCAGAAGCACCTGGTCAAGGGGATCGCGACCGCCGGTCTGGGAGGGCGCTGAGTGGGCGATCCGCAACAGGCGCCGGTCGTCGCCGGTATCGACATCGGGGGTACGACGACGTCGGCGGTGGTGATGGACGACGCGGCGACCGTCGTGGGCCACGTGTCGGCGGCCACGCCCGCCCAGGACGGTGGGACGGCGATGCTGACCACGGCCGTCGACGTGGTACGACGCGCGCTGGCCTCCGCATCCGTTCAGCAGGGGCGGGCTTACCGGCTGGCCGCGGTCGGGGCCGGAGCCGCCGGGGTGGTGGACCGGCGCACCGGCACGATCGTCGCGGCGTCGGACTCGTTCCACAAGTGGGCGGGATTCCCGCTCGCCGACGAGCTGCGGGCGGCGTTCGGCGTCCCGGCCGTCGTAGAGAACGACGTCAACGCGTTCGTCCAGGGCGAGCGCCGGTTCGGCGCCGTGCAGGGGTACGACGACGTCCTCGGCGTCACCCTCGGCACCGGTGTCGGCGGTGCCCTGGTGCTCGGTGGCGAGCTGTACGCGGGACCGAACGGCGCGGCCGGCGAGATCGGGCACGTTCCCGGCTTCGGTGATCTGCCGTGTTCGTGTGGCCGGACCGGCCACCTGGAGACGCTGGCGTCGGGCCGCTCGATCGCGGCGAGATACCTGGAGCGCACAGACGACGGGCGACCCGCCTCGGTGACCGCCGCCGACGTCGCGGCGCGAGCGCGTGCCGGCGACGCCCGTGCGGCAGCGGTGTTCGAGGACGCGGGCCGCGCGATCGGCCAGGCAGCGGTCATGGTCGCGACGTTGATCGACGTCACGCACGTGGTGATCGGCGGCGGGCTCATCGGGGCCTGGGATCTCCTCGAGCCGGCGTTGAAGACGGAGATCTCGGCGGAGCCGCCGGTCTCCGATCAACCCGTCGTCGTCACACCGGGCACGCTCGGCGCCCGAGCCGTGGCTATCGGCGCTGCTGTCGCCTGTCTGCCCCGCGTCGGCACGGGGCCGGCATGAGCACGCGCTCAGGACGCAACGAGCCCGCGCAACGCCGATCGCTCCTCCCACCGAGAGCCCGGCGTGCTGTCCACGGAGCGCATGTCGGCTAGGCTCGTGCGGGTGGTTGAGACATCGCATGACACTGTGCTCGTGGTCGACTTCGGCGCGCAGTACGCACAGCTGATCGCGCGCCGGGTGCGCGAAGCCAAGGTCTACTCCGAGATCGTGCCGCACACCATGCCGGTGCAGCAGATGCTCGCCAAGAACCCGAAGGCCATCATCCTCTCCGGCGGTCCGGCCAGCGTCTATGCCGACGACGCACCCGGCGTGGATCCTGACCTGTTCACGTCCGGCGTCGCCACGTTCGGCATCTGTTACGGCTTCCAGGCCATGGCCGTCGCCCTCGGTGGCCAGGTGGCTCGCACCGGGCTCTCCGAGTTCGGGCGCACGCCGGTCGACGTCGAGCACCCTGGGACGCTGCTGCACGGCGTGCCGGCCGGCAGCACGGTGTGGATGAGCCACAACGACTCGGTCACCCAGGCCCCCGACGGGTTCGACGTGCTCGCGTTCAGCGACGCCACGCCCGTCGCCGCGTTCGAGGATCCGCAGCGCGGTCTGGCCGGCGTGCAGTGGCATCCCGAGGTACTGCACACCGAGCACGGCCAGGCTGTGCTCGAGCGGTTCCTGTTCGACATCGCCGGCGCCCGGCCGACCTGGACCATGGTCAACATCGTCGACGAGGCCGTCGAAGACATCCGGGCACAGGTCGGTAGCAAGCAGATCGTCTGCGGGCTGTCCGGCGGCGTCGACTCGTCGGTCGCGGCGGCGCTCGTGCAGCGTGCCGTCGGCGACCAACTGACCTGCGTCTTCGTCGATCACGGCCTGCTGCGCGAGGGCGAAGCCGAGCAGGTGGAGCGGGATTTCGTCGCCGCCACCGGGGTGGACCTGCACGTCGTGGACGCCCAGGAGCGATTCCTCAGCGCGCTGAAGGGCGTCGAGGATCCCGAAGAGAAGCGCAAGATCATCGGCCGCGAGTTCATCCGCGTATTCGAGGACGCCGCGCGCGAGATCGTCGCGAAGGCCGGAGCCGAGGGCGACGAGGTCGAGTTCCTGGTCCAGGGCACGCTCTACCCGGACGTCGTCGAATCGGGCGGCGGCGAGGGCGCGGCCAACATCAAGAGCCACCACAACGTGGGCGGCCTGCCCGACGACCTGCAGTTCACGCTGGTCGAGCCGTTGCGCTGGCTGTTCAAGGACGAGGTACGCGCCGTCGGCGAGCAGCTCGGCATTCCGGCCGATATCGTCTGGCGGCACCCATTCCCCGGGCCGGGTCTGGCGATCCGGATCATCGGCTCGGTGGACCGGGAACGGCTGGAGGTTCTCCGCCGCGCCGACGCGATCGCGCGGGCCGAACTCACCGAAGCCGGTTTGGATCGGCACGTGTGGCAGTTCCCGGTGGTTCTGCTCGCCAACGTGCATTCGGTCGGTGTCCAAGGTGATGAGCGCACCTACGGCCATCCGGTCGTGCTTCGCCCGGTGAGCAGTGAAGATGCCATGACGGCCGATTGGTCCCGGCTCCCCTTCGAGCTGCTTGAACGTATCTCTACCCGCATCACCAATGAGGTGCGCGAGGTCAACCGCGTGGTATTGGATGTCACCAGTAAGCCGCCCGCGACCATCGAATGGGAATGATCCGACGCTTTGCCTTCCACTACTAGTCATGTGACTTGTCATTCCAGTGTCGATTTGTCGTCGACACGTCACGTCTCGTTCGACTCACCGTTGGAATCGCGACATGTGAGCGGCGTGACGTAGTCCTCATGAGAGCACTACTCGGCCGCCCACCAGGGTTGTTGGGCAGACGGTCGGCTACACATATTCGACGACCCCTGGTGGTGGCCCACCGGGGTGCCAGCGGCTATCGGCCCGAACACACCCTCGAGGCATATCGCCTCGCCATCGACCTCGGTGCCGACTTCATCGAGCCGGACTTGGTGATCACCGCCGACGGCGCGCTGGTCGCCCGGCACGAAGCGGAACTGTCCACGTCCACCGACGTGTCGCAGCGCCCAGAGTTCGCCGACCGCCGTCGTACCAAGGCGCTGGACGGCACAGAGGTGACCGGATGGTTCGTCGAGGACTTCACCCTCGACGAGATCAAGACGCTATGGGCGCGCGAGCGCCTGGTCGACATCCGTCAGCAGAGCTCGATGTACGACGATCGGTTCCGGATCCCCACGTTCGCCGAGATCACCGCCCTGGCGGCTGAGGCGACGCGCCGGCTCGGCCGTCCCATCGGTGTCTATCCGGAGATGAAACACCCGACGCACTTCGCCACGCACGGCTTGTGGCACGACAACGCGATACTGCGGGACGTCGCCGCCGCCGGCCTGGATACCAGCCAGCTGTTCATCCAGTGCTTCGAGCCTTCGGCGCTGCACCGGCTGTCCACCCGGACCAGCGCACCACTGGTGCAGCTGGTCAACCTGAACGGCCGGCCGTACGACTGGGAACACCACGGCCACGGTCGCACCTTCGCCGACCTGCTGACGCCGGCCGGCCTGCAGGAGGTATCCCGATACGCGTCGGCCATCGGCGTGCACAAGTCATTGGTCATCCCGCGGGATCCGGATGGACGGCTGGCTCGCTCGAACGGCCTGGTGGCACACGCCCACGACGCCGGGTTGGCCGTGCACGCGTGGACGTTCCGGAACGAGAACGCGTTCCTCCCGTCCGAGCATCGCCGGGGCGCACAGGCCGCCATGTTCGGCGATGCGTTCGCCGAGTACGCCGCCTACTTCAACGCGGGCGTCGACGGCGTGTTCACCGACCATCCCGACACGGCGATCACGGCCCGCAACGAGTTCGCCGCGCTGGTCCCGGCGCACTGACGCGGCGGCGCCGGCCCCGATGCCGGCCCGGCGCAGGCGGCCGCGTCAGTTCTCGCGGTTGCGGCGCAACTTGCTGATGGACGCGGCCAGGCCGGCCAGGCCGACGGCGACGAACAGGATGGGCACCGCCTGACCGATACCTTCGATCCCCATGGCACCGGCGTGCACGAGCACCCAGACCACGAAGACGCCGAAGAAGAGCAGGCCGAAGACCAGGGACGTGACGTCCGCCTCGTGGCGCTTCATCGGACCTCCTGCGTCTCACGTGCGCCCGGTGTGGGCTGGTCGCCGCCTGGGACTGTATCGAGCGCGGTGCCGTCGGCGCGAGTGACCGTCACGTTGCCCATGCCGAGATCGAGGTTGAGTTCGATGCGACCGCCTTGGCCTGGTCCGTCAGCGCCGTAGTCGGTCGTCTGGTTGTCCAAGCCGACGCCACCGCCCGAATAGTCGAAGACCTCGACCGACCCCATGCCGACGTTGCTGTTGACCACCACGTCGGCGTCCTCCGGGACGACCACGCTCAGTTCTCCCATGCCGAGCTCCATCGAGATGCTGACATCGTCGGAGTCGGCCAGCACCAGGCCGGAGAGGTCGTAACTGAATGGCCCGGCGCCGTGGCTGACCGTCTCCGTCGGCAGTTCGGCGACCGTGGTGGGCGGCGGCAACTCTCGTTCGCCGGCGGTGACGTCCCAGCGAGTGAAGATCGTCGCCGGGATGAGCGCCAGGATGAGCAGGAAGCCCAGGAAGATCAGACCGCGGGAACGACCGAACCAGGTTCCGACGATCAGTCCGAGCGCCACGACGCCCAGCGGCACGGCGATGTACGCCGGACCCGGGTCGACGCCGCCCGCGTGCTCGACGAGCGCCACGATGCCCACAGAGATCAGAGCGCAGCAGACCGTCAGCAGCCCGAGTACCGAGCGGGTCTTCTCTTTCTTGACCGGTTGCGCGGGCCGCATCGGACCCTCACCGGGAACGGCATATATGTCGTCGTACGGGGAGCGCGGGCCACCCGGCGCATTCCAGTCAGGTCCTTCGGGCCATCCGGAACCGGTGTACGGACCGCGCGGCCCTACCGGACCACGTGGCCCCACCGGACCGGCGGGCCCGGGCGGCACAATCGGCCCAGTGGACACCCTGGGCCCGGCTGGCCCGGCTGGCCCGGCTGGCCCGGCTGGCCCGGCGGGACCTGCGTGGCCGGCACGTGCGTCTGGATGCGAACTCTCGGTGGTTCCTCCCACTGCGGAACCCGAGCCGGCCTCGTCGTCGGCGGCGGCGCCGGCGTCTTCGTCGTCAGGCGCGGTCGGCTGATCGGTACCGGGCGGAAGCCATGCGCGACCGTCCACGCCGACGCGTCCCGGGCCCCCGCCGGCCTCTGGTTCCGTCTCAGGCACGGGTTCTCCCCAACCGGGCGCGGCATCGCCGGACGCGGCATCACCGGGAGGAGTATCTCCGGGCACAGCGCCTGCCGCTCCGGGATACGGCGAACCGGTCGGCGCGGTACCGGGCTCGTGCAGCGTCGACCATGGCTCGTATACCGGTCCGACCGGCGGTTCGTATCCGAGGTCGGGCGCCGGATCCGGCGTGGCCCCGTCGTCGTTCCTCCGCTTCACCAGCAGATACAGCCCGCACGCCGCCAGCAGCAACAGGAACCAGGAGTTCCAGGAGGAGCCGATGATCACACCGGACGAGATGACGATCACGGCACCCAGCGCCAAAGCCAGCGGGACGGACGCGGCATCGCGCACGTCACGCCTCCCGATGGCCTGGTCGAGCACGGATGCCGGTTCTTCCTCGGCAGGGATGAACAGCCACCCCAGCGCGTACAGCAAGAGCCCGACGCCGCCGAAGAGGGCCAGCACGCCGGTGATGATCCGCAGGACCAGCGGGTCCACGCCGAGTCGACGGCCCAGGCCACCGAGCACACCGGCGATCACCCGGTTCTCCTGGCTACGCCGCAGCGTCCGCAGCTCCTCCGTCATGCCGGCGGTGGCGGTGCCGGAGCGCCCCGGTTGCGACGGTTGGGATGGCATCTCGCTCATGACATCGATACTGCCTCGTGGAACGGCCGTTCACCATCGGGGATCACCCTGAAGACACCCGGAAGACCTCAGGGGCTTCCCTCATGGCAACGGGCGCTTCGGCATGTGAGTATCGAGATATGAGCGCTGCACCTCAACCGTCGTCTGCCTCCAGGTCGGACGGCACCGGCGCACGCTCAGGTACGGCAGGCACCGCGGGTACGGCAGGCACCGCGGGTACGGCAGGCACCGCGGGTACGGCAGGCGCGGCAGGTACCACCGGTGCGGGAGGCCATGGCGGCGGGCGCGGCACCACCACACCGAGGTTCGCTCGCCGTTCCGACGGCAGGCTCGTGGCCGGGGTCGCGTCCGGGGTGGCCCGGCATTTCGGGCTGCAGCCGATCACGGTGCGGATCGCGTTCACGCTGCTGACCTCGTTCTCCGGGTTCGGCATCGTGCTCTACCTGGCGTTGTGGATCTTCACTCCGTCGGACCAGACGCTGGCCAAGCAGGCCGAAGACGCCGCACCCGCGGGGATCGCCGCCGCCAGCCGCGCGAACATGCGCCGCCGCCGGAGTCTGGCACAACGCTCCGGGGATCTCGGGCAGCTGGCCGCGCTCGTCATCCTCGGTACCGGAACGATCTTCGCGTTCGGCCAGACTCCACTCGGCATTAGCCCGGAGTACGTCGTACCGATGATGCTGGTGGCGGGCGGCCTCACGCTCATGTGGCGAACTGCCGACGCCAAGGAGCGGCAGCGTATGGCGGCGTTGTCGCCCCGGTTCCCGCTGCTGGGTGCGATCAGCGCCGGTGGGCGGATCGCCCTGCTGCGGGTCACCGCGGGTGTGCTCGTGGTGGTCATCGGTACCGTCGTCTTCCTGGCGGGACAGGGTGAGCTGGACGCGACGGTCAACGCGCTGTCCGGCATCGTGGTGCTCCTGGTCGGCATCGCGCTGATCCTCGGGCCGTGGCTGTGGCAGCTATGGCGTACGGCGGAGACGGAACGGCGTCAACGCATCGTCACCCAAGAACGCGCCGACATGGCCGCTCACCTGCACGACTCGGTGCTGCAGACACTGGCACTGATCCAGAAGCAGGCGAACGATCCGCGTGCCGTCGTCAAGCTCGCACGCAGCCAGGAACGGGACCTGCGCAGCTGGCTCTACGGCGACCAGGGCGAGGACGAGTCCTCCCTGGCGGCGGCGCTGACCAAGGCCGGGGCCGAGGTAGAGGACTCGTTCGGTGTCCCGGTCGAAGTCGTGACGGTCGGCGATGCACCCATCGACGGCATCGGGAACGCCCTGCTCAAGGCGGCGCGCGAGGCGGCCGTCAACGCCGCCAAGCATTCCGGCGCGGACAAGATCGACATCTTCTTCGAGGCGACCGAGGACGGCGTCGAGGTGTTCGTCCGGGACCGCGGGGCCGGCTTCGACATGGATCAGATCCCTGAGGATCGACTGGGGGTACGGCGCTCGATCATCGACCGGATGGAGCGCCATGGCGGAAGCGCCCAGATCAGGTCCGCGCCCGGAGAGGGCACGGAGGTCCGGCTGTTCTCGACCACGACATGAGGAGTGGGATGCGGACCGACGGGCCGTCGACAGGTGGGAAGCCGTCCGACAACGAAGCGACATTCTGGTCGCTCCGGCGACCACACCGTCATTCGTTCCGCAGCGGACCTTGCCTGCGTGGGTCGAGGCGGCCCGCAGCCGGTACGGTGAGAACACCGGAGAGGTGACGAGTAGTGGAGGCCAACATGAGCGAGCCCGGTGCCGGCAACGACAGCGGCAACGGCGGCGCCCGGACGGAACCGGTCCGAGTCGTGTTGGTCGACGACCACGCGATGTTCCGCACCGGCGTCCGTGCTGAGCTCGGCCAATCGAGCGACGTCGTCGACGTCGTGGCGGAAGCGGCGGACACCGCCGAGGCCATCACAGTCATCGCCCAGACACGTCCCGACGTGGTGCTGCTCGACGTGCACCTCCCGGGTGGTGGCGGCGTCGAGGTCTTGCAGCAGCTGCATGCGAAGTTGCCCGAGGTCAAGTTCCTGGCGCTGTCCGTGTCCGATGCTGCCGAGGATGTCATCGGCACCATCCGTGCCGGCGCCCGCGGGTACGTGACCAAGACCATCACCGGTGAGGACCTGGTGGACGCGATCGCCCGGGTGGCCGACGGCGACGCTGTCTTCTCGCCGCGGTTGGCGGGGTTCGTGCTGGATGCGTTCGCCGGCTCCGAGGCGCCGAGTGTCGACGACGATCTGGATCGCCTCACCCAGCGGGAACGCGAGGTGCTGCGGTTGATCGCGCGCGGGTACGCGTACAAGGAGATCGCCAAGGAGCTGTTCATCTCGGTCAAGACGGTGGAGACGCACGTCTCGGCGGTGTTGCGCAAGCTGCAGCTGTCCAACCGCTACGAGCTCACCCGCTGGGCCACCGATCGTCGCTTGATCTAGCAGTGTCTTCTAGGAAACGTCTGGTTCCGCTTGCAGCGGAAATCCCTGTTTCGTGACCAAGCATCGGCGGGCCGCTAAGCGACGGCGACGGGGAGCCGGCGACCGGCGAGGTCACGCGGGCGAGCACCGAAACTGGCGACGATCCGGGCGAGCGGCTCGCGCAACTCTTGCCCATAACCACGGTTCTGCCCACCACCGCGGCCTCCCGAGGATGCCCTCGTCGATATCTCTCGCGCGACGCGCCTGTGCCGGTCGGACAGTCGTACGACGCGACGTAGTAGCGTGTGCCCTGACGCACGCTCGATGGTAAGGATGGCGATGGTCGACTTCCTGTACAACCTGCTGGTGGTCCTGCATTTCCTCGGGCTGGCGAGCCTGATCGGCGGCGCCCTGGTGCAGATGAGAACGGCCGGCGGCGAACGTGTGATCAACATGGCCATGCTGCACGGCGCGCTCACGCAGGTGGTCAGCGGCTTGCTGCTGGTAGCCATGCAGGAGATGGCGGACTCCCTGGACATCGATCCGAACCACGGGCGGATCGGCGTCAAGCTGGTCGTTGCGCTCGTCGTCACCGTGCTCGCCTGGATCAACCGCAGCCGCTCCAGCATCCCGGACGGCCTGTACTACCTGATCTTCGGCCTGTCCGTCGGCAACGTCATCGTCGCCGTCTTCTGGTAGAGACCTCGCGCATCGGACGCCCGTCGTCAACCGGCAGTGACCGGGGTATCGGCGACGTCCGGGCGACGTCAGCCGAACAATCCGCGACGGTAGGCTTCGCCCACAGCTGCGGCGCGGTCACGCACGCCCAGCTTGTCGTAGATGTGCTGCAGGTGCGTCTTGATGCTCGCCTCGCTGATGAACAGGCGTGACGCGGCCTCCCGGTTCGACGCACCATCGGCGACCAGCTGCAGAACCTCGAGTTCGCGGTCGCTGAGGGCAAGGCCGGACGGCTTACGAACCTGACCCATCAGCGTGCCGACAACCGATGGCGACAGCACCGACTCGCCACGATATGCCGCCCGTACCGCGCGCAGCAGTTCCGCGGCCGGCGCGTCTTTGAGCAGGTAACCCGTCGCGCCCGCTTCTATCGCGGGCAACACGTCGCTCTCGCTGTCGAACGTGGTGAGGACGAGCACGCGGGTGTCGGGCGATCGCTCCCGCAAGGCGGCGATCGCCTGGACGCCGTCCATCTGCGGCATCCGCAGGTCCATGAGCACCAGATCGACCCCCATGCCGATCGCTCGGTCGACGGCCTCACGTCCGTTGGCGGCTTCACCGGCCACTTCGATGTCCGGCTCGCTGGTCAGCGCACCGCGCAGGCCGTCACGGACGATCGGATGGTCGTCGACGATCAGCACCCGGATCATGGCGTCGCACCGTTCCATTCCGACACCGTGATCGCCGGCACGCTGGCGCTGATGGCCGTCCCGTCGCCCGGTGCGCTCTCGATCTCCAGTGTGCCTCCCACACTCCTGATCCGGTGCGTCATGCTGTTCAGCCCGAAGCCGCGGCTGTCTCCGCTCGGCATGCCCGTGCCGTCGTCGCGGACGTCGAGCAGGACGACGTCGCCCAGGTACGAGAGCGTGAGCCCGACGCGCGAGGCGTTGGCGTGTTTGGCCACGTTGGTCAGGGCTTCCTGAGCGACCCGGAAGATGGCGACCTCGATCGCCGGACTGAGCGGGACCCGGTCGCCCGTGACGTCGACGTGCATGGCAACATCCGTGTCCTCTGCCCATCGCTTGGCCAGATCGCCGAGCGCGTCCGGTAGGTGGGCTTCGTCGAGCTCCTGCGGTCGGAGCGCCTGCACCGAGCGGCGGGCTTCGGTGAGACTCTCCCTGGCCAGGTTCAACGCACGGTCCAGGTGCGGTCGCGCCTGATCCGGACGGTCCCATACCTGTTGCGCAGCCTGTACCTGAGTGACGATGCCGGTCAGACCCTGAGCCAGCGTGTCGTGGATCTCACCAGCCATGCGCTGCCGCTCGTCGAGCACACCGGCCTCGCGTGCCTGGGTCAGCAGCTGGGCGTGCAACCCGGCGTTCTCCTCCAGCGCTGCCTCCAGTTTCGTCACCAGCTCGTCGCGCTTGCGGTCGTGTTCGGCTCCTTTCTCGGAGAACACGATCCCGAGACCGATCGCTCCCGTCTGGATGGCGATCACGCCCACGTACGTCCCGATCCATTCGGCGCTCGCCTCCGGAGGGCCCATCGTCATCGTGTTCAGCACCACGGACGTGCCGAAGATCGCCGCCACGCCTCGCGGCCACGGCTTCAACAGGTAGGCGTGGAAGAAGCCGGTGATGGTGAAGAGCACGAACACGAGGTCGCGGCTCATCAGGGCGACGAAGAGCACCAGCAAACCGGCGAAGTACACCATCGACAGGTACCCGCGATCCCGGCGAGCCTGCGGAACCCGGGTGTTCCCGAAGAACACCCAACCGGCGGCGACGGCGACCAGACCGAGCGTGACGGCCCGCTCGGACCAGGTCTGGTCAGTGGGCAGCTGGCTGATCACGGTCGGCGGAGCAAGCAGCACCCAGGGGATGTAGAACAGCACCCTCCCCCACCACCGGTCCCAGTCGGGAGTGCACTTCTCCCGCACCTGCTCGCTGCTCATCGTCCCATGCTCCCGGTCCTCATTCCCAGCGGAACAGCCGGGCCGCTGCCCAACCGGCCACCACCGCGATCAGGGCCATTATCCCCAGCTGCAGGAGCTCAGGAGGTCCAGCCGACGAAACGCCGACGGCGCTCGCCACCGCCTCGTCCCCCGACCATGCATCCAGCAGCGCCTGAACCCCGGGCGGAGTGTAGTCGCCGATGCGTACCAGGGCGTCCGGCAACAGGAATCGCGGCAGGAAGACGCCGCCGGCGAACATCGCGACCATGTAGGCGACCATCGCCAAGCCGTTGGCGAGGCGCGTGTTCGGGGCGACAGCGGCGATGAGCATGCCGATCGCCAGCACCGCGGCGAAACCGACGAGGAAGGCCACCGTGAACCACAACGGCTCCTGCGGCAACGGAACGTCGAGTACCAGCCATGCCGCGACGATGAGCAGCACCGCGGCCGCGACCGCAGCCGCCAGGGCGACGATGAGCTGCGCGACCAGCAGCGTGGCGGGGTGCACCGGCGTTGTGGAGATCCGACGCAGGATGCGGTTCTCCCGGTACGAGGAGACGACGTTCGGGATGTGCTGAAGCCCCAAGATCCCGATCCCCAGGACCAAGGCGGTCGGAGCCCAGACCTCGACGAAGCGTGCGCCGTCGAACTCCTCCGAGGGCTCGCGTAGCGCGGGGATCGCGCCCAAGCCGAGCAGGAGGGCGGTGGGGAAGAATACGCCGAAGATCACTGACATCGGCTCACGGAGAAAGAGCTTGCCCTCGACGAGGGTCACCTTCTGCAGGGTGGACATGTTCTGCAGCGTGGACATGGACGTTGCTCCTGTTCTACGGATCAGTTGTTCCACGGTCAGTGGTCGATCGTGCTGTCACTCAGCGGTCCGGTCCGGCGGGGCCGTCACTCCGTGTCGAGCCGGCGACCGGTGAGGGCGATGAACGCGTCGTCGAGAGTGGTCTGTTCGACACGCAGGTCGGCCGCCACGATCTGGTTCCGCGCAAGGACCGACGTCACGGCATGCAACAGGTTCCCGGTTCCGGTCACGATTGTCTGCTGACCGCTGTGCTGGACCGCCGTCACCTCGGGCAATCCGGTCAGAAGGTCATCGTCCAGCGGCGCGGAGGGACGGAACCGCACCCGCTGCTCCTGCGCAGCCCGGGACACCAGCCCGGCCGGCGTGTCCAATGCGGCGATCCGCCCGGAGTCGATCAGGGCGAGCCGGTCGCACAACCGCTCGGCCTCGTCCATGAAGTGCGTGACCAGCACGATCGTGACGCCCGAGTTCCTGACCTGTTCGATCAGATCCCAGGTGTCCCGGCGCGCCTGTGGATCCAGGCCGGTGGTCAGCTCATCGAGCACCGCTATCTTCGGGTTCCCCACCAGGGCCAACGCGATCGAGAGACGCTGTTTCTGGCCGCCGGACAGCTTCCGGTACTGGGTGTTCCGCTTGTCGGCGAGCCCGAGTACCTCGAGCAGCCGGTTCCAGTCCGCGGGCTGCCGGTAGAACGAGCTGTACAGGTCCAACGCCTCCGCCACCGTCAGCTTGTCCTGCAGCCGGCTCTCCTGAAGCTGCGCGCCGACCTGCTGCCGGAGTTCTCCTCGGTCCTGAATCGGGTCATGGCCGAGCACGGTGACCGTGCCCCGATCGGGCACGCGCAGACCTTCCACACACTCGACCGTCGTGGTCTTGCCCGCGCCGTTGGGGCCGAGGATCCCGAAGATCTCGCCTTCGTCGACACTGAACGAGACGTCGTCGACAGCCACCGTGTCGCCGTAGCGTTTATGCAGGTTGGTTACCTCGATGATCGCCATGACTCGAGAATCGCCGTCGCGGCGCGATGACGGATCGCCCACCGAGGTCAGCGATCGGTAGATTGCCGTATCAACCGATCGGTGGATACGGCGATCGCCGGCTGGTCTCGCCACCGACGGCCGAAGCCGCCCAGCGACCCCGAAACCACACGGCGGCGACGCCGAAAGCCGCTCGGCGCCATGGCGGTGTCTGGCTATGATGTCTGGCATGACCTGGCGATGTTGATCTGAGCCGATAGACCTCCCCGGTGCGAGAGCCCGCGGACCTCCGAGCTCGCACGCTCCGCGTCCGCTCCGGCTCCTCATCAGGAAGGTCTCATGCTCGCTCGCATTTCACGTGGCCGTGGTGTGTCCGCGGCCCGGTTGGCTCGTCGTCTTTACCTGTACGCGTTCTTGGAAGAGTTCATCCTGCTCTATCCGCTGTACGCGGTCCTGTTCGCCGAATCTGGGCTGTCCACCGCGCAGATATCGTCGTTGTTCGTCATCTGGTCGGCAGCCAACATCCTGCTGGAGGTCCCCTCCGGTGTGTTGGCCGACGCCGTCTCCCGGCGCACCCTGCTCACGATCGGACCGTTGCTGGCCGGCACCGGATACGCGCTCTGGGTCCTGGCACCCTCCTATCCCGCGTTCGCCGTCGGCTTCGTCCTGTGGGGTGCGCACAGCGCTCTGCGGTCCGGGGCGTTCGAGGCGCTGGTCTACACCGAGCTGGAACGGCTCGAATCCGCCGACCGGTACGCGAGGGTGATCGGACGCACGCAGACCGCGAGCACGGTGGCAGCCGCGGTGGCGATGGCATCGGCAGGGCCCGTCTTCGCCGTCGGTGGCTACCCCGCGGTGGGCGCCGCCAGCGTGGCGGCCTGCCTGGCCTGCGCGATGGTCGCAACGAGACTACCGGAGCACCGTGACCGCGACCCGGTACAGAGCACCGGCCCAGGCTTCGCGCAGGTGTTTCGGGCCGGCATGGTTGAGGTCCGCACCCGACGCAGCGTCCGTGTCGCCATCGTGTTCCTGGTGGCGGTCGCCGCGGTCTGGGGCGCGCTCGACGAGTTTCTCGCGCTGCTCGCCGTCGACGCGGGCGTGTCGACCGCGTCGGTCCCGTTGCTCCTGTTGCTTGTCTACGCCGGAGTAGCCGCGGGAGGTTTGCTGGGCGAGGTCGCCGGGCGTCTGCCGCGTCCATTGATCGCCGGCACACTCACGCTCGCGGCAGCGACGCTGGCGGCGGGCGGGGTGCTGGCAGGCAGGGCGCTGGCGGGCAGCGTGCCGGCGGGCGGGGCGTCGGCAGATGGCGTATCAGCGGCGGCCGGGACGACCGTTGCGACCGCCGCGCTCGTCGGGTTCGCGCTGATCGGTGCCGCCTTCTGTGTGTTCCAGATGGTGCAGATCGCCGCCGACGCCCGGCTTCAGCGCACGATCAGCGGCGCGGCTCGCTCGACCGTCACCTCGGTGGCAGGGCTGGGAACCGAGGTGGCGACCATCGGCGTTTTCGTCGTCTACGGTGCGGCGTCGACGGTGGCAAGCCATGGCACGCTGTTCGCCGGATGGGCCGCGGTGTACGGGTTGATCGCGCTGCTCCTGGTCCGGGCGCGGCGCGGGCACGGCCGGCCGAGCACGTCACCCCCTACGCCTGACGGCCGGCACGCCTGACGGCCGGCACGCCTGACGGCCGGCGTCGCCGGACAATCACCGCCGCCGGACAGGTGACACGCCCCGACTGGCAGCTAGAACGTCTTGACGAACGCGTGCACGCCGCACAGGTCGTAGGCCCAGATGAGCTCGACCGGGCGGAGCGCTTTGCGATCCACCCGGTCGAGCAGCATCGCATAGTCGATCCCTGGCATCCGGTAGTCGGTGTCGCTGAGGTAATGCCGCAGCCGATCCCACGGCACCGTGTCCATGACGTGTTCGTCGAACAACGTCTTGTCACGACGGTCCAGCACCGTATCAGGCACCCGCCCGCGCAGCGCCCTGCGCACGATCGACTTCGGCACCGTATCGGGGAACTTAACCTCTGCCGGCAGCCGCAGGAACCACTCCCACAGGTCCCGGTCAGCCAGCGGCTGACGCACCGTCACGCCTTCCGCAGCGGCGCAGATCTCCATCGCCTCCGAGGTCGTGGTGGTGCCCCGAGCCGCTTGCAGGGTGGGCGTCGTCCATCGTTTCCGCACCGGGTTCAGCAGCGCAGTCTCGTACCGGTAGCCACCGACCACCGTCATGTCCGTCCAGAGCGGGAAGAAGTTCGACCGTCTGCGGACCGCCCACGCCTTGAACTTTCCGGCCGGAGCGGGCGTCAGCTCCCATACCAGCCGCCGGGCGAGCCGCCGCCGGCCCATCCCAGCGGCCCGCCGTTTCGACATCTGGTCGGCCAGGGCTCGCCAGCGGCCGTGCGAGGCGAGATGCCCGAGCAGGAACGAGTTGATCGTGAACACGTACTCCGCGAGCGTGCCCGTCAGCACCTGGGTCGCACCGAACCCAGCCGCCACCCGGTACCCGTAGGCCGCCGTGGCCATCGGCAGGCTGTCCCACGGCCCGTCGGCGAGCGCCACCCACGTGTCCAGTTCGTCCAGCGGACCGGAGGTCACCTCGAACTCCTTCAGCGGAATGCCCAGCTGCTCGGCCACCGCCCTGGTGTACGGGCTCTCGTCGACCGTCGACTGATGCGGATACACGTAGGTGTACGCGTGCAGCGGAATCCCTGCCAGCTCTTGGTGCCGCGGTGCCGCGAACGCCGCGACCGCCGGTGAGTCGATCCCGCCGCTGAGCGCCACCGCGTCCGCGCCGTGCACGGTACGTTCCACCGCGCGCCGCATCACCTCAGTGAGCTCATCCACGGCGTCGTCGACGGACAGCCGTGCAGTCTCCAGCATCTCGGGTCCCGGGTTCCAGTGCAGGTCCTCGGTGCTGCCGTGCGGACCGACCGTCTGGATGCTGCCGTAACGCAGCCTGGACACGCCCTTCAGCGCGGCGTCGGAGGAGACGCCCCGAAAGTACGTCGTGGCGATCGCGTCCAGGTCCGGTCGCCGGTCGAGTCCGGCGCCGGCCACCACCTGCTTGGCTTCGCTGGCTCCCCACCACGTGTGGCCGTCGTCGCGGAAGAAGAACGGCCGGCCGCCGATATGGTCCCGGAACGACCATGCACGCTCACCGTCGGTGACGATGCACGCGAACGCGCCTCGGAGCTTGCCCGCGGCGGCCGCTCCCCAGCGCACGAACGCAGCCGCCACCACCCGTGCGGCGTCCTGCTGCCCCAAGGGTTCGCCGTGCAGCCCGAGTTCGCGCCCGAGTTCGGCGACGTTGTCGAGCGGGCCCAACAGGGCGCACGACATACGCCCGTGGACACCAAGGCTCGATACGCTGTGGATCCCGTCGCCCACCACGCCCAGAGCCGCGTTGCCACGCTCCAATGTCTGGACCACGGTGCCGCGGTGCGGCACCTCGTCAAGCATCCGGACGACGACTCCCGGATCGAGTTTGACCTGCCGCGATATCGCACCAGCAATCGCCCCGACCGCCATGACATCCCCCTCAGTCGCCAACCCCTTGGCGACATGATAGTATCCGCCTCCATTAGAGGAGGCATCGAATGCCTCGAGGAGTGAGGGCGGGACAACGCAGTCTCGCAAAGGGGGGAGGCGCTCCATGTATCAGCGCCCAGAGATCACCGTCATCGGATCGGTCGTCGAGCTCACGCTCAGCCGGTGCAACCCGTCGCTGTCGGGCCCGCCGCCCAAGGACAGCCCTGACGTGCCGCACCACATCGACCAGCATGGGGAATGCTCCGCCAACGGAGACAACGGCGGCTTCTCCTGATCGTCAGGCTCCACCGTCAAGGCCCCGGCCGGATCAGATCCGACCGGGGCCTTTCACGTTGGCACCCGCGCAAGCGGTGTCGCCGGATCAACGGCTGGCTAGCGGCAAAGTGCGTGTGTGTACCCTCTCTGGCGTGTTCTGCTCCTTACGGTGCGTTTGCGCAGGTCACATGCGGGGTGGCGTCGCGACTCGAGTCCCGTGGCAGCGTGTGCCAACTCCGGCAGATCAGCCACCACGGCAAGTGCGACGGCGTGTGGCGTAGGCGGACGCCGTCACTCGAGCCGTGCGGCCGGATGCGTCGTTGTCGCTGTCGTCCGGCCAGCCGCATCGTCGTCGCCCCCGGGCCAGCCGCATCGTCGTCGCCCCCGGGCCAGCCGCATCGTCGTTGTGGTCGCCGACCGGCCGCGTCGCCGTTGTCGTGCGATTAGTTGTGTCAGTTTCGGCCGCTCGATCGAGTCGTGAACTGTGTCGTGATCAGTCTGACCGCTCTGGGCGGTCAAGACGCACACGACAGCTCGCACAGTCGTGGGTACGCGGCATTTAGCGGCCCCGGTTCGCACGACCGCTCACACAACCCGGTGTCTATCGGCCGGCACGCGCACAACCGCCCACACGACCCCTCTGTGTGAGCCGTCGTGTGACGGACGGCCGCTCACCATGCAGACCGTGTCGTCTGTCGTGTGACCTGGAACCGGCCTGCGGCAGACCGTGCGGTCTGTCGTGCGACATCGTGCCGGTTCCCGCCAGACCGTGTCGTCTGTCGTGCGGAGAGGTGCCGGGGCGGGGACCGGGAGTGAACGGCACGGCGCTGGCGCCGCGCCCGCCGCCAACCGGCCGACTCGTCGCTGTCGGTCCGTCCGCATAGGGTAGTTCTCACGATGAGCACACCCACAGAACAGCCCGCGCTGTTGCCGCCCCCGGCATCCGTTCCGGTGCCCGGAAAGGAGCCGTCCCCTGCCCGCTCGCGAGCCGCGACAACGGCCGGGCCGTCGGGGAAGTCGTCCGACGGCGGCGGTGGTGAGGGGCGGCGCGCCGACCCGGAGTCCATCTTGGACGGGCTCAACCCGCAACAGCGCGAGGCGGTCTCGCACCACGGTCCCCCGCTGCTGATCGTCGCGGGAGCCGGGTCGGGCAAGACACGGGTACTCACCCGCCGCATCGCCTACCTACTGGCGGAGCGCAACGTCCATCCGGGTTCGATCCTGGCCATCACCTTCACCAACAAGGCCGCCGGTGAGATGAAGGAGCGGGTCACCGAACTGGTCGGGCGACGCGCACAGATCATGTGGGTCTCCACGTTCCACTCCGCCTGCGTGCGCATCCTGCGCCGCGAGGCCAAGCGGTTCGGGTTCACCTCGTCGTTCACCATCTATGATCAGGCGGACTCGCAGCGGCTCATGGCGCTGGTCTGCCGCGACCTCGACCTGGATCCGCGGCGGTACCCGCCGAAGAAGTTCAGCTACGCCGTCAGTGACTTCAAGAACGAGTTGATCGATCACGAGACGGCGGCAGCCCAGGCGAGCAACCACCACGAGCGCACCATCGCCGAGGCCTACGCGATGTATCAGCAGCGGCTGACCGACGCGAACGCGTTCGACTTCGACGACCTCATCATGACCACGGTCAACCTGCTGCAGGTGTTCCCGGACGTCGCCGAGCACTACCGCCGCCGATTCCGGCACATCCTGGTCGACGAGTATCAGGACACCAACCACGCCCAGTATGTGCTGGTGCGTGAGCTGGTAGGCGGCGCAGGGACGGCGGCCGCCCCGGGTGGCTCCGGCGACGCGGACGCGCACGCGGTGGAGCCGGCCGAGTTGTGTGTGGTCGGCGACGCGGATCAGTCGATCTATGCCTTCCGCGGCGCCACCATCCGCAACATCGAGGAGTTCGAGAAGGACTATCCGGACGCGCACGTCGTGATGCTGGAGCAGAACTACCGCTCCACGCAGACCATCCTCTCCGCCGCCAACGCGGTGATCTCGCGCAATGAGGGTCGCAAGCCGAAGCGGTTGTGGAGCGAGAGCGGCGACGGTGCGAAGATCGTCGGATACGTCGCCGACGACGAGCACAGCGAAGCGCAGTTCATCGCGGAGGAGATCGACCGGCTCAGCGACGAGGGGCAGGCCAATCCGGGCGATGTCGCCATCTTCTACCGGACGAACGCGCAGTCGCGGGTACTGGAAGAGATCCTGATCCGCGTCGGGCTGCCGTACCGGGTCGTCGGCGGGGTCCGCTTCTACGAGCGCAAAGAAATCAAGGACGCCCTCGCCTACCTGCGCTTCCTCTCGAACCCGGAAGACACGGTCTCGCTGCGGCGCATTCTCAACGTCCCGAAGCGTGGCATCGGGGACCGGGCGGAAGCGATGATCGACGCCCTCGCGCAGCGCGAGCGGATCACGTTCTGGCAGGCGTTGCGACGTGCGGCCGACGCCCCCGGCATCGCGGCACGGTCGGTCAAGGCGATCGAGGGCTTCGTCTCACTCGCCGACGAACTACGACGGATGGTCGACGACGACCATGACCCCGCGGCGATCTTGGAGGCCGTGCTGGAGCGGACCGGCTACATGGCCGAGCTCGACGAGTCGGACGATCCGCAGGACGAGACCAGGGTGGACAACCTCCGCGAGCTCATCGCCGTCGCCGCCGAGTACGACGTCAGCCAGGCCGACGAGGAGGTGGGCACGCTCACCGGGTTCCTGGAGCGGGTCAGCCTGGTGGCCGACGCCGACGAGATCCCCGAAGGCGACGACCATGAGGGCGTCGTCACACTCATGACGCTGCACACGGCCAAGGGTCTGGAGTTTCCGGTGGTGTTCCTCACCGGCATGGAGGACGGCGTCTTCCCGCACCAACGGGCTCTGGGCGAACCGCGCGAGCTGGAGGAGGAGCGCCGCCTGGCCTACGTCGGGATCACCCGGGCGCGCGAGCGGCTCTATCTCTCTCGTGCGACGGTGCGCAGCGCCTGGGGTGCGCCGAGCCACAACCCGGCGTCGCGGTTCCTCGGCGAGATTCCGGACGAGTTGATCGACTGGAAGCGCACCGAAGCGGATCAGTCCCGCTGGACCACACCGAGGGCGCCCCGTCTGGGCCGGAACAGCGCGCCGGCCCGTGCGGTACCGATGCTCTCCGCCGGAGACCGCGTCAACCACGATGCCTTCGGTCTCGGCACCGTCGTCGCGACCTCGGGTGAGGGTGAACAGGCTCAGGTCACGGTCGACTTCGGCGACGAGGGGCTCAAGACGCTGATGCTGCGTTTCGCCCCGATCGAGAAGCTCTAGGGGACGGCCCCGCCCGGCGCCTGTAGCCGCCCGGGCAACGGGCCGCCGGTGACGGGCGTCAGCCGCAGTGCACCCGGGTGAGCGTCCGTGACGACCAGTCGACGGTTCCGGTGATGTCGATGCATCGGTTCGACATGTCGACGCCCCGCGGCGTGTACACCGGGCCCGCATAGTACGAGTAGAAGCCCCCGTCACAGCCGGTGCTCGACGGGCAGCTCGGCCAGCTGTACCCGCTCGGACGGATCCTCGCCTCCGTGTACGCGCGCACCCCGTATGACGGCCCGGAGTGGTTGGTCACCAGACAGTTCCGCTTGGCGCTTGACGACCAGTACACGTCCAGATGGCCGATCGTGGTACCCGACGCTTTGATCGCGTAATGGCCGGTGTGGCTGTACGACGAGCCGCACGGACCGGCCAGCAGCACCGCGTTCGGATTCGGCGACGGCAGTGTGGAGTTTCCACCGCCATGGGCCATCGGGGCCACCCCGACCAGCAAGGCCACTACCGCCGCAACGCCAACGAGGAATCGTCTCACCCGGCAGCCCTTTCGTCGTGCAGCTCAGCAGGAATCGCGCGATCGGCGCAACACACCCTACTGGGTCCAGACCCACCCGAACAGTAGGCATTCTCAGCCTTTCCGCCCCGCTTCGCTGCCGTAACGGCTGACCAGTTCAGCACCGATCCGGCCCAGTTCGTCCTGGACCGACGGCGGGTCGAGGACCTCGACCGCCCCGCCCCAGCCGGCCAGGTTGCGGGCGATGTCCAGCGGGGTCGGTGCGCCGACGCGGACCCGGGTGCGCCCGTCGTCGATATCGCGGCCGCCCGCTCCGTCGACCTCGCAGTGCCGCCCGAAATGGTCACGCAGAATCGGCACGTATCGCTCCTCGATCAGCACGGTCGCCCAAGTGCGCGAGCGCAGCTGCTCCATCTCGCCGACGACCCTGTTCCAGGCGGCGGCGAGCTCGAAGTCGTCCGGCCGCTCGGCGGGTTCGTCCGTCGGCTCCGCATGGTCGATCCGGTCAACCCGGAAGGTGCGTTGTCCGCGCTCGGTACCCGCGATCAGGTACCAGACCTCGTCCTTGTCGACCAGACCCCACGGATCCACCAGCCGTTCGCTCCGCTCCCGCGAACCGCTGGTGTAGGCCAGACGCACCTTGCGCCGGCGGACGACGGCCGACTGCAACAGGTCCACCACCTCCGGGCGCCGACGGTCACGCTCGCCCCACCGCGTGGGGTCGATCATCGTGGTGCTCGCGGCGGCCTCGGCATCGGCCCGGAAGGTCTGCGGCAGTGCACGCACCAGTTTGCGCAGCGCGGCCTTCGCCTCATCGGAGACGGCCGCGGCTGGGCCGACCAGCAGGAACAGCGCCTGAGCCTCCGGCGCCGACAAGCCGCTGAGATCGGTCCGCGCGCCGCCCACCAGGGCCCAGCCGCCGCCCCGACCCGGCTGCGGGTACACCGGGATTCCGGCGGCCGACATCGCTTCCAGGTCCCGGCGCGCCGTCGCGACCGAGACCTCGAGCTCGTCGGCCAGCTCAGCCGCTGTCACCCGCCCACGAGACTGCATCAGCAACAAGGCCGCTACGAGCCGATCCGCACGCATGATTCAAGACTGGCAGAAAAAGTGCTCAGTTGGTGAGCACTTTAGGGCCAATGATGGAAATCAACACAGCGTCGGCTCCCACGTCCGATGATCATCGAGGATCCAGGGGGTCCACACGCCCCAGATCCTCGATGATCATGGGCCCGAGAGCCGACGCGACACCGCCATCCGAGTGGTCCACGACCAGGGCCTCAGACGCAAAGAGGAGCAACGATGTTGCGAGGACTCACCACCATCACCTACTTCGCCGACGACGTGCCGGCGGCCGTCGCCTGGTACACCGACGTACTCGGCATCGAGCCGTACTTCGCCCGCCCTGTCGACGGAACGCCCGCGTACGTCGAGTTCCGCGTCGGCGACTACCAACACGAGCTCGGCATCCTCGACAGCCGATTCGCACCGCACAGTCGATCGGGCGAGGCCGGCGGCGCGGTGATGTACTGGGCCGTGGACGATGTTCAGGCAAGCTACCAGCGGCTGCTGTCCCTCGGCGCCACCGTCCATCAGGAGCCGATCGAACGAGGACCCGGCTTCACCACCGCCTCCGTGGTTGACCCGTTCGGCAACGTCCTCGGAGTGATGCATAGCCAGCACTATCTGGACGTCCGCACAGCGCAGGCGGGTGCGTGAGATGACGACTATAACTGTGCGCACGGCCGCCGAATGGCGCGAATGGCTCGCTCAGAACAGTGCGACCGAGAACGAGGTCTGGCTCGTGATCCAGCACAAGAACAGCGATATTCCGAGCCCGCGCTACCACGAAGCCGTAGAGCAGGCACTGTGCTTCGGGTGGATCGACGGCCTGCACCGCAAGCACGACGCCACCAGCTCAAGGCTGCGGTTCACTCCGCGGCGGAAGCGCAGTTCGTGGAGCCCCCTCAACCGTGAGCGAGCGGAGAAGTTGATCGGACTCGGCCTGATGACCGAGCGCGGTCAAGCCATGATCGACGCGGCCAAAGCCAACGGCATGTGGCCGCTCACCCCGTAATCGCTCGCCTGGAGCGCTCGACGCCGACACGACCCAAGGGCTACGTGAGTCCAGGCGCCAGAATCCCGCAACCGGCTGTCGATCCAGCGTCAGTGCCGTTCGTCGGTGAGGTAGAAGGTCCCAACCGGGGCCGCGGAGTGATGGGATGGAGACATGACGAAGTACATGGTCCTGATCTACGGAGACGCCCAGGAGTGGGGGGCGATGACCTCGGCGCAGCGGGAGTCTCACGAGGCCGCACACGCCGCCTTCAGAACCAAGGCCGGCTCGAAGATCGTCGGCGGCGAGGAGCTGGAACTGTCTACGACGGCGACGTCGTTGCGTTCGGACGAAGCCGGTCGGGTGACCACGACGGACGGGCCGTTCCTGGAGACGAAGGAGGCACTGGGCGGGTTCTACCTGCTCGAGGCGGCCGACCTCGACGAGGTGATCGGCTTGGCGTCGCAGCTGCCGGAGGCGCACGCCTCGCACAGCGGGGTAGAGATCCGTCCGGTCGTGGACCACGGATAGCGCTGGTCCACGGATAACGAACGGTGCAGCACCGATGAACCCTAAGGTTGTCGCGGCGGTGGAGCTGGCGCACCGCCGCGACTGGCCCCAAGTCTTCGCGACGACCGCGCGACTGACCCGGGATCTGGATCTGGCGGAGGAGTGCACCCAGGACGCGTTCGCTCAGGCGCTACAGACCTGGCCGCAGACGGGCATTCCGGCACGGCCGGGCGCGTGGTTGACGACGATCGCGCGCAACCGGGCTCGTGACGTGCTGCGAAGAGAGTCGGCGTTCCGGCGGGCGATGCCGCTGCTGGCCACCGACACGTCGGCGCCCGCTCCGGAAGACACCCTCGACGACGACCGGCTGCGCCTGATCTTCACCTGCTGCCATCCCGCCTTGTCCAGGGAGGCACAGGTCGCGTTGACCCTGCGGCTCGTCTGCGGCCTGTCCACCGCGGACGTGGCGCACGCGTTCTTGGTGTCGGAGCCGACGATGGCTGCGCGGATCACCCGCGCCAAGAAGAAGATCACGACCGCGCGGATCCCGTACCGCGTCCCGTCTCCGGACGAGTTGCCGGAGCGCGTCAGCGCCGTCCTCGAGGTGGTCTACCTGATCTTCACCACCGGCCATACCGCTCCATCCGGCGAACGGCTGACCCGCCGGGACATGGCCGGCAGCGCCATCGGCCTGGCACGCATGCTGCATCTGCTGATGCCGGTCGACGCCGACGTGGCCGCGTTGCTCGCGCTCCTGCTGCTCAACGACGCTCGTGCCGACACCCGTCTGTCACCCGACGGTCGGCTGCTGCTCCTGTCCGAGCAGGACCGGACACGCTGGAACCGCACGCTCATCGATGAGGGCGTCACCCTGCTGACCGGCGCGCTACGCCGCCGGCCACCCACGCGTTACGCCGTGGAAGCCGCAATCGCCGCCGTGCACGCCGAGGCTCCGAGCTGGAAGGAGACCGACTGGTCCGAGATCGTCGGGCTGTACGACACGCTGCTGCGGATGTGGCCCTCCCCGGTTGTCCGGCTCAACCGCGCCGTCGCGATCGGGCTACGCGATGGCCCTCAAGCCGGCCTGGATGCGCTCGCCCCGCTTGCGGCCGAGCCGGCGCTGGCCACCTACAGCTACCTCAGCGCCGCCCGTGCCGATCTTCTCCGCCGGCTCGGCCAGTGGAGCCAAGCCGCGGCCGCCTACGAAGAGGCACTCGCGCTCACCGGCAACGACGTCGAGCACGCGTTTCTCACCCGGCGCCTGGCCGACGTACGGGCTCATCTGCCAGGGTGAACGCCGCTCAGCTCAGCGCCCGTGAGAGCGGAGGTATCCACGTCACCGCCGCAGCTGAGTGGGGTGCGTGCCCTCGGACCTCGACGGCGCGAACAGGGCCGCGACGACGCCGGCGAGCGGCACGGCCGCAGCGACCCACATGGCGGACGTGAACCCGTCGATGAACGCCTCCGGCGACGCGTACCCGCCGTAGTGGGCGAACACGGCCGCGAGGATCGCGACGCCGAATACGCCGCCGACCTCCCGCAGCGCGGTGTTGGTCCCGGCCGCCACACCGGTGTCGTCGATCGGGACGGCGGACGTCGCGGCGCTCGCCGTCGTGGCGAAGATCATCCCGATGCCGGCGCCGGCGATGACCAGGGACGGAACCAAGGTGCCGTACGCCACTCCCGGTTCCGCCACGATTGCCAGCCAACCCAACCCGACCGACTGCAGGATCAGGCCGCTCAGCATGAACGGCTTGGCGCCGAGGCGGTCGGCCAGCGCACCGGCGATCGGCGCGACCAGCATGGGCATGCCCGTCCAGACCAGGATGCGCAGGCCGGCCTCCCAGGGACTGTTGCCGAGCCCGACCTGGAACAGCTGACTGATCATGAACAGCGCACCCAGAAGAGAGAGGAACTGGAAGAAGATCACCGCGTTCGCGGCGGAGAAGCCACGAAGCCGGAAGTACGCCAACGGCAACATCGGATGCGGCACCCTCCGTTCCCATCGCAGGAACGCGACCATCAGAAGCGTTCCGGCCACCAGCGAGCCGACGACTTCCAGACTGCTCCAGCCGACGACCGGGGCTCTCACCGGCGCCCAGGTCAGGGCGAACAGCCCGAGTGCCACCAGCACAAGACCGGTGATGTCCAGGTGCGGGCGGGGACCACGGCTTTCACGCAGCCACAGCATGCACGCCGGGATCACCGCGATGCCGATCGGTACGTTGATCCAGAAGATCCACTGCCAGGCGATACCTTCGGTGATCGCACCGCCGAGCACCGGCCCGCCCGCCACGCCGAGGCCGGTGATGCCGCCCCAGACACCGATCGCCGCGCCTCGCTTCTCGATCGGGAAGGCGTCGCTGATGAGGGTCAGCGTCAACGGCAAGACCAGAGCCGCTCCGGCACCTTGGACGGTTCGCGCCATGATGAGCGCGTCGGCCCCGGTCGACAGCGCGCACGCAGCGGAGGCGAGGCTGAAGACGGCCAGGCCGACGACGTAGATCCGGCGCCGGCCGAAGCGGTCCCCCATCGCCGAGCCGGTCAGCATCAGGCAGGCGAAGGCCAGGTTGTAGGCGTTGATCGTCCACTCGAGGTCCGACAGGCTCGCACCCAAATCGACCCGCAGCGTCGGCAGGGCCGTGGCAACAACGACGACGTCGAGCGACGCGAGGAACGCCCCGAGCCCGGCCAGGACCAGCGTCCATCCGGGACGCGAACGCACGGTGCCGCCGCGAGCGACGTCCGACACCACGCCCGTCTGGGCAGATGGCGCGGTCACCGCGACGGCTCCGGATTCGCCACAGCGCTCGGCTCCGGGTTCGCCGCGGCGGCCAGAGCCGAGGCTGATGCTGACGGCAACCTCGGGGGCAGGCCGAAATGCGCGAACAGCCCTGGCTCAAGAAATGCCACCACCCCGGCGATCGCCGTCGGCGTCGCGGTCAGCACGTGAAGCGCATGAGCGCGGTAGGCGCCGTCGTCGGCCAGCCGGTAGGCCGCGGCGGCCGGCTGACCGTTGGCGGCCGTGGCGACCATGCGAACCGTGCCAGGCGAGCCCAAGATTCGCGCTGCGGCGAACCGCCCTATTGCATCCCGTCCCACCAACCACTCCGAGAACGGCGGCATCTCGAAGGTGGCTTCCTTGCGGAGGAGCCGCGTCAGCCCATCGACGTCGGCGTTTTCGAACGCCTTCATGTACCGCTCCAGCAGCTCACGGGTATCTGTCCGCGGCGGTTCAACGATCCCGTCCTCGGCCGGGGACACCGCGTTCAGCTGTGCTCTGGCTCGTTGCAGGGTGCTCTTGACGGCCGTCGTCGTGGTGCCGAGCATGTCCGCGACGTCGGCCGCCGGCCAGTCGAGCACGTCCCGCAGGATCAGCACGGCCCGTTGCCGGGGCAATAGATGCTGAAAGGCGGCGACGAGCGCCAGCCGGAGGCTGCCTCGCATGCTGGTGACCGCCGCCGGATCCGCGGTCAGGGGACTCCGCCACTCATCCGGTGCCGGCTGAAGCCAGGTCACGCCGTCGCGCACCGGTTCGAGGGACACGCCGGCGGCGTCCTCGGTCGGATCGCCAAGGCCGGATGGAAGTGGGCGTCGATCGCGGCGTTCAAGCGCTGTCAGGCATACGTTGGTCGCGATCCGATAGAGCCAGCTGCGCAGCGACGACCGGCCCTCGAAGCCGCCGTACGACCGCCACGCTCGCAGGTACGTCTCCTGGACCAGGTCTTCGGCCTCATCCACCGAGCCCAGCATGCGATAGCAATGCGCAAGGAGCTCGCGCCGGAACGGTTCGGTGCGAGCAGCGAACTCGCCGTCATCCGGCGTCGCCGCTTCTCGATTCTGTACGTGTGTGGGGGTCACACATATATGGACCAGGGAAACGACCCAGAGGAATCGCGCCGGCGCGCGGACATCGTCGACGGCCGAGGACTTCCTGTATCGCCTTGGTCACCTCGATGGCCTGGCAGCGGCCAGTTTGGTATACCAAACGAACAGCTAAATGACCTTACCGAACTTCGGCGCGCCAACGGCGCCTCGCCGATGTCCTAGGCCACGTTTGCAAGGCTGACCATTGGCCCGCATGCGCTCTGCACGCTCCTGCTACGCAAGGCTGCTGCCCGCGCCGAGTTCCTCAGCCAGCCCCACCTGAACCCGGGCTGGTCGGACTTCCTGAGCGTACGTAACGCGTCGGGCACCCAACACGGGCCCTATACGTTACCTACGCTCAGGAAGTGGGCGCGGCACCGACCGACGCGACGTCAGACGCGGCGGAACAGCAGCGCCTGCTTGACCTCCTGGATCGCCTTGGTCACCTCGATGCCGCGCGGGCAGGCATCGGTGCAGTTGAACGTGGTCCGACAGCGCCACACGCCCTCGCGGTCGTTGAGGATCTCCAGCCGCTCCTCGGCGCCCTCGTCCCGGCTGTCGAAGATGAACCTGTGCGCCCCGACGATGGCCTGCGGCCCGAAGTACTGCCCGTCGGACCAGTACACCGGGCACGACGTGGTGCACGCCGCGCACAGGATGCACTTGGTGGTGTCATCGAAGCGCTCCCGCTCCTCCGGCGACTGCCGCCGCTCCCGGCTCGGATCGTTCCCGGTGGTGATGAGGAACGGCATGATCGACTTGTACGCCGCGTAGAACGGCTCCATGTCGACCACCAGGTCCTTCATCACCGCCAGACCCTTGATCGGCTCGACGCTGATCGGCTTGTCCAGGGGCAGATCCTTCAGCAGCGTCTTGCAGGCCAACCGGTTGCGACCGTTGATCCGCATTGCATCCGAGCCGCAGATGCCGTGTGCACAGGAGCGCCGGAACGTCAGCGAGCCGTCGATCTCCCACTTGATCTTGTGCAGCGCGTCCAGCACCCGGTCGGTGCCGTGCATGGTGAGGGTGTGGTCCTCCCAGCGCGGTTCGGTGTCCGACTCCGGGTTGAAGCGCCGCAGCCGCATCGTCACCTGGAACGACGGCACACCGCCGGCATCAGGCGTCTCCTTGACGGGAGCCTCGGTGGTCACGGTCATCAGAACTTACGCTCCATCGGCTGGTAACGGGTGACGACGACGGGCTTGAAGTCCAGCCGGACCGCGGCTCCTCCGTCGGCGTTCTCGGTGCGGTACGCCATGGTGTGGCGCATGTAGTTGACGTCGTCACGGTTCTGGTAGTCCTCACGGAAGTGCCCGCCGCGGGACTCCTTGCGCTCCAGCGCACCGGTGACGATCACCTCGGCCAGATCCAGCAGGAAGCCGAGCTCGACCGCCTCCAGCAGGTCGGTGTTGAACCGCCGCCCCTTGTCCTGCACCGACGCGCGGTCATACCGCTCACGCAACGACGCGATGTCGGCCAGCGCCTGCTTCAGCGTCGCCTCGGACCGGAAGACCTGCGCGTTGGCGTCCATCGTCTCCTGCAAGGCGCGCCGGATGTCGGCGATACGCTCCCCGTCTTCGCGCTCGCGCATGCCCTCCAGCAGAGCAACCGTGTCCGCCTCGGGCGACTCTGGAAGCTCCACCCACGGCGCCTTCGCCGCGAACGCCGCGGCCGCGATCCCGGCCCGACGCCCGAAGACGTTGATGTCCAGCAGCGAGTTCGTGCCCAGCCGATTCGCGCCGTGCACGCTGACACACGCCACCTCACCGGCGGCGAACATCCCCGGGATCACCCGCTCGTTGTCCGCCAGCACCTCGGTCTCCACCGTCGTCGGGATGCCTCCCATGGCGTAGTGCGCCGTCGGGAACACCGGTACCGGCTCGGTGTACGGCTCGATGCCCAGGTAGGTCCGGGCGAACTCGGTGATGTCCGGGAGCTTCGCATCGATGTGCGCCGGCTCCAGGTGGGTCAGGTCGAGCAGCACGTAGTCCTTGTTCGGCCCGGCGCCACGACCCTCGCGCACCTCGTTCGCCATCGCACGAGCGACGACGTCGCGCGGGGCCAGGTCCTTCAGCGTCGGCGCGTACCGCTCCATGAACCGCTCGCCGTCGCAGTTACGCAGGATCGCGCCCTCGCCGCGCGCCGCCTCGGAGAGCAGGATGCCCAGCCCGGCCAGCCCTGTCGGGTGGAATTGGAAGAACTCCATGTCCTCCAGCGGCACCCCGCGCCGGTACGCGATCGCCATGCCGTCACCGGTCAGGGTGTGCGCGTTGGACGTCGTCTTGTAGACCTTGCCGGCGCCGCCGGTGGCGAAGACGACGGACTTGGCCCGCACCACGTGGATCTCGCCGCTGGCCAGGTCGTAGGCGACCACGCCGGCGGTGCGCCGCTCCCCGTCGACCTCGTTGAAGATGAGGTCCAGCACGTAGAACTCGCTGAAGAAGTCCACGTTGTGCTTGATGCACTGCTGGTAGAGCGTCTGCAGAATCATGTGGCCGGTGCGGTCCGCCGAGTAGCACGCGCGCCGCACGGCCGCCTCGCCGTGGTTACGGGTGTGCCCGCCGAACCGGCGCTGGTCGATGGTGCCGTCCGGGGTGCGGTTGAACGGCAACCCCATCTTCTCCAGGTCCAGGACCGCGTCGATGGCTTCCTTGGCCATGATCTCCGCGGCGTCCTGGTCGACCAGGAAGTCGCCACCCTTCACCGTGTCGAAGGTGTGCCACTCCGGGCTGTCCTCCTCGACGTTGGCCAGCGCGGCGCACATACCGCCCTGGGCGGCGCCGGTGTGCGAACGGGTCGGGTACAGCTTGGTGATCACGGCGGTGCGAGCCCGCTGCCCGGCCTCCAGGGCGGCGCGCATCCCCGCTCCCCCGGCTCCGACGATCACCACGTCATATTGGTGTGTCTGCATCAGATGTCCTTACTCTCTCGCGCGACTACGGCGCCGGGCAGAACGACGGCAGGAGCTCGGCCGCCGCGTCGGCGGGGCACGGGTCGAAGGTGAAGATGACCAGCGTGCCGAGGACGATGGTGATCGCCGCGGCCGTGTACAGCCCGACCTTCAGCCACATCCGAAGCTGGTCGCGCTCGGCGTAGTCGTTGATGATGGTGCGCAGCCCGTTGGATCCGTGGATCATCGCCAGCCACAACATGAGCAGGTCCCAGACCTGCCAGAACGGATCGGCCCACTTACCGGCGACGAACGCGAAGTCGAGTGCGTTGATGCCCTCGCCGACCATCAGGTTGACGAAGAGGTGCCCGAAGACCAGCACCATCAGCAGCACACCGGAGACTCGCATGAACAGCCAGGCGTACAGCTCGGTGTTGGTGCGGCCACGCATCCGGCGCGGAGAACGTGGCGAGCGCGGGGAACGTGGCGCGGCGATCGTGGTAGCAGCCATGGGTGATCAGCCTCCGAACACGTGAGAGAGGTGACGGATCATGAACGGCACCATCAGGACGACCCAGATGATCAGCACCCCGGCCAGCATCTGCCGTTGATACCGCGGGCCCTTGCCCCAGAAGTCCACCAGGATGATCCGGACGCCGTTGAAGGCGTGGAAGATCACCGCACCGACCAGACCGACCTCCAGCAGGCCGACGATCGGCGTCTGGTACGTGTGGATCACGTCGTTATAGGCCTCTGGGGAGACCCGGACCAACGCGGTGTCGAGCACGTGGACGAAGAGGAAGAAGAAGATGCCGATGCCGGTGACCCGGTGGGCCACCCACGACCACATGCCTTCACGGCCGCGATAGAGCGTGCCTGCCGGCGCTTTGGGCACGGGAGGTCACCTTTCGCATGTCTCGAGTTCGGGGCGCACCATCATGGACTCCGGCCGCGCCGCATCGAGGGGAACGCCCTCCCCGTGTACGCCGCCGGGTAGCTCGTCCGAGTACGCCCAGCCGCAGCAATCTGGCTGCGACCGGCGTTCATCGTAGCTGGCCATAGAGGCGAGATCCGTGGTGAATCTCACCTCTGCCGTGTGACATAAGTCCCTACGCGAGTCCCTACGCGCGCTGCGTCCTGCGTACCCGCGCGCTCTGTGCACGGTGCGAAGCCTGCACCGTGCGCGGCCGCGTCAGCTCTTGCGCGTCGTGCGTCTCCGCCGCAGTACCGACGGCCCCGGTCGGGGGTGCGGAAGAGGCGCGCTGCGCGGTGTGGCGAGCGATCGCCGCGGTGTAGTGCCCGAGCAGTTCGTCACAGATCGCCGCCCAGGAACGTCCCTGCACCGACCTGCGGGCGGCGGTGGACATGCCGGCACGTAGCTCCGGATCGGTCGCCAGCTTCTGCACCGCGGCGCGTAGCTGCGCGGGATCGTCCGGGTCGGCGAGGAAGCCGTTGCGGCCCGGGGTGATCAGATCCACCGGCCCGCCGGAGTTGGGGCCGACCACCGGAACGCCCGACGCCAGCGCCTCTTGGACGGTCTGGCAGAACGTCTCCGCCGGCCCGGTGTGCACGAAGACGTCCAGGCTGGCATATGCCCGGGACAGGTCCTCGCCGGTGCGGAACCCTAGAAACGCGGCGTCGGGAAGCTCCCTGCGCAGTGCGGACTCGCTCGGCCCGCCGCCGACGATCGCCAACCGGACACCGGGAAGGTCGCGGAGCACCGACAGCGCGGAAACCCGCTTCTCCGGCGCGAGGCGCCCGACGTAACCCACGATGACCTCTCCCGGGCCGGCGATCTCCCGGCGTAGTCGCTCGTCCCGGTGGCTCGGGTGGAACCGGATCAGGTCGACTCCCCTGCCCCACCGGGCCAGCCGCGGAAAGCCGTGAGCCGCGAGTTGCTGCATCGTCGCCGACGACGGGGCCAGCGTCCGGTCGGCCTGTTCGTGAATCCGGCCCAGCCAGGACCAGATCATGCCGTCGCCCACCAGCCGCCACAGGCGATACCCGCGGGCGAATCCGGCGAGGTCGGTCTGGAACACCGCCACGGTCGGTATGTCCAGGCTCGCCGCCGCTCGCATGCCGGCCTTGCCGAGCCACGCCGGCGACGCCAGGTGCACCACGTCGGGCTGGAAGTCGCGGAGCGGGCCACGCACCCGGCGCCACGTCGCCAGCCCCACGACGCTGTCCTGGTTTCCGGGCAGCGTGGCCGAGCGCACCCGCACCACCGGCGCGCCCAGGTACTCGGTGATCCCGTCACCGGGAGCGACGACCAATGCGTCGTGCCCGCGCCGGGTGAGCTGCTCGACCACCCGGCAAACGGAGTTGGTGACCCCGTTGATCTGCGGCAGAAACGACTCCGTAATGATCGCGACGCGCATGACATATACGCTGTGGTCCGCCGATGGCGACGTGGCGATGCCAACGTGAATGAACGGTAACCATCAGACGTCGATTGACCCGGCAATGGGAACGAGTCTCAGCATGAGAGATGGGGTCGTGACTTTCGGCTAAACGGATGCCCATGATTTTTGTCAAGGGACGGCGGAATGCGGCGCAGGCAGGGGTGGCCTATGACGGCGGAGGCAGAACAGCAGGTGGCGCGAGTGCTACTTCTCGGCAAGCGCGCCCGGGTACTCGATGAGCTGGGGCGCACGTTAACGCACCTCGGCATGGATGTCATCCAGGAGACAGACCTCGACCGAGCCAGCAGTATCGATGCCACAACGGTAGATGTTCTGGCGCTCGGGCGTGCCGTGCGCGGCGCGAAGAGAGAAACAGTCGTGACGGCGCTTAAAGACCAGAATCCGGCACTCAAGGTGGTAGATGGGCTCGCGCCTATACCGCCATTGATTGTGGCGCAGATTCAAGAAGCAATAAGCATACCATCCGGCGGCCAAAAGATAGTTGCCAGTGCAATGTACGAGCAGGTCAACAATCGCGTGGTGCTGATGATGACCCGTCCGGCGGAAGTCGGCGTCATGATGCACCGGCTCGATCCGCTCTACCGGATGCATCAGACACCGATCTTCGCCGGTCGGCTCGGCAGCGGCCGGCAGAATCTTCCGATCGGGCGGAAGGTCGGCCGCGGCGAGCGGTACCTGGTGGTGCGGGCTGACCAGGAGACGTCGGTACACCAGATCCACTGACCGATCGAGACACCAGACTGATGGATGTCAGGGCTGCAGGACGTACCTTCCGCGCACCCCGCCCTTGGCGACGGCGCGGTGCGCGACGGCAACCTGGTCGAGCGGAAGGAACGCGTGCACCCGTGCCGGCAGCCGGCCGCTCGCCGTGGCGTCGAGAAGCCGGGCGAGCCGGGCACCGTCGGCCTGCACTTCCACCGCCCGGACGGTGATGCCGCGCTCCGCGGCCGGGTCCGCGTTCGGTCGCACACCGACGAAGACACCGCCGTCGCGGACGAGTGCCAGACCCTCCTCCTGCAGCGTGGCGGTGTCGGCCACCGCGTCCCAGCCGGGTGCCGCCTCGGTGGTGAAGCCGGCGCCGAGACCACGCACGAACGCCTCGTCCTGCGCCCGGGCCAATCCCGTGACCTGCCATCCCCGTTCCTGAGCGAGCGAGAGGATGTGGCCGCCGACAGCACCCGCGGCGCCGGTCACCAGCAGCTTCCGGCCCGCCCCGTCGCCGAGCAGGTCGACGATCTGAGCTGCGGTGAGGCCGTTGAGCGGGACCGTGGCGGCCTCGCCCAGATCGAGACCATCGGGGACGAGCGCGGCGTCGCGCACCGGCACGATGAGCTGCTCGGCGTACGTGCCGAAGTCACGGTCGAACCCGCCGACGAGTCCGGCGACGCGGCTGCCCACCGGGAGATCGACGCCCGGGCCGGCTGCGCTGACGACGCCGGCGAAGTCCCAGCCCATTCCGGTGTGCTCGGGCTGGTTGATCAGGCCCATCCGGTGAAAGAACCCGGCGGCGACGCCGAGGTCGACGGGGTTGACCGCGGCGCCGGCGATATCGACCCGGATCTGGCCCGGGCCGGGCTCGCGCACCGGCACGTCGATGATCTCGATGGAGTCCGGACCGCCCGGAACCCGGACGACCGCGGTGCGGAAAGTGGCGGACATGGTTCCTCCTCTGGAGTTTCGTTCCTTCCCGCTCCACAATGGATGGGTTACTCTCCAATGGGAAGTAGGCACTTTGAAGTGCGTATGTCACCACCGGGTACGAAGGAGCGAGCCATGCCGACGATGACGGCGGCGCAGCAGCGGCAGCAGGCCAAAGAGCAGTACGACGCGTTCCTGGCGGGCTGTCCCAGTCGCCAGCTCCTGGACCGGATCTCCGACAAATGGGTGGCGCTGATCCTGGCCGCGCTCGGCAGCGACGGCCCCCATCCCGGGGAAGACTGCGCCGGTGAGCCGCGGTCGATGCGTTACTCCGAACTGTCGCGCCGGCTGGCCGGCGTCAGCCAGAAGATGCTCACGCAGACGCTACGCTCGCTGGAGCGCGACGGCCTGCTCACCCGGACAGTGACGCCGACCGTGCCGGTGACGGTCACCTACGAGTTGACCGAACTCGGCCTGTCGCTGCACGAGACGATCCGCGGCATCAAGCGATGGGCCGAGGCGCATATGGACGAGGTGCTCGCCAACCGCGAGAAATACGATGCGCACGCCAGTCCGGAACGCACGACCGACTCGAAGGATCGCGCCGCGGGCCGAAGGTGAGGTTCAGGCCGACGCCGACCATCGCACGTTGCCCCGAAGGCCGTGTGCATGACCTTGGTGCCGTGCGAGAACGGAACGACACACATGGACGCGGCGTCGGCCGGGCGATACGGTTCTGTCCATGATCCGCTGGCTCGTGACCGGCGCGGGCGGAATGCTCGGCCATGACCTGCTGGCGCTGTTGCCCGCCGACGCTGTCACGGCGCCGACCCACCGGGAACTGGACGTGACGGACGCGGACACTGTCCACGACGCGGTCCGCGGCCACGATGTCGTCGCCCACCTCGCCGCCTGGACCGACGTCGACGGTGCGGAGTCCGACCCGGACGGTGCGATGTCAGTGAACGGGACCGGCACCGCCAACGTCGCCCGCGCATGCCGCACCCACGGAGCCCGGCTGGTGCACATCTCCACCGACTACGTCTTCGACGGGACGGCACGCGAGCCCTACCCGGAAGACGAGCCGGTCGACCCGGTGTCCGCCTACGGCCGAAGCAAGGCGGCCGCTGAGCGGGCGGTCCGTGAACATCTGCCCGACGCCGGGATCATCCTCCGCACCGCGTGGCTCTACGGGGAACACGGCAAGAACTTCGTGGCCACCATGCGGCACCTCGCCGAGACCCGCGACCACGTTGACGTCGTCGACGACCAGCAGGGCCAGCCGACGTGGACCCGTGATCTCGCCGGGCGGATCGTCGAGGTCGTGCGGGCCGACGCGCCCGGCGGGATCTACCACGCCACCAACGCAGGGGCGACCACCTGGTATGAGTTGGCCCGCGCGGTGTTCGCCGCGCTCGGCCACGATCCGGAGCGGGTCCGCCCGACCACCTCGGATCGGTTCGTCCGTCCCGCTCCCCGTCCGGCCTACTCGGTGCTGTCGCACGACGGCTGGGCGCGTGCGTCGCTGCCGCCGATGCGGCATTGGCGAGACGCGTTCGACGACGCGGCCCGCACGCTGCTACGCACCCCCTGACCGGCGGCCGCAGCGCTTCTCGACCAATGCGGCCCGGTACGCCTCGGTGGCGGCGTACTCCGGCAGCAACCCCTGCCGCTCGGCGTCCGCCAGCGATGGCGCGTCCGCGTCCTTGGACGACAACCGATGCTGGATGATCAGCCCGTCCCGGTTCACCGACGGCCACATGATGGCCAGCTGCGGATCGAGCGGGTTGATGCCGTGCTCGCGCTGCGGCGCGTATTCCGTCGAGCACAGGTACGCCACCGTCGACGAGTCGGCCAGTGACATGAACGCGTGCCCCAGACCTTCCGAGATGTAGACGGCGCGGCGGTCCACGTCATCCAGCATCACCGAGTCCCACTCCCCGAACGTCGGCGACCCACGTCGCAGATCGACCACGACGTCCAGCACCGAGCCGGACAGGCAGGTGACGTACTTGGCCTGGCCGGGCGGAACGTCGGCGAAGTGCACGCCGCGCACCACCCCGGCGGCGGATACGGAGCAGTTCGCCTGCCGCAGATCCAGCGGGTGCCCCAGCTCGGCCTCGAGCACGTCCTGACGGAACCACTCCAGGAAGGTGCCGCGTGCGTCGCCGAAGAGCCTGGGCGTGAACGTCCACGCTCCGCCGATCGCCATCGGCTCCAGCTTGGGAGTCTCATTGCTCACGTCGGGCTCACCTCAACTCGCACTCCGCAACTCGCACTCCGCGCCGATCCGACCGCGGTTCCGGCCACTGGTCCCGCCACGCGCGTCACGACGCTCCGGACGGTGACGGCGCAGCGTCGAGCAGGTCCAGCAGGTAGGCCCCGTAGCCGGACCGCCCGAGCTCCTCGCCCCGTCGGCACAGATGATCGTCGTCGATCAGCCCCAGCCGCCAGGCGACCTCTTCCGGGCATCCGATCTTCTGCCCCTGCCGGGCCTCGATCACCCGAACATAGTCCGCGGCCGCCATCAAGGTGTCGAACGTCCCGGTATCCAGCCAGGCGGTCCCGCGTGGCAGCACCTCCACCCGCAGCGCGCCGCTGCGCAGGTAGGCCCAGTTGACGTCGGTGATCTCCAGCTCGCCGCGCTCGGACGGCCGCAGCTGCCGGGCGATCTCGACCACCTGGTTGTCGTAGAAGTACAGGCCGGGTACGGCGTAGTTGCTCCGCGGCTGGGCCGGCTTCTCCGCCAGCGAGACGGCGCGGCCCTCGGCGTCGAACTCGACCACGCCGTACGCCCGCGGGTCGGCGACGTGATAGGCGAAGATGACCCCGCCGTCCGGGTCGGCGTGTTTGGTCAGCTGTGTACCGAGCCCGGGGCCGTGGAAGATGTTGTCCCCCAACACCAACGCCACCGACTCGTGCCCGATGTGCTCGGCGCCGATCAGGAACGCCTGCGCCAGGCCGTCCGGCTCCGGCTGGCTGGCGTAGCGGATGGAGACGCCGAACTGCGAACCGTCACCCAGCAGGCGACGGAACGCATCCGCGTCCTCCGGTGTGGTGATGATCAGGATGTCGACGACGCCGGCCAGCATCAACGTGGTCAGCGGGTAGTAGATCATCGGCTTGTCATAGACCGGCATGAGCTGCTTGCTGACCCCGATGGTCAGCGGATGCAGCCGGCTGCCGGTACCGCCGGCCAGAATGATCCCCTTCATGCGTGCTCAGCCCCCCTCAGAGCGTGCACCCCACCCACAGAACCCCGTGGTGATCATCAACTGTGTGCCGCATCGTCATCGGCATCACGGTTGATGATCATGGGACAGAATAGGATGCAGACTAAGACACCTTGCCCCAAATGAGACGGATAGGCAAGATGTTCGTGCAGCGCGAGGTGCGCGGGAAAGTCGCCTCCTGCTGCCGATGCGGTCGCTGGCTGACGATGGGGGGCATGCGACACATGCGGATTCTGGTGACCGGTGGAGCGGGATTCATCGGCTCGCACTACGTGCGTTCCGCCCTGGCCGGAGACTATGCCGAGCTCGCCGACGCCGATGTCGTCGTGCTGGACAAGCTGACCTACGCGGGCAACCAGGCCAACCTGGCGCCGGTGGCGGATTCGCCGCGGTTGCGGTTCGTCGAGGGGGACATCTGCGACGGGCCGACGGTCGACGCCTTGATGGCCCAGGTCGATCAAGTGGTGCACTTCGCGGCCGAGAGCCACGTGGACCGCTCGATCGTCGGCCCGGGCGACTTCGTGGTGACCAACGTGGTCGGCACGCAGACGTTGCTCGACGCTGCGCTGCGGCACGAGGTGGAGCGGTTCGTGCTGGTGTCCACGGACGAGGTCTACGGTTCGATCGAGCAGGGGTCCTGGCCGGAGGACCATCCGCTGGAGCCGAACTCGCCGTACAGCGCCAGCAAGGCCTCCGGTGACCTGCTCGCCCGTGCCTACCATCGCACCCACGGCCTGCCGGTGGTGATCACCCGGTGCTCGAACAACTACGGCCCGTACCAGTTCCCGGAGAAGGTCATCCCGCTGTTCGTCACCAACCTGCTGGACGGCCTGCCGGTGCCGCTGTACGGCGAGGGCGCCAACGTCCGCGACTGGCTGCACGTCGACGACCACTGCCGCGGCATTGAGCTAGTGCGCGCCGGTGGGCGTGCCGGAGAGGTCTACAACATCGGTGGCGGCACCGAGCTGACCAACCGGCAGCTCACCAAGCTGCTGCTGGAGGCGTGCGGCGCCGGCTGGGACCGGGTCGAGTACGTGGCGGACCGGCTCGGGCATGACCTGCGTTACTCGGTCGACATCACCAAGATCAGCACCGAGCTCGGCTATGCCCCGAAGACCCCGTTCGATCAGGGCCTGGCCGACACGGTCGCCTGGTACCGCGCGAACCGCGACTGGTGGGAGCCGCTCAAGCACGGCAGCTCCTGACGTCAAGGACGTGCCGACGGCAAGGAGCATGCATCGTGGCTGCGATCGTGACCACAATGTCGTTCGCAACCGTGATGTCGCAGTGGTGACGTTCCGGCCGTCACGTTCGCGGTTGCCCGGGCTGACGGCTGCTCTCGTCGCGCAACCATCTCGTGTCGTTCCTGCCCATCGCGCGGCGCCCCCGCAGCCGGGCGACGACGGCAACCGTCAGGAAGAGCACCACCTTGGGCACCATCCGGGCCCGTCGGAGCACGCTTCGCTCACGTGCAACGACGCCTCGCAACTCGGCCAGGCCGGTGCGTGGTGCCGCACGGCCGACCGGACCCGTGCGCGGTGCCCGACCGTCGGCAGAACCGGTGCGGGGCGCCCGACCGTCGGCTGCCGCCGCCAGCCGCGCGTTCCCGGTCATCGCCCGGACCCGGCGGCGCAGCAAGTCGGCCGTCGTCCGCGGCGGCCGGATCTGAGCCCGGGCCGACGGCACGACGACGCGCTCGGACGCGTCGAACGCCAACGCGATCGCGAGGTCGTCCGCCATCACCTGCTCGTCGCCGGTGAAGAACTTGGCCACGCGGGCGTGCCCGGCCTCATCGACGGCGATGACACCACGGCCGAACAGTTCCTCGCGGACCGCCGGGAGCCGTTGCCACACGTCGTAATACCAGCGGACCGGCCACGCCACGCCGGCCATCGGCAGCACTCGGGCGGGTCCGGCCCCGTGCACGCCGGTGGTGCTCAGCGCCTGGCAGAGCCGCACCACGTCGTCCCGGCCGAGCACGACGTCCGCGTCGACGTACAGCCGGGGGAAGCCGGTCGCGGCCTCGTCGCCGAGCCGTAGCGCCTCGGCCTTCGAGGCCACCGGAGTCTGCACCACCCGCACACCTGGGTAGCCGGCAGCGACGTCGGCGGTCGCATCGGTACAGCCGTTCGGCACGACGATGATCTCGAGCTCTTCACCCAGACCTTCGGCACCCACACCCACACCCCCGACACTCGCTTCCGGCTTTTCGGCGCCCGCACCCGAGACTTCGGTTTCCGCGTCCGGCTCTCTGTGGTGCACGGACGGACCGTCGTCCGTCGTCGGCGCGGCGAGGGCGTCGAGCAGCCGGGAGATGACGGGTTCTTCGTTGTGCGCAGGCACGACGATGCTAGGCATGGGTGCAGTATCCGCACTCGACCCGGCGCGCGCCACCCGGTGAAGCCGCGCGCGACCCTATGAAGACGGTTTTGTGGCGTAGCAGCGCCACAGAATCGTCTTCATCACCGCTGTCTACAGTGCCGGTGAGGCCTCTACGGCAGTGGTGGGGGCCTCTAGCCGCTGAGGCAGGAGTCGTAGGATCGCGTCGGCGGCGGCCACCGGCTCGTCGGCGTCCAACCGCCACCCCTGGACCTGCGTCGACAGCCGTGCCGCCGCCTCCCAGGCCCGCTCGCCCAGCCGGTAGTGGTTGAACGACGCGGCGAGTACCGCCGCCAGCACTTCCCCGGCCGCGACCGGCTCGATCACCGGGTTCGAGCGCGCGCCGCTCCTGCGTACCAGCACAACGTGGCCGACCGCGACGGGTTCGGTCACCGCGCGCGCCCCGATGGACTGCGCGGTGAACGCGAGCTTGTCCGCGGACTCGTCGGACCAGCCGCCGAGCGCCGGATCGAGCCCGAGCGCCTCGGTGGACCATGGCGTGAGCATCAACGGCCGCGCCAACCCGGTGACGCGGCCGGTGTCCGGGTCGAGCGCCACCGCCTCGTCCGTGATGTAGCCGAACCCACGGATCAGGCACGCCGCCGTCAGCGTGCTCTTACCGACGCCGGACTCGCCGGGGAAGAGCACGGCTTGACCGGCCCGCTCCACCGCTCCGGCGTGCAGCAACAGATCGGCGGATTCCTCGATGGCCGACGCGAGCGAGTGCACAGACGACGCCTCTCAGCGTCCGCTGCTGGTGTTGGTGCTGATGCTGGAGTTGCCGCTGGCGAGCAGGCCGTGCTCGCGCAGTTGCGTCAGCGCGGAGTCGACACCGGCGCGGACGGTTTCCGGGTCCGCGTCATACGCCTGGTCGAGCGCCGCGACGATCTCCTCCAGCGTGCGTTCGCCGTCGATCAGCCGCCACACATCGCTGGCGGTCCCGTTGAGCACAAGGGCGGTCTGCGTGGCGGCGTGAAACAGCGTGATATCCCCATCGATCTCCATCTCACGGACCGAGGGGTCGGCCATAGGCACACTGTCTGCCATAACCAGCAGCATACGGCCAAGTCGTCCGAGAACGTCACGCTTGCGCAAACGAAATGGGCCGTGAAAGGACTTGTGGCGACAAATGCCCTCGTTTGCCGTAGCATGACTCGCGTCGCACGGGGGGCGTGCGATATTGCCTTGGGGGGCATGAGTAAATGGCAGATACGAGTTCTTCTGGTATTAGCCGGAGAAGGGTGCTGGCCACCGGACTTACGGCCGGTGGGGCCGCATGGGTGGCGCCGACGGTGACGGCCATCGCGCTGACGCCGGCACACGCTGCGTCGCCGAGCGGCCCGCAGCCGCCGCCGACCGAACCGCCCAAACCACCGCCGCCGCCACCGAGCGAGCCGCCACGGACTGAGCCGCCACCAAGCGAGCCGCCGGGCACGCAGCCACCGTCGACCAAGCCGCCGGGCACGCAGCCACCGTCGACGCAGCCGCCGGGCACGCAGCCTCCATCGACCAAGCCGCCGGACAAGCCGGACAAGCCGGAAGGCAAGAAGCCCGGCGACAAGCCGAGCGACGACGACACGACGGCGGCGCTCCCGGACACGGGTGCTTCCGACGCCGCCACCGTCGCCGGCATCGGCGGTGCACTCGCGCTGGGGGGCGCGGTCGCATACGCCATGTCTCGAAGAGCCGGCGCGGAGTCTGAGGAGCCGCTCAGCGGCTAGGACGCTCCAGGCCTGTCGAGGGGGGCACCATGGGGGGTTTGGTCACCGCGATACGCGGACAGCGACGCGGACCAGAAGCGGTCGACACACCGGTGGGCGGCGACGGCGGACGACGCCGCCCACGCGTGCTGATCGTCGTGCAGAACATCCCGCTGCGCTTCGATCGCCGTGTGCGGTCGGAGTGCCGGGCGCTGATCAGTGCGGGCTACGACGTCACCGTCATCTGCCCGAAGGAAGGGCCGGAGGAACCGGACGAGTTCGACCTCGACGGCGCGACGGTCCGCTCCTATCCGGCGCCGCCGGCGACGTCGGGGCTGCTCAGCTACGTCCGCGAGTTCGTGGTCTGCTGGCTGCGGACGGCACGGCTGTCGGTCCGCACCGCGCGCGCCGAAGGTTTCGACGTCCTGCAGGCCTGCAACCCGCCGGACACCTACTGGCTGCTCGGCCTGCTCTGGAAGCTGCGCGGCAAGAAGTTCGTCTATGACCAGCACGATCTCTGCCCCGAGGTGTACGAGGCCAGGTTCGGCCGGCGCGGTCTGCTGCATCGGGTGCTGCTCCTGCTGGAGCGGGCCACCTACGCCGTCGCTGACCGGGTGGTCTCCCCCAACCCGTCGTACCAGGAGATCGCCGTCGAGCGCGGACACGTCCCGCCCGAGCGGACCGCCGTCGTCATGAGCTCGCCGGATCCGGCCGCGATGGTCCGTGGACCGATCGACCCGTCGCTGCGGAACGGTCGGCGCCGACTGGTCTGCTACGTCGGGATCATGGGACCGCAGGACGGCGTGGACCGGCTGCTCGACGCGATCGCGCACTACGTCCACAACCTCGGCCGCGACGACTGCCACTTCGCGTTGCTGGGCTACGGGGACAGCCTGGATGCCCTGCTGCAGCAGCGCGAACGGCTGGGCGTCCAGGAGTTCACCACCTTCACCGGACGGGTCGACCAGGCCGAACTGGGCCGCTGGCTGTCCACTGCGGACATCGGCGTCACACCGGATCCGCCGTGCGAGTTCAACCACCGCTCCACCATGAACAAGACGCTGGAGTACATGGCGCACGGCGTGCCGGTGGTCAGCACCGATCTCCGCGAGACGCGCCGGTGCGCCGGCCCGGCGGCCGAGTACGTGCCGGACGGCGACCCGGACGCGATGGCCAAGACCATCGCCGCACTCGTGGACGATCCGAACCGCCGCCGCCAGATGGCATTGATCGGACGGCTGCGCATCGAGCGGCTCTTCGCCTGGCCTGAGCAGGCGCGGGCCTATGTCGCGATGTATCACGAACTGACAGCGGCTCCGACGGCCGGACGGGTTCCGCCGGCCGGAGCCACGGAGGGGGGACAATGAAAACGGGGATACTTGCGGGTGGCCTGGGTAGCCGCCTCGCCGAGGAGACGGTGATCAAGCCGAAACCGATGGTGGAGATCGGCGGACGGCCCATCCTCTGGCACATCATGCGCCACTACCTGCGCTACGGGTACAGCGAGTTCGTCATCGCCGCCGGTTACAAGGGCGAGGTCATCAAGCGCTGGATGCTGGACTACGCGACGCTCGCCTCGGACGTGACGGTCCGGCCACGGCACGGCGAGGTGACGCTGCACCGCCGCGACACCGACGAGGACTGGACGGTCAACGTCGTCGACACCGGCGAGTCGACCAACACCGGCGGCCGGATCAAGCGGCTGCAGCCGTGGGTGGGCGACGAGACGTTCCTGCTCACCTGGGGTGACGGCGTCAGCGACGTGAACATCGACACGTTGCTGGAGTTCCACCGCTCACACGGCAAGATCGCCACGCTCACCGCGGTCCGCCCGCCGGCCCGCTACGGGCACCTGGTGACCGACGGCGATCAGATCGTCGAGTTCTCAGAGAAGCCGCAGATCGGTGAGGGCTGGATCAACGGCGCGTTCTTCGTCCTGGAGCCGGCCGTCTTCGACTACATCGCCGGCGACGACACCCAGTTCGAGAAGGAACCGCTCGAAGAGCTGGCCAAGGACGGGCAGCTCATGGCCTACCGGCACTACGGCTTCTGGCAGTGCATGGACACCATGCGCGAGAAGCACATCCTCGAAGAGTTGTGGCGCACCGAGAACGCGCCCTGGAAGACCTGGGAGTAGGACAGCAATGCGTGTTCTTGTCACCGGCCACGACGGCTACATCGGCACCGTCCTGGTGCCTCTGTTCAAGCTCGCCGGCCACGAGGTGGTCGGCGTCGACAGCGGCCTGTTCTCGCGGTGCCGGTTCACCCCGGAGCTCGAGCGCCCCGACCACGAGCTGTGGCTGGATATCCGCGACCTGCGCGAAGAGCATTTCGAGGGCGTCGACGCGGTGATCCACCTGGCCGGGATCTCCAACGACCCGTTGGGCGACCTCAACCCCGAGACCACCTACGACATCAACCATCTCGCCACGCTGCACGTCGCCCGGATGGCCAAGGCCGCCGGCGTGACGCGGTTCGCGTTCTCGTCGTCGTGCAGCATCTACGGCGCGCACGGCGACGACGTGCTGGACGAGACGGCCGAGTTCCTGCCGGTCACGCCGTACGGCGAGTCGAAGGTGTTCAGCGAGCGGGACCTGACCGAGCTCGCCGACGACGATTTCAGCCCGACGTTCCTGCGCAACGCGACCGCCTACGGGGTCTCGCCGCGGCTGCGTGGAGACCTGGTGGTGAACAACCTGGTCGGCTACGCCGTCACCACCGGCCAGGTGCTGCTCAAGAGCGACGGCAGCCCGTGGCGGCCGCTGGTGCACATCGAGGACATCTCGCGTGCGTTCCTCGCCGTCGTCGAGGCGCCGCGTGAGCTCGTGCACCTCAAGGCGTACAACGTGGGGCGCACCGATGAGACGTACCGGATCCGCGACGTCGCCGAGATCGTCGCCGACGTCATCCCCGGATCGACGGTGAGTTTCGCCGATGGGGCCGGCCCGGACAAGCGCAACTACCGAGTGGACTGCTCGCTGATCGAGCGGGAGTTGCCCACGTTCCAGCCGCAGTGGACGGTGCGACGCGGCGTGGAGGAGCTGTACGACGCCTACCTGCAGGTGGAGCTGAATGAGGCGACGCTGACCGGCGGGCATCTGCAGCGGATCAAGCACATTCTCGCCCAGCAGGAGCAGGGGTTGGTCGACTCCGAGCTGCGCGTGGTGCAGCAGAAGGGGGCCGACCATGTATGACCGGGTGCCACCGTGCCGCTCCTGCGGCGGTGCCGGGCTCAAGCCGTTCCTGTCCCTGGGTAAGACGCCGCTGGCGGACGCGCTCGTTTCCGCGGACCAACTGGACCAGGTCGATCCGGCGTTCCCGCTGGACGTCGCGTTCTGCCCAGGCTGCGCGCTGGTGCAGATCCTGGAGGAGGTGCCGGCGGAGCGGCTGTTCGTGGACAACTATCTGTACTTCTCGTCGTTCTCCGACCATCTGTTGCGGCATGCACGGGAGCACGTCGACGGGCTGGTCGCCGCCCGCGGGCTCGGACCGGAGAGCTTCGTCGTGGAGCTGGCCAGCAACGACGGATACCTGCTGCGCAACTTCGCACCGCACGGGGTGCGGGTGCTGGGCGTCGACCCGGCGCCGGACCAGGCGGCCGCCGCCCGCGAAGCCGGTGTGCCGACCGTCGAGGAGTTCTTCGGCGTGGAGCTGGCGAAACGGATCCGCGCCGAGCATGGGCCGGCGGACGTGATCATCGCGAACAATGTGATGGCGCACGTGCCGGCGCTCAACGACTTCGTCGGCGGCATGGCGGAGCTGCTCGCCGACGACGGCGTGATCACTGTGGAGAACCCGTGGGTGAAGGACCTGGTGGACCACGGCGAGTTCGACACCATCTACCACGAGCACTTCTGCTACTACTCGTGCACGTCGGTGGACGCGCTGGTGCGGCGGCACGGCATGTACCTCAACCACGTGGAGTACTTCCCGGACCTGCACGGCGGCACGCTGCGCTGGCATATCGGCAAGCGGGAGGACATCTCGGCCGACGCGCGCCGGATGCTGGCGGAGGAGCGGGCGGCAGGCGTGGCGGGGTTCGCCTACTACGCCGACTTCGCCGACCGGGTGGAGGACGCGAGGTCCGAACTGCTGACGTTGCTGGACCGGCTCAAGGCCGACGGCGCGTCGATCGCGGCGTACGGGGCGGCGGCCAAGGGCAGCACCATGCTGAACTACCTGGGCGTCGGGACCGAGATCCTGGACTTCGTCGTCGACCGGAACACCTGGAAGCAGGGCAAGTTCATGCCGGGTGTGCACGTGCCGATCCGGCCGGTGGAGGCGCTGCTGGAGGAGCAGCCGGACTACGTGCTGGTGCTGGCGTGGAACTTCCTCGACGAGATCCTCGCGCAGCAGGACGAGTACCGGCAGCGCGGCGGCCGGTTCATCCGCCCCGTCCCAACCCCGGAAGTGATCCCATGATCATGAACAGTAACCGTCCATATAGCACGGAAAGTGCTCATGATCACGGCGCTCAGGATCATGGGGCGTGTCCGGCGTGCGGATCGGGCGCGACACGGGCGTTCTACCGGTGCGGCGACGTCCCCGTGCACAGCTGCCTGCTGGTGGACGACCAGCAGACCGCGCTGGAGTTCCCGCGCGGTGAGCTGGACCTGGCGCTGTGCACCGAGTGCGGCTTCGTCTTCAACCGGCTGTTCGATCCGTCGCACAACGCCTACTCCTCGGACTACGAGGAGACGCAGGGGTTCTCCCCACTGTTCCGGGAGTTCATCGCCGACCTGGCCGCACAGTGGGTGCAGCGATACGACCTGGCCGGCAAGCGCGTCGTGGAGATCGGCTGCGGCAAGGGCGAGTTCCTCGCCGAGATGGTGCGGGCCGGTGTCGCCTCGGGCGTCGGCGTGGATCCGGGCGTGCATCCGGAACGCATCGACGCCGACGTCGCGGAGAAATTGACCTGGGTGAAGGGGTTCTTCCCGGAGGACTACCCCGAGCTCGACGCCGACGCGGTGATCTGCCGGCACACCCTCGAGCACATCGCACCGGTGGCGGAGTGGATGCGGACGGTGCGGGCCGCCATTGGGGACCGCACCGACACGGCCGTGTTGTTCGAGCTGCCCGACGTGCGACGGGTGCTGGACGAGGGCGCGTTCTGGGACGTGTACTACGAGCACTGCTCGTACTTCACCACCGGCTCGCTGGCCCGGCTGTTCCGGCGCACCGGGTTCGAGATCCTGCGCGAGTGGACCGCGTACGACGAGCAGTACCTGATCATCGAGGCACGCCCGACGACGAGCGGCGAGGGCGGCCTGAGCCCGGTGTTCGCGCTCATCGAGGACGACATCGCAGCGGTGTCGGAGGCCGCCGATCGGTTCGCCGCCGCGCACGCGGAGATGATCGGCCGCTGGCAGACGCGGCTGCGCGAGGTGGCCGACGCCGGCGGTCGCAGCGTCATCTGGGGATCCGGCTCCAAGGGTGTCGCGTTCCTGGCCGCGCTGGGCGACGACGCTCCGCTGGTCGACGCCGCCGTCGACATCAACCCGTTCAAGCACGGCCGGTACATGGCCGGTAGCGGGCACCGCATCGTGGCGCCCAAGGAGCTGACCGAGATCCAGCCTGACCTGGTGATCGCGATGAACCCGGCATACCTCGACGAGATCGGCCACGACCTCGCCGGGCTGGACCTGCAGACCACTTTGGAGGCGGTGTGACGGCACAGACGTCGTGTCTGGCATGCGGTGACGACCGGCTGGATCCCGTCGCCGACCTGGGCGACGCCCCGGTGCTGACCGGCGCGCTCTTCCCGACGCGCGAGGCCGCGCGCGGCGCCGTGTGTGGCCGCCTCGACCTCGCCGTATGCCTCGACTGCGGCCATGTGCAGAACGTTGCGTTCGATCCGGCGCTCGTCCAGTACGACGTCAGCTATGACAACTCGCTGCACTTCTCCGCCACGTTCCAGCAGTACTCGGACGAGCTGGTGGCGCGGCTGGTGGACGAGTGCGGCATCCGCGGCAAGCACGTGGTGGAGATCGGCTCCGGCAAGGGTGACTTCCTCGCGTCGCTGAGCGAGGCCGGCGGGAACACCGGAATCGGATACGACCCGACCGTCGCACCAGACACCACCATCCCGGGCGTCACACTGGTACAGGACTACTTCAGTCCAGGAGACCAGGTCGAGAAGTATGAACTGCTGGCCTGCCGGCATGTGCTGGAGCACCTGGACCATCCGGCCGCGATGCTGGCGTCACTCGCGGAGTCCGCTCCGCAAGAGGCGTTGTTCTACTTCGAAGTACCGTCGGCGGAGTTCAACTTCGGCCCTGACGGGCTCTGGGACTGCATCTACCCGCACGTCTCGTACTTCTCCACCGAATCACTGTCTGCACTGGTGAGGCGTAGCGGTTTCGAGATCGTCTCGCTCCGCCGATCCTTCCACGGGCAGTTCCTCTCCCTCGAGGCGCGTGCTCGTCCCGACGCCGCTTCGTCCAGCATCACCACATCCGACACCACCTGGACCGGTGCCGACGTGTCCTCGAGCGGCCGCACGGGCGACGTCGAGACACATCTCGCGCTGGTTCGAAGCTTCGCCGAGCGCTGGCGGTCGACCGTCGCCCGCTGGCAGGACGAGGTCGTCACACTGCGAGAGCGCGGCGAGTCCTTGGCGGTGTGGGGTGCCGGCTCCAAGGGCGTGAACTTCGTCAACGCCGTCGATCCCGATGGCCAGGTCACCGTCGTCGATCTGAATCCGCGCAAGGACGGGCACTACCTGCCTGGTGCTGGACACCGCGTCGGGCTACCCGAGTCTCTGGCCGGCCGCGCGGTATCCCAGGTACTGATCACCAACCCGGTCTACTACGCCGAGATCTGCGATCAAGTCGCCCAGCTGGGTGTCGTCGCTAAGGTGGTGACGGTCTGATGACCGCCTGGCCCCGCATGTGTGGGAGGAAACGGTAAATCATGGCTACCTTCAGACGACGCTCGTCGGCGCTGGTGCTCTCTCTGCTCCTTCCAGCAGCGGCGCTCATCGCGAACAGCACGAACGCGGCGGCAACCACCGGATTCGTGTCGGACGATTTCTCGGCGGGCCTCGATTCTGAAGTCTGGACAGTCGTCGACCCTGTCGGCGACGGCACGTCAGGGGTAGCTGGTGCGGGAACCAGCGCACGACTGGAACTGTCCTTGCCCGCGGGCACTTCCCACGACCCATGGGGCACCAACCGCGCTCTGCGTGCCGTCCAGAACGTTCCAGACGGTGACGTCGAGATCGAAGCGAAGTTCGACTCCGTCCCGTCTGGCAAGTTCCAGATGCAAGGTCTGTTATTCGAACAGGACGCCGGCAACTGGCTACGTTTCGACACATACCACAATGGCTCGTCGCTCTACGTCTTCGCCGCCTCCACAACGGCAGGCAGTTCGAAGAGCATGCTCAGCAAAGCGATCACGACCTCGCCCGATTCAATCTGGCTTCGTGTGACGCGCTCGGGCTCGACGTGGACCTACAAGTGGTCTGCCGACGGCGAGAACTTCAACACTGCGGGCAGTTTCTCCCGATCGATGAACGTCACGTCCATCGGTCCTTTCGCCGCCAACCACAATTCACCCAAGTCAGCCTCGCCGGCGTTCGCCGCTGAGGTCGACTACGTCATCGATACCTCCGCGCCGATCCAACCGGACCCAGAACCCGACCCAGACCCCACGACCGACCCAGAACCCGACCCAGACCCCACCACGGACCCAGAACCCGACCCAGACCCCACCACGGACCCAGAACCCGACCCAGACCCCACGACCGACCCAGAACCCGACCCAGACGTCGTGCGCATCATGCCCGTCGGCGACTCCATCACGCGCGGCGCCACGAGCGCGGGCAGTGGCATCCAAGGGACCTACCGCTACTACCTCGACGATCACCTGAACGACAGCGAGGTCGATTTCGATTTCGTCGGTCCTTACGATTCTCATCCGGCGGGCGACCACCTCGCTGAGGGCGAGTGGGATCACGATTCGCTCTCCGTTCAGGGGTGGACCACCGGTCACTTACGCGACAACATCGCCGCCGGGGTTACGGACCACGATCCCGACGTCGTTCTTCTGCTGATCGGCATCAATGACCTCCGCGGTGCCACGATCACGCCAGAAATCGCGGCCGAACGGGTCGATACCGCGATCGCGAGAGCCCGCAACGTCAAGCCCGATCTCGCGATACTGATCGCCGAAATCCCCCCGGACTCGATGAATACGGCCAAAGTCACCGCGTACAACGCTGAGCTGCGTACGTTGGCAGCAAACCGCACCTCGGGCGCGTCCCCGATCCATACGGTCGATATGAACACCGGCTACGAGGTTGCGGTACATGCCTACGACGGTCTCCACCCCAACGCCGTGGGCGACCGGCTCATAGCCGATCGGTGGGCCGAGGCGCTGGACACCTTCCTGGACGTCGGCGACGGGCCGCCCGAGACGGGCGACTCCACTCCCCCGGTCATCTCCACCGTCGACGTTGATATGGCGCCGGGAACCGCTACGATCACTTGGCAGACCAACGAACCTGCGACCTCCGCAGTGGCGCACGGCGCCACTGCGGCCTACGGCAGCGGCACCATCTCTGCCGATTCGCTGGTCACGGACCACACCGTTACACTCCCAGACCTGCAACCATCGTCGACTTACCACTATCAGGTGATCTCCACCGACGAGTCCGGCAATATCGCCACCACAGCCGACGCGACATTCACGACGCCCGACGAGGGGCCGCATGCCTCGTCCTCCGTCATTCGCTCGGATGACTTCTCCAACGGGCTCGACGACGCCGTCTGGACGGTCGTCGACCCGATTGGCGATGGGTCCTGGCAGGTAGCCGGCCAGGGAACCGACGACGCACATCTCGAGCTGACGGTGCCCGCCAGTACGTCTCACGACGCCTGGGGTGCGAATCGCTCGCTGCGGGCGATGCAGGACGTAACCAACGAGGATTTCGAGGCAGAGGTACGTTTCGACTCCGTGCCCAGCTCGAAATACCAAATGCAGGGAGTCATCGTCCAGCAGGACGCCAGCAACTGGATCCGCTTCGACACATACTTCGACGGCACGTCCCTGCGCGTGTTCGCCGCGTCGACCACAGGCGGCAGCTCAGCGGCCAAGATAAGCAAGGTGATCCCGGCGGGGGCCACGTCCATGTGGCTGCGGGTTAAGCGGACCGGCTCGACCTGGACGTACAGCTGGTCGGCCAATGGGGTCTCGTGGACGGAGGCGGGTTCGTTCACCCGCGCCCTCAACGTCACATCCGTCGGTCCGTTCGCAGCGAATCACAATTCACCAGCGTCAGCGTCGCCCGCGTTCACCGCACGTGTCAACTACGTGATCGATACGGAGGACCCCGACCCGCCAGAACCGGGGAATTACACGCTCACCACCCAGACCATCGGCCAGGGCAGCATCGTGTCGACCCCTGACGAGACTTCGTATCCAGCCGGCGCCATGGTGGAGCTGGAGGCCGTGCCGGCGGACGGCTGGTCCTTCACCGGGTGGTCCGGCGCGCTGTCAGGCGCGTCGAATCCTGCCTCGGTCACGATGAGCTCCCACACCACGGTGTCCGCCACCTTCGTCGAAGATGGCCAAGAACCCGATCCAGGAGACGGCCCTGCCATCGACGTGTGGAACGGTAACCAGCAGACATTCGGCGCCAACGGTCGACCCCAACGGTGGGTGAACGTCCTCGGCAACGTCAGCCACCCAGACGGGCTCTCATGGCTGCGTTTCCGCCTCAATGGCGGCCCGCTGCGCAACCTGAAGATCGGGCCGGACTTGCAGCGACTGCAGTTCGCGGGCGATTTCAACGTCGAGCTCGACTACGCGGAACTGGCGGGAGGGGCGAACACGGTGGAGCTCATTGCTCGTAGCACCTCAGGTGTCGAGAACTCTCGCACCGTGACCGTGACAAAGGAATCCAGCACTGTTCCGAGTCTTCCGTTCCAGGTGGACTGGAGCGACGCCGCCGCGATCAACGACGTCGCACAGATTGTCGACGGCAAGTGGTCTATCAACTCGGGTGCTCTGCGGCCGACGGAGCTCGGCTACGACAGGGTGGTCGCGCTCGGCGACATTTCGTGGACGGACTATCAGGTCACAGTGCCGCTGACCGTGCACGCACTCGGACCCGACAGCGGTACCCCGCAGAGCGGTGCCCCGCTTGTTGGCATGGGTCTGCGCTGGCCCGGTCACACTACGGGCAGCTCCGGCCAGCCCAGTACGGGCTTCTATCCGGTCGGTGCATACGCCTGGTATCGGTGGCAGCTGACTGGGCGTACTGAACTGACGGGCAGCGGAGGTACGCCACTGCACCGGATCAATCACGTATCACTGCCACTCGGTGTGCCACACGTGATGAAGGCATCCGTGGAAACCGTGACCGGCGGCTACCGATACCGATACAAGATGTGGCCCGCTGCGGAGCCCGAACCCGGATGGCAGATGGAGATCGTCTACGACGGCGGCACGGCCTCCGGAGCCGTCGCACTGATCGCCCATCACGTCGACGCCTCTTTCGGCAACGTGGTCATCGAGCCCATTCAATGAACCAGCGACGAACGAAGTACCAAGGAGCCCACACATGACGCCAGTCGACCGCCCCAGGGTGACCGTCGGTCTCCCGGTCTACAACGGTGCGCGCTTCCTGCGAGAGACACTCGACAGCCTCCTAGCCCAAACCTTCGAAGACTTCGAGCTCATCATCTGTGATAACGCATCGACGGACGACACGCCACAGATCTGCAAGGAGTACGCGGCCAAGGACAGCCGAATTCGCTACGAGCGTCAATCAGAAAACGTCGGAGCTGCGGCGAACTACAACCGCACATTCGAACTCGGGACTGGTGAGTTCTTCAAATGGTCAGCACACGACGACCTCTGCCGACCGCGGTTCCTTGAAGAGTGCATGGCCGCGTTCGACGAGGCAGGCGGGAACACGCCGGCAGTGGTGCATCCGAAGGCCGTTCTCATCGACGAATCGGGGGAACTCATCCGCGCCGACACCGACGAACTGGCCCTTGACGCCGAGGATCCCGTGACACGGTTCAGGCATGTGATCCGCAACGTGCGGGCCGCCAACACCGTCTTCGGGCTGTTCCCACGAAATGTGCTCGAGAAGACGCAGCTCATTGCGCCGCACGAGGCCAGCGACTGGATCCTTCTCGCCGAGATCGCGCTCAACGGACCGATTGTCTGCCTTGACGACGTCCTGTTCGAGCGGCGAATCCATGACGACGCTTCGCTGCGCGCCATCAAGCTCAGAGGTGGAGGCAGGCGCGAAACGGTCGCTTGGTGGGACACGCGCCGGGTGCGGCTTAGAACCTTGGTTCCGTTCGACGTACGCACCTCCTATGCGTTGTTCCGCGCGGCGGCCAGGGCACCTCTTGGACGGCGGCAGCGTGTACGCGCTTGGATGGTGGTCCCCCGGGTGTACTGGACTCGGCTGATCCGTTTCCATGGCGGCCGACTGAAGCGGCGGCTACGCGGGGAGTCCCTCAACAGCCCCGCTGTCATCTCGGGCGAGAGTTGAGCCTGCCCCGGGTGACCTCGATGAACTTCGCGACATCTCGCATGTCGGCGGCGTGAGTCCGGAGCCAGTTCAGGTCCCGCTCCCACCAGCGGGACTCCAAGAGATCATTGATCTGTGCAGGATCGAACCGGTAACGGATGATCTGTGCCGGGACCCCACCGACGATCGCGTAGGGCGGGACGTCCCGGGTCACGACGGCTCCTGCGCCGATGATGGCTCCGTGGCCGATGGTGACGCCACCCTTCACAACAGCGCCCGCTCCGATCCACACGTCGCTTCCGACCGTCGTCCTGGTCAGCTCATGGTGCTGGTCCTCGGCGACCAGGTCCCAGCCGTATGCCGGAAGGTGACGGTAGAAGGCCGGGTGTGTGGAGACGAAGTCGGTCGGATGTTCCGCGAGCCCGATGATGCAGTAAGGAGCGATCGAGCAGAACCTGCCGACATCAGTCAGGCTAATGCGGGATCCGACCTCGATGTATGTGAAGGCTCCGATATGAGAGCCTGCGATATAGGCCGGGCCACCAATCCTGCAGTTGGGTTCGAACGCCGTGTTCTCGGCTATGCCATAGCCGAAGTCCGGCCCCAGGGAACGAAGGCCGAATTGCCTCCTCAGACGGCGGCGGGACAAAACGTACCGCACGCCAGACGGCAGTAACAGATCCGCTGCCTTTTTGACACGCGCTCTCATCGACCTGCCAATCGTCGGACTGTCCCGATCAATGCAGATACGCCTGGTTTGTCCGTATGCTCGAACCGCCGGTACATGGTCTCCGCTCGTTCCACGGCCGAGCGGACCAAAGGTGAACTCAAGGCGAGCGATCCTTCGTACCAGTGCTGCCATCCGAGATTGGGGAAGCGCCCGCTCGCGATCTCGCTCCCGACCGTTCGCCAGGTATAGCGATATGCAAGGGGCCGCGGAGCCGACCCGGAAGCCTGCGCGCCCTCGAACGGGAAGGAGCCCCAGGCCCCGGCCTCGCCCGCGCTCGGGCTGGTCCAGAACATTTCCAGCACGTCGCAGGAGGCATCTCTGACGTCGGCATACGGGTCCACCAGATCCTCATTCAGAACCAGGTTGTCCACGAAGTTCGCGATAGCGGCGCGCATGGTGAGCAGTCCCCAGCTCATTGTGGCGTCGTCGCTCGGTGTCGCCAGCTCAGGGATCACCCGCCCGTTCTCTCTGCCATAGCCGACCACCGTGCCGTGATCGGCCGCACAGAACATCTGGACGCAGGTCCCGAACCCCCGCGCACGACGTATGCCGCGTCCGCGTCGGTGATCGTACAGATAGCATTCCGTGTCCCGGACCCACGCCGGCTCGTCGTCCGGCGTCACCAGGCCGGCATCCTCCGGACGGTCAAGACCCATCATGAAGATTCGGGGCGGAGCGGCTCCCGCCGCGCTGACAAGCGCGTGGACCGCTCTTACCTGACTACCCACGCCGCCGAAATCGACGATGCCGTAGGGCTCGCCATCGAGCAGGCCGTCTTGCTTCAGATAGTCGAGCACCAGCTCCCGGCGCGCGGCGGCACGGTCCAGAACCATCTGCCTGACCGGACCGTCGTATTTCAGGTGCTCCCGCATCGCCTCGCCGACGGCGGCACCGGAGACCGGCCTCGTCACGGTGCGATCGACGCTCAGCAGATGGCGCACATCGTCCCACTGGAGATCGAACCGGTCGAGGACTTCGTCCGGGGACAGAACACTCAGGTCACGGAAGACCCAGCCGGTCTCTTCCTCGGTGGCCCCGAAGGTCGCGGCCAGGTTCGTGGATCTTCGGCTCACGTAGAGATATGTGAGCTCGATCGGCAGGTCCAACGCCTTCACCAGGCGGCGGGCGATATCCAATATGACCTGGCCGTCGCGGGCGAGAAAGACCACTCGGCGCAACGACAGCCGCTGCGCGCGGAGCAGGATCCACAGCACGTATCCGACCAGAGCCGGGGCGGCGACACCGGCCGCGACGTCCCGGATGGCCCGCTCGTGTGGGTTGCCGGCGTCGGTGGAGAGCCGGGCCAGGCGGCTCGCGCCCGCGAATGCTGAGCCTAGGCCCGCCGTGCCATACGAGCTGGTGGCGAGGCTCTTCTCGTACCGGTTCAGCCGCCCGTCTGGAATCCACCTCGCGTGCATGCCGGTCTTGATCGGCATCGCCACATCCGAGTGCGGATGGTCACCCACATGCAACACGCCCGAGGCAGGCTGGCCGTCGGTCAGCATCCGGGTGAACAGTCGGCCTGAGGCCTTGGACTCGGCCAATTCAGAGGAGAGAAGGCAGCGGGCATTCGACGAGAACACGCCCGCGGTCTGCAGACGGGACTCGATGAAGGCCCTCGGAAAGTAAGTGTCCGACGTGAACACAATCTTCTGTTTCTGCTCCACGCAGAGTTTCAGGAGCCACTTCGCCGCGGGTACCGGGCGGGAGATCTCCGCCTCGAGTTCCAACTCTGCCTCGACCATCGACGTCACCAGCGATGGGTCCATACCCAACCGGTGAACTGTCTCCTCGTAGAACTCGCCCAGGCCGGCGTGCGAGTCGAGGCCTCCGTCTCGGCGCCACACGGCGCGTTCTGCGGCGACACGTGCGCGAGCGAAGACCTCCGCGTCAACCGTCAGGACGCCACGCTGACGGAGGCGGCGGCCCAGCCAGTGGAAGAGATCGAACGGCTCACCGCACGCACGTGTCAACACCGTGTCGAAGACATCGACCGACAACACGTCCGGCCGAACCGAACCGGCGCCGAGTAAGCCGGCCAGTTCATCAAGCGACAACGCCCCGCGAAACGCAGCGCGCCGGCGCATTGGAGAGTCCCCCACGATCATTGCCCCCCAGCAAAGTTATCCCGCAGCGGTACAACGCCTACCCGCTAGGTCACACTCTAGCCGCTATACGGATTTTCATCTCCCAACCGACGAGTGTGGATGAATACTCCCTGAGTGAGATACGCTGCCAATGCCCGCCATCGCGGGCGAGGCGGTCTGTCCAGGGGGGAACAGTGCGCGCTCTCGTAGCCATTGCGCATCACGGAACCAAGAATCGGCGCCACCTCGACCGCATGCTGGCGGAGTTCCGGTCCATGGATATCGACGTCACCATGGTCATACTGGCGGAGACCGCCAAGGACATCGCGGACGACGTCGAAGTCCGGGTCGGCCTGCCCAACGCCAACCCATGGTCACTTCCCTTCGCCCATCGTAGCTTGTTCCGCGAGCGTCGCGACGACTATGACCTGTTCATCTACGCCGAAGACGACACGCTCATCGAACAGCGCCACGTCGATGCGTTCCTGCGACTGTCCGAGGCTCTCCCCGCCGCCTACATCCCTGGCTTCATGCGGTTCGAGGAATGGCCGGATGGCCGTCGCTCAATGTCCACCGTGCACAGCTACTACCGGTGGGACCCCAGTTCGGTGTTCGTCAAGGACAACCGGACTTTCGCGCGCTTCACCAACGATCATGCGGCCTGCTACATGCTGACCCGGGAACACCTGGGCCGGATCATGGACTCGGGCGGCTACCCGATGGCGCCACACGAAGGCGAGTACGACATGCTCGTCTCGGCCGCCACCGATCCGTACACCACCTGCGGTCTAACGAAGGTCCTGTGCCTGGAAGAGATCGACGATCTCCTGATTCACCACCTCCCCGATGTATACCTGGGCAAGCTGGGCATTCCTGAGGAAGACTTCCGGCTCGAGATCGAGGCGGCCATCAAGCTCGGCCGTGGTGACCTCGACGACGCGCAGCTCATCGAACCACAGCTTCCGGCGCACGTCGTCTCCTGGAGCAAGCACACGTACCCGCAACCCGCTTCGCCGGTGCTCAGCGTTCTGCGCACGCAACCAAAGCGAATCCTGTCGCTGGGCACGGTGTCTGGGGTCACCGAAAGTACATTGGCAGCGGCCGGTATCGCCGTCACGGCGATCCCGGTGGATTGCATACAGGGGGAGCTCGCCGCGAGCCGCGGTGTCGACGTCCTCCCGCCCCGTGTCCCGACTGAGGTGGAGATCCGATCTCTGCCCTTGGTCGACACGATCCTTGCTCTCGATGTTCTCGCATATTTCGAGGATCCGGTGGCGGTCCTACGAGCTGTCAAACCCATACTGCGCGCTGGGGGGACGATAGTCACCACTGTTCCCGATCATCGCCGTTATGCGCTTCGCAACCGACTGATGCCGCGGTCTGCAAGGGTTCTTCCCGAGACCTGGCAACGCGACGGTATGCACAGGACCGACGCCCGGGCCCTAAGAGGGTGGCTCGAGTCCGCCGGATACCGGATCACCACCTTGGATCGACGGCACGCCAGCCGACGTGAGCCGCTTGGCACAGGAGGGCTCACGTCGAAGCTGACGGGCAACACGCTCTTGGCGGTCGCGGCCGATGCCTGACCCGCCACGGGTCACGAGTGACGCCCCCGAGATCGCCCGTCCCACCACGACGTTCGGCCGGGCGCTCTCGTGGTCTTACCTGCTCTCGGGCGGCCGAGTCGTGGTCAACCTCGTCGTCTCTCTGGTGCTCGCTGCCTTGCTCGGCCCCGAGGCCTACGGGTTGGTCGCGATCGCCCTCGTCTACGTCTTCTTTGTCGAAATGGTGGTACGCCAGGGCCTGGTGGCGGCAATCGTCCAACGCCCGAACCTGACCAATCTGCACCTCGACGCCGCGTTCTGGATGACGCTGGCGGCGATGGTCGTGCTCATTCCCATCACCCTAGTGCTCAGTCCCTGGTGGGCGGCCGTCAACGGGCTGCCTGACCTCCAAGCCGTCGTCGTCGGGCTGTCGCCGTTGCTCATCATGAAGGGCCTGTCCGTTGTTCCAGAGGCGCTCATGCGCCGCCAGATGGAGTTCCGGCTGCTGGCTATTCGCGCCAACGCCGCCGTCCTGCTTGGCGGAGCAGTCGGCGTCGGCTCCGCATTTGCGGGCGCCGGGTACTGGGCCCTTGTCGCCCAACAGCTCGCTGCCGCCGCGGTTGAGGTCGCGTTGCTCTGGGTGGTCAGCGACTGGCGACCGCACCCACGGTTCTCCCGGTCCGCAGCCCGGGAACTGCTCGGATTCTCGGGCCACTCAGCCCTCGCCGGGTTCGGTGTATTTCTCTACCAGCGCGCCGACGCCTTGCTGATCGGCCTGTTCTTCGGCCCTATCGCCGTCGGCTTGTACCGAATGGCGCTGCGGTTCACCGAAATGGTCCTTGAACTCACCACCGGCGCCATGATGACGACCTCACTATCGGAGCTGTCGCGGTATCAGGAGAATCCACACGCGTTCCGGGACCGGGCGCTCTCCATCATCCGGCTCGGGACAACTATCACGGTGCCGATGCTGGGGGTGCTGGCTGTCTGCAGCGAGCCGCTCATGCGCCTGATCGGACCAGAGTGGGCAGCCGCGGCCGGACCCATGAAGCTTCTGTGCGCCCTCGGAGTGACCTTAGCGTTCGCCACATATACCGGCCCCCTTCTGCAGGCCATGGGCCGCCCGGGGGTACTCGCGGCGACCACGTGGGTAGCCGGATTGCTCAGCGCAGCGTCCTTCATCATTCCAGGACTCCTTCTGCAGGGCACCGGCACGCAGGAACAGGTGCTCGGCATAGCTGGCAGCCGCCTACTGACGTTCACCGCCATGACGGTACTGATCCTGTTCCCGCTCTGGCGCAAGACGATCGGGTTGTCCGTGCGAGACGTTCTCAAGTCCGTCGTTCCCGTGCTCGCAGCAACGACGCTCGGGGCGTCGGTCGCCTGGCTGATCTCGACAACGTCACCTTTCACCGGCGGCAATGCATGGATGTCCGCGATCGTCGTCGCAGCGCTGGCCGTCGTGGTGATCGGCGGCACGGCCGTCCTGTTCGAGCCCTTGGCCCGTCGGCCGTTCACGGTCTTATGGCCCACGGTCTTCAAGCCCAAGTCCACGGGGCGCCATAGACGAGGCCGCGCCACCGGGCCCGTCCACACACCGGGCGTAACATCCGGCGGACCTTGACGCCGGCCCGTGATCCGCGAATCTGCTCTGACGCGTCCTAGAGCAGCTCGGCGGCCGTCATCGAGGATGCACGAGGGGGATACGGATGAGCAAGACCAGCGATGGCGGGCAGGCTCATGCAATGCGCGGCTTGACGTCGCTTGTGGCGGTGCTGCTTCTCGCCGTGCCAATCGGCTGCGCCGGTGGCGGCGCGAACGAAGACCAGAACCCCGGCACTCCGTCCGACGCAGACGGTGCCAGCGGAGCAGCGTCCGGGGGTCAGTCTCCAGCGACGGCGGACGCCAGTGCTTTTCCGGATGAGTCCACAACGGGTGTGACGGACGAGTCGCTCCTCGAACAGAGCGAGCCGGTGACGTCCTCACGCGACAGTGAGGTGATCGAGAACTTGGAGATCACCGGATCCATCATCGTCGAACACAACAACGTCACCATCCGCAACGTCCGCGTTCATGGCGCCGGCAACTACGCGATAGCCGTGCCGCATGAACTCTCCGAAGAGATCTCTGGTCTGGTGATCGAACACTCCGAACTGATCGGCGTCTCAGGAGAACGATCAGCCGGAATAGCACCCTTCGGCTCCTGGACAGCCCGCCACCTCGACATCTCCGCATTCGAAGACGGCATCAAAGTCGGCAGCAACCAAACCATCGAAAACTCCTGGATCCACGACCTGCACACACCACCCGGATCACACTCCGACGGCATCCAATCCACCGGCGGAACCAACGTCACCATCCGCGGCAACCGCATCGAAGGACCCTGGCAAGGCCAAACCTCAGCCATCATCATCCAAAGCAACAACGGCCCCGTCGACACCTACACCATCGAAAACAACCTCCTCTCCGGAGGCACCTACACCCTCTACCTCCGCGACAAAGGCACCGGCCACGGCGCCCCACGCAACATCACCGTCACCAACAACACCTGGACCAACAACTCCTGGGCCTACGGACCCACCTCCACCGACCAAGGCCCAAACTGGACCTGGAACAACAACCACACAGACACCGGAACCACCATCGACTAAACGACGTTCATCCACCATCAGAATCACGCCAATATTGTTGGACATACAACCACTCTCGACTTTTACATTCCCCACTAGCGATCTTTCACAACGATCGTATAACGTTACGGGCGATTTGTACTCGAGGCCTAGGGGTTCCCTTGTCCCAACACGCCAGCTCGCGGAAATCGGCTCGTATCGCCAGACAGCGCAGTCGCCGCAGGTTCCGGATATTGGCGATCCTCGCTGTTGTTGCCGCAACAATCCTGGCCGGAACAGCTATCCTGCCTCAACAAGCGGAAGCGATCGGCGTCCCCAACGACGTCGACCTCACGCCGAGTGAACAGATCATCGTTACAGAACCCGGTACGGTCATCGACGCACTCGAAGTGCACGGGTACATATTGATCAAAGCCGACAACGTGACGATCAAGCGAACGAGAGTTGTGCACCGCGGATACCACAGCGTCAGAGTTTTTCCTGGCGTGAGTGGCACAATCATCGAGGACTCAGAAATTGAGTGCGGCGATCCATCACGCACCAATGGTCTAGTCTTCGGAAATTATACCGCCCGCCGTGTAGACGTGACTGGCTGCCGCAACTCGTTCATGTACTCCGGAAGCAGTCCTGCGGTGATCGTTGACAGCCGTGCCGACGGCGACGAGGTCAACGTGCTCCCCGAACCGCCACTGCCGGAGGCGACGAGGACCCCGACACCCTCGGGCAGCCCAAGCCCCACAAGTACCGCATCGCCGAGCCCGATCCCCACGCGATCGAGTCCTCCGACTGATCCGACCGCTATTCCGACGCCGAGTCCAACAGGCCCGAACCCGTCGCCCACGGCTACACAGCCCCCGACAACGGACCCCGACCCGGACCCGACCACGGACCCCGACCCGGACCCGACCACGGACCCCGACCCGGATCCGGAACCACCGGACAACCCAAACCCCCCGTCGGTGAACGGCTTCCCCGACGAGTCGAACACAGGCGTTCAAGACGACACCCAACTCAAACCGAGCGGATCACTCACATCAACACGTGACGGCCAAGTCATCGAGAACTTGGAGATCACCGGATCCATCACCGTCGAACACAACAACGTCACCATCCGCAACGTCCGCATCCACAGCACCGGACACTACGGAATCTCGATACCCGCAGCCCGCGCCGGCAACGTATCAGGTCTGGTGATCGAACACTCCGAACTGATCGGCGTCTCAGGAGAACGATCAGCCGGAATAGCACCCTTCGGCTCCTGGACAGCCCGCCACCTCGACATCTCCGCATTCGAAGACGGCATCAAAGTCGGCAGCAACCAAACCATCGAAAACTCCTGGATCCACGACCTGCACACACCACCCGGATCACACTCCGACGGCATCCAATCCACCGGCGGAACCAACGTCACCATCCGCGGCAACCGCATCGAAGGACCCTGGCAAGGCCAAACCTCAGCCATCATCATCCAAAGCAACAACGGCCCCGTCGACACCTACACCATCGAAAACAACCTCCTCTCCGGAGGCACCTACACCCTCTACCTCCGCGACAAAGGCACCGGCCACGGCGCCCCACGCAACATCACCGTCACCAACAACACCTGGACCAACAACTCCTGGGCCTACGGACCCACCTCCACCGACCAAGGCCCAAACTGGACCTGGAACAACAACCACACAGACACCGGAACCACCATCGACTAAATGCGGCCGCGCTCACCAAGGGCCCGTAACGCCCGACGACGCCGTCAACAGTCACGCTCGACGAACAGCGCCTTCACCATAGCGCCGTTCTCGTAGACCACCCGGTACATCTGCTTGAGGAAGTTCTCCCGCATAGCCACATAAGTCGCATGGCCCGCGTAGCATCGATCGAGCCGCATCCGAGCGCGTACGCTCTGCGTCGCCGTCGACACCACTAGAAGTTCCTCCCAGCCCCGTTCCCGGGCAAGCTCCGCGAAAGCCCGAGCCTCACCACGAGTGGTCAAAGGGTCTGGTGTCAGGCACAGAACCTCGGCCCCGGCCGCACCAGGTGGGCATCTGTTGACGTCCTCAGTCGATATCACCAATGTGGGAGCCAAACCGTCGGCCATCAGCTCGGCGGCGTATCCGAGGCGATCACCCGGTCCACCGAAGACCACTATCGCGTCGGCCTGGCCGGACTCGTCAGTCGGCGGGAGTAGGAATACGCGAATCTGCACGACGGCCACGAGGACCAGCGCCACGGCCAGCCACACCCGCCGTCGTGCCGGCATCTATGAGCCTGAACTCTGGAAACGGTGCGGTGCGAACGCCTCGTGTCCGCGGAGGAGAGCTCGCAGTGCGGCTCGGTGTTTTGGCCGACCCAAGATCGCGCGGAGCGCCTCGTTGAGCGTGACAACGCACCAGAATGCCGCGCTCGCCACCCGCCCGTGCCGGCGCCGGTACAGCCTCGTCCTGTTAACCGCCTGAAGACTCCACAGCCACGGCGAACGCTGCATATCGCCGCCCTGATGCGCGACCACCGCATCCGCAACGAAACGCAGCCCGAAGCCGGCATCACGCACTCGAAGCGCGTACTCAGTCTCCTCCGAGTAGAGGAAGAAGTCTTCGGCCCACCACCCAGCGGCGTCGATCGCCGCCCTGGACACGAACATGGCGGCGCCGGTAGCCCAGTCCGATCGCGCACCGTCGGTGTAATACTCACGATCGTTGATCATCTCGCCGAACGACGAGAACCGTCCGGCCCGTCTGCCGCCAAGTACCGCTTCGCCGAGGGCACGCAGAAGGGTGGGTTCGCGCCGCAGGGAGAATGACAACAGCCCGTCGGGATCCACAATCCGTGGTACAGCTATACCCACGTCGCCAGCAGCTTGCGTCGCCGCGAGCAAGCGGCTCACGGACTCCGGAGCGGGAACGGTGTCAGGGTTCAAGACAAGGACGCCCTGCGATCCGTTCGAGCATCGCATACCGAGGTTGATCCCTGCACCGTAACCGATGTTCCCACCGGCTTTCAGAACAGTGGCCCAGGGCGCGATTTCTCGCACCAACCGCACGGTCGCGTCAGAGGAGTCGTTGTCGACGATGATCACCCTGGCTGTGCTGATCCCTTCCAATGCGGCCGGCAATGCCCGGAGGAACGGCTCGACAATCGTCGCGCTGTTGTACGTGACCGCCACTACCACGACGTCCGGCTCGGAATCCACGCCCAGGTCATCAGCAGCTCGCACGGCGTCGGGGGCCACGACGGCGGCCGTGCGTGTCGTATCCTGCGTTTTCGTCGTCGAGGCGCTCATCGGCCGGCCCCATCCTCAGCGGACGCTTGACCGGCCCTGGATTCCGGTACGCGCAAACCGCGCCGCTTAATTCGCTTCAATGTTCCACCAACCGAGGAAATCTTGGTACGAAGGTCCAGCCGAAGCCACGGGCGGAAGGAAGGGAGCCCAGAGAACGTTGGCGCCGGTAGCCCGACGAGCCGCATCGTCAAGACGCGCGCCCATACCGCGCCGCGGGTGCTCGCGAGGTTCGGCTGAGACTGTGGCAGCCGCTCGAGCGGAATCGGGTGGCCCTCGAGCGCTCCGTCTCTCAGCGCTGAGTGCAGGGCCTCTCGACCATTCTCAGTCCGCACTACCACCAGGGAACGGCCCGGTTCGCCTTCTTCGAGCTTCCGGTACCACGGGTCACCCACCGACAGGTCGGCGAACTCACCGGTGTGGTCGGGGCAGATCATGCAACGCCACTGTCGATGCTTCTGCAGCGTCTCGCCCCAGGACTCCTCGTAGCTGAAAGACTTGGTCTCGCCGTTCTTGGTCGTGATTCGGAACCGTCCGGGCCAGCCTTCGCCACGGTAGTCCACGCGCCGGACATCGGCCGGATCGGTTTTCAGGCGCCGGACGACCTCCTCGGTGCCACGGGTCGATGGCGTGCCTGCGCAGAAGATGCCGATGGTGAGGGCAAGTTTATCGCTAAGAGCGGGCCGGGCTTTCGACGCCGAAACGGTAGCCGCGATGTCGCACGGCTTGCCGACCACGACGCACCGCCCATCGGCTGATTCGACCAAGTCCAGCCGTTCACACGGGCTGGCCGGTGAGTAGCGCGAACCCGCAGCGCCGATGATCTCGTCGTAGCCGCGGTTGAGGACCGTCTCGTTCTCCAACGGAGCGTCCTTCTTCGCCTGGACCTGGAGCGCCCCTACAGCCGAACCGGAAGCAACGGCATGAGCCGACAAGGCACTGATCACTCCTCCGGACGAACCGCGGTGCCGCACCTCGGGATCCGTGGACCAGCATTCGTACAACTCGAGGATCGGCCCCCACTCCCCGCGGAACGGAGCATCGTCTAACGCGTCCTTGTCGTGCTGGAGCCGCGCCCCCGGACACGCACCGATGCCATTTCCGTTCGCGCCGTTGACGGAAACGACCGGCAGCGGCCGTCGGCCGAACTCAGGGACGTCCACCATCCGTAGCGCGTCCGGTTCCAAATACGCGCAGGCGCCGCACCCGGTGCACAGGTGCGCGTCCACGACATCCTGGATGGTGGCAAGGTTTCGCGGCGTCACGCGATGGCCCCCAACGCTCGCCCGGATTTCCAGGCCCGCACGTCGGCGAGAATGTCGATCATCTGGCCACGTGCCTGCCGGACCACCTTCGGTACCCGCGCGTCGAGCTTAGGCTTGACGTCGGCACGGATGGCGAACGAAGCGGTCATGGCTTCGACCGCCGCCGCCCCGGACACGGTCCGGGCGTCTACCACGTGGTCGCCCATGCCGCATGTCTCAAAAACTCCGCGGGTCTTGTCGCTGTACGCGTAACCGCACGCCGGTACGCGCGAGGACAGCGCTCCGATGGTGGCATGCATGCGGCTTCCGACGAACCAGTCGCACTGACCTATGCACCATTTCAACTCCGCAGCATCAAGCTCGGCGGGTACCACTGTGATCCGCGCGCTAACGCCGTCGGGAAGCCGGGCCAGGACCGCCTCGATCGCCGCGACGTCGCTCTCCCCACCACCGCCAGGCACGTGCACATGCGGCACCAGTAGGACCCGGGCTCCCGTATCGACCAGCGCATGGACCAGGTCGGTCATCGTTGAGATGTAATTACCCGCCAGACCGAATCGGCCGACCGCCGCGTCATCCCGAAGGAGACCGCTGATGTTCACTCCGGCTATCGGGCCGTCGGTCAACTCCTCAATCTGCTCCACGACTCCGTTCATGGGTCTCCTGGGCTCGAGCGCGAACGCCACGTCGACACCACTGCGAAGTCGCGAGAAATCAGCGGCCGACCCGGCGAGCTCAAGAAGACGCTCGTAGCTCGCGGCGTCGCGTGCATAGGCGAGAGCTGCGGACCGTACAAGCCTCTCCGCCCGCTGCCGCCCATCAGGCGTGTCAAACGGCCCGTACGTCTGTGGTAACAGGACCAGCGGGCGGCCCACACGTAATGCCGCCTCTTTCGGCGCAGAGACGGCACGAAGCCGACTCCGCCCATATAGGTCCGTGAAGCTGTCTCCACCACTGATGTCGAGCACCGCGTCGGCATGAGCTATCCGTGTGGCGGCCGGGTTGCCCAGTACTCCCAGTCGCTGAGCGACTCGGATCTGCGCCCAGCTCTCTGACCGATGCCATCGGCGCGAGAGGCGCACGCCGACGAACTCGACGTCGGCCCGCCGGTAACGACCGGAGTTGTCCGGCCGGACACCCCACCCGTCGTCGAAAGCGCTCAGCCGGGAGCCGGGCGCCTCCGTGTCGATGACGTCGAGCACTGATCGCCCGAGCGCCTCCACCCCTCGATTGCCATTGCCGATTGAGGCACCGGCAAGGCACAGTTGTATGCCCCCCATGCTGGACAGTATGCCTGACCTATCCCGTTTGCGCGATACAGCTCCGCTAGCCGACTACGCACTTGAAGCGTACTATGAACGCGAATGCGCACATTCAGTCTGATCGGTACCGCGTAGCAGCGCAGGACGCTTGGGGGCGCAGCTGCTACGCGCTAGGGGGGCACGTGGATGTCTGGCGAATCACCATTGCCGCGCTACGGCGCTGGTACGTTCTCTTTCCACTCTTAGCGCTCACCGGGTTCGCTGTGATGGCCGCGGAGGGTCAGGCGGCACCCGAGTACGAGGGACGCGCCTCGGTGATGCTGTCGCCCTCAAGAGGCTTTCCGGAGGCTCCCAATCCGTACAGCAGTATCAACGGGGCGCAAGAGGCATTACCCCTGGTGCTGAACGCAACAGAGACCAGGCGACAGATCGCCAGCGATGGTCTCACTGCGAGCTACGAAGTCGCCGCTCCTCCACGAAGCACGATCATCCACATCACGACCCGCGGAGAGACACCAGGAGCCACCGAAGAGGTCGGCCAGGCTGTTATTGACAAGGCAGCGCAAGAACTGTCCACCAGGCAAGACGAGGCCGAGGTGCCCGAGAGCGAGCAATACACGCTAGAAGTGCTCGAGACGCCGACTGTCATCGCGACCGTAGAGACCAGCCAAGTGCGAGTACAGGCAGTCGTCGGTGTCCTCGGCGCGGGCCTGTCCATCCTCGTTGCTGTCGTCTTCGACGACATCATCGGGTTGTACCGCAGATCGCGCGCAAAGCGACGCAGACGAGCGAGCAGAAAGCTCACCGAGACCCCTGAGGAGAATCCAGACCAGCTCACCCTCGACGACATTCCGGTAGTCGAACTGGAACTAGTCAAGCCCGACTCCGACGCCACAGAGAAACCTCGGAACACCCACTCCACGGACAATGGCGCAACGACGCCTGCGCATATCGCCCGGCCCGCACGGCTGAGCCCCAGCCGTTCGCACTCCTCGCTGTTGGCGGAGGCATATGCCGAGGCGAACTTCCACACAGGTCCTTCGAAGCCGTCCGACGAGGAGCACCCGGCGGCCGTCGAGGAGGAGCCATCGAGCGACGCCTCCGAATCTGAGCTGAACGCAGACTGGGAGCCGGCGGCAGCCCGGAAACATGGCGAATCCTCACAGCCGGGATTGAACAAGCCGTCATGATGGGGTTGCGGTCGAGCCTGTTGGCCAAAACAATCGATCGGGGACGGTATACAACCACGCACGTGATCGAAGGCCGCTACTCGGCCTGGCAGCCAAGTCTCCTTCGATCGTTGCCTAAGGCGAAGACCACGCGCTCCGATAACTGGCAGCCCATGATCATCGGATCACGTCCGCTGACCGCCCTCATTTTGCTGGTCATATTTCTGGCACTGCAGTTCCTCATCCCTGCGCGCCTCGTCATCGGTGGTATGGGCGCCATCGGACGGCCATCTGTCGCGATCGGGTTGCTTCTCTTCTTCCTCTGGACGCTCGCATTCCTGACTCGACGAGGACTCCCGGACGGCGCACAGCCTGTCCGCTGGATCATCGGCGGATACGTAGCGTTCCAGCTGTTCGGCTATGCCGTCGGAATCGATCGAGGACTACCAGAGATTGAGGCGAGCAGCGCCGATCGGTGGATCATCTTCACGTTTGCGATGGCTGGCGTCGCCCTAGCCACCGCCGACGGGATGCGCACACGCCACGAGCTGGACCGCTTACTCAGAGCGTTGGTCGGCTTCGCGGCCGTCATGGGGGTGATCGGCGGACTGCAGTTCACCCAGGTGGTGGACATCACCCAGTATGTGAGAATTCCTGGGCTCCGGCTCAACGCGGCGCTCATCGGTGTGGCTGAGCGCGGAGGACCTGGATTCCCGCGGGTCGCCTCGACAGCAACGCACTACATCGAGTTCGGCGTAGTCCTAGCAATGGTGCTGCCGCTCGCCTTGCACTACGCGCTGTTCGCCACGGTCCGGCGACAGCGAGTGTGGCGCTGGCTGGCCGTCGCCGTCATCGCGGTCGGCATTCCCTTCTCCATCTCCCGTTCCGCGACGCTCGCGGTGGGGTTGGCGCTGGTGCTGATGCTCAGTGTGTGGCCATGGCGGCAGCGGTACAACGCGCTCGTCATCGCAGCTTGCGCCATCGCAATGTTCCACGTCGTCCAGCGGGGAGTGTTAGGAACCATCAAGTCCCTCTTCGCCAACGTCGAGAACGATCCAAGCGTCCAAGATCGGATCGCACGGACCGATTACGTGTTTGAGCTCTGGGCCGAGCGCCCGTGGATCGGCAGGGGCGCCGGCACGTTCATGCCCGAACGTTACATTCTTCTGGATAACCAGCTCTATATGACACTGCTCGAAGGTGGTGCGGTCGGTCTGGCCGCCCTTGTCGTCTTCTTCCTGGCGCCGTATTTCGTCGCGCGAAGCCTTCGATTGCGGGGAGCGGATCAGGAGACTCGTCACCTTGCTCAGGCACTCGCCGTCGTCTTGCCGGTCAGCTTACTTGCGAGCGGCACATTCGACTCCTTCTCTTTCGCGACGTTCGTCGGGGTGCTCTTTGTAGTCATCGGCGCCATCGGGGCGCTGTGGCGCATCGACGGAGGCGGTGGCGGGCGACGGCCGTTACAGGTTGCGGCACTTGGAGACCGCCTTGTCGCCACACCTTGGATGGCGAACTGGAGCGGCGCAGGCAGACGGTCCAAGAGCGAGTCACTGTCCACGGGATGCAAACACGGTCTAGGATGAGGCATTCGGCCGATGATGGGGGTTTCGGCTGTAAACATCTGGGGGAAAGATGGTCGGTTCCAGGGGTGGTTCGGCCAAAGGACATGGCATACGGGAGACCCGGCCGCGTCGCGCCGTGCCCGCGGCAATTGTCGACGTATGCCGGAACACCGTGCCAGATCTTCCAGCGCATGAGGCCACCCGTGCTCTGTTCGTCGAGACGGCCCGCCATCACCGCGTCGGGCCGCTGGCGCATGTCCTGCTCAGAGAGTTGGAGCCGGACCTCGCCACCGAGTTCAAGATTGACCGGGACACCGCAATAGCCAACCACGTCAGCACCTCGATCACCCTCGACGCCATAGGGCAGATTCTCGACGGGCTCGCCTGGGCCACGTTCAAAGGTCCGGTCCTCTCTGAGCATGCACACCCCGTCCCTGGTTTACGCATCTACCACGACATCGACATCCTCGTATCCCCACACGAGCTTCGCCAGGCAGCGACTCGGCTACTGGACGCCGGATGGACGGTGGCCGACTTCCGCGACATGCTCCGCAACGTCGACACTCCTGGCGAGATGCATTTCATCAGTCCGTCCGGAACTCTGATCGACCTGCACTGGTCCATGATCAATATGGCGTCTACCCGCCGACAGTTTTCGGTATCGACATACGAGATCCTCGAACGGCGAGTCACTGTCCCGCTTGGCCTCTCGTCGACGTGGGCACTCGATCACACCGACGCTCTCACACACGTATGCCTCCATGCAGCGCTCACCGGCGCACACCGGATGCTTCTCATACTCGACGCGGACCAGCTCGCGCGTCAGACTGCGGACTGGGACAGCGTCGTCGCCCGCGCCCACCATTGGGGCGCGCAAACGGCGCTCGCCATCGTGCTGGCCCGCTCGTCGGCCCTACTGAACACGCCTGTGCCCGAAAACCTGGACGGAGCGCTGGGCATCTCCACCGGGCTCCGCATGGTCACCAATGCCGTAGACCGGATCGCACCAGTCCCTGCCTTGCGGCGAGAAGCATCGTTAGCACGGCTGGTGGCCCGATCCTCACGTCCTGGCAGCGGTGGAACTCTGACCGCCGTTGGCACCCGGGGCATTCAGGGCGTCGCGCACAGGCTGGCAACGTCCCGCCGCCAGCCTACCCACCTTCACCGCGAGCCCGCGGACACCGCGGCGCTCGAGGCGTACCTCCGAGCGGTAGAGACTCACGCGGGCGTGACACGGTGACGGCGAAGAGGCCCGATGCTGGCGAGGTGGAAGCACCCGCCAACCACGACTATGTCGAGCTCGCCGCCTCAGCGCGGCGGCAACCCAAGTCGGTGCGGCGCCTGCGATCACTGATCCGGGACAGCGTCAAGCTCTCCTGGTCCGCCGACCGGCGCGCCTTTGTCATCACGACCGTTCTGCAGCTGCTCGGCGCGTTGATCATCGCTGCCCAGGTCCTGATCGTCAAGGCCGTCCTCGAGGCGATCCTGGACGTCACCGACAACGACGCCGACGTCGGCCGGGTGCTCGTCCCGGTAATGCTGCTGGCCGCGGTCACGGCGCTGGTCGCCGTATCCGCGGCGGTCCAGGCCAACCAGCAGCGTCTGCTGTCCGAGCTGGTGATGCGGACGACGTGGCAGCGCATGCTGGACGTCGCCGGCGCCGTCGGCCTCCGCGCGTTCGAATCGCCGGACTTCTACAACCGGCTACAACGAGTAGAAACCAATGCGCTCACCCGCCCGTTCCAGCTCACCCAGGGGCTGATCGGGCTGATCGGCGGCGCGGCGGGCTGCATCGGGCTGTCCGCCGCGATCATCAGCCTGGAGCCGGTGCTGCTCCCGCTGTTACTACTGGCGGGGGTACCGCTGTACTTCACCACGCGCCGGGGCAGCCGGCTGGAGTTCGAGTTCGCCGTCACTCAGGCTCCCCGGCTGCGCATGCGGGAGTACCTCGGCACAGTGCAGACCGGACGAGACGAGGCCAAGGAGGTCCGCGCCTACGGGTTGGCCGGTGCCCTGCGCGAGCGGTTCGACCGTGTCTACGACGCGTTCGTCGATGATCTCCGGGTACACCTGCGCCGACGCACCAAACTCGCCGTCGCCGGGAACGCCGCGTCGGCCGCGTTCCTGGCGCTCACGTTGCTCGCACTGGTCTGGCTGGTCAGCCGTGGCCGGGTCGGCCTGGCGGAGGCCGGCGCCGCGATCGTCGCTATCCGGATTCTCGCGCAACAGGTGAACATGCTGTTCAAGAGCGCGCAGCAGATCTTCGAATCCGGGTTGTTCCTGAACGATCTCGACGACTTCGTCGCGATGCAGCCCGCCGCTGAGAAGGCGGAAGCGGGCGGCCCGGCTCCGGCATCCTTCGGTTCGCTCACCGCCGACGGGCTGACGTTCACCTATCCAGGCAGCACGGCGCCGGTCCTGCGCGACGTGTCCATCAACGTCAACGCGGGCGAGGTCGTCGCGCTGGTCGGCGAGAACGGGTCCGGCAAGACGACGCTGGCCAAGCTGCTCGCCGCGCTCTACGAACCAGACGGCGGAAACATCCGGTGGGACGGCACCGACGTCGCGTCCTACTCGCGGGCCAGCGTGCGCTCGTCGATCGCCGTCGTCTTCCAGGACTTCGTCCGCTACTTCCTGTCTGCCCGGGAGAACATCGGCCTGGGTCGCGCCGAACGGCTCGACGACGAGGCGGCGATCCTGGCCGCGGCCCGCAGAGCCGGCATCGACGACGCCATCGCTGCCTTACCCGCCGGACTGGACACGCCTTTGACCAAGATGTTCAAGGGTGGCAGGGACCTGTCCGGCGGACAATGGCAGCGGATCGCACTGGCGCGCGCGTTCTTCCGCAACGCCCCGTTCGTGATCCTCGACGAGCCATCGGCGTCTCTCGACGCGCGCGCCGAGCACGAGCTCTTCCAGTCGCTGCGAGACCTGCTGGGTGGGCGCACCGTACTGTTCATCTCGCACCGGTTCTCCACCGTGCGAACCGCGGACCGGATCTATGTTCTGCACGGTGGCGAGGTGATCGAACACGGCAGCCATGACCAGCTGATGGATCTGGACGGGCACTACGCCGAGCTGTTCCGCCTGCAGGCCGCCGCATACCTGTCGCCCGCAGACTCCTGAACGTGCGCCTGGGCCGCGTTGTACCACCTCCGTTCGTAAGATATTCCTTGACACGAATATTCGTTGTGGGGAATGCTTCTTCTCATGGACGCACTCCTCACCGCGCTGGCCGACCCGGCCCGCTGGCGGCTCGTGTGCCTGCTAGCCGAACGACCCCGCTCGGTCGGCGTCCTCGCCCAGCTCGCCGAGGCGCGCCAGCCACAGACGACTAAGCACCTGCAGACACTCGAGCACGCAGGCGTCGTCACATCCCAACGCACTGGCCAGCGCCGCATCTACGCGCTGCGGTCCGCTCCTTTACGGGATCTGGCAGCTGCGCTCACCCGGCTCGCGGATACCGCGGACCAGGCGGGCGGCCCACGGGAGACCTATGACCGCTACGGGCTAAGCCTTCAGGCAGAGCAGCTCGCCGCGGAGAAGGCTGGGTGGGCCGACGGCCGGTCCTTCAAGTTCGTCCGGCGCCTGGCGGGGCCTCCAGGGCCGGTCTGGCACCACCTCACTGACGCCGAGTTGCTCGCCCGGTGGTGGACACCCAATGACCTCCGCGTCTCCGAGCTCGTATTCGAGGCTCGACCGGGTGGGCGGGTGGTCCTGGAGTACCGCGACGCCGAGGATGATCAACACGCTGAGCCGGTCGCCGGGCGCGCGGAGGGTGTGGTCGACGAGGTGCGCCCCGGTGAACACCTTGCCTACCGGCTCTCCCCACGACTACCCGACGGCACCCTCGCCTTTACGGCGCACGTCGACGTCGGCCTCCGACCCACCGACGACGGCCGGACGGATCTCGACGTCCACTACCGGATCGCCGACAGCACAATCGACTCCGCGGACTTCATCGCAGGCATCGAGATCGGCTTCGGCCAGAGTCTCGACACGCTCGCAGCCATCCTCGTCGCGGAATCCTCCAGCACCGCCGACACCGAGCACGACACCGACCCAAGGAGCACACCATGACAAAGCCAACCGCCGGCCGCAGAGTGGTCACCAACATGAGCCTTTCGCTCGACGGCCACTACGCCGCGACCGACCCGACGGACATGAGCTGGGTGATGCCGTACGCCGTCAGCGACGTCGCCCGGGACCACCTGACCAGACTCTGGGAACCGGCCACGACGGCCCTGCTGGGGCGTATCAACGCCGAAGGATTCCTCGGCTTCTGGCCCACCGTCATCGGCATGGAGGGTGCCGACCCGCGCGACGAAAGCTTTGCGAAGTGGCTCGTCGACACCGAGAAGGTGGTGCTCTCCTCCACTCTCGATCGGGCGCCGTGGGAACGGGCCACGATAGTCGACAAGCCGACCGCAGAATTGGTCGCGGACCTCAAGGCAACCGAGGGCGGCGACATCCTCGTGCTCTCCAGCGCTAGCGTGATCAAGGCACTGCTTGCGGCCGACCAGGTCGACCGGCTGGCGATCATGATCTTCCCGGTCTTCCTCGGGGGCGGGCCGCGCCTGTTCGACGACGGCCTACCGACCGGGCAGTGGACGCTGGTCAGCGAGGCGGTCGGCGAGTACGGCGAGTTGGCACTCGTCTATGACCGAACCCGCTGAGCGGCCGATCGGCGCCCTCGGCCGGAGACGTCGTCCGGCTCGAAGCGACCCGGGAGGATTCAGATCAACGCCTCAACGTTGACCGAAGGGTAACGCTTGGCGAGTGCGCTCTCGAGAGTTGCCAACGTAAACCGCCCAGCCCGAGCGAACGTGGCCTACGATCGCGCTCGCTAGATCAGATCCTGGCTCAACCCGACGACAGCGGCCACAGTCTCCGCGATGTCCTCGCCGAACGGCGGCCCCCACGGCACCTGCGCCCGATACACGGGCACCCGTTCGACGACGTCGCCCACGTCGCTGAACTGCCGGTCCAGCACCGCCGAATCCGTCCAGCCGAGCAGCCGCGGAAACCGCAGCAACGTCACCAGCGCGTCCATCGTGGACAGCCGCTCGAGCTCGGTCCAGGTACGGTCCCGATCCGGCCATGGGACGACGATGGCGGCCAGGGGCAGTCGGTCCTCGGTGGACTCCACCATCCGCAGAGCGTCGCGGTCGTCGCTGGTCACCCGGCCAGGCGGCCGATCGGAGAACCGTTCCGCCAGCTCGGAGGCGGCCTTGCGCAGCCGCAGCTCGGTCGCGCCCAGACGGCACCGCATCGCGTCTCCGTCCGGATCCACCCGGAGCACGTCATCGGTGATCAGCCGGGCGCCGTCGGCGCACATCAACGCCGCCATGGTGGACTTGCCCATGCCGGAGTATCCGACGAAAGCCAGCGCCGCGTCGCCGATCTGCACCGCGCTGGCATGCAGCACCGTGTGCCGACGCATGGTCAGCACGAAGGAAAGCGCCGCGCCGGCTGCCAGCACCCCAGCAACGCCCGGATCCGCGCCTTCCACCACGTGCATCGTCACCGTCCGCAGCGCTGAGTCGACGACGAAGTCGCAGGTCCGGTAGAACCGCAGGGCATAGTCCCCGGTGTCGGTGACCGTGAAGGTGTAGTACGGGCGGTCGGTCTCCATGTGCGCAAGCTCCCGGCCGGGCGGCCGGGCCTGCTGCTCTGGAATCGGTTCGCCCATGCGCATGGTGACGTCCGGCTCACCGTCGTCGGCGGCGGACCGGTCCTGGTAGAGCGGAATCTCCGACGCGACGCGCAACCCGTAGAGCAGCTGAGTGCCCTGCCTCCCTGTGCCGTCCGGGCTCATCGCTCTCCTCCCGAAGGGCCGTCGCCGGCGGGCCTGGGAACCGACTCCAACGGCAGATGTGCCGCCGCTCCCCCGGGATCGAGGCTGGTACCGCCGATCTCCAACCATGCGTGCGCCTGTATCTTCCCGTCGATCTTCGCCACCCCCACCCGGAGCTCGGGGTGCGAGCCCCGCAACAGCTGGCCGGAGACGAGCGCCCGCCGCAAGCAGGTATCACCGAACGGCCAGTGCCGCATCACCCGGCGCACCGCCCGCAGCCGTCGGATGGCCGCCGGCGGGAGTCGAAGTCCCGCCGCCGTCGCGCTCGCCGGTTCCGCGATCGCGGCGTCAGTGTCCAGCCGGAGCGGCGTGCCGACCAGACGTGCCAGGCGCGGGAGTGTCGTCACGCGCAGGCCCACCTCGACGAAGACCGCCGCACCCGCGGCGGCCAACACGGCAGGTATCTCCCGGACCGGTACCCGTCGAGCCAGGCTCAGCGGCGACCTCATAGCCGATCACCGGCCTCTTCGCCGATTACCCGGCCGCCGTCCGGCGCCGCAGGGCCGAGACGTTGCCCGTGCAGCCATGCGGACTGCAGCAACAGGCCGCTCATGGTCGACGGGCGTTCGGACAGCCAGGATGCACGGAGCGCGTCCGGATCCACCAGCGCCGCGTTCACACCCGAACCGTCCCACACCCGCGCGAATTCGCGGGTCGTCTCACCCATGAACGCACGGTCGAAGCCGGCCTTGCTGGTACGACGCAGGATCTCGTCCGGCAGCAGATCGGAGAAGAGCATACGCATCAGTGCGGTCCTTCCGGGGTAGCCCCAGTATCCGCCCGTTCGCGCCAGCGACGCCAGAAACGTCGCATCGGCAAGCGGATGGTGCACCGACACGTCGTACTCAGCAGCCAACGCCGCGTAGTTGTCGAACAGCACCGACGAGGCTCGCTGGTGCCCGACCCACCAGGTTGCACGGTCCCAGCGCAACGGCTCTGCGGCGTCGTCGTCGGCGATCCGTCGCACGTGGTCGCGGCGCGCCGACGGCGTCAGCCATGGCCGGTCGTCTTCGCGCACGACGGCCGTCCGGGTACGCGCCCGGCGTACCGGCGCCGGGGCCATGGACCACGCGCATGCCGTGAGCAGCTTCCGCGACCGCCGACGACGCTTGCGCAGCAGCAGCATCAGGGGCGTGATGCGCCGCGGCGACAGGGACTCGTCGCCGCCTTCACCGGTCAGCAACGAGCCTCCGGAGACGTTGCTCATCATCCGGTGCTTCACCTGGAACGCCGCCGGCCAGACAAGACCATGCCGGAGCAATCCGGAGCGCGCGTCGTCGCCGAGGAGGTCGTTCTCGCCGTCGATACGAATCCGGATCCACTCGGCCAGGCCGAGGTGCTCGATCACCAGCCGCTGCCACGCTTCCTCGTCGGCCTCGGCAACGTCCGGGTAGATCTCGGTGACAGGCACCGGCTCGGGCAGCCCTTTCTGCCGCGCCAGCGATGTCGCCGCCGCGAGCACAGCGGAGGAATCTCGCCCGCCGGAGAACGCGACGAAGCACGGCGGCTTGTGCAGCGCCGGCATGATAGCTCGTTCAAACGCATCGCGAGGCGTCACCGCTACTCGAGGTATGGGTGAGAAAGCGAGCGTTCCGTGCACCCATGACGTCGCGACCTCGAACGCGGATGGATGATGAAATCCGGAATTGTTTTCCAGAATAGGCTCCACTGCGCACACACTCTCACCGACATCAATAACTCAGCCGTGACTATCGCACACGAACACGAACCGCACGCGCTGAATAGTCGGCTCCGGCACATACGGGCTAACGCGGGCCGGCTCGGTACGGCCGGCCCGCGATGCCCGACTCTTTTCCTCGAGTGAGAAAGAGCTGCAATGGTGGATCAGGACATTCCGCCGCCGCCGTCATCCTTCCGGCGCCAGACGTAGTAATCCGAATGACCGTAGCTCTTTCCGGTGAGCGTCAGCTCCCGAACAGAACCGACTTCCTCCAGTACTGGCGGCTGGTAAGTCATAGCCGCACCCCCCTTCCCCTGTGCGCCCTACCCGAGGGCGCACGGCGCAGGACATCTGCGGTGCCCTGTCACCGCGTGAACCGAAGCGTACCGCCGGATCGCCCACTGGCGGAAGGTTTCAAGAGCAAAAACTTCTCCGCAGCCCTGAACTGTAATGATCATACTCCGTGACTTCCGGTCGCACCGCATACGCGATCCGACCGGTTCGTCACGATAAACCGGTATTGGGTGGCGTGTACCTGAACCATGCAATGTGGTCCGAGTCTCCGCGTCCGGACTGTGCGAGAGTGAGATCGCGGACAGTCCCGACCTCTTCCAACACGGGCGGCTCATACGTCACGAGACCGACCCCCCTTTCCCCTTGTGATGGCGGGCACGCACGACGGCCGTAGCGTCCTGTCATTTCCCACCGAAGGGCAGCATAACGGGCGCATCGGGCGCAGGCTATCCGTCCGCCGAAGTGTTCACGCGGTGGTTTCCAGCAGGTTCCGCTCTCGTAGCATCGCCACGAATGCCCCAGCGTCCTCACTGGCCTCCTCGGCCGGAACGTCATAGGCGTCCACAAGGCTCTGTACCAACTCGTCCATCGAACGCTCCTCGACCAGCATGCGTATCAACGTCGATCCGGACTCGTTGGTCTTCATGTACGTCGACGACTCCAGGTCAAGAATGACCATCTCGCCGTCGATCTCCCGCCAGCTGACGCTCTCCGTCCGAAGCTTCATCTTCCCCCCTAACAACGTCGCCGTTTCCTCCCACCGGAAACGGAGCCGGCCGCCTCCGCAGCGACCGTGTCCGTCAGCGTACACCTACTGGGCTTCGCGTGGCTGTCACACGCTGGTGGCGGCGACCCTGATCAGAGTCACATACGTGCGCTATGGCCGACGCGTCATAAATTTGCCCTTTTGCCAGTAGCCGACATTGATCCGCTGTACCCTCCACCTATATGACGATGCCGATCGATGACCTCATGGGGTCAGGCGATAACGACGGCTCCGGGCGCGACAGCACTACCAAAGAGAAACGCCGGCGGCGCCGTAACCGGATCATCCTGCTCACCGTCCTCGCTATGCTGCTCGGCATCGTGGTGGCCGTCGCGGGCGGCGGTCTGTGGCTCGTCAACCGTTACCTCGGAGCCGGGAACATCGAACGGATTCCGAATGCCTTCGATATCCCAGAAACGGATCGACCGTCGGAGACCACTAAGGACAGCCTCACGATCTTGCTCGGCGGCCTCGACGGGGGCACCGTCGTCGACGACGATCAGCCCGGCGCCGCCCGTACCGATACGATCATGATGGTGCATTTCCCAGAAGGGAGAGACCGCGGTTACGTGGTGTCGATTCCCAGGGACACCTATATCGATATTCCCGGGCACGGACCGAACAAGATCAATGCGGCGTACTCTTTCGGTGGTCCCGCACTGTTCGTACAGACCGTCGAGCAACTCACCGATCTGAGGATGGATCATCTCATGCTGATCGACTGGACCGGATTCACTGGACTCACCGACGCCGTCGGCGGAGTGCCGATGGAATTCAGCGAGACGACCATCCTCAACGACGGAAGTGAGCTGCCGCCTGGTCGCCACGTCCTCGATGGCGAGCAGGCACTCGAGTACGTTCGTGTGCGCAAGTCGCTGCCGAACGGCGACTTCGACCGCGTCAAACGGCAGCAGAATTTCCTCCGGTCGCTCATGAACGAGGTCATCGCGAATGGCCGCATTTCGAGCTTCGGGCGGGTCACCGACATCGCCGACGCCGTCGGTGACGCGGTGCGGGTGGACGAAAACCTGTCGGCGCTGGACATGGCTCGGATGGCATGGTCGATGCGTGACCTGCGCGCCGGCGACGTCACGTTTCTTACTGTCCCCACTCGCGGCACTGGCAGGGCGGGCCAGCAGAGTATCGTCAACTACGATGACGCACTCGCCACCGAGTTGTGGACCGCGCTGGCCGAGGACGAGATGAACGCGTTCCTCGCCGAGAACGCCGAACTGGTCACGGGCGAACAAGTGCGCTGAGACCTGGCATGGGCGTGAGTTCTATCTGGGATGCGCCTCCGTGCAGCCTGATGGTCGTTCATCGAACCCAGCCCTCCGGATCCCGGAGCCGCGGAGGAAGGCGCTGTTCGGTGATCCAGCTCTGTACCATGACGCTGAACAGCTCGGGTGCCTCACCGTTCCATCTGGCCCCCGCGTTCGGTGCGTACCGCGCCTCTCCCCGGCCGAAAGCCCGCGCCAACACCGGCAACGACCGCATCACCAGCTCGCTCTCACGCTCACCGGCCACGACCAGCACCGGACATTCGGCGTCGGCCGCCCCGTCCGGAACGGTGAAGTTGAGGATTTCCGTTCCCATCCGGATCAACGTCTGGCGGGAGGCGAACCTGTGCGACTGACGGAAGCCGGCGATGTCCTCCTCCGGCACGCCGTACGCTTCAGCGCTTGCCCGCACCGCCGGACCGACGGTGGTGTATTGCATGAGAAGCTGGCTCCGCCGCCACATCCGCTTCGACATCGACGCCGGAATGACGCTGACGCCGGAGACGATCGCCGCGGTGACCAGTTCGGGCCGGGCCGCGGCAAGCCGTGCCGCGACGCAACCGCCGAGCGACATCCCCACCACGCCGGCACGGCCGCCGGCCCGATTCTCGATGAGCTCGGCTACGTGCTTGACGGTCTCGTCCAGCGACTCCCACGCCATGCCGGCGCTTTCGCCGTGCCCAGGCAGGTCGATGGTGATGCAACGCATCGCGCCACGCAGATCGCGGACCTGGCGCCGCCACATCCAGCCGGTGGTAGCGACACTGTGCAAGAAGACCACGGGATCCGCGTTCGCCGGTCCTTCTTCTGCCACGTGTAAGCCCACGCCACCAAAGCCTAGCGATCAAGAGCTGATGTCAGTACCCCTTGCGCCGGTTGTCCACGCAATCGGGTCGACGGAAAATCTTGGCAGAAGTGTCGGTGCGGACGTCGAGAACCGATGGACGGCTCCGATGTCTCAGTGAAAGCGCCCGATGGGAGCAGCAAGGCTCCCGGAACCTGTGCGCACCGGCAACAGAAAGGAACCGCCATGTCCCAGAAGATCACCCCGTGCCTCTGGTTCGAGGACAACGCCGAGGAGGCCCTGGAGTTCTACACGTCCATCTTCGACGACGCACGCGTGACGTCGGTCAGCCGCTATGGTGAGGGCGGCCCGTTCACCGCAGGCACCCTGCTCATGGGCACGCTCGAACTCGCCGGGCAGCAGTTCATGGTGCTCAACGGCGGCCCGCACGACGCGTTCAACGACGCCGTCTCGTTCTACATCGAATGCGAGACGCAGGAGGAGGTCGACCGCTACTGGGACGCGCTGCTCGCCGGCGGCGGTCAGCCCACCCAGTGCGGCTGGCTCAAGGACAAGTTCGGCGTCTCCTGGCAGGTGATCCCCGAGGCGTTGCGTCGTTACATGAACGACCCGGACCAAGAGAAGGCGCAGCGGGTCATGGAGGCGATGCTGAAGATGGTGAAGATCGACGTCCCCACCCTCGACGCCGCCTACGCCGGCCGCTAGGGAATCTCACCGCCGCAGCGTCCTGCAGCGGGTGCGCCATCGGCCACGCGTTGCAGGACGCTGCGTTGTGCGGAAGGTCAGTTGGCTCCGGTGATCATGCCGGCGCCGACGGTGCGGTTGGTCGACTCGTCGACCAGGATGAACCCACCGGTGATGCGGTTGCGCCGGTACTCGTCGGCGAGGAGCGGCGCCGTCGTGCGCAGCCGGACCCGGCCGACGTCGTTGAGGCCCAGCTGACCGGCGCTCTCGTCCCGGTGCAGGGTGTTCACGTCCAGCCGGTACTGCACGTCCTTGATCACGGTCCGCGCGGAGCGGGTGGTGTGCTTGATGGCCAGCTTCTGACCTGGCACCAGCGGCGCGTCCGTCATCCAGCAGACCATCGCGTCGATGTCCTGCGCCACGCAGGGCTGGTTGTGCGGGCGGCAGATCATGTCGCCGCGGGACACATCCAGTTCGTCCTCCAGCCGGATGGTGACCGACATCGGCGCGTAGGCCTCGGCCACCGGCCCGTCGGCCGTCTCGATCTCGGCGATGCGTGTGGTGAGGCCACTCGGCAACACCATGACCTCGTCGCCTTTCTTCAGCACGCCGCCGGCGACCTGTCCGGCGTAGCCGCGGTAGTCGGCGTACTGCAGCGACTGCGGCCGGATCACGTACTGCACCGGGAACCGGACATCCACCAGATTGCGGTCGCTGGCGTGATGCACGTGCTCCAGATGGTGCAGCAATGACGACCCGTCGTACCAAGGCATGTTCTCCGACCGGGTGACGATGTTGTCACCGAGCAGCGCGGAGATCGGGACCGCCGTCAGGTCGGGGATGTCGAGCTTGGTCGCGAAGTTCGTGAAGTCGCGCTGAATCTCGTCGAAGACCTCTTCCGACCAGTCCACCAGGTCCATCTTGTTCACCGCCAGCACCAGGTGCGGCACTCGCAGCAGCGAGACGATGAACGCGTGCCGGCGGCTCTGCTCGACCAGGCCCTTGCGGGCGTCGACCAGCACGATCGCCAGGTCGGCCGTGGACGCACCGGTCACCATGTTCCGGGTGTACTGGATGTGCCCCGGGGTGTCGGCGATGATGAACTTCCGCCTCGGGGTGGCGAAGTAGCGGTACGCCACGTCGATGGTGATGCCTTGCTCCCGCTCGGCCCGCAGGCCGTCGGTCAGCAGCGCCAGGTTCGTGTACTCGTCACCACGCTCCTGGCTGGTGCGCTCCACGCTCTCCAGCTGGTCGGTGAAGATCGACTTGGAGTCGAACAGCAGCCGCCCGATCAGCGTGCTCTTGCCGTCGTCGACCGAGCCGGCCGTGGCGAAGCGCAGCAGATCCATGTTGGCCGACGGCTCCACCAGCGTCGTCTCTCGCGTTGCCGTCGTCATCTAGAAGTACCCCTCTTTCTTCCGGTCCTCCATCGCCGCTTCGCTCACCCGGTCATCACCACGGGTGGCGCCGCGCTCGGTCAGGCGCGTCGCCGCGATCTCCTCGATGATCTTCTCGATCGTGTCGGCATCGGAGGCCACCGCGGCGGTCAGCGTGGCATCGCCCACGGTGCGGTAGCGGACCTTCTTGGTGAACGTCGCCTCGCCGTCACGCGGGCGGCAGAACTCGTTGCTGGCAAAGTACATCCCGTCGCGTTCGAAGACCTCACGCTCGTGCGCGTAGTAGATCGAGGGCACCTCGATCTGCTCCCGGGCGATGTACTGCCACACGTCCAGCTCGGTCCAGTTGGACAGCGGGAAGATCCGGATGCTCTCACCCAGGTGGATCCGCCCGTTGTACAGGTTCCACAGCTCCGGGCGCTGATCCTTCGGGTCCCACTGCCCGAACTCGTCCCGGAACGAGAACACCCGCTCCTTGGCCCTGGCCTTCTCCTCATCCCGGCGCGCACCACCGAACAGCGCCGTGAAGCGGTTCTTCTCCACCGCCTCCAGCAACACCGGGGTCTGGATCCGGTTGCGCGAACCGTTGGGCTCCTCGCGCACCAGCCCACGATCGATCGCGTCCTGCACCGACGCCACCACCAGGTTGACGCCGAGCTCTTCCACCCGCCGGTCCCGGAAGTCCAGCACCTCCGGGAAATTGTGCCCGGTGTCCACGTGCATCACCGGGAACGGGATCGGAGCGGGCCAGAACGCCTTCTCCGCCAGCCGGAGCATGACGATGGAGTCCTTGCCGCCGGAGAACAGCAGCGCGGGCCGCTCCAGCTCGGCCGTGACCTCGCGGATGATGTGGATCGACTCGGCTTCGAGGATGTCGATCTGGGTCAGTTGGTAGTCATGGAACGTCATGTGTGTGACCTCGGGACGGCAGCTGCCGCGTCGGAGCAGGCCGCCAGGAGTGCGTCGGCGAGCTCCGGGCGAGCGACCAGCAGATCGGGCAGGTATCTGTCAACGTCGTTATAGCGTAACGGGGACCCGTCCAACCGGGTAGCGTGCAGACCGGCGGCGTGCGCGACGGCCACCGGCGCGGCCGAGTCCCACTGGTATTGGCCGCCGGCGTGGACGTACGCGTCGACCTCTCCCAACACCACGGATGCGACCTTGTACCCGGCGGAGCCCATCGGCACCAGCTCGGCGTCCAAGGCCGCGGCGGCCCGTTCGGCGACTTCCGGAGCGCGGCTGCGGCTCACCGCGATCCGCCACCGACGGTCGGCCCCTGGCGTACCCGGCAACGGAGATGGGGGCACAGGTGGCTGGACGGTGTCGGTGGACAGCGTCGTGGCACGCCCGGGCAGCGCGACCGCGCCCGCCACCAGACGACCGGCCGGTGCCCCGCCGGCGGACGCCCGTGCTGTGTCGGCGTCGGCCCGTTGCCAGAGCGCGACGTGCACGGCCCAGTCAGAACGTCCCTCCGCGTACTCCCGGGTACCGTCCAGCGGATCGATGATCCACACGCGGTCGGCATCGAGGCGGCGCTCGTCGTCGTCGGCCTCTTCACTCAGGACCATGTCATCGGGGCGCTCGGCGGCCAGGGCCTTCGCCAGGTATTCCTGCGCGCCGCGGTCCCCCGCCGCCCGCAGTTCTCGCTGGTCAACGGGTTCCGATGCCTGATGCCGACCCCGCAGCTCAAGCAGCAACGCGCCCGCCTCGCGGGCGAGGCGGGTGGCGAGTGCCGCGTCGGTCACTGTCACAGGTCCCCCAGCTCGTGGGATCGGGTACACCAGCGATCCAGCCTAGGCGTGAATCACGTATCGATAACCATCCGCTCAAAATACGAGATTAGTGTCCACATTCTGAGCAAGGTTACGCGCCAGATTGCACACGTACGCGCCACGCTACGGCTGATGGTTGGAAGGATACGCGCACCGAACCGGTCTCAAACACGCCCCGGCGACGATTCCCCACCAATCCGACCGTATTACCACGATAATCGCCCGGACCGACCGTAGCAGAGCCCTCGCAGGACGACGAGCCGCACGTCTTCATGAATCTGCGCGCCACTCTCTTGACATCGTCCAGGCCATGGCCTAGACGATGCCAAGAGGTCGCAGCTTCAGTACGCTCCGGTGCTACGGATCACCGCGCCCGCCGTGCGACCCAGCAGCCGCATGTCGCCGCCGAGCGTCCAGTTATCGACGTAGCTCAGGTCCAGCCGGACGGTCTCTTCCCAGGTCAGATTCGAGCGGCCGCTGACCTGCCACAACCCGGTCATGCCCGGCGTCACCAGCAGCCGGTGAGACTCCACCTGGCTGTAGCTGGCGACCTCTTCCGGCAGTGGCGGCCGCGGGCCCACCAGCGACATGTCGCCACGGATGACGTTGAACAGCTGCGGCAGCTCGTCGAGTGAGTACCGGCGCAGCATGCGTCCGATCCGGGTGATGCGCGGATCGTCGTACATCTTGAACATCGGCCCGTCGACCTGGACCGAGTCCAGCAGCGCCTCACGGCGCACGTCAGCGTCGACGTGCATGCTGCGGAACTTCAGCATGGTGAACGGCTTACCGCCGCGCCCGATCCTGGTTTGCCGGTAGATGGCCGGCCCCGGGCTGGAACCCTTGACCGCGGCCGCGAGCGTCAGCATCACCGGCGCCAGCAAGACCACCAGCAGCGCCGCGGCCACCCGGTCGAACGCCGACTTCAGCGCGCGCCGCGGGCCGCGGAACGGCACCGGCCGCAGATGCAGCAGCGTCGACGCGCCGGCCCGGCGGAGCCAGAGCCGGTGCGGGGAGACGTCGTTCGTGCCAAGATCCGTGACCAGCGCGACGCCCCGCTCGTTCAGCGCCCAGCTCAGCGCGCGCAGCCGATCCCCGGTGAACTGGGACCCGGGCGCGATGCAGACGGCGGTCGCACCTACCTGCTCCACAGCGGCCAGCACCCGGCCCACGACGAGGTCATCCCCGGCCTGCTTGTCGCTGCCCGCCGCCAGGGGCAACCGCTCCACCTGCGGCACGTCCTCGACCAGGCCGTTCTCGCCTTCGACGCACGCCCCAACCACCACGTACGGGTGCTCGGTGTCCGCCGCGAACCGGTCCATCACGGCGTTGATCTGCGCACCCGAACCCACCGCCAGAGTGCGACACACGGCCAGGCCGTGCTGCCTCATCACGCGGAGCCGACGCCACGCCACCCGACGTACGATCAGCGTCGTTGTGAGGATGCTCACGGACGCGGCGACGAACCATGCGTACCGCATCGGATCGCCGCCCGGACGGACCAGCAGGTCGATCAGAAGCTGCAGGCCCAGGCCCCACACCGTTCCGATAGCGACCAGTCTGGCGATCGAGCCGCTGACCACGGCCACATGCCGCGTCAGCGGAATCGGCCGCGCCCGCCCGTCATCACCGTGACCGGACTTCCCTCTTCTGTGCCTTGTCTTTACACGCCGGTGCGCACTCGTGCGCGCACCGGTCGGCGATATGCCGACCGTAGCCATGGCCCCCCCAAGGCTTAACAGCCACCGGCCCCCCTATCACGAACCGATGTAGCTGATTCGCGACTATACGCGCTGTACCAATGCGGCGCTAGTCCACAGGGTGGAATGCGCCCGGACGTAGATCGACGTAACCCCCGCGTAACCGGACGTATGTCTGGCCCGCTAGCTGTTGTAGGTGTTCTGCGCGTAGGTCAGGCCGTCGACGACGAGCGCCTCCACTGCGTCCGCCACCCGCTCCACCTCGACGTCGACGTCGCGGCGCTCCGCGGCAGACAGCGACTTCAACACGTAGGCAGCCGGGTCCATCCGGCCGGGCGGGCGCCCCACGCCGAACCGGACCCGGAGATAGTCGCCGGTACCGAGCGAGGCACGGACCGAGCGCAGGCCGTTGTGTCCGTTGTCGCCGCCGCCGAACTTCACGCGCACGCTGCCGAGCGGCAGGTCGATCTCGTCGTGAACGACGACCAAGCGCTCCGGGGGCACCTTGTAGAACGCACACAGGCCGGCCACTGGACCACCGGACTCGTTCATGTACGAATGCGGGAGCGCCAGGATGGTGCGCACGCCCGGCTGGTCACCCAGCCGGGCCTCCGCCACGTCGGCCCGCCGGCGCCGGTTCGCCTTCAGCGGCGCTCCGACGCGGGCGGCGAGCGTTTCGACCACCATGCCACCGACGTTGTGCCGGGTGTCGGCGTACTTCGGACCCGGGTTACGCAGTCCGACGACGAGCCAGGCGTCGCTCGATGTCACCTCTGTCTCCCGGTCACGCTTCCTGCCGAGGAACAATCCGGACTCTGGAATTTCGACGCGCGGTCGGCGGCTCGGACCGGTGCGTTACTCGGAGTCGGACTCGCCGCTCTCGGCCGCTTGGGCCTCGGCGGTCTCGGCGCCCTCGCCGGCTTCTTCCTCGGCCTCTTCCGGCGCAGGCTCGGCAGCCGTCTCGGCCGTGATGTTGACGACGAGGAGCTCCTCGTCGGCGGCGAGCGTGGAACCCTTCGGCAGCTGCAGATCCTTGGCATGGATCTGGGTGCCGATGTCCATGCCTTCGATGGAGACGTGGATGCTCTCCGGCAGGTGCGTCGCCTCAGCCTCGATGGAGATGGTCGGCTGGTCCAGGCTCACCATGGAACCGGAGATCGGGTCACCCTCGAGCACCACCGGAATGTCGACGACGACCTTCTCGCCGCGCCTCACCAGGAGGAAGTCGACGTGCTCGATGAAACCCTTCAGCGGGTCACGCTGGATGTGCTTGGGCAGCGCCATCTCGTTGCCGCCGCCGGCGATGTCGAGCGTCACCAGGGCGTTGGGGTTCTTCAGGGCGAGCATGGTGTCATGCCCCGGAAGCGCCAGGTGGATCGGATCGGTGCCGTGGCCGTAGAGGACCGCAGGCACCTTGTCGGCACGACGCAACCGCCGCGCGGCACCCTTACCGAACTCGGTGCGAAGCTCGGCGGCAATCTTGACATCGGACACGGTGAAACTCCTCCAGGGCGAAATGCGATCGTAAAGCGTCAAGGTGGCGTCCGGCGACGAGCGCGCGCCGATAGCGCACCGCGTCGATCACGGTGCCCAATCGAATGGGCGCCCTCGCCGAGGCAACCACGCGATTCTACTCGCCCTAGACACCTACATGCGAACCGGGGCCCTCGGCTGCGTGAGCGGATTATTCGCCCTCGCCCGCGGCGAGATCGTCGCAGGGCTCCTCACACCTCCGATGCCCGGCCCACCCTGGTCGAATAATCCGCTCACCCAGCCGCTCGGATGGTTGACGCACGGCGTCTTACGAGCCGCTATACACCAACGCAGCCTAGACGTTGCCGTTGAAGAGGCTGGTGACGGAGCCGTCCTCGAAGACCTCACGGATCGCCCGCGCCAGCAAGGGTGCGATCGACAGCACGGTGAGGGTGTCGAACCGCCGCTCCTCCGGGATGGGCAGCGTGTTGGTCACCACCAACTCGCGGATGCCGGAGTTCTTCAGCCGATCCACCGCCGGTCCGGACAACACCGCGTGCGTCGCCGCGACGACGACGTTCGCCGCGCCCTTCGCGATCAGCGCCCCGGCCGCCTGGGTGATGGTGCCGGCGGTGTCGATCATGTCGTCGACCAGCAGGCAGGTACGCCCGGCGACGTCCCCGACCACCTCGTGCACCTTGACCTGGTTGGCCACGTTCGGGTCGCGTCGCTTGTGGATGATCGCCAGCGGGGTGCCGAGACGGTCCGCCCAGACGTCGGCCACCCGGACCCGGCCGGCGTCCGGCGAGACGACGGTCATGTTCGCCGAGTCGTAGTGCTCGTTGATGTAGCCGGCCAGGAGCGGAAGCGCCCACAAGTGGTCGACCGGGCCGTCGAAGAAGCCCTGAATCTGCGCGGTGTGCAGGTCGACCGCCATCAGGCGGTGTGCGCCTGCGGTCTTGAACATGTCCGCGATCAGCCGCGCAGAGATGGGCTCGCGGCCCTGATGCTTTTTGTCCTGCCGGGCGTAGCCGTAGAACGGGGCCACCACGGTGATCCGCTTGGCCGACGCCCGCTTGAGCGCGTCAACCATGATCAACTGCTCCATGACCCAGTCGTTGATCGGATCGGTGTGGCTCTGGAGGACGAACGCGTCACATCCGCGCACACTCTCGTCGAATCGGACGTAGATCTCACCGTTGGCGAACTCGTGCGCCTTCATCGGGACCAGGTCGACGCCGAGCCGCTCGGCGACCTCGTCGTTCAGCTCCGGATGCGACCTGCCCCCGAAAAGCATCAGGGTCTTGGTGCCGCTTGCTCGCAGGCCGTTCACTGGTCGCTCCCCTCCACACGGGCGTCATCTTTAGTCTGCCTTGCGTTCGCGCGTCGTGCAGCCTCGTCCGTGGCCGTGCCCGGGCGTTTCCGCTCGACCCATCCGGGGATGTTGCGCTGACGTGCGCGGGCGACGGCAAGTTCGCCCGGCTCCGTGCGGGATGTCACAGTGGACCCGGCCGCCACGTAGCTTCCGTCGGCGAGCTCGACCGGCGCCACGAGCACCGAATCGCTCCCGACGAAGGTGTGGTCGCCGATGGTGGTCTGGTGCTTATCCACGCCGTCGTAGTTCGCGACGATCGTGCCGGCGCCGATGTTGACGCCGTCGCCGATGGTGGCGTCGCCGACATAGGACAGGTGCGGCACCTTGGAACCCTCGCCGATCTCCGCCTTCTTGGTCTCGACGAAGCCACCGATCTTGCCCTTCTCGCCCAACCTCGTGCCTGCGCGCAGGTACGAGAACGGCCCGACGGTGGCACGGGCGCCGATCTCGGCACCGATCGCATGCGTGCGGACCACCTCGGCGCCCGGACCCACGGTGGTGTCCCGCAACGTGCTGTCCGGACCGATCTGTGCCCCCTCGCCGATGCTGGTGGCGCCGTGCAGTTGCACCCCGGGCCGGACGGTCACGTCCCGGCCGAGGGTGACAGTGACGTCGATCCAGGTGGTCGCCGGGTCGACGATGGTCACCCCGGCGCGCATCCAACGGGTGGTGATGCGACGGTTGAGCTCACGATGCAGGGCCGCCAGCTGGACGCGGTCGTTGACACCCTCGGTCTGCCACACGTCGTCGGTCACCAGCGCGCCGACGCGCCTGCCGTCACCGCGCGCGAAACCGAGCACGTCGGTGAGGTACAGCTCGCCTTGGGCGTTGTCGGTTGTCAGCCTGCTCAGGCCGGCACGGAGGACCTCCGCGTCGAAGGCGTAGATACCCGAGTTGATCTCGTTGATCCGCAGCGTCGCGTCGTCGGCGTCCTTGTGCTCGACGATGCCGTGCACCGCTCCGTCGTCGCCGCGGACGATGCGACCGTATCCGGACGGATCGTCGAGCTCCGCAGTCAGCACCGTCGCTCCGTTGCCGTCCGCAAGGTGCTGTTCGATCAGCGCGCGGAGGGTGTCGGTGGACAGCAGCGGCACGTCGCCGTATGTGACGACGACGACGCCCGTCAACTCGGGCAGCGTCTCCAGCGCACATTGCACCGCATGGCCGGTGCCGAGCTGCTCCTCCTGCACGGCGGTGGTGACCGTGGGCGCCACGTCGGCGATGTGTGCGGCGACCTGATCGCGCCCGTGCCCGACGACGACGGTGAGGTGATCGGGCTCTAACGACTGCGCCGCGGCGACGGCATGGCCGACAAGCGTCCTGCCAGCGAGTTCGTGTAAGACCTTCGGGGTGGACGATTTCATGCGAGTGCCCTCGCCCGCGGCGAGGACGACGACGGCTGCGGGACGCTGAGTCACGCGGGCTCGCTCCTGAGCATCGATGGGCGGGAACGCTCCTGACGATACTCCCCCGCCGCGCCCCACACGAACCCGCCGCAAAGGCGACCAGTCGACTAGACAGGTCTACGGTGGCGCGCGATCACTAACAGAATCTAGTGAGGCCTAGGCCGAACGCATGTACGAATATGGCTCCGCTGCCAGGGCTCGAACCTGAAACTCAACATCCAAAGTGTTGCGTGTTGCCTATTACACCACAGCGGACTGATTGTCAAGTCGATTCTCCGACTCCAACAACAGCACTCGACCAATCCATAGCAAGCATAACGTCTCCGGCATCATGCTACGGGTGGCGGCCAGCCCTGCGGGCCACCACCCGCGCCACAGCACCTCCGTCCCGAGCATCACCGCAGAACTGCTGCACGCCGCTCGATTGCCTGACATATCCCACGCCACACAGCATTCATCGCCCGGTAATCGCGAGAGCTTCTCCGAACGCCAACGATGAGGCAACCCTTATAACTGTCACCCACGTTCTTGCGGACGGTCTTCGGATTGTGCTTCTTCAGCGTCGTTCGGCCGAAGCTGTCAACCGGAACCCCCACGACGCCCGCCCAGTAACGCTCCGCGGCGGCCACATCGGCACTCTCGTGAATATGCACCCTGAACGTCAGTCTGTCCGGAGCGACACCGAGATGCGCCAGCCATACAAGGTGCAAGAGGATCACGTCCGGATCACTGTTAATGAACCGTAGCGTCTCAGTCCTGTTCCAGGGCTTCATTTTCTGGCCCTCAGCCCAGTACATGACAGCACCTATGAGCATGAGCTCACGGTCGCTCAGGTCACCGACCTCAGCGGCCATCTCCTTGATGAGCTGCTCGCGCTCCGCGGCACGTCGTTCGTTGTATCGATCCCAGCGCATGCGGGCGGCGCGCTTCCCCCGCTCTACGCGGTCGGGCGTCGGCTCCCAGGAGATGTCCTTGGTGATCAGCCACACCGTGCTCTTAGCAATGCCCAGCTCCTCGGCGATCTCCGGGATGGAATACCCGCCTACGCGCAGCGCGCGTGCGCGCCCGCGGACATCGTCCGAGATTCGCGGCCGCCTACGACCCTTGCCGTAGACACCGAGGATGCGGCTGATGGTCGTGGCCCCTATGCCCAGTTCAGCTTTGATCTGGGCATAGGTGGCCCCAGATTCGCGCATCGCGCGAACCGTGGCAACAAGTTCGTCATCATCGACTAAGCGTGTTGTTTTCATGACTCAATACTACGAGCTAACAGACTCAAAAGCATACCTTTGTTCGATTCAGAATCATGTTCAGCGGTGAGCTGAAGTTGGTACAGACCAAGCCCACCTCTGCGGCGACATAAGCCTCAAACAGGTGCCAATGAAACTGCGTACACCCTCGCCCAGAATGACTCGCGCGCCTCGGGGTATAGATCGCCAACGCCGACCTCGCGCCGGAGCAGAGAACACCACAATTCGGACTGATTTCGATACCTACGGCGTCGTAGGTTACGGTGGCGTAGGAAAGGTATCCCTAAGATCCGGAGGAACCGCCATGGCTCCCACCGACACCGCCGAAAGCAGGCAGACTTCGTCGTCCGAGCCTGACGCTTCCACCATCACCGAGCCACAACCCAATGCGTTCGGAGTCTTCGAGGGTGACACCCCCTCCACCGGGCGCCGCATCACGCTCGCCGCGTTCATCTTCGTGCCCTTCGTGGCACTGATCGTCGCGATCCCGCTGGCCTGGATGGGCGGGTGGCTCGGCTGGCTGGACATCGTCCTCGCCGTCGTGATGTATGCCATCGCCGGCCACGGCATCACCGTCGGCTTCCATCGGCATTTCACGCACCGGGCGTTCAAGGCGAACCGGGGCTTGAAGATCGCCATGGCGATCGCGGGCAGCCTCGCCATCGAGATGCCGGTCAACCGCTGGGTAGCCGACCACCGCCGGCATCACAAGTACTCGGACCGGGAGGGTGACCCGCACTCGCCGTGGCGCTACGGCCATTCCGTCCCCGCGCTCATCAAGGGCATGTTCTTCGCCCACATGGGGTGGATGTTCGACGTCGAGCGGACCGACCAGAGCAAGTACGTTCCAGACCTGCTCAAAGACAAGGACATCACCCGCATCAGCAAGGCGTTCCCCGCCTTGGTGGCCTTCTCACTGCTCTTCCCGCCGCTGGTAGGCGGCCTGGTCACCTGGTCCTGGCACGGCGCGTTGACCGCCTTCTTCTGGGCCACGCTGGTCCGCATCGGCCTGTTGCACCACGTCACCTGGTCGATCAACTCGATCTGCCACGCCGTCGGCGACCGGCCGTTCAACAGCCGCGACAAGTCCGGCAACGTCTGGTGGCTGGCGTTCCTGTCCATGGGCGAGTCCTGGCACAACCTGCACCACGCCGACCCCACGAGCGCCCGGCACGGCGTGCTGAAGGGGCAGATCGACTCCAGCGCCCGCATCATCTGGATCTTCGAGAAGCTCGGCTGGGCCCGCGACGTCCGCTGGCCGAGCCCGGAGCGCATCGAGGGCAAGCGGGTCGACGACTACGGCGGCGAGAAGACGCTCATCGCTCCGTGACCTGCTGGCCACACCGCACTGAGGTCGCGGTCGTGGCGTGTCAGATGCCCAGCACGATGCGGGCGGTCGTGAAGTAGATGACCAGCCCCGTCGCGTCGACAAGCGTCGTCACCATCGGTGCCGACACGACCGCCGGGTCGATGCCCAGCTTCTTCGCCAGCAGCGGCATGCTCCCGCCGACGATCGCGGCCCACGTGCACACGGCCAGTAGCGCAATGGCGACGACGAGAGCCAGGTCGAAGTCGGCGAACATCATGCCCACCCCGATGCCGGCCATCGCGAGCGTCAAGCCGAGAAAGGCGCCCACCCGCGCTTCCCGCCATAGCACGCGCGGCAGGTCGCGCGGCCGGACATCGCTCAGCGCCAAGGCACGCACCACGGCCGTCGAGGACTGGGCGCCGGTGTTCCCACCGGCCCCGGTGATCATCGGGATGAACAGCGCGAGCGCCGTCACCTCGGCGAGATTCTCCTCGAAGACGTCGAGTACGTTGATCGTGAGGATCGCCGCCACGAACAGCAGCAGCAGCCACGGCGCGCGGCGCGATGCGAGCGTCCGGATCCCCGCCAGCAGGTAGGCACCGGCGAGCGGCTCCGAACCGGACTGCCGGTAGACGTCTTCGGTGTCCGCGGCCTCGACGACCTCCATCGCGTCGTCAATGGTCAGGAAGCCGAGCACCCGATCCTCGCTGTCGACGATCGGGAGGTCGAGCAGGTTCGCCTCGCGCATCAGCCGCGCGGCGTACTCGGCCTCGTCCGTGGCGCGCACCGAGACGTAGTCCTTCTCGGCCAGTGCGTCCACCAGCTCGTCCCGGTCCGCGGTCACCAGATCCCGCAGCGACGCGACGCCCACCAGCTTCCGGCCGTCGTCGACCACCGGCAGCGTGTAGACCGTCTCCGCGCTTCCGCCCTTGGTCCGGATCACGTCGATGGCGTCCGCCGCGGTCAGGTTCCGGTGGATCACCACGACCTCGGGGGTCATGATCCGCCCCACCGATCCCTCGGGGTAGCCCAGCAGGGCGGCGGTCATCTGCCGCTCGTACGGGCTCAGGCCCGCCAGCACGCGGCGCGCCACCTTGGCCGGGACCTCGCCGATGAGCCGGGCGCGGTCGTCCGGATCCATCTCCTCCACGAGCTCGCGGAACGCGCGATCGCGGAGACCCTCCAGGATCGCCTGCTGATCGGACGGATCAAGCTCCTCGAAGACAGCCAGCGCCTTGCCCTTGTCCAGCAACCGGAAGACCAGCGCCATGCCCGCCGCGTCGACACGCACCAGCTCCGCGGCGATCGCGTGCGGAGGCTGTGTGCTGAGCCAGTCCTTCAAGAACGGAAGGTCCTGCTCCTTCACGAACTCCAGGAATTCTTCACTGCCCACGAGTCACCGCCCTACGATCCACCGAGATGTGCGGGCACACCGCCGGCCACCACACCGCCGACCACAGTGTCACCACAGGCATCGCTGTGTCAGGCGCATGACGCGCGACCAAGAAATCCGTACCAACGCGCATGGGTGCGCTCCTTCAGGTTCGAGTCACACCGCACACCCGACGCGATTTTAGAGTATGTACCCCTGGCGTGAACGATCAGTGTCCACGACGACGCGCGCGGGTGAGGATGAGATGAGGACAGCCTCGATACGTCGAGGGAGCCGGCAACTATGACATGGCTCCGCATCGGTCATAGATGATCGATGTCGCATCCGCCCCACCTCCTTCGCAGCACGCATCGTTCCCTGCGGACGTTCCATGCGGAGAGGCGAGAAGCCATGACCGGGCACGCGGCACACCGGCCAGCGCATCCCTACGTCAGAGCTTCAGCACTGCACGTCTAGGCGACCCGAGGGCCACCGGTCTGCATTAAGCCGGACCTTGATTCGGTCGCGGCCTGTTCAACCCATTGGAATCTCTCGATTTTTCTGGGCAGCAGACGCATACACGTCAGACGCCTCACCTAACGGGACACCCGTCAGCAGCAAAACCTTCACAAGGTTACCCGTGCGACAGCGGTGTGGTCAAAGTCTCGCCCAGGGTGCGCCCGGTTCTGCGGCCCGGCGATGTTCCTGGACATCGGGCATGATGGGGGGCGTGGACAGCGATGGCGTGGCGGGAGAACGGACGACCAGCAGCCGGGTCCGGATGACCGGCAAACAGCGGCGCGAGCAGTTGCTCGATATCGGGCGCGCACTCTTCGCCGAACGGGGGTTCGACGGCACGTCCATCGAGGAGATCGCCACCCGCGCACGGGTGTCCAAACCCGTCGTCTACGAGCATTTCGGCGGCAAGGAAGGGCTCTACGCCGTCGTCGTGGACCGCGAGATGGAGCGGCTGCTGCACAGCATCACGACGGCGCTGGGTTCGGACAGTCACCCCCGAGCGTTGCTGGAACGTGCCGCGCTCGCGCTGCTCGACTACATCGAGACTTCGACGGACGGTTTCCGCATCCTGGTGCGGGACTCGCCGGTCGCCCAATCGACCGGCGGATTCGCCAGCTTGATCTCGGACGCCGCGAGCCAGGTGGAGTACCTGCTGGCCGCCGAGTTCACGTCCCGCGGCTTCGACGCCGCGCACGCGCCGATGTACTCGCAGATGCTGGTCGGCATGGTGGCCCTGACCGGCCAGTGGTGGCTCGACGTACGGCAGCCGGACAAGACCGAGGTCGCCGCGCACCTGGTCAATCTGGCCTGGAACGGGCTGGCCGGGCTCGAGCACACACCCGCCCTCAACGGCTCCACCGACCCCTCGCACCCATGATCATCAAGCGCCGGCCGCGTCATGGCCGGCTGACCGTCGTTGATGGGCGTCATGGACGCGGGCGTTGAGCCACGGCGAAGATGCGGCGGTAGGGCATGATGCTGCCGTGCCGGCCCGCGGGGTAGGCACGGTGCAGCCGCTCCCGGAACTGCTCCACGAACGCCGCCGAGTCCGCCTCGCCGAGCTGGTTCACGATCGGCCGCAGCGCGCTCCCGCGCAGCCATTCCAGCACGTCGTCCGGGCCGGCCAGCAGGTGGTGATACGTCGTCTCCCACACGTCCACGGCAAGGCCGGCGTCCAGTAGCGCTTCGGCATAGTCGCGCGGATCGTGCGCGTACGGCCACGTCACGTCCAGCCGCTCGGCCCACGGTGACGAGGCGGCCAGGTCGCGCAGCTCGACGTGCGTCGGCTCGGCGAAGTTCCCGGGGATCTGGAAGGCGAACCAGCCGCCCGGCGCCACGTACGGCGCCAGCCTCGCCAGCAGCTCCAGGTGCCCGGGCACCCACTGCAGTGTGGCGTTGCTGAGCAGCACGTCGACCGGCTCGGCCGGCGTCCAGAGGCGCAGATCGGCCTGGACGAACTCGACTCGATCGCGCTCGTACTGCCGCGCCCGCTCGATCATCTCCGCCGACGAGTCGACGCCGACCACGCGCGCCTGCCGCCAGCGGTCGGCGAGCCCGGCCGTCAATCCACCTGGTCCGCAACCGAGGTCCACCACCACCTGCGGGTCCTGCGCGTCGACCCGGTCGACGAGGTCGTGGAACGGACGAGCGCGCTGGTCGGCGTAGACGAGGTATTGCTGCGGATCCCACATGGAGCATTCCTACCTTCCCTGCGCGGCCTCAGGCACGACAGAATTTCCGCCACGCCTGCGCATCGCCGGACTTCGCATCCACCGACACGCGCGTTTATCTTGACGTCAAGATACATTCTTGACGCGAACTTCCTTGATGTCAAGATTCTTGACCCGTACAGTCCATAGTGTGTCCACAGACGAGGTCGACCGGCTCGTCCAGGCATGGCGCCGCGAGCGCCCTGACCTGGACGTCGCACCGATGGAGGTGCTGTCCCGGGTCAGTCGGCTGGCCCGTCACCTGGACCGCGCGCGTCGTTCCGCGTTCGCCGCACACGGACTGGAGCCCTGGGAGTTCGACGTGCTCGCCGCGTTGCGCCGTTCCGGCCCGCCGTACGAACTCTCACCCGGCACGTTGCTGGCGCAGACACTGGTGACGAGCGGCACCATGACGACGCGGGTGGACAAGCTCACCGCCCGCGGACTGGTCACACGGCGGCGCGACGAACAGGACCGGCGCGCCGTCCAGGTCGCACTCACCGACGACGGACGAGCCGCGGTCGACGCCGCGCTGGAGAGCCTCCTTGCTCACGAGCGCCAGATCCTCGCCGACATCGGCGACGCCGACCGGCGAAGCCTGGCCCGTCTGCTGCGCACTCTCGTGCTGCCGTTCGACGACGTCGACGACTGACGACACAGGCCTGCCGCCCCCCCCTCACGCCCTCTCACGCCGGTCGGCCCCTCGCGGGTGACTCACCAAGCCTCCACGTAGCCCCCGCAGCGACACCGAGCCTCCACAGTGCGCGCACCGGGTCAGTGCCGGCACGCACCTGCCGCCACGCCGGCATCCCACATGCCTTTTCGGCCCGGCCTCCCCAAGAAGACCCTGAGCGTTGCTCAGTTCGCGTCGTCGTCGGGCGACCTCGTCGCACCGCCGCTTCGCCCGCTCCCGATCGCCGACCGCAAGGTTCGCACCGCCCGTCCGGTGAGGATCGCCAGGCCGGTTCCTGCCGCGCCCAAGACGGCGCCGGCAGCCAGGCCCACCCTGCGCGCCTGCCGCGCCGACGGGGTCACCACTACCGACGGTCCGGGCGCGGACGGCCGGCCGTCATCCCGCCGACCACGAGCAGCGGCAACATCTCTGGCGTGCGCGCCCGTCTCGGCACGTTCCGCGCCCGTTTGGCGAGGTGGCTCTGTGACGGCCTCGCCGGCGGCGACACGCTCCTGCGGACCCGGGCGCCGGGCATAGGCGGCCGCCACTCGTTCCCGCTCCCGCGGCCCGACGGTGGCACTTCCCTGCTTGGTCATCTGTTCATGCTCCGCCAGAACCTGCGCGCGTTCCGCCTCCTCCAGGTGGTCGATGGCGCTCTCCGCCGTCACCGCCGCCAGCACCATCAGCAGCCGGGTGACGATGTAGATCCAGCCGATCACGATCAGCGGCGTCGCGAACGCGCCATACGACTGGCTTCCCGGGCCCGCCACGTACTCCACCAGGAAGGTCTTCAGGATCTCGAAGATCACCGCACCCACCAGCGCGGTCATCGCCTGGAGCCGCGCCGGCACCAGAATCCTGGGCAGGCCGGCCAGCAGGTAGGCGAAGATCATCGCGTTGACCGCGATCGACAGCACCCAGCTGAGCGCCTCCAGGGTGCCCTGCGCGCCCAGCCCTTCGACGCCGAGCCAGTCCAGCAGGTCACGCGTGAACCGCCGCACGACGACGCTCGCTCCCCAGGAGATCGCCAGTAGCACCCCGAGGCCCGCCAGCGAGGCCGCATCGAGCAGCTTGCGCACCACCACGTTCCCGGGCTGGTCGTCCATCCCCCACATAGACCGGACCGCCGCCCGCATCGCGTCCACCCACCGCAGGCCGGAGTACATCAGCAGCAGCGCGCCCACCGCACCGACGGCCCCTGCTCTGCGACGGAAAGCCGAAACGTCCAGGCCCATCTCGGGGAAGTTGTCGTCGACGAGGTTCTGCACGGTCTCAACGCCCGAATCTCCGGCCACCGTGCTCGCGATCGCCGCAGACAGGGCCAGCAGCGGAAAGAGCGAGCTGAACCCGTAGAAGCTCGCCGCCCCCGCCAACCGGTCTCCACGCAGGTCCCCGTACCGGTTCCAGGCGCGCACCGGAAGCGTCGGCTGCAGCCGTCTCCACACCGCCTGCGCACGAGAAACGAGCTCCTTGACACGTGCGACGACGGCCCGGAAGAAGGCCATCAACGCGACGGCCCGTTCGGAGGCGGCGCGTCACCACCTGCCAGGCGCTGCGCCGCTTTCAGCCGTGCCTCGCCGCCGGGCCGTGCCGTCATGAACTCGCCTTCGGCCGTCAGCTTGAAGTCGCGCTCTCGCCGCCAGAAGCCGTCGTCACCGTGCTCGTAGAGGCTGAACGCATGCACATCGAAGACGGCCTCATAACCGGCGAGGGTCTTGAACGCGGTCTTCATCGCCTCATCGGACAGGTAGTGCGCCACTGTCACGTGCGGGTGGTACGGGAAGGACAGCTCAAGTGAAAGCGGCCCGGTGCGGATCGCCATCGACAGCCGCTCGCAGGCCGAGATCCCCTCGGACAGCGCGACGAAGACCACCGGAGACACCGGCATGAACGTCGCCGTGCCGCGCAGGTGCACCCGGAACGGAGGGAACTGGGCGGCGACGCTCTCCAGGTGTTCGCGCACCTGAGCGTACTGGCCGTCCTCGCCGTCCTTGACCTCGGTCGGCGGGATCAGGGTGATATGTGACGGTATGGCGTCGGCAAGCGGATCCCCGAACGACCGGCGCCAGTCCTGCAACTCGCTGCCATACGGTTCCGGGACCGGCACTGCTACGCCGATGGTGCGACTATGGCCATCTCCGTGGGGCGACACCGTCTCACCGCGCCGTCATGGGCTGAAGGAAACCGACACGATCGTAGACCTTCCGCAGGGTGGCGGACGCGACGTCGTGTGCCTTCTCCGCACCGGTCGCCAGCAGGGCGTCGAGCTGAGCAGGGTCGTCGAGCAACTCACGTACGCGTTTCTGGAACGGAATGACTGTGTCCAGCACGGCGGACGCAACCTCCTTCTTCAGATCCCCATAGCCTCGTCCCTCGAAGTCCTGCACGATCTGGCCCACGGGACGCATGGTGAGTGCGGACAGAATAGTAATGAGATTCGTGACGCCCGGCTTGCTTTCCGGGTCAACCGTGATCTCCCGGCCGGAGTCGGTGACCGCGCTCTTGATCCGCTTCTCGATCACCTTCGGCTCCTCGAGCATCTCGATCAGGCCGGCCCCGCCGATGCTCTTGCTCATCTTCACTGTCGGATCCTGCAGGTCCTGGATCTTGGCCGTGGCCTCCGGGATGAACGCCTTCGGCAGCACGAACGTCTCACCGAAGCGGGAGTTGAACCGTCCGCCGATATCTCTGGTCAGCTCGATGTGCTGACGCTGGTCTTCGCCGACCGGAACCATATCCGCGTCGTAGAGCAGGATGTCGGCGGCCTGCAGCACCGGATAGGTGAACAGCCCGACGGTTGTCGCCTCGGTTCCTTGACGGGCGGCCTTGTCCTTGAACTGCGTCATCCGGCTCGCTTCACCGAAACCGGTGATACAGCTGAGCACCCAGGCCAGCTGCGGATGCTCGGGAACGTGGCTCTGCACGAACAGCGTGCTGCGTTCCGGGTCGACGCCGCCGGCGATGTATTGCGCGGCCGTGACCCGCGTGCGTTCACGCAGCTGTGCGGGATCGTGACCAGCCGTGATGGCATGCAGATCGACGACGCAGTAGAACGCGTCGTACTCGTCTTGCATGGTCGCCCACTGTCGCAATGCCCCCAGGTAGTTACCGAGATGCAGGGACGCGTTGGTTGGCTGCATGCCCGACAGCACTCGGGGACGACGCGAAGAGGCGTTGGTGGTCATGACACCTATTCTGGCAGCTTCCGCCGACTGCCTAGGTCCAGACCGTGCATATGTCCGCCTACGCCACGTCCGCCCAGGTCTGCCGGACCGGAGCACGGCCGCCGGCAAGGCTGCAGCCGCGGGTACGGGAACGGTACGGGAACGGTTGCCGCCACGGCCGCGGACACCGCTGCAACCACGGCACCGTCGGCGGCATGCCGACGTCGCCATGGCAAGCTTGGTCACACGAGGAATCAGCCCGCCCGGTGCCGCGTCGAAGGAGCGCCCCCTGATGCCTGATCACCCGCGTGCCGGCCAGCCGGCCGAACCCGCCGATCTCGTCGACGTCGCTCGTCTGGTCACGGCCTACTACACCGGGCATCCGGACGCGGGCGATCCCGCCCAGCAGGTCAGCTTCGGCACCTCCGGACACCGAGGCTCGGCCCTCAATACGGCGTTCAACGACGATCACATCGCCGCCACGTCTCAGGCCATCTGTGACTACCGGCGAGAGAACGGCATCGACGGTCCGCTCTTCCTGGGTAAGGACACGCACGCCCTGTCCGAGCCGGCGTGGGCGACCGCGGTGGAGGTGTTCGCCGCCAACGGTGTTGTGCTGCTGGTGGACGCTGCCGACCGGTATACCCCGACGCCGGCCGTCTCGCACGCCATTCTGAAGCACAACGCCGGCGCCGACGCCGAGGTCAGCGCGTCGATGGTGGCCGCGGCGAGCGCCTCCGGCGTGCCGGTGGCCGTCGGGCAGGGAGCCGTGCACCGCGCCGACGGTGTGGTGGTGACCCCCTCGCACAACCCGCCGGCAGATGGCGGATTCAAGTACAACCCACCGGACGGCGGTCCGGCGGGCTCCGAGATCACCGGCTGGATCCAGGCCGCGGCCAATCGCTATATCGAGTCCGGCCTGAAAGGCGTCCAGCGCGTCCCGCTGAGCCGTGCGCTCGCCGCGGAGACGACCTCGACCTACGACTTCCTGGGCCACTACGTCGACGACCTGCCGTCCGTCATCGACATCGACGCGATCCGGGCCTCCGGGGTGCGGATCGGCGCCGACCCGCTGGGTGGCGCGTCGGTGGACTACTGGGCGGCGATCGCCGAGCGGCACCGGTTGGATCTCACCGTCGTCAACCCGCTGACCGATCCCACGTGGCGGTTCATGACACTGGACTGGGACGGCAAGATCCGGATGGATTGCTCGTCGCCGTCGGCGATGGCGTCATTGATCGGTCGCATGCGCGGCGGCGACGACGCGTCGTTCGACGTGGCGACCGGCAACGACGCCGACGCGGACCGGCACGGCATCGTCACCCCGGACGCGGGCCTGATGAACCCGAACCATTTCCTCGCGGTCGCCATCGGCTACCTCTTCGAGCGACGGGACGGCTGGCCCGGCGACGCGGCCGTAGGAAAGACCCTGGTGAGCTCATCGATGATCGACCGCGTCGCGTCGTCGCTCGGGCGTCCGCTGGTGGAGGTCCCGGTCGGGTTCAAGTGGTTCGTCCCGGGCCTGCTGGACTCCTCGGTCGGTTTCGGTGGGGAAGAGTCCGCCGGCGCGTCGTTCCTGCGGCGCGACGGCCGGGCCTGGAGCACGGACAAGGATGGGATCATCGCCTGCCTGCTGGCGGCGGAGATCATCGCGACCACCGGCACGACGCCGAGCCAGCGGTACGAGGCACTCGCGGAGCAGCACGGGCGGCCGGTGTATGCCCGGGTGGACGCGCCGGCGAGCCGGGAGCAGAAGGCCGCGCTCTCCGGCCTCTCCCCGGACCAGGTGACGGCGACGGAGCTGGCCGGCGAGCCGATCACCGCCAAGCTGACCCGGGCGCCGGGTAACGACGTGCCCATCGGCGGGCTCAAGGTGACCACCGAGTCGGGCTGGTTCGCCGCGCGGCCGTCCGGCACTGAGGATGTCTACAAGATCTACGCCGAGAGCTTCCGCGGTGAGGAGCATCTGGCCCAGATCCAGGCGGAGGCGCGCGCCGTCGTCGACGCCGTTCTGCAGGGCTGAGGTAGCGGTTCTGCGGCAGCGGCCACCGAGTCCGCCGAGTGTGCCGGCAGATTGGGCGGGTCCCGCCGCGCGCCAGCGTCGTGCGAACAGTCGTGTGACGGGCAACCGCCCACGCCGCCCTCGTGCAGGCAGCCGTGTGACGACCAGCCGCCCACGCCGCTGTCGTGTTAGCAGCCGTGTGACAAGCAACCGCCCACGCCGCCCTCGTGCAGGCAGCCGTGTGAGAAGCAACCACCCACGCCGCCGTTGTGTAGGCACTCGTGTGACTTTCAGCCGATGAGGCGTGCTCGTGACACGTGTCGTGTGAGTTCTAGCGGCTAATCGCCGGCCTTCTCGTACCGTGTTCACGGTCGTGCAAGGAACTGCCGCCCCAAGCGGTCATACTTACCACGACTGAGCACTCGACTCTTCATAGCGGCCGGAATCAACACGACAGATCACACGCCACACCCCCCGGGCATGGGCTGCAGATCTCGCGCCGACCGATCACGGCGACACCAGGCATGCAACCCCGCCGTCGCGACCGATCACGGCGACACCAGGCATGCAACCCCGCCGTCGCCACCGATCCCCGACACCAGAGCCACCGCGCCGTCGCCACCGATCACGGCGACCATGCCTTTCGGCGTCGCGACCGATCACACCGACATCGAACAAGCCACCCCACCGTGACGACCCGATGACACGGATACCTGGGACGCACCGCAGCATGGACGTGCACACGCGCCAGCACCACGGCGCCCGCCCGCCTAGCATCGCACCACACGTGTGCGGTAGTGTTTGATTTTGGGAGGTAATGTTCAGTGCTAGCCGAAGAGCGACGGGTGCGGATTCTCCGCCGGGTCAGCGAGTACGGCGCGGCCCGGGTGGCCGACCTGGCCGAACTCTTCAAGGTGTCCGAGATGACCATCCGGCGCGACCTGGATGCGCTGGCGGAACGCGGCGCGCTGGACAAGGTGCACGGCGGCGCCACCAGCCGCGCGTCCCGCACCGAGGAACCCGGCTTCGCCGCCAAGTCAGCGCGGCAACAAGCCGAGAAGGACGCCATCGCCCGCGCCGCCGTCGAGCTCATCACTCCCGGATCGTCCATCGGCATCTCCGCCGGGACCACCACGTGGACCCTCGCCCGCCAGCTGACCGGGATTCCGGATCTCACGGTGGTGACGAACTCCATCCAGATCGCCGACGTCTTCCACGCCGCACCCGCCCCGAACACGTCCGTGGTGCTGACCGGCGGGGTACGCACCCCGTCGGACGCGCTGGTCGGACCGGTCGCCGTCGCCGCGCTCAGTCAGCTCCACGTCGACCTCGTCTTCCTCGGCGTGCACGGGATCGACCCCGATGCCGGTTTCACCACCCCGAACATCCTCGAAGCGGAAACCGACCGGGCCATGATCTCCGCCGCCCGCCGGCTGATCGTCCTCGCCGACCACACCAAATGGCGGACCGTCGGTCTGAGCACGATCGCCCGTCTCGACCAGGCGGATGTGCTGATCAGCGACGACGCACTCCCCGCCGACGCCCTCGACACGCTGGGTGAACAGGTCGGAGACCTGGTCATCGCCACCGCATCGTCCTGAAGAAGGAGCGCCGTGAAACGCACCTCCGCCCGGCTCGCGGACGGCCGCGAGATCATCTACTTCGATCTCGATGACGACGCCGTCCGCCGCCTCGACGATCCACGCGAGCTGCCACCGGTCAGCACGGCGTCGCAGATCAGGCACGATCCGCTGCTCGACGAGTGGGTCGCCATGGCGTCGCACCGGCAGACCCGGACCTTCCTGCCGCCCGCGGACCTGTGCCCGTTGTGCCCCTCCCGCGACGGCAAACAGACCGAGGTGCCGTCCGCGGATTACGACGTCGTCGTCTTCGAGAACCGCTTCCCCAGCCTGTCCATGGGCGCCGTCGACCCCGGAGGAGCCGCCCACGTACCCGGCACGCCGGTCGGCGTCAGCAGGGCCGGTCTCGGCCGGTGCGAGGTGGTCTGCTTCAGCAGCGAACACCAAGCATCGTTCCGCACGCTCGCCCCGGAACGTGCCCGGCTCGTCGTCGACGCGTGGGCCGACCGCACCGCCGAGCTCTCCGCGCTACCCGGCGTGGCGCAGGTGTTCTGCTTCGAGAATCGCGGAGAGGAGATCGGCGTCACCCTCTCCCACCCGCACGGGCAGATCTACGCCTACCCGTATGTCACCCCGCGCACAGCCCAGATGCTGCGAACGGCGCGCCGATACCGCGACGAACACGATGGTGCCAACCTGTTCGCTGACGTGCTGGCCGCGGAGCGATCCGCCGAGCGGGTTGTGGTCGCCTCCACGCACTGGACCGCGTTCGTGCCGGCCGCGGCCCGTTGGCCGGTGGAGGTACAGCTCTTCCCGCATCGCCAGGTGCCGGACATCGCCTCCCTGACCGACGACGAACGCGACGACTTCGTCACCGTCTACCTCGACGTTCTGCGCAGGTTCGACGCTTTGTACGACGCGCCGCTGCCGTACATCGCGGCCTGGCAGCAGGCCCCCGTCCACGCCGACCGAGACGTGGCGTACCTGCACCTGCAGCTGTTCTCGATCAAGCGGGCGGCGGACAAGCTGAAGTATCTCGCCGGCTCCGAGTCCGCGATGGGCGCATTCATCACCGATGTCCTCCCCGAGGACGTCGCCGAGCGATTGAGGAGCGTGGCATGAGCAAGCTGCTGGTCACCGGCGGCGCCGGTTACATCGGGGGCGTCGTCGGCGCCCAGCTGGTGGCGGCCGGACACGACGTCGTGGTGCTGGACAACCTCTCCACCGGCCACGAGGACGGAGTTCCGGACGGTGCCGGCTTCGTCGAGGGCGACATCGACGACGCCGCCAAGGTCCTGGACCCGTCGTTCGACGCCGTCCTGCACTTCGCCGCCAAGTCGCTGGTCGCCGAGTCCGTGGCGAGGCCCGAACTGTACTGGTGGAACAACGCGGTCGGCACGCTGCGCCTGCTGGACGCGATGCGCGAGCACGGGGTGCGGCGCATGGTCTTCTCCTCCACCGCAGCCGCCTACGGCGAGCCGGAGACGACGCCGATCCGGGAAGACGCGCCGGCCATGCCGATCAACCCGTACGGGCAGAGCAAACTCGCCATCGACCACGCCCTCTCCGGCGAGGCGGCGGCGCACGGCCTGGCCGCGGTGAGCCTGCGGTACTTCAACGTCGGCGGCGCGCTCGGGCGGCACGGCGAACGGCACGATCCGGAGACGCACCTGATCCCGAACGTGCTGGCCGTTCCGGCGGGGCGGCGCGAGTCGGTCGATGTCTTCGGCACCGACTATCCCACCCGCGACGGAACCGCGGTGCGGGATTACCTGCACGTCGAGGACCTGGGACGGGCACACCTGCTGGCACTCGACTGGACCGGTGCGGCGAGCGCGAGCGCCGTCGACGGCGCCGGCGGCGGCGGCGGCGAGCACCGCATCTACAACCTCGGCACCGGAACCGGCTTCACCGTCCGCGAGGTGATCGACGCGGTGCGCCGCGTGACCGGGCATCCGGTGCCGGCCGTCGACCGGGACCGCCGCGCCGGAGACCCGCCCGCGCTGGTCGCCTCGGCCGAGCGTATCGGCGCCGACCTGGGGTGGCGCGCCGAACACGACCTGGACCGCATCGTCGCCGACGCCTGGACCTTCATGCAGCGAGGAGAACAGTAAGTGACCATCACCGAGATCACCGGATCCGCACCGGGCCGGGTGAACCTGATCGGCGAGCACACCGACTACAACGGCGGTTTCGCGCTGCCACTGGCGCTGCCGCACCGCACGACGGCCACGCTTCGACGGCGCTCAGACCGGACGGTCACCGCGCTGTCCAGCTCCCGCGAGGTCGAACCGGTCGAGTTCACGGTGGAGACGAAACCCGGAGACGTGGCAGGGTGGGCCGCCTATGTCGCCGGCGTCTTCTGGGCGCTGCGCGAGGCCGGACATGAGCTCCCCGGGGTGGACGTCCAGATCGACAGCGATGTGCCGAGCGGTGCCGGCCTGTCTTCGTCGGCGGCGCTGGAGTGCTCGGTGCTGACGGCGCTGGACGCACTGGCCGGGCTCGGCCTGGACCCGACGACGACGGCAGTGCTGGCGCAGCAGGCGGAGAACCACTACGTCGGCGCGCCGACCGGCCTGATGGACCAGATGGCCTCGATGCACGGCCGGGCCGGTCATGTGGTGCTGTTCGACGCCGCGGCGATCACGGCCGAACCCATCCCGTGCGATCTCGCCGCCGCCGGGTTGTCGCTGTTGATCGTCGACACCCGGGTGCACCACCGGCACGCGGACGGCGAGTACGGCGAGCGCCGTCGTACCTGTGAGGACGCGGCGCAACTGCTCGGCGTGGAATCGCTCCGCGATGTCCAGGACGAACCCGTCGAGCAGGTGCTGGCCCGCCTGGACGCGTCCGCGGGCGCGGGCGCAGGTACCGGTGGGACCGGCGACGACGTCATGCGGCGACGCGTGCGGCACGTGCTGTCGGAGAACGAGCGAGTGATGCAGACCGTGCAGCTGCTGCGCTCCGGTCGGCTGCGCGAGATCGGGCCGCTGCTGACGGCGTCACACGCCTCGCTCCGCGACGACTACGAGGTGACGGTCCGCGAGCTCGACGTCGCCGTCGACGCCGCGGTGCGGGCCGGTGCGCTGGGCGCCCGGATGACCGGCGGTGGATTCGGCGGTTCGATCATCGCGCTGGTAGACGACGGGCGCGCCGCCGCGGTCGCCGACGCGGTGCGGGACGCCTTCACCGGGCACGGATTCACCGCGCCGGACACGTTCGTCGCCGTCCCCTCGGCGGGTGCGAGCGTCGCGTCGTCGTCACGTGTTCCGTGATCATCAACCGTCGGCCGGCGCACAGCAGGATCGGCGGCCGATGATCACGACGCGGCGGCGCGACCCGCGGTGCTCTCCCGGACCATCAGATCGAAGTCGACGTGCAACTCCCGTGGTGCCTCGTCGCGTCTTGTCGTGATGCGCTGCATCAGGGCGTCGATCGCGGTGGTCGCCAGCTGCTCCTTGTCGGGTGCGATCGTCGTCAGCCGGGGCACGCAGTACAGACCGTCGGCGATGCCGTCGAAGCCGACGACCGCGACGTCGTCCGGCACCGCCACACCACGATCGGCCAGTGTCCGCAGCGCTCCGACCGCAAGCATGTCGGTGACGCAGAAGACCGCATCCGGTGGCTCATCCAGGTCGAGAAGGTGGCCCATCGCCTGGGCCCCGTTGGGCCGGTCGAGCCGCTCCGTGGGGATCAGCAGGCGAGAATCGACCGTGAGACCCGCCTCGCGGTGCGCCTGCCGGAACCCTTTCACCCGGGGAGCCACCGTGCGCGCCCGTCGTGCGCGCCGCGCCCCGATCACCGCGATCCGACGACGTCCCAGCGCGATGAGGTGGTCCGTCGCCGCACGGGCGGCCGCTACGTTGTCGATCGACACGTGGTCGGCGCGACCTGTCGCGGCGACATGCTCACCCAGCAGGACGAACGGCACCTCCGCCGGCGCCGCCTCGAGATCGGCCGTTTCCAGCGCAAGCGGGCTGAAAAGTATCCCGTCGATGAACTGCGGCTGGATGCCGGAGACGACGGCGCTCTCGCGGTCGCGTTGCCCCTCGGTGTGGTCGACCAGCACGGTGTACCCGTGCCGGTCGGCGGCATGCACCACTTGGTCGGCGAGCTCGGCGAAATAGGGCTCGCTGAGCCGCGGGACCGCCAGGGCGATGATGTTGGTCCGCCCCGTCCGCAGGCTGCGGGCCGACAGGTTGGGACGGTAGCCGAGCTCGTCGATCGCCTTCTGAACCTTCAGCCGAGTCTCATCGGTGACGTGGATGTGGCCATGCACCACGTTCGAGACGGTCTTGATCGACACACCCGCCTGCTCGGCCACGTCCTTGAGCCTGACTGTCACAGCCCCTCCCAGCGATACCTGCGTATCTTACGTGACCACAGGCGTCTCACAGCGTTGTACTCAACGTCGATCCGTGGCGTGGCTAGACTCCATAGTCCGCACCCGGCCGCCAGTCCGGAAACGCCCAGTCGTCGAGATCGACTTCGGCGCCCTTGTCTTGGGCCGCCTTGACCGAACGCTCCCACTCGGCCATCGTGTCATCCGACAGCTTCTTGAGGGCGCCCGCCAGGTCGTCGACGTCACCGGTGAAGGCACCTTGGATGATTGTGCCGATGTCCGGATTGACCTGCTTCTCCTCTTGCTGGACCTTCGTGATCTCGAGGTTCCGCGCGATCGGGTAGGGCGCGAGGAACACCTGCTCGGCGTACATCTCGATGAGCTTCTTGTACTCCGGGTGTGCGTCGGACTCTGCGACCGCATCGAGGACGATGGGCGGCTGCGACATCGTGTTCGCGACGTCGAGTGAATAGTCCGGGGTGGCGAAGTAGTCGCTGAGGAGCTGGTTCGCTTCGGCGGCATACTGGATATCCGGTGTCAGCCAATACTCTCCGGGCTGCGGGTTGTGGTACGTACGCACCGGCATGTCCGGTTCCGGGGTCAGAATGGGACCGGCCCCAAGTGACTCGCCGAACTCCGGGCTCTGCGGGAGTATCACTCCGGGGCACCACGGCCCGTCGAAGTAGTATCCGGCGGCCCCGGACGCCCAACGGCCCCGTGCGTCGGTGTCCACCCACGACTCCGCACCAGGTGACATCAGGCCGTCCTGCTTGAGCGAGAGCAAGAACTCGATGGCATTCAGGTACGGCTCGGAGTCGAATGCGACTTCGCCGGTACGGAAGAGCCGGCCGTTGAATCCTTCGAACCCCGCCGCCTGGGCGAGATAATGGATCTGGTCGCTGGTCCGAATCGGCATGCCGACGTTCCATGTCCACCCTGCAGCGTCGGTGTTGTCCTGAACCGCCTTGGCGGCGGCACGGAACTCGTCGTACGACGTCGGCGGAGCGTCGGGATCAAGGCCCGCCTGCTCGACGAGCGTCCGGTTGAACCAGTTCACCGTCGGATACACACGGAAGTTGAATATCGGGAACGAATAGATCTTCCCGTCGAACACGTGGAGTCCGTCGATGACCTTGCCCTCGAGGTACGTCTTAGCCTCGTCGCTCAGGTCGAGCGGGGCGATCCACCCTTCACTGATCAGCTGTGGCGGCGGGATCGGCCCCAGGCCGGCGTTGGAATGGATGTCGGGCAGGTCGCCGGTCTGCTTCGCGATCTGTAGCTGCTGGCCCATCTTCTCCGGATTGGCCAACAGATAGTCGACTTTCATGCCGCCGGGGTCCGCGGCGAACTCTTCGAAGATGCGCTTCTTCGCCGACTCGAGCTGGACCTGATGGTCCCACCATGTCAGCGCACCGCCGCCTCCGCCGCTGCTACCTTCATCACCTCCGCCACATCCGCCCAGGCCAGCACCGAGCGCCAGCGCTCCGGACACCCCCAGGAACCTACGACGACTCAGTGTGCCGCCCATAGCTGCCTCCGTTGGTAGACCGTTTGATTACGTCGTTGTTCAACGTTGAATACAACGTTGAATTGGCTTAACGTTAAGGGCCACCACCCAGCCCGTCAAGGGGACGATGCGCGTGATCATGACCGATCGAGATCGGGTCACGCCGTGGCATGGAGGTGACCTGGGGCGGCGGAAGTTCTCGCCTCCTGAGGGTTGTACAACGCTGTGTACAACGTAATACTACGAGGCAGGCCAACGACGGGGTTGACCCGAGATTGGAGGTTTGCGCCCGATGGCTCTCACTCTGGGAGGTCGTCAGGAGGCGCGTCCGCCGGATGTGACCAAGCGCAATCGCAAGCAGCGCTTCGGTCGGCAGCAGCTGTGGATCTGGCTCTTATTGACGCCGACGGTGCTGCTGTACGGCGCCTACACCGTCTATCCGATCATCGCCAGTTACTGGTACTCGTTCGTCGAATGGAACGGGTTCGAGGCCGAGAAGACCTGGGTAGGCGTCCAGAACTACAAGGACGTGCTGGCGGACGATCTATTCTGGAACTCCTTCAAGATCACGATCTTGTTCATGCTGGTCGTGGTTCCGCTGAAGGTCATCCTGACGCTGCTGCTCGCCCTGTTACTGAACTCGCCGAAGCTGCCGTTCTCGACGTTCTTCCGCACGGTCTACTTCCTGCCGGTCGTGACGACGGCGGCGATCATCGGCGTCGTGATGCAGTTCGTCTTCGATCCCGCCAGTGGCCCGATCAACCAGCTGCTCGTCACCCTCGGGCTGTCCGACGGCGGCATCAACTTCCTCGGTGACTCATCGACCGCCCTCTGGACCGCGGCCGGGATCTACGTCTGGAAGTGGTTCGGCATCACGATGATCTACTGGCTCGCCGCGCTGCAGACGATTCCCGACGAGGTCTACGAGGCCGCGAGGATCGACGGCGCCGGTGCCTGGCATCTGCTCCGGCGGATCACGATCCCGCTGCTGAAGCCTTTCATGATCATCATCACGCTGCTGTCATTCGAAGCGGCGCTCAAGGTGTTCGATCTCATGCTGACACTCACGAATGGCGGCCCGTACTACGCCACCGAGGTCGTCGAGATCTACATCTACCGCTGGGCGTTCTCCGCGACCATCCCGCAGCTCGGCTACGCCTCGGCCGCGGCCGTGATCTTCGGCCTGTTCGTCTGCATCGTGGGGCTGTTCCAGCTGTATGGCGTACGAGCCGTCCAGAAAGCGAGGGCTGCGCAATGACCATCCCCACGACGCCGGACGTCGCGTCGGAGCCGGATGCCGACGCGCCTCGCGCTCGCCGTCCGCGACGAGCGGAGAGCAACAAGTACTCGGGCGGCTGGTTCGCACGAAGGCTGCCATGGTGGTTCGCGGCGGCACTGTTGCTCGGCGGAGCGTTCCTGTGGATCTACCCATTCCTCTGGATGGTCTCCGCCTCGCTGAAGAACCAGCTGGAGATCTTCGGGGCGGGGTTGTCACTGATCCCCGAGGCCGCCGAATGGGAGAACTACTCCCGAGCCTGGAACGAGGCGAACTTCTCCACCTACACGTGGAACACGATCATCGTCACATCGGTCACCGTCCTGCTGGTCGTGGCGAGATGCGCGATGGCCGGCTACGTGATCGGCAGGTATGGGTTCGCCGGAAAGAAACTGGTCATGGTCATCCTGATCGCGACGTTCTTCGTCCCGACCGGGTACACGATCATTCCCGTCGTCGAGATCTCCCAGCAGCTCGGCCTGCTCAACTCGCTCACCGGCATGATCATCGCCATGTCCGGCGGTGGGAACGTCGCCGCCATCCTGCTCTACGCCGGCTACTTCCGCGGGATTCCGAAGGAGCTCGAAGAGTCCGCCGTCGTCGACGGCGCCGGGTTCTTCACGATCTTCTTCCGCATCATGCTGCCACTGGCCATGCCGATCACGGCGACCGTCACGTTGATGACGTTCCTGGCGACGTGGAACAACTTCTTCATTCCGCTGGTGTTCTCGCTGTCGCGACCGGAACTGCGGACGCTGAGCGTCGGAATGCGGGCGTTCGTCTCGGAGAACACCACCGACTGGGGCGGCATGGCGGCGGCGGCCACGATCTCGCTGATTCCGCTGATCATCCTCTTCGTTCTACTCCAGCGTCACTTCGTCAAGGGATTCGCGGGGGCGATCAAGCAATGACCGATACAGCAGGAACCGATCCGGCGACGACGGCACGCACGACGCGGCCCAACATTCTGCTGATCTGCACCGACCAGCAGCGGTTCAGCGCGCTCGCGGCCTACGACAACCCCGAGATCCATACACCCCACCTGGACCGCCTGGCCGGCGACGGCGTGCTGTTCGAGAACTGCTACGTCCAGAACCCGGTCTGCGGACCATCCAGGGCCAGCCTGATGACCGGCCGCTACGTCCACGCCCATGGTGAGTGGGCCAACGGCGTCGCGCTCCCGGCGCACGAGCGGCTGTTCACCAGGGAACTCGCCGACGCCGGTTACGACTGCGGGCTGGTCGGCAAGCTGCACCTTGCGGCATGCCACAGCGGCCGGACCGAACAGCGGCTCGACGACGGATTCAGGGTCTTCCGCTGGGCGCACGACCCCTACAAGGGATCGTCTGAGAACGCCTACCACCGCTGGCTGAAGGCGAGCCGCCCCGACCTCTACCAGGCGGCGCTCGACCCGGACTCGCCGGTCACCTTCGACGCCATGCCCACCGAGGCGCACTACAGCCGGTGGATAGGGAACGAGACCATCGACTATCTGAGATCTGGACGCGACAAGGACGCACCGTTCTGTTTCATCGCGAACTTCTTCGATCCTCACCATGGGTTCGGTGCACCCAAGGAGTACCTCGACCGGTACGACCCCGACGCTCTCAGCCGTCCCGTCACCACCCCCGGAGAGCTGAACGGTAAACCGGAGATCTACACCGAGGCGTCGGAGAAGTCCTACGCCGGCCACGCCAAGGGGTTCACCGAGTACAGCGCGGACGAGCTCCAGCAGACGAAGGCCGCCTACTACGCGATGGTCAGTCTGGTCGACGACGAGGTCGGGCGCATTCTCCAGGCCCTGGACGACGAGGGTCTGACCGACGACACCGTCGTCATCTTCACCAGTGACCACGGAGAGATGCTCGGCGATCACCAGCTCATGCTCAAGGGCCCGATGATGTACGAGGAGGCCGTTCGGGTACCGCTGCTCATCCGCTGGCCGGGCACGATCCCCGCCGGCCGGCGGTGCGCGGACCTGGTGCAGTGGATCGACATCGCGCCGACCCTGTTCGAGGCGGCCGGCCTGGCCACAAGCCGCGCGCACCAGGGCGACAGCCTGCTCCCCGTGGCCACCGGCACCGGCGGTTGGCAACGCGACTGGGCGCTATGCGAGCACCGGAACAGCAGCCACCCCTATGACCCACCGGTCCATACCACCATGCTCCGGCACGACCGCTGGAAGATCGTCGTCCATCACGGCGACCCGGCGACGAGCCGGCGCCGGACGGGCGAACTGTACGACCTGTCCGCTGACCCCCACGAGCTGAGGAACCTGTGGGATCACCCCGCCCATGCCGCCACCCGGACATCACTGCAGGAACGCCTGCTAGACGTCCTGGTCGCAACGGAAGACCGCAGTCAAGAACGAGAGGCCGATTGGTGAGTACAGACCAACCCGAGTCAATGCGCCGAGCCACCACAGCTACAGCGGCCGAGCATCCACGCCCCCAGTTCCGGCGCGATCAGTGGCACGATCTGTGCGGGACGTGGCGGTTCGCCTTCGACGACGACGACCTCGGCGTCGAGCAGAGGTGGTTCGACAAGGGCCAGTTCAACGCCTCCATCCAGGTGCCGTACCCGCCGGAGTCCAAGCTTTCGGAGATCAACGACACCACTTTCCACCCAGTGGTGTGGTACGCCCGCGACGTTCCGGTTCCGCCGGTCACGTCGGGACAACGCACCTTGCTGCACTTCGGGGCGGTCGACTACCAGGCGACGGTGTGGGTCAATGGGGAGCGCCTCGCCGAGCACACCGGCGGGCACACGCCGTTCAGCGTCGACATCACGCCGGCGTTGCGGACCGACCAGGGATCGCAGCTCGTCGTCGTGCGAGCGGAGGACCAGCCGACCGACGTCCACCAGCCGCGCGGCAAGCAGGTGACGGCCGAAGAGCCACGCGGGATCTTCTACGACCGCACGACCGGCATCTGGCAGCCGGTATGGATGGAGACGGTGGCCGAGACGCACATCCGGGGCATGCATTGGACGACCGACCTCGAGGCCGGGCAGGTGCATCTCGACCTCGAGCTCTCCGAAGCCCCGGCGACGACGTGGTCCGTGTGCGTGCGGGTGAGCCGCGACGGCGCGGACGTCGTCACGCACGCGGTCCAGGCGGCCGGAGCCCAGGTGCGGGTGACGCTGTCGACCGACGCGCTCGGCGGGGCCGGGGTGCGATGGTCCCCCGAGTCGCCGACGCTGTTCGACGCCGAGATCACCATCGAGGGCAGCGACCCGCCGGACGGCGATCGGCTGGATCGCGTGGACAGCTACTTCGGGTTGCGTAGCGCCGGCTACCGCGACGGCATCTTCCTGCTCAACGGTCAGCCGTACTACCTGCGCATGGTCCTCGAGCAGGGGTTCTGGCCGGAGTCGCACCTCGCCGCGCCGAGTGCCGAAGCGCTGCGGCGCGAGGTCGAACTGATCAAGGAGCTGGGCTTCAACGGGGCGCGGATCCACCAGAAGATCGAGGACCCGAGGTTTCTCTACTGGTGCGACCGGCTCGGTCTCGTCGTGTGGGGAGAGTTCCCGGCCGCGTTCGGGTTCTCGCCGAAGGCGGTGACCAGGACGATCGACGAATGGATGGAGGCGGTGGAGCGCGACCGCAGCCATCCGTGCGTCGTCGCATGGGTCCCGCTCAACGAGAGCTGGGGCGTCCCCACGATCGCGACGTCGCGGCAGCAGCGTGACTTCGCCACCTCGCTCTATCACGTCACGAAGGCGCTGGACCCCACCCGGCCGGTCATCTCCAACGACGGCTGGGAACACACCGTCAGCGACATCTGGAGCGTCCATGACTACACGCCTAGCGGCGAGAGCATACGGCGGCGCTATCACACCCCGCAGGCCCTGGATCGCACCCTGCACGGCGTCGGTCCGGGGCGGCGGTCGGTCATGTTGCTGGGCGACGAACGCGCCGGCCAGCCGGTCATGATCACCGAATTCGGCGGGCTCGCCTTCACCCATGAGCTGGACGGCACCTGGGCGGGATACAGCACCGTCGAGACGATCGATCAGCTCACCGAGCGGTTCGATGAGCTCGTGACCGCCATCGTCGACTCACCTGAGCTGGCCGGCTTCTGTTACACCCAGCTCACCGACACCCAGCAGGAGAAGAACGGCCTGCTGACCGAGGACAGGGTGGCGAAGATCGCGCCCGACGTCGTCCGCGAGATCGTCTGCAAGCCGTCGCGCGCGGTCCCGTCCGAAGAGGTGGACGCCTATCGCTGTCAGACCCGAAGGAGACAGCCGTGACGCGATCGGAGCCGAAGCAGTCAGGCGTGACGCGATCGGAGCCGAAGCAGTCAGGCGTGACGCGATCGGAGCCGAAGCAGTCAGGCGTGACGCACCCGAACATCCTGCTCCTGATGACGGACCAGCACCGGGCCGGTCTGACAGCCGCCGACGGGTTCACGCTGGACACGATGCCGTTCACGGACTCACTGTTCGCCTCCGGCACACGGTTCCAGCGCGCCTATACGACCGCCCCCGCATGTGTCCCCGCCCGTACCAGCCTGCTGACGGGACGTTGGCCGTCGACGCACCGGGTACGGCAGAACTCCGCTACGCATGAGGTCATCCGCGGCGACGACCTGCTGGACGTGCTCAGACGAGCGGGCTACGAGGTGCACTTCAACGGCAAGCCGCACATGTACCGGGGCAAGCAGGACTTCGACTCCTTCGCCGGCCCGTACGGCCACGAACGCGGACCGGACACCACCGACGAGCAACGGGCGTTCGCTGGCTGGCTGACGTCGATCGACCATGGCCCGGCCACCGAGCCGACCCCGTTCCCGCTGGAGGTGCAGTTTCCGTACCGGATCGTCTCGGACGCCATCTCCGCGCTGGACGGCCGCGACACCGACAAGCCGTTCTTCAGCTGGGTGTCGTTTCCCGAGCCGCACAACCCGTTCCAGGTGCCGGAGCCGTACTTCTCGCTCTTCGGTGAGGAGCAGATCCCCGAGCGCGGCGGCGGGCCGGAGGCGGCATACGCGAAGGGCGGCATGTTCGAGTGGCTGCGTGAGCTGATCGAGGAGAAGCGGCCCGGCTACGACGAGTTCTGGCGTCGGTACCGGGCGAACTACTGCGGGATGCTTCGGCTGCTGGACGATCAGATCCGGAGGCTCGTCGAGCACCTGGACGGCCGAGGCCTGCTCGCCAACACGATCATCATGTTCGTCGCCGATCACGGCGACTACTTCGCCGACTACGGCCTGCAGCGGAAAGGGGCCGGCGTTCCGGAACCCCTGATGCGTATTCCGTTTCACGCCGTCGGCCCGGGCATCGTCGACCATGACAATGCCGTGGACTTCGTCTCGCTCGCCGATCTCTTTCCGACCGTCTGCGAGGCGGTCGGCCAGGACGTGCCGCTGGGTGTCCAGGGCCGCAGCCTCTGGCCGCTGCTCACCGGTGACGACTATCCGCGGGAGGAATTCGACAGCGTCTATGCCGAGCATGGCTACGGCGGCATTCCCTACGCCCACGACGCGCGGCCGCCGCTGCACTTCCCGTATGAGGGGACCACGTTCGACGGCCTCAACAGTGTGACGCAGAGCGGTTCGACCCGGATGCTGCGCCACGGTGACTGGAAACTCACCTATGACAACGTCGGACGGGGCGAGCTGTACGACCTCGCGTCCGATCCTCTCGAGCTGGACGACCTGTGGGACGACCCCGGCCTGCGGGATGTCCGGACCGACCTGGTCGAACGCCTTCTGTGGTGGTCGACCCGGCTCACCGATGACCTGCCCGATGCGAACTACGAACCTCGTCGAGCTCCACACAACTGGTATGCCCCGTTCCACCACAGAGGTGAACGTCACCACAGAGGTCACAGCGACGTGTCTGTCTGAGAGGAGCACCACCATGCCCCAGCACCTCACTCGCCGCACATTTCTCAGTTCGGCGGCCCTCGCCGGCGCTGCCGTCACGCTGGGCGCCTGCGGAGACGATGCATCGGACGACGAGCCCAGCGGCGCCGGAGCCAGTGGCGGCCGGCTGACATGGTGGGATCATTTCCTACCGCTGGAGAACCTCCATACCTCGGTCTTCGAGCAATTCGCCGCGGACGGCGGCCACGCGGTCGAGTACACCGTGTACAACCCGGCCGAGCAGGGAGAGGCCCTGCAGATCGCGTTCGGTAGCGAGCAGCTCCCGGACGTGTTCACCATGGCCGGCGTGGCGGTGCCCCCGTCCGTGCTGGTCAAGCAGGGCTGGTTCTCGCCGCTGCCGAACGCCGAGGCGATTCGGGCCGCGCTGCCCGAGGGGGCGCTAGCGCCTGGGCTTCATTCCTTCGGCGGCGAGCTGTACTCGTTCCCGATCTTCACGTTCCGGCAGTACGGGACCCTGAACTGGTTCCACCGCGACGTCGCGGAGAACGCGGGCCTCGACCCGGACAGCCCGCCGGCGTCGTGGGACGACCTCCGCGCCGCCGCCGCTGCGGTGCAGGACAGCGGCGCCGCGGGCATCCTCCTGCCGGTCGGGTTCCCCGAGCGGCTGCAGACGTTCGTCCTCGAACTCGCTCAGACCGCCGGATTCCCGGGATCGCAGCTCGGTGGTAGCGACGGCATCGACCTCACCACCGGCGAGTACGCCTTCCACCACGAGGCGATCGTCCAGGCGATCGAGTTCCTGCTGTCCTTTCAACAGGACGAGACTCTGTTCCCGGGAAGCAGCTCGCTGGACGCGCGGGAGGGCAGGGCACGCTGGGCCAGTGGCGCCGCGGGCTACTTCTTCGACGGGCCTTGGAACGCGGGCGTGGTGGTGGGCGAATTCGCCGACGTCCTTGAACAGCTCGATGTGGGGCCGATCCCCACTCCGGACGGCAGCACACCCGTGATCACCCGCGCGCCTACCGGCGGGGCGTTCTGGGTCTCGGGGCAGACGAGCAACGTCGAGGACGCGTCCGCGCTCCTGGAGCTGTTCGTCGCAGAGGACTATCAGAAGGGCCTGGCCGCCGCAATGGACCAGCCGCCCCTGGACCTCGCGGCCGTCGCGGACTCCGAAGCGCATGAGACCTACAAGCGGGCGGTGCAGCTCTTCACCGACCAGGTCTTCCTGGGGCCGTCACCGCAGGTCCGCAACGCCAAGGTCTCCGAGGTGCAGGCTGCGACCACGCCGGTGGAACCCGGTCTCGGCGCGATCGTGCAGGGGGCCTTCACCGGACAGGTCGACGATCTTCAAGCCGCTCTGCGGAAGCTCAGCGACGAATCGGAGAAGGTCCGCGAGGCGGCGATCTCCGAGGCAGGCGGCGGTGAGGTGAGCGTGGACGACTGGGCGTTCCCCGACTGGCAGCCAGGTTCCGACTACGTGACCGCCGCCAAGTCCTGATCCCGCGCTCGCGTGGCCGGTCCGGTGCTCGCGCGGCAGACCCAGCACTCGCGTGACCGCATCTCAACGAGGAGACGAATATGAGCGAACTTTCCCGCAGAGGACTCTTCCGAGGCGCCGGCGCGCTCGGCGCCGCCACGCTTCTCGGTGCGTGCGATACGTCGCCCGGCGGTGGGGGCGATGACGGAGTCGGGGGCGGCAGCGCGTCGGGCTCCGGCGGCGACGGCGCGTTGACGTGGTGGGATCACAACCTCAACCTGATTCCGGTCAACGAACAGTTCTTCGAGCAGTTCGAGAAGGACTCCGGGATCGCGGTCGACTACACGAACTACCCACCGCCGGAGCTCGGTGAGGCGCTTCAGTTGGCCAAGCAGAGTGACCAGCTTCCGGACGTACATAGCCTTGCCGGGCTCGGCCTTCCGGTGTCGGCGCTGATCAACGGGGGCTGGCTGCAGCCGGTCCGCTTCGACGACGCGGCGCTGTCACGGTTGCCCGAGGGTGCGCTGATGGACGGCGTTCACGTGTTCGGAGGCGACATCTACACCGTCCCGATCTTTGCGCAGCGGCAGTACTGGTGTACGACCTGGTACAACACCGAGATGCTGGAAGCGGCCGACGTCGAGCCGCCGTCGACGTACGACGAGTTCCGGGCGGCGGCCAAGGCGGTACAAGACACCGCCGGCGGCAACACATACGGGTGGATCTTCAACCTCGCCCAGACCGAACGGGTGCAAGAGCTCGTCAATTTCCTGGCCCAGCCCGCGGGGTTCGAAGGTTTCGACGGTCTCGAGTTCGCCTCCGGTGAGATCGTCTACCACCATGAGGCCTACCTCAACGTCATCGAGTTCTTGCTGTCGCTTCAGCAAGACGGCCTGTTGTTCCCGGGCTCGCAGACACTGATCGACAAGGAGGGCCGGGTTCGCTGGGCGGCCGGGGCGGCCGGGTTCTACCTCGACGGTCCGTGGTGTGCCGGCAGCCTTCAGTCGGATGCGCCGGAGTTCCTGGACAGACTCGGCTCGGCACCGATCCTCGTGCCGGACGCGTCGTCCGACCGGGTGACCTATCGGCGCGTGGGGAGCGGCGTCTACTTCTTGTCCGCGGCGTCGCGACACGCTGACGTCGCACCCCAGCTGATGGGCCACCAGACGAGCACGGAGTACTACATCGGCATCGCTGAAGGCATGGCGCAGCCGCCGCTCGACCTGTCCGCGGTCGAAGGCGCCGATGTTCACCCCGCTTGGGCACAGCAGATGGACTGGTTCGCCGAACAGAGCTTCCTGGCGCCGACGCCGGTGGTGCAGAACCCGGAGATCGACATGGTCGAGGCCGAGCGCAAGCCCATCGAGCCCAGCTTCGGCGCCATCGTGTCCGGCGCGTTCAGCGGCGATGTCGACGACTACGCGCAGGCGCTGAAGGACCTCAGCGCGAAGGCGATGGCCGAGCGCGATCGCGCCATCGGCGAGGCCAAGAAGAAGGGCGCGAAGGTCGACGCCAGCGACTATGCGTTCCCCGACTGGAAGCCGAAGCAGGACTACGTCCCATGATCCAGGACTACGGCCCATGATCATCGAGGATAGGCGGCGTCATAGCACCGCGAATACTCGATGATCATGGGAGGGGGGGTCACGGGAGAGCCGCGTTGACGAGTGCGCCGAGGGCCGCCGCCTGGAGATCACGCTCGGCGGCGGCGTGGTCATCGCTGCCGGCCATGTTGTCGACCTCGTGCGGGTCCGCCTCGAGGTCGAACATCTCGGCGTAGGCGGTGTCGCCGACATGCGCGTTGACCAGCTTGTACCGCCCGTCCGTCACGGTGAGGAACCGCTCGCCCTCGGCCAGCACGTGAGTGTGACCGGCTCCGTCGAGATGACGGCCGTCGACACCGTCGTCGGCACCAGCAGCAGCACCGTCGGCGTCGGCGAAGGCGAGCAACGTCGGGTAGACGTCCACCAGACTGCTGAGCCGGTCACTACGCGTACCGGCGCCCTCCCGTCCGGGCCTGCACAGAATCAGCGGCACGCGCAGAACGTCGTCGTAGAAGCAGCGGTTCTTGCCCCAGAAGCCGTGGTTGCCCAGCATCTCGCCGTGGTCGCAGGTAAAGACGACGGCGAGGTTGTCGCCGAAGGCGGCCTGCGCCGCGGCGATGATCTCACCGATCTGGTCGTCGATGAGGGCGACGTTGGCGTGATAGTTCAGCCGCAGCCGCCGCCAGAAGTCGGCGTCCCGGTCGTGATAGCCGCCACCCTCCATGTGTCCCTGCGAGGGCCCGTGGAAGCTTCGATAGTGCAACCGCGCCGGGTCGTCCCACTCGGATGCGACGACGTGTGGCTCACCCAGCTTCGTCTCGTCCACCCGGGAGAGGTACTCGGCGGGCGCGTCGAAGGGAAAGTGCGGCCCGCTGAACGACGCCCAGATGAACCTCGGCCGGTCGTCGTCGCGAGTGCTGTCGTGGGCGCCGTCATCGCCGTTGATCCATTCGCACGTCTTGCGGCCGACCCAGGCGTCCGGGTGCCACTCGGCCGGGCCGGGGAACGGGAACACCTTGCGGGCCTCGCGGTCCCAGACCGCGTCACGATAGGCCTCGAGGTGGCCGGCCTTCTCCAGCTCCTGGGCGTAGTCGTCGTAGTACCAGACCGACACCTGCTTGTCGTCTTGAAGTGCGAGGTGCTCGATCCCGAGGCTCATGTAGTACTCGCGGAATGCCTCGTACGGAAGCGTCCGGTCCGGCCGCGTGTCGCCGTAGGGCACCGGAGCGTAATGGCACTTCCCGATGTGACCGACGGAGTATCCGCGCGCGCCGAACTCTTGATAGAGATTCGGCACGTCGGCGGACAGCCGGGTGTCACGGAAGTTGCTGTACGCGCCGTGATTGTGCGGGTATCGGCCGGTGAGCAGGGAAGAACGGCTGGGCAGACACCACGGGCTGGCGGTGTACGTGCAGTCGAAGACGGTGCCGTCGGCGGCAAGGCGGTCGAGGTTCGGGGTCGCCACGGCTTCGTTTCCGTAGCAGCCCAGAGCGTCGCGCCGGAGCTGGTCGGCGGTGATCAGTAGGACGGCGGGTCTGGAGGCCACGAGTCCCCCCGGGGTCGGCATGGTTGTACTACGTTGTACACATCGTTGTATCAGTATGCTACTCAAGTGACTCCGGGAGGTTCACGTGCCGGACGACGACAGACTCAATGTTCTCCTTGTCGCCAGCGACGAGCAGCGCTGGGACACGCTGGGCTTCGCGGGAAACCCCGCCGCACGGACACCACATCTGGATGGTCTCGCCGACGAGGCGACCGTCTTCGACGGCGCGTACACGCCCTTCCCGCTGTGCTGTCCCTCCCGGGCCAGCCTCTGGACCGGACGCATGCCCCGGCACCACCACGTCCTGGGCAACTGGCGCGCGATCAACCCCGAGCTACGCGAAGCCGGGCTGGGCCGCGCGTTCCGGGAGGCCGGCTACCACACGATCTACAACGGCAAGTGGCATGTACCCGGCACTACGCCGGCCCGCATGGGCTTCACCGACTGCTCGGCCATCCCCGCCGTCCTGAACGGCCGCGACCGGGGGCGCTACATCGAGGCGTACCGCCGATACGCCGGTGAGCAGGGCTACGAGCTCGTCGCCGGGCACGTCGAGAACCTCACCCCGGCCGACGTCGGCACCCTCCGGACCGCACCTCACCGCGGCACGTCTCAGATCGCTCTCGACGACTACCTGGAGACGTGGCAGACCGGCGAGCTACTGCGATCACTGGACGGCGCCCCCGCCGATAAGCCGTGGTTCGCCGCCTGCTCGTTCAACGCGCCGCATTTTCCGATGATCGTCCCGGCCCCCTACGACCAGCTGATCGACCGCGATCTGGTGAGCCTCCCGGCCAGCTTCGCGACCGGCACCGGCACCAAGCCGAAGGAGGTGTCGGAGTCGACGTTCGCGACCAAGTACGCGGATCTCGACGAGCCGGGCTGGGTCGACATGATCGCCCACTACCTGGGCATGTGTGCGCTGGTCGACAGCCAGGTCGGATCGATCGTCGAGTACCTGAGGACCACCGGGCAGCTGGACCGGACGATCATCGTCTTCACCACTGATCACGGCGACATGATGGGAGCACATCGGCTCATGGAGAAGGGCCATCTGCTCCACTACGAGGAGGCGCTGCGGGTGCCGCTGCTCGTGCGCCACCCGGACGCCGTGACGTCACCGGCCCGCGTCGAGAACCTGGTGTCGATGGTGGACGTCGCGGGCAGCCTCTGCGACCTGGCGGGCGTGCCATGGAACGAGGCCGACGACGGACTGTCGTTCGCGGACATGGTCGGATCGGCGAGCCCTTCGCCGACGCGATCACACGTCACCGCGGAGACCGTTCTGTACAACATGGATGCCGACGCCAACGGCGAATACGTGGACCCCGTCGAATGGGACCCGGGATCGGACGCGATCAATGTCTCCGTCCGCACCGGCGACGTCCGCTACATCTACCGTTCCCGCGATATCGACGAGTTCTACGACCACACGGTCGATCCGGGCGAGCAACATAACGTCGCAGCGGAACCATCCCGCCGGGCCGAGCGCCGGCGGCTGCGCCACCTTCTCGCGGGCGAGATCGCCGATGTCTTCCCGCATGTCTCCGACACACTGAAACGTTCCGCATGACGTTATAGCGTTTGTGCTTCAGCCGCGGACCTGCTGAGGGGTGAAGATGTCATGGGGGCGACCATCAAGGACGTCGCGAAGCTGGCCGGTGTCTCGATCAAGACGGTCTCCAACGTCCTCAACGGGTACCCGTACCTGACCGAGGCAACGAAGTCGAAGGTCGAAAAGGCGATGGCCGAACTCGACTATCGCCCCAACATCGCCGCGCGCAATCTCCGGCGCGGCCGTACCGGCGTCATCGCCCTGGCCCTGCCGAACCTCAGCAGTCCGTACTTCGCCGAGATCGCACAGCTTGTCGTCGGCGAGGCCGGCGCGCGTGACCTCACCGTCCTGGTGGACGCCACCGACGGCGATCTCGAACGGGAGAAGCTGGTGGCCGACGGGTTCCGCAGCCAGCTGTTGGACGGCATGATCCTGCAGCCATGGTCGGTCTCGGCGCAGTCTCTGCGCGAACGCGGCGACAGATCACCTTTGGTGTTGCTGGGCGAACGGCGGGTCATGAACGCCGACAGCGTCGCCATCGACAGCCGTGCGGCGGCGTACGCGGCCGTCGAGCACCTGCTCACAATGGGCCGGCGCAGGATCGTCGCGATCGGATCCAAGGTGCGCGGCCGGGGCGGCAGACGTCCGCAGGAGCCGGGCCGGCGGCACAAGGGCTACGAGGAGGCACTGGCCGCCTTCGACGTGCCGTTCGACCCGGACCTGCTCTCCCATCCGGAGGGTGACCACACCCCCGAGGCGGTCGCACGAGCCGTCGACGACCTGTTCAGGACGACAACTGACGTCGACGCGTTCTTCGCCTTCAACGATCGCGTGGCACTCGGCGTGATGCGCGCGCTACTCAACCGCGGGGTAAGGATTCCCGACGACATCGCCGTGATCGGCATCGACGACATCGAGGCCGCGCGGCTGAACTCGCCGTCGCTGTCGACGGTCGCGCCGGACAAGGCCGGCATCGCCCGCACGGCGCTCGAGATGCTCGCGGACCGCATCGCCGGTTCCGATCGTCCGGCCCGCCAAGTCGTGGCCGACTTCACCCTGATCGAACGCGAATCCACCAAGCCCCGTTGATCATGAACACTAACCGTTCATATTGCACGGTTAGTGTTCATGATCATGGGCTGGTGGGGTCAGGCGTGCCAGTTGTGCGGCGCGCGCTTCGGCGTGTAGGCGGCAACCGGTAGATCGTCGACGACGCGGGTCGACCATCGCAGCAACCGCTCCATCAATTCGGCACGGACATGCGCGACCGCCGGATCCGCCTCGAGATTGGTCAGCTCCATCGGGTCCGCATCGACGTCGTACAGCTCGACGTCGCCGGTGACGTGGTAGATGAGCTTCCAGTGATCGTGCCGGAGCATCCTCGATGTCCCACTCTGGGTGACGCTGTTGAGCTCGTCGTACACCTCACCGTCGTAGGAGAAATGCAGCGCGGGGCGTTCGTCCGCGTCGTAGGGCAGGCCGCCGTAGCCCCGCTCGGCGTAGATGCTGTCGAACTCGGCCGCCGGATACGTCTCGCCCGTCAGCATCGGCCACAGGCTCCGGCCCTGGACGCCGTACGGGATCGGCCGGCCGACCGCCTCGCACAGCGTGGGGAAGACGTCGACCAGGGAGACGAAGTCGTCATGGTTGTCTCGGGCTGCGACCCCGGGTCCGGTGATCATGAACGGAATCCGCATCAGCGCCTCCGGCATCCCGGCCCCCTTGCGCTGCAGCCCGTAGTCACCCACGTAGTCACCGTGGTCAGAGATGAACACGATGATGGTCTCCCGCAGGACGCCGTCCTCTTCGAGGAAACCGATCAAGCGCCGGAGCTGGTCGTCGATCAGCCGGAGCATGCCCAGGTAGCTCGCCCGGTACCGCCGCCACCCGTCGTCGTATCCGGGCCTCTTCTCCTCGGTCACCTCGCGCAGCCACCGCCACGCCCCGCCCTTCGCCTCGGCGGCCTCCGGGCCACACGCGCGATCCGGCAGGTCCTGCTCCCCGAACATCGAGAAGTACGGTTCCGGCACCTGATAGGGGTTGTGCGGCTCGGGCAGTGAGACCCAGGAGAAGAACGGCTTGTCGCGGTCACGCCCTCGCAGCGAGGCGATCATGTCCGAGACGATCCGGTAGGGATACTGCACCTCAAGCGGGAACGGAGTCGGCTCCGACGTCGGGCCGTGGTCGATCGAACGCAGCCATGCGCTGAACCGCTCCTCCTCGTCCGTGCGGTCGGGCGCCTGCACATGCCAGTACGGCCCGGAGAACGAGTCGTAATCGTCCTCGCCATTGCGGTAGACGTGGGTCTTTCCGGCGAAGTGCAGGCCGTAGCCGGCGTCGCGGAGGACGTCGAGCAGATCCTCGCCTCGCAGCACCTCGGGCACGGCCGAGTTCTGCCGCACTCGATGAGCGGACGGGAACCGCCCGGTGACCAGGCTCGTGCGCGCGGGCACACAGGCCGGCGCGGTGGTGTACCCGCGCCGGAACCTGGTGCCCGACGCCGCCAGCCCATCCAGGAACGGCATCGTGTCCAGCGGATACCCCTCCGCCGCGGACAGGTCGGCTCGGTGCTGGTCGGTCATCACCATGAGGACGTTCGGAGCATCGGTTCGCTGACCATTCAGGTACGGAGCACTCATGCCGGGCCGCCTTCCTCGGCGGCTTCACGGGCACGACGACGGTGGGCGTCGACCAGCTCTTGCGGGAACGCGCTGCTCGGCCGTCTGACGATGTCGCGGATCACCTCCACCGGGAGCTTCGGTTCCCGGTCCTCGGTCAGCAGGCCGTTTCGCTCCTGCATGGTGTCGGTGAGCTGGGTGTAGCAGAAGCCGGCCACCTGCGGACTCTGCAACAACGCGTCGGTCAGGTCCTCGAAGGTGCGCTTGAACTCCTCCGCCGAGTCCACCGCGCGGTACCCGTACCACCGCTGGCCGCTGGTCGGCGTGTAGGACAGGCCGCCGTATTCGGTGATGACCAATGGCCGGCCGTCGACGTCGGAATAGCCGTCGCCGTTGGCGCCGTTGTTGCTTTGGCTATTCGTGTGATCTAGCATCAGCTTCCTGCCGGCCGGCCCCACCCCGGCCAGCGTGCGGCGGACCGCGTCGGCGTCGCCGAAGCGGCTGCGTAGACCGGCACCGTCCGGGGCGTAGTCGTGTATGCCGAGGATGTCGGTCTCGGTGTGCTCCCACCCGTCGTTCGCGATCACCGGACGAGTCGGGTCGATCGCCTTGGTCAGGTGGTAGAGGCCACGGGCGTAGTGCTGCTGCCGTGCAGACGTGCCGATCTTCGGGACGCCCCAGCTCTCGTTCAGCGGCACCCAGGTGACGACCGACGGGTGCCCGCGGTCGCGGTCGACGACCTCCAGCCATTCCCGGGTGAACCGGTCGGCCGCCTCGCCCGAGAACATCTGCGCGTTGGCCATCTCGCCCCACACGAGCAGCCCGAGACGGTCGCACCAGTAGAGGAACCGAGGATCTTCGACCTTCTGATGGATGCGCACTCCGGTGAATCCGAGCTCCTTGATCAGCTCCACCTCGCGGCGCAGGGCGTCGTCATTCGGCGCGGCCAGATGCGACTCCGGCCAGAATCCTTGTTCAAGCACCATGCGCAGGTAGTACGGCCGATCGTTCAGCCGGAAGGCACCGTCGGCGATCGAGACCTCTCGGAGACCGGCATAGCTGGTGACCTCGTCGGTCCCCGCTTCGGTGCTGAGCCGGACGTCGACGTCGAACAGGGTCGGCGACTCCGGTGTCCACAGGATCGGCGGCCGGTGATCGTTCAGCAGCGACGGCAGGAAGAGCCGGGCGTAGACGATGCATCGGGCCTGACTGCTCCGAACCGGCACGGTGCAGGTCGCGTGCAGCTCGCCGTCGAGGGTCAGCGTGACGTCGACGGTGCCGGTGGCGTCGCGGACGCCGTCGATCACGATCTCGACGTCGACGGCGCCGTCGGCCGCCGCGAGACCCGTGACGACCTGATCGATGTGGACGGCCGGCACGGGCTCCAGCCAGACCGTCTGCCAGATCCCGCTGGTCCGGTCGTACCAGATGCCCGACGGCTCGGCGTTCCAGGTCTGTTTGCCGCGCGGCTGCCCTGTGTCGGTGGGCTCATCCTCGGCCCGCACCACCAGCGTCTGCCACTCGGTGGACAAGTCGACGACCTCGGTGATGTCGAGCGTGAACGGCGTGTGCCCGCCCTCGTGCTCGCCGGCCTTGTGACCGTTGACCCACACCGTGGCGCGGTAGTCGACGGCGCCGAAGTGCAGGAGTAGCCGCTCGTCCGCACGGATCTCGGCGACGAACGTCCGCTCGTACCACAGGACGGGGTGGAAGGACGTGTCCGCGACTCCGGAGAGCTTCGACTCCGGCGGGTAGGGCACCTCGATGGTGCGGTCGAACACGCCGTCCGGCGAGTCGAACCATCGCTGCGCAATGCCCTGATCCGTGTCGTCGAATGCGAACCGCCACGTTCCGTTCAGGTCGGTCCATCGCGGACGCCGGAGAAGGGGCCTCGGGTGTGGTGTCTCCTCGGTCACGATACGTGCTCAACTCCTTGCCACCGATTTTCAACGTTGTGTACAACGTAGTAAATCACGTCATGTCGACCCCCTCCAGACTCAACCTCCGCAATCATCAACCGCCGACCGCACAGTGACGCCGTTCGTTCGCCGATGATCACGGAGGTGTGGGAGGGAGAAACAGCGCCGGGGGTGAAGCCACGCGGAAGAGCACGCCATGCAGCCGTTGCGAAACTCGACGTGTACGTTTAGGCTCGCCTAAGTTAGCTTCGCCTATGCTGAGAACATGACCTTCGTACGGGGAACACGATGACGATCACCGCCGACGCGGACCCGGGTGCGCTGAACGCTGCCGCGACGACCGACACCAGCACGCTGCCGTGGCGTCCCTTCCGGGTCGCCGTCGCCCGCCTGGAGCCGCTCAGCCCGTCGTTCTTACGCATCACCTTCACCGGTGACGACCTCGATCAGTTCGGCCACGACGGCCCGGACCAGCGAATCAAGCTCTACATTCCACGCCCCGGACAAGGTCTACCCGAGTTCTCGCTCACCGACTGGTACGCCCAGTACCGCAACTCCGATCCGGACACCCGCGGATTCATCCGCACCTACACCATCCGGGCGGTCCGTCCCGGCCGTCGTGAGCTGGACGTCGACTTCGTCCTGCATGACGTGCACGGCACGCACGCCGGGCCCGCCGACGACGGCGAGATCAGCTGCCCGGCGGCGTCCTGGGCCGCCGGTGCGCGCGTCGGCGACGAGCTCGTCCTGATCGGACCCAACCGCCTCTACCCGGCCGACAGCGGCGGGTACGAGTGGAACCCGCCGGTCAGCGCACGTGACATCATCATCGCCGGCGACGAGACCGCGGTCCCGGCCATCGCGGGCATCCTGGAGCGCCTGTGCGACAGCCCGCACAGCGACGAGACTCCATCCGCCGGACGTCCGCGCGTCCGGGTCTTCCTGGAGGTTCCCGACGCCGCGGACGCCTTGGACTTGCGCGCGCCGGCGCATGCCGAGATCACCTGGCTGCCGCGGCGCCGCGAGGACGGCGCCTCCGCGGCCAACGGGCAGCCCCTGGTCGACGCCGTCACCTCCGCCGACTTCGGCACCCCCAGATCGGCATCGGACGACGCGTCCGCGGTCGACACCGTCGACATCGACCTCGAGGTGCTCTGGGAGGTTGCCGCAGGCGCCACCAGCAGCATCTACGTCTGGGTCGCCGGTGAGGCGGGCGCGGTGAAGGCCATCCGGCGACACCTGGTCCGCGAACGCGGCGTCGACAAGGGCGCGGTCACCTTCATGGGTTACTGGCGACTAGGTCGCTCGCTCGACTGAGCGGACCACCGTCGTCGTTGAAAAGCCTTCGACACGTCGGCGGATCGGGCGGTAGTTTGCGGCACGTCAGGCCTCGGTAAGAACGGTCGGCTGGTGGGGTACCCAGAGGACGCCGCGACGCACGAGCGTGTAGCACGGCTGCGCGTGCGGCTGCTCCCGGCCTGCTGACTCGCAGCGGCAGCAGCGACTACCGGCGCGTGGACGCTGAGGATCGTCAGCGGAACAGCGTCTCCGGGTAGGCGGCGTCGACCTCCTCGACCTCGTAGCCCTCGCCGTCGGCGTCGCCGCCGATGTCACGGATGCTCACGCAGATGCCGGTCTGCCGATCCAGGGCCACCCGATGTGCGTCAGCGAATCTCGGCATCGGCTCCGGCACCGGCCCGCCTTCCTCCTGCAGGATGGCGACCGTGACGTCGTTGTATAGCAGCGCGCAGCAGCTGCAGCGTGGGTCATAGGTGGGCGCCGGACGTACCGTGGCGACCACCGTGGGACGGCCGTGCCGCTCCGTCTCCTCCAAGTCCAGCACGTCCACACCGACGGGACGAACGGCGTTGCGCTCCGGCGGCTCGTCCGGGTCGGCACCGTCGGCCAGCTCCCTCGGGTCGAGCATGGCGACCCAGTAGTAGTTGACGTGCATCGGATCGTCGTAGGACACCATGAAGTCGTCGGCACGACGAGCCACCAGTCCGTCCGCGCGCCACACCGGCTGTGGCGCCTCCGGGTCCTGCGGCGCGTGCACGTCCGCCGGCGGCGCCTCATCCGGCGTATCCGGCACGTCATCCGCGTAGACCAGCGGCATGTAGCCGTCGCCTTCGACTCCGCCCTCGTCCTCGCCTTGGCCGCTACGCATGCTGACCATGAGGCTACGCCCCCGGCCTGCGCTGCGGCGCTCGTCCACCACGTACGGCGGCCGCTTCGATGGTTCGAGGTATTCCACCCGCATCCGGCCGGGGCGGCGGATCCAGGCGCGCACCTGCTCGCCGTCGTCGCGCCCCACTATGGTCCGCGTCAGACGGACTGACGACCACAGCCACGGCGACGACCGCGCCAGCGCCCGGAACGTCTCCACATCGACCATAGCTGCGACGTTACGCGGCCCGGGATCCAGGCGCGAACGCTTTTCGACGCCCGGACATCGGGTCGAGACGCTGAACCATCGCGGGACGCGGGTCCACCGCCTTGACTGGTAACCGTCATCGAAGCACGAGTGAAAGATCAGGTGTTCACATGAGTATGGCCATGGCTGCCGACGCCCGGGAGCGTTTCCTCGCCGAGACTCGCATCGGCATCTTCACCGTCGCCCGGCCGGACCGGGAACGGGCGCCGCTGTCCGTGCCCGTCTGGTACGGATACACACCTGGCGGCGACGTCGAGGTGTTCATGGACGCCGGCTCGGTGAAGGACAAGCTCCTGCGCCAGGCCGGACGATTCAGCCTCAGCGTCCACACCGAAGACCTGCCGTACCGCTACGTCACCGTGGAAGGGCCGGCGACCTGGGAGGAGTCGCCGACGCCGGACCAGCTCCGCGCCGTCGCCGGGCGCTACCTCAACCCCGGGGACACCCAGAACTACGTCGACACCCAGATGAGTCGTCGGACGATCCTGGTACGCATGCGGCCCGAGCGTTGGCTGAGCAACGACCAGAGCGAGGTCTGGGCGCAGCTGCAGGCTTCCTGGTACGGCAACGGCGCCTAACAGGAGTGTTCGCCATCGTGTATAGGCACCTGCGGCGATCGGTGCGATGCTATACGCAACCATCGGCCCGCTGATCGTGTCTCTACGCATGGCCGCCCTACCGTTCGCATGGTGTGGCACGACGTCTCACTCCTGGGAGGACCGCGATGACCAGCGCGAGTGGCACAAGCCTGTCAGCTCTGCGAGACCGGATCGGCGGCGCGGTGCTGATGCCGGGAGACGACGGCTATGACCACGCTCGTGCGGTGTGGAACGCAATGGTGGACCGCAAGCCCCGCGTCATCGTGCGCTGCGCCGGCCCGGACGACGTGGCCGTCGCGGTCCGTTACGCCCAGGATGCCGGCCTCGAGGTCGCAGTGCGTTGCGGCGGGCACAGCGTGGTCGGCCATGCGGTCCCCGAAGACGGGCTGATGATCGACCTGACCACGATGAACCAGGTGCACGTCGATCCGGCACGGCGACGGGCACGCGTCGAGGGCGGAGCGCTGCTGGGCGCGCTCGATCGGGCGAGTCTGCCGCACGGGCTGGCGACCACCGCCGGCAACGTCTCGCATACCGGCGTCGGCGGTCTGACCCTCGGTGGCGGGATGGGCTGGCTCGCCCGGCAACATGGTCTGTCCTGTGACAACGTCGTCTCTTTCACGGTCGTGACCGCCGACGGGCGGAATGTGCGAGCCAGTGCGGACCAGAACCCGGAGCTGTATTGGGGCCTGCGCGGCGGCGGCGGGAACTTCGGGGTGGTCACGGAGTTCGAGTTCCAGCTGCACCCCGTGACCGGACGCACGTTCCTGGCCGATCTCACGTTCAGCCTCGATGACGCTCCCGGCGTCATGCGAGGCTGGCGGGATCTCATCGCCACGGCGCCACGTGCCGCCACGATGACCGCCTGGGCGGGCGCCCAGCAGGGCGAACCATGCGCCGGGGTGGGTTTCGTATGGGTGGGCGACCCCGACGACGCCGCGTCGCTGCTCGCCGACCTACGCTCGCTCGGCCGGCCGATGGCCGAGCAGGCACACGAGCTGCACTACGTGGACCTGCAACGGATCGATGACAACATCGAAGGTCACACCTTCCGCCGGTATTGGAAGGGTCACTACCTCCGCGAACTGTCCGACGCCGCCATCGACGCGTTCCTCATGCGTGGGGCGCCGGACGGGCGCGGGGAGGCGCTGCCGAACGCCAGCCTGCAGGCCTACGGTGGGGCGATATCGGACGTCGCCGACGCCGCGACCGCGTTCTGCCACCGTGACACTCTGGTCGAGTTCGTCGCGGCGGCGAAGTGGGAAGACCCGGCCGAGGACGAGGCGCGCATCGCGGCTGCCCGGAGATACGGCGCGTCGCTCGCACCGTACGCCAGCGGCGCCTACGTCAATGCCCTGACCGACGAGGGGCGGGCCGGCGTCCAGCGCGCGTACCCGCCCGAGCACCTGGCCCGGCTCACCGCGCTGAAGAACACGTGGGACCCGGACAACGTCTTCCACCTCAACCACAACATCGAGCCGGCACCGCGTTCAACGCCGTAGGCGACCGCCCAACAGGCAACGCCGTAGGGCGACGGCCAACAGGCAACGCCGTAGGCGACGGTCGCCCAGCCGCGCGTCTGTCGAAGACGGAAAGTGACGCGAGACTCGAGGCGGAAACGGACGACGGCCTGCGGACCGAGCGTGATGGTGCTCGGTCGGCAGGCCGTTGTGCGGAGAAAAGTGTGCCGTGGCGTCGAGGGGAGGAGAGTGTCCTCAGGCGAGGCGCTTGGCCAGGTTCTCGTCGAGCGCGCCGAGGAAGTCCTCGGTGGTGCTCCACTCCTGGTCGTCGCCGACCAGCAGCGCGAGGTCCTTGGTCATGGTGCCGGACTCGACCGTCTTGATCACGACATCCTCGAGGGCCTGCGCAAAACCGGTGACCTCCGGGGTGTTGTCCAGCTTGCCGCGGTGCATCAGGCCGCGTGTCCACGCGAAGATCGAGGCGATCGGGTTGGTGGAAGTCGGCTTGCCCTGCTGGTGCTGGCGGTAGTGCCGGGTCACGGTGCCGTGTGCGGCCTCTGCTTCCACGGTCCGGCCGTCCGGCGTCATCAGCACCGAGGTCATCAGGCCCAGCGAACCGAAGCCCTGCGCCACCGTGTCGGACTGGACGTCGCCGTCGTAGTTCTTGCAGGCCCAGACGTAGCCGCCCTCCCACTTCAGCGCGGCGGCGACCATGTCGTCGATCAGCCGATGCTCGTAGGTGAGGCCGGCGGCCTCGAAATCGGCCTTGAACTCGCGCTCGAAGACGTCGGCGAAGATGTCCTTGAAGGCGCCGTCGTAGGCCTTGAGGATGGTGTTCTTCGTGGACATGTAGACCGGGTAGCCGCGCTGCAGGCCGTAGGAGAACGATGCCCGCGCGAAGTCCTCGATCGACTTGGTGAAGTTGTACATGCCCATGACGACGCCGCCGTCCTCGGGCATCTGCACGACCTCGTGCTCGATCGGCTCCGAGCCGTCGGCCGGCGTGTAGGTGATGGTCACCGTGCCGGGGCCGGGCACCTTGAAGTTGGTCGCGCGGTACTGGTCGCCGTGCGCGTGCCGGCCGATGATGATCGGCTTGGTCCAGCCCGGCACCAGCCGTGGGATGTTGGAGATGATGATCGGCTCGCGGAAGACCACACCGCCCAGGATGTTCCGGATGGTCCCGTTGGGCGACAGCCACATCTTCTTCAGGCCGAACTCCTCGACCCGCGCCTCGTCCGGCGTGATGGTCGCGCACTTCACACCGGCGCCGTGCTCCTTGATCGCCTTCGCGGCGTCGACGGTGACCTGGTCGTCGGTGGCGTCGCGGTTCTGGATCGACAGGTCGTAGTAGCGCAGATCCACGTCGAGGTACGGGTGGATCAGCCGCTCCTTGATGAACGACCAGATGATCCGTGTCATCTCGTCGCCGTCGAGTTCGACGACGGGTCCGGCTACCTTGATCTTCGCCATGGGTCTACGCTCCTGGATTCACGATTTCTCTCGACGTCAAGATATCAAACCTGCGCGGGCCTCCCGACCGCCGGCATCGTCGACGGCCGGGACCGCAGCGGAGAGATCAGATCAGGCCCAGAGACGTGACCGTGTCCCGCTCCTCCACCAGCTCCTGCACCGACGCGTCGATCCGCTGCTGGGAGAAGTCGTTGATCTCCAGCCCTTGCACGATCTCCCAGCTGCCGTTCCGGGACACCACCGGGAAGGACGACACCAACCCCTCAGGTACCCCGTACGAGCCGTCGGACACCAGTCCGGCCGACGTCCAGTCGCCCTCCGGCGTCCCGAGCACCCAGTCATGCACGTGGTCGATCGCCGCGTTCGCCGCCGACGCCGCCGACGACGCGCCGCGCGCCTCGATGATCGCCGCGCCGCGCTTGGCGACCGTCGGGATGAACTCGTCCGCCAGCCAGGCCTCGTCGTTGACGACCTCGGCCGCGTTCTTGCCGCCGATCTCCGCGTGGAAGATGTCCGGGTACTGGGTGGCGGAGTGGTTGCCCCAGATGGTCAGCTTGGTGATCTCGTCCACGGCCGCGCCCGTCTTGGCCGCCAGCTGCGACAGCGCCCGATTGTGGTCCAGCCGCGTCATCGCGGTGAACCGGTCCGCCGGGACGTCCGGCGCGTGCGCCTTCGCGATCAGTGCGTTCGTGTTGGCCGGGTTACCGACGACGAGGACCCGGACGTCGTCGGCGGCGCCGGCGTTGATCGCCTCACCCTGCGGGCCGAAGATGCCGCCGTTGGCCTCCAGCAGGTCGCCCCGTTCCATGCCCTTGGTCCGCGGCCGCGCCCCGACCAGGAGCGCCACGTTGACGCCGTCGAACGCCTGGCGCGCGTCGTCGCTGATGTCGATCCCCTTCAACAGCGGGAACGCGCAGTCGTCCAGCTCCATGGCGGTGCCCTCGGCCGCCTTCACCGCCTGCGGGATCTCCAGCAGCCGTAGCTTGACCGGGGTCTCCGGGCCGAGCAGCTGACCGGACGCGACCCGGAACAGCAGGGCGTACCCGATCTGGCCGGCAGCACCGGTGACCGTCACAGTGACAGGGGCGTGAACCATGGCAGTTCTCCTACAAACTCGCTAACTCGGAGGCGGAACGATAAGGGCGGCAATGAGCGTACCGCCGCCCAGGAACGCGAGGGTGAGCACGTCCAGGAAACGCGAACGCACCAGCAGCAGGCCCGCCCGGGAGTTCGGGAGGACCAGTCGCAGGAACGCGGCGATGCAGATCCCGCCGGCGATGATGACCGTGCCGCGCTTGAAGTGGTCGTTCGCGACGACGGCCAGACCACCGACGACGATCCCCAGCGCGGCCAGGAACGGCCACTGCCGGAACACGGCACGGAACCAGCTGGCCGGCGTCATGCGCCGTTCCGCAGCGACGGCCCATCGGCTGCGTTTTCCGGCGTCGGACGCTTTGCTCATGGTCACCGCTGCGAAATCTCCACCCAGCGCTGATCGCGGGGGCCGGTGTACTCGCTGGCCGGCCGGATCAACCGGTTGTCTTCGTGCTGCTCGATGACGTGGGCGGTCCAGCCGCTCATCCGGGAGATCGCGAACACCGGGGTGAACAGGTCGGTTGGGATGCCGAGCGCGTGGTAGACGCTGGCCGCGTAGAAGTCGACGTTCGGGTATAGCCCCTTCTCCTCCATCACCACGTCCTCCATGCGGCGGGAGAAGTCGAAGTAGCGCCGGTTACCGGTGAGCTCGGCCAGTTCCTCGCTCATCTTGCGCAGATGGGTGGCGCGCGGGTCCTCGGTCTTGTAGACGCGGTGGCCGAAGCCCATCAGCTTCCGGCCGGCCTCCAGCTCGCCGCGGACGAACCCGTCGACCTGGTCGACGTCGCCGTCGATCGAGCTCAGCGTCTTCATCACGGCCTCGTTGGCGCCCCCGTGCAGCGGCCCGCGCAGCGCACCCATCGCACCGGTGATGGCGGAATGGATGTCGGAGAGCGTCGCGGCGATGACCCGGGCGGTGAACGTGGAGGCGTTCATCGTGTGGTCGGCGTGCAGCACCAGACAGGCGTCGAAGATCTCCACCGCACGGTGTTGCGGCCGCTCACCGGTGATCTGCAGCAGGAAGTTGCCCGCAATACCCAGCTCGGGGTCGAGGTCTGCGACCTCGCGGCCGTTGCGCGCGGCCTCGTACCGGGCCACCAGGATCGGCATCTGCGCCACCAGGCGCGTCGCCTTGCGCCGGTCCGCCTCGAGAGAGGAATCCGCGGCGTCCGGGTCGTCCACCGACAGCGACGAGACCAGTGTGCGCAGCGCCTCCATCGGAGTGCCGCTGCGGAACACGTGCGGCAACAGGGCCTCCGTCGTCGGGCCGATTCTGCGGTCCGACGCGAGATCCGCCGTCAGGCTGTCCAGCTGCTGCCGGTTCGGCAGGATGCCTCGCTGCAGCAGATGGACGCATTCCTCGAAGGAGATGCGCTGCGCGATGTCGTGGATGTCATAGCCGCGATAGAACAGGCGGCCCTGCTCACCGTCGATATCGGAGATCGAGGTAGTGGCCGCGACGACGTCGGCGAGGCCACGCGAAGATTTGTCGGCCATCAGGTATGGGACCTCCTCGTCTGTGGAGTCGCCGCCACCCTACCGAAGCGTAAGCCCGATTCCGTCGCCCGCCCACCCGTCGACACCTAAATGATCATGTTTGGTAGGTCTTCTCGTGCTCCAACAGGTCTGCAGGCATGGTAGAGCACGAGAAAACCCACTTCACATGATCATTTAGAGCGGCGTCGGGTACCGCACAGGCCGCTCCAGGGGTCAGCTCTTCAGCGAACGTCCGGTCGTGTCCAGCTCCTGCTTGAGGACTCGGATCGCCTTCGGCCCAACGCCGTGCATCGCCTTCAGCTCGGCCTCGGTCAACTCGGCCACCTGCGCGAGCGACGTGATGCCGGCGTCGACAAGCGCCTGGGTCGCGGGCCGCCCAATCGCCTTGGGTAAGTCACCGACCTTCCCGGGTGTCGCGGTTTCCGCAACAGTCGCGTGTGCGACGAGCCGCTGCGGAGCGTTCGCGAGCCAGGCACGGCGCACCCAATGGTTGAGCTGCTGGCCGTCAATGTCCGCAAGCGAGATGCGGACACCAATCGGCGTCGTTCCGTCAATCAGACGTTCGGCGGACGGGTGCGACGTCAGGAAATCCGCCTGCTCTTCCTCGCCTAGATGGAGTGACACGTCCACGTCCGCGGTGTTCGCCGACGCGAATGTGCGGTCGGCCACCGCGAACGAGACCACGCCGTGCGCGGCGCTCTGCTCTTCGACCTCCTGAAGCGACAGCGCGGCCCGCCGAAACTGCCGGACATCTGTCACACTCCCACCCCCGGGAACCTAAATGATCATGTTTGGTAGGTCTTCTCGTGCTCCAACAGGTCTGCAGGCATGGTAGAGCAGGAGAAAACCCACTTCACATGATCATTTAGGCGTGGCGGTCGGCGGCTTCGACGACGTTGGAGAGGAGCATGGCGCGGGTCATCGGGCCGACGCCGCCGGGGTTCGGGGACACCCAGCCGGCCACGTCGTACACGCCGGGGTCGACGTCGCCCACGATCTTCGACTTCCCGGTCTCCGGATCCGGCTCCCGGCTCACGCCGACGTCGAGCACGACGGCGCCCGGCTTCACGTTCTCCGCGGTCACGATCCTCGGCACCCCGGCCGCCGCCACGATCACGTCGGCGCCGCGCAGGTGCGCGTTCAGATCGGCGGTCCCAGTGTGCGTCAGCGTCGCCGTCGCGTTCACCGCACGGCGCGTCAGCAGCAGCGGCAGCGACCGCCCGACCGTCACCCCGCGCCCGACGACGACGACGTCCCGCCCGGCCAGCTCGATGCCATGCCGCGTCATCAGCTCGATGACGCCGCGCGGCGTGCACGGCAACGGCGAGGTGATCTCCTTGTTCACGCCCAGCGCCAGCCGGCCCAGGTTGGTCGGGTGCAGCCCGTCCACGTCCTTGTCCGGGTCGACCCGCTCCAGGATCGCCTCGGTATCGATGTGCTTCGGCAGCGGCAGCTGCACGATGTAGCCGGTGCAGGCGGGGTCCGCGTTCAGCTCGTCGACCACCGCTTCCAGCTCCGCCTGGGTGATGGTGTCCGGGAGGTCGCGACGGATCGAGTTGATCCCGACCTCGGCACAGTCCCGGTGCTTGCCGTTGACGTACCACTGTGAGCCCGGGTCGTCGCCGACCAGCACCGTCCCGAGCCCGGGCGTCCGGCCCGCCGCCGTGAGCTTGGCGACCCGTTCGCTCAGCTCTGCCTTGATGGTCGCCGCCGTCGCCTTGCCGTCAAGAATCTTCGCCGTCATCGTCGTCTCTCCAACATCATCGTGGAAGCAGTGTCATCGAAGCTGGTCAGGCTCGCCCTAGCAAGCATGGTGCGCCGAGTGCTCGCTGGCACGCGCCATTTGTCCTGATCTGTGGAAGCATTCAGCGCACCATGCCGCAGAGCGCACGCGCCTAGTGGAAGAAATGCCGCGAACCTGTCAGGTACATGGTGATGCCGGCCTCGCGCGCGGCGGCGACGACCTCGTCGTCGCGGACCGAGCCGCCCGGCTGGGCGACGGCCCGTACCCCGCCGTCGATCAGTACCTGCAGCCCGTCCGGGAACGGGAAGAACGCATCCGACGACGCGACCGACCCGGCGGCCCGCTCGCCCGCCCGGGCGACCGCCAGCCGCGCCGAGTCGACCCGGTTGACCTGGCCCATCCCGACGCCGACCGCGGCGCCGTCGGACGCCAGCAGGATCGCGTTCGACTTCACCGACCGCACCGCCCGCCACGCGAAGACCAGGTCGGCCAGCGTCCGCTCGTCCGCCGGATCACCGGTGGCCAGCGTCCACGAGGACGGATCGTCGCCGGGGGCATCCACCCGGTCGGCACGCTGCATCAGCAGTCCGCCCGAGATCGCCCGGGTCTCCACCGGGCCGCGCGCGTCGTCGGCGACCCGCAGCAGCCGGATGTTCTTCTTCTGCGTGAGGATCTTCAGTGCGTCCTCATCGAACTCAGGCGCGACGACGACCTCGGTGAACACGTCGGCGATCTGCTCCGCCGCAGCGCCCGTGAGCGGCCGGTTCACCGCGATCACGCCGCCGAACGCGGAGACCGGGTCGGTCGCGTGTGCCTTGCGGTGGGCCTCGGCGACGTCCGCGCCGACGGCGATCCCGCACGGGTTGGCATGCTTGATGACGGCGACGGCCGGCTCGGCGAAGTCGTGCGCGGACCGCCAGGCGGCGTCGGCGTCTACGTAGTTGTTATACGACATCTCCTTGCCGTGCAGCTGTTCCGCACCGGCCAGACCCGCCGGACCGTGCCCGGACCGGTAGAGCGCCGCGCTCTGGTGCGGATTCTCGCCGTACCGCAACACCGACGCCCGGTCCCAGGTGGCCCCGACCCACGCCGGGAAGCCGCTGCCGCCGGACGTGTCGGTCAGCACGTTGCCCATCCAGGAGGCGACAGCGACGTCGTAGGTGGCGGTGTGCACGAACGCGTCGGCGGCGAGCCGCTGCCGCTCGGCCTGGCTGAATCCGCCGGCGCGGACCGCCGCGAGTACCTCGCCGTAGCGGGACGGATCAACGACGACGGCGACGCTGGCGTGGTTCTTCGCCGCCGCCCGCACCATCGACGGACCGCCGATGTCGATCTGCTCGATCACCTCGTCCGCGCCGGCGCCCGAGGCGACCGTGTCGGCGAACGGGTACAGGTTGCACACGACCAGGTTGAACGGATCGATCTCCAGGTCAGCAAGCTGGTCGCGGTGGGCGGGCAGGCGCAGATCCGCCAGCAGCCCGGCATGCACCCGCGGGTGCAGCGTCTTGACCCGGCCGTCCAGGCATTCGGGGAAACCGGTGAGTTCCTCGACCCGAGTGACCGGAACCCCGGCGTCGGCGATCCGCGACGCCGTCGATCCGGTGGAGACGATCTCGACGCCGGCCTCGGCCAGTCCACGCGCGAGATCTTCCAGGCCGGTCTTGTCATAGACGCTGATCAGCGCGCGGGCAACCGGGATCTGTCCGTCGGATGTGCCGTGAGCATCAGACGCGCGGGTAGCAGCGGACGGATCAGGGGAGGTTGGCGAAGCGGATCCGGCGGAAGCGGAGCCAGCGGAAGCGGAGCCGGGGGAAGCGAAGTCGGGGGTGGAGGTGGCGCTCATCTCTCTCCTCAGCGAGCAGCGGCCCACGCGAGGTCAGCCGCGGACGACGTTCGACCCAGGCCCAGGCGTCCGACCTGCGGTCTGCTGCTGGTGTGTCGCTCCCCGGTGGTGATCCACCCAGCGCCAGTCACGACGCCGCCAACTGTAGCACCCACAACGTCCTGCGGGTGGTTGCCTCCGACGCCGCGAGGTGTGCGACCGACCGCGGTACCGGTCACGGTGACGCCGACGCCGACGAGGCGGGCTCTGTCAGGAATCACCAGACCGGTCAGGAATCAAGAAGCACCAGCCAGCGAGCGGCGTCTAGCGTGATTCCACGAACGCAGACACCAACCGACACCAATCGACACGGAGGTAACCATGCCCGTACAGGCGACCGCTATCATGCTCGGCGTCTCGGATCTGGCGCGCGCCAAGCAGTTCTATGCCGACCTCGGCGGCACCGTCACCCAGGAATACCCCGGCTTCGCCCGGCTGGACCTCGGCGAGGGGTCGTCCTCGCTGGCGCTGTACCCGTGGGAGCAGGTGGCCAAGGACGCCGGCGTCTCCGCCGAGGGGTCCGGCTTCCGGGGCTTCTCGCTCCATTTCATCGTCGACACGTCCGAGGCCGTCGACGAGGCCATGCGCGACGCGGTGGCGGCCGGTGCCACCGTCGTGAAGGAGGCCACCGCGACGAAGTGGGGAAGCTTCGGCTATTTCAGCGACCCGGACGGCTACCTGTGGAAGGTCGCGTCCTCGTCCTAGCCGGGAACGAGGAGCAGATAAGAGCAGTCACCGAAAGCGACGGAAGCGCCTAGTCCTGCCTCTGGACTGGGCGCTTCTGCGTTCGCCACGCCTTCTGCAACCCCGATGGCACCAGGGCGGAGATTCGGACCGACTGGGACTGACCAGCGTTCCGAGGCGACGTCTGGGCCGTACAGTTCCCGCAACCCGTTGGAACCAGGCCTTGCGTGATCCTGACGACCAACGCCTTGATTCCCCGGCTCGGTTCGATCACCGTCGCTGAGATCACTGGATCCGAGGGGCCGGTCACAACCCATGTCGAGGTCCGACCAGAAGCGGGCTTGACGGGACATCCACAGTCGTGGATCAACGTGACAGGGATACACACAGTGCCCAAAGGCGAGCTGCGCAGGCATCGCGGACGTCTGGCCCCGCCTGAGCTATCGCGTCTTGCAGCAGCTGTGTTCAACTACCTCGATCTCGACGACTATGTCGACATTGAACACGACGAAGGCAGTGATCAGGTCAATCTCGACTTGGCGCGAAATCCGCGGTAGGTCCTAGTACGCAGTACCTCCCCACCGCTCCGCCATCCGCTCGTCCTCCTCGACACCGGCGACATGGGTGTCGTAGATGTGCTGGATCGCCGTCCCAATCCCTCCCGACCGGCACTATTCAAGGTGAGGTCAATTCGTGGTCGGTAGCGATTCAGACGGAAGTCCATCGCGGTAACGATCATCGGGGATGTTCCGGCCGAGCCGCGCCGGGAGCCATCCCACCGATAGGAACCCCGTGACGACTCAGGACATCGAGATGGACGCCTCTGTCGCGCAGACCGGCCGGCGTGGCTTCCTGCGCGGAGCCGGGCTCGCCGGCATCGGGCTGGTCGGCGCTGGGCTGGCCAGCGCTCCCGTGCGTGCGGAGGCCGAGCCGGGCGCCACGCGCGCCAGGGACCGGCGGGGCCGATACGTCTGGCTTGCCGGCGACCACCATCTGCACAGCCAGTACAGCAACGACGCGATGTACCGCATCGATGACCAGGCTGCCCGGGCCGTCGCCGGCGGCCTGGACTGGATCGTCATCACCGACCACGGCAACGTTCCCTTCGCTACCTACAGCATCGCGCCCCAGAGCGCCGACATCGCCGCGGCCCGCGAGCGCTACGGCGAGAACCTGCTGATCTTCAACGGCCTGGAGTGGAACATCCCGGCCGGAGAGCACACGACGTTCATGATGGCGCCCGGCCGGTCCGAGGCCGAGGTCCTTCAGGAGTTCGTCGACGCCTACGACGCCCGCGTGGTCGATGCCCGTGACGGCACTCCCGCGAACGAGGCGCTGGCGATCGAGGCGATCCGATTCGTCCAGAGCATGATCGACTCCCGACGGCTGGCCGATGCCCTCATCTTGCCGAACCACCCCTCCCGCAAGGGCATCGATTCCCCGGCGGAGCTTCGCGCCTGGCAAGACGCCGCGCCCGGCATCGTCATCGGCTTCGAAGGCGCGCCCGGCCACCAGGCCGCCGGTCTGCCTGCACCAGGCATGGCGCGTGGCCGTGGCCTCTACGACAGCGGACCCGGTGGTCATTCCTTCCCGGGCTACCCCGAGGAGAGCTACCGCACCTGGGGAGGCTATGACTGGATGACCGCCACCGTCGGCGGCCTCTGGGACAGCCTCCTGTCCGAAGGCCGCAAGTGGTGGATCACCACCACGTCGGACGGGCATCAGGGCTGCGGAGATTGGGTCAAGAACCCCGTCGACCCGCTCAATCAGACCGGTTACGACAATCTGCCGTACAACGACGACGGCGACACGTTCAACACCACCGGCGTCTACCCGCCGCCGATCGGTACCGGCCGACCCGTCGCCGAGTACAGCTCCTTCCCGCCCGGTGCCTACAACAAGACGTGGGTCGGAGCCACCGACTTCAGCCACCAGGCCGTCATGGAGGCGATGCGTGCCGGACGCATGTGGACCTGTTTCGGCGATCTGATTCATGGGCTCGACGTGCAATTGCGTTCCAGCAGGTACCGGGGCCGCGGACGCGAGGTGACGTTGGGCGAGAACCTGTCGGTCCAGGCCGGAACCGAAGTTGAGCTGACCGTCACCATCGACCTTGCCGACCGAGTCAACTATGCAGGGCTTCTACCCGAACTGGCCCGCGTCGATCTCATCCTCGGCAGAGTGACCGGCCCCACCGACGATCCCGACACGCTCTACGCGCCCGACACCAGAGTGGTGAAGTCCTGGGACACCAGTGGCAAGACCGGATCGATCGAGCTCACGTACGTCGTCGAGGTCGAACACGACATCTATCTGCGCATCCGCGGCACCGACGGCAAACGCAGCCAGCCCGGCTTCCTGGGCGCCGACATCGACCCGGCCGGACCCGCGATGGACGTGCCTGGCGAGGTTAACCCGTGGGAAGACCTCTGGTTCTACACCAACCCGATCTTCGCCAGCGTCAGGTGACGGGCCGCTACCGACCCTCGACGTACGAGGCTCCCGCCCGCTCTCGCCACCGTTCAGTAGATGGTGCGGCCGCACGCGTCGGGCACCCCGGACTTGCGATAGAAGTAGGTGCACAGCCGGTCCCGCCACTCCCGGGCGGAGCCCAACTGCTCGTCCAGTCGCTCCGCGACGCGGGCGAAGACGTCATCCGGGATGCGGCCCTTGAGTGTCTCCCAGCGCTCCGCCATCCGCTCGACCTCCTCGAACCCGGCGAAGTGGGTGTCGTAGATGTGCTGGATCACCGTCGTCCCGCTGTGCAGTACGTGACCGTACGGGACGTGGTGGAAGAACAGCAGCAGCTCGTCCGGGCACTGCGCGAGCGATTCATAGATGTCGCGCCACGGCGCCGGATACTGCCCGGTGAAGCCGGTCCCGGTCGCACGGGTCCGGTCGACCCCGACACCATCCCGGTCCGCGAAGTGGTACGTCCCCCACGCCGTGTACTCGTAGCCGTCGACGTCCGGCCCGTAATGATGCCCGGGCCGCACCATGAATCCGACGCCCATCGGCGCGGTGTAGTTCTCGTACGTGCGCCACGAACCGTCCATGACCTCGTGGACGGACGCACGCACCGCGTCGTCCGCGCCCGGGAAGGTCAGCCCGATCCACTCGTCGAGCACCGCGCTCGGGTCCAGCTCCGGCTCCCAGGCCAGCCGGCCGAACGCGTACAGGTTGGCCTGCGCCAGCGGATGCCCGGTCCAGAACCGGTCGTCGCCGACGTTGGAGACCGCCGCAAGCCCGCCGCGTGCCAGGTCCGACACGGCGATCCCGGCGCTGCCGAGGGCTCCCGCTCCCCAGGGCCGGAAGCGGAGAATCTCGCTCCAGTACGGCCCGAGATAACACACATGCTTCTGCTGGCCGGTGTACTCCTGGGTGACCTGCAGCTCTACCGCCAGCCGGGTGCGCGGCATCGCGGCGAGCACCGGGGACACCGGCTCGCGCACCTGGAAGTCCATCGGGCCGTGCTTGACCTGCACGATGACGTTGTCCTCGAACCGGCCGTCCAGCGGTGCGAAGTGGTCGTAGGCGGCGCGGGCACGGTCGGTCGACCGATCCCGCCAGTCTTGCCGGTGGTTGTAGACGAACGCCCGCCAGTGCACCACGCCGCCGTGTGGGGCGAGCGCCCGGGCGAGCAGGTTGGCACCGTCCGCGTGGTCGCGTCCGTACGCGAACGGGCCCGGCTGCCCCTCGGAGTCCGCCTTGACGACGAATCCGCCGAAATCCGGAACCGCCCGATACACGCGAGCGGCGGCATCGGCCCACCACGCCTGCACCTTCTCGTCCAGCGGGTCGGACGTCTCCAGCCCGCCCAGCACGATCGGAGAGGCGAAGTTGACCGACAGATGCACACGGATGCTCCACGGCCGGAACACCTCGGCGATCCGGGCCACCTCGCCCAGGTCCTCGGTGAGCAGCCGCGCCTCGCGCGCGTGGACGTTGACGTTGTTGATGGCGACCCGGTTGATGCCCGTCGCCGCGAGCAGCCGGGCGTATTGCTCGCCGCGGGAGAGGTCGGCGCGCACCTCGCCGTCGTCGTAGAAGATAGAGCCGCCGGCATATCCACGCTCGACCTGGCCCATCACCGGATGCACGGCCACGTTGTCCCAGTGGTCCAGCATGCGGAGATCGTGCGCCGGCTCGTGGCGTTCGGCCGGCCGGCCCGGGCCGGTGAGGAGTTCGGGGAAGCGCAGCAGGTGGAACATCCCGTACAGCAGCCCGGGTCCGTCACCACCGACGACGACGGTCACCCCGGCCCGGCGAGCAACCACAAAGCCCTCGCGCCCGAGCGGTTCCCGATCGCCGGCACTGCCCGCGACCGCCATCGCCTCGTCCAGTGCTGCCTTCGCCTCCGGCCCGGCAGCTGCACGTGCGTCGTCGCCGAACGCTGCGCCGGTCCCCAGCACCACGTCGGCGCCGTGGTCACCGTCGTGGCCGCTGCCGTCGTCGTCACCGTCGAGGAGACGCCCGCCGTACGACGACGACGCGCCGCGCACTTCATCGCGCACGGTCTCGACCAGTACACCGCTCCCGACGACGAGCGTCCGTTTCGAACCGAGCACGCCGAACGCCTCGCTGGGCAACCACGCGGGATGTATATCGACGCCGGACGAGATGCCGCTCATTTCACTCCCCAGACACGTACAGGTTTGTCAGATGCGAGTTCAGGGCGCTGTAGCGCCCCAAAGTCGCATTCCATCAGCTAGATTCCGGGCGCTCTTGGATCACGAGCACATCGGTCGGCTCCAGGTGCACCGTCTGCCCGTGCGCGTACTCCTGCCCGGTGAGCAGGTCGGTGCCGGCGGCGTGCAGCGTGACGTCGACCGGCTCGCGACCGTGATGCAGCAGGAAGGCGGTACGGGTGCCGTCGTCGGCGGCGCGCACGGCCAGTTCCAGGTCCTCGACGTCCGCGTACGGCCCGACCAGCCCGTGCCGGTCCAGGATCCGTCGCACCACCCACTCGACCCCGGCGTCGTCCAGCGACGTCGCGACGTACCAGGCCTCGCCACCGTCGCCGACGCGGTTGCGGGTCACCGCGGGGGTCCCGGCGTAGAAGTCCGCGCCGTAGGTACCGATCACCTGCGCACCCTGCGGGATCACCACCTCGAACGTCAGCCGCGCCTCGGAGGTCACCACGCCGGCCTCGGCGGCGTGTGCGGCTTCGGCAGATGCACCGGCGGCGTTGGCAGAGGCTCCGGCTGCTGCGTCGTCGTCCGGATCGGCGAGCCGGACCGGGTTGACGACGTCCGGCGGCTGCGCGTCGGTCTCCTCCACCCGCAGCCCGAACATGCTCGCGAGCGGACCGGGAACGTCCGCCAAGAACGCGTTGTCGTGCTCGTCCACACGCCCCGACAGGAACGTCGTCAGCACCGTGCCGCCGCGCGCCGCCACCTGCTCCAGACGCTCGGCCACGTCACCCTTGATCATGTGCAGCAGCGGGGCCACCACCACGTCGTAGCCGGACAGGTCCGCGGTGACCGGAACGACATCGACTCCGGCGTTGGCCTGCCACAACGCCCGGTGATACGCCATCACCACGTCCGGATACCGCAGGTGCCGGTTCAGCCCGTCGGTGATCTCCGCCGCCCACCAGCTGTCCCAGTCGAACAGCAACGCGACCCGTGCCGGCGTCCGCGCGCCCAGCACCGCGTCGCCCAGCCGCTTCAGCTCCTCGCCGAGGGCCGCCACCTCCCGGAAGCTGCGCGTGTCCGTACGCCCGGCATGATCGAGCACCGCACCGTGGTACTTCTCGCACGCCCCACGCGACTGCCGCATCTGGAAGAACAGCACCGCATCCGCGCCGTGCGCCACCGCCTGCCAGGACCACAGCCGCATCACGCCGGGCCGTTTGACCGGGTTCACGTCACGCGACGCGGTCATCGTCGGCGTCTGCTCCATCAACCAGAACGGCGCACCGTCCTTCAACCCCCGCATCAGGTCATGCGTCAACGCCATCCGGGCGTGCGCGCGATCGTCCGGCGGGTAGTTATCCCACGAGGCGAAATCCAGGTGCGCGGCCCAGCGGTGATAGTCGATCGGGCGGTACATGCCCATGAAATTGGTCGTCACCGGTGTCGTCGCGTCGTACCGCCGGATCGCCGCCTTCTCGTCCACGAAGTTCGCCAGCATCGCGTCCGAGGTGAACCGCAGGTAGTCCAAGGTGATGCCCTGGAACGCCGTGTGGTTGGGCCCGCGCCAGTGCTCGCTGAGCGCATTCGGCGGCACGATCTGCTCCCAGTCGGTGAACCGGTGCGACCAGAACGTGGTGTTCCAGGCGTCGTTCAGCGCTTCCAGCGAGCCGTGCTGCACGCGCAGCCACTCGCGGAATGCGGCGGCGCAGGTGTCGCAGTAGCACGCGCCGCCATACTCGTTGCCGACGTGCCAGGCGACCAGCGCCGGATGGCCGGCGTAGCGCTGCGCGATCCGGTCCGCCAGCGCCGCCGACAACCGCCGGAACACCGGCGAACTCGGGCAGGCGTTGTGCCGCTGCCCGTACACGTGGCGGCGCCCCTCGAAGTCGGTGCGGCAGACCTCGGGGTGCCGGTGTGCCAGCCACGGCGGCATCGCCCCGGTGGCGGTGGCGATGACCAGACGTTTTCCGGCTCCGGCCGCGGTCTCGACGATCTCGTCGAGGACGGTGAGATCGTAGGTGTCCTCGTCCGGCTGGAGCAGTGCCCAGTCGAAGACGCCGATGGTCAGCGTGTCGATGTGGGCCAGCTTGAACGCGGCCAGGTCCTCGTCCCAGACGGCGCGCGGCCACTGCTCCGGGTTGTAGTCCCCGCCGTACGGGATCTTGTCGCGGATCAGGTCACCCGGATGGGGAGCGGAGGAGGTCATGCGGTGAAGTTCTCCTCGATGTCGGTGATGATGGGCTTCGCGTTGTGCAGCAGGAGCAGCGCGAAGACGGCGCCGAGCAGGACCAGCACCCAGTCCGACGTCAGCGCGACGACGCCCAACGCCAGCAACGCGAGCGAGAGCAGACCGAGCGTCGCGAGCGGGAACCGTCCCGCGTGGTGCAGCGCCAGCCGCAACGCATCGCGCGTGCGCAGCTCGAACAGCGACGTCACGACGAGCGCATGCATCGCGACGATCATGACGACGACGGCCAGCAGCACGAGGATCAGCCCGAGCACGGCGCGCGCGGTCCCGTCCAGCGCACCTACCGCGTCGAGGTACGCCACGTCGATCCCCAGCAGCGCGAGCACCGCCAGGGCGGGCACCCACCAGCGCAGCACGGCCAGCGCGTTCAGCCGGTATCCGCGCCAGAAGTGCCGTGCCGGCTCCAGCCCGCCCTTGGTGAGCACCGCACGCCAGGCGAAGACCGTCGCGGACAGGGCGGGGCCGAGCGGTACCAGGGCCAGCGCCGCCAGCGGGATGTTCGACCGGTCGGGCACCAGTGAGAACAGCAGAACGAGCCCCGGCGACGACGCCAGCACCAGCAGGAACTCGAGCACCAGCGCGTGGTACACGGCCGCCGCGCCCCGGGCCAGCGGGCCGTCGCCGAACTCTCGATCGCTCGCCACGGCACTCATCGTCGCGCATCCTCCGAGTCCGCCGGACTGTGGCCCAGGAGCCGACCGTCGTCGATGATGGCGGCGCCGTCGACCCCCGCAACACCGGTTTCCATCCCCGCCGGCAGCAGCTCCACCAGGGTGACCTCATGCCGGGCGAGCGTCAGGTCGAGAGTCACCCGTCCGCCGGGCCCCGGGGCGAGGGAGAAGTGTTCGACGCCCGGCTGCGACGCCTCCCGCAGCAGCTCGAGCCGGCGGCGGCTCGGGTGCCGCGGGGCGCCGAGTTCACGCCACAGCGTCCAGGCGTTGCCGCGTTCCTCGTCCACTCGGCGCCGGACGACCGTCACCGGCAGCTGACCACCGACCGGAACGTCGAGACCGATCCGGTGCCGCTCGGGGGCGCTGCCGTACGGACCGTCGTCGGAGCCGCCCACCGGCTGCCAGGCGAGGATCGCGACGCGGCCGTCGTCATCCCGGGTGACGAGGTGATCGTCGCCCCGGGCCAGCACGTGCCGGCCGCACCGGGCCATGAACGCGTACAGGTGGAACGTCGGCTTGGCGATGCCGCCGTGCGTCACCAACCCGAACCCGCCGTGGAAGAACGACGTCGGGACGCCCACCTCCTCGAAGATGTCGCAGAACGTCCAGTAAGAGAACGAGTCGACCAGCTCGCCGCCGCCCGCCAGCACCGGGGCGAGGTAGGCGGCGTTGTACGCGGTGTCATGGATCGGGTTGTCCGGCCGGTAGGAGGAGTTGAACTCGGTGATGTGCACCGGCAGGTCCGCCAGCGCGGTGCCGTGCAGGTGCCATCGCGGGGCGGCAAACTGCTCCAGCAACGACGACGGCGGGCGCAGCGTCTGGTACACGCCGAACGGCACCGGTTGTGCCGGCCCGGACGTGTAGGCGTGCCGGCTGACGAAATCGATCGGTACGTCCTTGGCGGTGACGAACTCCGCGAACGGCTCCCACCATTCGTCGCCGCCCGGTGCGAGCGACGGGCCGCCCACCTGCAGCTCGGCGTCGACGTCCTTGACCGCTCTCGCCGTCACCTCGTACAACCGGTGATACTCGTCCTGATCAGCGTCGCGCCAGAAAATGTCGAGATTCGGCTCGTTCCAGACCTCGATCGGCCACCGTCGCACCTCGTCCAGGCCATACCGATCCACCAGGTGCCGAACCGTCGCCGACACCAGTTCACCCCACTCGATATACGAGCGCGGCGGCGTCACGTTGCCTCTCCACCAGAACACGGTCTGGTCTCCGGACGCCAGGTCACTCGGCATGAACCCCAACTCGAGAAACGGCCGGATCCCACGCGAGAGCCACCCCTCCACCACCCGATCCACATACGTGAACGAGTGCCGCACTGCCCGCCCCGTGGCCCCGTCGTACTCCCGATATACGCCCATGCCATCGCTGAACAGCCCGTGCCCCCGCACGTGCCGGAACCCGATCGCCTCCTGCACGAACGCCAACGACTCCAGATAGTCGGCGCGCAACGCCAACTCAGCCCGCCCCGTGCCCACACACTCGCGCCACGCCTCGCCCAACACCCCCACCGGCTCCACCGGCACGTCAACGCGCACGTCTCACCCACTCCTTCTTCCAGTCGAGCACAGCAAGGCGGACTACGCCGCTCTGGCAGATGGAGACCCCCACACCGCAGCGGACCCACGAAAGGTGGGAGGGAGAAGTTCCCCTCCCGGGTAGGCGCGGGCGTCGACCTGTGAGGAGCCCCGCGACGATCTGGCCCCTAGGAGGGCCATGCCACTCCGGCGGCGACAGGGGGCCGAAGGCCTCCTTGAGCCGCCGGTGCTCCGCGCCACGACCAACCGACGCGACCGACGATCGTGGCATGGCCCGACGACGCCAGGTGTCGGCGGGGAGGGGAACTTCTCCCTCCCACCCTCCGCAACCACAGCGGTCTGGCGTCTGCCAGAACGGTCGCGCAGACTAGCCGTGCTCCGCCTGGTACCGCTCATATGCTTCGTTGACGACGTCGACGTACTGCGACATCCCCTTGGCCTCCAGCTCCGCGACGTAGGCGTCCCACTCGGACAGGTCCCGCTGGCCGAGGATGAACTGGAGCGTCGCCTGCTCGGTGTGGTCCTTCAGCGGCGTCTCCCAGAGGGTGACCTGCTCGCGCTCCTCCTCGGTGAACGGGTGCGGCGGGTCCAGCGGGAGCAGATCCTTCTCCGCCATCGCCTCCTGGAACTCCTGCTCCTCCTCGGAGAACGTGGAGTGCAGCAGCTCCGTGCTGCCGCCGTAGGCGAACACGCCGTTGGAGAACCCGAAGTCCTCCTGAAGGTGCTTGTCGCCATCCGGGTTGAGCGCGACGAAGTCCACGTCGTCCGCCAGTGTGTACGTGCCGTCGCCGTCCTTGGTGTACGTCACGCCTTCGACGCCCCACTTGGCGAACTCCTGGCCCTCGTCGGAGTACCACAGCCAGTCGATGAACTGCATCATCGCGACGAAGTTCTCACTCTCGGCGGCTTTCGAACTGAGCATGATCCCGTTTTCCAGCTGCGAGGTGGAGTTGATCACGTTGCCGGCGGGACCGGCCGGGAGCGGGATCTTCGCCACCACCGCGTCGGGGTTGGTCTCGGCCAGGTCCGGCCGGTATTCGTTCACCAGCGTCTGCGCGTTGGTACCGATCGCGAACGACCGCCCGTTGGAGAACTTCTGCCGCGCGAGATCGTCGTCCTGGGTGAAGCCCTCGGGGTCCATCAGACCGTCTTCCATCAGGCCGTGCAGGTATTCCAGCATGGCCCGGTACTCCTCGGTGGCGCCGGTGTAGACGAACTGTCCGGCGTCCTCATCCCACTGTTCGTGGTTGAATCCCCATCCGGCCGACGTCCCGAACGTCATCCCGACGATGTTCAGCATGCTGCCGCCGGGGGTGGGGACGTTCCAGCGCCCGGAGAACGGATAGCTGTCCGGGTACTCCTCCTTGATCGCGGCGAGCACGTCGCGGAACTCGTCCCAGTCGGTCGGCACCTCCAGCCCCAGGTCCTCCAGGACGTCCATGCGCATGGCGACGGTGTAGTCCTGCCACGGCGCCTCGTGCAGGCCGGGCAGCACGTAATACTTGCCGTCCTCCTGCCGCAGCGTGTCGAGGTTGTCCTCGAGTCCCCACTGCTCGACCTTGGCCTGGAAGTTGGGCATCAGATCCACATAATCGCTCACCGGCAGGATCGCCCCGGAGGAGACGAACGGCTCTTCCTGGCCGGGATACGTCTTCGGCATGATCAGCGGCGCGTCGCCGGAGCCGATCAGCAGGCTGCGCTTGTCCTCGTAATCACTCAGCGGGACGACGGTGGTGTCCAGCGTCACGTTCGTGCGCTCTTCCAGCTCCTCCCAGAACAGCCAGTCATCCTTGAGCGGATAGTTGGGGTGCTCGTTGTACAGGGTGGAGAAGTTCAGCGGTTCGGTGGCGGTGAACTGAACGCCGACGTCGTAGTCGTCCATCGCGCCGACGTCCTTGCCGTCCAGATCGACGCCGTCGCCGTCGCCGCTACCGCTGTTCCCGTCGTCCCCGCTGCCGCACGCGGCGAGCACGAGTGCGGTCGCGGCGACCATCGCGGATGTCGCTGTGAATGTTCGCCTGTGTCTGATCATGCCTTTTCCTTTCGCTCGAACGTCGTTGTCGAGTTGGGCTCGCAGGCCGTGCTTCGCGACGGCTGCGAGGGCTATTGCTTGACCGAGCCGAGCATCACGCCCGACACGAAGTACCGCTGGATGAACGGGTAGACGAAGAGGATCGGGAGGACGGTGAGGACCATCGTCACGGCCTGGATGTTCGACGCCACTTGGGCAAGATCGCTGCTCCCCAGCCCCGCACCCGACGCGTTCGCGCCGGCGATCAGGTTGCGCAGGTAGACGGTCACCGGGAACAGTTCCGCGCGATCCATGTACAGGAACGCCTGGAACCACGAGTTCCAGTAGGCCACCGAATAGAACAGGACCATCGTGGCCACCACCGCCTTGGACAGCGGCAGCACCACGTACCACAAGGTCTTGTACGTGTTGAGCCCGTCGATCTTCGCCGCCTCTTCCAACTCGGTCGGAAGATTCTCGAAGAACGACTTCATGACCAGCAGGTTGAACACGGAGATCGCGTTCGGCAGCACGATCGCCCACAGCGTGTTCTTCAGCCCGAGGCTGGTGACGAGGACGTAGTTCGGGATCAGCCCGCCGTTGAAGAACATCGTGAACACCGCGATGCCGATCAGGAACGTCCGTCCGCGCAGGTGCTTCTTCGACAACACGTACGCGTAGCAGGTCGTCAGCACCATCGCGATGAGGGTCGCCACCACCGTGTAGACGACGGTGTTCCGGTAACTGGTCCAGAACATGGAGTCGCTCATGACCAGCTCGTAGGTGGTGACGTTGAAACCTCGGGGGATGAGGTTGACCTGGCCGGAGCGGATATAGGACTCGCCGCTGAACGACTGCGCGATGATGTTGACGAACGGGTACAACGTGATCACCACGACGCCGAGCAACGCGACGGTATTGAACACCTGGAAGATGCGGTAGCCGCGTGAGTCACGGATGCCGCCGGTCGACGGGCGGGCGATCCGGTCAGCCACCTTGGTCGGGTCGACGGTCACCATAGGCTCGTCCCCACTGCTCGACGCGAGATCGCGTTCGCGGACAGGATCAAGGTCAGCCCGATGATCGCCTCGAACAGGCCGATCGCCGCGGCGTAGCTGAAGTTGTTGGATTCCAGGCCGATGCGGTACAGGTACGTCGCGATGACGTCGGCCGTCGGATACGTCAGCGGGTTGTAGATCAACAGGATCTTCTCGAAGCCCAGCGCCATGAACGTGCCGATGTTGAGGATCAGCAGGACGATCATGGTGGGCCGGATGCCGGGCAGCGTGACGTGCCAGGTCTGCCGCCAGCGGTTGGCTCCGTCGATCCGGGCCGCCTCGTACAGCTGCGGATCGATCGTCGTCAGCGCCGCCAGGTAGAGGATGGTGCCCCAGCCGACGGTCTGCCAGACCTCCGAGGAGACGTAGACGGTGCGGAACCACTCCGGCTGCTGCAGGAACGGGATGGCGTCGCCGCCCAGCGCCGTCACGATCTGGTTGACGGTGCCTTCCAGCGACAGCAGCTGCATGAGCATGCCGGCGATGATCACGATCGACAGGAAGTGCGGCAGATAGGAGACCGTCTGCACGAACCGTTTGAAGTACCGGACGCGCACCTCGTTCAGCAGCAGCGCCAGGATGATCGGCATCGGGAAGACGAAGACGAGGGTGAGCGTGCCGAGGATGATCGTGTTCCAGAAGACGTTCCAGAATGCTGGATCGTTCAGGAACATCTCCACGTAGCGCAGCCCGACCCACTCCTCGCCGAAGATCGAGCCGCCGGGCCGGAACGTGCGGAACGCGATGACGTTGCCCGCCATCGGCAGGTACCGGAAGATCAGGAAGAACAGCAGCGGCAGCACCGCAAGGGAGTACAGCTGCCAGTCGCGGCGGAGCGCGACGCGCCACGGCGTCTTTCCGCCGCGGCTCTGTGGCCGCCTCGGCGGTCCGGGCGGTGCGGCCTGCGTCGACGTCGCCGGCATCGATGTCGACGTCGGCGGCGGCTCGGCGACCGTCCCCTGGCTACTCATCCCACGTTCACCTCCATCTATCGGGTCGTCGTGACTCGGACGCTGGACCTGCTCACGAGCTGCCGATCGACACCCACCTCGCGTTCCGGGCCGACCAGGCGCAGCGAGAACGCGGCGTGGACGTCGTCCTCGGCGCTGGATCGCGCGAGCCGGAGTTCCACGTCGCCGGGTGCGACGATGCGGGTCCCGGCGAGGCCGGTGAACGCCGTCAGATCCGCCGGCACGTCGAAGGTCACGTCGGCGTGTTCGCCCGGTTGGAGCGTCACCCGTGCGTAACCGATGAGCCGTACGACGGGCCGGGTCACCTGGGCACTGGGCTGGTGCAGGTAGAGCTGGACGACGTCGGCCCCCGCGACGTCGCCGACGTTGCGGACGGTGACCGCCAGCCCGGCCTCGCCGTCCACCGGCCACTCGGCCGTATCCGAGACGACGCGAGCGTCCTCCCACGCGAAGGTGGCGTAACTCAGGCCGTGCCCGAACGGGAACGCGGGGGTCGGGTCGATGGTGGAGACCTTCGTTCGATGGCCCAGCGGCGCCGAGAGGTAGGTTCCCGGCTGGCTGCCGGGCTCCCGCGGCACGCTGACCGGGAGCCGGCCGGATGGTGTGACGGCGCCGGTGAGCACCTCGGCGATCGCCTGGCCGCCGCGCTGCCCCGGGAAGAACGTCTGCACGATCGCCGCCGCCGAGTCGGCGAACTCACCCAGCGCGTACGGACGACCCGTGAGCAACACGATCACCACCGGGGTGCCGGTGGCGATCAGCTCGCGCACCAGGTCATGCTGGACGCCCGGCAGCCGCAGGTCGGCGGCGTCACGGCCTTCACCAGAGGTGCCATGGCCGAACACTCCGGCCCGGTCACCGACCGCGACGACGCACACGTCCGCCTCGCCGGCGGCAGCCACGGCCTCGGCGAACCCGGACCGGTCCGGGTCGGTCACGTCGCAGCCGCGGGCATGGCTCACGGTGCTGTGACGGTCCCGGAGGGCTTGGAGCACCGTCGGGATGTCCAGCCCGATCGGGCGGTCTGGATGCTTGACGCCGACGTGGGCCGGGAACGAGTAGCAGCCGAGCATGGCCATCGGGTCATCGGCGAGCGGCCCGACCAGGGCCACCCGCGCGCCCGGCGTGAGCGGTAGCAGTTCCTGCGGGTTGCTCAGCAACACGACGGACTCGCGGGCCAGCCGCAGCGCCAGCTCCTGGCTCGCCGGCTCGTCGAGCACCAGCTGGTCGATGTCGGCGGGTGTCGGATCCCAGCCGGCGTCGAGGAGCCCGAGTTCCGCCTTCTGCGCCAGGACACGACGGAGCGCCCGGTCGATCAGGTCCTCGTCTACGTCGCCGGACGTGACCGCCTCCAGCAGCGGCGCGCCGTAGGCGTCGGCGTTGGGCAGTTCGACGTCCACGCCGGCTCGGAGCGCGAGCGCGGCCGCCGCTGCGGGGTCGGCCGCCACCTGGTGCAAGGTCTGCAGGAACCGCACGCCAAAGTAGTCCGAGACGACGGTGCCCTCGAACCCCCAGCGCCCGCGCAGCAGCTCAGTGAGCAGCTCCGGGTCGGCCGCCGTCGGGACGCCGTCGATCTCGCAGTAGGAGTGCATCACCGACCGGGCGCCACCGAGCCGCAGCGCCATCTCGAACGGCGGCAGCAGAACGTCGGCCAGTTCGCGCGGCCCCATCGACACCGGCGCGAGGTTCCGCCCCGATCGCGACGCCGAGTACCCGGCGAAATGCTTGAGCGTCGCGACGACGCCTGCATTCTCCAGGCCTCGTACGTAGGCCGCGCCGACCGTCCCCACCAGGTACGGATCTTCGGAGATCGTTTCCTCGGTGCGGCCCCAGCGGTAGTCGCGGGTCACGTCCAGCACGGGCGCGAGGCCCTGGTGCACACCGGCCGCGCGCATCGACGCGCCGATCCGGCCGGCCATCTCCTCCACCAGGTCGGGATCGAACGAGGCTCCCCACGAGAGCGGGATGGGGTACGCCGTGGCCTGCCAGGCGGCGAAACCGGCGAGACACTCCTCGTGCACCTGTGCCGGGACGCCGAACCGGCCGGCCGCCACGATCTCCGCCTGTGATCGCGCGAGCGCCCGTGCGCCGGTGGCCGGTTCCACCGGGGCGGTGCCGAACGGCCGGGTCAGCTGGCCGAGCCCATGACGGATAGCGCCTTCCCAATCGAAGGGCTTCTTGGTCATATCCGCTTGGTACGGGGCGACCCCGCCGCCGTCGGCATTCGCGCCGACCCAGATCCCCACCAGCTGCGCCAGTTTCTCCGCCAGGGTCATCCGGCCGATCAGGTCGTCGGCGCGCTCGGTCGGTGTGGCGCCGGGGTCGTGCCAGCGCGGTGGGGTCGTGTGCGAGTCACTCGCGGCGGCGCTCGTCTCGGTGGTCATGGAACTCCTCCGTCTCGGACGGCACCGCCGGAGCGACACACGCTCGAAACTTTCGTTCATCGATCCGACATCTAACGTTTCAAGGGAGGCTAAAGTCACATGTGATCGCCGTCAACCCCTGCCGAGATCTAGAGAACGGGCCGACAAGGCCTTCGTACGGCCGCAAATCTCCTGGTGGCGGGAGCGATCGAGACCTTCAACGAACTCGTCCGCAAGATGGACTGTGTTATCTTCGAAATCCGATAGTTGCGAACGCCCAGCGCTATCCCACACCTCCGGCCCAGGAGAACGCGAGGAATGGCCACGGACATCTCGGCGAGCGGTCCCCGCTCGAACAGCTCAGTGACGATCGCGTCCATCGCGGCGGAGACCGGCGTATCCGTGCCGACCGTCTCCAAGGTGCTCAATGGCCGGTCCGACGTGGCCGCCGAGACACGCGCGAAGATCGAGGAGGCGCTCGAGCGGCACCAGTACCGGCGCCGCAACCGTGGACCGGCCACGTCCGGCCCGTCGCTGATCGACCTGGCCTTCCATGAGCTCGACTCCGCGTGGTCGATCGAGATCATCAGGGGTGTGGAGGTCGCGGCGGCCGAGGCTGAGGTGAGCGTCGTCCTGTCCGAGCTCGGCGGACGACACCGCCCGGAGCAGAAGTGGCTGGATGCGGTTCTCGCGCGTCGCCCGATGGGCGTGCTCCTCGTGTTGTCGACTCTCGGCAAGTCCCAGCGGCACCAACTGGAGAGCCGTTCGATCCCCTACGTCGTGCTCGACACCGACGGCGAACCGCCGGAGGATGTTCCCGCGGTCGGCTCGAACAACTGGAACGGTGGGCTCTCCGCCACGCGGCACCTGCTGGGACTGGGGCATCAGCGGATCGCCGTCATCTCCGGACCGCCGGATGTGCTGTGTTCCCGCGCCCGCGTCGACGGATTCCGCAGCGCACTCGACGAGGCCGGGTTGCACGTCGACCCCGCCTTCGTGCGCTACGGCGACTTCTACGTCGCCGGCGGGTACGAACACGGAAAGGACCTGCTGAGCCGGCCGGACCGGCCGACCGCGATCTTCGCCGGTTCGGACATGCAGGCGCTCGGTGTGCTGCGTGCCGCCCGCGAGCTGGGGCTCGACGTGCCGCGGGATCTCTCCGTCGTCGGCTATGACAACCTGTCCTTCTCCGGCTGGGTCGGCCCCGCGCTGACCACGGTCAACCAGCCCCTGCAGGCGATGGCGGCGACGGCGACCAACCTGCTCATCGACCTCGCGCGGGGCAACAGCCCGCAACTGCGGCGGGTCGACCTCGCCACCGAGCTCATCGTGCGGGAGAGCACGGCTCCGCCACCGAGCTAGTGCCTTAGCGGCAGGCCGGCGAGCCGATCCATCGATCCGACGCGGCGGCCACGATCCGGGCTACGGGACCGTGACCCGGCGCCCCTCGAGCGTCCAGCCGTCGCGGGCAAGCCGGCCGACGCACTCGACCAGCTGCGCTCGTTCGGCGACCTTGATCCGTTCGGTCAGCGTCTCCACGTCGTCGTCCGGCAGCACCGGCACCGACACCTGAGCGAGGATCGGGCCGGTGTCCATGCCGGCGTCGACGAAGAACAACGTCGCGCCGGTGAGTTTGACGCCGTACTCCAGCGCTTCTTTCGGTCCGTTCATGCCCGGAAACGCAGGCAACAGGCTGTTGTGCGTGTTGATGTACCGGCCTTCGAACCGCTCCAGGAACTCCGGGCCGACCAGCTTCAGGAAGCCGGCGGAGATCACCAGGTCCGGTTCGTAGGCAGCGACATGCTCGGTCAGGGCCTGGTCCCACGCGTCGCGGGCCGGGTACTCGCTGACACGGTCGACGAAGGTGGGTACGCCCGCGTCCGACGCCAGCTTCAGGCCACCGGCGCTCTCCCGGTCTGCACCGACAGCCACGATCTGCGCGCCGTAGCCGGGCTCGTCGCACGCCTGCAGCAGCGCCGCGAGATTGCTCCCGCCGCCGGAGATGAGCACGACCACACGACAGGGACGTCCGGTGGCAGGGGCATATCGCAACGCGGTTCTCCTCGCAGGTGATGAGACCGGACAGGTCTACCTACCAACCTACAGACCGGTGTCCGCCGCGCCCGAGGCAGTACCCGGCGACGTGGACGCGGTAGACGTCGCCACGGACGCATCCGTGGAGGTGACCGCGGACGCCCTCGACCTGGCCTGCCGCCACATCAACAAGGCGACGGTCACCATCGCCGGCACGCCGACGGTCAGGAAGGTCATCGCGGCGACCTCCCACGCGACCGGGCCGACCGTCGCCAGCCGCATCGCGCCGACGGATCCCCCGGACAGCACCGCCAGCACCGACATGGCCAGCGACGCCGCCGCACCGGAACCGCCCGCCGCGAGCATGATGATGGACAGCGGTTCCTCGGAGAGACCCAGCCGGCGATACACCAGGAGTCCCGAGACGACTCCGGCCAGAACCGGCCCGAGCAGGACCGCCCAGATCCACGGGCTCGGCACGTCGGAGGGCAGCGCCCCCAGCGCCGGTACCGCGGGCACGATGCCGACCTGCACCCCGTCGGGCGCGATCACCGTCTCGGTCCCTACCGCGAACCCGGGTCCGAGCGCGAAACTCGTCGCCCACAGGATCGCGTTCGGCACCAGGACTGCACCGCCGACCGCCAGCACCGCGTCGCCCATCGTGCCGGCGTCCAGCGCGTCGGCGAGCGCACCGATCTGGCCCGCATTGCTGACGGTGCTGATCACCACCAGCACGACGCCACAGAGCGCGAGGCACGCCAGGGCCACCGCAGCTCCGGCGAGCGCGGCACGCACCTCCGGCGCCACGCGTTCCAGCCATTCCTCGTCGTAGCCGGTTTCGTGCACCACGCCGAGCCCGAAAGCCAGCAATGCCCACAGCGCGGCGACACCCGCCGCCGCGAACGGCGCGGCCGATACGTCGCCCGCGCCGGCGAAGATCGCCAACATCCAGGCGCCCAGGGCGTGCAGCACCATGGCGGGCGCGATCACGGCGACCATGCCTTTCGGCGTCGCGGTACCCGCCTGATGCGCCGCCCACCGTGCGGAACGGTACATGAGCAGCACGAACAGGACGGTCATACCCAGCGGCGCGAAGGTGAAGTCCGCATCGCCGACCTGCAGTCCGACCCGGTGCGACGCGAGCCAGATCCACGTGCCGAACCGCACCGGATCGGCCACTGGGCTACCGGCGCCCTCGGAGATCCAGACCGCCACCGGTGGAAGCACGCTCAGCGCGAGTCCTGCCACGAGCGCCCAGCCGGCCGCCAGCACCGACGCCAGCCACGGGACCCGCGACCCCCACGCCGGCTCGTCACGACGGAGCAACGGACGGGTCAGCAGATCAGACACCTTCTCATGGTCGCCGGTCAGCCCCTGAATCGGCCGCATCCCACGCCGACACATCAGGCCCGATCCATCCCCCAGCCCTAAATGATCATGTGAAGTGGGTTTTCTCGTGCCGTACCAGGTCTGCAGGCATGGTAGTGCTGGAGAAGACCTACTTCACATGATCATTTAGGCGGCGGCCTCGGGTGTCAGTCGGGGTAGGCGATGTGGACGTCACGCGGCGACGGCGCACCCTCGCCCGTTTCCACCAAGGACTTCAGGCTCATCAGATACGTCGCCCACTTGGTGCTGCAGTGGTGCATGAACTCCACCGGTTCCTTCCAGCCCTGGTGCTTGAACAGTACGATCGTGTAGTCGCCGTCCTGGCGGAGGTCCCAGTCGACGATCGTCCCGATCCACTCCTCCGGCCCGTCGACGACCCGCCACACCACGCGCTCGGACGGCCGCTGCTCGAGGACCTCCATGTCGAAGCCGCCCGGTGGGAACCGGAACTCGAGGACGCCGCCGACCTCGGCGCTGCCCTTGGTGTCGTCGGTCCACCAGCCGGCCAGGCCCTCGATAGTGGTCAACGCCTCGTATACCTTCTCCGGATTCGAGGTCTTGATCCCGACCCTGTGCAGAATATCTACCATTTCGACTCTCCTTGATCTCGTCAGTCTTCTTGTCGCTTTTCCTGTTGTGTGTTCTGGATCCGCTCGGCGATCCGCTTGATCCGCTGTAGCCGGGCGTCCCACGCGGCCCCGACCGAGGACAGCTGGGCCACCGCGCGCGCGAGCTGGGCTTCGTCCACCCGGTACCGCTTCTCCCGACCTGCCGGCGACGCCCGCACCAGGCCGACCCGGTCGAGAACGCTGAGGTGTTTCGCGACCGCCTGCCGGGTGACCGGCAGCTGCTGGCCCAGGGTGGTCGCGGTGCCCTCGCCCTGCATGAGCAGCAGGTCGAGCATCCGACGACGGGTCGGGTCGCCGACGGCGGACCAGAGGTCGTCGTCGATCCTCTCGGCCATCTCGGTACTCACGGCCGTGGCTCCAGCGTCGCGACGTACGGTGCCAGCCGCGATAGGAAGTAGTCCCACCCGGTGACGTGCTCGTGGTACTCCTTCTCAAGGACGGCGGCCTCCCAGCCCATCTCGCGGAAGCCGGTCTCGGTCATCTTCAGCAGAGTCCCGCTGCCCGACGGGGTCAGCTCGAACGTGACGAAGAGCGAGTTACCCTCCACCGCCACCGCGTCGGCCGGGTGTGTCCAGCGGAACGAGAACATCCGCGGTGGCCGCACGTCGACCACGGTGAACTGCACCGCCTGCCCGCCTGCGTCCGGATCGCCGAAGACGATCTCCCCGGATGATCCAGGCGTCGGGCTGTAGTGCGCCTCGTCCGGCCACCACTCCTTGAGATGGTCCGGACTGCTCACCACCTCGAAGACGATCTCCGGCGACGCGTCGATGTGGATCTCGCGCTCGATGGTTCCGAACTCCATGCCAGCCTCCTGCAACGTTTGGTTGCACAACAGCCTAGACCGGCCAGCCGAGTTATGCAACCATCGGTTGCACATCTACATCTTCGGCGCACCATGCAACCCGACCGCCGGGTCACAGGTCTTCATCGAGTAGAGGTGGTCGCGCCGCGGCTGCCACCGATTGGAGGAGTCGGCAGGGGTGGCTGAACTCATGGAGGTGACGGAGTTTGATGCGTTCTACAACGCGTCGAATCGTCGTGTCCTGCACCAGATGTACGCCATGACCGGCAACCTGGCCGACGCCCAAGAATGCACCCAAGAAGCCTTCGCCCGAGCCTGGCAACGCTGGAAAACCGTCAGCCAAGCCGACAACCCCGAAGCCTGGGTCCGCACCGTCGCCTGGCGCATCGCCGCCAGCCGCTGGCGCAAAGCCAAAAACGCCGTCACCGCCATGGCCCGCCACGGCACACCCGAGAACACCGCACCACCCAACCCCGACCACGTCGCCCTCGTCACCGCACTACGCCACATACCCGAAGCCCAACGACGCGCCATCGTCCTACACCACCTCGTCGGCATGAGCGTCGAAGAAATCTCCACCGAAACCGGCGCACCCACCGGCACCATCAAAGCCCGCCTCTCCAGAGGCAGATCCGCACTAGCCAAACTGCTCACCGACGACACCAGCATCGCGACGGGAGGTGAACAGCCGTGACGAATAACGCCGAGGACCCCCTTCACGAACAACTCGACGCGCTTCGCACGGACCTCACCGACGTCCACATGCCCGGACCCCACGCCGCCCGACGCCGCGGCGCGCGGCGCACCCGGAACCAGGTCACCGGCGCCGTCCTGGCCGGCGTCGCCGCCATCGCCATCGGCGTCATCGGCACCACCCAAGACGGCATCTTCGCCGCGCCCGAACCCGTTGGACCAACGCAGAGCCCCACCCCTGCGCCCACCGACATTCCTACCGTCGTGCCCAGTCCCATGCCCGACGAACAGCAAGAGACCGGTGCGGAGCTCTCCGAAGCGTTGATGACCGCAGACGACATCTCCGGCGACGAGCTGACCTGGACCGTCTCGGAGGAGCCGAATCCGGCCGTCGAATGCGGGCCGCCCATCAACGAAGCGGCTGTGCTCGACGAGGCGGGAATCGATTTCACGGCCGATGACGGCAACGGCATGATGCAGCACCTCATCCGTACGGAGTCGGAGACGGTCGCCGAAGAGTTGCTCGACGATATCCAGGACGAGATGGAGTCGTGCCTGCCGGAAAGCCCGGTGGAGGGCGAGCCGTGGAGATACAACGTCGGTGGCCTCGAAAATGTGGGGGAGGAAGGCTGGATCACGAGTTACTCGACCGATCCAGCCGACCAGGATGCCCCAGCTCCCACTGTCACCCTGGTCCGTTATGCCGACGTCGTCAGTGTCATGGTCCGCACAGAACCGACGCGTTCCAACGACGGATCGCTCGACCTCGAGACCCCGGCACAGGCGACGGCGCGGATGTGCGAGGTGCTATTCGAGACTACGTGCGTCGGTCAGCCCGAGTTCGACGACGGCCTCGGCGGCGACGCGAGCACCGACGACGGCGATACCGGCGACGGCGGCTAGGAAGGCTACGCCGCCAGGACGATTTCGCTCGCTCCTGAGCGTGCCGTCCACTGATGGTGCGGGATGCATGACAACATGCCCCAGTCCGATGCAACCGCCACCGGGACTCGCGAGTCTTGACGTGTAGAGACCAGCGGCGTGGCCACACCGCCTGAACCCCGGGACACCGCGGAGAAGAACGAGAGGATGACATGAGTAGGGAAGACGAGTTTGATGCGTTCTACAACGCGTCGAATCGTCGTGTCCTGCACCAGATGTACGCCATGACCGGCAACCTGGCCGACGCCCAAGAATGCACCCAAGAAGCCTTCGCCCGAGCCTGGCAACGCTGGAAAACCGTCAGCCAAGCCGACAACCCCGAAGCCTGGGTCCGCACCGTCGCCTGGCGCATCGCCGCCAGCCGCTGGCGCAAAGCCAAAAACGCCGTCACCGCCATGGCCCGCCACGGCACACCCGAGAACACCGCACCACCCAACCCCGACCACGTCGCCCTCGTCACCGCACTACGCCACATACCCGAAGCCCAACGACGCGCCATCGTCCTACACCACCTCGTCGGCATGAGCGTCGAAGAAATCTCCACCGAAACCGGCGCACCCACCGGCACCATCAAAGCCCGCCTCTCCAGAGGCAGATCCGCACTAGCCAAACTGCTCACCGACGACACCAGCATCGCGACGGGAGGTGAACAGCCGTGACCGACAACTTCGACAACGAACTACAACAACGGCTGAACTCTCTCAGCGCCGACACCACCGGCACCCACATGCCCGGACCCCACGCCGCACGCCGACGAGCCGCACAACGCACCCGCAACCAGATCACCACCGGCGCACTCGCCGGAATCGCCGTCCTGGCCATCGGCGTCATCGGCATCACCCAAGACCAGATGTTCACCGCACCCGAACCCGCGGAGCCGACCGACACCAGGACGCCGACGGTCTCCCCCACCACGCCGGACACTCCGGATGAGACCGACGACGCGACCCCGCCGGACGGCGACCCGACGCCACCGGACGGCGGCGGTGGCGGCGACGACATCCCGGACGATGCCTTCATGACCGTCGAGGACATCACGCCCGACGGCGAGGAGGGCGACGTCTTCCCGGAATGGACGGCGACCGACGCGCGTCAGACGCCGTTCGACTGCGCACCCGTGGCACCGGACGGAACCGACTACAGCGCCTACGAGAACGACGGCGACGGCCACTTCCTGCAGTTCATCGAGGAGACGGAGGACCCTGTCGCCCGGTTCTCGCAGATCCGCGCTGACCTGGAGCGCTGCGTCCGCGATCTGGAACAGAGCGACGAGGACCAGTACACCCAGATCAGCCAGACCTGGAACGTCTCCGGCATCGGCGACGAGGCTTGGATGGCCAACTACTTCGACCAGATGGAGCAACCCGACGACTTCTTCGTGGCGAACCTGGTCTCCGTCCGAATGATGCGGACCGGCAACTACGTGAACGTCGTGATCCAGGGTGGCCCAGGCCAGGACGACAACGCCAACATGGACACGGAAGATTCTGCGCTCTCCGGCGAGCGGCTTTGCGCTGCGTTCGGGACCGAGTGTGTCGGTGAAGTCGCGGCCGAGCAGACCGATCGCGAGCCGATCGGCGATATCGACGGCTGGCTGCGCGTGGACGACGTCGTCGCGGCGACCGGCTTGGAGGAGATCGTCGAAGGCACTGAGCCGCTCGAGGCCAACGACGGCGGCGGCCCACCAGGCTGGGCGCTCACCTACCTGCCGCTCGACCCGGAGAGCGCAGGTGCCACGTTCTTCCAGCGCCGCTTCTACCAGCAGAGCGACCCTACGGGCGCGGTCTACCTAAGCGTCGATCAGGAGATCGCCGAGTTCCCAGACGCCGAGACCGCCCGTGCGCACTACGAGGACATGGTCGCCGCCGCGGAGTCCTACAACGACGACGGACGCAACCTGGAGAACACCAGCTCAGTCGACGAAGGGAACCGGGCGATCTCCACCTGGCGAGAGGAAGACCAGGAGTTCGGCATCACCTTCGTCTTCGGCATCGCGCTGCAGGGCACTGCGATCACCGTCGTCAACCACGGTATCGACAGCGCCAGCGACCACGATGTCACAGCGGATCAGATGATGGACCTACTCACCCGCGCCGCCGACCGCCTGTCGGAGGAGGGCTGAGCACGACAGAGGTCGACAGCACCAAGGTTCCTTGAGCCGTCGCCCCCACAGCACCAAGCTTCCTCGTGCACCCCTTGACGACACCAAGGTTCCTTAAGAACTCGGGAGCGGCACCAAGGCTCCTCGGGCATGCCGCACTGCGACAACGCAGCCGCCTCGGGCCGTGCGGGGGCGCCGGCATCCAGCAACGGCAATGATGATCATGAGCCGCGGGCTCCATGATCCTCAGATGCGCCCGTGGAACGCGTCGAGGGCCGGACCTCCATCACGGAGATCCGGCCCTCGACGGACTTCAGCTTGATCGACCATGATCATCAAGGATCCGGGGGATCATCACACCCACGAGCCTCGATGATCATCGTCAGCCGTGCTGGAACACCTCGCGCATCAGGCGCGCGGTCTCGGACGGTGTCTTACCGACCTTGACGCCCGCGGCCTCCAGCGCCTCCTTCTTGGCCTGCGCCGTACCGGACGAACCGGAGACGATCGCGCCGGCGTGGCCCATCGTCTTGCCCTCCGGCGCGGTGAACCCGGCGACGTAGCCGACCACCGGCTTGGTCACGTGCTCCTTGATGTAGGCGGCTGCCCGCTCCTCGGCGTCGCCGCCGATCTCGCCGATCATCACGATCGCCTTGGTGTCCGGGTCGGCCTCGAACGCCTCCAGCGCGTCGATGTGCGTCGTCCCGATCACCGGGTCACCACCGATGCCGACGCAGGTGGAGAAGCCGATGTCGCGCAGCTCGTACATCATCTGGTACGTCAGCGTGCCGGACTTGCTCACCAGGCCGATCGGCCCAGAGTCCGTGATGTCTGACGGGATGATGCCGGCGTTGGACTTGCCCGGACTGATCACGCCGGGGCAGTTCGGGCCGACGATCCGCGTCTTGTTGCCGTTGCTCTGCGCGTACGCCCAGAATTCGGCGGTGTCGTGCACCGGGATGCCCTCGGTGATGACGACCAGCAGTTCGATGCCGGCGTCCACTGCCTCGATCACGGCGTCCTTGGTGAACTTCGGCGGTACGAAGGCCACCGACACGTTCGCGCCGGTCTTCTCCATCGCTTCGGCGACCGTGCCGTACACCGTCAGCACCGCGTCCGGATCGAACTCGGTGAAGTCCAGCTCCTGGCCGGCCTTGCGGGCGTTGACCCCGCCGACCACCTTGGCCCCGGACTTGAGCATGCGCTGCGTGTGCTTGGTGCCTTCGGCGCCGGTGATGCCCTGGACGATGATCTTGCTGTTCTCGTTGAGGAAGATAGCCATTGGTCTTCAGCCGTCCTTACTTCGCCGCCGCGAGCTCAGCCGCGCGGCGCGCGGCACCATCCATGGTGTCCACCCGTTCCAGCAGTGGCAGCGCCGCCCGGTCGAGAATGTCCCGGCCGACCTCCGCGTTGTTCCCGTCCAGACGGACGACGAGCGGCTTGGTCACGTCGTCGCCACGCTCCTTGAGCAGCTCGAAGGCGTGCACGATCCCGTTCGCGACGGCGTCGCACGCCGTGATCCCACCGAAGACGTTGACGAAGACGCTCTTCACGTCCTCATCGGAGAGGATGATCTCCAGCCCGTTGGCCATCACCTCGGCCGACGCGCCCCCGCCGATGTCGAGGAAGTTCGCCGGCTTGACCGAGCCGAATTCCTCGCCGGCGTACGCAACGACGTCCAGCGTCGACATGACCAGGCCGGCACCGTTGCCGATGATGCCGACCTCGCCGTCGAGCTTGACGTAGTTGAGGTCCTTCTCCTTGGCCCGCGCCTCCAGCGGGTCGGCCGCGGCCTTGTCCTCGAACGCGGCGTGGTCGGCGTGCCGGAACGAGGCGTTCTCGTCCAGGCTGACCTTGCCGTCGAGCGCGAGCACCTTCCCATCCGGCGTCTTCACCAGCGGGTTGACCTCGACCAGCGTGGCGTCCTCGGCGGTGAAGGTGGTCCACAGCTTCTGCAGAACCTCGATCACCTGGTCCCGCACGTCGGCGGTGAAGCCGGCCGCGTCCGCGATCTCCGCGGCCTTGACGGCGTCCACACCGGCCAGCGGGTCGACCGGGATCTTCGCCAGCGCCTCCGGCCGCTCGACCGCCAGCTGCTCGATCTCGACGCCGCCCTCCACGCTGGCCATCGCCAGGTACGTGCGGTTGGCGCGGTCGAGCAGGAAGGAGACGTAATACTCCTGCGCGATGTCGCTCGCCTCGGTGACCAGTACCCGGTGCACCGTGTGGCCCTTGATGTCCATGCCGAGGATCGCCTCGGCCTTCTCCTGCGCCTCGGCCGGGTTCTCGGCCAGCTTCACGCCGCCGGCCTTGCCGCGTCCGCCGGTCTTCACCTGAGCCTTGACCACCACCGCGGTGCCGATCTCCTCGGCAATGGCACGCGCCCGGTCGGCTGTCTCGGCTACGTTGCCCGGCAGCACCGGGACTCCGTGTTTGGCGAAGAGCTCCTTCGCCTGGTACTCCATCAGATCCACGCGGATACATCCTTGTCGTGTCTGTCGCGGTCCGTCCGTACAAATATGTGTAGCCACGCGAGTGGTGCCGCCGTGCGGCTTGACGAGCCCGTTTCCGACCTCTCGCTCTGCCGGAAATTGGCCCTATTCCACCAGTAAGGCCAAGTGAAGACTATCGACGCGGGCGTGGCGACCGGTAGTCGCCCCCTACTTCGCCCTGGACGGAACGACATTACGGTCACGTCCGCGACCCCGATGTCGTTCGTTACGCGCACCGCAAGGAACGACACCGCGGTCACCCGGCGACCACGATGTCGTTCCTTGCCGACAGCACCGAAAGTGCTGCCCGGGTGCTACCTGGGGCTGACCTGGATCCGCTCGGTGGCGGTCTCACCGTTGACCGTGACGGACAGCTGCGTCGCGCCTGCCTTCAGCGCGGTCAGCGTCCCCGTCGCCGGGTCCAGCGCGACGAAGTCACCCGGTTCGGCGTCCTCCGGGTCGCCGACGTGCACACCACGTCCGGACCAGTCGGCACTCACCGGCCACTCGACCGGGACCGTCCGGGCACCGTCGTCCTGCACCACCTCGGCCGAGACCTCGCCGGTCTGGCCGACCGGAAGCCGCCCGGGCACGTCCAGCGTCAAGGTGTCCACCCGCGGCAGAATCTCGACGCTCAGCCACTTTCCGCCCGAGCTCCCGCCGGACGCCCGGCCGCCCTGGGGATGGTCCGCATGCTGCGGCTGGATGCCGAGCAAGGTCCAGCCGGTGAATCCACCGTTGTCCGGCGTGCTGGCCGGGCCCTTGCCCGAGTTGCCGACCACCAGGTACGGCACGCCGTCCACCGACGACGCGTCGAAGACCCCGGCGTGACCACCGACGTAGATCGCCTGTTTGCCGCTCTCCGCTTCGAAGTCGGCCAGCCAGGTCTCCAGCATCGCCGCCTCCATCCGGTCGGCCAGCTGGCTGTTCGCCGTCGGCAGCGGGTCGTTCGGCGGGTGGTGACCGGCGACGACGACGCCCGTGACGGACGGGTCCTCGGCCGCGTCGTCCAGCGCTTCGCGCAGCGCGAGAATCTGGTCGAACTCGCGCCCGCCGGCACGCAGCGTCCCGTAGGCGGTGTTCAGCGTGACCACCCGCGTCCCGTCGATGTCGAAGATGTGCTGGGTGTCGCCGAACTCCTCGATGAAGTTCTCGATCGGGCCGCCCTGGATCTCGTGGTTGCCCGGCACGTAGTACCAGGGGAAGTCGGCCTCGCCCAGCTCCTCGTCGAGGATCTTCCGCGCCAGCGCGAAGTCCTCCGGCGCCGCCTCGTCGACGAAGTCGCCGTTGATGATCAGCACATCCGGGTCGGCGGCGACGATCTCTCGCAGCGTCCGGCGGGCGGCCGCCACGATGTCGCTGTCCGGGTTCCGTCCGACGAACTGGGCGTCGTTCATCACCGCGATCCGCTGGGTCGCGTCGTCGTTGGTGCCATCGGTGATCACCACCGGGTCCTCGAACCGCTCCGGCGACGGCAGCTCGACGTCCGGTGCGATCTCGACCGAGATGTCGCTGAAGGACGTCTCCCCGTTGTACCGGGCGTCGCCGCGTGGCTCCACCGAGTAGATGTCCCGGAACGTCAGCGGGTACTGAGTGCCCTCCGGAACCGAGAAGCTCAGCTTCTGCCAGCCGGTGAAGGTCGTGTACCCGCCGTTGAGCGTGATCAAGGTGCCCTGCGCGTCGTACAACCGCATCCGGATCCAGGACCCGTTGCCGTCGCCTTCCACCCAGGCGTTCACGGTCTGCGGCTGACCCGGCAGCTCGAACCGCTCCGGTGGGGCGGCGTATGCGGCGCGAGTGTTGGGCCCGGTGAAGTCGTATGACATCCGCACGCCTGACCGGCCGTCCGGCCCTTCGGTGGGCTCGATGGTTCCGCTGGCGCGGGCGAAGCTCACCGTCCAGTCGGCGGCGTCGGAGAAGTCGGCGACGGTCTCCTCGACCAGGCCGACGGTCACCGCCACCTGCGCCTCGACCCCGTCGACGGCAAAGGTGAGCAGCGCCGATCCGTCGTCGCTGAGCGGGTCGACGGTGTAGCCGGTGGTGTCCGGGATCAGTTCCACCACGCCGTCGCCACCGCTGACCTCCAGGTCGGCGGGTTCGATCGTGGTACGGAATCCCGCAGCGTCGTAACCGGTCAGCTCGATACGGCCGGTGCTGTCCGCATCGGCGAGCGGCACCAGGGTGGCGCTCGGGTCGATCCAGGCGAGCTCGTCCAGCACGGTGATCTCCAGCTCGCCTACGGCGTCCCCCTCGGAGGCGACGACCTTCGCCTCGCCGGGCTGCACACCGGTGACCTTCGCCGTCGCTCCGTCGCCGCTGATCTCGACCGCGTCGCCCTCGGCGGTCCACGACGGGGCCGCCTCGACCGGGTCGTGCGCCTCGTCGTGCCCGAGCGCGCTCACGGTGCGGGACAGGCCGGGGAAGACCCGTTCACTGTTCGCCTCGGTCGACATCCGGAACCCGGCGAGGGTGCCGGTGCCGCCGCCGGCGAAGATCGCCAAACCGTTCGATACCTGGCGCTCGGACCCATCCGACGGACTGTTGACCACGTCGTGGTCGGGGGTGGCCGGATCGCGGACCACCATGGTGGACGAGCCGCCGCCGTCGAGGTTCAACGCGTCGTGTGCGCCGAGGGAGTGCATGAATTCGCCCAGCTCGGCCAGGCTCATGCCGCGCGCGTGGGCCTGGCGGCCGTCGATCACGACCATGAAGACCTGGCTGCCGTCCTCGCTGACCCCGAGGGCGGTGCGCGGGTGCACGGCCGTGTCCGAGAACGTCTGCGGCTCTCCGTCCTTCACCAGGACCTGGTTGCCGCCGACGGCCGCGACGATGTCGTCGACGTCGGAGCGCAGCCCGTAGGTGACGTCGATCCGCATCCCCGGCTCGAGCGCCAGCAGCGCCTCCGCGCCGGCCTCGCGGCCGACGAAGACCTGCGTGTTCTCCGCGATCTCGCCGCCGCCGATCTCGGTGCCGACGTCGGTGACGACACCGTCGACGACGGTGACCTCCGCCGTGGTGGACGAACCGCCCACCGACTCGGCCCTGGTGTAGTCGCCCCACACCGAGGTGAAGACGCCGACGCCGCCGGCCGGAAGCCGGTAGGTGTTCACGCCGTCCAGGCCGAAGGCGGCGTCGCCGTCGACGGCGACCTCGCCCTCCAGGAAGATCTGGGCGAGTTCCAGTGCGCCGCTCTCGGTGACGGCGACGGCCTGGTTGCGCCCCGGCGACGGCCCGTTGACCACGCCGAGGTCCCGGCTCATTCCGACGCCGAGCGGCGCGTAGGAGTTGTTGATGTCGAAGAAGTCGCCGTTGATCGCGGCGGTGGCGCCGTCGCGCTCGGCACCGGCGCGGACGGTCTGCTGTTGCGTGACCTCACCGGAGAACTGGTAGTCGAAGGTGACGTCCGCGGCGGCGTCGATGGCGAGCACCGAACCGGACGTCCAGCCGTCGGCCTCCAGGCTGGAGAACGTGGTGAGCTCCATGCCGGGCGCGATCGAGAGCTCCTCGCTTTGCACCGGGACGGAATCCCCGGGTGCTCCGATCACCGCTCCGGCCGGCGCGGGGTCGGCGGTGTACGCGCCGGCGACTGGAGCGAGGATCAACCCCGCGCCGGCGACGGCGGCCGCGGCGAGCATGCTGCGTCCGCGTCTGCGGCGCTGGCCGGAGCGGCCAGGTTGCCGCGCCTGGCTCGCTAAGGATCCGGCATGATGATGCGTGGACTGTGTCGGCAACGACTGTTTGGACACAAATTCACCCCACTTGCGTAGACGGTGGGGCTATTACAGCGGATAGGTCTAGACCTCTGGTAGACCTAGGGCCGACGAATCGGTGAACGGCAACAGAAAGTCGAGGACGCCGGGCAGCCGCGCGGGATAAGGTCGGGCATCCACAAGGACTTGGTCGAGCGTCCACAAGGACTTGGTCGAGCGTCCACACGGGTAAGGTCAGGCATTCACGCGGGCACGATCGGGCATCCACGCGGGTGTGTGTCAGGCACTCATCCAGGAGCCCTGGCACCCTGACCGGGCAGGCAGGCATCCGCGCTTGGCGGACCGGACATCCGGCCGGCGACGTCAGGCATCCCCTAGGGACACGATCGTCTCCCGCCTTGAGAAATGACGGGCCATGTAGTCCGTCGTGTAGATTCCGGCCGCTCGCGCGCCGTCGTGTGCCTCGTCGTGTTGATTCCGCCCGCTCCCGGACCGTCGTGTGCCTCGTCGTGTAGATTCCGGCCGCGTCTATGGCCCGTGAGCTGGGCCGTGCTAATTCTGACCGCCCTGAGCAGCTATTCCTCCCACGACCGAAAACTCAACTGGCCAGAACCGGCATTCAACGGCCCACATTCACAACGCCCCACACGAGCCCGTGTTGACCGGCCCAACTCCACACGACGGCATACACAAGCGCGTCTTGGCCGACCACCTTCACACGGCATCTCTCACGAGCGCGTGTTGACCGGCCCACCTTCACACGACGGCATGCACGCCGGCGACGCCGCCGCCAACAGTCCCATGGCGACAGCCATCGGCATGATGACGACTATCCACATCACCGTTGTCGACGGCGCTCGAAGCCAGAGCCGCTCCCGAAACTCAGGCGGTCGAAGGCTCCATCGGGAACGTCCTGAAGCCCAAGCGCCGTAACCGGGTAGCGCCTTGAGTCTGGCCGGCAACTCAGCTCAGGTGGGCGCGTCGTTCCAGCTGCGCGACGCGCGGAGTGCAAAGCGACCCGACGCCTTGAACCGCCGGAACTCGGCTGTCAGTGCGGCTGGCGCTCGCGCAGCCCGTTCACCCAGTCCACGATCTCCTGAGTGCTGGCCCCCGGGGTGAAGATGCGTGCCACACCCATCTCTTCTAGCAGCGGGATGTCCGCATCCGGGATGATCCCGCCACCGAAGACCACGATGTCGGTCGCATCCCGCTCGGCCAGTAGTTCGAGCACCCGCTTGAACAAGGTCATGTGTGCGCCGGAGAGGATCGACAACCCGATCGCCTGCGCGTCCTCTTGGATCGCCGCCTCGACAACCTGTTCCGGCGTCTGGTGAAGCCCCGTGTAGACGACTTCCACGCCCGCGTCGCGCAGTGCACGCGCCACGACCTTGGCGCCGCGGTCGTGTCCATCCAGCCCTGGTTTGGCCACTACCACCCGCAATGGGTGCCCATGCGTCATCGGCTCCTCCACATGAGCAGGCTACCCGGGCAACGACCGGTTCCTCTACGTCCCGTTCGCTGAGACCGCTTTCCAGATGTGACGAAGATCACACGTCATAGCAGCAACCACACAAATGTGACGACCCTCACTGCGGAGCGTGAGTCCATGCAGGTCACAGCGAGGTCACGAAACCCGATCTCTCCCCTAGGGGTTCACCCTCAGGCAATGGATCCGTCGAAACCCCGTCGAGTCATTTGTGGTGCGGAGCACGGACCGGCTACAGTCCCGGAGTCCGCATTTCCCGTCGGAAGGTTCATAGGGGTGTCGAGTCGCTCAGGTAGCGCCGGCCACGGTCGACATCGTCGGCGTAGGCACGTCACCGTCCCCTCCGTCGTGGGATCCGTAGCCATGGCAGCCGCCGCCTCCGGTGCGCTCGCCATGCCCCACGCATCGGGTACGAGTGGTTCGGACACGGAGACCATCGACGCCGTTCCCGAACGGCCGATGACGACGATGTCCAACTCAGGCGCGCTGGACTCTATTTCCAATGCCGGTGAGTCGCTGACGTCGGAAGCGAACGAGACGGCGTCCGAAGCTCATGACGGCCTCGTTCGGCAGCAGCGCCAGGAAGCCGCTGAGGCGGCGGCCCGGGCCGAGCGCGAACGTAAGCGCTGGGTCAGCCCGGTCACCGCCAGCTACCGCATCTCAGCCGGGTTCGGTTCGTCCGGGTCGATGTGGTCCGGAACCCATACCGGAGTCGATCTGGCGGCCGCGCACGGAGCCGAGGTCCGCGCCGTGTCCAGCGGAGAGATCATCTTCGCCGGCTGGGACGGCTCGTACGGCCAGAAGATCGCCATCCGGCACTGGGACGGCACCGTGACGTGGTACGGGCACCTCTCGCGCATTGTGCAGGCGTCCGGCAGCGTGGAACCCGGCACCGTGATCGGGCGGGTGGGATCCACCGGCAACAGCACCGGCCCGCACCTGCACCTGGAGGTTCGCCCGCACGACGGCGATCCCGTCAACCCACAGGCCTGGCTCTCCGAGCAAGGGCTCAGCCTCTAGGCGGCTCGACAGGCGCTCGGTGGCGCCCTGTACGCGACGCTGAGTACACCTAGGCGGCGCACACGCTCTGGCTCGGCTAACCGGGGCATATCGTGTCATTACCCCGGCCCCGCGGCCGGTATTCGGGGGCTCAGCCGACTTCGTCGGCGAGTTCCATCCACCGTTCCTCGAGCGCCTCGCGCTCCGCCGTCACCGTGCGGAGTTTCGCGTCCAGTTCGGCCACCTTCTGATGGTCCGTGGCATGCTCGGCGAGTTCGGCATGCAGCTTCTCCGCCCGCTGGGTGAGCTTCTCGACGTCGCGCTCCACCCGCGCCAGTTCCTTGCGCGCCGCACGCGTATCGCCCCGCTTCTCCCGGCGCGTCTCTCCCCGTCCGAGTCCGGCGCCCGCACCCGGGGCCGCGCCAGTGCCCTCGCCGGTTCCGGTGCCCGCGCTCGCGCCCGTGCTCGACGCTGCGCCGGCCGCCGCCGGCACGTCCGCGTCTGCCGCCCGTCGTCGTTCGAGGTACTCGTCGACGCCGCCGGGAAGGTGGACCAGGCGTCCGTCGCCCAGCAGTGCCCAGATCGCGTCCGTGGCGCGCTCCAGGAACCACCGGTCGTGGCTGACCACCACCAGTGTGCCGGGCCAGCTGTCCAGCACGTCCTCCAGGACGTTGAGCGTCTCTACGTCCAGGTCGTTGGTCGGCTCGTCGAGCAGCAGGACGTTCGGCTCGCCCATCAGCAGGCGTAGCAGCTGCAGACGACGACGCTCGCCGCCGGACAGATCACCGACCGGCGTCCACTGCCGCTGGCTGGCGAATCCGAACCGCTCCAGCATCTGCCCGGCCGTCGCGGCCCCGCCGGCACCCAGCCGGACCTCCTTGCGGACCTCCTCCACCGCCTGCAGCACCCGCGTCTGCGGGTCCAGCTCGGACACCTCCTGGGACAGGTGCGCGGCGACGACCGTCTTCCCCACCTTCACGTGCCCGGAGGACGGCATCAGGCTCCCGTCCAGCAGCCGCAGCAGGCTGGTCTTGCCGGATCCGTTGACGCCGACGACGCCGACCCGGTCGCCGGGCCCGAGCCGCCACGTCACGTCGTCCAGCAGGGTCTTCTCCCCTAGCCGCACGCTGACGTTCTCGACGTCATAGACGCTCTTGCCCAGCCTGGTGGTGGCCATCCGCGCGAGCTCGTACGGGTCACGCGGGGGCGGCTCGTTCTCGATCAGCTCGTTCGCGGCGTCGATCCGGAACTTGGGCTTCGACGTCCGGGCGGGCGGGCCGCGGCGCAGCCACGCCAGTTCCTTGCGGAGCAGGTTCTGCCGCCGCGCCTCGTCGGCGGCCGCGATCCGCGCCCGCTCGGCTCGGGCCAGCACGTACGTCGAGTACCCGCCGTCGTACGCGTGCACGGTGGTGTCGACCACCTCCCAGGTGGTCTCGCAGACCGAGTCGAGCAGCCAGCGATCGTGGGTGACCAGGACGAGCGCGCGGCCGGCGGAGGCGAGGTGCCGGGTGAGCCAGTCGATGGCCTCAACGTCGAGGTGGTTCGTGGGCTCGTCCAGCAGCAGCAGGTCGGCGTCGGTGATCAGGGTCCGGGCCAGCGCGACGCGTCGTCGTTCCCCGCCGGAGAGCGGCCCGACCCGAGCGTCCAGCGCGATCTCCGGGAGCAGGTGTGCGAGTACCTCGCGCACGCGTGCGTCACCGGCCCACTCGTGGTCGTCGAGCCCACCGACGACGCAGTCCCGCACGGTCGCGTCGGGGTCGAGCTCATCGCGCTGCCCCACGGTGCCGATGCGCAGGCCGCCCGTGTGAGTCACCCGGCCGGAGTCGGGTTGCTCGCTCCCCGCGAGCAGCCGGAGCAACGTCGACTTGCCGCCGCCGTTACGACCGACGACACCGATGCGTTCGCCGGTACCGATGCCCAACGAGAGGTTGTCGAAGATCTGCCGGGTCCCGTAGGCGTGGGACACCGATTCGAGGTTGATCAGATTTCGTGGCGCCATGACACCATCGAGTGTGCCATGCCCCTATCTCATGATCATGAACAGTAACCGTTCACATAGTACGGTTACTGTTCATGATCATGGGGTCGACCGATTCTTCCTCGGCTTCGACGACGCTCTCCTCGGCCCACAGACGCCGCATCTCCGGGCAGGTGCGCAACAACTCGTCCAGCGCGCCGGCGCCGACCACCCGGCCGCGGTCCAGGACCACGATCTGGTCGGCCCGCTCCAGTGCGGCGCGCCGGTGCGACACCACCAGCACCGTGGACGGTCCGTCCCCGGCCCCGGCGGCGTCGGCGATCCGGTCCCACAGCAGGTGTTCGGTCTCCACGTCCAGCGCAGAGGACAGATCGTCGACGACGAGCAAATCCGGTGCGCGCACCAGCGCCCGCGCCGCCGTAGAACGCTGCACCTGACCGCCGGAGAGCCGTACCCCGCGTGAGCCGACGACCGTCTCCAACCCGTCCGGCATCTCCGCCACGTCCCGCTCCAACGCGGCGAGCTCGATCGCCGTCTTGAGCTTGCCGTCGTCCACGGGCCAGCCCAGCAGCAGGTTCTCCCGCAGCGACTCGGAGAACAACCGCGGCACCTGTCCCGCGTAGGCGACCCGGCCCGGCACCAGGAAGGTGCCCGGATCGTCGATCGGCTGCCCGTTCCACGTCACCGAGCCGCTATCCAGCGGCAGCAAGCCCAGCAACGCGCGGATCAGGGTGGTCTTGCCCGCCCCGACGGCGCCGGTGACGACCGTGAACGAACTACGATCGACGCGCAGATCGACCCCGGTCACGCCGTGCCCGGCATCGTCGTGGTGGACCGTGATGTCACGCGCCTCGAAGACCTCCAGCGGATCGGTCCGTTCCGGCAGCTCGGTCAGCGCCGGTGGCGGGTCCTGCCTGAACCACACGCCGCTGAGCCGGGCCAGATCGTCCGCGTCCTCATACGTGGCCATCAGCCGGGTCAACCGCTCCGTCGCCACCGCGCCTTGCGGGATGCGGTACAGCATCCGCCCGAGAATCCGCGGCAGCATCGTCAGCCACCCGACGTAGCTGGTGAACAGGGCGAAGTCGCCGACCGTGAAGTCGCCGCTGCGCATCGCCGGCGTGGCGAGCAGCAACACCAGGCCGATGCTGATCTCCACGGTCGCGGAGTTGGCCGTATCCAGCATGTCCATCACCAGGCGATCCTTGACCGCCGCGTTCCGCCGGCGCCGGTTGTGCGCCCGCAGCCGCTCTAGCACAGCACCTTCCGCGCCGGCCGTCTTGATCGCGAGCACACCCGCGAACGTCTCCCCGACGAAGGCCGTCACGCTGGCGCCGAGCTGCCGCGCCTGCCGGTGCACCCGGGTGATCAGGCCGCGCAGCATCCGGTTCAGCACCGCGATGACGGTGAGCGGCAACACCAGGACGACGGTGATGACCGGGTCGATGCTCGCCATGATCGCGAACGCACCGGCGGCGAAGACCGCCGCGCCGATCAGGTCGACGATGTTGTCGGTGGCGATGATCAAGTCCTCGGCGTCATCCCGGAATCGCGCGACCGCCTCACCCGAGGAGTGCGGCAGCCGGCTGGCCGCCGGACCGCGGGCGGTCAGGATCGACCGCAGCGCGTTCGCGCGCAGGGTCGCACCCGCGCCTTGCCACCAGTACGGCCAGAGGCTCATCGCGATCCAGAACACCCCGCCGCGGACCGCCTCGACCGCCACGAACGCGGCGCACAGCCACAGTGTCGAGTCCAGCGACGCGGCCCGCTGGCCGCTGATCGCGTCGAAGACGGCCTGCAGCACCAACCCGGTCAGCAGCGGGACGGCGAAGAACGTCACCCATAGCAGGCCGGCGCCGACGTAGCGCCGCAGACTGACCCGGGCCAGGCGCCCGATGACCAACCAGACGGCGCGATGCCGGCCGCGGCCCGTGGATTCCTGCGGTTCACCTCGCCCGCTGCTCATCGCCGCACCCCCGCAGCGTCGAGCAGGTGACCGAACCAGCTGGCCGGATCCGCCGCCAGCTCGTCCCGGCGGCCGTACTCCACCACCCGCCCTTCGTCGACCACCGCGATCTGGTCGACCCGCGCCAGCGACGACAGCCGGTGTGCGATCAGGATGCCGGTGCGATCCGCAAGCAGACGGTCCATCGCCGCTTCGATCCGCGCCTCGGTGGCCGGATCGAGCCGGCTGGAGGCCTCGTCGAGCACCACCACTCCGGCATCGGTCAGGAACGCGCGCGCAAACGCCAGTAACTGAGCCTCGCCCGCCGACACGCCGCCGCCCTGCGGCCCGAGGACGGTGTCCAGCCCGTCCGGCAGGGATTCCAGCCACCCGCCCAGGCCCACCTGGCCGAGCACGGAACTCAGCCGCTCGTCGTCCAGGCCGGCGTCGGATTCGGACCGGAACAGGGTCAGGTTGTCTCGGACGGTCGCGGCGAAGAGCTGGACATCCTGGGTGACGATGCAGACTCGGCGATGGACGTCGTCGAGCGCGACGTCACGCAGGTCCACGCCGCCCACCCGCACAGAGCCCTCGGTCGGGTCGTACAGCCGCAGCACCATCCGTGCGATGGTCGTCTTGCCGCTGCCGGTCCGCCCCACCAGACCCAGCGTCTCGCCGGGTGCCAGGTGCAGGTCGACGCCGGCGAGCACCTGCTCATCGTCGTCCGGATAGGCGAAGGCCACACCGTCCAGGTCCACGCTGAGCGGGCCGGCCTGCGGGAGCGGGCGCGGGTCCGCCGGCTCGGACAGCGTACGGCGCTCCGCGAGCAGGCCACCGATCCGGGCCACCGCGGCCAGCGCCTTCTGGTACTGCTGCAGCTGGTCGATGAGCCGCTCGAACGGCGCGCGCACCATCTGGGTGTACTGGAACAGCAGCACGGCCGTGCCGACGGTGAGCACCCCCTCCTGCTGGCTCCAGGCGGCGAGACCCAGTACCAGCGCCGTTCCGAGTGCGAACGCCACCGTCGTGCCGGCGAACAGGCCTCCGGAGATCTTCTGCGCGTGCACGTCGGCCCGGTACAGGCGGGCGCTGGTCTGGTGGAAGCGGTTCACCATGTGTTCGCCGGCGCCGTTGGCCCGGATGTCCTCGGCGCCGGCAAGCCGCTCCTCCAGGTTCCCGAAGAGCGCGGCGAACCCCTCCCGGACCTTGGTCGCGGCCGGCACCGCCAGCCGCTGTGCACGCACCATGCCCAACGCCAGCAGGCCGCAGAAGGCCAGCAGCACCCCGCCGATGCGCAGATCCACCGACAGCACGATGACGATCACGCCCAGCAAGAGCAACAGGCTGACCACCACGTCGAGCAGGAACGCCACCACGAACTGCGCCAACGCCACCACGTCCCCGTCGACGCGCTCGATCATCTCCCCTGGAGTGCGCTTTCCGTGATACGCCATATCCAGCCCGAGCGCATGCTCGGCGAGCAGCTCCCGCAGGCGGTTCGTCCCATCCCAGGCGAGCCGGCTGGCAAGCCACGCGGTCAGCATCCGCGCCAGCTGGCCGGTGACGGCCAGTCCGAGGTAACCGAGCGCCAGCAGCACGAGCGCAGCGGCGCTGTCGCCGGCGATCGCACCGTCCACGAACCGCTTCGTGAACTGCGGCGCGAGCAACGGCAGCACGGTAGCCGCAGCGATCGCGACGACGAGCGCCGCTCCGGCACGTCCGCCCGGGCGCAGGCTGCTCAGCACAAGCCGGGACGGGCTCGGACCGTCGTCGCCGCCGGGCGTGCGAGGGCGACCGGAGGGGAGGGAGGAGGGGGTGGCAGACGTGACCATGACTGAGTCACGACGCTACGTGCCCCGCCACCCTCCGGCAACCGGTTTTCTCCGCCTTCGCCCGAGCGAGACGCGCCCTGGTCAGCCGGGGTACGCCAGGTACGAACCGACGGTCACGATCTCCCCGTCCCGGTTGTAGATCACCACTGTTTCGCCGCCGGAATTGTTCAGGAAGGACCGGCCGTAGTCGGCGTAGACGTGACCTGGCCGGTCGGTGCCCGGCCCGCTGTACACGCGCAGCAGGCTTCCGGCGTCGATCGACACCCCGTCGGGGAGCCGGACGATGTTGCCGGCCTGGTCCCGGACCGTCCATCCGCTCATGTCGATCGGTGCGCTGGTCGTATTCAACAGGCTGACATGCTCCCCGGTCTCCGGCTGTATATCGTCGCCGGGAGCGTTCGCATAGATGCTCTCCACCTGCACCTGGGGCACCGGTTCCCGGAAGTTCCGGCGCTGGAGCTGCAGCGCCCGCTCCGGGTGGTTGGTGATGATCGAGTCGTAGCCTTGCCCGATCGCCATCCTCAGGTCGACGTCGCTGTCGACGGTGCCGGCCATGGTGGAGAAGCCGGCCGTCTCCACGCGGGCGACGTCCGCCCCGGACGACATGCGGACAGTGAGCATCAGGTGGTCGGCCCATTCCCGGTAGGACTCCAGTGCCTCGTCGTCCGGAACGTCGCCGACCTGGTACACGATCTCGGGGCCGGGGAAGATCTCGTGGAATTCCTGCAGCGACGCCGCGTCGAACCCGGCCACGAGCACGTACGGAATGCGTGAGTCGCCGTCCGCGCCGACGCCGCGGGACCTGAGCTCATCGGCGAGCGCCTGCTCGAAGCCCGCGTTGTTGCCGGGTTGTTTCAGTTCCAGCATCACCGGCGTCCGGGTCTGCTCGGCCAGGTCGAGCAGCTGGTCGAGCTCCGCGACCGGCTCGCCGGCGAACGCCTCGCCGAACCAGGACCTGGCGTCCAGGGTGCGGATCTCCTCCAGGGTGAGCTGGCCCGGACGCCAGGGTTCACGGTCGGGAAACCGTTCCTCGACGTCGGTCGTCCGCGTCAACGTCGCGTCGTGCATCAGGATCAGGTGCCCGTCCGCAGTCAGTTGGACGTCGCCCTCCAGAATGTCGGCGCGGTCGCGGACCGCCTGCCGGTAGCCTGCCATCGTCTCCTCCGGCGCCTTGTACGCGGAGCCACGGTGCCCGATCGCCAGGGACCGGTCGGGCGGCAGGGGCGGCTGGGCGCCGACGTCCCGCGTCTCCGAGCCGGTGCCGGCAAGCGTGGTGGCGGCAGCGAGCGTGGCGGTGATCAGCCCGGCGTAACGCAGGGACTGGCGGCCGATACGAGTGGACATGAACGATCCTCCTTCGCGGATGCCATGTCACCCTCGCCACAGTAGGTGAACGCGGCCTGAGCGCCCGGCGACGGCGGGCGGAACAGCCGGGGTTCGTGGACCCGGGCAGGGGACAGTGTCCATGCCTCGTCCGGGCCGGTTCCGTTCCGTGCGCTGGTCCGGCGTCCGTCAGCTCGCGACGTGGACGGTGGGCACGGCGGGCCCGGTCACCACCTCGGTCGTACGACACGGCGCCGACGCACTCAGAACCTGCGCCAAGGCGGCCGCTCCAGGGCCGTCGGGCGCCAAGAACACGCACGTGGGACCCGAGCCGGAGACGATGCCGGCGAGCGCCCCAGCCGCCCTCCCGGCGTCCAGCGTGCTGCGCAGCGACGGGCGGAGGGAGAGCGCGGCCGCCTCCATATCGTTGGCCATCGACGCCGCCACCGCCGGCGCGTCGGCGCGCTCCATCGCAGCGACCACACCGGAGGGCAGCTCGGGCGGACCGGCGTCGGCACGGATCTCGTCCAACCGGCGATACACCTCGGGTGTGGACAGCTCGCCGTCCGCCACCGCCAGCACCCAGTGCAGCTCGCCGCCGACACGTACCGGTTCCAGGCGCTCGCCACGCCCGGTTCCCAGCGCGGTGCCGCCCAGCACCGAGAACGGCACATCGCTTCCGAGCGTCGCCGCCACCTCCGTCAGCCGCGGCACCGGCCAGTGCAGCCCCCACAGCCGGTTGCAGGCCAGCAACACCCCGGCGGCGTCCGCGCTGCCTCCGGCCAGTCCGGCGGCCACCGGTATCGACTTGTGCACCCGCAAACGGACATCCGCCGCGACTCCGGCGGCGGATGCCAGCGCATGAGCGGCTCGCACGGCAAGGTTCGACTCGTCCGCCGCCAGACCCCGCGCGTACGGCCCGTCCAGCGTCAGCCGTACGCCTGTGCCGTCGGCAACGTCGTCCGCCGTGACGTCGTCGAACAGCGAGACGGCGTGGAAAACCGTCGCCAGGTCGTGAAAACCGTCCGCCCGGGGCGGACCCACCCGGAGGACCACGTTGATCTTCGCCGGCACCCGCACGGTCACGCGCATCCGCCTCACCTCCGGGCGGGCCGCACGGCTGCGATGCGCGCGAAATCGGCGACGGTGAGCTGCTCACCGCGCGACGACGGGTCCACACCGGCCGACCGCAGCGCGTCCTCGGCTGCGGCCGACGATCCGGCCCAGCCCTTCAACGCCGCGCGCAGCGTCTTCCGGCGTTGCGCGAACGCGGCGTCGATCACGGCGAAGACGGCGGAGCGGTCCACATCCGTCGGCGGCTCCCGGCGTTCCAGCAGCACCAGGCCCGAGTCGACGTTCGGCACCGGCCAGAACACCGAGCGTCCGACCGATCCCGCATGGCTGACGGCCGCGTACCACGCCGCTTTGACCGACGGCACCCCGTACGTCCGCGAACCGGGCTCGGCCGCCAGCCGGTCGGCGACCTCCTTCTGCACCATGACCAGGGCGCGGCGCAGGCCGGGGAAGGTCTCGAGCATGTGCAACAGCACCGGCACGGCGACGTTGTACGGCAGGTTGGCGACCAGTGCGGTGGGATCCGGACCGGGCAGCTCGCTCACCCGCATCGCGTCCGCACGCACCACGTCGAGCCTCCCGGCCAGATCGGGTGCGTACTCCGCCACCGTCGACGGCAGCCTGGCCGCCAGCTCCGGATCCACCTCGACCGCGACCACGCGAGCGGCGACCGGCAGCAACGCCAGGGTCAGCGAGCCCAGGCCCGGACCGACCTCCACCACGACGTCCGCCGGGCCGACCCCGGCCACCCGGACGATCCGGCGGACCGTGTTCGGGTCGATGACGAAGTTCTGCCCCAGCGTCTTGGTCGGGCGCAGATCGACCGAGGCCGCCAGACGACGAACGTCCGCCGACCCCAGCAGTCTGGGGCCGGCGGACGTCTCGTTGCTCTTCACACGTCAGAGCATAGGTGTCCAGCCGCGGGTCACGTCGGCAGGCCGAGCTTCGCGGCACAGGCCGGCCATGCGCCGTAGCCGCCACGGTCATCGCGCAGCTTCTCGGCGATCCGGATCTGCTCCGCCTTGCTGTTCTCGTGCGGGTAGCCGGAACCCCCGTATGCCTGCCACGTCTGCAGGTTGAACTGGAGGCCGCCGTAGTAGCCGTTACCGGTGTTGATGGACCAGTCTCCGCCGGACTCACACTGTGCGAGCCGGTCCCAGACGCCGCCGTCGACGTTGTCGTCGCTACCGCCGCCACCGCCATCGCTGCCGCCGTCGTCGTCATCGGCCGGCGGGTCCGGCTCGGGCTCCGGCTCGGGTTCGGGCTCCTTGGTGCCGACCAGAATCACCTTGTCGACCGGTTCCTCGACGACCTTCTCGGACAGCTTCTTGGTCTTGTCGAGCTCCCCGTCGATGAAGGTCTTCTCGACCCTGCGCTCCAGGAGACCCTTCTTCCCCTCGGTCTCGACCTGGGTGACGCCCACCTCGAGCGAGTCGTCTTCCTTCTCGACGGTCTCGAAGTCGATCTCCCTCTCGACCGTGTCCTTCTTGACCGTGACCCGCTTGACGACGATCTCCGCCTCGCTGCTCAACTTGGTGTCCAGCGAAGGCTCGATGATGTCGCGGTCACCCAGCTCCACGTCGACGTCCGCGAGGGCTTCTCGCACCGTGAGCGCCGTGGTGGTGACCTCTCTCGTGTCGCCGTCGGCGACGAGAGTCACGTCCTTGGGGGTCTGCACCTCGAAATTCAGCCCGCTGCGGTCGATGTCGCGGGACCGAGCCACGGAGACCTCTGCCCCCTCGTGGCGGATGCCGAGTTCGGCCAGAGCCTCGTCGACCGACAGGGCTGTCGTCCAGACGGTCTGCTCGGTGCCGTCGACGGTCACGGTGAGTTGCCGACCGTACCGGACATTGATCTCGGTACCATCTTCGACCTTGCTGTCCAGGGACGGGACGACCTCGTCGTGGGGCCCGATCTCGATACCTTGACCGTCCAGCACGTCTTCGACGTTGCCGGCGAACGTATGGACGGTTTCGGTTTCTCCGTCAACGGAGAGGCTGACGGCGTTGTCGAACGTCATGTACGCGACGCCACCGGCCACAAGGGCGGTGACGACGCTCGCGTTGATCGCGATCGTCTTGACGGACGGACGCAACAAAGCTCCTGATGTAGTACCTCCCGGGCACGGAGCAGATGGCGCGTCCGGTCTCCCGCGGCTGCGGTTCCCCCTCATCGCCACCCGGAGCTTCTCCGACCCCGGCTAACAATCACGAAACGGTAACGCACCTGAGCAGGATGTCAAGTCCAACAACAGGCTTTCTGTGGAAAAACTTGTGGATACCCTGGCATAGGGCAGTTTGAGTGATAAGAATCACCATGTGCCAAATGCCTGATTTGTATTGATTTGCAGGTTCTCGCACGTCTCCGCCAATTCCTGTTCCAAAGCGTCGGCGATCGTCCGTACCGTCAGCGGGACCAGGTACGACGCGTTCGGCCGCCCGCGGAACGGGTGCGGCGTCAGGAACGGAGCATCCGTTTCCACCAAGACCTGTCCCGCCGGCACCTCCCGCAGCGCGGAACGTAAAGATTCCGCGTTCGTAAACGTCACCGTCCCCGCGAACGACATGAACCACCCGCGCTCGGCGCAGTGCCGCGCCATCGCCGCGTCGCCGGAGAAACAGTGGAAGATCACCCGTTCCGGCAGTCGCTCCTCGTCGAGGATGCGCAAGATGTCCGCGTGGGCGTCCCGGTCGTGGATCATCAGCGCCAGACCACGCCGCCGGGCGATCTCAATGTGCGCCCGGAACGATTCCTCCTGCGCGGCGTGTCCCTCCGCCGTCGTGCGGAAGTGATCCAGGCCCGTCTCCCCGACCCCGCGCACCCGATCACTGGATCCGGCCAGGCGGTCGATCTCGCTCAGGGCGTCGTCGAGCGTTCCGGTGGCGGCCAAGCGAGGCGCCTCGTTGGGGTGCAGCGCCACGGTCGCCACTACGTTCGGGTATCGCTGCGCCGCATCCACGGCCCAGGCCGAGCCCGGCAGGTCGCAGCCCACCTGCACCACCCGGTCGACACCGACCTTGGCCGCGGCCGCCAGCGCATCGTCGGGCGGAAACGCGTCGCCGTCTTCGCCATCGGCGATGTCGAGGTGGCAGTGCGCATCCGTCACCGGCGACGGCAACGGCTCCGGGGCCGGCGGGCGCGACCGATCCCGGCGACGGCCGTCCTCGCCCGTCGCCGAACGCTTCATCCGGCTCATATCGCTTCTCTTCCTTCGTCACGCAGCATTGTGTCTGGCGGTGGCACGTCACGTGGCGTGCCACATCGTGATCCCTCGATGGCCTCGGCGATCAGTCGAGCTCCAGCCGAGGGAACAGCGCATCGCCCTTGGTGACCTGCGCACCCGCGGGGAGACGCCCCCAGTCACCGGCGCTGGAGAGCGGCTGCTCGGCCAGCCTCCCAAGGCCGGCCTCCGCACCGAGCGAGTCCCACAACCGCGCCGACGCCTTCGGCATGGCGGCGTTGAGCAGGACCGCCAGGGCGCGCAGCGCCTCCGCGGACGAATACAGGATGGTAGCCAACCGCTCACGTTGCGACTCGTCCTTCGCCACCGCCCAGGGTTGCTGCTCGGTGATGTAGCCGTTGGCGGCCTCCACCAAGGTCCAGACGGCGGCCAATGCGTCGTGCGGTGCCACCCGGTCCACAGCGGCGTCGGCGTCGGCCGTCGCGCGCCGGGCCACCTCCGCGAGCGCGTTCTCGGCTTCCGTCGCGGTCCCCGGTTCGGGCAACGTTCCACCGAAGTACTTGCCGACCATAGCCGACACCCGGGACGCCAGGTTACCCAGCCCGTTGGCGAGCTCGGCCTGGTAACGCGCGGCGATATCCTCCCAGGAGAAGGAGCCGTCGTTGCCGAAGGCGATGGCGCGCAGGAAGTAGTAGCGAAACGCGTCCGATCCGAACGTGCCCGTGATCTGCTCCGGCGAGATGCCGGTGAGCTTCGACTTGCTCATCTTCTCGCCGCCGACCAGTAGCCATCCGTGCGCGAAGACCTTCTTCGGCAACGGCACCCCCGCCGCCATCAGCATGGCCGGCCAGATGACGGCGTGGAAGCGCAGGATGTCCTTGCCGACGAAGTGGATGTCGGCCGGCCATGTCTGCGCGAACTTCGCCTCGTCGGCGCCGTAGCCCACGGCGGTCGCGTAGTTGAGCAGCGCGTCGATCCACACATAGATGACGTGCGACTCGTTCCACGGGATGGTGACGCCCCAGTCGAAGGTGGACCGGGATATGGAGAGGTCCTGCAGGCCCTGCTTGACGAAGCTGTACACCTCGTTACGCGCGCTTTCCGGCTGAACGAAGTCCGGGTTCTCGTCGTAGAAGGCGAGCAACCGGTCCGTGTAATCGGACATCCGGAAGAAGTAGTTCTTCTCGGAGAGGATCTCCACCGGGCGAGTGTGGATCGGGCACAGCTGCTGCCCCTCGAACTCTCCCGTCCCCTCGATCAGGTCACCGGGCTGTTTGTACTCCTCGCAAGCGACGCAGTAGGCGCCTTCGTAGGTGCCCTCGTAGATCTCTCCTGCGTCATGAAGGCCCTGGATGAACTCCTTGACGCGTTCGACGTGCCGCGGCTCGGTAGTGCGGATGAAGTCGTCGTTGGAGGCGTCGATGGTCTCCAAGACCGGCTTCCACGAGTTCTCCACCAGCCGGTCCGCCCATGTCCGGGCGTCCACGCCGTTGGCCTCGGCCGTTCGCAATACCTTCTGGCCGTGCTCGTCGGTTCCGGTGAGGAACCACACCGGCTCCTGGCGCTGACGATGCCACCGGGCGATGAAGTCGGTGACGACCGTGGTGTACGCGTGCCCGATGTGGGGCGCGTCGTTGACATAGTAAATAGGCGTGGTGACATAAAACGCCTTGGAAGAAGCCTCGGGCATGGGCACGATCGTAGCTCCACAACCCCCGGCTCCTCACATGGATTCACGCTGCGATGAACTGTGGATCCTCGGATGCCGTCCACGCCGTGGGCGGGCGCACGCCGACGCCCGGTACAGCGGTCAGGACAGCAGGTGGAAATCGGTGAAATCGAAGCCGGGCGACACCACACACGAGACCAGAACCTCCTGGTCGGTCGCGGGCTGCGCCGCCTGCCACACGCCGGGCGGGACGATCGCGTGCGGCGACTCCCCTGCCGCCACGCGCCGCCCCAGCGTCATAGTCTTCGGTTCCAGGTCAGGCGCCGCGCCGTCCCCACCGAGTTTGAGCAGGAGCGGACCGCCGCTGTGCCAGAACCACAACTCCGCGGACTTCACCGTGTGCCATTGCGACTCCTCACCTGGAGCCAGCAGGAAGTAGATACAGGTGGCACTGGCTCGTTCCCCGTCGTATCCGGGCGGACGGAACGTCACGTCGGATCGCCAGGTCTCCCGGAACCATCCACCTTCGGGATGCGGTTCGAGTCCCAAGGCGTCGGCCAGCTGTGGGCGTCGTCGTTCTGCAGCCATGATCGCCAGCGTACGCACCACCCGGGTGCCGGTCGTGCATTTCAGCTCAACTGGTGATGCCGCTGAGCAGATGGTCCAAGCCCGTCTTGAGACGCTCCAGTGACATGCCGTACTCGCGATGCTGGTAAAGAAAGAGGTGGGCGGACAACGCCGCCAGCAGTGCATCCGCCAGGTACACAGCGTCCAACGCGGGATCGATCTGCCCGATCAGCGTCGCCAGGTGCTGCCGATGCAGCGTATAGGCGCCAGCTCGGTACCGGGCCGTTCCGTCCTCCGCGGCGGCGAGCAGATCGGCGTGGTCCGGTAACCGTTCCACGTACCTGTGCAGGAAGGCGCGGAGCCGCTCCTGCGGTGGCGTACCCGGCCCCAGCGGAGGAGGGCCGGAGATGAACGCACGCTGAAACCGGCACTCTTCATCGTCGAGGAGCGCGTAGGCGAGTCCGCCGCGATCGGAGAACCTGCGATAGACGGTGCCTACCCCGACGCCCGCCTCCGCGGCGACGGCGTCCATGGTCAGCGCATCGACACCCTTGTCCCGCAGAATCCGGCCGGCCGCCTCCAGCAAGATCCGCCGGTTCCGCGCGGCGTCGGCACGCTCCGGGCGCGGAGCGCCGTGGATGGACAGCGTGACCTCCGGAATCACGCCCTCGTCGCCTGCCATTCACACCTCCGCAACAGCCAGCTTAGAACGTCGCGACCGGGCATTCCGGCCGGGTCGAACCGCCGTTTCGCCCCGCCGCGGTCGCCATCCTGGCGCCGTGCAACACCACATGCTCGGTGGCAATCGGAGAGTTCTCCATTTACACTAACCGGAAAATCCTCCGGTTAGTGTATGACCACGAGCCGGTACCGTCGTATCGATGGGGAGCTTCTGATGTCCGATCCACGCGTGACCGTCGTCTACTACAGCTCGACCGGCACCATCCACGCACTGGCCCGCGCCATCACCGAGGGCGCGGAGAAGGCGGGTGCCGAGACCAGGCTGCGCAGAGTCGCCGAACTCGCCCCCGACGACGTGGTGCGCAGCGTTCCCGCCTGGCACCAGCATCTGGAAGCCACCCGGGACATTCCCGTGGTCACCCACGATGACCTGCGATGGGCTGACGGTTTCATCTTCGGCACACCCACCCGGTTCGGGAACGTCGCCGCCCAAGTCCGCCAGTTCATCGACACCACCTCGTCGATCTGGCAGGAGGGAGCGCTCGCCGACAAGGCCGCGAGCGGTTTCACGTCCGCGGAGACACCTCACGGAGGGCACGAGTCCACCCTGATCAGCCTGTACCAGGTATTCATGCATTGGGGGGCCGTCATCGTCCCACCGGGATACGTCGACGACGGCGCGAGCGAGCACGTCGGTAACCCGTACGGCATCAGCGTCGTCGCCGCCGAGAACCGCCCGACACAGGGAGAGCTCGAAGCTGCCCGGTTCCAGGGCGGCCGGGTGACCGACGCCGCCCGAGCGTTGCGGGCGATGCGCCAACAGCAGGCCGCCGCCTGAGCTGAAAGGCCCTCAGCTCGCGTAGGCGGCGAGCCGCGCCAGCCAGGGCGCGGCGACGGTCAGGGTAGGAACGACGACGAGCGCCGCGGCCGCCAGGTAGGTGGCCGCGGCGAGACCTCGAGACAAGGGCGCCGGGGGTTCCGCGAGCCGATGTATCCGCTCGACGGCCGAGATGTTCCCCGCCCCGATCGCCGCCGCGGGCACCGGCGCTCCGGCCAGGCGGGTCAACGCCCGTCCGAGCGGCAGCGCACCGACACGACGACGGGCGGCGTCGTCGGCGAGCATCTCCACCAGACCGGCCGCGGAATCGAGCGCGGCGCGGCTGCGCACCACCTTGGGAAAGGCGTTGCGCAGCGCCGCGAACCCTTCCAGCACTAGATCATGGCGGGCGCGCACATGGGCACGTTCGTGCTCGAGTACCGCGCGCACCTCATCGTCGGACAATGCCTCCAGCGCCGACGACGAGACCACCAGCCGGGCGTGCAGCCCGGGCACGCAGTAGGCGAACGGTGGATCGGCATCCAGGACCCTGGCGCCCGGTGCCCGGCGATCGGGGCGTCCGAGGATGTCGACCAGCTCACGATGCCTGCGCCGGCGCGCACGCAGCCCGACGCCCAGCGTATGCGCCGACCACAGCAACCGGGCGAGCACGGTGAGGGTGATCGCGAGCGCCGCCGCATACAGCACCGACACCACCGGGTTCGGACGCGCCTCCAACACGGCCAGAGTCGCGACCGAGAGCCCGGCGCCGACCGCGGACAGCAGCGCCGCCAGCGCCAGGGCCTGCCAGAGGACGAGCGCGGCACGCGGGACCCGGCGCGGCCACCGGGCACGGGCCAACCAGGCCGGCCCCGGCCCGGACAGCACGAGGGCCAGCGCCGCCAGCACCATCGGCGTCGCCACGTTCGGGACGAACCCGTTCATGCCTCGCCCCGTCGTTCGAGTTGTGCGAGCGCGGCCCGGAGAGCCGCGGCGTCGTCGGGGGTGGCCGTGTCGATGAACCGGACCAGGGCCGACGTCCGGTCGGCGCCGTCGACCGTGCCGAGCGCCTCGTGCATCAGTTCGGCGGTCAGCTCGTCCCGGGTCACGGCGGGCCGGTAGAGATAGGCGCGACCGTCCCGCAACTGCTCGACCGCGCCCTTCTTCGCCAGCCGGTCGAGGACCGTCATCACCGTGGTGTAGGCGATCTCGCGCGAGCCGCTCAGCGCCTCGTGCACCTGCCGGACGGTGACCGGCGACGGCCCGCCACCGTTCCCCTCCGGAGCCGCAGACCAGAGGTAATCCATGACGGAGCGTTCCAACTCACCCAGGTGCGCACGTCGTCCTTCAGCCACCAGTCCAGCATACCTACCGCCCGTAGTACGACGCCCCGTCGTAGAAACTTACGACGGTATGTAGTATCTACGACGTAACGTAGTAATGAGGTCGTTCGGCCTGGAGGTGTGGATGGACGTCATCGATCTCGCGCGGTGGCAGTTCGGGATCACGACCGTCGTGCACTACTTCTTCGTCCCGTTCACCATCTCCATGGCGTTCCTGGTCGCCATCATGGAGACGGCGTGGATCCGCACCGGCGACGAGCGGTGGCTGAAACTCACCAAGTTCTTCGGCAAGCTGCTGCTGATCAACCTGGCCGTCGGCGTCGTCACCGGGCTGGTGCAGGAGTTCCAGTTCGGGTTGAACTGGAGCGACTTCAGCCGCTTCGTCGGAGACATCTTCGGTGCTCCGCTGGCCATGGAAGCGCTGCTCGCGTTCTACCTGGAGTCCGTCTTCGTGGGAGTCTGGATCTTCGGCTGGGGCCGGATCCCGCCCAAGATCCACCTGGCCACCATCTGGGTGACCGCCTGCGCCACGCTGCTGTCCGCCTACTTCATCCTGGCCGCCAACTCATTCATGCAGAACCCGGTCGGATACGAGATCAATGAAGAAGCCGGGCGGGCCGAACTCACCGACATCTGGGCGGTGCTGACCAACAAGGTCACACTCGTCACCTTCCCGCACACGATCATGGCCGCGATCATGGTCGGCGGAGGCGTCGTCGCCGCCGTCGCCATGTGGCATCTGCTCCGCGGAAACCGCGACCCATCGCTGGCGGAGCCCGGCGCTCCCAGCGACGCCGCACCCTTCCGCAGTGCGTTGCGGATCGGCGCGGCGGCTGTCCTGATCGGGGGCGTGGGCACCGCCGTCACCGGTGACATCCAGGGCAAGATCATGACCGAGGTGCAGCCGATGAAGATGGCGGCCGCCGAGGCGCTCTACGAGACCGAACAGCCCGCGCCCTTCTCCCTGTTCACGGTCGGCACCCTGGACGGCAGTGAGGCGCTGTACTCGATCGAGGTCCCCCAACTGCTCTCCTTCCTCTCCACCGGCTCGTTCGACGGCGCGGTCCAGGGGATCAACGACATCCAGCAGGAATATGAAGAGATCTACGGTCCGGGCGACTACGCACCGAACATCCCGGTGACCTACTGGACGTTCCGATTCATGATCGGTGCGGGCGGGCTGGCTGCCGCGATTGCTGCCTGGCAGCTCTGGTCCACCCGGCGGGGACGCGTCCCGACCTCTCGGTGGGCGCTGCGGGCGACCCTGATCCTGCCCGTGCTGCCGCTCGCCGCGAACACGTTCGGCTGGATCTTCACCGAGATGGGGCGGCAGCCGTGGCTGGTGTTCGGGCTGATGCCCACCGCGTCTGGAATCACGCCCGGTTCGACGTCCGCGAGCGTGCTGGCCACGCTGAGCGTCTTCACGGTCCTCTATGCGGGGCTGACCGCGCTGTGGATCTGGCTGCTGGTCAAGCACGCCCGCCCTGGCCTACCCGATGTGAGCGCCGAGGCGGCCTGGGGACGGCGGCACTCCGGTGGCGGTGGTGGTGGCGGCGGTGCCGGTGCCGGTGCCGGATCCGACGACCAGGACGTGGACGGCGAGAGCGCCGATCGCGAGAGCACCGAGCGCGAGAGCGGGGACGACGACGCCGACCGCCCGCTCATCTTCGCCTACTGAAGGGAACGATGGACAGATGTCGCGCCAGGATCGGCCGCACCTTCGACGCCGCGGCACGAGCAACGTGTGCGAGCAACCCCGAGGAGGGTGAGAAATGGAACTGGTGACCGTGTGGTTCGTGCTCGTCGCCGTGCTATGGGTCGGCTATCTGGCGCTGGAAGGGTTCGACTTCGGCGTGGGGATGCTCACCCGGCGATTCGCCCACGACGACCGGGAGCGCCGGGTGCTGATCAACACCATCGGCCCGGTCTGGGACGGCAACGAAGTGTGGATGATCACTGCGGTCGGCGCCACGTTCGCAGCCTTCCCAGAGTGGTACGCGACGGCGTGGTCGGCATACTACCTGCCGCTCGCGGCCATCCTCGTCGCGCTGATCCTGCGCGGGCTGGCCTTCGAGTATCGGGCCAAGCACGACAGCGACAGCTGGCGGCGCCGGTGGGACGGCGTGATCTTCTTGGGCTCGGCAGCACCGGCGTTCCTGTGGGGCGTGCTGCTGGCCGGGTTCGCCCAGGGCCTGCCGCTGGATGCCCGACACGACTTCGTCGGCGGCTTGGGCGACGTCTTCACCCCGTACACCCTGCTCGGCGGGGTAGTGACGCTGGCGCTCTCGCTGCTGCACGGCACCCATTACGTCGCACTGAAGACCGTGGGCGAGCTGCGTACCCGCGCCAGGGCGCTGTCCGGGCGGCTCGCCGCACCGACGGCGCTGGCCATCGCCGGCTTCGTGGTCTGGACGGTGACGCAGCGGGACACCGGGTCGGTCACCTGGGCGGCATGGCTGGCCGGGGCGGTCGCGGTCGCGTTCGTCGTCGGTGGCCACCGCATCATCGCCGATGGCCGCGAGGGCTGGGCCTTCGTCACGTCGTTCGTCGCCGTCGCCGCAGTCGGCGCGGCGCTGTTCGGTGCGCTGTACCCGGATGTGCTGCCGTCCACGGCGGACGCCGCCGGCACGCTCACCGTGGACAACGCCTCGTCGACCGACTACACGCTGACCGTGATGACCTGGGTGGCGGTGCCCTTCGTGCCGGTCGTGCTCGCCTACCAGAGCTGGGTGTACTGGACCTTCCGGCGGCGGATCGGCGTCCAGCACATCACCTCCCCATGATCATCGAGGATGTGGGGCGCTATACCCCCGCGGATCCTCGATGATCATGGGACAGCGGTACAGCTCGAGCCGCAGGGGCGCAGGCCGCCCGGCCATCCTCGGTCGCGCAAGACGCGTGCCTGCTCCGCCGCGACGCCGCACGGATCGCCGAACACGTCCGCGTGCCCGTACCGCAGCGTCGCGCGGCCGTCGACCGTGGTGCGGTTGTCTCGCCGTCGGTCACGGAACTGGCCCTCTCCGACGTGCCCCACTCTCCCGTCCAGTTCGACGCGGAGCCGGTACTCGTCGTAGTCGACGTCGATCCATATGACCCGGCTACCGCTCACCCGCCGCTGACGCGCCCCGCTCGGCAGCCCGTGTGCCCGTTCGACGCGCCGAAGATGACGCAGCTCAAGTGGTGACTCGGCGCCGATGGCTACGTCCACCAGCATGCTCTCCAGCATGGGCCGCCACCGGATCTTCTTGCGAAGGGCCAGCGCAGCGGCGATCCTCTCCGGCGTGGTGCGCCGTCGTTGACAGGCTCCGACCACCCACGTCTCAACCTCGGACGCATCGTGGGTATCGTCCACCAGATCGAGCACCGTCTCCTCGATCCGCGTCCGCGGTGGAAGGCGAGTGGGATGACGGGTGCGGCCGAGGCGATGGGCATAGTGCACGCGCACGCCCTCGATCGGAGCGCATATATGCCGGTCTGCCGGGACGGTCACGTGGATCGCGGATCCGGGGTCGTCACACAGGCCGTCCAGATACGCGGCCGTACGATGGCTGGCCACTGCGCCGCGTCCCGCACGCAGGATCGCCGCCCAGACCTGCGCCTCGAAGGGCATCGGTCCGGTGAACGCCGAGTAGACGCCTGCATGGACCCGGCGCCACCGGCCCGATGCCGCCAACCACCTGAGCTGATCAGGCGTGATTCCGCAGGCCAGTGCCTGTGCGCGGGTGAGCACGCCGTGCTGGACGCCCAGCAGCTCTTCCAGCTTCACTCGATAGGGCACAGCCCTCGGCACGAATGATTCGGCAAGCGGGCCGGGTCCGGGAGATCTCATCTGCCGACCCTGCTGTGCCGTGCGACGTTGCCCACCCCGCGACGACGAATGTGGATAACCAGCCGTCAACGCGCTCGGTTATGCACAGCCCTCCCCGTGATCATCGAGGATCCGCGGGGTTATCGCCCCGCGGATCCTCGATGATCATGGGCGAGTGAGTGGGCCGACCGTGTCCGGACGTGACCGCGGGCGGTATCGTGACGACCGTCGAGACGGAGGAAGCGCTTTCCATGACTAGCCCTAACGAGATCAGGTTCGCAGTGATCGGCGTCGACCACGGTCACATCGACGGCATGGTGCGCGGTCTGCGAGCCGCGGGCGCGATGTGCGTCGGCGTCTTCGGTGGCGACGACGAGCGGCGATGCGCCGCGTTCGCCCAGGCGTTCCCGGAGATTCCGAACGTCGACGATCCGCGACGCCTGTACGACGACGTCAGCATCGATGTCATCGCCACGGCGGCGGTACCGGCGGATCGCGCCGGGATCGCACGAGAGGCGATGCGGGCCGGCAAGGACGTCCTCGTGGACAAGCCCGCCGCGACGACCCTGGAGCAGATGGCCGAGCTGCGCGCGACCGCGCATGAGACCGGCCGGATCTGGGCCGCCTACTTCGGTGAACGCTTCAACAGTCCAGCCACGATCAAGGCGGCCGAACTGATCGCCGACGGCGCGATCGGCACCGTCGTCCAGACGATCGGCCTCGGGCCGCACCGGTTGAACCGTGCCACTCGCGCACCGTGGTTCTTCGAGCGCGACCGCTACGGTGGGATCATCACCGACATCGCATCGCACCAGGTGGATCAGTTCTTGTTCCTGACCGGATCCTCGTCGGCCGAGATCGTCGCCGCGAGCGTCGGCAACTACGCGAATCCGCAGGACCCCGGGCTTCAGGACTTCGGCGAGGCCCTGCTGCGGAGTCCGCGGGCACACGGCTACATACGCGTCGACTGGTACACCCCGGACGGCCTGTCCAGCTGGGGCGACGGCCGGATCACGATCCTCGGTGCGGACGGATACATCGAGCTGCGCAAGAACGTCGACCCAGCCGGACGACCCGGCGGCGAGCACCTGTTCCTGGTCGACAAGGACGGCGAGCACTACATCGAGTGCGCCCACCTGCCGACGACGTTCTTTCCGCGATTCGTCGACGACGTCCGCAACCGTACGGAGACGGCGAACCCGCAGGAGATGTACTTCACCGCGATGGAGTTGGCCATCGCCGCCCAGCTCAAGGCCGAGGCATCCGTATAGCCGACGGGTCAGCGGGTACAGCACGTGTCACACACCGCGCGGCTGGGCCCGAGGGGATACGGATCGCCCGGGTTGATCCGGCGGCAGTGTGCACAGCGCCATGGACTGTCCAGCGACACGTGCATCCGGCGATACAGCTGGACCAGCTCGATGACATGAGCTGCCAGGCCGCAACCCGGACACGGCGAACCGGCCAGATAGGCATGCCAGAGGTCATCGGCGGCAAGGTCACACCCGGGACAGGCGATCATCCGTTCCTCCTGACGCGTTGGACGGCCCGACGCTGTGATGCCATCGGGCGCGCCGGGCCATCGAATCCACGCCCGGCACCGGATCCGGCGGGCTATGGCGTGGGGGCCGCCGAGCACTGGCTCGAGTCCACCGGGCGGCGCCGTCCTCTCCCCCGTCGTCGAGGACCGCGCCGCACCGCCGGAGCTGGGATAGGCGAGGCGGTCCGGGGACACACGACCGGGCCAGCCCTCGGTGGCACACGGCCAGGACCGAGACGGGGCCGGGGCGCCGGGCCTGGGCCGAGGCCGGCGAGAGGACGGAGGGGGACATCCTCCCGCCGGCTTGACACCCGGCAAGAGAGGGGCACCACTTCACCTCTCTTGCCGGGAGCCTTCAGATGTGGGCGGATCACGCGAAGTCGGTGGCGGCGTGCCGTGTCAGGTACGCGGTGGAGACGAATTTCGCGATCGTCCGCCCACCGGTCAGTGAGGAGCGCCGTTCGTGCTGCGGACGGACGACGAGCCCCTCCCGCACATGGCGTGCCTCGCCACTGACCGACTCGCGCCCTTCGGCGAGCTCGAGCAGCGTGGCTTCGTTGTACGCACCCGCATAGAGCCGCGGCGCTGTGGGCACCGGGTCGCCCAGCTGCCGCATGACCTGGACGAGCTCGTCGGGATCGAGCCACCACTGCTGAGCCGCAGCCTCCACCCGAATGTCGAAGACGACATAACCCGGCTTGCCGTCGAGCGCATCCGCACCATATGTCAGATCTTGGACACCCTTGCCGAATATCTCGCCGAATATTCCCACGCGCTCCGCATTCATCATGGTGGAGATCTCCTGGGCGACACGCGGCAAGCCGTGCGCGATAACGGCCCGCCAATACAGGTTGCTCTCGTCGCGGACGAACGCCATCCGGCGCTTTCCGAAATCCTTGGACGAGACATAGTGGCGGCCATGGGAAAAGGTATGGATGCACGTCGTTCCGTGCACCTTCTCGGTCGCCACCACACGCTCCCCGGGGCTGAACATTTTCCGGTATCGCTTGATGTCGTGCACATCGCACCACATCACCAGTTCGGGTGCCGGACTCACCTGGCCGGAGAGGTGGATGGGAATGGGCGGCACCCACGCGGTCACCCGCAGCGCATCGGCAAAGTTGTGCCCTTCAACGTGGGCGGTTTCCAGATCCACCCTCGAGAGCACCTTCGGGCGGCATACCAGGCCCTGCGAGAGCTCACCGTACAGCCGGACCGGCTGCACGAGGGTGCGTGTCGGTCCGGCGAGCTGGCCCGTCCGGCCGAGCTCCTCGACCAGCCCGTCAGGCAGGACCACGCCGTCAGGAATGTAGATGATCCATTCCCCGGTCTGAAAGACGCCCCGCGGGACGACCGATCTGTACAGGCCTATTTCCGCAACCTCAAGGAAATCAACGCGAGAATGCGGATGGACTATGAGTTGTTCAGCGGTGACGCGCACGGAAGTCATGAATCCAGAATGCCAACGAGCACGTCGCATTTCCAGACTAAAGGGGCCTAGACTTAAATATTCTAGTCCACTCTAGACGGAAAATATCGCGCAAATCGGTTCGCCTATTCGAGATATGCGCACACAAACGTCAAGAGTGCACTTGAGTCATTCAGCTCGCCCGAGTGGAACCGATGCCGGCGGCCGGGCCCACTTCAAGCCCAGCTCCGAGAAGAGCGCCAGCTCCTCTCCGGCCGTCGATATGGCCTGGTTGATGCCGGTGAGAATCACACGCCGCGAGCCTTCCTCCGGGCGCTGCCGAAGAAACTCCGACGGCACCCGGAGCGGAGCCGGTGAGTTCAGCATCCCTTCCAGATAAGCGGTGAACGCCGCCGTGCGCTCCAGGGACACCATCAACGGTGCTCGTTCTGGGTCCCGGCGGTGCGCCAGCAGATTGTCCAGCGGGCGTCCGCGCTCCGCGGAGACGTCCTGGACGACGCCGTCGATCGTCAGCGTGGTGCCGGTGTTCCCCAGCCGTGCCACGCCACCGGTCGCGTGCACCGTGACGACGGGTTCGACGATCTCCTCCGCGCACAGCGTGAGCGCGATGTGAATGCGCTTTCCGTTGCTCAGATGCACGCGGGCGCTCACGGTGTCGTCCGTGGCGATGTCCCGGCACCGGTAACTCTCCACCTCCAGCGCCACGGGGGTCGCTTCCGGGTCGTCGGCTTGGGCGACCGCCAGCGCGTTCATGACCGGATGCGCGAACGGATTCGTCGACACACCGTCAGCCACCACGATGCCGTCCAGGTGCCGATGACCGGCCCACGGCGACCGCCGATAGTACTCGTCCAGCCGGATCCACTGCCCGGTCACCGCGATGTCCGTCACCGCACCGATGGCACCATCCGCGACCAGTGCCAACAGCCGCTGCATCGGTTCCCCGGCCATGGCCTGGAACCCGACCTGGCACAGCCGCCCGCTGCTCCGTACCGCCGCCGCGAGTCTCGCGTGCTGCGAGGTCGAGACGACGGGAGGCTTCTCCAACAGCACGTCGCTGCCCACCTCGAGAGCGTCCACGGCCAACTGGAAGTGCGTGTGCGGCGGCGTCGCGACGATCGTGATGTCCGGGTGACACGATTCCAGCATCTTCTTGTGATCGTCGTAGAACACCGTTCCGGCTGGCAGATCTGCGCCGGCCTCCGGATTGATGTCACAGCCGCCCGCGAACCGGGCCTCTTCCCGCGCCACCAGATTCTCCAACGGCCCCAGATACGTGCGCCCGAAGCCGCGCACCCCGATCAGCGCCACGACTGTCCCGGCATCCCTCACCTGCACCAACCCTCCTCGTCCGTGGGCCACACCTGATACGCCCATTATCGATCGGCAGCGGGACCCGCCACTTGATCGAGGATCTCGTTGACGATCGTCACCGTGCTGACCTGGGTCGTCCACGCCTCGGGCGTCAACGTCAGCCGATGTGCGAGGGCCGGCACCGCGACCTCCTTCACGTCTTCGGGCACGACATAGTCTCGCCCGTCCAGAACCGCCAGCGATCTGGCCGTCAGCAACAGCGCCTGAGATCCGCGCGGCGACGCACCGACCTCCACCGCACGGTGTCTCCGGGTGGCGGTGGCGAGATCCACGCAATAGGCGATGATCGACGGGTCCACGTCCACGGCCTCGATTCCGGCCTGGAGCGCGAGCACGGTCTGCGCGTCGACGACAGCCGAGACGTGGGTCTCCTCCTGCCGCCGAGCCACCCGCCGGACCAGCACGTCCACCTCCCTAGCCGGGTCCAGGTAGCCGGCGGACAACCGGAGCATGAAGCGGTCGAGTTGCGCCTCCGGCAGCGGGTACGTGCCTTCGTACTCGACCGGATTCGAGGTGGCCAGCACATGGAACGGCCGGTCAAGCGCGAACGTCGTACCCTCCACCGTGATCTGCTTCTCCGCCATCGCCTCCAGTAGCGCGGACTGCGTCTTCGGCGGCGTCCGGTTGATCTCGTCGGCCAGCAGCAAACCGGTGAACAGCGGCCCTGGCCGGAAGGAGAACTCGCGCGGCCCCGGGTCCCAGACGTATGAGCCGGTCACATCCCCGGGAAGCAGATCGGGCGTACATTGCAGCCGGCGGAACTCGAGGCCGAGCGCACCGGACAGGCTGCGAGCGGCAAGCGTCTTCCCCAAGCCGGGTACGTCCTCGAAGAGCACATGCCCACCGGCGAGGATCGCCGCCAGCGCCATGCGGAGCGTCTTCTCCATACCCACGACAGCGCCGCCCACCTCGGCCAACACGGCGTCACCCAGCTCCGCCACCCGGTCCACCGGCATCGGTTCCAGCGCCTGGCCCGCCGACTCGTGTTCGCGTACGGCATCCGATGTCATCTGCATGGTCTCCTCACGGCAGCTGATTCACCACGATATCGGCGACGCTCGGACGGGGTCCGCGTGCCCTCGCGGCAGGCTGCCTGCCGTCCCTACACCGGCGTCGCGTTCGCCTCCTGCACGATGCCACGGTCGACCAACTCACGCCGGACCCGCTGCGCCATCGCCCGGATCTCCCTCGGATTGACCTGGGCATCGAGCAGCGAATCCAGCAAGAGCGCGAACTGGTACTCCGGCTCCGCCCGCAGCGCACGCTGGAGCGCAACCAGCGCGAGCGCACCATGCCCCTGCTGATACGCGACCGCTGCGACGACCGTGCAGATGGCGGCGCAGCTGTCATCGACCGCGTGCTGCGCCAGCACAGTCAGAAACGCCTGAATCTCGTCGCCACGCTGATCGAGTCCCCACGTCACCAGGGCATCCCGGACCCACTTGTCCTCGAGACCGGCCAGCACCCGGACCGCATCAGCGTCGTCGAGCTCGCGGTCCCCGCGCATGAAACGATCGCGCATCTCCGTGACCGCCGCCAACGAATCCCGCCGCACAGCGGCGGCTCCGCGCTGGCCCACCTCCTCACTGAGCTGGGCGCACGCGGCCGCGAATCGCTGCTCGAGACTGACCTTCCGCGCCCCTGCCGGCCCCTCCACGCTGGCTTCGAGCGCCTCCCTCCCGGGCAATACGGCTGCGCCGGCCAGGGCGCGTTCCGCCTGGATGGCCACGGCGGCACCCGTCGGCGTCGTCGGCAGCGGCGTACCACTGTCCGGACAGCACGGCCGGTGACATGTGTACGACCACCACCGATCCGCTCGGACCAGAAGTGCCTCGGTGCAGCCGATATCACGCAGGAAGAGCTCGTCGAGGAATTGGTCGATCAGGTGCCGGCGAGGCAACTCGCCGGATGAGTCTCCTTCCTCCGTGTAACAGACCACGACAACGGCGTCGGCGTTCTCCCGCCCGACCCGTGCCGCCATCTCGGCAGCGAACGGCTCAGAATCCCGCGGCTGCGGGAGATCTACGCGCATGACCAGCCCGGCACGGTTGGTGGGCATGTGCAGGCAGAGCACAACGACACTCTCGCTGGGATGGAAACCCAGGATCGCAGGTATGACCCCGACAACGTCCGCCGGCGAGCTTATCCTTGCTGTATCTGCTGTTTGCTTTGTTTTCATGCTGCTTGATTTTGGCGAAGCTCAACCCTGACATCCAGGCCGAGTTGAAGAATGTGGATAACCTCTACTTCTACCCACCCTGACCTCTGTGGATGGTTTCTCGCGCGAGCGCACTCCGGTCACCCGTATGCAGGCTCCACTCCCGCAGCAGCAGCTCCAGCTCCGTCCGCTCGGCGTGGTGCGCCGGATCATGGGCAAGATTCACCCACTCGTAGGGGTCATCGTTCAGGTTGAACATCAGCCACGGCCGGCCGTCCAGGCGCACATACTTCCACCCGTCGCGGGTCACCACACCACGCCAGGGCAGATCCACACTGCTCGGGTGCCCCGTCGGTAGCGGAAGGCTCAGGTACGCCGATTCCGGGTAGTCCGTCGGCGACGAGGGTCCGCCCGCGCCGTCGATCACGCGGCTGTAATCGATGCCTTCCATCTCTGCCGGCACGCTCAACCCACACAGGCCCAACGTGGTCGGTGCGATGTCCACGTGGTTCAGCGGCGCGTCGAGCCGGCACGTGTCTTGATGCTCGCGACTCGGTCCGCCCACCAGGAACGGAATCCGGACGGCTTCCTCCCACGGGGCCGTCTTGCGCCACTGCCCGTGCGAACCGTGCAGGTCACCATGGTCGGAGAAGAACACCAGGTAGGTGTCCTCCTCCAGCCCCAGCCCATGCAGCCGGGATCGGATCCGACCGATGTTGTGATCGATCTGTTCGATGGCCGCGTAGTAGCCGGCCAGGTCGCGCCGCGCCCGCTCGGTGATCTTCGCGATGTCCGGGACGTTCGGGCGCAGCCGCACGTCGCCCGGCATGTGCCGAGCCATCGCCGATGCCGGCGCGGTATACGGGTTATGCGGAGGCTGCATCGAGAGCACCGCGAAGAACGGCTGCTCCGTCCCGGCGCGGCCGTCGAGCCAGCCGAGCAGGATGTCGGTCAAGGCATCCGCCTCGTAACCGGGCAGCCGGAACTGTTCCATCCCGTCGGCCGCGCGGAGCACCTGCATCCCCGATGGTGTCCGGCCCTCGTCGGTGTGGACCAGGCAGTCGAACGGACGGTTGTTGTTCTCGTACGCCCACCAGTCCTGGAAGCCGGCGCGGCGCTCAGTCGGGATCATCCGGACCCGATGGTGCTGCTCGCCCTCCACCGCGTCGCCCAGCTCCGGGCGGTCTCCATCCAAGTGCCACTTGCCGATATAGCAGGTGGCGTACCCGGCGTCGGCGAACGTGTGCGCCACGGTGCGGGTGCCGTCGGGCATGGGTACCCGATGACCCGTCACGCCGTTGTTATGCGGATACCGCCCGGTCACCATCGCGCCGCGGAACGGACAACACAGCGGGGTGCCCGCCACCGCTCGGGTGAAGTTCACGCCTTCGGCGGCCAACCGGTCCAGATTCGGCGTCGACACGTTCGGGTCTCCGGCGTATCCCGTCGTCTGCGCCCGCATCTGGTCCGTGACGATCCAGATCACGTTCTTCGGCCGCTGCATCCGCCTGCCGCCTCCTTCTCCGCTCGCCGCCGCCGAGGCGGCCGTCGTCGTCATTCCTGATGCCGGTTCGGTGCGGGCGGCGGTGGGATCGGCCCGTCGAGCAATGGATCTCTCAGCTCCTTCATCGACCGATCGAGCTCATCCGCCAGCTGAATGCGGACATGTTCCCACGCCGGATCGTCCGCGACGTTGGACTGTTCCCACGGGTCGGCTTCGAGGACGTAAAGTTCCTCCTCCGGACGCGCCTGAAGATGCGCATCGCCCATGCCCTTTCGGGTCAGGCTCTCCTCCAGGTCCTTGCTGAGCCGGAGTTTCGGGCCCGGTGTGAAATTGCGGATGTACTTGTACCTCTGGGTCCGCACCGCCCGGATCGGATCGTAGCCGTCGTGGTACGTCTTCTGCAGGAAGAGCGTCCGGCCCGGATCCGGGTCCGCCGACCACGCGCCACGCAGTTCGGGCGCCAGGCTACGGCCCTCCAGACCACCAGGCTGCGCGGCGCCGGGAAAGTGGCTCCCGACCGCGGAACCGGCCAGATCCAGCACGGTCGGCACCACATCCAGATGGCTGACCAGTGACGATACGCGCGCCGGCGGAACCCGCCATGATCGGGGCGGGCGCGTGATCATCGCTACCTTGACGCCCGGGTCGTACAACGTGCCTTTCGCGCGCGGGAAGGCGGCACCGTGGTCGGTGGTGAACACCACCAGGGTGTTCTCCGGATCACCGTGCTGTTCGATGGCATCGATGATCATCCCGACCGCCGTGTCGATCTGCTGAATCGATCCGTACATCCCGGCCACCTCCTCCCGTGTCAGTTCGTTGTCCGGGAGATACGGCAAGACGTCGACCTCGTCTCGCGGAGGCCGCGGATAGTCCTCGACCGGCCATGGCCGGTGCGCCTCCCACATGCCGACGGTCACGAGATAGGGCCTGTCGCCGCCCCGGCCGTTCCGCGCGAACCAGGCCACGCTCTCTTGCCCCACCTGCAGCGCTCGCGGCAGAAAGCCCAGACCCACCACCTCGTCGAACCCCAGCACGCACGGGTCCGGATCCTCGTGCTGCAAGCCGATCAGCGTGGTGCGATAGCCGCGGTCTCGGGCGAGCTCCGGCAGCGTCCGGACCCCCGGGGCGTACCGCCAGCCGTGATGAGTCAGCCCCTGCAAGCCATTGCGGTGCGGGGACATCCCGGTGAACAACGCCGAACGGGCCGGCGTGCACAGCGGAGACGTGGCGAACGCGGCATCGAACACGACGCCCTCGTCGGCCAGGCGCTGCAGGTTCGGCGTCGGCGCATGCGGCGCGTCGTAACAGCTCAGCCAGGTTCCCAGGTCGTGACAGTGGATGAGGACGATATGCGGACTCGGCATGGTTGTAGCGATCAACCCTTCACTGCGCCGCGGGTCAGACCGGCGACGATCTGTCGATTGGCGACGATCACCAGCAGGATGATCGGGACCGCGGTGATGACTCCGACCGCAGCCATCGGACCGAACTTGATCTCCTGCGGCTGGATGAGGGTGGCGATGCCGACCGTGATCGGCGCCTCGCTCCCCCCGGTGGTGAAGACCAAGCCCATGAGGAACTCGTTCCACACCTGGATCGCGGTGAAGATGCCGACCGCCGCGATACCGGGGGCGGCCAGCGGCGTCATGACGCGGGCGAAGGTCTTCAACTCGCTCGCGCCGTCCATCGCCGCCGATTCCCGCAGCTCACTCGGGACGGTATCGAAGTAGAACTTCATCATGATGGTGGCGAACGGCAAGTTGAACACCGTGTTGGCCAGAATGAGCCCCTGCACGTTGCCGAGCAGGCCGTAGTTCGACATCACCACATACAGCCCCGGAATCAGCGTCATCGGCGGGATGAGCTGCAACATCGCCGCCCCGGCGAGGAAGCCCATGGTCGTCCGCTTCGACCAGCCCAGATGGCTGAGGCTATAGCCGGCGAACGCTCCCACCACCAGGCAGAGCAGCGTCGCTCCGAGCACGATCAGCACGCTGTTGATCACCTGCTGGCCGTATACGGCGTCCGCGGTGAACAACTCCTGGAAGCTGTACAACGACGGTTCCAGCGCCCAGTCCGGATCGATGATCCGGCGGGGTGTCTGGAAGGCGATCAGGATCATCCAGGCAACCGGCACGACGGTGATCACCAGCGAGGCGATGAGCAGCAACCGGACGATGGCTCGACTAGTCACGGCGGCCTCCCGACCGCGTCATCCGGCGCACCCCGACGGCGACCAGGAAGACGGCCATCACCAGGACGACCACGGTCACGCTCAGCGCGGCACCGTAGCCGAAGTTGAAGTCCTCGAAGAAGACGCTGCGGATGTAGATGCTGATGACCGTGGTGGCGGTGCCCGGGCCGCCGAACGTCAGCAGGTACATCTCGTCGAAGACCTTGACCCCCATGATGATCCGGATCACCGCCGCACCGATGATCGCCGGCGTCAGAATCGGTAACGTGATCGAGCGCAGCGTCTGCCAGTACGTCGCGCCGTCCACCCGCGCCGCCTCCAGCAGACTGGAGTCGATCGCCCGCAGCGCCGTGTAGACCAGAAGGAAGACGATCGGCGTCCAGTGCCACACGTCCACAGCGATCACGCTGGCCATCGCGCCGACCGGCTGTCCCAGCCAGCCCTGTTCGGGCAGGCCCAGCGAATCCAGGACGCGGTTCAGCAGACCGATCTGCGGGCTGAGGATCAGCAGCCACACGACGCTGACCACCACCGGAGCGACGATCGCCGGCCAGATCAGGATGTTCTGGGCCACCCGCTGCAGCCGGCCGGTCGCCCGGTCCACGATCAAGGCCAGGGCGATTCCGAACAACAGTGTCAGCGCAACGGTCGCCAGGATGAAGATCAGCGAGTTCTTCAACGACGTCAAGAACAGATCGTCGGTGAACACCCGGGAGAAGTTGTCGAAGCCGGAGAACTCCCACAAGAACTGGCCTTGCTCCAGCCGCACCGTTCCGAGCGACGTCTTCACCAGCTCGTAAACGGGATACCCGACGAACGCGAGCAGCAGGATCACCAGCGGCGCGACGGACAGGTATTTGAACCACGGCACCGGACGCCGTCCTCGTCCGGCGCCGCTGGGACGCGGACTGCGCACCCGCGTCGTCTCGGCGGCCAGCGTCACGAGTCGGGTCCTTCCTCGTCGACGATTCTGCGCAGATCTTGTTCGATGGCGGCGAGCGTCTCCGGTACGGTCTTCGACTTCGCCACAGCCTCGCCCAAGTACCGCTCCGTCGACTGCAGCATCTGCCCCTGGAACGGGAACCGGATCGGCGCACGGATCAACGGATCGGACTCGATCATCGCGGCCAGTTCGGGGCGCTGCTCGGTCGTCTCCTCGGTCAAGACGTCGGTGCGCGTAGGCACGCCGCCGTATCCGGCCCACGCCTGCATCGCTTCCTGGCCGGTCAGCCACGTGATGAAGTTGTACGCGGCCCGCGCCCGCTCCTCGGGGATCCCGGCCGGCACGCCCAAGGTCCAAGTGCCGGAGACCGGCGTCTGGTCGACCGGCCCGCCTGGAACGACCGCATAGCCCAGCTTCCCGGCCGTCAGGGAGGCGTTCTCATCCTCCAGGGGCGCGGCCGCGGCCACCACCAGGCACGCCTGCAAGGCCTCTCCGGACTGCATGACCGACACGGCCTCGGCCTGGGCCACGGTCTGCGGTTCCGCGGGACCGAGCTCGGCCATCCGGACGAACATGGCCAGAGCCTCCTCTGCCTCCGGCGACGTGATCGCCGGCGTCCAGCCCTCCGCGTCGGCGAACCAGGAGCCACCGTAGGAATAGAGAACCGACTCGAAGTCGAAGGTCGGCGTCTTCCCACGCAGCACGTAGCCATGCTCCACTGCCCCGGCGTCCTTCGCCTGCTCACCGTTGGCCACCAACTCGTCCCAGGTCTGCGGGAGTTCCAGTCCGAGCTCGTCGTAGAGGTCTTTGCGGTAGACGAAGAGCAGGATGTTGCCGTTGATCGGCAGTGCCATCGGTTCGCCGTCAGGCGACGTCATCGCCCGCTGCGCATCCCATTGCCCGACGCCGTCGAATCTCATGAGGTTGGATTCCCACGAGAAGTCCGGATCGATCTCGGCCAGCGATTGCACCCAGCCGTTGGAGTAGAACTGCCCGCTCCAGCGCTCGTTGATCTGGAAGACGTCGAACGCGTCGGACTGCTGCTGGATGGCGTTCGCCTGCTGGGTGAGGAGTCCGTCCATCGGGAACGTCTTCAGCGTGACCTTCACGCCGGTCTCCTGCTCGTAGTCGGCGACGATGTCGCGGTAACTCGGCAGCCATGGCGTCTCAGCCGTCGGCACGATCAGCTCGCTCACCTCGCCGTCGCCACCGCCGGAGCCGCCGCTCCCGAGGCTGCCGCCACCGCCTCCACCGTCCCCGCAGGCGGACAGGACGCCGAGCGCGGGGACGGACAGGCCAGCGCCGGCCATCGCACGGAGAAACCCTCGGCGGCCCATCGTCGATCGTGCGGAAGTCATCGTGCCTCCTTTAGATCGATCTAAATCGTCCGCATACTGCACCACACCGAAGCAGGACTGTCAAGGACGGCACCGTGATCGACACACGGCCGGGCGCAAACCCCCAGCCCCGCAATCCGGTGCGCGACGGGATCGCATGTTTACGGGATGCAGGCCGTCACCCCGGCACGATCGGCCGGTGCTCTCAACCCCGGCAGCGGCCCTGCGGGAGCCGCATCAATGAGCAGACGACGGCCGGCACCCACACGACTCGCGGACGACGAGCGATGGGCGCAACACCAGGGACTCTTCGGGTGAACTGCCGGGCGCCTCGATCCGCTCCATCAGCATCCGTGCAGCCCGCCGGCCCATAGTCCGCGCGGCCACAGACACCGAAGTCAGCGACGGTGACCAGGCCTGAGCGTGCTCGACGTCGTCGTAGCCGATCACGCGGCAGCCGGTACCGATCTCCACGCCGACGTCGCGCAGCGCCCGCATGAGCCCGAACGCGATGGCATCGCTGTGACAGATGACGGCCTCCGGGGGCGGGCCGTGCTCAAGCAGCTTCCGCGCCATCGCGTACCCCTCCGAGCTGCTGACCCTGGATGGTACGGTCCAGCTCGGCTCCGGCTCGAGCCCGTTCTCCGCCAGCAGCGCCGCCATCGCCGCGACGCGATCGATCCGCGCCACGCCGTGTTCCGGGCCCCCGAAATAGGCCAGTTCCCGGGCACCGTGGTCGAGCAGATGCTGCGTGGCCAGCCGAGCACCCGCATCGTCATCGGGGCCGACGTAGCTGGCGTGCACACCCCGGATGCGCCGGGTCGTCATCACGTGAGGAACGCCATTGTTCCGCAGCGGGGTCACGAATCCGGCGTCGCTGTCCACCGCCGCGACGATCAGCAGCCCGTCGATCTGGTGCTCCATCATCGAGCGGATCAGCATGTCCTGGTGCGCCGGATCGTCGAACGTGTTCGCCAGCAGGACGACGTAGCCGGCCGGGCGCAGTTCCTCCTCCACGCCTTCGGTCAGGTCGGCGAAGAACGGGTTCGCCAGCCCCGAGATGACCAGGCCGATCGTGTTGGTCCTGCGCATACGCAGGCTGGCCGCACCCCGGTTGTACACGTAACCGAGCGCCTCGACCGAGGCCAGAACCCGTTGCCTGGTCTGCTCGGCCACCAGCGGGCTCTCTCGCAGGACAAGTGAGGCCGTCGCCCTCGACACCCCGGCATGCGCGGCGACGTCGGCGAGCGTCACTCGACGCGACCGCCCACCGGAACCCGCCACTAGACCGATCCAATCCCTCTGCCGCGATGCCTCACCAGCAGATTACGCGATGCGGCCCGGCAGCGCACGTCCGAGACGGCGCGACCAGCACGGAGCGGCCCGTCAGAAGAAGGTTCGCACCGCACCGACCACGTGTCGTTCGTCATCCACAACCGGTATGACGCGCCACTTGTCGAAGGTGGTGCAGGGGTGAGAGATGCCCAGAGCCACCAGATCGCCCACGCGCAGCGGAGGCGTGCCCGCCCCGGTCATCTGCACGTAGCCGTGCTGATCGTTGAAACGGTCGACGATCACCGACGCCGCGCCACCCGCGTCGTCGTCGCCGGTGCCGTCACCGAAGGGCTGGTACACCCCGTCTCGCCACCGCCCGAGCACCAGCGGCATCCGCGCGTCCGTGGAGATGTCTCGCTTACCGGCGTCGATGATCGCCAGTCCGGGTTCGGGCGTCGACAACACCCGGGACCACACCTGCATCGCCGGGACGAAATCGCTCTCGCCGGCGGACCGGAAGGGTGACGCCTCGCGATACGTCGAGTGATCGTGCGTGACATAACAGCCGGAACGGATCACCACCTCCACCGGCCGCCGGTACTGCTCGCGATCAGCGGTGAAGACGTCCACCACCTGGTCGAAGAACGCGCTGCCGCCCGCGGTCAGGATGACCGGCCGCTCCGCCCGGAACGCGTCGGCGTCCATCAGCTCTTCGCCGACGCGTCGCGTCGTCCGGAGAAACTCACGGACCGGCTCGACCACCTCGGGAACCCGGCGGCCACCGAGGACGCCCTCGAAGCATCCGACGCCCGCCAGCTCCAGCTCCGGCGCGTGTGCGACGGCCCTCCCCACGGCGACAGCCGTGCTGACATCCCGCACCCCAGCCCGTCCGCCGACGACGCCGACCTCCACCAGCACCGGAATCGGCCGCGCCACCGGCGGAAAACCCGGGAAGCCGGGAAAACCTCCGGACGCAGGATCGCCCGACGGTGCTGAGATCCGGTCCAGCATGGAACGCGCACCGTCCGTAGCGCTCGTCGCCAGCTCCGACGGTGTTGCGGACGACAGGTTGCGCGGCCGTCGCGCTCGCGCAACGCTCTCCTGGATCGCCGTCCGCATCGCCTCAACGGCATCGATCGAGTCCACAAAGACGTAGACCTCGGCGTCGCGGTTGACCCACATGTAGTGCACGATCCATTGCAGACCCACGGGATCGATGCATTCATTGGCGATGATCACCCGCGGCACACCGAAGGTCAGCATCGCGCGCGCCTGCCATGCCGTCGCCGCCGTCATCGCCCACGCACCATGCTCCAGCTGGCGGCGGATCAATTCCGGCGACATCGTGGTCTTGCCATGCGGAGCGATCCGGACGCCATGCTCCGCGCAGTAGCTCCGCATGCGGTCAAGATTGTGCGCCAGCGCGCTCTCCTGGAGGGCCGCCACCGGAGTGGTGAAGTCGGTCAAGAGATCCCACTTCGCCTCGCCGATCTGCGACGCGGGCGTGCCCTCCGCCAACGGCGGGAAGCTCTTGCACCGCCAGTCGATCAGCCACTCGTCGTCACCGTTCATCGTCATACTGTGACTCGTCTCCCCTCGGCGGCCGATCTGCGCGCCGCATCGGTGAACTCCATGTAGCGCACCGCCGTGTCGACATCGGTGAGCCGTACCTGCTCGGTCCCGCGGACCGCTCCGAGGAATTCCTCTTCGACGCGCCAGCCGCCACGCCGATCCGGTTCCGGGGTGACGTCTTCCTCCACCGGGCCCGTGTCACCCTCCCGGCGCAGCACGAGACGCTGCCCGCCGATGTCTACCACCAGCGTGCCGTCGCTGCCGAACAGATGCACGGCGTTGGACCCCGCGAACCGCGCATGCGGACTCATGTCCAGGCTGAGCAGCGCTCCGCCCGGCAGGCCTGCGTGCACCGACACCAGATCGGGCACGTCCGCCGGTCCGAGCTCGCTGCGCGCGGAGAAGGTCTGCTCACTCGCCTGCACCCAGGCTGCATGGCCGACCCAGCGCGCCAGCATTTCGTAGACGATCCCGAGTTCCATCACGTTGTTCCCGCTGTAGCGGCGCTGCCGGCGCCAGCCCGGGTAGGTGCGCATCGCCCCGTCGCCACCGCCCCAGAACGCACGTACCAGGCGCAGCTCGCCGATCGCGCCGTCAGCGAGGAGCTCCTGGATGGCCGCGTCGGCCCAGAGCGTGAAGGGCGCCGGCACCACCATGGTGACCAGCTCGGGATGAGCGAGAGCAGCCGCCCGGATGGCCCTGCCCTCCTCCGCGTCCATCGCCAGGCGAGCCTGAAGGAGCACGTGCTTGCCCGCGTCGAGCGCCGCAAGCGTGACCGGCGCGTGCAGATACGGCCAGGTTCCGACGAGGACGGCGTCAAGGTCGGGATCGGTCACCAGGTCACGCCAGTTCGCGTGGACGCGCGGCACACCGAACTCGGCGGCCGCCCGTCGGCTCGACTCCGGAGTACGGTTGACCAGCGCGTCCAGCCGCACACCGGATAACGCACCGAACCCCGGCACGTGACGCTCCCGGACAATGCCACCGGCGCCGACGATCCCGATCCGCAACTCCCGTTCGCCCATCCGATAACCCTAGCTGTGCGCTCCTCCGACGCCGCCGGACCATGTGCCATCATCGACGAACCATGCTTGATGCCCTGATTCCCTGGTATACGACGCACGCCCGCGACCTGCCGTGGCGTGCCGAGGATCGGACGCCGTGGGGCGTGCTCGTCAGCGAGATCATGCTGCAGCAGACCCCGGTAGCCCGGGTCGAGCCGGTCTGGCACGCGTGGGTGCGCCGCTGGCCGGAACCGGCCGATCTGGCGAAGGAGGAGCCGGGCGAGGCGATCCGTGCCTGGGGCCGGCTCGGCTATCCACGTCGTGCCTTGCGCCTGCACGGTGCTGCTCGGGCCATCGTCGACGAGCACGACGGGCGGGTCCCGTCGTCGTACGAGGAGCTGATCGAGCTGCCGGGCATCGGCGATTACACCGCGGCGGCGGTGGCGTCGTTCGCGTTCGGCCACCGGCATCCGGTGCTGGACACCAACGTCCGTCGCGTCCTGGCTCGCGCCGTCAGCGGGCGGCGATACCCACCGAACGCCACCACCGCCGCCGAGCGTCGGCTCGCCGAGGAGCTGTTGCCATACGACGACGCGCCGACCTGGTCGGTGGCCATCATGGAACTGGGCGCCCTGGTGTGCACAGCCCGCGCGCCGCGCTGCCGGGACTGCCCGCTCACCGAGACATGTGCATGGCGGCTGGCCGGTTCTCCGGAGCACGATGGGCCACCGCGACGCGGCCAGGCCTGGGCCGGCACCGACCGGCAGGTGCGCGGTCGGTTGATGGCTGTCCTGCGCGACGCCGACGGACCGGTCGGAAAGGAGCGGCTGGACGCCGTGTGGGCCGACGGCGTGCAACGCGAACGCGCCTTGGACGGACTCGTCGCCGACGGGCTCGTCGAGCCGCTGGCGCAGGGCTACTACCGGCTGCCCAGTGGTCCGGCGTGAACCGGCGCTACGGCATGCTGTGATTAGACGTACCGGCGACACACTCGTGGTGAGGGAGGCACGCATGCAGCGCACGCCGCGACGCACCATTGCGGGTGGTGTATGCCTGCTGACGCTGATGCTCTCCGGTCTCCACGCCGGCGTCGCGGATGCGAACCAGGGGCCGGCTGCGCGGCCGGACACCAGCCCTGTGCACCGCATCGGCGCTCGCGTCGTCTCCGCGGAGGCTCGCCTCGCCGGCTCGATCGATTCCGATGACATCGAATCGAGTGACATCGAGTCCGGCCAGACCGCCGATGCCGCGGCCGGCACCTACATCGAACGGGTGAGCTGGATCCCGGACCCGGCCGGAGAGCGGCTGGCTGTCTACCCGACCGACCACGGCCGCTACGAAGCACCGGCCGCGCAGTGGCCGGAAGCCTGGGACGAGGTCGTCCGGATGGAACCGGGCGCCGACTACCCGCACATGCGAGATCAGTTCCGCTGTCATGTCGAGTTCGCCCGGATCGCCGAACCGGACAAGCCGAGTTGGAATCTCGAGCTCTACCGTCCCGACGTCGGATACCTCGGCACCGTGCTGGCCTCCTGCAATCCTGACTGATCAAGTCCCCCGGGATCCCTCCCCGCCGCCACCCCGCCGCCGACCGTCAGCCGCGTCGTCGTCGTGTGGTCGGTGTCGTCGCCGTGCGGTCAGCACCGTCGTCGGCCCGCGTCGTCGATCACCGCGAACCGGCCCGAACTAGAGATCTGACTTCAGGTAACGTGCGGGTGAAACTGTTACTGCTGACGATGTGACAAGGAAAGCCATGACTCCACCGATCCGCCGTGCCGCGCTGACCAGCTCCGTCCTTCTCGCACTTCCGCTCGTCGCCTGCGGAGACGACAGCGACAGTGCCGATGGTGGCGACTACTGCGGCCTGATCGAGGATGCCCAGGAAGAGTACGAAGACGCCTCCGCCGAGTCGGCCGCCGATCCCGATGTCCTGCAAGATCTCGCCGACCGTTACCGCGAGATCGGGGACGCCGCACCGAGCGAGGTCCAGGATCAGTGGACGAACGTCGCGGATGCGATGGAACAGTACGCGGAGATCGACTGGAGCGATCCGGAGACGCTGCAGGAGCTCGAAGGCGACGGGGAGTTCGCCGAGCTGATGGAGACCAGCGAAAGCGCCTTCAACGAGATCTCCACCAACGTGCAGGACGAATGCGGCATCGACTTCTCCGGCGGAACCGAGTCCGGCGACGACGTCGCCCCCGAGGACGACACTCAGACCCCACCCACCGACAACTAAACCCCGGGCGGGACCTAAATGATCATGTGAAGTGGGTTTTCTCGTGCCGTAACAGGTCTACAGGCATGGTAGTGCTGGAGAAAACCTACTTCACATGATCATTTGGCTAGACGTGGTCGATCAGGTCGGCGACGGAATCGACGACGTGGTTGGGCCGGTACGGGTACCGCTCGATCTCCTCCCGCCGGGTGGAGCCGGTGAGCACCAGCCACGTGGTCAAGCCGGCTTCCATCCCGGCCACGATGTCGGTGTCCATCCGGTCGCCGACCATGGCGGTCGTCTCCGAATGCGCCTCGATACGGTTCAGCGCGCTGCGGAACATCATCGGGTTCGGCTTGCCGACGTAGTAGGGGTCCAGCTTGGTCGCCCGGCTGATCAGCGCCGCCACCGCACCGGTGGCGGGCAGCGGACCCTCCTGCGACGGCCCGGTGGCGTCCGGGTTGGTGCAGATGAACCGGGCGCCCCCATTGATCAGCCGGATCGCCTTCGTGATCGCCTCGAACGAGTACGTGCGGGTCTCCCCGAGCACGACGTAGTCCGGCTTGGCGTCGGTCATGACGTATCCGATCTCGTGCAACGCCGTCGTCAGGCCGGCCTCACCGATGACGTAGGCGCTGCCCCGCGGCTGCTGGTCGGCGAGGAACTGAGCCGTGGCCAGAGCCGACGTCCATATCGACTCCTCCGGGATCTCCAGCCCGGTCGCGGCCAGCCGCGCGGCCAGATCGCGCGGGGTGAAGATGGAGTTGTTCGTCAGCACCAGGAATCGCCGCTCGCGCTCGATCAACCGCTGCAGGAATTCCGAAGCACCGGGGATCGCCTGCTCCTCGTGGACGAGAACCCCGTCCATGTCGGTCAGCCAGCACTCAATCTCGTGGTCGCTCACTGTGTCAACCTTACGGGCTGTCGTGCAGCCAGACCGAACGCCGCTGTGAACACTGGGTCACGTCGCTCCTGAACGACGACGGAGGGCCACCCCGATCCACACAAGATTCCGTCTCATGGTCAGAAACACCGGGTGCGCCACCCGCGATCTCATATATGGTTCTCTGCGGCCACCCGTGGCCACTAACACGCACGACGTTGACAAGGGATGAGAATGACCACAATGACGCGGTTCGCCGCGCTCGTCGGCACCGCGACTCTCGCGTTGCCGTTGGTCGCCTGTGGCGATGACAGTGACAACGCCAGCACCGGCGACTACTGCGAGCTCGTGCAGGAGATGCAGGACAGCTTCGCCAGCTCGGACAACGCGAGCCCAGAACAGATCGAAGGCGCGGTGGGAACGTTCCGAAACATCGCCGACGCCGCACCGGGGGACATCGCCCCGGAATGGCAGACGCTCGCCGACTGGGTCGAAGCGTACTCCGAGATCGACTCCAGTGATCCGGAGGCGTGGGCGGAGGTCGAGAACGACGAGGAGCTCGTGCAGCTCCGCGCGGACGCCGAGCCGGCCAGTACGAGCGTCGAGGAACACGTCCAGGCCGAGTGTGACATCACTCTCGGCGAATAGATCAACCTGGCGCATGAGCGCATACCGGAACATGCGCCGTGGCGGCCGCCCGGACCCCCCGAATCCAGTTGAAGGCCTCAGGTAGGGTGCTCTGCGGTCGACCAACACAACGATTGAAGCAAAGGACGAACATGACCATTGTGAAGCGATTCACTGCCGTTGCCGGAGCTGCTGCGCTGGCGCTGCCTCTCGTCGCATGCGGCGGAGACGACGGCGACTACTGCGACCTCATCAGCGGTGTCCGCGACGATTACAGCGGAACGGATGCGCCGGAAGGCGACGACATGCAGGAGGCACTCGACAGGTTCCAGGAGATCGCCGACGCCGCGCCGAGCGATGTCCAAGAGGACTGGCAGACGCTGGTCGACGGTATGGAGGCGTTCGCCGATCCCGAAGGGATGGCGGAAATGGACCAGGACGAACTGACGGAACTGTCGGAGCAGATGGACCCAGCGACTGAGAGCGTCGAAACACACGTGCTCGAGGAGTGCGACATCGACCTTCAGGAAGACGCTTAAGCGTCCATCGGGCCCATGCCGCCGCACGGCGGAGTCCCGGAACGTCTCGGGCCCTCGTCATCCGATCGGATGGCGAGGGCCCGAGTCAGTGACCGTTGAGAGTGAACCCGTCAGCTCGTCTGCTCGCCGCTTGCCGGCGAGGACTCCCCGGCGGTGGCGGAGCCCGGCGCCGCCGCACCGGCTTCCACCGGTGCGAGGTCGGGAAGCTCGGACTTCTCCGTGCCGGTGAAGGTGAACTTGGCCTCGCGGCCCTCACCTTCGACATCGACGACGACGATCTGTCCGGAGCGCAGCTCGCCGAAGAGGATCTTCTCCGACAGTGTGTCCTCGATCTCGCGCTGGATGGTGCGGCGCAGCGGCCGAGCACCCAGCACCGGATCGAACCCGTGCTTCGCGAGCAGCTCCTTGGCGCCCTGAGTGAGCTCCAGCCCCATGTCCTTGTCCCGCAGCCGCTCGTCCACGCCGGTCATCATCAGGTCGACGATCCGGATGATCTCCTCCGGCGTGAGCTGGTGGAAGACGATGATGTCGTCCACACGGTTCAGGAACTCGGGCCGGAAGTGCTGCTTGAGCTCCTCCGTCACCTTGGCCTTCATCCGGTCGTAGCCGGCCTCCTCGTCATTCGCTGCCGAGAAGCCAAGGTTGACGCCCTTGGCGATGTCCCGCGTACCGAGGTTCGTGGTCATGATGATGATGGTGTTCTTGAAGTCCACCACTCGACCCTGGGCATCGGTCAGGCGCCCATCCTCCAGCACCTGCAGCAACGAGTTGAAGATCTCCGGGTGCGCCTTCTCGACCTCGTCGAAGAGCACCACCGAGAACGGGCGACGGCGGACCTTCTCGGTCAGCTGACCGCCTTCCTCGTAGCCGACGTAGCCAGGAGGCGAACCGAACAGCCGGGAGACCGTGTGCTTCTCCGAGTACTCGGACATGTCCAGCTGGATCAGCGCCTCCTCGTCACCGAAGAGGAACTCCGCCAGCGTCTTGGACAGCTCGGTCTTACCGACACCGGACGGACCGGCGAAGATGAACGAACCTCCGGGACGCTTCGGGTCCTTCAGACCGGCGCGGGTACGACGGATCGACTTGGACAACGCCCCGATGGCGTCCTCCTGGCCGATGATCCGCTTGTGCAGCTCGTCTTCCATGTGCAGCAGCCGGGAGGTCTCCTCCTCGGTCAGCTTGAAGACCGGGATGCCGGTGGCGAACGCCAGCACCTCAGCGATCAGCTCGTCGTCGACCTCGGCGACCACGTCGAGGTCGCCGGCCTTCCACTGCTTCTCGCGCTCGATCTTCTGCGAGATGAGCTGCTTCTCCTTGTCCCGCAGCGACGCCGCCTTCTCGAAGTCCTGCGAATCGATCGCGGCCTCCTTCTCGCGGCGGACGTCGGCGATCCGGTCATCGAACTCGCGCAGGTCCGGCGGCGCCGTCATCCGGCGGATCCGCAGCCTGGCACCGGCCTCGTCGATCAGGTCGATCGCCTTGTCCGGCAGGTAGCGGTCCGAGATGTACCGGTCGGCCAGCTGCGCAGCGGCCACCAACGCACCGTCGGTGACCGAGACCCGGTGGTGAGCCTCGTAGCGGTCCCGGAGACCCTTCAGGATCTCGATGGTATGGGCAAGCGTCGGCTCCTGCACCTGGATCGGCTGGAACCGCCGCTCCAGCGCGGCGTCCTTCTCGACGTACTTGCGGTACTCGTCCAGCGTGGTCGCGCCGATCGTCTGCAGCTCGCCCCGGGCCAGCATCGGCTTCAGGATGCTCGCGGCGTCGATCGCGCCCTCGGCAGCACCCGCACCGACGAGCGTATGAATCTCGTCGATGAACAGGACGATGTCACCACGCGTGCGGATCTCCTTGAGGACCTTCTTCAGCCGTTCCTCGAAGTCACCGCGGTAGCGGGAACCGGCGACCAGAGCGCCGAGGTCCAGCGTGTAGACGTGCCGGTCCTTCAGCGTCTCGGGCACCTCACCCTTGACGATGGCCTGCGCCAGTCCTTCGACGACCGCCGTCTTCCCGACGCCGGGCTCGCCGATCAGCACCGGGTTGTTCTTGGTGCGGCGGGACAGCACCTGCATGACCCGCTCGATCTCCTTCTCGCGCCCGATGACCGGGTCGAGCTTGCCCTCGCGGGCGGCCTGGGTCAGGTTACGTCCGAACTGGTCGAGCACGAGCGAACTCGACGGCGCCTCACCCTGCGGGCCGGCACCTGCGGTGGCGGCTTCCTTGCCTCCCTGGTAACCGGAGAGCAGCTGGATCACCTGCTGCCGGACCCGGTTCAGGTCGGCTCCGAGCTTCACAAGCACCTGCGCGGCCACGCCCTCGCCCTCGCGGATCAGTCCGAGCAGGATGTGCTCGGTACCGATGTAGCTGTGGCCAAGCTGCAGGGCCTCACGCAGGCTGAGCTCCAGCACCTTCTTGGCGCGCGGAGTGAACGGGATGTGCCCGCTCGGTGCCTGCTGGCCCTGGCCGATGATCTCCTCGACCTGCTGGCGCACGGCTTCAAGCGAGATGCCTAAACTCTCGAGCGCCTTGGCCGCGACACCCTCGCCCTCGTGGATGAGCCCGAGGAGGATGTGCTCGGTGCCGATGTAGTTGTGGTTGAGCATCCTGGCCTCTTCTTGAGCCAGGACGACGACGCGCCTTGCGCGGTCTGTGAACCTCTCGAACATCAGTGGCGCTCCCTTGCCGAGTGGCCGGCTGTGGAGGGCTTGCCCCCAGCTGACCCCTCGATGTTATCTCCGTCTACCCGCCATACCTTCAGTTGTTCACTAAGAGTGAGCAGGCGGTGGTCTTCCAACTCTTGTACCAGTCTGCTGGTCTGGTGCTTCAAGAACACCACGCATGGTCCCCGATGTTCCACTCCAGAGCCCTTCACATGCCCACGTTCGCTGCTGGCGAAGCATCAGGTCATTCTGCGTGACGATCCGCCACTACCACGAGCCGTACGGACCATCGTTCGAGGACCCCCGCCGGCCGCCGCCCATGGCGCGTACAGCCGGCCGCACGTCCACGAGGTATACCGCGGCCCCGACCGTGCCGAGCAAGTTACCGAAGAACAGAGGACTGGGGAAGACCGCGAGCTCGATAATGAGCGCTACCGCGAGAATGCCCAGCCAGATCGGCTTGGTCAGCTTGCCCGCCGCAGGGAAGGCATCAGTCGGTACCCGGATGGCGTCGAACACCGCGTACGCCTTCATGGCCAACGCGGCGATCGCCAATCCGAGCATCAACAGCGCCTGGAAGTCGCCGAACACAGCACCCACTCTACGCGGTCGGGGAACGCGAATGAGAACGCCGTCCGGCGCCTGGTACAGCGACGGACACCGCCCCCGTCAGATCCGTACGGACCACCCTGCAGACGGAGACCGCACGAGGCCCTGGACCCGCGCGAAGATCGATCCTTGCGCGGGGCCAGGGCCAGGGCACTCGGCAGGTCGTCCCTACTGCTGATGCTCCTTCAGGTCGTCGGCGACCTTATCCGCGGCGTCCGCCACGTCGTCGGCGGCGTCGGCCACGCGGCCGCGGATGGCCACGACCCGGTCACCGAGGGTGTGCTCGTACTCATCCTTCAGCCGCGTCACGACACCCGCGCCTCGCCCAGCGAAGTCGTCATAGGTCCGCGACGCCTGCTGAGTAGCCTGGTCAGCGACCTCACGCACGCGGGCCGGAATCTGCGTCATCAGCTCATGCCGGCGCTCCCAGGTGAACGCCTCGCGCGCACGGTCGGACAGGCCTGCGGCCTTCTCCGGCAGCTGCTTGAAGAATGCAGGCAGATCTTCGCCCCACGTACGGGCCTCCGCTGGAAGCCCGGCGACGCGCTGCCGGACGTCCGCACGGACGTTCTCATCGCTGACGGCGGACGACACCCGTCCCGTCAGCTCCTCGAACCGCCGCCGCACATCTGCTCTGAACTGCTCATCCGATACCGCGTCGGCGACGCGCACTGACAGGTCGCGGATGCCGGAGACCGCTGCGTCCGCGGCGCCGGCCAGGGCACGGACCGGCTTGGATTCAAGGGTGGAGTCGGGGGACATGGTCCTCACCTCTCGTCGTCGTTGGTTGTCGGGCTTTCGCCCGCGTCATCGGTCACGGTGCCGTCCTCGAGGGATTCGTCATCAGCCGCTCCGGCAGCCATGCCGTTGCCGTCGGCACCGGCCGCGCCGCCGCCGTTGGCAGCCCGGAATGACATGTACACCTCGAGCAGCGCCCGTTTCTGCTGCTCACTCAGCGAGGGGTCGGCCAGGATGGCATCGCTGACACTGTGACCCCCCGCCGGCTCGTCCAGCAGGCCGGCGCGGACGTACAGCGCCTCAGAGGAGATCCGCAGCGCCTTGGCGATCTGCTGGAGAACATCAGCCGAGGGTTTGCGCAGTCCCCGCTCGATCTGGCTGAGGTAAGGGTTGCTCACGCCGGCCATGTCGGCGAGCTGCCGCAGCGAGAGCTGGGCTGTGCGCCGCTGCTCCCGGAGAAACTCTCCGATGTTCGTCTTCGCCATACCTCCACTATAGCTAACAATTGCAAGCGTTTTGCAAACAAGCGCACTATTTCCGAACCCGATCACGCCTCTCGCCCCGGGTCCGCCTGCGCACGGATTGCCAGCATGGTGCGCCGAGTCGTCGTCCATGGTGCGCTGAGTGACCGCCGGATCGCCGAGGCAAGCGCATGCCGACGCGCACTCACCGCACCATGCCCGCGGCGGCGGTATCCCCGAGCGCGAGATGGGGCAACGAGAACACGTGCCGCTCGTGGCCGCTCGTGACCGCGCGTGCCGCTCGTGCCGATGTTCACCTGGGCGGGGCATGATGGCGCCGTGAGCCAACCTCAATCTCGGCTGTCGCGCCGGCTGGGCACCGGCGATGCCGTCGTCATCGGCGTCGGAGCCATGATCGGCACCGGCGTGTTCGTGGTGTGGCAACCGGCCGCGGAACAGGCCGGCTCGTGGCTGCTACTGGGGCTGGCCCTCGCCGCCCTCGTCGCGTTCTGCAACGCGACGTCGACAGCCCAGCTGGCCGCCGTCCACCCGAAGGCGGGCGGCGCCTACCACTACGGACGGGAGCGGCTCGGTCCGCACTGGGGTGCGCTCGCCGGTTACGCGTTCGTCGTCGGCAAGACCGCGTCATGCGCCACGGCGGCGCTCGCCGTCGGCACCTACCTCTGGCCCGAGCACGCCACACCGGTCGCGCTCGCCGCCGTCGCACTGATCACCGGTGTCAATCTCGCCGGGGTGCAGAAAACCGCACGCGCCGCCCGGATCATCCTGGCCGGAGTAGCCGGCGTCCTGCTGGTCACCGTGGTCACCGGCCTGGCCGGCGCCGGCAACGACCCGGCGGCCACCGTTGCCATCGACGACGTCGGTCCGCTCGGAGTGCTCGGCTCAGCGGCCGTCCTGTTCTACGCCTTCGCCGGCTACGCCCGGATCGCCACGCTCGGGGAGGAGGTCCGGGAGCCCACCACGATCCCCCGCGCCGTCACGATCGGGCTGCTCATCGTGTTCGGCGTCTACCTCGTCGTCGGGGCCACCGTGCTGGCCGTACTCGGCCCCGAGGGAGCCGCCGCCACCGACCAGCCGTTGCACACCCTGGTGGAGAACGCGGGAGCGGACTGGCTGATCCCGGTTGTCACCGTGGGCGCGGGCGTCGCCGCCTTGGGCGCGTTGCTGTCCCTGCTCGCCGGCGTCGGACGCACGTCGTTCGCGATGGCCGCCGAACGTGACCTGCCCCGAGCATTCGCCGCCGTCCATCCCACCCGGAGAGTGCCGCACCTGGCCGAACTCGGCGCCGGAGTGATCACCGCGGTCGCCGTCCTGTCCGGTGATCTGGTCCAGACCCTGTCGATCAGCTCGTTCGCCGTGCTCGTGTACTACGCGGTGGCGAATCTCTCCGCGCTCCGGCTGGCTCCGGAGCAACGCCGCTGGCCACGCTGGCTCGCAGGCCTCGGCCTGGTGCTATGCGTCGGCTTGGCGCTCTCGCTGCCGGCTCGCATGGTGGTACTGGGCGCCGGGACGCTCGCGGCGTTGCTGCTGCTCCGTGCCGTCGTCGTCCGGTTCCGCCCGGTCACAGGCAGGACCTGATCTGCCCCACCGGCGCACCGCCGCCGAGGACGGGTGCCGTCGCCAGCTCGTCCAGCCCGGGCGCGCTCACTCCTAGCACTCGCAGCACCGCCGCCATCACGACGGGACGCGCGCGACCTCCGCCGTCGTCGATCTTCACCGCGACCGCACGTCCGTCATCGAGGGCGACCGCGTACACGGCTTCTGCGCCGCCCTTGCCGAACAACCCCGGCACAGCCCTGATCAGCGTGGCCTCGTCGCGCCGGGTGCCGCTGACATGCTCCGGGTACCGCTGAATCGCACCGACGACGCGCCGCTCGGCCGTACCCGGCACGGCCACCGCCATCGACCGGAACATCCGGGCGAGCCCGGTGAGGGTCAGCGCGAACAGGGGTGCCCCGCACCCGTCCACGCCCGTGTGCGCGATGCGTTCGCCCGCGAGTTCGCCCACGGTCGCGGCGATCCGCACCTGCAGCGGGTGGTCCGGGGCCAGGTAGCCGTCCGTGGGCCAGCCGTTCACCATGCAGGTGGCCAGCATGGCGGCGTGCTTGCCCGAGCAGTTCGCGGCGAGCGACGACGGTTCGTCGCCGCGTCGGATGGACGCGTGCCGGCTCTGCTCGTCGAGCGGCCAGTCCGGCGTGTTCTGCAACATCGACGCGTCCAGTCCGGCGTCGGCGAGGATGCGACGCACGCCCTTGAGGTGGAAGTCCTCCCCGGAATGGCTCGCAGCGGCCAAGGCGAGCGACTCGTCGTCGACCTCCAGCCCCATCCGCACCATCGCCGCCGCCTGGGCGGGCTTGTTCGCCGAACGCGGGTACATCGGCTTGTCGGTGACGCCCGCCGCGAAGGCGACCGAGCCGTCCGCGTCGAGCGCGACGACCGAACCGTGATGCCTCGATTCGATCAGACCGGACCGGACGACCTCGGCGACCACCACCGTCTGTGTCGACATGGTGGCGATCGTCGCACGAGCCGCCGTCCGTGGCGCAGTCGCCCAGGCAGACGCGCCGTCGATGCCGCCTGGGCATGCGCATCGTCGCTGCCGGCGTTCCGGGCGATCAGATACTGAAGCCGCCATCCGCCAGGATCGACGCACCGGTGATGTAGGCCGCGTCCGCGCTCGCCAGGTGGGCCACCGTGGCCGCGACCTCGGCCGGGTCGGCGTAGCGTCCGAGTGCGGTGTGCTCGGCGAACGACGCCGCGTTCGGGCCGTCGGCCGGGTTCAGGTCGGTGTCCGTGGGCCCGGGGTGCACCACGTTGACGGTGATCCCACGCGGCCCGAGCTCGCGTGCGAGCCCCTTGACCATGCCGATCAGCGACGTCTTGCTGAGCGTGTACAGACCCAGGCCCGGTACCGGGGCTCGCTCGGCCACATTGCTGCCGATGGTGATGATCCGGCCGCCGTCGGTCATCCTCCTGGCGGCAGCGGCACTAGCGGCGAACGGCGCCCGCACGTTGACCGCGATGGTGTGGTCGAAATCGTCGAGGCCGGTGTCGACCATGGACCCGGTCGGAAACAGCGAGGCGTTGTTGACCAGGATGTCCAGCCTTCCGAACGTGTCCGCCACCCCGTTCACGGTGTCCACCACCGCGGCGGCGTTGGCGTTGTCGATGCGATACGCCATGCCCCGGCGGCCGTATGCCTTGACCGCTTCCACCACCTCCGCCGCCTTGCCGTCGTTGCGGAGGTAGGTGAACGCGACGTCGGCGCCTTCGGACGCCAGCCGCCGCACCGTGGCGGCACCGATCCCTCGGCTGCCACCCGTCACGAATGCGACCTTGCCTTCTAGCCTGCTCGTGAGAACGTTGTCCATGCCTTCGATGCTGCCCGCGGATGCCGCCTAGGGCTGGCGGTTATCCGCCATCGCGTTCGCGTCCGGACCTCTCCGGACGGCGTCCGCGTCTCCGGTCCGCCTCCGCATGCCCGGACCGGCATTCGTGCGTCCGGCCCCGCATCCGTGCGTCCGGCCCCGCGTCCGTGCGTCGGGCAGGCGTCCGTGCGTCGTGCGTCACCAGGACTTCTCGTGCCGTAAGAGGTCTGCAGGCATGGTAGGGCACGAGAAAACCCACTTCACATGATCATTTAGGGCGGGTGGGGGTGGTGGGGCGGTGGGGGCTGGCAGGATTTGGGGTGTGCGTGCAGTGGTTCAGCGAGTGACGTCCGCCGCCGTCCGCGTCGACGGGGAGACCGTCGGGGCGATCGACCCAGGCGGAGCGGCCGATGGGTCCGGCGGCACCGGTCAAGGGCTGCTGGTGCTGCTCGGCGTCACCCATGACGACGACGATTCGACGGCGGCCAAACTGGCCCGGAAGGTGTGGGAGCTGCGCATCCTGGACGGCGAACGGTCGGCGTCGGACGTGTCCGCGCCGCTGCTCGTGGTCAGCCAGTTCACCCTGTATGCGGACACCAGGAAGGGCAGACGTCCCTCCTGGAGCGCGGCCGCGCCCGGGTCGATCTCCGAGCCGCTGGTGGAATCGTTCGCCACCGCGCTGCGCACGCTCGGAGCGCACGTCGAGACCGGAGTGTTCGGCGCGCAGATGGAGGTCAGCCTGGTCAACGACGGCCCCGTCACCCTTATCCTGGACGCCTGATCGGCAACGGAGGCGAGCATGATCGTCGTAACCGGCGGTAGCGGCAAGGCGGGGCGCGCCTGCATGGCCGACCTGATGGAGCACGGATACGACGTCGTCTCGGTCGACGTCGCCAAGCCCACCGATCTCGACGTGCCGCACACCGTGGCCGACGTGACCGATTTCGGACAGACCATGGCCGCCTTAGCCGGAATCGACGAGCGGACCAGCGACGTCACCGGCGTCGTCCACCTTGCCGCCATACCGGCACCGGGACTGGCCCCCAACCACGTCACATTCGCCACCAACACGGTCAGCACGTACAACGTGTTCGAGGCGGCCCGCCGGCTCGGGATCCGGAACGTCGTCTGGGCGTCCAGCGAGACCGTGCTCGGCCTGCCGTTCGACGTGCCGCCGCCGTATGTGCCGGTGGACGAGGAGTATCCGGGCCGTCCGGAGAGCGCCTACTCGCTGTCGAAGCTCCTCGGTGAGCAGATGGCGGAGCAGTTCTGCCGATGGGAACCGGAGATGAAGATCATCGGCTTGCGGTTGTCCAATGTCATGCTCCCCGATGACTATGCACGCTTCCCCGGCTTCCAAGACGACCCGGCGCTGCGCAAGTGGAACCTGTGGGGCTACATCGACGCGCGCGACGCCGCCCAGGCCATCCGGCTCGCGCTGGAATCGGAGATCACCGGCGCCGAGGTGTTCGTGATCGCCAACGCCGACACCGTGATGCAGGCCCCGAACGACAAGCTGCTCGACGCCGTCTTCCCGGATGTGCCGCGCCGACGCGACGTGGGCGTGCACGACACCTTGCTGGCCATCGACAAGGCGCGCCGCGTCCTCGGTTACGAACCGCGGTACGGCTGGCGAGAGGAGCGCTAGCGCAGCTGCGGGCGGACGTGCAGCCCGATCTCAGGGTCGACGACGACCTCCTGTGCCGCGGCCACGCCGCCGGCGGTCAGGGCGACGTCGGTGGGAACGTTCCGCTTCACCACGGCCAGCGCGATCGGACCCAGTTCGTAATGCCGGGCCGACGAGCCGACGAACCCCACGGTACGGCCGTCCGCCACCACGTCCTCCCCGTGCTCGGGCAGGTAGTCGACGGAGCCGTCGAGATGCAGCATGACGAGCCGGCGCGGCGGCCGGCCGAGTGTGTGTACCCGTGCCACCGTCTCTTGACCGCGGTAACAGCCCTTGTCCAGATGGACCGCGGCACCGATCCACCCCACCTCGTGCGGAATGGTGCGCTCGTCCGTGTCGCGTCCCTGCCGCGCCTCGTGCGCTGCGATCCGCAGCGCCTCATGCGCCCAGACGCCGGCCGGGGAACCGGCACCAGCGACGAACTCGCGCAGCCGCTCCCGCCGGACGAACACGTCCCTGCCCCGGTCGGTCACCCGGACCGCCACTGACGCACCGCCCACGTCGTCCGGGTACGACGACGCGCCGGGCAGCCACACGACTGCGACCTCCCCGGTCGCGTCGGCGACCTCCACCTGAGACCAGAACCGCATCGAGTCGAGGTACTGGACCAGCGGTGCGGCGCCACCCGGTTCCAGGTGGAACCAGATCGCCTCGCCGTCGTCCACCCCGTACAGGGCATGCTCGACCCGGCCGTTCACGTCCAGGATCAGGGCGGAGGTCGCCTCTCCGGGCTGCAGTCGCTCGAGATGCTGAGTGGTCAGCTGGTGCAACCAGGTCAACCGGTCCGGCCCGCTGACCCGCACCACGTCCCGGTGGGACAGGTCGATCGCGCCGGTGCCGGAGACGAGTTGCCGCTGCTCGCGCAGCGGATCGCCGTAGTGTGCGGCCACACCGGCGTCCGGCTCCTGGGCCGCCACCGCGCCGGGAAGGTCGAGCAGAGGGCTGCGATACGTCGGATCCATACACACGACAGTAGTCAACGCTCACAGTGGTGCGGACCATCCCGGCCGTCCGATTCCGCCGACGTGCAGCGGTTTTCGGGCTGAGGGACGGCTGCCGGCCCTGCCCGTGACGCCCGGCCGTTGCGTTCATGCTCGGGGCGGATCACGCTGAACACCATCTGTGAGGGGGCACCATGGGGGATCTCGCCACCGCGTTTCCGGCCGACGACACATCGGTCAGCCACTTCTCCACGTTGCTGAGTGGAGAGCTCGTCAGGCCGTCCGATCCGAGCTACGACCGTCATCGCCGGGTCTGGAACGGATCCATCGATCGCCGCCCGGCACTCATCGCTCGTTGCGCCGGCGCCGCGGACGTCATCGAATCGGTCCGGTTCGCGCGGGAGCATCAGCTGCTCACCGCCGTGCGAGGCGGCGGGCATAGCTTTCCGGGCCTGTCGGTCTGCGACGACGGGCTCGTCATCGATCTCGGCATGATGAAGGACATCCGGGTCGATCCGGAACGCCGGACCGTCCGCGTGCAGGCCGGGGCGCTCCTGGGCGAGCTCGATCGCGCGACGCAGCCGTTCGGGCTGGCCGTACCGGCGGGGATCGTCACGCACACCGGTGTGGCCGGGCTGACGTTGGGTGGCGGGATCGGCTGGATCATGCGCAAGTATGGGCTGACCATCGACCAGTTGCTCTCGGTCGACGTCGTCACGGCCGACGGCGAGTCGGTGACGGCGAGCGACGACGTCAACACGGACTTGTTCTGGGGCGTGCGGGGCGGCGGTGGGAACTTCGGCATCGTGACGGAGTTCGAGTTCCGGCTGAACCCGCTCGGTCCGTACGTCATGGCCGGGCCGGTGTTCTGGCCGATCGAGCAGGCCACTCGGGTGCTTCGGTTCTATCGGGACTGGATAGCCGAGTGCCCGGATGAGGTGATGACCATCGCGGTCCTGCGGCGTGCGCCGGACCTCCCCGCGGTTCCGCCCGAGTGGGTCGGACGCCATCTGATCGGCATCGCCGCATGTTATGCCGGCCCGGTCGACGACGGCGCCGCCGCTCTCGCGCCGTTGAAGGCCTTCGGCGCACCGATTCTCGATCTCTGCGTCCCGAAGCCCTACGTCGACCACCAGGCGACGTTCGATCCGTCGTTCCGGCCCGGCTGCTGGTACTACGTCAGGTCCTGCGACGTCGCCGGGCTCAACGACGATGTCATCGAGATCACCGCGGAGTTCGGGCGCCGCATCGGCTCAAGCGTGTCCAGTCTGGCGCTGTGGCAGCTCGGCGGCGCAGTGGCCAGGGTCGGCGACGACGAGACCGCGTTCAACGGCCGTGGCGCGGGCCACAGCTTCAACATCAACGGCAACGCCGAGACCGCCGCGGGGTTCGAGGCCGAGCGCGAATGGGCGCGTGCCTTCTGGACGGCGCTGGCGCCGTATCACACCAGTGTCTACGTGAACTTCCTGATGGAGGAGGGCGAGGCGAGGGTCGAGCAGGCCTACGGCTCCGCCAAGTATCGTCGGCTCAAGGCGCTCAAGCGGACCTACGATCCGGGCAATCTCTTCCGGCTCAACCAGAACATCCGGCCGGACTGACCCGGCAGCGAGCCAGCAGGTCAACCGGAACGCACGATACGCACTAGTGCCTACTGGTCGGCGGCCTCTCCTGCGCCGGCCACCCGCTTCAGCTCAGCGGACAGGTGCGGCTGCAGATCATGCCCCATGGCCGCCATCTCGTAGACATACATGAGGTTGCCGTTGACCAGGCCGTAGAGACGGTGGCCGCTGCGATAGTCCTTGGCGGTCTCGGTCTTCAGCACGCCACGGGTGGCCAGTTCGACTCGCGCGGACTCGATCCGGCCGAGATACACCTCGACGAACCCCGTCGGGTGCGTCAGCAGCACCTCGACCTCCTCGTCCGGCTGGGGGCGCCAGTACCCGGTCTCGCGGGCGGCCGGGCGGACGAGGTTGCCGTCGTCGTCCAGGATCCAGCTGCGGCTTTCGTACGACAGGAACGGCTTGCCCGGCACGTAGCCGAACTGAACTTCCTGCCCGAACCGGAAGGCCTCGATGGTGGGATAGTCACCGAGTCCGGCGCCCTCCCACCGTCCCAGCAGCCACGCCAGCTGGACACAGTCGGGATGCAGGTCGCTCGGGATCTCGATCACGGTAGACGGCCTCTATCCCCTTCGATACGGCTCTTCAACGGATGGTCAGGCCTGGCCCTTGAAGAGCTTCAGCACGACGAGCAGGGCCATCAGGCCCGACCCGACGGCAACCAGCACCATCAGCGAGGTAAAGACGATTTCCAGCACACCGCGAGTGTAGCGGCCCGGCTGCCGCGGGCGGCACACCGGTCGCCGCCGGTTCTCCCCGTCGACTCCGTACGCTTGGTCGCATGGCACACACACTGGTGGTCAAGGTCACTGCCGGGGCGGACGCACCCGAACGGTGCTCGCAGGCGTTCACCGTGGCATCGACCGCGCTGGCCAACGGCGTGTCAGTCTCGTTGTGGCTGACCGGAGAGTCGGCGTGGTTCGCGTTGCCCGGCCGGGCCGAGGAGTTCGAGTTGCCGCACGCCGCCCCGCTGGCCGACCTGCTGGACGCCTTGCTTGCCGGTGGCAGCGTCACGTTGTGTACGCAGTGTGCCGCCCGCCGCGAGATCGGCCCCGACGACCTCCTTCCCGGCGTCCGCATCGCCGGAGCGGCGACGTTCGTCGAGGAGATCCTCGGCGACGGCGTTCAGGCGCTGGTGTACTGATATCACGCGGCCCGCCGCCCCATCGGCGGGTTGACCCGCGCGAAGCCGTCCTGCCGGTAGTACGGGAAGTACGGGTAGGGGGCCGTCCGCGTGCTCGCCGCGTCGAGCCTGGCCACTTGGTCGGACGTGAGTGACCAGCCCGTCGCCCCGAGGTTCTGCCGGAGCTGCTCCTCGTTCCGGGCGCCGATGATGACCGACGAGACGGTGGGACGCTGCAGCAGCCAGTTGATGGCGACCTGCGGGATGGCCTTGCCGGTCTCCGCTGCCACCTGCTCCAGCACATCGACGACGTCGAAGAGATGCTCGTCGTCCACCGGCGGCCCGTAGTCCGCCGTCTCGTGCAATCGGCTTCCGGCCGGAATCGGATGGCCACGGCGGATCTTGCCGGTCAGCCGGCCCCAGCCGAGCGGACTCCAGACGATGGCACCGACACCCTGGTCGGCACCGAGCGGCATAAGCTCCCACTCATAGTCTCGGCCGACCAGCGAATAGTAGACCTGGTGCGCCGCGTATCGCGGATAGCCGCGCCGCTCGGCGACCGCGAGTGACTTCATCAGCTGCCACCCCGCGAAGTTGGAGACGCCGACATAACGCACCTTCCCGGCCCGGACCAGATCGTCGAGGGTCGACAGGACCTCCTGGACCGGCGTACCGGCGTCGAACGCATGCAGCTGGAACAGGTCGATGTAGTCGGTGTCGAGCCGTCGCAGCGCGTCCTCGCACGCTCTGATCAATCGCGATCTCGATGAGCCCGCGTCGTCCGGGCCGTCACCCATCGGCAGGGTGGTCTTGGTCGAGACGAGCACCTGATCCCGACGGCCCTTGATCGCCGCACCGAGCACGGTCTCCGACGCGCCGTCGGAATAGACGTCGGCCGTGTCGAACATCGTGACCCCGGCATCCAGGCACACGTCGACCAGCCGGCGTGCCTCCGCGGCATCGGTGTTCCCCCACGCGGAGAACAGTGGCCCTCGACCGCCGAACGTTCCGGCCCCGAAGCTCAGCACCGGGACCTGTAGACCCGACTCGCCCAGCCTGCGGTATTCCATGCGGACTCCCTTAATGGCTCTGTAGTTCCGTTAAGATGGACTGTAGCAGTTTGCCGAGCCCTTAACGGAACTGGAGGCCCATTTGAGCGCGGAAGGCGACCCGGGACGTGTGCGACCGGGCGGGCGCACCGCCCGGGTGCGGGCGGCCGTCCTGACAGCAGCCGGAGATCTCCTGGCGGAGCAGGGCTTCGATCGCCTCGACCTCGCCGACATCGCGCGGCGCGCCGGGGTCGGCAAGACCACCGTGTATCGACGCTGGGGAAGCGTGCCGAATCTGGTCGCCGACCTCCTGGCGGAGATGGCGGAGCAATCCGTGCCGCGCACCGAGACCGGAGCGCTCGAGGGCGACCTGCAAGCCAACGCGCGGCTTGTGCAGCGCACGCTCAGCGACCCCCGTCAGGGTCGGCTGTTCACCGCGATCATCGCGGCGGCCACGTGCGACACGCGCACCGCCGAGGCGCTGCGGCGTTTCTACGAGGTGCGCATCGACGAGTGGGCACCCTGCGTACAACAAGCCGTCGATCGCGGGGAACTCCTGGCCGGCACGGACTGCAGGGAAGTCATCCGCGCGGTCTCCGCTCCGCTCTATTACCGGCTCCTCACCGTCGGGCAGGCCCCGGTCGAAGCGGACGCGGACCGCGCCGCTCAGGCCGCCGTTGCCGCCGCACGAGCGGGCGTGTTCACTACACAGGTGGACGAGTACGGCCGCGCGGACAGCGGATAGCGGACGGCGGACGGCGGATAGCGAGAAGCCCTACGACGCCACCACGACACAGGTCGCGAGGGCGTCGTAGGGCTCCGATAGCCGCTCGTGCTCCAGACAGCCGGAGTCCACGGCATCGGTCAGACGACGGTGACGTCCACCGTGTTGATGGCTCCCTGAGAAGCCACGATCGACCGATCGACGGTCTCCGCACCGGGTGCCAGCGTGCGCACGGTCCACGTGCCGGGCGCGGCGAAGAACCGGAACTGCCCGGTGGTGCTGGTCGGAACCTCGGCGGTGAACTCACCGGAGGAGTCGAGCAGCCGGACGTACGCGCCGGCCAGCGGTGCGTCGTCGCGCGAGACGACGCCCTGGATCACGGTCTCCTTCGCCAGGTCGACGCCCTCGATCGAGACGCCGCCGGTAGTCGCTCCGCACATGTGCTCAGGCCTCCCCGGGCTCGTCGCCGACGGCGACCGGCACGCCCACCAGGGAGCCGTACTCGGTCCACGAACCGTCGTAGTTCTTCACGTTCTGCACACCCAGGATCTCCCGCAGCACGAACCAGGTGTGCGAGGACCGCTCCCCGATCCGGCAGTACGCGATGGTGTCCTTGTCCAGGTCGACACCCTGCTCGCCGTAGAGCTCGCGGAGCTCGTCGTCGGAGCGGAAGGTGCCGTCGTCGTTGGCCGCCTTGCTCCACGGGATGTTGGCCGCGGTCGGGATGTGGCCGGGAACCTGCGAGACCTCCTGCGGCAGGTGCGCCGGGGCGAGCAGCCGGCCGGCATACTCGTCTGGCGAGCGTACGTCGACCAGGTTCTTGCTGCCGATGGCGTTGACCACCTCGTCGCGGAAGGCACGGATGGAGTTGTCCGCCTCCTGCGCCTGGTACTGGGTGGGCGTGCGCTCCGGCACCTCCTCGACCAGCTCGCGGGCGTCCAGCTCCCACTTCTTCCGGCCTCCGTCGAGCAGCCGGACGTCGGGGTGCTGGAAGAGCTTGAACTGCCAGTAGGCGTAGGCGGCGAACCAGTTGTTGTTGCCGCCGTAGAGGATGACGGTGTCATCGTTGGAGATGCCGAGGCGGGAGAGCAGCGCCTCGAACTGCTCCTTGTTGACCAGGTCGCGACGGACGGGATCCTTCAGATCCTCGTTCCAGTTGACCTTGACCGCGCCACGGATGTGGTTCTTGTCGTACGCGGTGGTGTCCTCGTCGACCTCGACCAGGACGACCTTGGGATCGTCGAGATGCTGTTCGACCCAATCGGCCGAGACGAGCGCGGATTCGCGGCTCATGGAGTGACCTCCGGTGATCTGTTGGAGCGGGCGGAAACGATGCGGCGGTACATCAGATAGACCTCGCAGCCGAGGCAGAAGCCGAATGCAGCGTTGAGGAACGCCGCAGCCAGCGCCGCGCCGACTGCGACATACGCGATGACGGTCCCGCCGGACAGGTAACCGAGGAGACCGACGATGCTGAACCCCAACCCGACCGCTTGCGCGAACCGGGGTGGTCTGGGGTCCTCGAGCTCGGCCGGCGGCTTCAGACGAGGCCGGATCAGCCGGATGTAGAGCAAGCCGTACGGCGACCTGGATGGGCCACGGAGTACAGCGAGTGCGAAGACGGCGGCCTGCAACGCCAGTAGCCAGGCGCTGCCCGTGATGAGAACGGCCGCCAGCACGACGGTGGTGACCGCCGCAGCGAACCGGGGACCTCGCGGGTCGATCATGATGGGAAGCTCCTGACACGGACGAGTGGTACAAAGGCGCACACGTGGGGAACAGGCGCTACGGCACCGCGGCAGATGGCACGGCGACGGCCGTTCCCGTCAGGACATTCGACAGAGCATGGTGGAGACGCGCCGATAGTCGATGGCGCGCCTGCGAGTCAGCTCTGTGCGGAACACGTCTACGAGGTTAAATCCCAATTCCGCCCGCGTCACGGTCTGTATCAAATGTTGAGATTATTGTCTCACGTCGCGGTCCGATCGGTGCCCGAATGGCGGGATACGTCCGCGGCAGCGCGCGTCGGCGTCTCAGATCGCTTCCAGCACGCCATACACATCCGCCGGCCGCGGCACACCCGTGGCGCGGCCCACGACGCGACCCTGCGCGTCGACGATGAGCGTCGTCGGAGTGCGGGACACGCCCAACCGGCGGACCAGATCGAGCCGCGACTCGGCGTCCACCTCGATGTGCGCCACACCGTCGGCGTTGCCGGCGACGTGCGCCAGAACTCCGCGAGTGGCCCGGCACGGCTGGCAGAACGCAGAGGAGAACTGGACGAGCGTGGCTCGCCGGCCGGGCTCCTGCCCGAGCTCGTCCCAGCCGATCATCAAACCCTCAGCAGCCGCGTCCGGCATGGCACGCACCCTTCCGTCGCGCCGTTTCCACCACAGGCCGAAACCCGTGGCCAGTACCAGCACGACGACAACGACGAGGACACCGATCACAGCAACCACAACAGCACAACCCGGCTCCATTGTTCCGCTACCGCTGGATCGGATCACACCTGCTGATCACTCTCGCCTTGATGCGTTCACGTCACACCCGTCTGCCTCCTGCATGTCACCGTGCGTGCCGCATGTCACCGTGCGTATCGCGTTGGCGCTTAGCCCGGGGCTTTCGCGGTACACCCGGTGACACGCGGCACACCCGGTGACACGCGGCACACACGGTGACATGCGGACCTGGAAGGCAGCGCGGCGGGCGGGCCGGAACACATGACAACCGTCCGCCGGTAACCTTGCGCGGCTGACTGTTCAACCCACCGGGCAGTTGTCCGACCCCGCCATCGAGCGCCCGGGATTCAGCCGACGAGCAGCTGGCCGAGCACGTAGGCAGCCGGTGCGGCGGCGATGAACGGCGCCGCGATGCGCAGCGGGACCAGCGCCTCCTGGCGGACCCGCGACTCAGTGACCGGCTCACCCGATCCGGCCGGCGATCCGGCCGGCGATCCGGCCGCCGGGTCCCCGAGCGTGGCCGTCTCATCGGCACCGCCCCCTGTGGCCGGGGTCCGCTCCGGCACGGTCACCAACACGTGATCAGGAACGGCACCGGCCTCGCCGGCCAGCCGATCCTCGATCGCGTAGGCGACCGCCGCCATCACCCCTGCGAACGCGGCCAGAACCACCGCGCTCACTGCCGGGACGGCGTCGTCGATCCCCTCCACGGCGACGACGAGCACGGCCGCCGCGATGCTGGCGACCAGGACACCGAGCACCCTCCGCACGGCGCGGGATATCGGCAGGGCCTCGGTGACACCGACCGCACCGACCCCCAGCAGCGCCAGCCCGACGACATGCACCCCTTCGGACGTCGCCCGCAGCGACAGCCACATCACCGGCAGAACGGTCAACACGCAGGACACGACGGTCAGGCTCAACGCGGCGTTCAACCGCGGACGCCCGTCCCGGCGCAGCAGCTGGGTGATGAAGGCGGCCAGCACGGCCGGTCCCAGGATGGCGGCCACCGGCGTCAGGGTGGACGTCTCGTCAACGAGGGTCCAGCCGAGTGCACCGGCACCGACCACCAGTCCGAGCCAGGCCGCCGGACGCGCGGAGGCGACCCCGGACGAGCGGATGGCACCCAGCGCGAACACCACCTGGACGATCGCGATCCCCCCGGCCAGCAACCACGCACCCGAGGCCGAGGCCAAGGCCAGCACGCCCGCCAAGGCAGCGGTCACCATAGAGAATCGGGAGGAAGGCACCCGTCAATACTTACAGACCCGCGCCCGCGCCATCGGCCGGTTCGGCAACAACTCGGCAACAGTCCGATCACTGGCGAGCCCGACGTGATGCCGGCCACATGTCCATGCCCGATCGGTTGAGTCAACCGCCAGCATAGGGTGGTAACAGCTCGATGACCGCACCGTCACGCAGCGCCACGTGCGCCGGATCGGCGCTCCCCGCCGGAGTCTCGTCCACCACCACGGCACAGATGCTCAGCACCGAGCCGAACCGCGAGTTCTCGCCGTGTGCCGATCGAGCGGCCTGCAGCGCTTCGGCCAAGGTCGTCGCGTCGAACGACTCTTCGCTCACACCCGCCGCCGCCCGCAGCGCGGCCCAGTAGCGCAGCGTCACCTTGGCCATGTCAACCCCTGCCACACGAACCCCATCACTCCAATGTACTCACCCGGGTAGGCACACGACACTCACCCGAGTTTCCTCAGATTCACCATTGTCCGCTATTCTTAACCGCAAGTTGGGCCTGGGCGATGACGCTCCCGGGCCCTTTCGCGTTCATAGGGACGGCGGCGAAGGAGAACTCGACATGGCAACCATCGTCCTGCTCAGCCCGGCACATCAGCCACCCGAAGAGGTTCTCCCCGCGCTGGGGCTCCTGCTGCACGATGTTCGAGTCATGCCCGCGGAGGGGTCCGCGCTGGTCGACGCGCCCACCGGTGACGTGGTCGTCGTCGATGCACGCCGTGACCTCTCGCAGGCACGGAGCCTGACCCGGCTGCTCCGCACCACCGGCGTCGACGCTCCGCTGCTCGCGGTCGTCACCGAAGGGGGCCTGGCGGCGGTGACCGCGGAATGGGGCATCGACGACGTGCTGCTCGACACGGCCGGGCCGGCGGAGGTGGAGGCTCGGCTCCGGTTGGCACAGGGCAAGCTGGCCGCGGCGACCAGTGACGAGCCACACGAGATCCGATCCGGCGACCTTCTCATCGACGAGGCGACCTACACCGCCCGGGTGGGACGGCGCACGCTGGAGCTGACGTACAAGGAATTCGAACTGCTCAAGTTCCTCGCGCAGCATCAGGGCCGGGTCTTCACCCGCGCGCAGCTGCTGCAGGAGGTGTGGGGATACGACTACTTCGGCGGCACGCGCACCGTCGATGTGCACGTCCGGCGACTGCGCGCCAAGCTCGGTGCGGAGCACGAGGCGCTGATCGGCACCGTGCGTAACGTCGGCTACCGCTTCGTACCACCGCAGCAGCGTGGCTCCCGGCAGACCACCACCACGACGACGCCTCCCGTGGAGCTGCCCGACGACACCCATTCACAGGGCGTCGACGCTCGTTCACAGGGCGTCAACGCTCGCGCCGAAGCGCCGAGCTCACTCGACGCCGTTCGCATCGACGCCTGACGTCCGCACGCCGCCCGGTGCCCGGACATCGCGGGCACGGGACGCATCGGCGATGATGCCGGTGTGAACGCCTCTATCGACCCCAGCGTGCGGATCTCTCGCGTCCCGGCTCTGAGCACCCGGCAGATCGAGCAGCTGGGCGCCCTCGCCGAACGTGCCCGGCGCACCGACGGCAGGCCGCCGTTCGCCGAGGATCTCGAGCGCAGCGCCACGTCGGGAGCGGCCGACGTCGTCGTGACGCTGACCGGCGAGGCCGACGAGCTGGTCGGTGCCGCCTTCGCTGCACGGCAAGGGACCCGGCGCGCCGCCGAGCTGCTCGTCGACCCGGACCGGCGCGGCCAGGGATACGGCACTGCGCTGTTGAACGAGTTGCTCGAGGCGGTGCCGGGGGAGCTCTGGCTGTGGTCGCACGGCGACCACCCGGCCGCACGACGACTCGCCGCGCGCGCCGGTCTGGAACGCGCCCGGGAGCTCCTTCAATTGCGCCGCAGCGCCGCAGCGCCGGTGCCCGAGACACAGCCGCCGCCCGGCGTGCGGGTCCGCCCCTTCGTACCCGGGCAGGACGAGCAGGCCTGGGTCGCGGTCAATGCGGCGGCCTTCGCCTGGCACCCGGAGCAGGGCGCGCAGACGCTGGACGACATCCGCGCGGCGGAGGCGGAGCCCTGGTTCGATCCCGACGGATTCTTCCTCGCCGTCGGCCCGGACGACGAGGTGCTCGGCTTCCATTGGACCAAGATCCACCGGCAGGACGGTTCGGCCGTCGGCGAGGTGTACGTCCTTGGTGTGGCGCCGCACGCGCAGGGCGAGCGGCTCTGGGCTCACCTGGGCATACCGAGACCCCGCTCCGCCGACGGGCTCGGCACCCACCTGACCGCGGTGGGCCTGAACCATCTGGCGGCCCAGCCAGGTGTGCGGGAGATCATGCTCTACGTCGAGGGTGCCAACGCCGCGGCGCTCAAGGTGTACGAGCGGCTGGGCTTCACCCGCCACGCCATCGACGTCGCCTACCGCCGGTCCCCATGATCATGAACACTTACCGTTCACATAGCACGGCAAACGTTCATGATCATGGGTGTCTTCCGGCGCCGCTGAGCCTGCACCTGTGAGCTACCCGGAGTTCACATCTCCGTGACACCATGGGGCGTATGGCCGGTGAACAGAACTCCGGAGAGGATCGGTATCTCGATCGCGAGCTGTCCTGGCTGGCGTTCAACACTCGCGTCCTCGAGCTCGCGGAGGACTCCGACGTGCCGCTGCTGGAGCGGACTCGGTTCTTGTCGATCTTCTCCAGCAACCTCGACGAGTTCTACATGGTGCGGGTCGCGGGCCTGAAACGGCGCATCGCCGCCGGCGTCGCCGTACCCGCCGTCAGCGGGCTGCTCCCGCGGGAGGTGCTCGAGCGGACGCTGGAACGCTCCCGCGAGCTCATGACCCGGCAGACCCGGTGCTTCCGGGACGACGTCCTCCCGGCGCTGCACAAGGAGGACATCGAGCTGGTCCGGTGGGACGATCTCGCCGACTCCGAGCATCTGGAGTTGCGCACACTGTTCCGCGAGCGGATCTTCCCGGTGCTGACACCGCTGGCCGTGGACCCGGCCCACCCGTTCCCGTACATATCGGGGTTATCTCTCAACCTCGCCGTGATGGTCCGCAACCCGCGCAACGGCACCGAACACTTCGCCCGGGTGAAGGTCCCGCCGAACTTCCCGCGTTTCCTCCCCGTCGCCGAGCAGCGTTTCGTCCCGTTGGAGGACGTCATCGCCGCGCACCTGTCCTTGCTCTTCCCCGGGATGGAGATCCAGCAGCACCACACGTTCCGGGTCACCCGCAACGAGGACGTCGAGGTCGAGGAGGACGACGCCGAGAACCTGCTCACCGCGATGGAGCGCGAACTGATGCGCCGCCGGTTCGGGCCCGCCGTCCGGTTGGAGGTGGAGGAGACGGTCGATCCGCATGTGCTCGATCTGCTCCAGCGCGAGCTCGGGGTCAGCCACCACGAGACGTTCTCGCTGCCCGGGCCGCTGGATCTGACCGGTCTGAGCGGCATCGCCGACCTGGACCGCGCGGAACTGAAGTACCGGCCGTTCCTGCCGGCCACCCACCGGGACCTCCCCGACGTCGAGTCCGCGGCGCCGGCCGACATGTTCGCCGCCATCTCCAAAGGCGACGTGCTGGTCCACCACCCGTACGACTCGTTCTCCACCAGCGTGCAGCGATTCATCGAGCAGGCGGCGGCCGACCCGCGAGTGCTGGCCATCAAGCAGACCCTGTATCGCACCAGCGGTGACTCGCCGATCGTGGACGCCCTGGTCGACGCGGCCGAAGCCGGCAAACAGGTGCTGGCGCTCGTCGAGATCAAGGCCCGGTTCGACGAGCAGGCGAACATCACCTGGGCGCGCAAACTGGAGCAGGCCGGCGTGCACGTCGTCTACGGTCTGGTGGGGCTGAAGACACACTGCAAGCTGTGCCTGGTCGTCCGGGACGAGAGCACCGGAATCCGCCGATACACCCACATCGGAACCGGCAACTACCACCCGAAAACCGCCCGGCTCTACGAGGATCTCGGCCTGCTCACCGCCGAGACCGACGTCGCCGAGGACGTCAACCAGCTGTTCAACACCCTCTCCGGCTACTCGATCGAGTCGGACTACCAGCGGCTGCTGGTGGCCCCGCACGCGCTGCGATCCGGGATCATCGAGCGCATCCACCGCGAGATCGAGCACCACGCCGCAGGACGGCCCGCCCAGATCCGGTTCAAACTGAACTCTCTGGTGGACGAGGCGACCATCGACGCGCTTTATGAGGCGTCCCAGGCGGGGGTGCCGGTGGACGTGTGGATCCGCGGTATCTGCAGCCTGCGCGCCGGCGTGCCGGGGCTGTCGGAGAACATCCGGGTGGTCAGCGTCCTCGGTCGCTTCCTGGAACACTCTCGCGTCCTCGCCTTCGAGAACGGCGGGGATCCGGAGTACTGGATCGGCTCGGCCGACCTGATGCACCGCAACCTCGACCGGCGGGTGGAGGCGATGGTCCAGCTCAGACGTCCCGAGCACCACCGTGAGCTGGAGGCGATGTTCGATCTCGCGCTCGACCCGCAGACGTCCCGGTGGCAGCTCTGCCCGGACGGCTCGTGGCAGCGGCACCACCTCGACGCCGATGGTGCACCCTTGACCGATCTGCAGCACGAACTGATCGAGCGTAAACGACGTCGGAAGACCACTACGTGAACTCCGCCGAGCCCGCGTTACAGCCCCGCGTCGAGCGCGAGATCGAGCAGAAGTTCCGTGTCCATGGCCTGTTCCGGTTCCCCGACCTCCGGCAGGTGGACGGCGTCGCGGAGGTGCTGGATCGCGGTGCGGTCGATCTGGAGTCCGCATACTTCGACACGGCTGATCTGCGGTTGGCCAGGGAAGGCATCACGCTGCGGCGGCGACGCGGCGACGACGAAGGGTGGCACCTGAAGCTCCCCGCGGACACGTCGGTCGCCGGCGTGCGGGACGAGCTCCGGCTGCCGCTGTCCGCAGCGCAGGACCGCCCACCGGAGAAGTTGATCGGCATCGTCCGGGTGATCGTGCGCACGTCCGAGGTCGTCGGTGTCTCCACCTTGCGCACCCATCGCCGCACCTGGGAGCTGCGGGACCACGCCGATCGCGCGGTCGCCGAGGTGGTGGACGACACGGTGCACGTGGTGGGCACGGACGAGACCGTCACGGCACGATTCCGCGAATTGGAGCTCCGCCGTGCGCATGCGGGTGGCGAGGTGGTGCCGGCGGTGGCCGACGCGCTCGTCGGCGCCGGCGCCGTCAGCGGCGAGTTCGTCGCCAAGGTGGTACGCGCGCTCGGTCCGGCGGCATCCGGTCCGCCGGAGGTCCCGCCGCCGACGGCGGAGGCATCCGCGCCGCATCCCGAGAGCTGGCTCGCGCCCGGCGTGCGCGGGCTGCGCGCCGCCGACCTGTCCTATCGGCGAGCCGGCGCGGCGTCGGCGGAGCGCGTCGACGACGACGGGCCGCGGGACGACGACGGGCCGCGGGGCGACGGGCTCCGCACGGCCGCAACCCGCCTGCGCGACGAGGTGCACAACCGGACCGGCGGACTCCACGAACTCGTGGGCGCGGATCAGGCGGAGATGCTCCGCGGCGAGCTGACCTGGCTCACCGATGCGCTGGCGGCCCGCCGGCACGGCACCGATCCGGCGCGTTCGATCCCGGAGCTGCTCGATTCGGCCCGGTACCTCGCCCTGCACGAGGCGCTGGTCTCCGCCGCCAGGGCGGAGCGTCACCTCACGACTGTTTGAGCGCGATCTGCTCCACCACGTTGGCGACCCGTTCGAAACCGTCGACCGCGGATTCCAGGGTCTCGATCACGTCCTTGAGCTTGTGCACCGTGAGCGCGTCGTACTCGCCGGAGAAGATCCTGGCGAGCAGCCGCCGGTAAGTCTGGTCCGCCTCGTTCTCCAGGCGGTTGATCTCGATCCAGTACTTGGTCAGCTCATTCGCCGCCCGCAGCCGCGGCATCGCCTCCGCGGTCAGATCGGCCGCGCGGTCGAGCACGTCGATCATGGCCGCGATACCGTTCGGAAGCTCCCGGATCCGGTACAGCACCATCAGATCCAACGCCGCCTCGACATCGTCGAGCACGTCGTCCAGTGCGCCCGCGAGCCGGTAGATGTCATCGCGGTGGAACGGTGGCTTCAGCCCCGAGTTCACCCGGCGGACGATGTCGTGCGTGTGTTCGTCGCCGGTGTGCTCGATGTCCTTCAGCACAGGAACCAGCGCCGCGCGATCGGCGTCCGGAACCAGCGCCTCCGACAACACGCCCACCCCGTTCCGCACGTTCTGGGCGGCGGCGGTGAAGAGGTCATAGTAGACGCTGTCACCCTGTGAGAGGCGCATGCGCAATCGCACGAGTTTCTCCCTCACTGTGCGGTCACCTGGACTAGGAGCAGATCGATATAAGGCTCCCACAGACTGGAGGACTTCGTCGTCCTCTCAGCGGCCGGGTGTCGGAGCGCGAAGCTCCGCCGCCCGATGGTCGCATGCTAGAGCGTCGAGGTGAACACTAGCGCAGCGGTTCACCAGCGAAGGCCGCCATTCCCTCGGTGAAGCCTACCTGCGCACGGAAACCGAGCACGTCGGCGGCAAGATCAGGCGATGCCACCACGTGACGGACATCACCCAACCGAAACTCGCCGGTCACCACCGGAGCCGGCACGCGCACCGGTCCGGACGGCTGCCCGCGCACCAGCCCTGCCATCCCGTTCCGTAGGGCGCGGGCCATGTCGAGGATGCTGTGCGGCTGCCCGCTGGCGATGTTGCACGAGCCGGCCCAACCGGAGTCGAGTGCCAGAAGGTTGGCCCGGGCGACATCCCGCACGTGCACGAAATCGCGCATCTGCCCGCCGTCCTCGAAGACGCGCGGCGCCTGCCCGGTCTCGTATGCGCTGCGGAATATGCTGGCCACCCCGGCGTAGGGGGTGTCCCGCGGCATCCGGGGGCCGTAGACGTTGTGGTAGCGCAGGGCGCAGACGGCGGCTCCGGCCTCGCGCCCGTACACGGCGGCGAGGTGCTCGGTATGCACCTTGGTGGCCGCATAGACGTTGCGCGGGTCGAGCGGGGCATCCTCACAGACGGTGGCCCAGTCGAGCAGGCTGCCGCAGCGGCCACACCGGGGATCGAACCGGCCGGCTCGCAGGTCCTCCACATGCCGGGGTTCCGCACGGACGTCGCCATGCTCCGGGCACCGGTAGCGGCCCTCTCCGTAGACGACCATGGAGGAGGCGACCACCAGCCGGCCGCGGAAGGAGCGTCGCCACAGCGCCCGGAGCAGCGTCGCCGTGCCGCCGTCGTTGTCGTCGACGTAGGCCGTGATGTCCTCGAGGTCCACACCGAGTCCCACCCGGGCCGCCTGGTGGCAGACCGCGTCGACCCCGTCGACCGCGCGCTGGACCGCCGCCTCGTCCGTCAGGTCCGCGACCCGGAGATCCACACCCGGCGGCAGGTAGTCCGGGACGTCGTCGTGCGCGGCGAGCGAGTCCAGAACGACGACGTCGGCTCCCTGCCCGACCAGCTGCTCTACGACATGGCTCCCGATGAACCCGGCCCCGCCGGTCACCAGCACCCGCATCGGCGCCTCCCTCCATTCCCACGATCGTCAACGGTTGGGCCGATCGTGACCGGAACCACGTCGATGATCACGATCGTGGTCCGGGTCACGAGGCACCTTCGCCACGACACGTTCACCATGGCACCTTCAGCGCGGCCACCAGCAGCACGGCCACCGCGAGTTGCACCGTCAGCCAGGCCCGCGCTCCTCCCCACCGCGCAACGTCCCGCGGTTCCTCACCCCCGGCGCTCGACCTGCGGGGCGCACGGTCCCGAAGGGCGCAACCGGCGGCGAGCACCAGCGGCATGAACGGCTGCCAGATCCGCTCCGTCTCGCCCGACGACATCCCGGAGAGGTCCGCCAGGGCGACGGCGGCCAGGCCGGAACCGACCACCAGCCAGACCCGGTAGTCCCGGCGCCGGCGATGCCAGAGCCGAGACAAAGCGACGGCGATGGCGGGCCCCAGCGCCAGCGCGAACACGGCCAGGTTCGCCACCAGGAAATACCAGTAACCGCGCGCACTCGCCACCCCGGCGTAGTACCGCTCGCGTGTCACCTGCAGACCTTCCAGCCACCAGTAGCCGCCGGCCAGCGGGGCCAGCACCACAGCGGCCGCCACGGCCCCGCCGGCCAGCACCGGCCACCACGGGTCCCGCCACGCCCCACGCCCCGCTTCGCCCTCATACCCGTCCGCGCCGCGCGCCCGCTCTCTACTCCGCCACCCGGCCACCAGCAGGATCGGCACCACCAGCAGCGCCAGCCCGAAGCTCAGCAGCAGCGCAGCTCCGAAGAGCAGGCCGCCGGCTCCGGTCAGAACCGCTCGGCGGCCACGGCTCGTCGCCGGATCGGTCGCCAGGATCAGGCATGCGACACCGGCGAGGCCGAACCCGCCGAAGATCACGTCGGCGTTGGTGTGCCAGACGGCGGCCGGCGCGATCACCAGAAACGGCGCCGCGGACCGCGCCGGGCGCTCGCCGGCGAGGTCGCGCACCACCGCCAGCACGGCCACCGCCGCGGCCGCCACCCCCAGCATCGCGAGCGCATTCTGGAAGCCGACGCCGGCCACGCCCGCCTGTGCCGCCGCCCAGAACAGCAGCACCAGGCCGGGTGGATGGCCCTGGAGGTGGACCGGATAGGTCGGAGCACGCTCGGTGTAGTCGCCGAGGAAGCCGCCGACGCCCTGCGTCTCGATGAAGCCGATGTGCCGCGCGTACGAGAGGTCGATGTTCGTCCAGACCTCCGGGTGCGTCTGCGCCAGGGCAAGGGCAAGGCTGAACGCCACTCCCGCGGCGGCCGTCGACGCCAGCACGGCCGGCCACGGCCGGAAGGACGAGATCCGTGGCAGCACGGCGATGAGGAGCGCGCCGACCAGCACCGGAACCAACAACCACCAGGTCAGATCCCAGGCCCACCGCCCGAACAGGGGAATCGCCCGCAGTTTCAGGTCCGCCTCGCGGGTCGCGACGATGTGCAGACCCCAGATCCGGACACCGATCAAGAGCACGGCCCACACCACGAGCGCGACGACGGTGCGCCGGCCCAGTTCGGGCCTTCGCGATGGGATGCGGCCTTCGGGCGCTATGGCGCCCTGAACTCGCATCCCAACGTCCGGGCGTCGGTCGCGCGAGGGCGGCGAGGTCACCGATCCGAACCGTCCGGCAGCCGGATGGTGAATACGCAGCCGGTCGGGTGGTTCGCCACCGAGACCGAACCGGCGTGCGCCTCGACCAGGCCACGGGCGATCGCCAGGCCCAGACCGCCGCCGCCGTCGTTCCGGCCGCGCGCGTTGTCCCCGCGGAACGCGACGTCGAAGACGCGCGGCAGGTCCGGCTCCGGGATCCCGCCGCATTCGTCCGAGACCTTCAGCACGGCGTGACCGTCGACGCTCGCGGCCTCCACCACCACCCGGCCGCCCTCCGGCGTGTGCCGGATCGCGTTGTCCAGGAGGTTGTCCAGCGCGCGGCAGAACTCGCGGGCGGAGACCTCGACCGCCGGTAGCCGGCCCAGCCGCTCGACCAGTTCGACGCCCTCCACCTCGGCGTGCGTGCTGGCACCCGCGAGAGCGTCCGCGACCGCGTCGGCCAGACCCACCCGCTCCTCACCGAGCCGCATCACGCCGCTGTTGATCCGGGAGAGCTCGAAGAGGTCATCGACCAACCCGGTCAGCCGCTCGGCGTCGTTCCGGATCTGGCGGTGGTAGCGGGCGACGGCGGCGTAGTCCTCGACCACGTCGTCGTCGAGTGCCTCCGCCATGGCGCGGATCGTCGCCAGCGGGGCGCGCAGGTCATGCGAGACCCATGCGATCAGCTCCCGCCGCGACGCGTCCAACGCACGCTCCCTGCGCTGCGACTCCTCGAGCCGCCGGGAGACACGCGCCAGTTCCTCGGCCAGGGCCGTCAGCTCGCCCGGACCGGTCACATATGGGGCGTGCCCGGTCACCACCGCGCCGTCGGTACCCACCATGGTTCGGGCGAAGTCGCCCACCTGACGGGCACCGGCGTCGATATCGTCGCCCAGCTGCACCGCCGCGCCGATCGCCACCGCGGCCGCCACCAGGAAGACGATGAACAGCGCGGTCAGGTCGTGGGCGGAGATGAACATCGCCAGCGCCGCCGCCACCACCCCGGCGACCGTGACCAGCACCGCCGCCAGCGCCACCACCAGAACCTGAGCGTGGATGGGGCGGCCGCGGAAGAGCCGCGCCATCATCGCGCCGACCACACCGGCAGCGCCCGACCCGAGCAGCGCCGTGCCGAGGAGGATCGCCGCCTCGTCCGCGGGTACACCGTTGACCCACGCCGCGATCCCCGCCGCGGCGAGCCCGAGCAGCGTGATCAGCCCGATGGTCGGCCATCGTCGACGGGTCATGGCTCGAACCTGTATCCGACGCCGCGGACGGTCAGCAGGTGCTTCGGCTCGGACGGGTCGTCCTCCACCTTCTCCCGCAGCCGGCGCACGTGGACCGTCACGGTGGAGACGTCGCCGAACCGCCACCCCCAGACCTCCTCCAACAATTCCTCCCGGCGGAACGCCCGGCCCGGGTTGGCCAGGAAATGCACCAGCAGGTCGAACTCCTTCGCGGTCAGTTGCACCTCGTGACCGTGGCGACGAGCCTGATGCCCGACGACGTCGATCTCCACGCCGCCCCCGGAGAGTGTCTCCGCGGAGGTGGCCCGTACCCCACCCGCGGACCGACGCAGCACGGCGCGGACCCGCGCGGCCAGTTCCCGGGGCGAGAACGGCTTGGTGACGTAGTCGTCCGCCCCGATCTCCAGCCCGGCGATCCGGTCGCTCTCCTCCCCCAGCGCGGTCAGCATCACGATCGGGATCGGCGCCACCTGACGCAGCCGCCGGCAGACTTCGAGGCCGTCCATGCCGGGCAGCATCAGATCGAGCACCACCAGGTCGGGCAGCGTCGCCAGCGCCTGCTTCAGACCGTCGACGCCGTCCGTGGCGAACGCGACGTCGAATCCGTCCCGGCGCAGGTAGCGTCCGACCACATCGGCCAGTGCGGGGTCGTCGTCGATGACCAGTACGCGCGAGCCGGACTCGGCGCTCATCGTAGATCTTCCACCGGTGGGGAGGGTGGTTTACCGACGTCCATGGCTACAACGATGACGCATCGCCGCACGCCGCGTCGCCTCGGCAGCACAGACTTTCGCGCTTCGTAATGATTGCCCCGACCATCCCGTGGCTACTCTCACGGCATGTCGCTGAACCCCAGGCGGATGCGAGCCGGCTCGCCGCACGGCGGACACGCCGAGCACATCCTCGTGGTGGCCAAGGCACCCGAGCCGGGCCGGGCGAAGACCCGGCTGAGCCCGGAGTTCGGGCCCGACCAGGCCGCGGCGATCGCAACCGCGGCGCTCGCCGACACCCTGGAGGCGGTCGCCGGTTGCGGGGCGGCGCGCAAGATCATCGCGTTGGATGGGCCGCCGGGGCCGTGGCTGCCGTCCGGTTTCGAGGTGATCGCTCAGGTCTCCGGGTCGCTCAATGACCGGCTCACGGCCGCCTGGACGCATGCCGGTGCTCCCGGCGTGCAGATCGGCATGGACACCCCGCAGGTGACGCCCGAGCTGCTCGAGGATTCGCTTGCCCTGGTCCTGGACGACGCCGGTCCCGGCGGGCAGGCGGGCGGCGGTACCGACGCCGCGCTCGGGCCGGCCGAGGACGGCGGGTGGTGGGCGCTCGCCTTGCGGCGTCCGCATCCCGAGGCGTTCCGCGGGGTTCCGATGAGCCGGCCGGACACCGGCCGCCGGCAACGCGATCAGTTGTCCGCGCTCGGCCTCCGCGTGGTCGACCTGCCCACGTTGCGCGATCTCGACGACATCGACGACGCACGTGCGCTCGCGCGGATCATCCCCGGTTCGCGGACCGCGTCGGCCGTCGCAGCGGCCGACGCCGCCGCAGCGACCGGGACCACCGCGGCAACGGCGGCAACCGCGGCAACCGGGGCTACGCCGGCGGTCGAGGCCGTCGGCGGCCGGAGCGAGGAGTCGCGGTGATCGACGTCGTACTTCCTGTCCTGAACGAGCGGACCGCCATCCCATGGGTGCTGGCGCGGATGCCTGCCGGATACCGGGCGATCGTCGTGGACAACGGCTCGGACGACGGCTCCGCCGAGGTCGCGACCGCACACGGTGCAGCGGTGGCGCACGAACCGCAACGAGGTTTCGGGGCTGCGTGTTACGCCGGGCTGGTCGCCGCGACCGCACCCGTGGTGTGCTTCATGGACTGCGACGCCTCACTCGACCCGGCCGAACTGCCCCGCGTGGCGGACCCGGTGCTCTCCGGCGCCGCCGATCTCGTCCTGGGCGCACGCGTCCCGGACGACGACGGCGCTCTCGCCACGCACAGCCTGCTCGCCAACCGCTACCTCGCCCGGCAGGTCGAGCGCACGTGCGGGGTCACGGTCAGCGATATCGGCCCGATGCGCGCCGCGCGCCGGGACGCTCTGCTCGCGCTCGGCCTGCGGGATCGCCGGTCCGGGTGGCCGCTGGAGATGGTACTCCGCGCCGGCCAGGCCGGCTGGCGCGTCCAGGAGGTTCCGGTCCGTTATCGGCGCAGGGTCGGCCGGAGTAAGGTCACCGGTACGGTCCGCGGCACGCTACGCGCCATCGTGGACATGCGCACGCAGCTGCGCCGGGCCCGGGCGGCGGCGCAGCGAGGTCGCCCGGGCGGCATCTGGCGAGGAGGTACCGCGTGAACGAGGAGACTCAGGTGAGCGGCGACCACGAGGGTGAGACCGCGCCGGCCGGACGAGCCGGAGCGGCCGGAGTGGCCGGAGTGGCCGGACCGGTCGCGGATGTCGGCGTGTTCGGGGGCTCCGGCTTCTACACGTTTCTGGAGGACGCCCGTAGCGTCGAGGTCTCGACGGCCTGGGGTGCTCCGTCCGGCCCGATCACCATCGGACGCGTGCCGATCGGCAGGGCCGGCCTCGCGACCTCCGGAGACGACCATGTCAGCGCCGATGACGACGTGCGGGTCGCGTTCCTCCCCCGGCACGGCCCCGATCATCGGCATCCGCCGCACCGGGTGAACTATCGCGCCAACGTGGATGCGATGCGGCAGCTCGGTGTGCGCGCGCTGGTGTCACCGTTCGCGGCGGGATCGTTGCGCCCGGAGATCAAGCCCGGCGACTTCGTCGTCGTCGACCAGTTCGTCGACCGCACCTCCGGGCGGGCGGACACGTTCTACGACCAGTTCGACGAGGGGCCCCGGCACGCGCCGCTGGCCGAGCCGTACGACGCGAAGCTGCGGGCCATCCTGCTCGACGCGGCGGCCGCGGCCGGTGTCACCGCGCACGACGGCGGCACCGTGGTGGTGACCAACGGTCCCCGGTTCTCCACCCGCGCGGAATCCCAGTGGCACCGCGCCGCCGGCTGGCATGTGGTGAACATGACCCAGTACCCGGAGGCCGCACTGGCTCGCGAGGCCGGTATCCCGTTCGCGGGCATTGCACTCGTCACCGACTACGACGCCGGTCTGGACGAGGCCCCGGAGGTGGAACCGGTCACTCAGGAGACGGTCTTCAGGGTTTTCGAAGCGAACCTGGATCGGGTGCGTGAGCTGCTGTTATCCGCCATCCCTGCGCTGGCTCGCCGGTGATCTCAACAGGGGCGACCGGTCGGCTGGACATGGCGCGGGCGCCGCGCCCCTGGCGCACGCGACCGCGCTCGCGTTCATAACGATGGCGTAACATGGGTATCGGTTCCCCACCACCTCCGCATCGGGGGTTCCGGTAGCCCGTTCGCACAACGCGGTGTGAACCGGTGTCTCGTCCGCAGCACGCGATCAGGAAGCAGCAGGTTGTCCGCGCACTCGACCCTGTCCCGCCCGTCGTCATATCGCCCTTCCTCGTACCGCAAGCCGGACAGCTTCTACGGCTGGCACATCGTGGTCTACTCGACCATCGCGCTGGCGGCTACCGGCCCCGGCCAGACCGCGGCGGTGTCGGTCTTCATCGATCCGATGATCGCGGACCTCGGCGTCTCCCGGTCCGCGATCTCCACGGCTTATCTGATCGGCACGCTCTGCGGGGCGGTAGCCATGCCGTGGGTCGGCCGGGCACTGGACCGGTTCGGTGTGCGGCGCACCATGGCGGTCATCGGCGCCGTGTTCGGCGCGGTGTTGATCGCGCTGTCGGCCGTCACCGAGATCGTGGGGCTGACCGCCGGATTCGCCGGGATCCGCATGGCCGGGCAAGGAGCACTGGGGCTGACCGCGACCACCGCGACCGCCCTGTGGTTCGCCAAGAAGCGTGGCTTCGCCACCGGCATCGTCTCCGCAGTCGGTGCCATCGGCATCTCGATGACACCGCTGGTGATGGAGGGGTTCATCGCCAGTCATAGCTGGCGCACCGCGTGGCTGGTGGAGGGTGTCGCCATCTGGCTGGTGGTGATCCCGATCGCTCTGCTCGGCATGCGAGACCGGCCCGCTCAACTCGGTCAGATCCCCGATGGTGCGCGCAAACCCGAGGACGGCGATCGGGCACACGTCGAGTGGGGCGCGACGCTCGCTCACACGGTGCGGTCGCCGTATTTCTGGGTGGTGACCGCCGGCGTCGCGGCCTGCGGCCTGCTCTCCACGGCCGTCAACTTTCACCAGATCAGCCTGCTCGGCGAGCGCGGCCTGACGCCCGGCGAGGCCGCCGGGAACTTCCTCTGGCAGACGATCGCCATGCTGCTGGCCACATTGGCCACCGGCGCACTGGTCGACCGAGCGCACCCACGCTGGCTGATCCTCGCCGCCATGGCGCTGCTGACCGGCGGGTTGGTCCTCGGCGCCTACGTCACCCCCGGCCTGACGGCGGTAGCCTTCGGTGCACTCCTCGGTGCTGCGGGCGGCTCGATGCGGGTGCTGGAGGCGGCCACCTTCCCGCGCTACTTCGGCACCGCACATCTGGGCTCCATCCGCGGGATCGTGGTCTCGGTGTCGGTGGGCTCCACCGCGTTCGGCCCGCTGATCTACGCCACCGCGCATGACTGGACCGGATCGTATTCCGACGTGCTGGTGGTGACGGCGGCCATCCCGGTGGCCATCGCGCTGGCGGCACTGGTCGTCAAGCCGCCGGTACTCGAAGCCGTGCACCGGATGCACGGATGAGCCGAGGCGCCGCCCAGGGTAGCCTTCGCGCGTCTCGCCCCTCGCCGTATCACAACCGCTCGGCCGCACTAGTGTGTGGGCATGAGCGACGCACGACCGCTGCACGAGTTGATGGATCCGGGCTGGGCACAGGCCCTGGAGCCGGTAGCGGGGCAGGTCACGGCCATGGGCGAGTTCCTTCGACAGGAGATCGCCGCCGGTCGTTCCTATCTCCCCGCGGGCGAGAACATCCTGCGAGCCTTCGGCACCCCGTTCGACGACGTGCGGGTACTCATCGTGGGACAGGATCCGTATCCGACTCCGGGCCACGCTGTCGGTTTGAGCTTCTCGGTGGCGCCGGATGTTCGTCCGCTGCCGCCGAGCCTGGTCAACATCTTCACCGAGTACAGCAACGACCTCGGCCTCCCGACTCCGAGCACCGGCGACCTGTCCCGATGGGCCGACAACGGCGTGCTGTTGCTCAACCGGGCGTTGACGGTCGCTCCACGCCGTCCGGCGTCGCACCGGGGCAAGGGCTGGGAGACGGTGACCGAACAGGCGATCCGGGCACTGGCCGCTCGGGAAAGGCCTTTCGTCGCCATTCTCTGGGGGCGCGACGCCCGCAATCTGGCGCCGCTGCTCGGTAACACACCACTCGTTGAGTCGGCGCATCCCAGCCCGATGTCGGCGCACAACGGCTTCTTCGGCTCCCGCCCCTTTAGCCGCGCTAATCGCCTCTTGAGTGAGCTCGGAGTGGAACCGGTCGACTGGAAACTACCCTAACCTGATCGGCTAACGCCGGGCATACTCACCGGCGCAGATGCTCACGGTTCGGAAGGGCCCTTTGACAAATAGAGCGAACATCGTATGCTGCGGGTCGCGGGCACAAGGTGGTACTGTTTCCGCGGTTGCAGTAACAGTTCCTCGTACGTCCTTGATGAGCCCGTGGATTGTTATAGCGGGCGTTTTTCGCTTCTCTGTGCCTAGCACGGTAGCGGGAGACGGCAGCAGCAGCCGGAGTCGCAAGGTGCGGCTCCAACACACCGTCCCCTAGGAGGACAAAGCACATGGCACAGGGAACCGTCAAGTGGTTCAACGCCGAGAAGGGCTTCGGCTTCATTGCGCAGGACAACGGCGACGCCGACGTCTTCGTGCACTACTCGGCCATCCAGATCGACGGCTACCGCACGTTGGATGAGAACCAGCGGGTGGAGTTCGAGATCACCCAGGGCCCGAAGGGGCCGCAGGCCGATCAGGTTCGCCCGATCTGACGTACTGGCCTGGTTCCATGCCGGTTGTTCACCGCGCTGGCCTGCTCGGATAACCGACACAGCCAGCCCGCTCAGGGCTTCCGGCGCCAGCACTCGACCCAGGGCCCCCTTCGGCAGCAGGGGGCCCTGGTGTGCTCGCACACGTGTACAGACCGGACCGGCCGCAGACCCCTCCGGGACAGCCGGAAATGGCCGTCAGCAGGCCTCGTATCGGCATTCGGACACCGTTTCCTAACCGATACTATTCTGTTACGCAAATGAAGACATTCCGGGACGGTACCGAAAATCTTCCTCCCGACGGCGTTGCTCGTGCAACATTCCGGAGGAATGCGTTCGCTTTCCACCGCAACGCTTCAGATGAAATCCCGGCAGTGCCACAAGAGCCTTATCGTGATGTTGCCGAGAGCCTAGTGAGACCGCTTCTATAAACTACCGGCGCGTAATACCCGGGCCCGGGTCGCCTCTTCCGCGGCACCCGCCATAGGGGCGGAGTTGCCCATCGACTTTGCCGATCTTGATCATTCACTCCCTCGATCCCCAACCGTTGACCCTCGTTGGGCTCGCCGTCGTGTGGCCGCCCGACACAGCGGCGACACCTGCGTGCGCCGGTGGTCTTTGCTGCGGTCATCCGCGGGGTGATAATGAACGCAGACGGCACTGGAAGAGGAGCCGATCAACGTCATGACCTGGCATAATGAACCGAAGAGTCACAGCGGCGGAGCGTTGCTGACGATCGCCCACCGGGCGGCGAACGACGTGGACACACTCCGGGCCGCGCTGGATGCGCGAGTCGACCTGGTCGAAGCGGATGTCCGGCTGTTCAAAGGCACTCCGGAGGTCCGGCACACCAAGACACTCGGCCCCAGACTCCTCTGGGAGCCAGGGGAGCTGATCCGCCGGGATGCGTTGGAGGTACCGACGCTGTCCGAGGTGCTCGAGTCGCTTCCCGAGGACGCACACCGGCTGATGCTGGACCTGAAAGGCTTCCGGCCGGGCCTGGCTCCTGCCGTCGCCGCCGCGCTGCGCGAACACGCCCCTGGCGTGCCGGTCACGGTGTGCACACCGCATTGGTGGATGTTCAAGGCGTTCGCCGATCTTCCGCACATCCGGACCGTGCTCTCCGCGGGCAGCTGGCCGATGGTCGAGCGGCTGCGCGAACTCGTCCACAAGGGCCAGCCGGCGTGGCCGAACCAGCGGCGCGTATTCGGCTGCTCGGTCCATCGCACGTTGCTGACCCCGGAGATCGTGACGGAGCTGCGACGCCGCGTCGAGCACGTCATCACCTGGCCGGTCGACACGGCCGAGGATCTCGCCGACGCACGACGCCTGGGCGTGACCGGGGTCACCGGCAAGGACCTGGAGCTGCTGCAGTCGCTGCACACCAACCGCTGACCGGTCACACCTACCGCTCCGGACCAGCTCGCCCCACTTGACAATCGTTGCTCAGCATCGAATACTCGAAGTCGAGTAATTGACTCAGAGCACTCGGGAGCGAGCAATGGCAGCGCGACGGCTGAACAACCCTCTGGCGTTGGCCGTCCTGACGCTCCTGGTCGAGCGGCCCATGCACCCGTACGAGATGTCCAGCACCCTCAAGGAGCGCAGCAAGCAGGAGAGCATCAAGCTCAACTACGGCTCGCTGTATTCGGTCATCGAGTCATTGCTCAAGCGCGGGCTGATCGAGGTGCAGCAGACCACCCGGGAGGGCAAGCGGCCCGAGCGGACCGTCTACGCGGTCACCGATGAAGGCCGGGACGTCATGGTGGACTGGCTCAGCGAGCTGCTCAGCACACCGGCCAAGGAATTCCCCCAGTTCGAAGCCGGCCTGTCGCTCATGCCCGCGCTCGGGGTCGACCAGGCGATCGCTCTACTCGAGCGCCGCCTGGACCAGCTGCGCCGGCAACACGAAGTCGGCCGCCGCATGCTTCGTCAGGCATCGGAGTTGGGCCTGCCGAGGCTGTTCTCGATCGAGCACGAATACGAGCTTGCCCTGCAGACCGCGGAGATCGAGTTCGTGGACGAGCTGCTGGACGAGCTGAAGTCCGGCGCCTTCCCGGGCGTTCAGATCTGGCGCCGCATCCACGAGCTCCGTTCGACCGGCCTGTCCATGGACGAGGTCGATGCCAGAATCCGCGACGAGTTCGCCGAGGAGTATCCGTGGCTCGATGAACAGTGACCACGGCGGCGAACAGCCGCCGGGAACACAAAACGGCCCCTCGCGGGGTGCGCCAACACCACCGCAAAGGGCCGCCGTCATCCCAGGAGACCGATCCCGCTCTGCCAGACCTGCCTCATGGACCTGCACTCCTCAGGATAGGTCACGCAGATCCGGGCCTCGGCTCCTCCCCGTCCGGCCGTCACCGGCCGCACACACCAGGAGAGGATCCATGCCCACATTCGACAAGAGTCACACGGCGCCGCCACCCACCGGATCCGGTGCCGCCATCCAGGCCGTCGAGCTGACCAAGACCTACGGGAAGGGCGATGCCGCCGTGCGGGCGCTCGACGGTGTCACCTTCTCCGTGCCCGCCGGCACCGTCTTCGGCCTGCTCGGACCGAACGGCGCCGGCAAATCGACCACGACGAAGATCCTGACCACGCTCGCCGCCGCGGATTCCGGCACGGCCACCGTGGCCGGTCACGACGTCGCCCGGGAGGGAGCCGCGGTCCGGTGCGCCATCGGCTATGTCCCGCAGAAGCCATGCTTCGACCCCACCGCCACCGGCCGGGAGAACCTCACCTTGCAGGGCCGGATCCACGGCCTCCCCGCCCACGAGATCAGGCAGCGCTCCGACGCGCTACTGACCAGGTTCGGCCTCACCGAGGCCGCGGACCGGGTGAGCAAGACCTGGTCCGGTGGCATGCAGCGCAAGCTCGACGTCGCCCTCGCGTTGATCCACCGCCCGCAGGTGCTCTTCCTGGACGAGCCCACCACCGGCCTGGATCCGGAGGCACGGGCGGAGATGTGGGCGGAGATCTCCGGCCTCACCGCAACCGAAGGGCTGACCGTCCTCCTCACCACCCACTACATGGAAGAGGCCGACAACCTCGCCGACCAGCTGGTCATCGTCGATCGGGGCCGGGTGGTCGCCTCCGGGAGCCCGGAGCAGCTCAAGGGGACGCTCGACGGCGACACCATCGAGGTTCAGCTCGCCGATCCCACCGCGCGCGACCGGGCCCGGGCGGCGGTCGGATCCGCCGACGGCGTCCGCCAGGTCAGCGTCGACGACGCGACCCTGCTGGCCCGCGTCGGCGACGGGGCGGCCACCCTGCCCCGGGTCCTGGCTGCCCTAGACAGTGATGGCATCGGACTCACCTCGGTGACCGTCGCCCGGCCGTCCCTGGACGACGTCTACCTCCGGCACGCCGGACGTTCGTTCCGTGCCGCCGAGCGCGCGGCCGGCTCCGCCACCGACCGCCCGGAGTTCGCGGAGGCCGCCCGATGAGCACGATCATGACGCACTCGCTGTATCTGACCGGCCGTTCGCTGCGGATCCTCCGCCGGGAGCCGGTCTACCTCGCCTTCACCCTGATCCAGCCGATGGTCTGGCTGCTGCTGTTCAGCCAGTTGTTCCAGCGGGTGACGGATATCCCCGGCTTCGGTGACGTCTCCTACATCACCTACCTGACGCCCGGCGTCATCGTCATGAATGCGATCATGACCGCGAACTGGGCCGGCACGAGCTTCATCGACGACATGAACCGCGGGGTGATGGACCGCAACCTCACCTCACCGCTCAGCCGTGGTGCGCTGGTCAACGGCATACTCGCCTACCAGACGGTGGTGACCGTCGCGCAGTCGCTGATCATCTTCGGTGTCGGCCTGTTGATGGGTGCCCGGTACGACGGCGGGCTCGCCGGCGTGCTGGTGGTGCTGGCCGCGGCGACCCTGCTCGCGATCTTCTTCGCCGCGTTGTCCTGCGCGATGGCGCTGCTGGTCCGATCCCAGGAGTCGCTGATCGGCATGTCCATGTTCCTCGCCCTGCCGCTCACCTTCCTGTCGTCGGTGCTGATGGCGCCGCAGCTGGTGCCGGACTGGGTGGACACGGTCGCGTCGTTCAACCCGGTGGACTGGGCGGCGACGGCGAGCCGGGAGGCGTTGCACGGCGACACCGACTGGAGCGTCGTCGCCGGGCAGACGGCCCTACTCGTCGGCGTCGCCGTCGTCATGGGCTGGCTGGCCAGCCGGGCCTTCCGCGCCTACCAGCGCAGCGCCTGACGCACGCCACCACGTCGATGGATGGATCCCTCCCCGCCATCACATGTCGTTGTCGGGTCATGCCACGAGCGCTGATCGCTTCCGCGCGCCGTCTGTTGTCTTCCGGCGGCTCGTGGAGGCCTTCGGCCCCCTCTCGCCGCCGGAGTGGCATGACCCGCCTAGGCGGCGAGGTCGTCGCGGGGCTCCTCCCACGCCGATGCCCGGCCAAGCCCTGGAGGGATCCATCCGCCGACGCTCACGTTCAGTGCGGCTGCTTAGGCGTGGCCGGAGCTTCCGGCGGTGATCAGACTCCGGATGTCGTCCGGCAGGGTCTCCGCGACCTTCGAGGTCACCGATCCTTGCGTCGCCTCATCGGTGACCTCGAAGACGACCCTGGCCAGATAGGCGGCCTGGGGTTCGTCCGTCGTGGACCGCGCCGCCACCCGGCGGATGAACTCGTCCGCCTCGAATCGCTCGCCCGGAGCGTCGTCGGCGCCGAACGGGACGGTCCTCCGGAGATGTTCGCCGATCTCCTCCGGCAACTGCGCCGCCAGATTGGTCGCCAGCCCGCCGGTCACACGTTCACCCAGCGTCTCCAGTGTCGCGCGGGTCGCCCGTTCCGCGTCGCCGCGCGACGACAGCTGCGCCCGGTGCTGAACATGGCCGATGAACTCATCATGCTGCATGGTCGTCACTCCCGTTCTCACGTTGAGGTGGCTGCCATCCGCCGGGGATGGTCGGGATGCAACGGTTCGGTCGGTCCGCCCGCGCCGTCGGCGAGCCCGTCGAGCATCTCGCGCAGCGCCTCGCGGCCCGAGTGCCGTGGTTCCCATCCGAGCTCACGCCGGATCCGTCCGGCGTCCAGCGTGGGCAGCTGGAGCATCAGATTCAGGAGCGCGTCGTCCGCCCGGGCCAGCCGCAGCCGCCACGCTCCCCCGACGGCCATCCGCGCCGCGACGGCCGGAACCGTGACCGCCCGCGCACCCAGCAGGTCCGCGAGCTCCGCCGCATCGATGACCGGGTCCGCGGCCACGTTGTACGCACCCCGGGCGTCCCCCGTGATCGCCCGGCGATACGCGTCCGCCGCGTCCGCCGCATGCAATGCCTGGAACCGCAGGCCTGCGGGCAGCGGTATCACCGGCAGCCGCCCTCGCCGCATCAGCGCTCTCGGCAGCAACGGCCCGCCGAAGATCCGGCGCTGTTCGCTGCCCGACTCCCGTTTGAAGATGAAACACGGCCGCATCCGCGCGACCCGGATTCCGGGTTTCTTGAGCTCGAACGCGTCGAGGTACCGCTCCAGGTAGGCCTTCTCGCGCCCATACGCGGCGGTGGGAATGCTGTGGGTCGGCCATGACTCGTCCACCTGCCGGCCAGGTGCGGGCGAGTACGCCCCCACCGACGACGCGTACACCACGGCGTCGACACCGGCCGCTGCCGCCGCCTCGAACACGTTGATGCTCCCGACGACGTTGACGTCCCACGTCTTCACCGGCCCGTGGGTCGGCTGAAAGGCCCACGCCAGGTGGACCACCGCATCCATCCCACGGCAGAGCTCGACGAGCCCGTCGGAGCGCACATCCATCGGGACGAAGCGCACCTTGTCCGGTGCCCAGTCTTCGGGGGCACGACGCGCGACGGCGACGATCTCCTCCACGCCGGCATCCGCAGCCAGCGCTTCGATGAGACTCGTTCCGACGTTGCCGGTCGCCCCGGTGAGTAGTACGCGCATGTCCCGGCCGCTACCCAGCCAGCCGGAGGCGAAACCTCGCGTCCGCTTCCCCCGGCGGACGAGCACGGCCCCGTGTTTGCGCCCGAGCGGGCTGGGTAGCCGCCTTGTCGTGAGGTCCTTCGAGGTAGATGTCATGGGGCGGGGAAGCTCGCCCGGTGACCTGACGATCCCTGACGACGCCCGAGGCGTGGTGCTCTTCGCGCACGGCAGCGGAAGCGGCCGGCACAGCCCGCGCAACCAGGCGGTCGCGGCCGCGCTGAACGAACGCGGATTGGCGACCATGCTGACCGATCTGCTGACCGAGGCCGAAGAGCAGCTTGAGGCGACCACCCGGCATCTGCGATTCGACATCGGGCTGCTCACCGAGCGGCTGCTGGTGGCAAGCGACTGGCTGGCCCACGACCCGAGCACAGAACACCTCCCGCTGGGGCTGTTCGGCGCGAGCACCGGCGCCGCTGCCGCGCTGTCGGCGGCCGCGCAGAGTGACCCCGAGCGGGTGTACGCGGTGGTCTCCCGCGGCGGCAGGCCCGACCTGGCGCAGGACGCCCTGGCGCAGGTCCGTGCTCCCACGCTGCTGATCGTCGGCGGACTGGATACGACGGTGCTCGCGCTCAACCGGGACGCTCTCGAGCAGCTGCAGACCGAGCGGGATCTGTCCGTGATCCCCGGCGCCACCCATCTGTTCGAGGAACCCGGAGCCCTAGAAGAAGTCTCCCGGCTCGCCGGCGACTGGTTCGAACACCACGTACCTAAATGAGGCTCTTCTGACTTATCCGTGGGTGGGTTGAGCGTGTCATAGCAGCGCACGCCGTTCTTTCCGGCCTAGGTTTTTGATTGTCGAAGATCAAAACTAGGTGTGGGAGAACGGCGTGCGTGGT
>NZ_JAAGOA010000029.1 GCF_010550675.1 Phytoactinopolyspora halotolerans | reverse complement strand
TACGGGTTCCGCAACTTCCGCAACTACCGAGTCCGCGCCCTGCTCTACGCCGGCAAACCCAACTGGCGAGTGCTGGGCTCCATCGTCGTCCGATGAACCCAGCACCCCGCCAGAATCCGAAGACCCGTCTTACCTGGTAGCGGGGGCAGGATTTGAACCTGCGGCCTCTGGGTTATGAGCCCAGCGAGCTACCGAGCTGCTCCACCCCGCGTCGCACTGACAATATTACGTCACGATCCGAGCCACACCAAATCGGGCAGCCGATCGGCTGGAATAGCCTCGTGACCACTGTAAATGTGCGCATCTACGGAGCTTGCAGCGCCAGGCCGTACCCGCCGTATAGCCGTGGCCGGGGCTCACCATCTCAGTGAACCCCGGCCACATCCAAGCCCAGCGATTTGCGCTAGCTATCTATTCTCCCTGGGAGAGCTGGTCGGCACGGCTGAGGGCGTCCTCGAGGCGATCCAAGGCCTCGCCGTAGTCCGCCCAGCGACCTTCGGACTGTGCCGCCTGCGCATCCTCCCACGCCTGCTGAGCATCAGCGATCGCTTCTTCGAGCGTGCCGTCCGCCGGGGGCGCTTCCTCATCAGGCTCGTCTGCCGGAGGAGACTGCTCGGAGTCTGCGGGCGGCTCCTGCTCGCTCTCCGGCGGCTCCTCGGTGTCGGTGCCTTCACCCTCGGGCTCGGGAACCTCGGCGTCCTCGATTTCACCCTCTTCTTCGGTCTCCACGCCGGATTCTCCGCGGAAGACGTCGTCGAGAGCCCCTTGCAGGCTCGTATCGAACCCGATCTCAGTGCCGAACCGCACCATGACACGGCGCAACAACGGATAGACGGCATCGCCGGCCTGCCGCACCACGTATACCGGCTGGACGTACAGCAGGCCACCGCCGACCGGCAACGTCAGCAGGTTACCGAACTCGACGTTCGCCCCCTCACCAGCGCCAAGAAGGGTGAGCTGGCTGGCGATCTCCTCGTTGCTCTCGAAGGCGTTCGCTACCTGTCCCGGACCGTCTATCTGGGTATCGCCAGGTAGACGCAGCGCCGTCAGCTGGCCGTAGTCCTCATGTCGGGCGTCAGCGTTCACGGTCATGAAGGCGATCAGGTTCTGTCGCCCACGAGGCGTGTACGTCGTCGTCAACGAGAACACACCTTCGTCGCTGCCCGGCAGTTGGATCGACTGGTAGTAGGGCGGCTGGTCGATATCCAGGTTCGAGGTTGGATCGTTCGGCACAATCCAACGGTCGGTGCCCTCGTAGAACGTGAACGGGTCGGTCACGTGGTACTGCTCCAGCATTCGCCGCTGCAGCTTGAACATGTCCTCCGGATACCGGAGGTGGTTCATCAGGTCGTCACTGATCTCCGATCGCGGTGTGACCGACTCAGGAAAGACGTCCATCCACGCCTGCAAGACCGGGTCGCTGTTATCCCACTCATACAACGTCACTGTGCCGTCGTACGCATCCACGGTCGCCTTCACAGAATTGCGCGCGTAGTTGATGTAATCATCCGGCTGAGCTGCCAAAGCAGGGCGCGCGATCCGCGAGTCGCTGGTGGCTTCCTCCAACGACACTCGCTGCGAGTATGGATACGAATTGAGCGTGGTGTATGCGTCGATCACCCAGACCAAGCGCCCGTCGACCACGGTCGGGAACGGGTTAGAGTCGACCGTCAGCCACGGTGCGACCTTCTCCACCCGCTGACGCGGGCCGCGATCGTAGAGGATCTGGGACTCAGAATTGACTCGGTCCGACAGGAGGATGTTCGCTTCCTGGAACTTGGTGGCGTAGAGCACCCTGTTGAAGAACGAGCCGATCGACACCCCGCCGTTCCCGTCGTACGTGTTGCGCCGTTCTCCGCCTGTCTCGGGATCCTCCGGGATGTCGTACTCCACAGGCTCTTCACCCTCTGGAGCGCCGACGATGGAATACTCCGGCGAGTTCTCACCGAAGTACACCCGTGGCTCGTAGTCGCCCAGATCGCCACGCGACGGGATGTCCTCTTCGATCCAATCGGGGGAGCCGTCAGTCTCACTTCTGTTTCCGTAAGCAGCGACCATCCCGAAGCCGTGCGTGTACACAGTGTGCTGGTTGACCCAGTTCTGCTGCTCACTCGAAATACCGGAGATGTCGATCTCGCGGGCCGCTACGACGGAGTCGACCACCTCGCCATTGATCTCGTAGCGATCCACGTCGGCGGGCTGCGCGAAGGTGTAGAAACCACGGACCTGCTGCAGCTGCTGGTAGGCCGGCGGAATGACCGTCGGGTCCATCAGCCGGATACCGGGGATGCTCCCCGCGTCGTCGGCCAGCTGGCCCGCCTCCACCGTCGTCTCAGCTTCATAAGACTGGATGTCCACGCCGTCGATGTCGTAGGCGTCGCGCGTGGCCGCGATGTTGCGCTCGATGTACGGCGCCTCACGATCGGCCTCGGTCGGGTTGACCTGGAACTGCTGCACGATGAACGGCCACAGCCCGCTGAGCAGCACGGCCGAGAGCACCAGCAGACCCGCACCGATGCCGGGCAGCATCCAGCTGCGCCGCCAGACGTTGACGAAGAACAGGATCGCGCATATCCCGGCCACAAAGATCAGAATGGTCTTGGCCGGCAGTAACGCGTTGATGTCGGCGTAGTTCCCGCCGGTGAACAAGTCGTTGTCATCGATCAGCATGGCGTATCGGTCGAGCCAGTACGCCACGCCCTTGAGCAGGATGAACAGACCGATCAGAAGCGACAGGTGCCCCTGAGCGGCCGGGCTGACCTTCTCACCCGCGGTCTGCAGCCGGATGCCGCCGTAGATGTAGTGCGTGATCGCGGCGACGATCAGACCGAGCGTCACGATCGCGAAGCCGAAGCTCACCACATAGCGCCACCACGGGTAGGAGAACGCGTAGAAGCCGAGGTCGGTCCCGAACTGCGGATCCTCGACGCCGAACTCCGTGCCGTTCAGCCACAGCTGAAACGTCGTCCACTCACCGCCGGCGCTCGCACCGGCGATGATGCCCACCAAGAGGGCCGCGGCACCGAGAACCCAGGAACGCACCGGATCGATCGCGTCCCGGTATCGGTCGAGGCTCTGCTGCTCGACGCTCATCGGCCGGTAACTCGGCCGCAACCGGTAGGCGATGACGCCGTTCACCACGATGGACACGGCCATCAACAGACCGAACACCACGAACAGCGACGATCGGGTGATCAGCTGCGTCGTGAACACCCGGGTGAAGTCGACGGAATCGAACCACAGCCGTTCCGTCCAGAAGTTGACAACAAGTAGATACGCGACGGCCAGCACCGCGAGTACGATCAGAGTCGGAACCAGCGCACGCGACCGGCGTCCGCCACCGCGGGATGGACCAGCTGGACGAGGAAAATTCTGGCTCACCCCATGAAAGCTATCTTACGGTCGCACCGGTTTTCGAACCGGTCCTGCCAAGACGCATCAAGATCTGATCGCCTTCTGGCAACACGGCCGTAACCTCGGCATCTGCGGCTCGGACACCGAAACACTCGTGGGAGCATGACGACATGAACACCGATGAGCCCACCTCCACCAACGGGGACGCCCCGGAACACCCCCCGACGGCCCTCTCCCGTGCTGTCGTCGAGATCGAGAACCACGTCCAGCAGGAGGGCTGGGATCAACAGCCTCGGCTGTATGCGCTCGCGCCCACCGGCGAGCTCCTGGAACGCGAACCGGATCTGGCCGGCAACCTGGGCTTGTCCAAGGACTCGGTGTCCGACGACGCGTTGACCCCGATCGAGCAGGACATCGCCGGGCGCTCGCTCGACGACCTTCTTCCCTCCATCGCCTGGCCGGATACCGTGCGCGGCTGCGCGCTGGCCGTGGAGCGGATCGTGTTGCCGCCCGGCGCCGAGGACGACGTGCCCGCCGACGACGAGGCGGCCGTGAACTGGGCGCAGAACCACCCCGACCGCACCGACGTTCGCGTGGTTGTGGGCGTGCTCCGAGACGGTTCACGGACCTCGGTGCTGCGCGTGCGCGGTCACGAGGAGGACAGCGAACTCATCCAGGACGCCGAGCTGTCACCGGAGATCGCCAACGCTCTCGCCGATACACTCACCTGACCCCGAGCGCCGGCCGTCGCGCCAAAGCGCGGAGCGGCAGGACGGTGCCGGGTCATTCGCACGTGGCGAGGTCCGCGGGATCGCCCTCCGTGTACGTCTCGATCGCATCGATCGCGTCGGCGAGGTTCTCCACTGGAACCACCTGCATATCACCGTTGTTCGCGCTGACCGCGTCGCTGCAGTTGCGGACCGGAGCCAGGAACAGCTCGGCGCCGTCGTCACTGGCCGCGGCGATCTTCTGCTGGATGCCCCCGATCGGCCCCACCTCGCCGTCGCCGGTGATCTCGCCGGTCCCCGCGATGTGAGTCCCCTCGATCAGCGGCTCCTCGGTCATCGTGTCGTAGATGGCCAGGGCGAAGATCATCCCGGCGCTCGGACCGCCGATGGCGTCGTCGATGGTGATGGTGATGTCGACCGGGAGCTCGTAGCCCCAGTCGACCCCGAAACCGACGACCGGATGACCGCCGTCCTCGGCCGCCTCCGTCTCCGGCGTGACCGTCATCTCCTCACCGTCGCGCCGGATGCCGATCTCTACCGTGTCACCGGGCTCCCGCTCCCTGATCATCTCGGCCACCTCGTCGGGCGACGCGATGGGAGTGCCGTCCACGGAGACGATGATGTCGCCCGGCTCCAGGGCGCCTTCAGCCGGCGTGCCCTCGAACACCGTAGCGATCACCACCTGCTGCGGCACCTCGTAACCGAGCTCTCGCAACGCCGCGACCTTGGCGGTCTCCTGCGACCGGGAGAGCTGCTGCGCGCTCTGCTCACGCGATTCCTCGGCCGTCTCGTCGTCCTCGTAGACGGTGCTGCGCGGAACCACTGCGCGGTCGTCGTCCAGCCACGCACGCAGGACCGTCAGGATGTCCAGTTCAGTGTCGGCGGAGGTGACGCCGACCGTGGTCAGGTCCAGCTCCCCCTCGACCGGATATGTATCCGCACCGTCGATCTGCACGACCGGTATCTCCTCGCCGTCGTCGGTCTCCAGCTGGGCGAGTGTGTCGACGACCGGACCGGGTGAATAGACGACGTACGGCACCGGCAATTGTGCGGCCACCGCGACGAGCATGATGATCAGCGCGCCGGACACCATGAGGCTGACAGAACGACGAGTCATTTGGTTCAGATTACGGCCTGCCCGCACCGTTACGGTGAGCCGACCCACTCCGTCGCGCCGTCAGCGAACACCTGATGCTTCCAGATCGGCACCTCTCGCTTGAGGTCGTCGATCAACTTGCGGCACCCAGCGAAGGCCTCTTCACGGTGCTCGGCAGCCGCCGCGACCACCACCGCCACATCGCCGATCCGCAGTTCTCCCACGCGATGCACGGCCGCCAGCGCGCGCAGCGGATACGCCGCGGTCACGCCTTCGGCTACCTCGCGCAGTTTCGTCTGCACCGACGGGTGGGCTTCATACTCCAAGACCTCCACGGCGCGAGCCTCGTCGATCTCGCGGACCGTCCCGATGAAGACACACGTGCCGCCCGCGCCGTCATCGGCGACCGCACGCAAGAGCTCATCCACGGACAGCGGCTCAGAACGAACGTCCAGGAGCCTGACCACGCCCATTACCTACCCCCGCTTTCGTTTGCGTGCCTTTCGGACGACCACAGCCGTACCCAATATGGCGACTGTAGCGCCCGCCGCGCCGATCGTCGCCGCGGTCTCGCGTTTTCCGAAGCGGCGCGAGGCCAGCGAATGCCGGCCGCTCACGCCCTCCATCAACGCCTGCAGTGCGAGTTCGTTGCTGTACTCAGCGCGCCAGCCCGCCTCGGTGAGCCGTCTCACCGACACCACCCAGGGGTGGACGACGTACTGCAACTCACTGACCGGCACCGGTGTCACCCCAAGGCGATGCAGCCGAGCCGCGGCTCCCAGGGCGAACGACTCCGAGAGCTCGGCATGGACACGTCCGCTCAGCGTCTCGACGGCCTGCTGGTCGAGGTGGCCGGGGCTGCCGACGGTTACCGGACCGTCGATGTCGTGCCGGGCGATGAACTCCAGGGCCGAAGCGAGGTCGTCGATGTGGCAGAACTGCCACATCGGTTCGCTACCACGGATGGCCAACAGTCGAGGAGCCTCGAAATGCCTGGTCAGCACCGTGTCGACGCCCGGACCGACGAGCGCCGCCGGCCGCGCGACCGTGACTGCGGTACCCGGATGCGAGCGCGGGGCTCGTGCACAGAGTTCCTCGATCTCCAACAGATCACTGACCAAGCCGCCGTCCGCGGGCGCGCGCAACGGCGCGGACTCATCCAACGGGACCGGGTTGTCGACCGCCGCTCCGTACACCATGGAGCTGCTGACCACGACCACCCGGCGCACCGCAGCCGCGGCGGCAGCGGTGAGAATGGTCTGCGTGCCCCTCACGTTGCGCAATGACCGCCGGCCCGCGTCGCCGGTCACGTTGAGGTCGATCGCGGTATGGACCACGACGTCCACGCCTGTGAGCCTCGTCACGACGGCCGGATCGGTCGGATCGACGACGCGCCAGGTCACCCCCTCCACATCGCCACGAACCTCGTCCAGCCCGATGACCTGCCGGATGCCTTCGTGTCTAGCCAGCCGACGGACGAGTTCCCGGCCGACGCCGGACGCCGCACCCGTCACCGCTACCGCTATTCCGCGACCGGTGTTGTTGCGCCCAGCGCGAACCACGCCCGGCTGTGTGCCCACGTTTGCTCCTCCTGCTACTACGGTGGGGCGTATGAGGCGCCCCTACCGCTTCCCATCCTGCCCGAGGCGCGAGGCATAGTTATGAGTGACGTCCCTTTCGGTTTCCGTTCCGACGACGATGACGACGACAAGAAGCCCGAGCAAGGCTCCGGTGGTGGCTCCGGCGGCGCCGGCGGCACAGACCCGTTGAGCAGCCTGTTCGGCATGATGGGCGGTCAGCAGGGAGGCGCCGATCTCGGTCAGATGCTGCAGCAGATCGGCAAGATGCTGTCCTGGTCCGGCGGTCCGGTGAACTGGGACCTGGCCAACTCCGCCGCCCGGGACGTGGTCTCGGCCGGTGGCGACCGGTCGGTCAGCGGCTCGGAGCGTCGTGAGGTGGATGACGCGTTCCGGCTGGCTGAGACCTGGCTGGACGACGCCACGTCGTTCCCTGCCACCGGCGGAACACCGCGCGCGTGGAGCCGCGCCGAGTGGGTCGAAGGCACCCAGGCCTCCTGGCGAGGCCTGGTCGAACCGGTGGCGGCCAAGGTGGCCGACGCCATGAGCCAGTCGCTTCCGCCGGAGATGGCGCAGGCCGCCGGGCCTTTGGTCGGGATGCTCCAGCAGGTCGGCGTCTCGATGTGGGGAGCCCAGGTCGGCCAGAGCATCGGCAAACTCGCAGGCGAGGTCTGTGGCGCCTCGGACATCGGCGTCCCACTGGCTGAAGGGCATCCGGCCCTGCTGCCGGCCAACGTGCGGGCCTTCGGCGAAGGCCTCGGTGTGGAGCCGCGGGACGTCACGCTGTATCTCGCGCTCCGTGAGGCCGCGTATGTGCGCCTCTATGCGCACGCGCCGTGGCTGCGCTCGCACATCATCTCGCTGGTCGAGGAGTACGCAAGACACGTCAACGTGGACACGGACTCGATCGAATCGAAGCTCCGCGACATCGATCCGGCGAATCCGCAGGCACTCCAGGAGGCGATGGAGGGCGGACTGTTCGACATCCCTACCTCTGACGAGCAGAAGGCCGCCCTGGAACGGTTGGAGCTCGCGCTGGCGCTCGTCGAGGGCTGGGTCGACGATGTGGTCACGCAAGCCACCGACGGGCGGCTGCCGTCCGCCTCCGCCTTGCGCGAAACGGTGCGCCGGCGACGCGCCGCCGGCGGGCCGGCGGAACACACCTTCGCCACGCTGGTGGGCTTGCAGCTCCGGCCGCGCAAGCTTCGCGAGGCGGCGACGTTCTGGGCGACCACCCGCGAGGCGCGCGGTGTCACCGGCCGGGACGCCATCTGGGCTCACCCCGACCTGATGCCGTCCGCCGAGGACCTGGCCGACCCGGCGGCGTTCCTGGAACGCGACACGGTCGTGGATGTGTCCGAACTGGAAGATGCGCTGCGTTCGGCCGACGCACAGGCCGCCGACGACGACGGCCCGGAGACGTCCCAGGACGATTCCGGCGACACGCCAGACGAGGGTGACGAGCAGCACGGCGACGATCGGTAGACGGCGGCACCGAGTCGGTCGTCGGCGCCGGATCCACGGTCGTCAATCGATGCTGTCCTCGTCGTCGTCCGGTTGCCGTGAGTTCGTCGCGTAATCCAGGCCGTCCAGGAACCCCCGTGCTCGCTCCGCTCGCGGATAGCGTCGGACCAGTTCCCAGAACTCGGCCCGGTGGTCGGAGATGAGCAGATGCGCCAGCTCGTGGACGATCACGTAGTCGACCACCCAGGGGGGCACGCCCAGCAGGCGCTCCGAAAGCCGGATCGAACCGTCGCTCGGCGTGCATGAACCCCACCGGCTGCGCTGCGCCGAACTCCATCGGATGCTCGACGGCTCGGCACGCCCGTCGAGGTACCGCCTCGACAGCTCTCGTGCCCTCCGCAGCAGCTGCTCGTCGCTGGGTCGGCGCCGTTGCTCCTGAGCTTCGAGCCGCCTGAGCATCGTCTCTACCCACCGCCGCTCCTCGGCGGCGCTGAATCGGGCCGGAAGGCACACGACGATCCGACCGCCCTCACGGAAGGCGGTCACGGTGCGCCGGCGCCTCGTGGAACGCCGGACCTCGATCTCCGGTTCAGCCTCCATCCGCTTCCCTGTCCGCCGAACACCGCCCGTGAGGACACCAGGCCGTCCTCTGCTCCATGTAGGAACGGTAATAGCAACAGATGTCCGATGTGGGTATTTGTTGTGGATAACTTTTGCCGGATGGGCGCCGGACTGCACCGGTACTCGTCTTCCACCAAACGATCAGGCCTGTGGCGGATATTTCTTTGTCCACACCTCAACCCAGGTGTCAGCCCAGGTCAGGGAAGTTCGCCCGAAGTTATCACCAAGCTGTCAACAGGCTTCCCACCGCCTATCCACAGTAGTTTCCGCACCCCTGCACAAGTCCTCCACAGGTTTATCCACAAGCCGTGGACATATATTGTCCGTTCATGTTGCGGCCACGCCGAGTCAGCCGTACGTTCGCCTCAGAACCAGGGACCAACAGGCACCACGTCGTGGCCCGCAACCGAGGATCGCGCGGTCGCGAACACAGGGCGTTATCCACACCGGCGCGGCGCCGAACAGCCCGGTCCATGGTTCGTTGGACGGCGTGGCCCTCGGAAAACGCCGGTGCGCGCGGCGTGCGACGGGGAAGGCACGTTCCGCCACCGTGCGGCCCTGGGGGCCTCGCCGTTCGTCTCCGGCCGACCCATCGACGGATCCTGTGGATATCTCGAGCACGGTCCGCGCCGAACACGGCAAGATCGTGTGACGGCCACACACCGCGTGCCGACATCCCGTCGCCGTATCCGCCGGAGGTCTTCACCGTGCGCCCCCAACTACACCCCGCCCTGAGCTTTGCCTGGCGCGAGCCGTCGACCGTACAGATCGGAACTACCGCGAATCAGAGCCACGTCTTCGGCGGACTCAGTCCCATCGAAGCGACCGTGTTGCGGGCGATGGACGGCAATAACGACCTGCCCACTCTCCGCGACATCGCGGTCGCCGCCGGCGGCCGCAAAGACACCGTGGACCGGCTTCTGCGGTTACTGACGCCGGTCGGTGCCGTCGTCGACCACGACGCGACGACGTCAGGCTCCGACACGCCGCGCGAGCACCATCGGCCGGATCTGGCCAGCCTCGCCCTAGTGGACCGTAGCCCGGACGGCGGGCTGGCGGCCTTCGCCGCACGTGGCAAGCGGAGGGTCAAGGTGGTCGGCGGAGGGCGGGTCGGCGCGTCCGTGGCCCGGTTGCTCGACGCCGGCGGCGTCGGAACGGTGTGGGCCGACGACCAGCGCCTCGTCACCGAGGCCGACGTCGCCCCCGGCGCACACCCACACGAGGCGGTGGGTATCGCGCGCGATCGTTCGCTGAGCGAGATGCTGGGTCACCAGGGCACGGTGACGACCGGAGTCCCGGGAGCGCCGCCACCCGACATCGTCGTCCTCGACGCGACCGGATGCGCCGATCCGACACCGTATGCCGCCGTCTTCTGCCGCGAGCGCATACCGCACTTGGTGGTCAAGATCGTCGAGGTCACCGGTATTGTCGGACCGCTCGTCATCCCCGGTGAATCTGCCTGTCTGCGCTGCCTGGACCTGCACCGCACCGACCGCGACCCCGACTGGCCCACCGTTCTCGACCAGGCAGGCAGGTATCCGCCGACGACGCCGCCCTGCGACGCGAGCCTGACCGCTGCCGTCGCCGGGATGGCGGCCGGCCAGGTACTGGCCTACCTCGACGGCTTCGAAGTCTGCGCGGTCGATGCCACCGTCGAAGTTGAGCTTCCGTACGGATTGCCCCGGCGCCGGAGCTGGCAACCGCACCCGGATTGTGGGTGTACCTGGGAACACACGGCAGAATGGTTGACGTGAGCGAACTGCCACGTAGGGCCGCGACCAGAGCCGCCAAGCTCGCGAGCTTGCCGCTCGGTGTCGCCGGGCGCGCGACGCTGGGACTCGGCCGGCGTCTGGGCGGCCGATCGGCCGAGACGATAACCGCCGAAACGCAACGGCGTACCGCCGAGCACGTCTTCCGAGTTCTGGGCGAACTCAAGGGCGGAGCGATGAAGTTCGGGCAGACGCTGTCCGTGCTCGAGGCCGCACTGCCCGAGGATGTCGCGGGGCCGTATCGAGAGACCCTGACCAAGCTGCAGGAGTCGGCGCCGCCCATGCGTGCCAGCACAGTGCATCGGGTGATGGCGGAGAATCTGGGCCCGGACTGGCGGCGCTCATTCGTCTCGTTCGACGATCGTCCCGCCGCCGCCGCGTCGATCGGTCAGGTGCACCGCGCGGTCTGGCATGACGGCAGCGACGTAGCGGTGAAGATCCAGTACCCAGGCGCGGACGAGGCGCTGCGTTCAGACCTCACCCAGGTGGCGCGGCTCGGTAAGACGCTGGGCTCGCTGGTCCCCGGCGTCGACGCCAAGGCCATCCTGGACGAGTTGCACGACCGGATGCTCGAGGAGCTCGACTACCGGCTCGAGGCCGATGCCCAGGACGGCTTCGCGTACGCCTACGACGGTGACGCCGAGTTCGCCGTACCGCGGTTGATCCACGGCGCGAAGCACGTCCTCGTATCCGAGTGGCTCGAGGGAACACCACTGTCGACGATCATCGCCGAAGGGACCCAGGAAGAACGGAACCGCGTAGGCCTGCTGTACGTGCGGTTCCTCTTCTCCGGGCCGGAGCGCGCCGGATTGCTGCATGCCGACCCGCATCCAGGCAATTACCGTGTGACGCCGGACGGGCGGTTGGGCGTACTGGACTATGGCGCGGTCGCCCGGCTGCCGGAAGGCTTTCCCACGTCTATCGGCCGGCTGGTGCGGCGCGCGCTGGACCGGGACACCGAAGAGATGGTCAACGGTCTGCGTGACGAAGGCTTCATCCTGCCTCACATCACGATCGACCCGGAGAGTCTCTACGACTACCTCGCGCCGTTCCTGGAACCGGCCTCCACCGAGACGTTCCACTTCAACCGAGCATGGATGCGCGACCAGTTCAACCGGATCAACGATCCGCGCAAGCCTGGCTACACGGTCGGATTGAAGCTGAATGTGCCGCCGTCGTATCTGCTGGTCCACCGCGTATGGCTCGGCGGCATCGGAGTGTTGTCACAGCTCGACTGTGAGGCGCCGTTCCGGGCCGAGTTCGAACGCTGGGTGCCCGGCTTCCGGGGCGAGTAACCGCATCTCCCCGGGCCGGACGCACATCGACGGGCGGAACATGGCCATGCCATGCCCCGCCCGTCGATGGATGAACACTAGCTCCCGCTCAGCTGGCGTCGCCGCGTCGCGGCCTCGCCGGTTTGTCCGCTCGCCGGTCCGCCGTCTCGCCGTCTCGCCGGTTCGTCCGGCCGTCGCCTACGCGGCGCGGCTGGAGGCCGCGATGGCCGCGGCGGCCAGCCGGCGCGCGCGCCGAGCGGCACGAGCCGCGCGACGTTCCAGCCGTTGGGCCTTCAGCAGCCGGCTCACACGCCGCTGCTCCTCCGCCTCAGCCATGCGGTCGCGACAATGCGCTCGCGCTAAGGCTTCATTCAGCAAACTCATGTTGTCACTCCGGAAGATCAGGTCAGTCTGGTCGTGTCGTGCCATATCAGGGTTCGGGAAAACTTCCACGTCTTCGACTCCTCACACTCGGCTGTGCGAACTTGAGAATCACGCCGCCAACTCGGTCTTGCGGGGCCGTCCTCGAGGACGCTTGCGCGGTACGACCACGCCGGCCTCGAAAAGCTCACCACCCCAGACGCCCCAGGGCTCCGCTCGGTCGAGCGCGCTGGCAAGGCACTGCTCGCGCACCGGGCAGCTCCGGCACAGTTCCTTGGCCAGCTCGACGTCGGCAGGCGTGTCGGCGAACCACAGCTCCGGATCGGTCCGACAAGGGGTCACCTCGTCGGTGACGAACGCTTCATCGAGGACACTCGCCAACATCATGAGTACCTGTCACCTCCTTCCCTCTTCTTGTGGTTGTTGGTGGCGGAGGCACACGTCAGATGCCGAGTGGATGCGCCTGAACGTGCCCCTAAAAGCAAAATGGCCGCGGATCCCGGTGTGCGGGTTCCGCGGCCTGTAGGCGCCGATACTGATGACAATCAGATCGGCGGCCCCAAGTTACGGACACGCACGTCGGCCTTGGCCTCATCAACGAGACGCGTGACCATCAGGATGCTGTTGCCTGCCTGCGGACGCACTCCTCCCGTCGACGGAGCGATGACGGGCGAGACGGAACGGCTCCCAGCGAGCGCAAAGCGACCGTTGAGGGCATTCATGCAGGCATAGTCATCGAGCGAGATGACGTCTCGCAGATGAAGCTTTGTGGCGTTCATCAAAATGCCCTCCTCTCGGTCTGTCGCTCCCAGCCGGGCCTTCCGACTCAGGGCACGCACGACGCATTGCGCGACAACGTGCGTGATCACACTAACGGGTCTACGGGTAAGGGGCAACCTATTTTTTGACTACTTTCGTGTCCGCGTCGTCCGAAGAGTCACCGGACGCCTCACTACACAGGCGGAGCACGTCCGCGCCATACCGTTCCAGCTTGCTCTGGCCGACGCCGGGCACGGCCCGCAGCGCGGCCTCGTCCGCGGGTTTGGCCTCCGCCAGCGCGGTCAACGTGGCATCGGTGAACACCACGTACGCCGGCACCTTCTGCTCCTGGGCGCGTTCCAGCCGCCAAGCGCGCAACCGCTCGAACAGCTCCTCATCGACGGCGGACGGGCAGTCACCGCACCGCCCCAGTTTGCGAGCGGTGGCATCCACCAACGCGGTACCGCAGGTCCGGCAACGCGCCGGCGACCTCGTCCGGCTCGCGGCGGACCGCGTCGTCCGGCCGCCGGCGCGTGCCGATCGCCCCGGCCGCACGCCGTCAAGGAACCGGCTGGGCTTGCGAGACCCGCGGCCGCCCGGCTGCCGGGACAACGACCAGGTCACCGCGAGATGCTCACGTGCACGGGTGACCCCGACGTAGAGCAGCCGGCGCTCCTCCTCGATCTGCTCGGGGGTCTCCGCGTAGTTCAGCGGCAAGGTGCCTTCGTGCACCCCGATGACGAACACGGCATCCCACTCCAGCCCCTTGGCGGCGTGCAAGGACGCGAGCGTCACACCATCGGCGACCGGCGCATGCTGTGCCGCCGCACGGGCCTCGAGCTCGGCGACGACGTCCGCCAACGTGGCGTCCGGACGCGCCGCCACGAGATCCTCCGCGAGCGACACGACCGCGGCCAGCGACTCCCAGCGCTCACGCGCCGCTCCCCCGCCGGCCGGAGGCTTGGCGGACCATCCCGCCGCGGACAACACGGCTGCGGTGGCCGCAGCCGCATCCGGGGAGTCCGCCGCCGTGTCGCCGGCGCGTAGGGCACCGCGCAGCAACATCGCCGCCTGCCGCACCTCGGCTCGTTCGAAGAAGCGCTCGGCTCCACGTACGACGTACGCGATACCGGCGTCGGAAAGGGCCTGCTCGTAGTTCTCCGACTGGGCGTTGACCCGGAACAGCACCGCGATCTCGCGCGCGGGGACCCCGGCGGCGATCAGCCGACGGATCTCCCCCGCGACCCATTCGGCCTCGGCGACCTCGTCGGGGTGCTCGATGAAGACCGCTTCGGGTCCGGATGGCCGCTGCGCCTCGAGAACGACACCCTTGGACGTTCGGCTGCTGGGCCGCAGCACCGCGTTGGCGACATTCACCACCTGCGGCGTCGACCGATAGTCGCGAAAGAGCCGGACCGTGGTCGCGGCGGGAAACCGCTGAGTGAAATCGAGCAGGTAGTCGGGGCGGGCACCGGCGAACGAGTAGATCGTCTGAGCCGGATCACCGACGACGCAGATCTCGTCCCGGTCACCCACCCACAGATCGAGCAGCCGCTGCTGCAGCGGCGACACATCCTGGTATTCATCCACGACGAAGTGGTGGTACTGCGCTCGCACGGCGTCCGCGACGCCCGGGTTCGCATCCAACAACCCGACCGCGGCCAGCAGGATATCCTCCATGTCGATCACCGCACGGTCGGACTTCAGGTCCTCATAGGCGGCGTACACCCGGGCGACCGTCGGCGCGTCGATGCCGGCGACCTCGCGCAGCGCGGCTTCCGCGGCTTCCGGATAGCGCTCCGCCAGCACATTGCTCACCTTGGCCCACTCGATCTCCGAGGCCAGATCTCGCAAGGTGGCGCGGTCGGTACCCACCCGGCAGCGGTTCGCGGCCGCACCCACCAGGCTCAGTTTGCTCTGCGCGATCTCCGGAAGATCCGACCCGGTGACCTGCGGCCAGAAGTAGCGCGCCTGCCGCAGCGCGGCGGAATGGAAAGTACGGGCTTGGACGCCCTCGACCCCGAGTGTGCGGAGCCGGCCACGCATCTCGCCGGCAGCACGTGTGGTGAACGTCACGGCCAGGACGCGACGCGGGTCGAACGCACCCGAGAGCACACCATGCGCGATCCGGTGCGTGATAGCCCGCGTCTTTCCCGTGCCGGCACCGGCGATGACGCAGACGGGACCGGTCAATGCGGCTGCCACTTCCCGCTGCTCCGGGTCGAGCGCCGAGAGGACATCGGGGACAGCCATGGACTCCATCCTGGCACCCCGTCCCGACAGCCGCCAGCACACCCCTGGCGAGCCGCCGAGCTCGACGCACATCGTCCGGTTTGACGGGAGGGATGCCCTCCGCGGGCAACCGCTCGTGATGGAACACGTGCGGCATGAGAGGTGTTGTACCAGCGTCAGCGATAACGTCGACAGGAGAATCGATGCCTTCGTTCACCATGTACAGCACGGTGTGGTGCGGCTACTGCCGCCGCCTCAAACGCACCCTCAATCGGGAGGGCGTGACCTTCGACGAGGTGGACATCGAGGCCGATCCCGAAGCGGCCAAGCTGGTGAAGAGCATCAACCACGGCAACGCCACCGTTCCGACGCTCGTCTTCTCCGACGGCAGCGCCATGACAAACCCGAGCCCAGCCGAGGTGAAGAGCAAGCTCGCCGAGATCGCCGCAGCGTAACGACGAGCCACGGCGGGGCCGTTCAGGGTATCGGCCCGCCGTACCACCCTTCGATCAACCGGCGCGCGATCGAGACCGGTGGCGGCAGTAACACGTCGCCACCGCCGATCGCCGCCGCCAACTCATCCCGCGTGAACCACCGCGCGATCTCGATCTCCTCACCGTCGGGTGTGGGCTCGGCGCCGGGCGCGGTCGCGTAGAACCCCAACATCAGGCTGGACGGGAACGGCCACGGCTGCGCGCCGGCATACCGGCAGGAGCTGATCGATATCCCTACCTCCTCGCCGACCTCGCGAGCGACGGCGTGCTCGGGCGTCTCACCCGGTTCCACGAAGCCCGCCAGCGTCGAGTAGCGCCGCGCCGGCCAGCGTCGCTGGTGGCCGAGCAGGCATCGGTCGTTCTCATCGACGACGAGCATGATGACGGCTGGATCAGTGCGTGGATAGTGTTCCGACCCGTCCGCGGGGCAGCGCCGGACATGGCCCGCTTCCGCAACGACGGTCGGCGCGCCGCACCGGGGGCAGTGCCCGTGGGTGGCATGCCAGTTCGCGAGCGCCATGGCGTGCACCGCGAGCCCCGCGTCGCGATCGCTCAAGGCCGAGCCGACCTCCCGCAGGCTCAGACCGTTCGCGGCGGGTTCGGACGCGGACGCCCCCACTGCCTCGTCGGCGTGCGTGACGGTGGCTCCGCTCGCCCCGGCGTCCAACACGCCGTCGGCACGCACGGCGGCATACACCGTGCGATCCTCGACACCGAGCAGGTACCGCTCGCCCGGCGGGGCCTGGTCCGGCCGGACGAACCGCAACGCCGCGCCGTCGGCCGCCACCTTTCCATCACCGACCACGAGCACCTTGGTGGACGGATCCGCCCACGCCTGCGACAGCCATTCCTCATCGCCGCGCAGATGCGCGGCGCGGTCGACCGTGGAACGGGAAAGCGCTAATGGACCGGGCAAGGTATAGGCGTCGTCCACGGCCCCGAGCTTAACGGCCGGCTCGGCACCGGCCGCCGCGGGGAAGTTCCGCACACCGAACGGGCGCATGTAACGTCGTGCTCCGTGAGCATCCACATCGGCGCCGCTCCCGGCCAGATCTCCGACACTGTGCTGCTTCCGGGCGATCCGCTGCGCGCGGAATGGATCGCGACGACCTACCTCGAGGACGCCGTCTGCTACTCGAAGGTCCGCAACATGCTCGGCTTCACCGGAACCTATCGAGGCCACCGCATCTCCGTACAGGGCACCGGGATGGGACAACCGTCGCTGGCGATCTATGTACACGAGCTGCTCGCCGAGTACGGAGCGCAGACCCTCGTCCGGGTCGGATCGTGTGGCGGGCTGCTGGAGACGGTCAAGGTGCGCGACATCGTCGTGGCGATGAGCGGCTGCACCGATTCGTCACTTAACGAGCTGCGGTTCGAGGGTTTCGACTTCGCGCCGACGGCCGACTTCTCGCTGGTCCGCGGTTACGTCGAGCGAGCCGAGGCAGCAGCCGTGCCGCACCACGTCGGTCAGATCTTCAGCACCGATGCCTTCTATCACGACCGACCCGAACTACGAGAGCGGTTGACACAGTACGGCGTGTTGGCGATCGAGATGGAGACATCGGCGCTGTACACCTTGGCCGCAAAGTTCGGAGCGCGAGCACTGTCGGTGAACACGGTCAGCGACAACCTCGTCACCGGCGAGGCCTTGTCCTCCGAGGAACGCGAGCGCAGCTTTGCCGACATGGTCGAACTCACACTCGCGACAGTCACTGCCTGACACCGGTACCCCAAGCGAGGAGACCGCCCAGCTCGGACACGTCGCCCACGGTAGGGCCCGGTGGTCGTGGCACGACAAGCCACACAGTCTGCTGTCGACCGGTTCTCGCTCGCACGGCAGACCACATGGCCCGCCTCATAACCGGCTCAGCTTCACACGGCTCCGCGCACAACGGCTTCGTGTGGTCTGTCGTGGGAGTGTCGGCCGGTGGAGGGACGGCCGTGCGTGCAGTCGTGTGAACGTAGGCCGCTGAATACCGGGTTCTGGCAGCCGTGCAGGCTGTCGTGCGCACTCTGACCGCGTATAGCGGCGTGGAGCGCCACGACTCGGCGCACGATGCCAGAATCCGGCCAGGAGTCACACGGCAGATCACACGACACCGCGATAGGCCCATCGGTCAGGCTCACCGACGCCGACCGCACGCCGCCCCGACCACGCCGTCTCTGCCACGCCGTCTCGGCCCGACGAGATGAGGCCGCCGCCTAGATGCTTGCAGCCCAACGTGACGGCGCTCCCCACGTGAAGCCCAGCGCGATGGCACGCCCGAGGCGGGATGGCGCTTCTCCCTGGGTGAGTTGGGCCCACAGGCAAGATGGCGCCGCGCACCTACGACAGCTGGCGGCGCGCAGGCACGCTGCGTCAACGGCGGAGAATCTCGCTGGCGATGTCGGCTGCGTCGAACGCCTCAGCCGTGACCGTAGTCAACGGCAGCCACGACGCCTCGTCCGGTGTGAACCAGCGGACGGCCGCGGTCGAGCCGCCGACGTCGACGATGTTCAGCGGCTGTGGATCGTCGACGAATACGTCGTAATACGGGCGCACGCCGTGCCAATCGATCGGAAACCCTTCCGGACCGATCTGCGCGGGTTCATGGTGATTACCCAGACCGAGAAGCGCTCGGACGCGCCCCAGCTGCCCCGTCTCTTCCTCCAGCTCACGAAGGAGCGCCTGCGTGGGTTGCTCACCGAAATCCGTGCCCCCGCCAGGCAGGTGCCAGTTGCCGGCGCCGGGATAGCCCTCGGCGACCTGCGTCAACAACAGTCGCCCGATGGGATCGCGCACCACACCGTAGGCGGCGAACCGCTGCACCGTGGGCCGCCCGTCGGGCGACTCCACGATATGGAACCCCGGTAGCTCCGGCATCTGCTCCGGTGGCAGATCTTCGGCGGAAAGCGGAAGCTTCAGGGCCTGTGCGACGAACGGACGCAATTGCAGCGACGCCGCCTCGTCGCGACTCACCCAGGCAACGGCGTCGACCTTCGGCGACGTCGAAACCCCGTCACCCCCGGGGCCGGTGACGGGGCCGACGGGCTCTGCGCGGAAGATGATCCGGTCGGTGTGCAGCGTGACACCCCGATGCCGCAGCTCTCGCGTATCGGCGACGACGTCCACGATTCCCGACGCTTTCACCTGGATACCGGTCTCATGCTCCGCCTCACGGGCGACGGCCGCCTCCGGGTGTTCACCCTGCAGGACGCTACCGCCGGGCAGCGTCCAGACACCTGGCGTTCCAGAGTTCATCGACTCCCGGATCAGCAGAACACGATCATCCGCATCTGCGCAGATCGCGTACGCAGCTATCCGGCGTAGCGGCGTCAGCTCGATCATCACGAGATGTAAGTGTTCCGGCAAATGCCTGAAAGATCAACAGGTGTCGGTCGCCTCACAGCTCGCCCTCCGCCTCCGGCACCGCTGTGACCAGCGACTCCAGCTCCGACTCTCCGAGAAGATCGGCAGGACGCAATGTGAAGTTATCGCGCACGTAATGGAATGCCGCGCCGACCCGGTCCAACGGGAGCCCGCGGAGACGGGCGAACGCGAGCCGGTAGGCGGCCAGCTGCACCGTCTTCACCGCCGCGTCCGCGGAGTCCTTCGGTGGGCTCCCTGTCTTCCAGTCCACCACCTCGATGCCGCCCGCATCGGTGCCGAAGACGGCGTCCACCCGGCCACGCAACAACACACCGCCGACGAGCAGCTCGAACGGCGCCTCCACCTCGATCGGCGTCCGTTCCGCCCACTCCGACGCCAGGAAGGCATCCTGCAGAGCGGCGATCTCCAGATCCGGTGCGCCTCCTTCATCGGCCGAGCCGGGCAACTCGTCGACATCCACCAGCTGCGGTGCCCCCCAGCGCGTCTCCAACCAGGCGTGGAAAAGCGTGCCGCGACGCGCCATGGGCGCAGGCGGACGCGGCACCGGCCGTCGCAACTCACGCGCCAGCGAATCCGGACTCTGTCGCAGCTGCACCAGCTGCGACACGGACAGGTGGCCAGGCAATTCCACCTCGACGGTCCGACCGCGACGCTGCCGGTCCCGCTCCGCCAGCAGCCGGCTGACCTCGTCGTCCCACTCAGCCATGGCGGCCGCAGCCTCTAGATCGACGTCACCGGCCGCGGACGCACGCACCATGGCCGCGCCCTGGGCGATGACGGCTCGGCGCGCGCCCAGCGGATCGTACGGCCACTCCCATATCGGCTGGTTCTCCGCCATCGGGTTGGTCTCGCCCGGCTCGTCGGCCCAGAGCGCCACCTCGCCCGCACCGGCCCGGCAAACCTCACTGATCTCGTGGAGGAACGGCGACGGCTCGCGCACCCGGATCGCATCGTCCCATCGGTATCCGCTGCACACCAGCACCGAGCGTGCCCGGGTCACGGCCACGTAGGCGAGTCGGCGCTCCTCCAGCCGCGCGGCGTCCGCCGCCTCGAACGTGAACCGCTCCACCGCGTCACGTACGCTCTGCTGGTCGTCTGCTCCCGCGACGTCGACCACCGGCAGGGCATCGGCATCGCCGCGCAACGGATAAGGCAGTTCGCCCGGATCACCCAGCCAGGCCTTGTCTCGTTCCCCACCGGATGGAAACACCCCGTCCACCAGCCCGGTGACGAATACGGCGTCCCATTCCAGGCCCTTGGCGCCATGGACCGTCAACACCTGGATCCGGTCTCCGGAGACCTCTACCTCACCTGGGGCGAGCCCTCGCTCCGCCGTCTCGGCCGCCTCGAGGTAGGCGAGAAACGCAGGCAGGCTGGCCGACTCGCCCGCGCCCTCGAACTCCGATGCCACGTCCAGGAACCGATCCAGGTTCACCCGGCCGGTGGGTCCCCGTCGCGCCGCCACCTCGATGTCCAGACCCAGCGTCCGCTCGACGTCATGTACCAGCTCAGTCAGGGACTGTCCGGTGCGTCGCCGCAGCGCCCGCAGTTCCTCGGCCAGAGCGCTCAGCCGCCGATATCCCTCGGCGGAGAACGAGCTTCCAGCAGAATCCCCGGGGCTGCCGTCGTCGCCCGTCGAGTCAGCCGAGCGGGGCGGCAATGCATCCAGCGCATCGATGATGCTCAGTTGGTCGATCTCGTCCGGCGCGGCGGTCTCGGGGCCGTCCTGCCGATGCTGCGGGCCGCCGAGCCGACGTGCCCACCTGGCCAGCGCATCCAGATCGCGTGGACCGATCCGCCAGCGAGCGCCGGTGAGAAGCCGCATCAGCGCGTCGCCCCGGCCCGGATCCGCGATCACCCGTAAGGTCGCGACAATGTCGCTGACCTCCGGCGTCGCGAGCAGGCCACCGACGCCGACGACCTCGACCGGAAGATCAAGCGCACGCAGCGCCGTCTCCAGACGCGGAATCTGGCTGCGGGTGCGAACCAGGACCGCGGCGCTGCGCCCAGGCGGCGATGCGTCCCAGAACGCACGCGCCCGACGCGCCACGTCCGCGGCCTCGTCCTCCGCGGTCAGGTGCAGGCCCACCACCACCTCGCTGGGCGGCAGGCCCTCGAACGCGGTCAGCTCCGGAACGTCCATGCCTTCGTCCCGCAACTGCTCGGACAGGCGGTTGGCGACGTCGAGGATCTCGGCGCCGTTGCGGAAGCTCGTCGTCAGCGAATCGAGCCGAGCGGGAGCGTCGTTCTCAGTCCGAAACTGCTGCCGGAACGACGACAGCGTCCCGGCGCTCGCCCCACGCCAGCCATAGATGGACTGGCATGGATCACCGACGGCGGTGACCGCATGTCCGGCCCCGAACAGCGCACGGAGCAGCACCAACTGTGCATGGCTGGTGTCCTGGTACTCGTCCAACAGAACCACGCGGTAGGTACTGCTCTCGACCTCGGCCACCTCGGGGAACCTGTCCGCCAGTGCAGCGGCGAGCTCGGCCTGATCGGCGAAGTCCACCACCTCGTCTCGGCGCTTACGCTCCCGAAACGCCTCCACGATCGGTAGCAGGGCGACGCGGGCGCTCTGCACCTTGAGCGCCTTGGTGACGTCGGCGTACACATCCGCCTTCGTCCGCTGCCCCTTGGCTCGGGGGAGCGCATGGATCCGGGCATGCAGATCCGCGGTGAACTCGCGCACCCGCTCCGGGCCGACCAGATGCCCGGCGAGTTCGCCGTGCAGATCGAGCACCTTCTGCACCACCGTGGACAGCGCGTATTCGACGTCGTCCATCGGACCGTCGTACGCCGACACCACGCGCTGTGCATACTGCCACGCCTCCGCCTCGGTGATCAGCCGCGCGCCAGGTTCCCGTCCCAGCCGCAGGGCATGCTCGGTGACGATCCGCCCGGCGTAGGCGTCATAGGTGGAGACTGTGGGCTCCCCGTCGAGCAGACCGTCGCCGGGGTCGATCACGCCGCGCGCGGCCAACTGTGCCAGCCGGCGCCGGATCCGGGCCGCCAGCTCTCGGGCAGCCTTGCGGGTGAAGGTCAGCCCGAGCACGTGCTCGGGCCGGACGAGACCGTTGGCGACCAGCCACACCACCCGCGCCGCCATGGTCTCTGTCTTGCCAGAGCCGGCACCGGCGATGACCACCCCCGGCTGCAGCGGAGCCGAGATCGCCGCGGCCTGCTCGGCCGTCGGCTCCGGCTGGCCTAGCCGCGTCGCGAGATCGCTGGGTGTGAACCTCATGCCGCCTACCTTGGCAGGCGGCACCGACACGGTCCGGACTCAGGTGCCGGGCCGGCCGCGGACCGGAGCCACCTGCCGTACCAATGCCTCACCGACGACGTCGAGTTCATCGGTGGCGTCGACTTCTCTCTCGCAGCAGCGAGCCAGCCGCGACTGGAACTCCTCGAACGTCGCGACCACGTGCGCACGGCTCGCCCCGACCCGACCGTGATCGTTACCGCGAGAAGGATCGTCCAACCGAGACCGCAACGTGGCCTGGTCGATCCGCAACAGCACCCGCAGATCGAACCGATCGAGCACCTCCTCCAGGTTCTCGGCATGCCCGGCCAGCCACAGCGTGCCGGTTCCGCGGCCACGCGCGTCCTCGAGGAGCCGATCCAATACGTCCGGCCGCCAGATCCACGCGTGTCTAGACAGCCATTCCCGGCTGGGATGGTCCGGCCGCTGAACAGCCTCGCCGCACTCATCCACCCAGGTGCAGAGCCCTTCGTAGCCGTCCAAGCTCAGCGCGTCGTGTCCGCGCGCGGCGAGCCATCTGCTGACCGCGGACTTCCCGGCACCAGAGGCGCCGGTGACCAACACGACGAACATGCCGGACATCGTCCCACGCCTGCCGTCCCGCCATCAGCGTGTGCGACAGGGCCGCCGCCCGGGGTGGTCAGCCCCTAGAATGGCCCGCGTGAATGCGGCATGACCTGGCAACTGTTCGGCGAGGCGTTCGTCACGCTGTTCGTCATCATGGACCCCCCGGGCACCGTACCGATCTTTCTTGTGCTGACCGGCGCCGGAAGCACCGCAGCCCAGCGTCAGCGAGCGGCCCTGGTCGCCGTCGCGGTGGCGTTGGGCGTCATCGTCACATTCGCGTTGTTCGGCCAAGTGATCCTGGACTACCTGGGCATCAGCCTGCCCGCGTTGCAGACCGCCGGCGGGCTGCTGTTGCTGCTCGTGGCGCTGCAGTTGCTGACCGGCGCAATGGACGATCCGGGGACCCCGGCCAGAGGCAACGTGGCCATGGTCCCGCTCGGCACACCCCTGTTGGCGGGCCCGGGCGCGATCGTCGCGACCATGGTGTTCGTGCAGCGCTCCGACGACGCCGCCGACTACCTCGCCGTCGCCGCCGCGATCCTTGCGGTACATGTGTTGTTGTGGATCTTCATGCGGTACAGCGTCGTGATCATCCGGGTCCTGCGTGAGTCCGGCATCCTCCTGATCAGCCGCATCGCAGGTCTTCTACTCGCGGCGATCGCCGTTCAACTCGTCGCCGACGCAGTCCGGGCATTCATCGAGGGCGCGGGCTGAACAGCGCCGGAAGGTCATCGCTCCCGCCCGGTTCCCATCCCACCCAGTGATGTCGTTCTCTCCATCAACTCGCCGCCTGTGCAGCTGGTCGATGGAAAAGCTCAACACATGCGCGCCGGACCGATTCTGCTTACAACTTCGCTACTTGTCGGATTCTCCGCGCCATCACGGACCACCGCGTGAACAGCTACTCGCCGACTATGCCCGAGCGCGAAAGCGGATCTCGTCGAGAGAAGGAGCTTCGCTGCTCAACGCCTCCGGCAACACGGCACGAGCCGCTCTCGAAAATCTCGTCGAACAAGGCGTCTTGCGGTCTGGCCGCGACAGTCGACGTGGCCGAGGCTTCTTCTACGTCCCTGCCGACGACGAACCGAGCTGAACTTCATGCCTCAAGGCGTGACCTGGTCGCCGTCCGGGAAGACCGGGCAGGATGGCCTGGCCGGGCAGAACCCGCACCAGCTCCCGCGGCGGGCTTGGAACACCGGCTGCGTCATGCCTTCGGCCGTCCGCTCCAGCAGCTTCCGCGCCCACTCCGGGTCCTCGGCATCGGCCAGCGGTGACTGTCGCTGCTCATCCGCCTTGCCACGGGACGGCTTGCCGAGCTGAACGAGGCTGGCGCCACCGGACCGGCGTTCACCTCCCGTGGCGTCATCGAACGCACCACGTTCGACGGCCACCTGATACGTCGCCAGCTGTGCATGCTCGCCGACCTCAGCCGCTGTCGGTTTGCTCTTGCCGGTCTTGTAGTCGACGACGACGAGCCGGCCCTCGTCGTCGGCGTCAAGCCGGTCCACCCGGCCGACGAGCCGCGCTCGCCCCACCCGGACGTCGAAGTCGAGTTCGACACCGATCAGCCGGCGGGGATTCTCCTTGAGCCAGCCCGCAAGCCGGCGCACCATCTCCTGTACCCGCTCGTACTCGCGCGCGGCCGACCAGCCCTCGCCGACGTCGAGGCTCGGCCAGGCCCGTTCCAGCTCCGTCAGCATCATGTCTTCCGACCACTGCTCGGCCACGGCCTTCTCGGCCAGGTCATGGACCAATGAGCCGACACCCGCGCGGGTCATGTCCGAATCGGTGGCGCCACACGTCTTCAGCAGCCAGCGCAGCTCGCACCGGTTGAACTCCTCCACCCGCGACGGGGATACCCGTACCGGCGCATCCGGTTCCCCGAGCGGATCGGCGACCGAGAGAGCCGGCAATCCGTACCAGCGATCCGGGTCGGCCTGGCGGACGCCCTCTGACGCCAGCCGTGCCAGCTGGACGGCGGCCCCGCGTCGTCGCGGCTCCGGTTCGTCCGGGTCACACACCACCCGGCGCAACTCGGCGACCAGCGAAGAGAGATCCAGTCCGCGCGCCGGCCGCTCCACCGGCCGCTCCGGAGGCGCGTCAGCCGGTTGCGGGTCGAGGTCGTCCAGGAACCGGGATGGTTGCTCGTCCTCGTTGGAGACGGCCGTGACCACCAGCCGTCGCCGGGCGCGAGTGAGCGCCACGTAGAACAATCGGCGTTCCTCAGCCAGGCGCGCGCTTGCCCGGGTGACCGCGGAAGCCTCACGATCAGCGACGACGTCCATCAGTTCCTCCGTGCCGAGCAGGCTTCCCCGCTCCCGGAGGTCCGGCCAGACGCCCTCCTGCACGCCGGCGACGGCGACCACATCCCACTCCAACCCCTTGGCAGCGTGGGCGGTGACGATCGTCACCGCCCCGGTGGTCTGACCTGGCCGCGCACCGGCGGCGAACGTGTCCGACGGAATCTGCTGACCACGGATGTGCTCCAGAAAACCGACAGGCCCGGCCCCGGGCATCCGGTCCACGTACCTGGCCACCGCGTCGAACAGCGCCACCACGGAGTCGAGATCACGGTCAGCGCTCTGCCCCATGCGGCCACCGGAAAGTGCGGTCTTCGCCCATCTCCGTGCAAGCCCGGAGCCGGACCAGATCGCCCACAGCACATCTTCCGCGGTCGCGCCGGGCGCGGCTGCGGCATCGCGTCCGGCGTGAAGCAGCGTCGCGATCCTGGCCGCCGGTGCCACCGCGTCGTCGTCGAGGGGGGTCAGCACGACGGGCTGCTCGATCGCCTCCACCAGCAATTCACCGGAAGCACGACCGCCGCCGGCGGCCAGTTCATGGCGCCTCAGCTCCTGCCGCATCCGCCGTAGCTCCAGCGGGTCAGCACTGCCCAGAACGCCTGTCACCAGCTCGAACGCCAGCTCCGGGTCCAGCTCGCGATCGCCGGTGGACAACTCGAGCATGGCGAGCAGCGCCCGTACGGCCGGCTGGTCGACGAGCGGCACCTCCTCCAGCCGGACCGTCGTCGGCACCCCGGCACCGTTCAGCGCGCGCCGCAACACGGGGATCGCCGACGCTGCCCGCACCAAGACGGCCATCCGAGCCCACGGCACCTCGCGCACCAAGTGTGCTTCACGCAATTGGCCGGCGATGAATGCGGCCTCCTGACTCGGACTGCCCAGGACGTGTACGGAGGCGGCGCCCGCCATGTCCGGATCTCCCGGCTCCAACTGACGGTGCCGGTGTGCCCCGCCGAGCCGAGCCGCGACTCGTCGGGAAGCCTCCAGCAACGCCGGGCCACACCGGCGCGAGACGGTCAGCGCCGCCACCGCGGCAGGCGCGCCGTCCGCGGAGAGAAAACGATCCGGGAAGCGACGGATGCCATCCACCTCGGCGCCGCGGAAACCGTAGATCGACTGGTCCGGGTCTCCGACCACGAGCAGATCGCGGCCACCGCCCGCCAGCAGGTGCAGCAGCTCCTCCTGCGCAGGGTCGGAGTCCTGGTACTCGTCGACGACGATGAACCGGCGCGCGGCTCGTTCTCGCGCCAGCAGTTCCGGGTCGTCGCGCAGCAGTCCGGATGCCGAGCGCACCAGCTCGGCCTGGTCGTACGACGGCGGCTTGCGCAACGCCGTCACCCCGGAATACTGGTGCGCGAACCGCGCCGCGGCCACCCAGTCGGCACGCCCTTCACGACGCCCGATCGCCTCCAGCTCATCCGGACTCAGACCGCGCTCGACCGCGCGCATCAACAAGTCACGGAGCTCCCGGGCGAATCCGCGGGTCAGCAGCGCCCGATGCAACTTCTCCGGCCAGTAGTCCGCACCCAGTTCCTCGACGTCGCCGCGGAGCAGATCCCTGATCAGCACGTCCTGTTCGGCACCGGAGATCAGCCTGGGCGCTGGATCGCCACGTTGCACGGCCTCGCGCCGCAGCAGGCCGAACGCGTACGAGTGGAACGTGCGAGCCAACGGTTCCCGCACCGTGCGGCTCAGCCGACGAGCGATCCGTTCCCGCAGTTCGGACGCTGCCTGCCGGCTGAAGGTGAGCACCAGAACCTGGTCCGGGCTCAGACCGTCCCGTTCCACCCGGTCGACCACGGCTTCCACCAGCGTCGTCGTCTTCCCTGTCCCGGGCCCGGCCAGCACCAGCAGCGGTCCCCCGCGATGCTCCACCACGCGTCGTTGCGATTCGTCGAGCTGAGGAGGAGCGACGACGGCCCGCTCCTGCTCCGGCCGCACCAACCGCACCGCCGGCCCACCGTTCGACCGCACGCCTCACCTCCCGAGCGTCTCGCTGTGCCCCATCGACGGGCTCATCCCACCACACCCCACCGACAGTCCCGCTCCTCCGCGTAGATCATCAACGGCCGGCCGCGTCTTGACCGGACTCAGCGTTGATGATCACGATGATGGGGACCATGCGGCGCGGCGCATGTCCACCCGGGCGCCGTCGGCGGTCATCGGCGTTCCCTCCGCCGCCAACTCACGCAGAGCCGCTACCTCATGCCCAGGAGGAAGCCGTCCCGACGAGGTCACCACACGCCACCACGGCACGGCTCCCCCATACGACGCCATCACCGACCCCACCAGGCGTGGGCCACCGCGTTCAAGCTCGCCGCCGACGATCTCGGCGATCGCCCCGTACGCCATCGCTCGGCCCGGTGGGATGCGTTCCACCAGGCTCAGTACAGCTTCGACGTACTCGTCGTCCATAAGTCATGATCTCCTGGGTACGATTTCCCGGGTCGGCACCACATGGCTACGCCATGACGTGCGACGATCGGACTGACATGACGGACGCGACCGACATAGTACGTGCACGGGGAGGCTCGACCATGGAGCAGCCCGAGCACGACGTCGCCAACAGCAAGACGCAGGCAACCACAGAGGCGGGCGAGACCTCCGGTGGTCGGCTGGTGGTCGAGGAACCACCGCTGCCTCGCCGTACCCGCAGGCCCCTGGACGGTTTGCGGCTGCTGTTCGCGGCCGTCGGAATGACCACACTCGTCACCTTGGCTGTGGTAGCTGAGAGCACGCTGACAGCTCTCACCGGCGATCTCGCAGAGCTGAACAGCATCATGCCGCGCGGCCCGGTCGAGATCATATCGTTCGCGGCCGGCCTCACCGCCCAGGCGCTTCCGTTCGTCATCGTCGTCATCCTCATGCTGCGCGGCCGGTTCCGCACCACCTTCGAACTGCTCATCGCCGCATCGCTGGCTGCTGCGACGGCCACGCTGGTCTCCGAGTGGTTGCTCAACTCGTCGCCGGAGCGACTGCATGACTCCTTCGTGCCCGGCATCCAAGGGGAAGCCGGCACGCCGGTGCCGATGTATCCGGCCGTCTTGGTGGCCGTGATCACCGTCGTCGCGCGGCTCAACCTCAAGCGGGTCCGTCAAGTCGCGACGTTCGCCATCGCGGCGAGCTTCGCGGTCGGCCTGTTCGAGGGCGAGATCACCGTCGCGGGGATCCTCGCCTCACTGAGCATCGGCTACATCGTCGGGCTGCTGGTGCGACTGATCAGCGGACAGCCGTCGGTCGCACCCAACGGATGGAAGGTCGCGAACGTTCTCAAGGCGAACGGGTATGCCCTGACCGCACTGCGCGCGGACCGGGTCGAACGTTATCGCCGGTATGTCGCTGAAAGCGATCAAGGCATGCTCGGGGTGCTCGTCCTAGACCGGGACACCGAGGGTGCCGGCGTCCTGGCCCGTGCCGTGGATCAGGTCCGGACCCGTGAGGAGGTCCGGCCCCGTCAAGCCGTCACCATGCGGACGGCAGTGAACCAGATCACCCTGCAGTCGCTCGCCGTGTCCCGCGCAGGTGTACGCACCCCGAAGCTGCGCAAGGTGCTCAAGGTCAACAGCGAGGCTACCGCTATCATCTTCGATCACGTGCCTGGCCAGCCGCTGTCGAAACTCACCGCCGACGAAGTCAGCGACGAGATGCTGGAGGATCTCTGGAGGCAGATACGTCGGCTGCGCCGCAACCAGGTGGCGCATCGCCGCCTGTCCGGGCGGAGCATCCTGGTGTCCGACGCGGGCAAGATCTGGCTGCTGGACCCGTCCGGCGGCGAGGTCGCCGCACCGGATCTGGCTATGCGCGCGGACCTGGCCCAGGCGCTGGTGGCGACAGCGCTGGTGGTGGGCGCCGAGCGCACCATCGACACGGCCATGAAAGTACTCAGTGTCAACGTGCTCAACAGCGCCGTTCCCCTGCTGCAGGTCATCGCGCTGCCCCGCACCGTGCGACGTGAGTTGCAAGGCAGACGAGAACTACTCACCGAACTCCGGGACGGGCTGATCCAGCGGATCGGGCGCGAGACCGAGCCGGTCCGGTTGCAACGGTTCAAGCCGTTGTCGCTGGTCACAGGGGTCGGCGCGGTGGCTGCCGTTTATCTGGTTGGGACTCAACTCGTCGACGTCTCGTTGACTGAGCTGTGGCGGCAGACCGATCTACGCTGGATATTCCCGGCCATCCTGGCCATGTTCCTCAGCTTTGTCGGGGCGGCGTTCGCCATCCTCGGCTTCGTCCCGGAGAGAGTGCCGTTCTGGCGAACGCTCGGCGCCCAGGTGTGCCTGAGTTTCCTCCGGCTGGTCGCCCCGTCGACGGTGAGCAACGTGGCGCTCAACATCCGGCTGCTCACCAAGGCCGGCGTCGCTGGGCCCCTGGCTGCGGCCAGCGTCGCGGCGAACCAGGTCGGCAACGTCGCCATCACGTTCCCCACCATCGCGGTGCTCGGGGTGATCTCCGGGTCTTCGGCTGCAGCCGGGCTGGAGCCGTCCCAGTCGACCCTGCTGGTGATCGTCGGGCTGCTGTTGGCCGCCGTGGTGCTCATCCTGATCCCGCCCATCCGTCACCGGTTGCGTTCAGTCTGGTCGGACTTCGCCGAGCGAGGGCTCCCGCGACTGCTCGACGTTCTCAGCAATCCACGTAAGCTCGCGGTCGCCATCGGCGGGATCTTCATGCAAGCGGGGTCGTTGGTGCTGTGCTTCTATCTCTGCCTGCGCGCCGTCGGCGGCAGCGCGGATATCGCCGACCTGGCCATCGTCCAGCTGGTCGGCAATACGATCGGGATGGCGGTCCCGACGCCTGGCGGCCTGGGGGCTGTGGAGGCGGCCCTGACCGCCGGCGTCACCACGATCGGTGTCAGCACGGCGGCAGCGGTCCCGGCCGTGCTGCTGTTCCGGATCGTCTCGTTCTGGCTGCCGATCCTCCCGGGCTGGATCCTCTGGACCCAGATGCAGCGCCGCGGCCTCCTGTAGTCCGGCCCTAAATGATCATGTGAAGTAGGTTTTCCCGTGCACTACCATGCCTGCAGACCTGTTAGTGCACGAAGAAACCCACTTCACATGATCATTTAGGGCGGGGACGTGTGTGGGTCAGTAGGCGGGTTGGGAGGGGTCGATCTGGTTCACCCAGGCGGATACGCCGCCGCCGACGTGCACCGCGTCCGCCATACCGGCGCCCTTGACGACGGCGAGCGCCTCAGCCGAGCGCACCCCCGTCTTGCAGTGCAGTACGACCTGCTTGTCCTGGGGTAGCTGTTCGAGTGCCTCACCGGTGAGGAAGTCGCCCTTCGGGATGAGCACCGCACCTGGGATCCGGTTGATCTCGTATTCGTTCGGCTCGCGCACGTCGACCAGGACGAAGTCTCGCTCGCCGCGCTCCCGGGCGTCCAGCCACTCCTTCAGCTGCTTGACCGAGATGGTGGCGTCCGCTGCCGCCTCCGCCGCCTCGTCGCTGACCGTGCCGCAGAATGCCTCATAGTCGATGAGCTCGGTGATCGGCTCCGCGTTGGGGTCCTTGCGGATCTTGAGCGTGGTGTAGTTCATCTCCAGGGCGTCGTACACCATCAGCCGGCCGATCAGCGGCTCACCGATGCCGGTGATCAGCTTGATCGCCTCATTGACCATGATCGAACCGATCGACGCGCACAGCACACCGAGCACGCCGCCTTCGGCGCAGGACGGCACCATGCCCGGCGGCGGCGCTTCGGGGTAGAGGTCGCGGTACTGCGGCCCGTACTTCTCCCAGAAGACGCTGACCTGCCCCTCGAACCGGTAGATGGACCCCCACACATACGGCTTTCCGAGGATCACGGCGGCGTCGTTCACCAGATACCGGGTGGCGAAGTTGTCCGTGCCGTCGAGGATGAGGTCGTAGCCGGAGAAGATGTCGAGGACGTTGTCGTTGTCCAGCCGCGTCTCGTGCAGGATGACGTTGACGTAGGGGTTCACCTCCTTGACCGAGTCGCGCGCCGACTGAGCCTTGGAACGGCCCACGTCAGACTGGCCATGGATGATCTGGCGCTGCAGGTTGGACTCGTCCACCTCGTCGAACTCGACGATTCCGAGTGTCCCGACGCCCGCGGCGGCCAGGTACAGCAAGGCAGGCGAGCCCAGGCCGCCGGCGCCGACGACCAGCACCTTGGCGTTCTTCAGCCGCTTCTGTCCGGCCATGCCGACATCAGGAATGATCAGGTGCCGCGAGTAGCGACGCACCTCGTCGACGGTGAGTTCGGCAGCCGGCTCCACGAGAGGTGGTAAGGACACGATCTACTCCTAGTTCGCAAATGATGCCGGTCGGGCAATCGCCATCGCCCTAGCTCTCCACACGTAACGGTGCCACGGGACGGCGCATTCCCGCCGGGACCGCTCGCTTTGTGGACACATCGTCTCGCGAATTGGACACGTCACGCAAGAAGGCCCGCACCAGCCCGGCCACCGCCCTCGGGTGCTCCATCATCGCGACGTGCCCGGTGCGCTCCAGCTTCACCACCCGAGCGCCGGGCATGGTGCGGCACCACCGACGCGCGACCCAGGAACCGACCAGCGCATCCCGTTCGCTCACCACGACCATGGTCGGGCACAACACCTTCCGCGCCGCCCACCACGGTGAGCGCCGATGTGGCGCAAGGTACTGAGCGACCAGCGAACGCAACGCACCGAGCAGGACGTCGTCCGCGTGCGGCTGCCGCACCCAGCGCATCCGTTCCCGGACGGCGAACGCGAACTCGTCCGGGTCCAGGTTGTCCGGCTCGCCGTACATCATCGGAGCCATCCGCTCGATCTGTTCCTGACTGGGCTCGTCGTTGACCCGCCCGAGGATCCACTCACCGAGCTTGGGCGCGGCCATCACCGCCGTGGCCTGCGCGCCCCATGGCAGCAGATACTGCGGCATCGCCGGGGAGAGCAGCGTCAAGGTGCGTACCAGGTCCGGGCGCGCAGAAGCGACCAGCAATGAGATCAGGCCACCCATCGAGTTGCCGAGCAGATGCACCGGAGTGTCGAAACGCTCCAGGTACGCCGTCACGTCGGCGACGTAGGCCTGCACGGTGTGGTCACCAGACGGCGGCGAGTCACCGAATCCCGGCAGGTCCGGCGCCCACTGATCGAACTCGCCGGAGAGTTCGGACATCAGCAGAGTCCAGTTGCTCGACGAGCCGCCGAGCCCATGAACCATGACCGCCGCCGGCTTGTCCGCACCGGCGGCCGCACGCCTCTCATGGATCAGGTGCCCGGTCGACAGAACGACATCCCGCCCGGGCCATTTGGTGATCGCACCCACAGCTACGATCGTATTCGGCTCTGTCGGCCCCATTACTCGCCAGTATCAGTCAGACTCGTCACAGGGTCGCACGTCGACGGGCATGGGGCGCGTCGTCGCGGGGAAAGTGAAGCACCCGCGACGTCGCTCACGAGCTTTGACTGAAACAGCCAGAAAGAGGTACCGCTGTGACGAGGAGGTACACCATGTCCGACCGTGACGTTCAGCCCGAGTCCGAACCGGCCCCGGAAGCGGACGCCCACGAGCAGCGGCAACCCGTGATCGATGAGGCCACGGACCGGAGCGAGGCCGATCCGGAAGAACCGGAACGGTCCGAAGCCGACCTCCCGCTCGATATCCCGATCGATGTCGACCCGGCGGACGCCTACGAGCAGACACTGTCGGTCGAGTACGACGAGGACGAATATCGCTAGCTCTGACCAGGCAGAATCCGCTAGAGCGCAGTAGAGCGGGTACGATCGCGCACAGACCGCTCTACAGGCCCCCGTCATAGGGACGAGCTGACGGCGGCACATCGGAGTCGAGCTGGAGGAGCACGCGTGACGGCCGTGCCGGAGGTACCGCCTCGTGGTGTACGCATGCCCCGCGGAAAGCGGCGCGCACACCTGCTGCATGCCGCGCGTGAGGTGTTCGTCCAGCACGGATACCACGCCGCGGCGATGGACGAGATCGCCGTCCGCGCGGGTGTCAGCAAGCCGGTGTTGTATCAGCATTTCCCGGGCAAGCTGGACCTGTACCTGGCGCTGGTCGACACGGCCATCGACGAGTTGCTCGGCCGGCTGCAGCGGGCGCTGGCGTCCACCGACGACAACAAGCAGCGGGTCATCGCGACGGTCGCCGCGTACTTCGAGTTCGTCGACGATCAGTCCGGGTTCTACCGGCTCCTGTTCGAGTCTGACCTCGCCAACGATCCCGCGGTCCGTGGCCGGCTCGACCGGTTGACGCAGCTCTGCTCGGCCGAGATCAGCGCGATCATCGCCGAGGACACCGGGCTCTCCCGGGAGGAGTCGGACCTCCTCGCCGTCGGACTGGTCGGGATCGCACAAGTGACCGCGAGGTACTGGCTGTCCGTCGACGGCAACATCGAAAAGGAGAAGGCGGCCGAGCTCGTCGCCTCCCTCGGCTGGCGCGGCATCCGGGGCTTCCCACTCACGCACGAACACTCTCACTGAGCCGCCGCATATCGCCCGTGGCGTACAGGCACCCAGACCCGGAATCGACTGGGCTAGTCTGAGGCGTTGGAACATGGTGACAAGCCATCCGTGCACGCAAATCAGGTATGAGAGGTGACCGTGGAGGTCAAGATCGGTGTGCATAACGCACCGCGGGAACTCGTGATCGAGAGCACGCAGACGCCAGACGAGGTGGCGGCGGCGGTACGCGCCGCGCTCGCCGACGAGAAGGGAGTTCTCGAGCTGACCGATGAGCGCGGTCGCCACGTGGTCGTCCGGTCGACCTACCTCGCCTATGTGGAGATCGGAGAGCAACTGGAGCGTCGGGTCGGGTTCGGCTCGCTCTAGGCCGGACAGGTCACCGCACCGCCCTACTCGGTTACGCGGCGAGTCCGAGCGTCGCCATCCGTTTCGCGTGGTTCTCAGTCAAACGCGCGAACACCCGGCCGAGCTCGGCGAGGTCCATTCCCGGACGTCCCTCACCGCCGACGAAGATCGCCGCGAGCGCATCTCGGTCCGCGGCCACGCGCTGTGCCTGGGCCAGCGCCTCACCGACGAGCCGTCGCCCCCACAGCGCGAGCCGTCCGGCGACGCTGGGATCCTCGTCGATCGCCGACCGTACCCGATCGATGACGAAATCGGCGTGGCCGGCATCGGCGAGGACCTCGGTCACCAGGGCGCGGGTGTCGTCGTCGACGGCTACCGCGATCTCGCGGTAGAAGTCGGTGGCGATCTGGTCGCCGACATACGCCTTGACGAGCCCTTCGAGCCAATCCGACGGAGCCGTGTTCGCATGGAAGGTCACGTACGCCTCGTGGAACGGCGCCATCGCCTCATCGACCGAGGCCCCTAACTGGGCGAGGTGGTCGCGGATGCGTTCGAAGTGATGGAACTCCGCCACCGCCATTCCTGCCAGTGCGGCCTGATCGGCGAGCGTCGGCGCAAGTTCGGCGTCGGCGGCCAGCCGTTGGAACGCGGTCAGCTCGCCCACCCCCAATGCACCCAGCAGATCGATGACGCCGGCCCGGTACTCGGGGTTGTCCATCAGCTGCTCCACGCTGCAACCATAACCGCACCGCCCGCTCCTTCCATCATGATCATGAACACCTACCGTGCCATGTGAACGGATAGTGTTCATGATCATGACTCGCCGGGGACCGGCGCCGGCGCGCGTGACTTGCGCGCATACCATAGACTGGTGTCGATTGACAGTAAGCGCTCATAGCGAACGGGCGCTTCCGGGGCCACGTGACGTCCAGCCCGTGGCGCGGTGCCTCCGAGATCAGACTCGGGTGAGCGGCCCCGCGGAGATGGGTTCACGCCTCGGAGACCCACCGACCAAAAGAGGCGAAATACTCTGGCTACCTTCAGAGAGCTGGGGGTTCTACCCCCCATTGCCGACGCATTGGAACGCGTCGGCATCACCGAAGCGTTCCCGATCCAAGAGATGGCACTCCCCGCCGCGCTGGCCGGTAGCGATCTGATCGGACAGGCCCGCACCGGGACGGGAAAGACCTACGCGTTCAGCATTCCGTTGCTGCAGCGCATCGTCGCACCGGATGATCGCGACTACGCCGAGGCCACCGAGCCCGGCAAGCCGCAGGCACTCGTCGTCACGCCCACCCGTGAGCTGGCCCACCAGGTCACCGGCGATCTGGAGACGGCGTCCGCCGACCGGCGCGTCCGGATACTGAGCGTCTACGGCGGGCGGGCCTACGAGCCACAGACCAGCGCCCTGAAGTCAGGGGTCGACGTGATCGTCGGAACTCCTGGGCGCCTGCTCGACCTGGCCGCGCAGGGACACCTGGACCTCGGCCACATCAAGGTGCTGGTGCTCGACGAGGCGGACGAGATGCTCGACCTCGGTTTCCTTCCGGACGTCGAGAAGATCGTCGCGCTCACCCCGGAGCTACGGCAGACCATGCTGTTCTCGGCCACGATGCCCGCGGCGGTGGTGAGCCTGGCCAGACGCTACATGCGGCATCCGCTCAACATCCGTGCCGAGTCGGCCGAGGACACCCAGACCGTCCCGGCCACGGCGCAGTTCGTCTACCGGGCACACAACCTCGACAAGGAAGAGATGGTCGCCCGTCTGCTGCAGGCCGAAGGCCGCGGCTTGACGATGATCTTCAGCCAGACCAAGCGGGCGGCACAGCGCCTGGCCGATGCGCTGAGCGAGCGTGGCTTCGCCGTCGCGGCGGTCCACGGCGACCTCGGTCAGGGTGCGCGGGAGCGCGCGCTGCGTGCGTTCCGCAACGGCAAGGTCGACGTCCTGGTCGCCACCGACGTGGCGGCGCGTGGCATCGACGTCGAGGCGGTGACCCACGTCGTCAACCTCAGCTGTCCCGACGATGAGAAGACGTACCTGCACCGGATCGGCAGGACCGGCCGGGCAGGTGCCACCGGCATCGCCGTCACGCTGGTCGACTGGGACGACCTGGCCCGCTGGAAGATGATCAACGAGGCTCTCGGGCTCCCGTTCCCCGACCCGCCGGAGACCTACTCGAGCAGCGAGAACTTCTTCCACGATCTGGGTATACCGCCTGGCACCAAGGGGAAGTTGCCGCGGAGCGAGCGGACCCGCGCCGGCCTCGACGCGGAACAGGAAGAGGATCTCGGCGGCCCGGCGGCGAAGCGCACGCGACGACGTACGCGTGGTGGCGGACGCCCTGCACAGGGCGGTCAGTCCGGGCGCGGCGGCCAGCGCACGCAGTCGCGCGCTGCGTCATCGTCGGCGGACGACCCCGGTGCCGGCAACGCGGAGAGCCGTTCGGATCAGCCGCGGCCGCGCAAGCGAGCACGGCGTCGGACCCGCGCAGGAAAGCCCGTCGAGCACAACACCCCCGGTGAATAGGCCGGTTCGGCCCACAGAGATTCTGGGCCGAACCGTCGATGACGAGTCGAGACGAGGACGTCGTCGTCGGGCCTATGTACGCACGACGACGACCTCGGTTCCGACGGGCGCGAAGTCCCACAGCGCCTCGGCGTCTTCCGGTGCCTGGCGCACACAACCGTCGGAGAGCGGCGTTCCCAGTTCAGCGAGGGTCTGCGCCGCTTTACCGCTGTCGTCGTAGACCGGGATGTCATGGAAACCGATGTTCGAGTTCTCGCCCCGGTGGAACCGGACCATGTACCGCATCGTGGATTCGTAGTCCCAGCTGATCGCGTCTTCTGACGTGGAGAAGACCTCATAGGTGCCTTCCGGGACCAACTCGTCGTCCCGGCTTCCGGAGACCGGGTAGGTCCGCACCACCTCGTCGCCGTCTTCCACCAACCACACCTGCTGCCGGGTGATGTCGTACACGATCCGCCGCCCCTCACCACTGTCGGCCGGTAGGGCAGGGTCGACCTCAGGTTTCACGTTCGGGTCCGAGGTCGGGTCGGCCGTGGGGCGTTCCGGTCGCACCGTCGCCGCGGGGCGGTCGTCGTCCGCCGTCGGCGACGATGACGGGGCCGGCGTCCGCGGTTCCTCAACGTCATCGCGACGTTCCGGCACAACTCGCGGAAGCGAATGGACCCGACGGCCGGGATCACGCCCACCCGAGCGCGAGATGTGATCGGGATCGCGGATGAGCGCTGCGGCGTCGGCGTCCGGCGCGGCATGGTCATCGGACATCACGTCGCGTGAGCCGGGTGCGTCCCCCGCGCTCACGAGCGCGAAGACGCCGCCGGTGAACAGGGATGCGCCGAGGAGGACGCCGACGAACCGGAGAAGGCGGGGTGCTCTCGCTCGCTCTCGACCGGGATACCGCTTCGGCGCGTGCCGACTCGCTCCGTAGCGTCCGGACATCCACACTCCTTCACACCATCGGAACCGGCACGACGCCGGCTCCGTCTCCAGCCTCATCGCCCACGTCGCCACCGTCCCGCCGCGGGCAAGATCGATCTTGGGTAGGACATACCCCTCGAATCCACCCCGTCAAACGTCCGGGACCAGTCTGTGCGTTCCCCATGATCTCCACGCCGAGAGCCGCGGCCATACGGAGGAGCCCTAAGCCATGCCGGCACGGCCTAATCGGCCAGCCCCGCCCACGTCGGTCGCTCCGGACTGGTGGCCTGCCCTTCGGGGCAGTGCCGGCGGAAGTCGCACCAGCCGCACAACGGCGACGGCGTGGGCGGGAAGTCAGCCTCCGATGTCTGCCCGGACCGGAACGACGCGTCGGCGTCGGCGCATTCCGCCGCGATCTCCGCGGCCCGATTCAGGTGCCGCCCCAGGGACCGTTCGTCGTGTTCGTACGTCGCCACCTCGCCGGACGGTAGGTGATGCAACTCGACACGGCGACACGGCCGGCGCAGGGTGCGTTCCGCGGCCGCGGCATAGACGGCGAGCGCCAGCGACGATCTCACGTCGTCGGTGGTCAGCAGGTGCCGTCCGGTCTTGTAATCGACGACGACGAGCTCCCCCTCCCGCTCGTCGAGCCGGTCGATCCGGCCGGACAGCGCGGCGCCGTCGTGCACGGTGCTCACGGTCCGCTCGATACCCCTCGGCTCGTCGTCCGGGTCTACACCGGAGACGTAGCGCTCCACCATCTCTCGGGCGCGCTTGAGCCACAGCCTGGCCTGATCCTCATCGCGGAAGCCGTCCATGGACCAGTACTCGGCCACGAGCACACCCGCGCGCGGAACGGTCCGTGCCTCCACCGGCAGCCGCCACCACTGAGCCAGCGCATTATGCACCGCGGCCCCCAGCGTGTTGTGCGCCCACGGCGGCCCCTTGTCCGGCGGCGGACGGTCCAGGTAGCTGAACCGGTACCGGCGCGGGCAGTCCAGCCAGGTGGTCAGGCGCGTGGGGGTGGCCCGATACAGCCGCCGCGGCATACCGTCGAGCGTCTGCTGGTCAGTCATGACTCATTGATCGTATCCGTACCGGGCCGCCAGCCACGGCGGCGGTGCCCCGTACGGCAGCATCTCCGCTTCCGAACCGAGCATGCGCAGGTCCGCCAGCACCAGATCCTCCAGCAGCAGCGCACCGGCCATGTGCGGGCGCAGGATCATCCACAACCATCGGCCATCCCAATGTCCGGCGTAGACCGCACGGTCCGGATGCCCGGTGACGCACCACAGCGGCACCGTACGGCCATCGACCTCGACTCGCGCCTGAGGCTCGGCCTTGACGGCGTCACCGGGATCGCGCCCTTCGACCCCGGCGAGTCCGGCCCCCAGACCGACGTCCTGTTCCTCAGCGACCAGGACCAGATCCGCCGCCCCACCGAACGGGTTCGGCCCACTGATCGCCACCGCCGTGCCCTGCACTCCGTGGACGTCGTCGCCGGCGGACAGCAGTGCGCCGACGACCCAGCCTCGCATCAGCGGCCAGACCAGCCACAATGGGACGTCGGAACGCTCACCGAGCTGACGGGCGAGCCGTGCGCTGGGGGCCGCCACCGGCGACAGCGGGAAGATCTCTCCGTGCTCGCCGCACGTCCAACGGTTCGACCATGCTCCGGGCGGCTGCGGGGATCGCCCGCAGCGCGGACAGCTCATTTCACCCTTCACGACGTCGACGCTCCTCGCTTTGTCCACCGCCGTCAAGCGCTTCCGCCGCAGTCTCGGAGAGCGGCTGGGCGCCCCGGCGCGCCCGAGCGGGTGACACAGCCGGCATCAGGCTCTAGCGGCCCGACTGAAGGGACAACCGGGCGAGATGGTTGCGAGCTTCCTCCGCATGCTGGTGCTGGCAGTAGATCTCGTACCGGCCGGCCACCGTCACGCTCTTCGACGTGAAGTCGCGGCTGCCTCCGGTGAACGCATAGCCGACGGCCCCGAAGACCATCATGAAGACCGCACCCCATGCGACGCTCATGACGATGATCTGCACCCATCCCTCATCGGTGAACAGACTCAGCAGCAGGCCCACGAACAGCCCCAGCCACGCACCCGTGGCCAACCCGCCGAGCAGGGCCTTGCCCCACGTCATCCGCCCCGTGACGCGTTCGATCTGGCGCAGGTCGGTGCCGACGATCGCGAGGTGTTCCACCGGGAACTTGTTGTCCGCCAGGTAGTCGACGGCGCGCTGTGCGTCTGGGTATTCGTCATACGTCCCCACCACTAGGCCAGTGGGAAGTCCCGGCACCGGGCTGACCATCACGTCCTCCTCGCTTGTCCGACGTCTCCCATGATCCCACTCCTGGACAGCGAAATTCACGCATTGGTCCGATGTCGCGGCGCACAACCCCCGGTCAGTTCGCCGATACCGCCGCGGGCGCGGCACCACCATGGCCGGCGAGAGTGCCGGTGAGCCAATCCGGTAGGCTCTGTGTCTGTTGAATCCCCAATGCCAGCACCAGAGCCCGCTGTACCTTGGGCTCGTAGAGTGCGATCCGCAGCTTCATACCCGCCTCTTCGGGCGTGCGATCGGCCTTGGCCTGATTGCACGGCAGACAGGCGGCCACGGTGTTCAGCCAACTCCGAGCCGGCCCGCCACGAGAGGTCGGCAGCACGTGGTCGATCGATTCGGCGCGGCCTCCGCAGTAGCCGCAGCGCCGGCCGTCGCGCTCCAGGACTCCGTTGCGGGACCACGGAAGCCGTCGGCGGTACGGGACGCGCACGAACCGCAACAGGCGGACGACGAGCGGAGCCGGGATCTCCTGCGTCGCGGAGCGGATGATCCGGTCCGCGTCGGCGTGCTCCATGACCGCCTTCTCGGTCAACACGAGGACAATGGCACGGCGGACAGAGACGACAGCCAACGGCTCATATGTGGCGTTCAGCACTAGCGTCTGCACCTGTCCGGCTCCTTCCGTGACATGGCCGGTCCTCCTTGCCTCAGCTGGCTCGTTTCGTGGTCCTCGTGTCTCCAGTGTCCGGTATCGTGCCTCGCGCGGGTAGCCGCGCCTCTCTACTATGTGCGAATTCTAGTGAAAATCCTGTCAACCGCCGCCACCTGGTGAGTCCATACCGGGATCGGACAACAGCCTGCCGCGCAACGTCGGTCGCGGCAAGCTCATTATCACCGGCGCCCCTTGCCGAGCGCTTCGACCTGAACCAAAGATCGCCAGACGTCGGTGACCCGTGTTTGGATGAGGTCGACGGCGTCCCTGATGGCCATTCCGGCGAATTCGTCCGCCGCGATCGGTCTGCCGACCCGCAAGCGCACGGTCGGCCGCCGGACGATCGAGGTCAGCGCGCCGCCAAGGCTGCGCGCGACGGATCCGGTGCCGATCTGGCGAGCATCGTGGTGCGCGATCGGGATCACCGGTGCTTGGGTGTCCAGGGCCAGCCGCCCGACCCCGAATCGGAACCGGCGAGGTGAGCCGTCGGCGTTCGCCGAGACATCACCCTCGGGATAGATGCCCACGATCTCCCCGCGACCCAGCGCCTCGCGCGCCGCCCGGAGCGCGACGGTGCCGGCCTGTCGAAGGCCCACCTCCACCATGCCGGCATGCCTGGCCAACGGCCCGATCAAGGAATGGTTGAACACCTGGGACGCGGCCATGAACCGCACGTGGCCATGGTCGCTTCCGCAACCGCGCTCCCGGCACGGCACGCTGGGACGCAGCCCGGCTTCATACAGGGTGGACAGCACGGGCGGAACGTCGGCGATGGTGGTGTGGTTCACCGCGATGATGGCAGGACCCGTCATCGGCAGGTTCTCCAGCCCGTCGGCCTCCACCTTGCCGAACAGGCGTGTCAAGCCGACCGCGATCGCTCCCACAAGCTCCACAATTGCCCATTATCTCCGATCAGCCCGCACCGCTCGTCGGCAGGCTGGGAGACGATGCGAGTCAGCTCCTCCGAACGAGAGTCCTAGCGAGCGTGAATCGCCGGCCGAGCGTCACGCCGCCGGCCAGGGCCGCTGGACGGGTCCGCCGCGGAGTCTGCGGGCGGGAGCCGCCCGCCGAGCGCTCACTCGCCGCCGTCGCTGTCCTCGTCGTCTTTCGGCAGCTCGGCCGGATCGATCACGTTGCTGTCCTTCGGAGCCTTGATCTCGACATCGGCACCGAAGTCATTGAAGGTCAGCACGCCCGCGTTGCCGGAGGCGCCCTTCTCTTCGAACCGTACCGGCAGCGGCTTGCCCTCTGCCGCCACCCAGAGCATGCCGCCGCTGTCCGCTAACGTCAGCCCGACCGCGGGGACGCCGTCGACCTCCTTCACGGACGTCGGACCGGCCTCGACCGGTAGCCCGAGCACCGCGTCGACGAAGCTGGACGCGTCCGCGAAGATGCGGTAGTCGGAATCCTCCGACTCGTCGGGCGACAGGCGGATCCACTTGCCGGCGATCGTGTCGTCGATATCGGCGTCGATCACCTCGGCCAGGGTCTCCCGATCGCTGGTGATATACACCACATCGTCGGAAGCGATGAGCTCGACTTCGCTTCCGGTGGTGACGGTGCCGACCGAGCCCTCACCGACCTTGAACGTGATGTCGATGGTGCTGTCCTTCAGCGTGGTGCCGCTGACTCGGAACGATCCGGCCCGTTCTAGGTTGGCGACGACCTTCTCCAGAACCTCTTCAGCCGGTAGCTGATCGATGCCGTTCTCGGCGGGCGCCGTCTCATCGCCCGAGGCTATCTGGGCCAACGGCGCCGACTCGGTCGTTTGCTCCGCCTGCGAACAGGCGGTCAACGCGACGGTCACCGCGACGGCCAGCTTGACACCGAGCAGACGCCGGGTTGCCAGCTGCATCAGCGCAGAACCTCGCTCTTCTCACATAGGGAACATCGCCTCCGCGGAGACTCGCCCGCAGAGTACCGTCAGGGAGTCTACCTCGCGCTGGAGGCATCGTCCGCCCTACGTTCACACGAACGCAATCAGCCGCTCACCCGATACCACCCGGGAAAAAGGGTGGCCCACGCGCGGGAGAAGCCGCGCCGAGCCGGGCGACGTTTGACCGAAACGCCCGAAAAGCGCTAGCGTCCGGACCACAACTGAACACGCAAGACAGGGGAGCGCAGCAGAGCGCTGAGAGTGCGGGCACACCCGCAGACCCTCAGAACCTGATCCGGGTCATGCCGGCGCAGGGAGTCAATTCTCGACACGCCAGCGGCGCACCAGTGGGACAGACCGACCGTCCCACCGGAGCGCCGTTTCACGTGCAGGGCTCAGACATCGGCGAGCGGCGCGCTCTGTCTTGCGGTCCGACGATGTCAGGAGAGCCGATGAGCCACGCGGACAACGCACCGACTCCGCAACCCGCCGATGAATCCGCCGCCGAACCCGCCGGCCAATCCGCCACCGCGCCCGCCGACGGTCGGGCGGGCGGTGAGGCCCGCGCCGACGCGGTACGAGCCACGGACACCACGGGACCTTCCACCGGCACGACCGGACCTGCCACGGGCACCGCCGTCCGGGATCCGCGCCGCCGGCCCCTCCGGCCTCGGTGGCGCACGGTCGACATCGTGGTCGCCTCCGTCCTCGGCGTGGCGTTCGGTCTGCTCTTCGCCGCCTGGAACAACTTCATCTACCCCGCCATCAGCCTGCCCTCGGATACGACGCCGTTCAGCCCGATCCTCGGCTCGATCTGGCTGATGCCCGCCGTCATCGGCGGACTCGTGATCCGCCGGGCCGGTGCGGCGCTGTACACCGAGGTGGTCGCGGCAACCACCTCGATGCTCTTCGGCTCGGTATGGGGGCTCTCGGTGTTCATGTCCGGCCTCTGGCAAGGGTTGGGCGCCGAACTCGTCTTCGCCGCGTTCGCCTACCGTCGCTGGGGGATCCCCGGCGCGTTGCTGGCCGGGGCCGGGGCAGGCCTCGCCATGGGCGTCAACCAGAGCATCGTGAGCGTGCCCTGGTACGACACGGGCTGGAAGATCGCGTACATCCTCTCGGCCGTGGCAGCCGGAGTCGCCGCGGGCGTCCTGAGCTGGCTGCTGGTGCGCGCCTTGGCACGGACGGGCGTGCTGGCGCCGTTCCCTTCGGGCCGCGTCCAACGCGAGATCTGAGCGGCCGTGACAGTGCCGAGCACGCAACTGCCCGCCGCCGACGCCCGTCCGCCCGGTGGACATGTACGGATACGTGGATGGGGCTGGCGGTACGCCGGCCGGAGGCGATGGGCCTGCCGGGGACTCGATCTCGACGTCGCTCCGGGAGAGCGAGTGTTGCTGGTCGGGGCGTCCGGGGCCGGGAAGTCCACCGTGCTGCACGCGATAGCCGGCCTGCTCGATCCCGAGGCGGCGGCGGAGCATGAGGGGGACGTCCTCGTCGACGGCCGTCCGGCCGCGATCGCCCGGGACCGGATCGGCATGCTCTTCCAGGACCCGGAAGCGTCGCTGGTGATGTCCCGGACCGGCGACGACGTGGCGTTCGGGCTGGAGAACGCGGGTGTACCGCGTGAGCAGATCTGGCCACGGGTGGACGCCGCGCTGCGCGCCGTCGGCTTCCGGCATGGTCTGGACCGGCCGACGTCCGCGCTGTCCGGCGGGGAGCAGCAACGGCTGGCGCTGGCCGGGGCGCTCGCACGGCGGCCGTCCGTGCTGCTGCTCGATGAGCCCACCGCGAATCTCGATCCTGACGGGACGACGCTGGTGTTGGACGCCGTCCGTCGGGGCGTCGAGACCTCCGGCACCACCCTGGTCATGGTCGAGCACCGGGTGGACCGAGCGATCGACCTGGTGGATCGGGTGGTCGTGGTGGAACCGGGTGGCGGCGTCGTCGAGGACGGACCGCCGTCGAAGGTGTTCGGCCGCCAGGCGGACGCACTGACAGCCGCCGGCGTGTGGGTGCCGTCCCGGTGGACTGGGAACACCGCCGACGGGTCGGCTCGCCCGATCACGACGCTGCACCACCACAGCGCCGACGCCCCGCCCACCGGTTCCGTCGCGGAGCCGACGCCGAACCAGCCCCGGCTGCGCGCCTCGGGTGTCAGCCGGACGTACCCCGGGGCGCCGGCGGCGGCCCTGCAGCCGGCGGACCTCACCCTGCACGCCGGTGAAGCCGTCTGCGTCACCGGCGCCAACGGAAGCGGCAAATCGACGCTGGCCATGATCTTGGCCGGCTTGACGCGACCGGACACCGGCGGCGCATTCCTCACCGACGACGCGCGGCGGCCGCTGCACCGCTGGCGCGCACGCCGGCTGTGCCGCCGGATCGGCACCGTCTTTCAGGACCCCGAGCACCAGTTCGTCGCCGCGAGCGTCGCCGACGAGCTGATGATCGGCCCGCGCCGCGCCGGAATGGACCCGGCGCAAGCCGAACGACGACGCACCGAGCTCCTGGAGCGGCTCCGGTTGCAGCACCTGGCGGGTGCCAATCCGTACACCCTCTCCGGGGGCGAGAAACGGCGGCTGTCGGTCGCCACCGCGCTGGCCACCGCACCGGACGTGCTGATTCTGGACGAACCGACGTTCGGTCAGGACGCCCAGACCTGGGCGGAGCTGCTACGGCTATGCGCTCGGCTCCGCGACGACGGCACCGCACTGTTCGCCGTCACCCACGACCTCGAGTTCGCCGCTGCGCTGGCCGACCGTCGGGTGGCCATGCACGACGGGACGATCACGGCGCCCACCGCAGCACATGCCGAAATCCCCGGGAGAACGACGTGATGCTGGCTGCGAACGCCGTAGGGGTGCGCACCCGCGGCCCGTTGGCAGGACGGAACCCGGTGGCCAAGCTGGGCGCCGCCTTCCTTCCCGCCGTCGTCCTGCTGGCCAGCGTCGACCCGGTGTCATCCGGCCTCATCCTGGCGACCGCCGTCCTCAGTGTCCCGGCCTGGGGGCTGCGCTGGCGCGACGTAGCGCGGCGTGGATGGCCGCTCGCGCTGGCGGTCGGCACCATCGCCATCGGCAATGCGGTGTTCACCGGACGCAAGGGCGGCACCGTGCTGGTCGACGCCGGACCGCTGCTGCTGACGTCGGAGAGCGTCGTCGCCGGCGGCACCGCGGGCATGCGGCTGGCAGCCATCGCCGTGCCGGGCGTGCTCGCGGTACTCACCATCGATCCGGTCGATCTCGCCGACTCGCTGGCCGCGCACCTGCGCGTGTCACCGCGGTTCGCCTATGGTTCGCTCGCCGCCTTGCGGCTCGCGCCGCTGCTGGCCACAGAGTGGGAGATCCTGGGAAGGGCCCGGCGAGCACGCGGGCTGCAGGCCGGCGGCAACCCGGTGGCGGCCGTCCGGCTGTTCGGCGGGCGGCTGTTCGCGCTGCTGGTCGGCGCGGTGCGGCGCGGCAGCCAGCTGGCGGCGGCGATGGACGCCCGGGGATTCGACAGCCGTGGACCGCGCACCTGCGCCCGGAGCACCCACTTCACCCGCGCGGACACCACCCTGCTGCTCGGATCCGGCGTGCTGACCGCGACCGCGGTCGTACTGGCCGTCGCCACCGGCCAGTGGAGCGCCGTGCTGTGAGCGTCGCTTTCGTCGAGACCGAGCCGACGCGCGAGATGCGGGTCGCGCAGAACGTCACATGTCGGGGTTGCGGAGGATGCGCAGGTGTCCGCGGCGCGTACCCTCACCCATCGGTTCTTCCGGCTCTTCCGGCGGCTTCGCCGCCTCGCGCACGGCATCGGCGAGTGCCAACAGGTCGTCGCTGGACGGGCCGAGCGCGGCCGGATCCGGCGCGAGTCTGATCACTTCCCAGCCGCGCGGCGCGACGAGCCGCTCCGAATGCTCCGAGCAGAGGTCGTAGGCGTGCGGCTCCGCGTACGTCGCCAACGGCCCCAGCACCGCCGTCGAGTTGGCATAGTCATACGTGAGCGTCGCCACGGCCGTGCGGGAACAGGCCGACCGGGAGCAGCGACGTGTAGGGCTCACAATGGCCAAGGTTAACGCCCAGGCAGGTGTGTTGGCCGCTCGGCACGCGCGAGGCAGCGGACGCACTGCTAATCTGCCGACGTGAGGCGAGCACGGGTCCCGAAGGGCACACGTCAGGTCACGCTGCCACCGTTGCGCCGGGACAGGCGTGGCCACGGTCTGCGGGCGCCGTTGGCGCCGGAGGACTCTCCGCTCCGCCGCTCGCCCGCCCAGCGGTTCGACGACATCGTGCTCGACTGCGTCGAACGTCTGGACCGGCGCTGGAAGGAGCAGCTGGCCAAGGTCGAGTTCGCCGTCGAGGACGTGCCCACGCTGGACGACTGGCCGCATGACTGGGTTCCGTTGGCGCGCGCGTTCGCGAGCACCGGCGTGCTCCCCGCCCGCATCGTGATCTTCCGGCGGCCCATCGAGACCCGCGCCAAGGGCGGGTTCCGGCTACCGGATCTGGTCAGCGACGTCGTCGCCGAGCAGGTCGCGGAGATGTTCGGGGTAGACCCGCAGGACGTGGACCCCAGCTACGGCAGCCACGGCTGAAGACGCACGGAATGCCGGCTCGTCGCTTACTCCTCGGACGAGTCGAAAACCCCGGGGAGCTCGTTGACGACGCGCGGCACCCCGACCTCCACCACGGGTGCCACCAGTGGCATCAGATCCAGGTACGCCCCGCCGTCGTCGGACCCGACGATCTCCCGCGCGGCCACGATGGTTCCGGGCTGGCTGGGTTCGACCACCACCGTGGCGAACGTGGCGTCCTCCGGGCGCTCCACCTCGACCGGCACCGTCGCCCGGGCCGGGATGTCGTGCTCCTGCTCGTCGGCCACCTCACCGTTCTCGGTCAACGTCCGTACCGTGACGCGGGTCGGTCCTTCCGCGACGGAACTCAGATACAGCCGGGTCGTGAACGCGTCGCCACCTCGGCCGAACAGCGCCGGGGCCGCCCCGTCCAACGGGAGGGTCGCCGACGTGAAAGCGAGATCCGGTCCGCCGTCGTCCGGGTCGGCGACGGTTCGCACCGACGCGGTGATCGGTTGGTCGCTGCTCAGCTCGATCGACGAGGGATCCCTGCTGATGTCGTCCAGGGACAGCTCGAACACGCTGCCCGACGGGACGGTCACCACCTCGTTGTCGACCGGCGCGTACGGTCCGTTGGCACCGAGTAGCCGCAGTGACACGATCGCGTCGATATCTCCCGGGTTCAAGATCCGCAGCGTGCCGCCGCGCCGGTCCGAGATGCCGGGGATCACCACTTCTTCGCGCGGCTGAACGGCGGCCGGGATGAAACTCATGCCGAGCGGTGTCGTCCCGTCCGCTTCCCGCACCTCCAGCGCCGCGGACACCCGCCCCTGCGTGGTGGAGACGTGCACGCCCACCCGTTGCGAGTCCGGAGCGTACGCGTCCAGGAGCAGCACCCGCTGACTGTTCGCCGGTACCGCGATCCCCTGGCTGGCCGGAGCGTCGATCGAGCCGGCGCCGTCCCAGAGCTCGACGTCGACGACGGCGCCCACCGACGTCGGGTTGGACAGCACGAGCCGGCCACGCCGGCCCACTTCGCCGGAGCCCCCGACGAACCAGTGCTCGCGGCTGGCCGGCCCGCACGTGGTCGTGCTCAGCCCGCGCAGATCGGTCTCGTCGATGCGCAACGACTGTTCCACGGCCATGCCGGGAGCCAGCGTGCCGTCGCCCTGGACCACCACCGACCTCGGCTCCGCGGTCTCCACCCGAGTGATATCGAGAACGCCGCGGTCCTCCACCGTCGCCAGCGGTTCCTGCTGCTCATCGGAGGAGTCCGTCTCATCGGGGGAGTCCGTCTCATCGGGCGAATCAGCGTCGTCGTCATCGGCGTCGTCGGCCTCCTCCCCAGGTTCCTCGACGATGTCGAGCAACCGCGCCGTGATCGGCCCGGCGTCATCGGAGACCGTGGGCACGTCCGGCAGGGCGAACACGCCCACGTGCGACCGGCCCGACTCCTCACCACCGGCATACGGGCAGACCACCGACGTCCGCACCACCGGTTCCTGGACCGTCGGGTACTCCTCGACGACCGACTCCGGCGGCCCGGTGAACGACGCCAGCGTCAACACTCCGGCGACGCCGGCCGCAACCGCGAGTGCACTCATTCCGCCGCGCATCAGGACTCACCTTTCTCACCGTCGCGCCGACCGCGGTGACCGCCGGATCTGCGGCCGGCCGCTCGGCGACCCCGATAACCGCCGCTGTCCTCCGTCGACGGTTCGTCGCTCCGGCGGGCACGCCGGCCGCGATACCCCGGAGACGTCGATTCCGAGGTACGCCCCGGCTCGGCCGCAGCACCACCGGATGCCGGCTCCCCCGTCGACGCCTGCGGCGGGGCGGGCGGCTGAGCGGGAGCTTCCGGCCAGCTGGAAGCCACCGGCGGCGTGGGCATCTGCGCCGACCCGGCCGGCGCCCGATCGGGCGGCATCTGACCAGGCGGCATCTGAGCCGGCGGGTAGGCCATCCGGTCGGCTGTCTCCGGCGGCGTCTGCGCCGGCTCGGGCGGAACTGCGCCGGCGGTTCCCGCCGGCCTGGTCGCCGCCGCCAGCACACGCGCGGCCCCGGCCGGCACCGTGGGTGACGTCGTGCTCGCCGCACCGGCCACCACCGGCAGATCCGGCGACGTCGGCTCGTCCGGATCGATGTCCGAGGCGTCGTCGACGGCGCCCTTCTGCCGGCGCATTCCGGGCAGAGCCAGCACGGTCACGATGATCACCAGGCCTAGCTGGATCAGGAGCACCCCAGCGCGCTGAGTGCCTCGGTGCGACAGTTCCAGCTCACCGCCTTCGGCGCCGATCTCGAACGCCTGTGCCCATCCGTCGTAGACCACGGGTGTCAGGTCGGATCCGTTCAACGTCGCCGACCATCCGCTGTCCGCCAACTCGGCCAAGACCAGCAGCCGCCCCTCATCGCCGGCGGGCACGTCGGTGCTCGCTTCGATCTCGTCGGTCGGCACGATCACCGGCTCGGACGGCGCGTCCGCGGACTCCTCCCCCTCCGGCGGCGGCTGGATCAGCGTGGCCCGGCCCACCGGCTGGTCGACGCGCCACATCGCGGCGCCCTCGGGCGCGCTCGCCCGGGCCAGCCCGGGGATCGTGTCGAGGATGTCGGCCAGGTCCGGGTCGAACGGCGCCTCGAGGTAGACGTACTTCACCGCGAAGACCGCGAGGCTCGCGCCGTCGGCCGCGCCGCGGCCGGAGACGATGTCCGCAACGGTCTCGTCGAGGGCGGTGTACTTGTCCGGTTCGGGCCCGGATTCGGCGTCGCCCATCCGGGGCCCGGACGAGCGCAGCAGCGAGTACGTCACCCGTCCGTCGTCGGCCCGGCTGATCACCAGGGTACGGATGCGTTCCGGCTGTTCGGCCTCGGCCGAGATGTACGCGGGCAGGACGGCGGGATCGCGCCGCTCCAGCGGGTCGTCAGCACCGTCCACCACCCACCAGACGGCGGACACCAGCGGCACCAGCAGCGCCGCCGCGGCCGCGAGCGCCACCAGCGGCTGCAACCAGCCGAAACTGGTCCGTGCCAGCCAGCTCCGGGCGCCCTCGCCGGCCACCACCGCCGCGACGATCAGCGCACCGCCGATCAGCACCGCCGGGTATCCCGGCCACCCCGCGACCGGGGTCTCCAAGGTGGGCCCGGTAACGGCCAGGCGGGAGACCACGATCCCGACGACCAGCCCGGCGCCCACGACGGCCCAGGCCGTAGAGACCAGCAGCCGCCGCTCGGACCGCAACAGGGCGGCCCAGCCGGCCAGCACCAGCCCGGCGCCGAGCCAGATCGGCGCACCGCCGGGGCCGCCCGGCTGCTGCAGCAGCACCGACCAAGGCGCCAGCTCGTCATCGGAGAGCCCCGGTCCCGGCATGCCCGCCTCGGTGACCAGCAACACCGGGTCACTCAGGACATTTCCGCTCCACGGGATCAGCACCACCGGAACGATCGCCACGATCACCGCGAACCGCAGCGCCGTCGCCCGGTCACGGTAGACCGTCGCCACACCGACTCCGCCGATGATGATCATCAAGATCCAGGCGAGCGGGACGAACGCCGCCATCACGGCGAGGATCAGCCCCGCGCTCCAGGCGGCGCGGAACGGCCCCGGAGAGCCCGGGCGGCCGACGGTCCGGTACAGCGCCAGCACCAGCGGCGGAGTCAGGATCGTGGCCACCACCGTGCCCAGCCGGCCGGCCGCGACCGCCCCGGTGACCGCGGGAAGCAGGCCGTAGGTGACCGAACCCCATACTCTCAGCCAGCGCCCGGAGACCAGCCGGCGCAACAGGAAGTAGGCGCTGACCCCGGCGAGCAGCACCGATCCGAGCAGCAGCAGGTCGACCGCGAACGCGGCGCTGCGCACCAGGGTGGCGACCACGGCCACCACGGCGAGGTAGGGGGGCGCGGCCGTGCCGCTGCCGAGCCCGACGCCATGCCACGACTCGGTGTAGCTGCGCCACAGGTCCGCCGGATCGGACACGGTGGGCAGCAGCGCGCCACCCATCAGGTGCCCGCCGCCGATCAGGTCCCGCGCCGCGAGCAGCGTCAACAGCACCAGGCCCACACCCGCGAGCATCAGTGGGTGCAGCAGAAACCGCAGCAGGAAGGCGTCGTCGGTGGTCGGCACCTCGTCCTCGCTGCTCGCTGAGGCCCGCCGCGATGCTCCGGACACGTCGTGCCCGGAACCCGATCCGCTCAGGAAGGACAGCAGGTTCTCGCCGGCGTTGCGCAGCTGTTGCCCGCGTGGAGGGAACAGCGGACGGAGCTGGGTGTGCGGACGGCTCAGCCGACGACGGCGGGATCGACCGCGGACCAGCCGGTCCGGCCGGCCGAGCACGGCGAAGACCGCCCCGAGCTCCTCGACCGCCAGCGCCGGCTGCTTGCCGAACAGGAAGCCGACCGATCGGCCGAGCCCACCGATGATCACTCGCAACAGCAGGAACGGCAACCAGGCCAGGCGAGAGTTGACCAGCACGACGTAGAGCGCGTTGCGCCGGTCCGCCAGGTGCGGCCGCAGGCGGGTCGCTCCCAGCCGGCGACGTCCGTGTGCGGCGGCCTCCGCGTGATAGACCACTGCTTCCGGCGAGACGACCACCGGGTGACCCGCCCGGTTGGCACGCCAGCAGAAGTCGATGTCGTCCCGGAAGACCGACAGCACCGGGTCGAACCCGCCCAGCTCTTCCCAGACGTCGCGACGGATCAGCATGCCGGCGCTGCCGACCGCCAGGACCTCTTTGGTTTCGTCGTGCTGACCCTGGTCGTATTCCCGTCGGTCGAGCCCGGTGTGCCGGCGACCGCTCCCGGAGACCGTGACCCCGACCTCCAGCAGCTGGCGGTCGCCGCGCCAGCTGAGCACCTTCGGACCGATGACGCCCGCGTCCGGACGGCGCACCGCCGTCTCCAGCAGACGCTGCAGTGCGTCCGGAGCCGGAGTGCTGTCATCGTGCAACAGCCAGATCCATTCGGTCCGTTCGGCGGCCAGCACTCGTCCTCGCCGGGAGGCCACACCCATCTCGTCGGCGGCCTGCACGCCCTGCGCCACCGCCGCGCCGTAGCCCAGCGATCGAGGCGCGGAGACCACGGCCGGCGCACCGAGCGCCGCGGTGAGCAGCTGCCCGGTGTCGTCCCGGCTGCCCGTGTCGACGGCGATGAGCCGGTCCGGCGTATGCGTCAGCCCTGCCAATCCTTCGAGGACTCGCGGGAGCCATCGGCTGCCGTTGTGCGCGACCAGGACGGCGGTGACATCGTGCGCGTGCAGCGCGCCCGGGTTGACCGGTGCGATCTCGGTGAACTGCCCGGTGAAGGCGTCGAGAGCGGCGTCACTGCCGTAGCCCTGGTCTTCGTAGATGCTTGATCCGCCAGGGAGGTCCAGCGGGTTCGGAGCACCCGGAGGACCCCCGGCACTCAGGGGACTTCCGCCGGCGGCGGAGTAGTTCTGGTCGGTTGCCATGCCTCGTCGTCGGTGTTGGTCGGTCCGTTTCCTCCAGTGGTGCGCACTGGATACGCCGACCGCCAACCATACGCCGACTTCCGGCCTCGAGCAGCATGCAGCCGTACCAGCGGCTCGCTCGACGCCCGGCTACCGCGTGCGGCGACGAGGCGACCGCAGCCGCTAGCCCGCGCGTTTCTTCAGCTTGCGCCGCTCACGCTCGGACAGTCCGCCCCAGATCCCGAATCTCTCATCGTTGGCCAGCGCGTACTCGAGACACTCCGCACGGACGTCACATGACAGGCAGACCCGCTTGGCCTCACGGGTTGAGCCGCCCTTCTCTGGGAAGAACGCCTCCGGGTCAGTCTGGGCACAGAGCGCACGCTCTTGCCAACTCGCCTCCTCGGCGTCGCCTCCGAGCAGGATCTCTAACTCTTCCCACTCACTCACATGGCTCGCCTCCTTCGACCATATCCGTGTCCTCCGAGGAGAACCGGCCCCCGTGGCGTTCCGCGGTGGTCGAGGCCGCGGAACACCGAACGACACGTACGAAATTACATGCCTGCAATACGTGCCCGTCAAGCGGAACCATGGTAAATGTTCTAAGTTCAAGATCGTCTGACCGTTCGGTTGATCGCCCGTTCCCATCTATCGCCGATCACCATCGGGTCGACGACACCATGATGCCGCCACCCGTTGATGATCTTCGACGTGCCTCAGCGTAGCGTCGAGGGGTGCTGAGAATCACCGCGCTGGCCGGTGGCGTCGGCGCAGCGCGTTTCCTGCGCGGGCTGCGCCGGGCCGCGCCCGACGCCGACATCACCGTGATCGGCAACACCGCCGACGACATCACCCTGCACGGCCTGCATGTCAGCCCTGACCTGGATACCGTGATGTACACGTTGGGCGGCGGCATCGACGAGCAGCAGGGCTGGGGACGCGCCGACGAGACCCATTCGGTCGCGGAAGAGCTCGCCGCCTACGGCGCCCATCCGCTCTGGTTCACGCTCGGTGACCGGGACATCGCCACCCATCTGGTGCGCACTCAGATGCTGGCCGCCGGCTACCCGCTCTCCGCGGTGACGGAAGCGCTCTGCGACCGCTGGCAGCCCGGCGTCCGGCTGCTGCCGATGTCCGACGACCGGGTGGAGACGCATGTGGTCATACCCGACGACGACGGGCAGACCCGGGCGGTGCACTTCCAGGAGTGGTGGGTACGGATGCGCGCGGCGGTGCCGGCGGAGCGGATCGTCCTGGCGGGCATCGACGCCGCGACACCGGCGCCGGGCGTGCTCGACGCCGTGGCAGACGCGGACGTCGTGCTGCTGCCGCCCTCCAACCCGGTCGTCAGCATCGGCCCGATCCTCGCCGTCGCCGGTGTGCGAGATGCCGTGGCCGCTGCCCGGGCACCGGTGGTGGGCCTGTCCCCGATCATCGGCGACGCGCCGGTGCGCGGGATGGCCGATGCGGTGCTGCGAACGATCGGTGTGGAGGTCAGCCCGGCCGGCGTCGCCGGGCTCTTCGCGGATCTGCTCGACGGATGGCTGGTCGACAGCACGGACGAGGCCTACGTCGCTGCCGTCGAGGAGGCGGGCGTGCGTTGTCGCGCGGTGCCGCTGTGGATGCGGGATGTCGAGGCCGCGGCCGCGATGGCCGCCGCCGCCCTGGACCTCGCCGCGGCTGTCCGCGGAGCCAGAACGTGACGCACGACGCAACGGGCCGGGCCGAGGGGCCGTTGCGCGGGCCGAGAATCGCGATCGGATGCGAGTTCAGGGCGCTATCGCCCACCAAAGTCGTATCCCATCCGCACGGGTACGGGGCGTGATCATGAGCACGTACCCGAGATTCGAGGTGTGGGGCGTACCCGGCATTCCGGAGGTGCACCCGCACGATGACCTCGTAGGGCTCCTGATCGACGCCCTCCACGCCGGCGACGCGGCCGGACCCCTGAGCGACGGCGACATCGTCGTCGTGACCAGCAAGATCGTCAGCAAGTCCGAGGGGCGGTTGCTCCGCGGTGTCGACCGCGACGAAGCGATCGACGCCGAGGCGGTGCGGACGGTCTCCGAATGGACCACGCCGCGGGGCCGGACCCGGATCGTGGAGACCCGGCACGGCTTCGTCATGGCGGCCGCGGGCGTGGACGCGTCGAACGTCACCGCCGGCGACGTCGTGCTCCTGCCCGAGGATCCGGATGCCTCCGCACGCCGCATCCGGGACGGGATCCGCGACCGGCTCGGCGCGCGCGTCGGCGTGGTCGTCACGGACACCGCCGGCCGGGTGTGGCGCAACGGCGTGGTGGACGTGGCGATCGGCGCGGCGGGCATCCACGCCGTCGATGACCTGCGAGGGCGCAGCGACCCGTACGGGAACGATCTGGGCGTCACGATCGTCGCCGTCGCGGATGAGCTCGCCGCCGCCACCGAACTGGTCCGTGGCAAGCTCTCCGGCGTGCCGATCGCCGTGGTGCGCGGGCTGGCACACCTGGTGAGAGTCGACGACGGCACCCCCGATCCGGGAGCGTCCGTGCTGATCCGTCCCTCGGCCGAGGACCGGTTCCGGCTCGGCACCCCGGAAGCGATGCGCGAGGCGGTGCTGATGCGGCACGACGTCACCGCGTTCACCCCGGAGACGGTCGACCACGCGACGATCCGCCGCGCCGTCGCCGCCGCGCTGACCGCACCGTACCCGGCCAGGCCCGGCACCGAATCCGACCCGCCGGTGCGGTTCGTCGCCGCCGAGTCGGCCCGGGCCAGATCGGTCCTGGCGGACGCCGTGCGCGCACCGGGCCGGGATCCGGCGGAGGTCCTGCTCGCGGCCGGCGCCGTGCTCGTGCCGTGTGCCGTCGCCGGCAACGGCGGCTCCACGGCCGCCGGCAACGGCGCCGATGCCGGCGACCACAGCGTCACGCTCGCCGTCGGCGCCGCGGTGGAGAACCTGCTCGTCACCCTCGCCGCGGACGGGCTCGGCGCGTCCTGGCTGTTCCCGGCGGCGGGCACGTCGCCCGCGAAACTCGCCGCGGACCTCGACCTGCCCGCGGAATGGGCACCCCACGGCGCCATCGTGATCGGGCATCCGGCCGCACCACCTCAGGTCCACCCGCCGCGCCCGCTGGACGGCTTCCTCAGCACCCGGTGAGCGCGACGTAACCTCGGGTCATGGCCACGACGACACCGTACGATCTGCTCCGCGCCGAACTGCAGCGCGACAGCGCGCGCCCGCTGGTGACCTTCTACGACGACGCGACCGGCGAGCGGGTCGAGCTGTCCGTGGCGACCTTCGACAACTGGGTCGCCAAGACGGCGGGCCTGCTCCGCGACGACCTGGCCACCGACTCCGGCGCCCGGATCGCCGTCCTGCTGCCACCGCATTGGCAGGCGTTGGTGTGGGCGGCCGCCTGCTGGGCGCTCGGCGCCTGCGTCGTGGACAGCGCGGATGGAGCCGACGTGCTCGTGGTGGGCCCCGACACGCTGGACCAGGCGGCGACCACCGAGGCGGAGGAGGTGGTCGCGCTCTCGTTGCGTCCGCTCGGCGGCCGGTTCGCCGATCCGCTGCCGATCGGCGTGCTCGACTACGCGGTCGAGGTTCCCGGGCATCCGGACCGGCTGGCCGGCTACGTACCGCCCGCAGCCACCGAACCAGCCCTGGAACACCGCGGAATCAGTCACACCCTCAGCGGCCTGGTGGATCAGGCGCGCGAACGCGGAGACCGGCTCGGCGCCGACCCCGGGGCGCGGTTGCTGGTCAGCACGGCAGATCTGCGCACCGCGTTGCTCGATGCGTTGCTGGTACCGATGGTCGTCGGGGGCTCGGCGGTACTCGTCCGCAACGAGGCCGACGGAACCCGCGACTCGCGCATCGCCGCCGAGCGTGTGACGGTTGTCGCACCGGCCGGCGCCGAGAGCGAGGACGCCGGCGCCAAGAGTGAGGACGCCGGCCCTGACTGAGATCGTCCGCCCAGCGTCGTCCGGCCGCAGTGTGCGGTCCGGATGGGGCGCTGGAGTTTATGACATGGCATTATCGTCTCCCGTGTCTGAAACCGATGCCCGAGCCGTGGATGTGCTCGACGTGTCCGACCTGCGCTTCGCGGGCGGAACCGCGCACAGCATCGCCGAAGAGGTCAAAGCACAGCACGCGGCCGGTTTCAGCACCGCTCTCCTGCACCTCAACGGACCGCTCGTGGCCAAGGTCTCACCGGTCAACGCCCAGATCAGGGCGGAGGTCGAACAGGGCCATGCGGAGCTCCTGTTACGCCCCGAGCACGTCCGCGCCCGGGTGGCCGTAGTCCGGCACCCAGCCGTGCTGGAGAAGGCCGCCGGTCAGCTGCCCCCGGTCCAGGCGGACCACGTCGTCATCGTCGCCAATGCCGCGCCGCACGACATCGACGGGCACGAGCACTACCGCCCGGAGCACGTGCACCGAATTGCACGGGAGCGTTTCGGCCACGAGCCGTTATGGGCGCCGATCGGTCCGCAGGTGCGGGAGTCGATCACCGGCCGGGTCCCGCCGGCGTCGTTGCTGGACTCCGATTGGGTCAACATCATCGACGTGGACGCCTGGCGTCACGAACGGCGCGGTCCTCGCGGAGCCCGCCCGATTGTGGGCCGGCACAGCCGGTCGTCGGCGCAGAAGTGGCCGCGGGACGCCGAGACGCTCCGAGCGGTCTACCCGGTCGACGGCTCGTGGACGATCCGCGTCCTCGGCGGTGCGGAGCCGGCCGAGGCGTTGCTGGGCACGCTGCCGGATTCGTGGGAGGTGTACGAGTTCGGCGCCATGTCACCCAAGGAGTTCCTCGGCGGCCTCGACTTCTTCGTGTACTTCCATGACCCACGCTGGGTGGAGGCGTTCGGACGGACCATCCTGGAGGCGATCGCCAGCGGGGTCCCGGCCGTGCTACCCACGGTGTTCAAGCCCCTCTTCGGCGAGGCGGCGGTCTATGCGGAGCCGAAAGACGTCCGGCGCGTCATCGACCGGCTGTACGCGGATCAGGCGGCCTACGACGCACAGGTCGCCCGCGCCACCGAGGTGGTGCGGGGCCGGTTCGGATACGAGGCACACGTCGCGCGGCTGACGGACCTGATCGGTGCACCCTCCGGCCCTCCGGCAGCGTCGCCGGCTCCGGCTCCGGCTCCGGCATCATCCCCGGTGCAGACGTCGTCATCGCCGGTACCGGAGACGTCGAGCGGCGCAGGCCAGGACGGCACAGGCCAGGACCGCGGCGACCACCCGGCGGCCCGCCCGCCCGTGCCGCCCGCCGAGACGGCGCAGGCGTCCGTCCTGTTCGTCTCCAGCAACGGCTCCGGCATGGGCCACCTGACCCGGCTGCTGGCCTACGCGCTGCGCACCGGAGCGGACGTCGCCCCGTACTTCGTCTCGCTGTCCCAGGCGGCACCGGTGGTGAGCACCTTCGGCTACCCGTGCGAGTACCTGCCGTCGATGACGGCCACCGGGCTGGCTCCGGGCCGTTGGCACGCGTATTTCGCCGAATGCATGGCACAGGTGATGGATCGGATCCGGCCTGCCGTCGTCGTCTTCGACGGAACCTGGCCGTACGAAGGAATCCCCGCAGTACAGGAGACCTTCCCCGAGGTGCGCTGGGTGTGGTCGCGGCGTGGAATGTGGAAGCCAGGCCAGGGCGCGGACCGGTTGGAGAAGGCAGCCTGGTTCGACCTGGTGCTCGAGCCCGGGGATCTGGCCTCTCCGGCGGACCGGGGCGTCACCGGCAAGGCGGCGGCGGAGCGTGTCGGCCCGATCACGCTGCTGGACACCGACGAGCTCGATGTTCGGGACAAGGCCCGCGCCGCGCTCGGCGTCGAGCCGGACGCACCGCTCGCCCTGGTCTCACTCGGTGCCGGCAACATCAACGACACCAGCGACGACGTGGGCGCCTCGATCGCCGCGCTGCGCAACCTCGGCGTCCAGGTCTGCATCACCAAACCCGAGATCGCCGCGGGCGGCGGCGTGCACTCCGGCGTCCATGTGGTGCGCGCCTACCCGCTGTCCCGCTACTACCGGGCCTTCGACGTCGCGGTGAGTGCGTCCGGGTACAACTCCTTCCACGAGTTGTTGCGGTTCGGCGTGCCGACGCTGTTCGTACCCAATCTTCAGACCGCCCTCGACGACCAGCGGGCCCGCGCCGGATTCGCCGCCGAGAAGGGCCTGGCCCATCAGGTCACGACGGTCACCGTGGAGTCGGCCGAGCCATTGCTGGCCGACCTTCTCGCCCGTGGCACCGAGATGGTGTCCCAGGTGGCGCAGTTCGATCCGGGCAACGGCGCCGCCGATGCGGCGATGCGCATCACTGACCTGATCCGCTGAGCAGGCTGTCACTAAGGTGGTCCACGTGGCGAGCAACCCCAGAGTCCGCAAAGCCGGCCGGTACGTGCGGCGGCTCCCCGGATACCGTTACGCGCGTCGAGCACTGCTGCCCCGCATCCGGCAGAGTTCGAGCGCCCGGTCTCTGGTCAAACGGGTCTTCGATGTGGACGCGGCGCAGACCGCCCCGCTCGACGTGGCGCCGGGCAACGTCCTGGGGGGTGTCGGGACCGAGCGGTTACCCGTCGTCGTCGTGCTGATGCTCGATGTGCCGGCGGAGCGGATCGGTCCGATCGTGGATGAGATCGCACGGCTACAGCTGCTCACCGCCGGTTTCCGGCCGGTGCTGGTGCTGGACCGGCCGCAGCTGTCGGCGGTGCGGCGATATGCCTATCCGAGCGAGCTGCTCATCTCCCGGGACCACTGGGCGGACGAGTATCAGAGCTGGACCGAGTACGCGCAGCAGCGGCTGGGCCGGATCATCACCACGTACCGGAGTTCCGCGACCGTGGTCGTCGGCCCGGAAGGCCTGGACGAGGCCAACCGGATGATCCTCTCCAGCTGTGCTCCGGCAGCCTGAGCGCCGTTCGAGGACGCGCATCCGGCTCGACGCAGGTTCGCACGGCGTCAGGCGTCACCGGGGTCGCGTCTCCACCAGCTCCGGCCGGGATGACGGCGGCCCGAAGATCGCCCGCATCGACAGCGCGGACACCAGTTCGAGGGGGCCATGCACCCGCGCCTGCATCGGACGATCGCGATCATCGCCGGAACCGTCGGAGACTCGTCCGGTCAGGCCGAGCTCGGTCATCAGCTCGAGCCACCACCGCCGGTAGTCATCTCGTGCGAGCTCCCCGGTGACGGTGATCTCCGCCGAGACGGTCGACGGCTGCCGCTCGGTACGCAGTCCGTACCGCTCGGCATAGTGCTCCACCAGAGCCGCGGAGACGTTCCGGGACGGGCCGAACACGGGAAAATGGTGCGACGTCGTCCCCGGTAGCGAGTTGAGTTCACAGACCGCGGCCGGCTGCCGCTGCAGGGACAACCGGTGGTCTCCCACCAGCACGTCCACGCCGGCATGGTCCAGCCCGGGGACCGCGCGCACCGCCCTGACCGCCAGGTCCAGCAGCGACGGGTCCGTCTCCGCGAGCACCTCGGCGCTGTCGCCGCCCCTGGTCAGGTTGGCCGCGGTGGTCAGCGGGACCTCCCGCCCGGCCGGCGGCACCGAGTCGGGAGACAAACCCTGCTCGTCCAGGAGTGCCAGGGCATGCCGGTCCAGCCGGATCAACCTGCTGCGCAGATGCGGGTTACGCAGCCGGAACAGATTCTTCGCCAGCACCAGTTCCGCCACGGTCGACCGGCCGTCGCCGGTCACGCGGGCCGGCCTGCGGTGCACCACCGAGACGACGCGGTCGCCGACCACCAGGAACCGGTAGTCTGCGCCCGGAATATGCCGCTCGACGATGGCCCGTGCGTGGCCTGCGTCGGCGAGCCGGCCGAGTGCACGCTCCAGCGCCGGCTCGCCGCTGATGCCGGCGGTGACGCCTTGCCCGCCCTTGCCGTCGGCCGGCTTGACCACCACCGGCCATCCCACCGAACCCGCGAACGCGTGCGCCCCGCGGATGTCGTCCACCGCCAGCAGCCGCCCCTCCGGCACCGCAACCCCGGCCCGTGCCAGCAGCCGGCGGGTGACCTGCTTGTCACCGCAGATCTTGGTGGCGTGCCGGCTGGTCGACGGGCCGGTCGTGCAGTGAAAGCCGATGGCACGACCCGCGGCGTCTTCGGCATGGACGTCGACGCCATGGAAACGCACGGTCCGCAGCCCCAGCCGGTGTGCCTCGCGCTCCAGCAGATAGCTGTCGAGTGAGTTCTTCCCCAGAGGCTCCAGGCCCAGCGCACCGTACTCCTGCCGATCCGCGTCCGTCGTCGAGTTCCACGGGTCCGGGTGAGGAGCCGACCGCGCCCACGCGGTCCGCCCCATCCAGCAGACCAGTCGCGGAAGGCTCAGCGGCGGGCCCAACGGTGCGGACACCGGTTCGGGCTCCCACCCACGGTCGATGTCATCCGTCTCGTCCCGGGCCAGTTCGATCCGGGCTCCGTCGGGGGGATCGAACACGTACGGCGGAGCCGACGGGCTCGCCGCGGCGTCGGCGCCGTCCGGGTTGAGGCCCGCCCGCGCATCCATCGCCGCGGTGACGCCGATGCGCCCCGCCCGCGCCAGCAGATCGAGTGTCGCGGCCCTCAGGACGCGGTCCATGCGCTCCAGCGCGGCATGGCATGATTCCGGCCCGGTGTGAGCGCGGACCGCCTCCGCGAACCGCGCCGCGACCTGCTCCACCACATCGCGCGCGCCATCGGACTCGTCCGGGAACCTGGCCCCCACCAGTCTCTGGACGGCGCCGTCCAGAGACTCCCCCATGGCCGGCACGTTCCAGGGCGACTGCACCCCGGGCGGCAGCGCCGCCACGGCTCCCCCCACGTACGGTCGTCCGGCGTCCGTTCCGCTGAGGCGCGCGACGATGCCGAGCCGGCGCGGCTTGGTCGAACGAGGACCCGGGTCACCCACGCCCGGGACCTCAGTGACCAGGACTTCAGTGAGCCACATCCCCGTCCCATCCCGTCCACGGTCGCATCGCGCCCCAGCTCATGACGCGCCAGGCCAGCCTAGTGGATCGACTCGCCTCACATGCGGCGTCTGCACCGCCGTGACCATCATGCACCAGACGGTGCGGACGGCCCTTCCGGATCGGGCCGGACCGGATTTGTCAGGGCAGAACGCGAATCCTCTCAGATTGTCGTTGGCACAGTAATTGCACTCACACGGATTTCGCGGATGAGTCCGCGAACCGCGCGTCGCCGAGTCAGCGTCGATAAACCCGCCGCAATCGAGTCGATATGCAACCTCTTCCGCGGTCCACGCGTCTAGCTGAATGAGAATGCGCCACCGCGGTTGTGCGCAATTGCGTAGTTCCATGGCCAGACCGCGCTGTCACCGGTATAGTGCGCGACCAACGTCGATGGGGACGTAGAGGGGAAACATGATGACAATGGCATCACGCTCACTGGGCCGGGGGAGTCCTTTCCGCAGGCCTTCGGCAACCGGGCGGTAGCGAATGGCGTGGGGGGAAGTTCCACCATCGGTGCCGCGATTCAGCTACGACAGCTACCAGGTACATCGCGCGGCACTCGCGCGCGGACTGACCGTGCTGGCGCTGCCGCGGCAGGTCCTGCTGGCCGGACCCGGCGCCGCCGTACCCGCGGCGGTCTCCTTCACCCACGGTGTGCCCGAGGCGTCCACGGTGTCCGCGGTCACGCACGCCCAAGACCGCAGGCTCCGGCGGGCTCTGCTGGAACGCAACGGGTTACCCGTGCCCAAAGGCGCCACCTTCACCTACGGCAGCGTCGACAGCGCCATCCGGTGGGCGGCGGCGCTGGGCTGGCCGGTCGTGGCGAAGGACGCGATGGGAGAGAACCCGGCCACCATGATCGCCGGGATCTCCACCGGCGAAGCACTGCGGGAGGCGTTCCGTACCTTGCGGATCCGCAGGCCGGAGGACCGCGCCCCCGGCCGGAATCCGGAGCTCGCCGGGTACGCCGCTACCCGGCTCGGCTTCGACATCGACGAGGACGGCAACCAGGTCGCGCCGCCACGAACGCGTTTCCTGGTCGAAAAACAACTGACGGGCGAGTATCTCCGGGTTTTCACCTGCGGCGACGCCGCCCCGATCTCTATCACGCTGGTGCGGTCCACCGCGACCGGTGTGGACGACGTGACCGGATCCATCGATCCGTCGCTGCGCCGGCTCGCGGTCCGCGCGGTCAGGTGCATTCCCGGTCTCGCCGCGGGAACGGTCGATCTCATCGTCGACGATCACCGCAAACCCGCTGACGAACAATCGGCCCACATCGTCGAGGTGGCGGAACGGCCGCGGGCCGACAGCTTCGCGACGGTCTCTCCCGCCCACGGTGACCGGATCGGCGACTACTTGCTCGAATATCAAGCCGCCTGTGCGAATGTGACCCTCGCAGATCCGAACGAGTCGATCTCCGCGACCTTTCGTATCGAAGGGCTTCAGAATCCCGAGGCGTCAGCACACGGATACCGCGCGGTCGCACATGCCTATGGCGTCGACGGCGATGCGGCCGTCGTGAATCGTTTGGAGGGAATTCTCGATGGCGAATGCTCGGGAACCCCGGCCGCAATCGCGGCACTTCATGAGGCGATGATGAGCGGCGCCGCGTCCGACGACCGCGCCTCGTGCATCGAATGTCGAGTGGGTGCATGACACATGGAAACCGGAAAACTCGCCGCCGGCAGTGATCAACCGACACGGTCCGCGTCAGCAGCCGCGCTTCTCGTCACCGGCATACGAATCATGCGTCTGCGGGCGGACGACGAGACGACCGCACCCGCCGAGGTGGTCGCCCACGTGCAGGGCACGATCGGTGACGGTGCACCGGTCTCCGTCTTCGGCCGGGTCGAATGGCAATCGCCACGCGACGACGGCCACTTCACCGCCAACGCCTGGGCGGTGACGGAATCACTCGCGGAACGGCTCGTCGGTGGCATGCTGTCGCTCGACGACGCCGACACCGTGGGGCACCTCATGCGGCCGGTGCTGGCCGATCTGAACGCCGTGGTGAAGGCGGAGGCGGAAGCGGAGCGGGTCGCCGCCAGGCTTCCCCGGCGTGCGCTGCGTACGCGGGCGCGTAGGTCCGCCCGCTACCTCCTCAATCTGGCCCGGCGCCGCCCGGGAGCGATTCAACCCGAACGACGCGTGGCTCGCCTGCTCGGCGCCGAGGCCGTCCAGACCGCCCTCACCGGGATGCTGCGCGCGGCATCCGGCGAGACGCATGGCCGCTCCGGCGCAGGCGGCTGGTTCACCGGTGACCTCGCAGACTTCTACGAGCAGCACATCGCGCGCGTGAACCGGTACATCTGTGTGCCCGCCCCGGCACCGCCGTCGATGGACGGAAAGGCGGCGAACACCTTCGAGGATGTCGACGTCATCGGATTGCTTCCCAAGGACGGCACCAAGGGACATCTGCTGGAGCGTGAGGCACTGCGGTATGGGCTGGACAGTCTCCGGTTCCCCAATGGCACCTTCCTGGTCAGCGACGACCAGGGCCATCAGCTCAACTTCAAATGGGGCCGTTCGCCGATCGCGAGCGGCGTCTCGCTCTCCATCTGCAGCTACAAGGAAGCCACGCGTCGGCTACTCGCCAAGCTCGACGTTCCGGTGCCACGCGGAGGCGTCTTCTCCATCGACGACGTCGAGAAGGCACTCGACTACGCCGACCGGATCGGCTACCCGGTGGTGTGTAAGCCGGTGGCCGGACTGCGCGGCATCGGTGTCGTCACCAACATCCGCAGCCGTGACGAGCTCCAGGCCGCACTCGAGCTCTACACCCGGAGCCAGCTCGGCAACGACGACTTCGTCATCGAGCAGTATGTGCGCGGCTCCGACTACCGCATCGTGGTGATCGGCGACGACGTGGTCGCCGCCGTTCTGCGGGAGCCCGCGGCCGTGGTCGGCGATGGCGCGCACACCATCGCCGACCTGGTCGAATACAAGAACCGGGTCCGTGCGCTCAACCCACATCTGCGCTCCCGGCGCATCCAGTTCTCCGATGCCATGCGCTATCAGCTCGCCCAAGCGAACCTCAGCCTGGGTTCGGTCCCGGCCGCAGGCCAGAAGGTCGTCCTGGCGAACTCGGCGAATCTCTCTCAGGGCGGTGACAGCTTCGAGGTCGTCCACGAACTGCATCCGTCGATCCGCGAGGTCGCGCTCCGCGCCGTCCGCGCCATCCCCGGGCTGGGGTTCTGCGGCCTGGACATGCTTCTCGAAGACCACCGCAAGCCCATCGACCAGCAATCCGCCACGGTGATCGAACTCAACGCGCACGCGGCCATCGGAAGCGCTCAGTATCCGATGTGGGGAACGCCCACCCCGGTGGCCAAACTGTTCTTCGAAGAATGTGCCCGCGAGCATGGCATCACCCTCCCGGCAGTGCGGTCCGACCGGCTGTCGGTGCAGGTCGTCGTCAAGGGAAAGGTCACCAAGGTCAGCTTCCGGCGCTGGTTCCGGCGCCGGGCCGTCCGGTTCGGCGTGGCCGGGCAGATCCAGAACACCGCCCGCAAGGAGGTCACCGTTCACCTCGACGGGCCGGCGGATGCGGTAGCCGCTCTCGTGTACCTCGCCATCCTGGGGCCCCGCAAGTCCGGACCCACGTCGGTGACGACCACACACGTCCCTGCCTTCGAGGGCACCGGCTTCCGCATCGTGCGACGTTCGCGCACCGGATTCTCCCGGAAGCTGCTCCAGAACCGTCTGGCGCGCCGGACGCTGGCCCGGCTGCGCCGCCGGCTCGCCATCACCGGGAAGGGCACCGCACCTCAGGCGCGGCCGAACGTCGACGCCGCCCCGATCACATCGAAGCCGACCAAAGACTGGCGGGTCGAGCAGCCCCGGTCCCGATTCGACGTCGTGTTCGCCGGCGACACCGGATTCGGCGAGAACTACCAGGAAGAGGAGGAACGCCGCGGTCGCGGGAACGTGTTGAAGGAACACGGGTACGCCTACAGCTTCGAGCGGGTGGCGCCGCTGCTCGCCGGGGCCGACGTCGTCGTGGCCAACCTCGAGACCCCGCTGACACGGTTGACGCATTCGCCCTTCGAAGGTATCCGTCCCTGGTTGCACCGCTCGGATCCGATCCGAGGCCCGCAGACACTGCTCAGTCAGAACATCGGGGTGGTGTCGCTCGCCAACAACCACACGGCCGACTACGGCGAGCAGGGCCTCCTCGACACGCTGCGGGCGCTGGACGACCACGGCATCGTGGCCATCGGCGCCGGCCGGGACGCGCAGGAAGCCGGCGCGCCGTTCCGCGCCCGGGTCCGGCTCACCGGCGCGGACGGCTCGCCGGTCGAACGACAACGGTTACGTGTCTACAGCGTCTTCCACGGTGGACGGCAGTTCCGAGACGAGCTGAAGGCGTACGCAACCCCAGAACAACCAGGCTCGGCGCAACTCGTGGTGTCGTCGCTGGCCGCCCGGATCCAACGGGTCAAGCAACGCCGCCCGGACGAGTTCGTCGTCGTCTGCCCGCACTGGCGGCGCGACTACCAATGGCGCTCCGACCGCCAGGCGCGCACCGCCGCTCAGCTGGTGGAGGCCGGAGCGGACCTCGTGCTCGGCCACGGCAGTCACATGCTGCAGGAGATCGAGAAGGTGTCCGGGACGTGGGTGGTACACGGCATCGGCAACTTCGTCTTCAACAGCCGGGGCCGGTACGGCAAACTCGGCGCGCCGCCGTACAGCCTGGTGGCCCGGCTCACGCTCAGCCACGGCGAGCGCACGCTACGGCTGTACCCCATCGTCACCGACAACCGGCGCACCGGATACCAGTCGCGTCCCGTCACGGCAGCGGAGTTCACCGAGGTACACACGCTGCTGGCGGACCGCACGAACGCACCGGACGACTTCCGCCGCGAATTCCGGGCAGCCGAGGACGACCGTGGCCGGTACCTGGAGGTCCGCATCGAGCCCGCGGACGGACGCGAAGACGGTCACCGCTCCGGTACCGTCCCGATCAATCGGCGACGCACCGAGGGCCGGCACCGGCCAGGTGCCACCGACCGGGACGACGCCGGCGCGGCTTTCGGCGACGGCGCCGGGCTCGACCGGCGGCGCGACGTCAGCACCCAGCTGATCGCCCGGGAACTCCAGCGACGCGGCCATGCGGTCACCTGGCTCACCCGCAACTACATCGTGTCCGACGACGGCAACGGCACCCGATTCGGCTACATCGCCACCGATTCCCACCTGACCGGGGCCGCCGGGGTCCGCGCCGCCCGGCGAAAGGACGTCACCCGCCGGCTGGTCGCCGACGCCGGCCTCGCCATCGCCCGTGGCGCGGTGTTCGACCCGGAGCACGGGCAGGCCGACGCGGCCCGGCTCGCACGAGAACTCGGCAGAGTGGTCGTCAAGCCGGTCGACGGCAACATGGGCCGCGGGGTGACGGTCGGTGTGCACGGCAGTGCCGCCTCGGAGTTCGGGCAAGCCTGGCGCGAAGCCGCTGCCATCACGCGGCGCGGGGTTCTGGTGGAGGAACATGTCGACGGCACGGAGGGACGGTTCCTTGTGGTCGGCGGGCGCTGCATCGCCGCCATCAAGCGCGTCGCCCCGTACGTGGTCGGCAACGGCCAAGACAGCATCGAGGAGCTGATCCGGCAGAAGAACGCCGAACGCGCCCAGAACCCGAACCTGCACAAGCGGCTGATCCAGGTCGACGACCACCGGATGGGCGTCCTGCGCGAGCAGGGCTACGACCTCGCCGCGATCCCGGCCGCCGGGGTTCGGGTCGCGCTCGACCTGAAGGGCAACATCTCCACTGGAGCGGAGAGCGTCGACATCACCGACGACGTTCACCCGTCGTTCCTGGACGTCGCCGGCCGGGCAGCGGCGGCGTTCCCAGGGCTCGACGTGGCCGGCGTGGACCTGATCGCGCACGACTTCAGCCAGCCTGCGACCGACGGTAACTACATCGTCTGCGAGATGAACAACCGGCCCGGCATCGGCTCCCACCACTTCCCGGTGCACGGAGAACCGCGCGATGTCGCCGCCGCCATCGTCGACCTGCATATCAACACCGCCCGGCGGGATCACACGGCGCCGGCCACAGTACAGACGGTCACGGCTCAGCCGGCCACGGCTCAGCCGGCCACGGCGCAGACGGCCGACCGCCCACCGCGGCCTCAGCCGGCCGCGCCGCCCGTCGACGGCACCGGCCCCACAGCCGGTGCCGGTTCAGCCGTGCCCGCACGTCCGGTCAGCCACCTGCTCGAGACGGAGCTGGTCCGCCGCGGCTTCGCCGTCACCCGGCTGACCCCCGACCTGCTCGTCGCCGACCGGGACGGGGAACGTGTCGCGTTCTCCGGCACGCTCTCCCATCGGACCGGCCGGGCCGCCCTCAAGGCCGCCTCCAGGCCGCACCTGTCCCGACGGCTGCTCGCCGAGGCTGGGCTCGAGACAGCACCGGAGGAAGCCGACGGCGACGGGACCCGTTTCCTGGTGGTGGGCGACGAGTGTGTCGCGGTGAGCGGGGACGACGAGGCACGCGGCGCCGTCGACCTGACCGACCGGGCCGACGCCGGCTTCGCCCGGACCGCGGTCCGTGCGGTCGCGGCGTTCCCCGGGCTGGACGTGGCCGAGGTGGTCATCGCCGCCCACGACATCAGCGCGCCCGCAGCGCCCGGCAACCACGCGGTCGTGACGGTCGACACCCGGCCGGATCTGGTGCGGTACCACAGGCCCGCACAGGGCCGCGCGCGCGACGTGGCGGCCGCGATCGTCGATCTACACGTGCACCGCTGACATCACCGACCGGCCGCCGCGGGCGTCGTCCGATCGGGCCAGCACCTGCCCGTGGCCGGGGCATGCCTGCCGACGGTCTGTGCCAGTATCGTTGACCGGAGTGCGCGGCCATCGCCGCGACGGCAACATCACCCCGGCTGGGAGGATCGACGACCCCATGAGCGTCGCGACGGAGCTGCGCCTCGACCGCATCCAGACGTACCGCTATCGGATGCCACTCAAACGGCCCTACGGCACGGCGCGAGGACTCACTCGCTCGGCGACGAACTTCCTCGTCGCCGTCACCGCTGAGCAGGCCGGGCGCCGCCATACCGGCATCGGCGAGTGCCAGCCCCGGCATGTCCTCACCGGCGACGGCCGCCGGGACGGACGCGCCGCGTGGGGATTTCTCATCGCCGCGGTGCAGCACGTGCACGGACGCACGATCTCGCTGGCGGACCCCGATGCGGCCACGTCCGACGTCCGCGCGCTGATGGCGGAGCTGAACACGCTCAGCCGGGAATACGCCGACGAGAGCAACCGCGATCGCGCCTTCCGCGGAACACTGCTCGGCATCGAGGTCGCGCTTCTCGACGTGGCGGCGAAAGGCCTCGACCTGCAGATCTCCGAGCTGCTGGGCAAGAAGCGGGACACGATCTCGATCAGTGTCTCGACCATCTCCTCCAGCACGGACATCAACGACGTGCACCGCAAGGTGGTCAAGCAGCAGCGGTTCCCGATGACCCGGGTGAAGGGCGTCGGAGACGTCGAGTACAACTGGCAGCTGCTGGAGAACGTGTACAACGCCAACACGTCGGTGGGACGCGACAAGCCGATCTGGATCGACATCAACGAGGCGTACGACGTCCCCGTGTCCCGGACGTTTCTCGACGGTGTGGTGGAGCGGATGGCCGATCAGCGGCTGCCCCGCGCGATCGTGGTCGAGGGAATGCTGCCGAAGGCGGACGTCACCGAGCTGCCGGCACTGCAGCGCCATGCGGATGAGGCATGCCGGGCCGCCGCGCAGGACGGCAGCCTCGACCTGCGGATCATGCCGGACGAGGGCATGTGGGACGTCACCGACCTCGCCACGGTCAACGATCGCGGTGGCTGCCGGGCTCTGAACATCAAGGCTCCCAAGGCCGGTGGCCTCCTGCCGAGCCTGGATCTGGCGGAGGCCGCGGTCGCGGCCGACCCGGACATTCACGTCTGCATCGGCGGCATGTTGGGGACCAGCGACATCACCGCGTGGACGCTGCACAACCTGGCTCGCGCGCTGCCGCGGCTCGATTATCTCACCGCCGTGCCGCCCACCAACGTCGAACAGCGCATCGCGGACCCGCTCGCCCGGTACGCCGACCCGGATGGCAACGTCATCGCGGATCAGACCGCTCCGGGCCTCGGTACCGGTCTGGTCCTGGAGAAGGTCAGGCCGTACATCGAAGCGAGCTTCGACACCGCGGGTGGCGAGGCCGGAAGCCGGAGCGTGCTGGTCCCCGATCAGATCACGACCGCGGAACCGTCCTCCGCTACCAAGACCCTCGTCTTCGGCGGCGACACCAGCCTCGGTGACGTCCACATCAACGGCAAAGGCGGCCCGCTGCTCGAACGCCTGGAGGGCGACCCGATGTCGTTCTTCCGCGGGCTGCAACCGCTCATCACCGACCACGACGGCCTCGTCCTCAATCTCGAGACCGTCTTGGCGACCTCCCCCACCAGTCCGTTCGAAGGCAACAAGAGGTTTCTCGGATGGGACGCCCCCGAGCGAGCGGTGCGGTGTCTGTCCGAGCTCGGGGTGAGCGCCGTCGGGCTGGCGAACAATCACACGATGGACTTCGGCGAGCGCCGGCTCATCGAGACCCGGGAACACCTCGAAGCCGCCGGTATCGCCGTCGCCGGCGCCGGCCGAACCGCGGCGGACGCCGCCACGCCATTGACCCTCCGGCTCGACATGGGCGGATCGGAACGCCGGGTACACATCTTCGTCGCCTGCGAGATCCAGCGGAAACTGCGCGACGAGTATCAGTTCTACGCCGACGAACGGAAGGCGGGCGTCAACCCGCTGTCCGTTTCCGCGCTGGGCGCCGATATCCGCGCTCTACGCCAGGCCGAGCCCGATTCGCTGATCATCGCCTTCCCGCACTGGGGCGGGAATTACCAGTGGGTCAAGGAACGCAGCCAGAAGGCCAACGCCGAACTCATCAAGGCCGGTGTCGACCTGGTGCTGGGGCACGGCGCGCACGCGTTGCAGCAGTGCTCGTTCGCCGACGGACATGCCACCGTCTACTCGCTGGGCAACTTCGTCTTCAACTGGGCGGGACGGTTCGACGCGTACGAGATGCCACCCTACGGGCTCGTCGCGCGGCTCGGACTCGACGCGGCCGGCGACGGGTGGAACGTGGCGTTGCGTCTGTACCCCATCGCCAGCGACAACACGAAGACCGACTTCCAGCCACGACCGGTCACCGAGGACGAGTTCCTCTCGCTCTGGACGAGCCTGTGCGAGCACGACCTGGACGGTTCGTTCGAGCAGCGCGCTCAGGCCGCGCGCGACGAGCGCGGTTACCACATCGCCTACTCCTTCACCACGGACCCCAAGTGGGACGAGACCGACGCCGCCTTCGATTCCTCGGTGCCCCGGTCGACTCGGCGCGACGCACCGGCGCGCAGCGGCACGTCCGCGAGCCCGCGCGTCGTGCGCGTCGAGACGTTGCCGCGCGACATCAGCGTGTTCTCAGCCGGAAGCACCACCAAGCTCCTGGCTCAGGCCGTCGTCGACCGGGACTTCCCGCATGAGGTACAGCGCGTACACGAGAGCGTGCGCGGAACCGAACGGCCACGGCTGGTGCTGCGGTTCACGGTCAAGGACCGGACCTACTTCGTCCGCAACGGGACGATCGTCGGGGCACGGCCGGACGGCACGCCCGGTACCGGTATCGACGGGCGAGCCATCCGGATCTGCAAGCGGAAAGACATCGCCGGTGCCGTACTGCGGCAGCACGGCTACAGCGTCCCGCGGGGCATGTCGTTCGCGTCCTCGGACCTGCGTGGTGCCCAGCTCTACTTCGAGGCGATGGTGAACGACGCCCACGCCGGAATGTGCGTGAAGCCGGCGAACGGAAACAAGGGCAAGAAGATCTTCCTCGGCATCGACAACCGGAAAGACTTCGACGCCGCGTTCGGCTCTGTCGCCGAGGAGTACGACACCGTGCTGGTGGAGGAAGCCGTCTCGGGCGAGGTGCTCCGGTTCCTCTACATCGGTGGCGACGTCGTCGCGGTGCGACGCGCGATCCCGGCCAACGTCATCGGCGACGGCCGTAGCACGATCGAGCAACTGGTCGAAGCGAAGAACGCCGACCTGCGCAGCCGCGGCGCCGACCGGCACACTCGGCTGCGGCTGGGCACCGACGAACTCGACTTCCTCCGGCGCCGGAGCATGGCCGCCGACTCCGTACCGGGCCGAGGCGAGCGGGTCTTCCTCAGCTCGCTGTCGAACCGGCACGCTGCGGCCGAGATCATCGATTGCACCGACGACGTGGACCCCAGCTACCGGACGATCGTGGAGAATGCCACCCGCTGCATACCGGACATCGCCGTCTGCGGCGCCGACCTGATGATCGGCGACTACACCGCCCCCGCCGCGCCGGGCAATCACTACTTCATCGAGCTCAACACGACGCCGGGCATGCGCGGACATCACGCGCCGAACGAAGGCACACCCCGCGACGTCGCCGGCATGACCATCGATTACGTCGCCGCCGCCCTCCCGTGACACCTGACCGGTGCGGGCGGCGGCCCGCACCGGTGTCCCACCCCGGTTTCAGGCAGGTCGCACGCTGAGGCCGTCGAAGGAGCCGGGCTCGACCTGGCGCTCCTCGACCAGCATGGCGCGGTGGCCGTTCAGCCGCCCGTCCAGCAGCATCTCCGACAGCCAGGCGATGTGGCGCGCGGAGCCCTGCAGCAGCCCGTCCGCGACGCCCTCGACCCGGTCCGTGACGCCGACATGGCCGGTGATGCCGAAGTCACGGGCCGCGTCGGCCAGCGCGGCGACCGCACCGTCCAGATCCGGGATGGCTTCGGCGTGGAACTCGACGGCCACGTCATCCCGTGCCTCCTCGAGCGACAGGTCGCCGACCGCCGCACCGTGGGTCAGGATCACGTCACCGAGGAACTGGCTGAGTTCCTCCGCGACATCGGCCTGCACGGCCAGCCCCGGCCGCTCGGACAGCTCTACGATCCAGACGCCCTGCCCCGCCGCGGGACGCTGATAGTCGCCGACCACGATGTCGACGGCGGCCACCCCGAGGCCGGGCATCGCCTGGACAGCGTCGATCGCCAGCTGCTGCAGCGTCGGATGGACCTCGCCGAGGATGTCCCGGCCGTGTTCGGCGGCCGCCACCGACGGTGGTCCGGGGCAGTGCACGACGGAACGGACCAACCCGTCGACGACGAGGAGACGCACGTACTCGCCGTGCACATGTTCCTCGATCAGGAATCGATAGCCCGGAGGCACGACGACGCGGCCGTCCTCCTCACCGGGCTCGCGCAGCTCAGTCAGGGCGTACGCCGCTCGGACGAACGTGTCCCGTTCCGTCGGCGGCGTCATCAGATAATCGATCGCCGCGTCGAGTTGCTCCTCGTTCCGGATGCCCGGGAAGGTCTCGATGGCGTTGTCACCCATGGCCGGCTTGACCACCACCGGGTACCCGAGCCGTTCCACGAAGTTCTTCGCATCCTTGATGCCCCGGCCGACCGAGAATGTCGCGCCCTTCGGCAGCGGCAGCTCAGCCCGCTCGAGCAGCGCCCGGCGCATCCGCTTGTCCTGGGCGTAGGTGACGGACCCGAGGCTGGAGGACTCGGGCACGCCATGGATGAACGCCATCTCGTCGTTCTCCCCGCCTCCGGCCATCATCACCTGTCGCGGGTAGAGCGCGACGTCGAGGCCGCGGCGGAGCGCCGCCGCGTGCACCTCGTACCCGTCGCGGACCTCGGGCGGGAGAGCGGCCGTGCCGGAGCCGGCGGACGTCTGGGCAGATTCAACCGACATGGACCAGCTCCTGCGGCGCGCGATCGACAATCGAGAAATCCTCCACCTGCGGTGGGACCACATGCACCGTGGTCACCGAGGTCGGCAGGGCATCCTTGGAACCCAGCACCGCGGCGGCGGCGAGCGCGCTGGTCGGTGCCGTCGGCCCGACCAGGACCGCCTCGACGGTGCGGTCGTTGACATTGCGGACCCAGCCGTTGACACCGAACGACCGCGCCCGGCGCTTCATCCACAACCGGTAGCCGACCCGGGTCACCTTGCCCCGGATGGTCAGCTTGAGCGCCAGCGTCTCCGCCCGCTCGGCGTTCGTCACCAGCTGGAACCGTTCGACGCACTCGTCGATGAACGTCCGTGCCACCTCGCGGGGCGTGCCGTACAGCGGATACTCACAGTTGCCGATCGCCGCGTGCGCGTTCAGCTCGCAGATGCCCGCCTGCTGTTCGTCGATCGGCTTGGTGTGGTCTTCCAGCAAGAAGTCGACGCCGCAGAACGCCAGGCCCGGAACCGCCTTCACCGCGCGCACGCAGGCGTCCTTGATGGACGGATGCATCTCGTCCAGCACGTCGATCGAGTCGCCGCCCTGGGAGAGGCTGCACGAGTTCGACAGCAGCACACGCTGCCCCGCCTCCGGCACGGACTCGAGGGTCATCTCGACCCGCTGCAGCTGGTACTTGGCGGCATCGTCGTACTTGATCGGCCGCCCCCATAGGTGCGGATTCAACCGCCGGACCAGGTTCTTGCGGACCATGAGCTCGGCGATGGAATGCTGACCGTCGCCGACGACCGACGCGGGCTCGCGCAGGATGGCTGCGATCACCTCGTCGCCGACGACGACGATCCGGTAGTCCCGCCCGGTGACGTGTTGCTCGACGATGAAGTCCTGGTTGCCGAGTTTGCTGTCCTCCAGCTGCCGGAACGCCAGGTCGAGCTCCTGCTCGTTCTGGATGTTCGCGACGACACCGATACCGCGCACGCCCATCGCGGGCTTCACCACAACCGGATAACCCACGCGCTCGGCGAACGCGCGCGCGGACCCGTAGTCGCCGTTGGCGAAGGTCCGTCCGCGTGGCACCGGGACGCCGGAGCGGCGCAGCCGCATCCGGGTGGCCTCCTTGTGCGTGCACAGCGCCAGCGACACCGCCGTGGACAGCGGCGACCGGCTCCACTTGAACATCAAGGGGGGATGCACGTTGTCGGTGGCGACGAACGCACCCTTGGAGAACCGCGTCGTGCTCAGCCCCAGTGCCAGTGCCTCACGTTCCAGCAGGTGTCCCTTGGTCCCGTTCGGACCCAGTGGTTGCAGATACGGCACCTCGTCGTACACGTTCGGGGTCGGTCCCGCCTCCGCGACCTCCGGCTGCGCCGGCACCGTGACGTACTCGTTGATCCGATCGATCATCCACGCGTACGGCATTCCGACGCCCAGACCCGGCCCCGCCGGCACCGTCACCTGATGCTCGTCATCGCCGGTGAACACCGTGTGCACCTGCGGCAAGGCCACGGCGAGGTTGTTCAGTGCCGCAGCGGCGACATCACTGGCACCCTCGGTCTGGCTGAGGTGGATGCGGACATCCGGGTCCGCCGTGAGCGCCGCCTGGGCCAGCTCGATGCTGGCCAGCAAACCGCCGACGGCAGCCGGACGGATGTTGAGCGCTCCCACTCCGCCCTTGGCGATCAGCCGTTCCAGGCCCTGCCGGCTCCACACCGATTCGCCGGCCATGATGCGGACATCCACCCCCGGACGCCCCGACTCGGCCGCGGCGGCAGCGGCCTTGCGCTGCAGAGCGGTGAGGTGGTGCCGATGCCGCGGACGCACCGGCTCTTCGATGATCACCTGACGGGGAAGCTTTCGCAGCGAAACGTCGCGGACGACGGTCCTGACCAGCTCGGCGGCGTCCGGCGGACTGAGCGAGCCACGCACGTCGATCCAGAGCGGTTCGTCGATGCTGCCGGTGTCACCCTCCGCCGCCTCGTGCAAGATCGCCAGGTTGTTCTCCGTCCCCGACCGGCCGGACAGCGGAGCGGCCACCGCGACCTTCTCGGTGTGGACGCCGAGCAGTTCGGCCACGGAGATGTCCAAGCCGCTGGCGACCAGGTCGAGCAGAGCCGTCTCGATCCCATACAGGGTGCCCCGGAAGGGCCGTGGATGGTCTCGCCGGCCGGATTTCCCGGCCAGCTGGCGCGCCCATCCGCGCATGGTGTTCCGCAACGACGACGCCCCGCTGCGCTCCGGGACCGTGGCCAGCGCCGCGTCGTGGAGCTCGTCCATCAGCGCGCGCACAGCGGCCAGCGCCTCATCCCGGTTGGCCGCGGACAGCTCTCGGCGTTCCAGAGCGGAGAGGCACTCCAGGAGAAACTCCCACGATGCTGCGCCCCGGTCTCCGGTCTCGCCGCCACGCGGCTGACACTCGCCGATTCCGGTCAGCGGCCGTCCGTCCGGCGTGGTCGCCTCCAGCTTGACCAGGTAATTACCTCGGGGCGAGTGCTTCGACTTGCCGTTGCCGCCGCCGGGCGTCCGGTAAGCGATCCCGTGCGCGCGCGTGACGGTGAGCGCTCCCGCTGAGTGGTCCATGCCCTGCCTCTCGTGGTGTTCCTCCGCGACGCCGCCGACGCGAGCCATCGGCCGCACACGTGGCGCCAGCGGCGATTGTAGAGCGAAGCCGCCACTAGTTCACAGCGCCGCCCTATATGTGCGCTACCGAGCAGGGCGTCTGTGCCCGGACGGACGATCCCGCACTCACCCGCGTAGCCGGTTGACACAGGCGATCGCCAGTGCGTCGTTGGCATCCCATGCCGGCACATCGCTCCCTTCCGGCGGGATGTCCAGCACGGCCGACACGTCGGTGCACCCGTAGATGATGCCTTGCGCTCCGCGTCCCACCAACTCGCGCAGCGCGTTGGTCAGGATGTCCCGCGCGCCGTCCAGGGCCCCGGCCTTGACCGCCCGGATGCCGGCCATCACCGGATTGTCCGGCCCCAGGTCGGTCAGGTCGATCACCTGACGCCCCGATTGGGACAGCACCTTCTCGTAGATGCCGGAGCGCACCGTGCCGTCGGTCGCCATCAGCCCCAGCGTGGTGACGCCTGGCGCGTCCCGCTCCACCTGCGCCCCGACGGCATCCACGATATGCACGACGGGCACCATGGTGGCCGCGGCCAGGTCGTCGTACCAGGCGTGTGCCGTATTGCACGGGATCGCGATCAGGTCGGCACCGGCCTCGTCCAGAAACGCGACGCCGCGGAACATCGCCGGTAGCGGACTTTCACCGCCGGCCAGGATCGCGTCCGAGCGGTCCGGTGTGGTCGGATCCGAGTACACGATGGTCGCGATGTGCTCCTGATCACGGTCGGCAGGAGTATGCGCGGCAAGCTTCGCGAGGAAGTCCGCGGTGGCGGCGGGGCCCATCCCTCCGAGCACCCCGAGCAACGGCGACATCATGGTCGTCAACGTTACCGCACGATCGACCCGCTGATCATGGACGTGATGTCGTGCTTGCACCGTTTGCAGTGATTTCCGGGGCACCAGTGTCCGGTCATCCCGGCTCCTGGCGCGGACGACCGGGAGACCGGGCGTTAGATCGGCTCGTCGATAGCGACCGCCGGCTCGTCGAACGGCAGCTCTGTGGTGACGCCGCGCTCGGCGTAGTAGGCACGCGCCCGCGGATCGGTGAACAACGGCTGATGGGCCTGCAGCACATTCATACCGGTGTTGATGTTGGCCTCCAGCACCACCGGTCCGTCCGGGGTCACGACGATGTCCCAGCCGATGTACTCCATGAACGACAGCACCCGGGCCGAGTGCAGGACCAGGTCCCGGATCTGCGGCCAGTACGGCACCTCGACACCGGCGATCGGGGCTCCGGTGTCCGGATGAGCGTCGAACCATTCCACCTCGTCCCGTACCGGCAACCGGGTGGCCCGGCCCAGCTGTCCGGTGTCCAGGTCGACCCGGGCGCTGAGGCCGCCGCGGCTCCAGTTGTCGGCCGGCTCCGAGCGACGCGTCCCGATCCGCTGCACGGCCATCGCGATGAACGGCCGATGACCGTTGTTGACATCGATCATCGTCAACGCCCGGATGGTGTTGACCGTGTCCGGGTAGAGCGCGCTCTGCTTCGGGTGCTGTTCGAGGCCCTCCTCCACGATGAGCGGACGTTTCTGGACCAGGAACACATCGGCGGTGCGCTCGGCGTCCATCGGCTCGCCGTTGACCGCCCAGGTGGCGGAGTCGAGCCGCTTGACCGCGAAGATGTTCTTTCCCTCGGCGCCGGAGAGCACCTTGAAGAAGACCTGCCGGCCCGGCTCGATCCGTTCGAGGTACTCCGGCAGCGGTACCCGCTCCTCCTCCGGGAAGCGGTGCACCGCCTGCCGCCAGTACACCCCGAGCAGCTTGGCCGAGCGGATGTCCATCGTGCCGAGCAGCAGGTGGGTGGTGAGCTTGTTGTTGATCACGTCCTGCAGCCGCTCGTGCACCATGCGCTTGGTGCGGTAGACGCGCTGCAGATCGGAGACGTACTGCGCCGGCTCGTTGTGGTCCAGGTCGTAGAGGATCGCGCTGCGAGACAAGAAGCCCTTCAGCCACCAGCGAGGACGCCGCATCCGCAGCGGCGCGTCCCACTCCCGCTCCTTCTTGATGAGCTTGCGGATGGCGGTGATCCGCAGCCGGCCCGCCCGGTACCGCTGACGGGTCCGCTTCGGAAGCTTCTGCACCCGCCGGGCGGCGACACGTGCGCGGCCACGGGCCCAGGTCGCCGTCGTCGAAACTCTACCCATTCGGTGTTCCTTTTCATCTCTGCCGCGAGTACCGTGCTACGCCGGTCGGACCGGCGCGGCAGCCTCACGCGCGGCGTCGGGTCTGAGCCGTCTCCATGACGTCCAGTACTGCCTGGACCGGGGCCGCCTCCGCCCGGTCAGCCACGCCCGTCGGGTGGACGGTGTGCTCGGTGAAGACCACGGTGTCCGGCTGAATGACCCGGCACGTCTCGGCTACCCGCCGACGCAGGTACTCGTTCCACTCCCCACCATAAGCCGATCGCCAGCTCGGCGCCGGTATCACCGTCTCCAGCGTGACGCCGTAGCCCGCCGCCTCGTCGACCCACGACGGCGGGGCCAGCACCACCGGCCGGAACGCCGTGGTCATCTGCGCCCGCTCGGTCAGCGCTCGCAGCGTCTGCTTGGCGTCCACGTCCGCTCCGACCACCACCAGCAGCGCGATCGGCAACCGGTCCGGCGCGGGGTGGGTGACCGGGGCACGCACCGGCAATCCCAGCTCGGCCTCGTCCACTTCGAACAGCATCAGTCCGGACGTCGGCGCGACCTTCTCCAGCAGCCGCACCCGGCCGCGGCGCACGGTACTCATCGTGCGCCGGGCCCACATCCGGGCCCAGGTCGGCGCCTTCCGCCGCAGCCGTGCGGCCCGCCCTCGACGCGGACCTCTCCCGCGGGGACGCGCACCGAATTCGGAGACCGTCCATTCGTCCGGCACGCCCGCCTGCAGCGCCTGCAGCAGATGCTCCGCCTCCGGGTCGTCCGCGCGTGCCGGCTGCACCACGCGCGACGGACGGCCGCCGGAAGGATCCGGCGGCGACAGGGTGCTCCGGTGCACCAACAGCACCCGTGCCGCGGCGTCGCCCAGCGCGTCCGGCACCACGCGGGCATCGCGCCCACCGCTATCGAGCACGATGATCCGCTCCGGCCGGTGCGCGGCGAGCAGACCATCCAGCCGGTACCGGATGTACCGGTGGCGTTCCGCCGCGGAGGTCTCCGCCAGCACCCACGGCAACGTCTCGACCAGAACCTCGGCACCGGTGTCCGCCGTCCGGGAGCTCCTGCTCCGGCCCCGACGCCGATCCTCCGTGGTGACCCGCTCCGGAACCTCCGAGGTGCGCCAGGCCGGGACCACGGCCACGCACGGTGCCGCCGCCGCGCCGGCCGACTGGACCACGCTGGGCAACAGGTCGGCGCCACCGGTGTCCCGGCGCAGGTCGACCACGAGGGTGCGCGCACCGGTCGCTCGGATCGGGGCGGCTTCCGAGGCGCCGTCCGAGGCCCGTCGCGACTGTCCCGCCCGACCGTCCGCTCCCACCGCGCCCGCGGTCGGCCGCCGGCCGACCGAACCACTATCGGCACTGGCTGACGGGTCGCCGATGAGCTTGGCGATCCGTTCGATGTGCGTCTCGTAGCTGAACCTCTTGCGCGCCAGCTCCACCCCGGCCCGGGAACGCTCCGCGTACGCGTCCCAGTCGCCGTACAGCTGGTCCACGTAGCGCCGCACGTCCGCCGGGGTTCCGTACAGGCATGCCTCGCCGAACAGCGGCTTCAGGTAGTCCGGCCCGATGGCCACCGCGCCGGCGGACAACGCCTCAAGCACCACCCGGCCGAACGCCTCGATCAGGCCCGGGTGGTGGAAATAGACGAAGAAGTCGATGGTGGCGAGGAACTCTCGCGCCGGCACCGAGTTGAACGGTAGATCCACCCAGTTGGGCGGGATCTCGTCCAGGATGTCCCGCGGAGCGTCCGTCCCACCGAGAATGCGCACCCGGTATCGCGGATCGGCCGGATACGCGGCCAGCAGGTCGCGCTTGGTGTCCGGCCACTTGCTCCAATGCCCGCGGCTGTGCCGGCCGATCACCGGCCGGTCGGCCACGAAGCCGTCGCGCCGCACCTCCCAGCTGGTCACATCGATGACGTTCTCCCAGTCCCACGGGAGCAACGGGACCGAACCCGCATGTTGCTCCAGCGACTGGCGTACCCGCGGACCGATCGGCGCCCAGGTCGCCTCCTGCCCCACCAGCCGTTCGATCTGGCGGTGGACGTGCGCCACGTCGTAATACGGCAGCACGCCGCGTTCGTCGGCGGCGACCTGGTTGACCGCGAGGACGACGTGCTCCACCTCCAGCCGCGGCAGATCATGCGGCAGGTCGATGAAGACGGTCGGATGCCGGGCGAGCAGCAACCCGGCCTCTACCCGGTCCACGCCCAGTACCAGCTCCGCTTTGCCCTCTTCCAGGATGCGCTGCAGCTTGGGCGCGAACCGGCGTGGTCTCCCCAGTACGGGCGACGGCAGGTGCAACAGGCCCGTCCGGTAACCGGCGCGGTACTGCGCCTCGATCTCCTCCACCACGCTGGCCGTGGTCCCACCGGGGAAACGCCCGTCGGTGGCCATCAGAACGTCGAACGTCGTCGTTCTACTCGTCATCGAACCTTCTGTCGGTATTCAGGGCTTCCTCAAGTCCGACAGCGAATCTTTCCACATCATGTCCGGTTCGGCGCTATCCGGCCGAGAATGGTCCGGACACCGCGTCGCCAGCGGGACGTGCCCGGATCCGGCTGCGGCAATCGGCCGAGCCAGTCACCTGCATCGGCCGCCTCCACGGACTCGACCGGGTAGACCCGCTCGGCACCGAAGCGGCGCACCGCCTCCTCGACCACCTCGGGCCGGGCGGCCGCGGCGTACCGGCATACCGCCGCCACCGGCGTCTGAAGATCGTCCACGTCACTCGCCAGCAGCACGGTGGCGGCGCCGGCGCGCTCGCATTCGATCAGCACGTCGACGACGTCGCCCTGCAGGTGCTCCGGCCCGCCGGCGCTCTTGCCCGGCACGACGACCGGCCGGTCGGGCCGCAGCGCGTGCCCCGGTCGCAGCGCACCGATTCGCTCGTACCGCATGTTCACCGCGTCCCTTCCAGCAGCTCGTCCACGCCGACGCCACCCAAGACGTCGTCGTACTCCTCCAGCCAGAGCGCGAGCGTGGCCAGACCGCGGATCAGGTGCTGGGCCCGGGTCTGGTTCAACAGGCCCTGCCAGACGTCGAGATCCGCCTCGGCCAGGCCCGGAGCCAGCAGCCGGCGGACCGGCTCCCGGGTGAGCAGGCCGCGGACGTGCGAGGCGGCCTCCACCGACGCCACCCGCCGGGGGTGACGGCGTGGGCGGGGCGTGAGGTCCAGCGCCGTCGGCGACTGTGCCAGTTCGGCGTCGATACCGCGTAGCAGCTCCGGATAGAGCCGTCCGTCGGCATGCTCGGCCGGCGGGATCGCCAAGGCCGCCCGTACCACGTCGTTGTCCAGGAACGGCGTGGCCACGGGCGCGGAGGACGCCATCAACCCGTACGGCGCGAGGCTGATCCCCGGCAGGGTGCGGGTGAGATAGGCCGTGAAGGTGCTGCCGAACGGGTGATCCACCAACGGCTTCGCCACGCTCTCGAAACTGGCTCGGGTACGTTCGGTGAGCTGCGCGACCACCCGCGGATCCAGCACCGCCTCGGCCCCGTTCAGGTACCGCGCCAGCAGGTCGAACCGCTTGTCCAGGACGGGGCGGTCCGTGTCGTCGTCGGGAAACGCCCCGCCGACGAAGAGACCCCCACCGAGGCCGTCCAGAACCGCGCCGGACGTGCCCACCAGCGCGCGGGCCAACGGGACCAGCCAGACGTGGAAGGACGTCTGGTAGTCCACGGATCGGGCGAACATCGCCAGGTCATCGGCGAATCCGTCCCATCGCGGCGGCACCAGCTCGTGTCGCGCCCCGAGCTGTGCGGCCACCTTGGCGGCGACCAACTCCTCCATGACGGTTCCGGTGTCCGAGGACGTGGTCCACGCGGTGACCGGCCGCGCCGACGCCCGCGCCGCGAGCGTGGCCAGTATGCGTGAGTCCCAACCGCCGCTGAGCAGGGGGTTCAAGGCGACCCGGCCACCGAGCTCGGTCACCGACGCCAGCAGCGCCGCACGGACGGCTTCCAGCCCGGAACCGCCCGCTCCGGCGGCACCGACCTCGTGCCCCTCCAGCCACGGCCAGCCTGCTGCGGTGAGCTCGGCACGACCCGAACGGTCGGCCGTCACCCGGCTCCACGGCTGCAGCCGGCGGATGCCTTCGAACGTCGTCCGTCCTTCCAGCGGGGCGCCGGCGGCGAGGATATGGGCCCACGCGTCCCAGTCCGGCCGGAGCCCACCGGCGCGGGTCCGGGCAAGCGGTTCCACGCGGGAGCAGAAATGGACCGCGGTATCCGCGCCGGAGCCGGCGCCGGTGGCCGGTCCGGCCCCGTCCACGTAGATCGGCACCGCGCCTGAGACACCGCTGTGCAGGTGGCCGGAGCCGTCGTCGATGACCAGGGTAAACGCGTCGTGCCGGAGCGCCGCTTCGTCGGCGGTCTCGCCGACCGTCTCCGGCAACGGCACCGGCGACCAGGAGATCGCCGCGCCCTGCTGCCGGGACCACCGCACCGCGCCCGCGTCCGCGCGTAATGCGCCGTCGGGTGTGTCCAGCAATGAACGCACGCCGCCCAGCTGATCTGACATGGCATCCACCCGGGACCGGTCACCCGGCCCCACTCGTCCGCACATTCCAAACGTGCGTCTCGATCGCTCCGCCTGCATGCCTCCCATCCTCCCCTACCGCATGCAGATCTCAATTCCGGCAATGTAATGTCACATTCAAGAAACAGGCCGACGCCGTTCCCTCCGAGTCCACCAGGTACACATGCTGCACACGCCCGACCCGTCCGCGACGCCGGACGCGCACCCGGCATCAGACACCGCTTCGTTCTCCTCGCCCGTCGAGTCGCTGATCGATGCCGCGCTGAACCAACTGAAACACCTCCCGCCACGCTCGTATGAACTCCAGCACAAGGTGGCGAAGCGGGCGCTGGACGCCGCCATGATCGCCGAGGCGGCCGAACGTCGCGGGCTCGACGTGTTGCGACTCAACCGGCAGACCGAGATCATCAGCGACGGCGGGTTCGCCGTAGGTTTCTACCAGAACATGAGTTCCCCTCTCACGGCGCTCGACCGACAGCTGACCAATGACAAGCTGCTCACCAAACGTGCCCTTGCCCACCGCGGGCTGCCGGTAGCCCGCGGCGCAGTGGTCGGCACGTACGCGGACGCGCTGGCGGCCATGGAGCAGATCGGTCCCCCGGTGGTGGTCAAGCCGATCGTCGGCAGCGGCGGCAAGGGGGTGACGGTCGACATCCGGGACGCCGACGAGTTGCGCGCGGCGGCCGAGGACGCGTTGTCCCGCGCCCGCCGGATCCTGGTGGAGGAGATGGTCGCCGGTATCGACCTGCGTGTGATGACCGTAGCCGGCAAGGCGGTGGCCGCCATGCTGCGAGTCCCGGCCAACGTGATCGGCGACGGCACCTCCACCATCCGCGAGCTGATCGATCAGAAGAACGAGCTGCGCTCCAGCAACGCCTACCTGCGCCACTGTCCCATCCTCATCAACTCGTTCACCGAGCATCACCTTTCGCTGCGAGGCATGACGCCGGACAGCGTGCCTGCGGACGGCCGGCGCGTCTTCCTGCATTACAAGGCGAATCTCTCGTCCGGAGGGGACAGTTACGAGCTGATCGACGTGGTGCATCCGGAGATCCTCCGGCTGGCCGAGCGCGCGGCGGCGTGTATCCCCAGCGCGTACCACGCCGGGATCGACGTGCTGCTGGAGCGGTTCGACGCGCCGCCTGACCAGCAGCGTTGCATCCTGTGCGAGATCAATCTCAACAATGAGATGCCGATCCACATCTTCCCGCTGTACGGAGAACCGGTCGACACCGGCGACGAGACCATCGAGGGCTACTTCCTCCGGGCCAGGGAGAGCATCGCGGCGGGTGCCCACCGGCTGGATCTCACCGCTCCTACCGCCGGTGGACCGGGCGGCACACGCTCCGACGACACACGTTCCGACGGAACCGCACTCAGCAGCACGCTCAGCGGCGTCGCCCCGGTGCTTGCCGGCATGCCGCTGGCCGCGCCCGCGGCCGCGGCTTCCACGGTAGGCACGCCCGGAACCGACAGCACCCCCGGCGCCGACGGGACGCCCGGAACCCACGGGACGCCCGGAACCGACCACCACGCTGGAACCGATGGCACCCCCAGAACGGACGGCGGGGAACGCACGCCACGCCGACTCGACCAGCATCATCTCGGTCCGGCGCTGCAGGATGCCGGGCTGGACGAGGTCCGCTTTCAGGGACGGCTGATCCACGGCGTCCGGGACGGCCACGACATCGTTCTGGAGCGGAGCGGGATGACCATGTTCGCCGCGGCGCTCGGCGAGAACGTGCCGGCGATGTACGCGCTGGCGTCGGCGGCTGGACTCCCGGTTCTCCCGTGGGCCCGGTTCCCGCGGGAGAATCTCACCGACGCGCAGACCTTCGTCGCAACCGGACAGGGCCCGTGGAAGGTGCAACCCGCGCTTCGCGAATCCCACATCCGGCGGCGGTTCCGCGTGCGGGACGCCGAGCGGCTCGCCGAGGTGTGGGGACGGCTACAGTCCACCACGCGCGAGGTGTTCCTGGAGCAGGTTCCACGGGGCCTGGCCTGCACCGTCTTGGTGGTGGGCGGGCAAGTGCGCGCGTCCGTACTGCTCACACCGTTCGGTGTCACCGGGGATGGCCGGCAGACCCTGGGCGCACTGATCGAGGAGAAGCTGGCCGCCCGGGCGGAGCATCCGTACCTGCGCCACCTCCCGGTCAAGCCATCGGTCCTCACCGACAAGAACCTGGAGCGCAAGAAGCTGCATCGCGACCACATCCCGGCAGCGGGAAGGGCCGTCTGGCTGGCGCGCTCACCGCTCACCGAGGTGGGTCCGGACACCTTCGGCTTCTCCGGCTGTCCCTATCCCGAGCCGGCCGAGCTGGCCGACCAAGCGCTCCGGTTGATCGGACACCGTTCGGTGGCCAGCGTCACCTGCGTCCGAGACGGTAACGGCGACGATGCAGCATGGGTGGTGCACCGGGTCGACCCCGACCCCGTCCTGGCCCTGTTCGCGTTCCCCTGGGCGGGTGAGACGGGCCCGATCTATTCGACGGTCGCCGATGAGCTCCTCGCAGGCCAGCACTACACGCTGCCACGCTGAGCGTCGTCGTTGAAAGGGGTGGCCGCGATACGCTGCCCGCCGCCAGGCTGACGCCGGTACAGCACAGCCGACGTAGGGTGGTGCCGGCACCGCCGTGCGGCAGACTGGTCGCCTCCGGCGCAGAACCGTCGTGCATAGTGGCGGCACCGAGCGAGCGCTGCGCGCGCTCACAGACTCCAAGGAGGCAGCAACATGGTGGCGGATCTCGCGGTGATCGGGCTCGGCTACGTCGGCCTACCCCTCGCCCAGGAGGCGGCCCGGTCGGGGTTGACCGTGCTCGGCCTCGACATCGACGGCGCCGTCGTCGATGCGTTGAACAGCGGCCGATCGCACGTGGACGATCTCGACGACGCCGACATCGCCGAGATGCTCGCCGCCGGGTTCCGCGCCACGACCGACCCGGACGAGCTCACCTCCGCCGCGGCCATCGTCGTATGCGTGCCCACGCCGCTCTCCGACGAAGGCGGCCCGGACCTGCGCGCGGTGATCTCCGCCAGCGAGGCCGTCGCCGGTCGGCTCCGCCCCGGCATGCTGGTGATCCTGGAGTCCACCACATATCCGGGTACCACGGACGAGGTCGTCCGGCCGCTGCTGGAGCAGACCGGCCTCACCGCCGGCACCGACTTCCACCTGGCCTTCTCGCCGGAGCGCATCGACCCGGGCAACACCACGTTCGGCATGCGGAACACGCCGAAGGTGGTCGGCGGGCACACGGAGGCCTGCACCGCCGCGGCAGCCGCGTTCTACCGTCGTTTCGTCGACACCGTGGTAGAGGCGAAGAGCACGCGCGAGGCGGAGACGGCGAAGCTGCTGGAGAACACCTACCGCCATGTCAACATCGCGCTGGTCAACGAGATGGCGATGTTCTGTCACGAGCTCGACATCGACCTGTGGGACGTGATCCGGCTGGCGTCGAGCAAACCATTCGGATTCCAGCCCTTCTATCCGGGGCCCGGCGTCGGCGGGCACTGCATCCCGATCGACCCGAATTACCTCAGCCACAACGTCCGGGCCCGCCTGGGTTATCCATTCCGCTTCGTGGAGCTGGCCCAGGAGATCAACGCGACGATGCCCACGTACGTCGCTCAGCGCGTGCAGAACATCCTGAACCGGGACCGCAAGGCGGTCAACGGCTCGACGGTGCTGCTGCTGGGCGTCACGTACAAGCGCGACATCGCCGACCAGCGAGAGTCGCCGGCTGTCCCGGTCGCGCGACGGCTCGTCGCCCTGGGTGCCGAGGTCACGTTCCACGACCCCTACGTGCCGCGGTGGCGGGTCGACGACGCCGAGTTGGACCGGGTGCCGGATCTCGAGTCCGCGCTCGCCACGGCCGACGTCGTCGTCGTACTGCAGAACCACCGGGAGTACGACGGCGAGATGATCGCCAAGAACGCGCTGCGCGTCCTGGACACCCGCGGCTTCACCCCGGCATCCGACACCGTCGAACACCTCTGACCCACAACCCCAACCCCAACCGCCGCCACGGCCTAAATGATCATGTGAAGTGGGTTTTCTCCAGCACTACCATGTCTGCAGACCTGGTACGGCACGAGGAAACCCACTTCACATGATCATTTAGGTGGGTGCGTGCGGGGGTGAGGGGCGGGAGCGAGATAGAGTCTGCCGGGTGGACGTCCTTGTACTGACGGTGGTGCACGATCCCGAGGACACCCGGATCCGGCACAAGCAGATCGCCGCGCTCCGCGACGCAGGTCACGCGGTCACCCTGGCGGCGCCGTTCAGCGGATACGCGCGGCCGTTGCCGAGCGATTTCCGCTCCATCGACGTTCCGCGGGCGCACGGGCTGAACCGCCTCGGAGCGCTCCGCGCCGCGCGGAATCTGCTGCGCCGCCGCGCCGCGGACTACGACGTCGTGCTCATGCACGATCCCGAACTCCTGCTCGCCGCGTCCGGCTTGGACCACCCGGGCCTGGTCTGGGACGTGCACGAGGACACCGCCGCGGCGATCGGGATGAAGCCGTGGTTGCCCAGGCCGGCACGTCCGCTGGCCACCGGGCTGATCCGCTACCTGGAGCGCCGGGCGGAGCGCAGGACGACGCTGCTGCTCGCCGAGGAGGGATACGCGCGCCGGTTCCGCGGCGACCATCCCGTCATCCGGAACAGCGCCGCCGAGCCGGAGGAACTCGACGTGCCGGTGGACAACCGCGTCGTCTACCTCGGCCGGATCACGCTGCCACGCGGAGCACGGGAAATGCTCGAACTGGGGCGGCGGCTGGCGCCGGAGATCGAGGTTCACCTGATCGGCAACGCCGACGACGACTGCGCCGACCACGTTCGCGAGGCGCACGACGCCGGGCACGTGCACTGGCACGGCTTCGTCCCGAACGACCAGGCACTGGGCCGGCTGCCGGGCGCCTTGGCCGGCCTGAGCCTGCTGCACGACCAACCCAACTATGCGCACTCGCGGCCCACCAAGATCCTGGAGTACATGGCCTACGGTCTGCCGGTGGTGACCACGCCGAACCCGGCCTCGACGGAGCTCGTGTCCGGTCATGACTGCGGGGTCGTGGTGCCGTTCGGCGACGTCGACGCGGTGGAGGCCGCCGTGCTCAGACTGAGCAGCGACCGCGCCGAGCGGGACCGGCTCGCCGCCGCCGGCCGCAAGGCCGTGACGGAGCACTACAGCTGGGAGGCGGACGCCGGTCTGTTCGTGGAGACGCTGGAGCGCGCCGCCGCCCGCCGCTGAGCACCGGTGGAGACGCGTGTGGTGTGCCGGTGCCACATCACACGTACGGCATATGTGGGGCTGGACGGGTCCACGCCGGGCTGCTCGGACGCTAGATTTGGGACATGGCCGAACCCGAGGTCGTGTGGACGCCAACCCCTGAGAAGATCGCGGCGAGTCGGATCGCTCGCTTCCGTGCATGGCTCCGCTCGGAACACGTCGTCGACGTGGACGATTACGACAGTCTCTGGCGATGGTCGGTCACCGAACCGGCCGCCTTCTGGGCCGCGCTGGCCCGCTACTTCGACGTCGACTTCCACACTCCGCCGACGGACACACTGCCCCGGCGGACCATGCCGGGCACCCGGTGGTTCCCGGAAGCCACGCTCAACTACGCCGAGCATGCGCTCCGCCCAGGCACCGGAAAGGCCGACACGGACGTGGCCGTGGTCTTCCGCCGGGAGGACGGCCGACGCACGCTCACCTACGGTGAGCTCCGTCGTCAGGTGGCCGCCGCGCGGGCGGCACTGCACCGGCTCGGTGTGCGGCGCGGCGACCGCGTCGTCGGCCTGGTTCCGAACTCTCCCGAGACGCTCGTCGCCTTCCTCGCCACGGCGAGCCTAGGCGCGATCTGGTCGTCCTGCTCGCCGGATTTCGGGTTCCGTGCCATCGCCGACCGCTTCCGCCAGCTCGACCCGGTCGTGCTGGTCACCATCGACGGCTACCTCTACAACGGCCGGGAACACCGCATCGACAGCACGGTGGCGCAACTGGAAGACGCGCTGCCGACCCTGCGAGCGACGGTGGTCCTGTCATACCTGACGGACGCGGAGCCGGAGACGGCCGGCCCGCATGCGGCCAGCTCTGACGTGACCAGCTCTGACGTGACCGGCTCAGACGTGACCAGCCCGGATGTACCCAGCCCGGACGTGACCGGCCGTGATGTGACCGGGCCCGCCGAGCGATCCGGGCGAGACCCCGGTGCAGCCGACCTGCGGCGGCTCAGCTGGACTCGATTTCTCGCTCTGGGTGACGGCGCCCACCTGGAGTACGAGCCGGTGCCGTTCGACCACCCGCTCTGGGTGCTGTACTCCTCCGGGACGACGGGTCTGCCGAAGGGCATCGTGCACGGCCACGGCGGCATCACGCTGGAGCACCTCAAGGCGATGGCGCTCCATTTCGACGCCGGCCCGGACGACCGCTTCTTCTGGTTCACCACCACCGGCTGGATGATGTGGAACTTCGTCATCTCCGGACTGCTTGTGGGTGCCACTGTGATGCTCTACGACGGCAGCCCCGCCTACCCGGGCATGCACAGCCTGTGGGAGTACGCCGCCGAGGAACGGGTCACCGTGTTCGGGACGTCGGCACCGTTCGTCCAGGCCTGCATGAAGGACGGGTTGACGCTCGGCCGGTACGAGTTGTCAGCGCTGCGCACCGTCGGTTCCACCGGTGCCCCGCTCTCCGTGGACGGATTCCGCTGGCTGTCGGACAACCTCGGCACGGATGTCCAGATCGCCAGCTTCTCCGGCGGCACCGACCTGTGTACGGGGTTCGTCGGGCCGGCTCCCGATGTCCCGGTGTGGCTGGGCGAACTCTCACGTCCGTCGCTCGGTGCAGCCGTCGCCGCCTACGACGAGTCCGGCCGGCCCGTCGTCGACGAGGTCGGCGAACTCGTCCTGACCGAGCCGATGCCTTCGATGCCGGTCTCGTTCTGGAACGACGACGACGGCTCCCGGCTACGCGAGGCGTACTTCGAGCAGTACCCGGGTGTGTGGCGGCATGGGGACTGGATCACCATCACGCACCGCGGCTCCGCGATCATCCATGGCCGCAGTGACTCCACCCTGAACCGCGGCGGGGTCCGGATGGGGACCGCGGAGTTCTACCGCGTGGTCGAAGGGCATCCCGCCGTGCTCGACTCGCTCGTGATCGATACGTCTGGAGATGCCGCCGACGGCAACGGCGAACTGCTGTGTTTCCTGGTGCTGGGCGCGTCCGCGGAAGCCGACGAGGTGACGGCGGAACTCCGCCGGACACTACGGGAGGAGCTGTCGCCGCGGCACGTGCCGGACCGCTTCGTCGTCGTCGACGATATCCCTCGCACGCTCAACGGCAAGAAGTGTGAAGTCCCGGTGAAACGGATCCTCGCCGGCACTGCACCGGAGAAGGCGGTCAGCCGCGAGGCACTCCGCAACCCGGACTCGTTGGGGCCGTTCCTCCGCCTGGCCGGTCGCGGCGACACACCCGCTTGAGGTGCTGCACGCGGCATCTTGCCGCCGACGCGTCGGGTGCCGCGACCCGGGCCGTCACGAAGAGCTGCCGACCCCCACCACCCGGGCGACGCGGCGCCGCGCCGACGCGAGCCGCCGGGCAAACCGATACGAGCGGCTGCCGAGTATGCGTTGCAGCCGGCCCTCCACGTGAGCCAGCCGGGCCTCCGACGCCGCCAGACGTGTGTGTAACTCATCGATCTCAGCGCGCATGCGGTTCACCTCGCTCGCACTTGCGTCCGTACGACGTGCGTTCTGCCGAGGCAACGGCGCCGGCGGCGGAGTGTCCAACCGACTGCTCGATTCCCGCCTCGGACGGTACACGCGTGTGGTCTCCGGGCTCATCTCGATGCCGTAGTCAATCTCACCTTGGCGCACGGGCGAGACAATACGCAAGACCATCACAGATTGTGAACACTTTGGTCACACTCTGAGACAGCCCCAGGTCACAGCGTTGACATCGTCGCTGGCTCGGTCACACGCGGGTTGACAACCCGAGGCCGCGGGCAACCGCATGCGCAGCCGCATCCGAGCCGGCATCGCGCTACATGTCGTCCAGTGTGAACGCGTCCTCGCCCACCTCGAGGAACTTGCTGTATGCGGCGATGACCTCTTCCGGCTCACCCTGCATCATGACCTGACCCTTGTGCAGCCACAGGCACTGCGAGCACAACCGCTTGATGCTCCGCATGGAGTGACTGACCAGGAACATCGTGCCCGCGTTGTCGGCGACCTCGCGCATCTTGCGGGCGGCCTTCTGCTTGAACTTCGCGTCCCCGGTCGACAGGGCCTCGTCGATCAGCAGGATGTCGGGGTTGAGATGGACGGCGACGGAGAACGCCAGGCGGCTGTACATGCCGGACGAATAGGTCCGCATCGGCATATCGATGAACTCGCCGAGCTCCGCGAACTCGGCGATCTCGTCATAGCGTTCGTTCAGCTCGGCGTGGGTCATCCCCGCCGCCAGCCCGCCCAGGATGACGTTCTCTCGCCCGGAGAGCTTCCGGTTGAAGCCGACACCCAGTGCCAGCAGAGTACTGACCCGGCCGTGCACTTCGATCCGCCCCTCGCTGGGCGGCAGGATACCCGCGATCGCACGCATCAGGCTGGACTTGCCGGCGCCGTTCGAGCCGATGATCCCGATGCTGGTGCCGTGATCGACCTCGAACGAGACGTCGGTCAGCGCCTTGACCTCGTGCACCTCACGTTTCCCCCGGCCGACGCGGCGCAGCGCGGACTTGAACGTCGGAACCTTCTCGAACGTGGTCCGGTACATCACCGAAAGGTTCTCGACCCGGACCGCCGGGTCCGAGGTGGTGGTATCGGTGTCGGTGTCGGTCACAGTCTTGGCCTCAGAGACGGACGGCAAATTCGCGCTCCCTCGACATGAAGAACAACGCCCCCGTGACGAGCGCAACGACGGACCAGCTGGAGGCGGCGATCCACCATGATGCCTCCGGGATGTGGCCCTGGACGAGCAGCTCGCTCCATCCACCCACCATGGAATACAACGGGTTCGCGTGCAGCACCCACTCCGGGATCCCAGCATCGTTCAGCGTATTGATCGGATCATCCGGATACCACAGGATCGGCGACATGTAGAGCCAGATCCGCACCATGTACGGGAGGAAGCTTCCGATATCACGGAAGTAGACCTGCATGGTCGCGAAGATCATCGCCATGCCGGCGGCGAACATCCCCAGCATGAGGAAGAAGGCCGGGGCGATGATCACTTCCCAATGCAGCGGCCGTCCGAAGCCCAACAGGATGACGAAGAAGACGACCAGCGTGGGCAGGAACTTGACGAAGGCCGTCCGCACCTCGGCCAACGGCAGCAACAACCGCGGGAAGGACATGTTCAGCAGCAGTTTGCCGCCGCCTACCACGCTGGACGCCCCTTGCCGCACACATCCGGCGAAGAAGATGTGGTAGACGAACAGCCCAGCACACAGATGGACGAACCGTTCCACGTTCGCGTCGAACGAGTTGCCCCGTCCTCGGATGATCATCACCAGCAGGAAGTAGACACACGCCAGGAAGAGCGGGTTGAGGACCTGCCAGATCTGACCGAAGAAGGTGTTGACGTTGTCGGCTCGGATGCTTGCGCGCGACATCTCGGTGGCGAACGGCTTGCGCTGCCAGAGCGCCTTGAAGTACGGCCTCAGCCGAGGCAGCCCGTTGCGGTGCGGCTCATAGATGTGCACCGACGAGGTGAACTCCTCATCGAGCCGAGTGGCATTCATCTCAGACTTGCCTTTCCACTACGTCCATCTCCTGCACAGCGCAGAGCCACCGAATCGCGCATCGGATCAAGGGTAGACGACTGCGGCCGTCACCGCCGACGTGCCTCGCGCCGCCCGGACTCTCAACGGCCGGAACCCGGCCCAGACCGCGAGGTCGAGCGCCCCTGCCGGCGAGCGCCCGTGAGGAACCCCACGCCCCAGCTCATGTGGATCGTGGCGAGCACCGTCGGTAGCCAGGCCTGAGCGCGCGCCGGCAGACCACGCCCGACCGCCAGCCCACCGAGGACGACGCCGGCCCCGTATCCAGCGGGCGCCAGCCACCCCAGCGCCAACCAGCCCGGTGCGCCCGCCGCAGCGGCGACACCGGCCGCGCTGCCCAGGACCACCGCCACGACCACAGCCGGAGCGGCGAGGTACCGCAGGCTAGCCGTCTCCGGGTAGGTACGGACCACCTCGCGGCGCCACTGTCCGGTGCGCAGAAACTGCCGGGCCAGCGTTTTGAGATTCGGGCGCGGCCGATAGGTCACCTTCAGGTCTGGAGTGAACCACACCCGCTCCCCGGCACCTCGGATCCGGTAATTGAGCTCCCAATCCTGGGCACGGACGAAATGCTCATCGAAGCCGCCGAGCCGGTCGAGCACCTCCTTGCGGAAGACGCCCAGGTAGACGGTGTCCGCCGGGCCGGCAGGCCCGCCGACATGGAACCGCCCGCCGCCGAGTCCCAGCTTTGAGCAGTAGGCGCGCGCCACCGCCCGCTCGAAGTCCGTGGTGCCCTCGGCATGCATGATGCCGCCGACGTTGGCGGCACCCGTCTCGCGCAGGACTTCCACCGCCCGGTGGATGTACCCCGGACTGAGGATGCCGTGCCCGTCGACCCGCACGACGATGCCGTGGCGTGCCGCATCCAGACCGGCGTTCAACCCGGCTGGAGTCTTTCCGGCCGGGTTGTCGACCAGCCGGATCCTGGGGTCCGCGCCGGCCAGTTCCGCGGCGACCTCGGCAGTGCGGTCCACGGACGGCCCGACCGCGAGGATCACTTCCAGCTCACCCGGGTAACGCTGCGCCAGCACCCCGGCCACCGCGTCGGCCAGGTGCCGCTCCTCGTCACGCACCGGCATGATCACCGACACGCCCGGCCACGCCTGTTCCGCGGTACCGGCTTCCGCGGATCGGTCCGCGACATCGCGGTCGCCTCGGTCCGGTCGGTGCAGGTCCGCGCTGCCCGCTGCGCTCGAGGGCTCAGTCGACGGATTCGGAGATGCAGTGTCCATGTCGGCGAGCACACTACCTCGCCGGCCGCACCATGTCGCAGCCGGACCCGTGCGGCCGACTATCCGTAGGAGCACGCCGACGACACACCGACCGGGTCGCCGTCCGTGTCATCGCCTCCGCCATCACCGGCGTCGTCGTCCGTTCCGCCGTTCCCGCCGTCGTCGGGGGTGGAATCCGCCGCGTCGCCCTGCCCTTCACCGTCCGCCGGGGCGCCACCATCACCGTTATCCGCGTCCGCGTCCGCCTCCGCCGGCTGCTCGGCGCTCTGAGTCGTACCGTCACCCATCGTCTGCGGCGTGCTCTCGTCCCGCCCGGCGCCGGAGAGCAGGGCTGCGGTCTCGTCGGCGATCCGGGAGAAGTCCGGGTCGGCCGGGACGATCAGGGGCGGCACCAACTGCAGCGACATGAGCTCCTGGCCCTTGGCGTCGAATGCCAGATCGACCAGCTTGGTGAGATCCTGCCGCGGGATGTCCGTTTGCACCATGTTCGACGACGCCTCGGCGAGATCGAGGAAGTTCATCAGCACCGACGACGGGTCCGCCTCATTGAACAGCGCGCCGATGACACACATCTGGCGCTCCATCCGGTCATAGTCGGATGTGGACTCCCTGGAGCGTGCGTACCAGAGCGCATGGTAACCGTCGAGCTCCTGCACACCCGGCTCCAGCACCCGGCCCTTCTCCCCGATCGGCAACTCCTCGTTGACCTCGACCGTGATACCACCGAGAGCGTCGATGAGGTCGCGGAAGCCCATCAGATCGACCGCCACGTAGTAGTGGATCTTGATGCCCAGCGTGCCTTCGATCGCCTGTTTGACCGCGGTGGGCCCCGGACCCGAGGGACCCTCGAACAGCTCCGGGTTCTCCTCCCCGTAGGTCCAGGTCGCGTTGAGCAGGTAGTCGGAGCGGTCGCCTTCACCGCTGAACCCCTGCGGGAACTGGTCGGCCGCCGGCGTACCGCTCGGAAAACGCGCGTTCTCCAGATTGCGCGGCAGGCTGATCAGCGCCGGCTCGCCGGTCAGCACGTCGATAGAGACGACGTGGATGCTGTCCGGTCGTACGCCGTCGCGTCCGTCACCGGAATCGGCTCCGAGCAGCGCGATGTTGAGCCGGCCGTCACTGGCCGCGGCGACCTCACCGGACGGGAACATCCGGACCACCAGGTCGTGTGCGGCCTCGGCGTAGCGCGCGGCGACGACGAACGGGGTCGAGACCATCGCGCCGAGTGCCACGGTGGCACCCACCATGATCAGGCGGTGCCTGCGGTTCAGCCCGGGTGGGTGACCAAGCCGCCAAGCGTCGATGAGGATCACCACCCAGGCCAGCGCCAACGCAAAGGCGAGCATGCGCACCGTGCTGAGGATCCACGGCTGGACGGCCAGTTTCGCGATGTCATTGGTCGACATCGTGGTCGCCACCAACAGGGCGATCACGAGCACCACGCCCCAGGTCGACAGGGCGATCTTGCCGAGACGACGGTTACCGCAGATCAGCTGTGCGCTGCCGGGAGCCAGCACGGAGATGCCAACCAGGGTGAGCGAGCGCCGGAAACGCGTGGCCTCGGCTCGCTCCTGGCGACGCGCACGGGCACTCTGTACTCGCCGCTGGGGCCTTGCGGGACGGGACGAAGCGGATGGACGGCGCGGACGGCGGGACTGACCTCTCCCTCGTGCCGTAGGCGCCATTCCGCGTCCCCCATGACCATGTCACTTCGACGCCCCCGTAGCGCCGACGTGGCCAGTATCACCACAGCGAACGGCCCACATGCGGACGACTCGCCGAGTGCACTGGCGTACCTGCTGTCACATCAGTCACACGACCTTATGCCAGCCGGCGGACTCGTCACGACCCTTACCGTTGCCGTGACTTGCAGAGAACTATATCGTCACAGTTTCGCGGCGACGCTTAACGTGACCGCGTGTCGTGGTTCAACGTGGAAGGCGGACACATACGCACAAGGGGCCACATCTGGGCGGGAAGCAGGTACCGTTCCTGTTGTGAGCGACCAGTACCAGCAGGACCCGCAGGCCGGCGGGAACCCGAAGTCGGGGCCGGTCAAGGTCAGCACGTACTCGCATGGCAACGTCCCAGGCGTGTCTTACCGCGGTGGCTACGCACACAGTCCGCGCGAGGACGAGGAGCAACCGGCACCCGCGGCCGCTGCCCCCCGCCAGCGCGCGCAGCCGGCCGGCGGAACTCGCGTGATGCCTGCTGAGCGCCCCGGCGGCTCTCCACCGCCCGCCCAGCCACGGCCGCCGCGGGGCGGCGGTGGACGCCCGAAGAAGCGCCGGTCCGGATTCGGGCGGTTCCTGCGGTGGTTCCTCGCCGTGGTCCTGATCATCGTCATCGCACTGGTCGGTCTCGCCTGGTACGCGTGGTCGCGCATCGACAAGGTGGATGCCGTGCCGGATGACCACGGTTCCGCCGTCTCCGACGGACGTGTCTTCCTCGTCGTCGGGTCCGACAGCCGAAGCGATCTCAGCGACGAGGAGCGCAGCGAGCTGGGTACCGGCACCGCAGAGGGTCAGCGCGCGGACACCATCATGCTGCTGCATGTGCCGTCCGGCGGCCGGCCCGCGCTCATCAGCATCCCGCGAGACTCGGTCGTCGACATTCCGGGTGAAGGTTCCCAGCGGATCAACGCCGCCTATGCGTTCGGCGGCCCGGCGCTCCTGGTCGAAACGGTGGAAGCCAACACGGGCGTGGCCGTCGACGACTACGTCGAGATCGGCTTCGGCGGCTTCGCCGATATCGTCGACGCACTCGGCGGCGTCGAGATGTGCCTGGATGAGGCGATCGAGGACGAGAAGGCGCACATCGACCTTCCGGCCGGTTGTCAGGAACTCGGCGGCACCGACGCCCTGGGTTATGCACGCGCCCGGTACTTCGACCCGCGCGCCGACCTGGGCCGGGTGGAACGTCAACGGGAGCTGATGTCCGCGATCGCGGACGAGGCGATGTCCCCGGGCACGCTGCTCAACCCGATCGAGTTCTCCCGCGCCGCGCTGTCCGGCGGCAATGCCCTCGTGCTGGACGAGGGCACAGGGCCGCTGGACATGTTGACCTTCATCAGGTCGATGACCAAGGTCACCGGCGACTCGGGCGATACTCTGACGGTTCCGATCGGGAGCGCGGGCAACACGGTGGCATGGGACGAGGCCGCTGCCGGCGAGCTGTGGACGGCGTTGCGCGAGGGTTCCGAGGTGCCTTCACACCTGCTCGAGGAGTGACCACGGGCGGGCGCGCACTCATCGCCATTGACGTTTCAACGCGGTCATGCGTTCGGCGCACCCTTCGGCCGGACCGAACGACACCGCCACATGGCCGGCGCCCGCCTCACCGAGTTCAGCGATCTCCGACGCCGCGTCTTCCGGACGTGTCCGGCCATCCATGCTGATCCGCGTACCCACGTCGATCGGCCGATCCGTTCGCGTACGCAGCGCGGCGACACGAGCGCGGAACCCGGCCACGTCCAGACCGACACCCTGCCAGACGTCCGCGTATGCGGCGGCCCGCCGCAGCGCGACGTCTGACGTGCCGCCCACCATGATCGGCACCGGCGCAGTCGGCTGAGGTGCGAACACGCCGATCTCGAAGCCATACGTCGGGCCATCGAACGGCCCCTTGCCGACGGCGTGCAGGTGCCGGATCAGTCGCAGCGCCTCGTCGGCACGCGCGCCACGGCCCCGGAACTCGGCGCCCAGAGCAGCGAACTCGGCCGCATCCCAGCCGGTGCCCACGCCGAGGATCATCCGTCCTGGAGCCAGCCGCTCGACCGTGGAGACCTGTTTGGCCAACAGGAACGGATCCCGCAACGGCAGGATAAGCACCGACGTACCGAATCGGACGCGACGGGTCGAAGCGGCGACGGCTGCCAGCATCACCAGTGGCTCGTACACACCCCCGTAGGTGCGGCCGTAGGGTCCGGGTGGCAGAAGGTGGTCGGGAAGCCACACGGCCTCATACCCCAGATCCTCCGCGTGCCGGGCAAGCTCGACGATACGTTCCGGGCCGATGTCGACGGACTCGTTCGGCAGCACGGCGTGCAGACGGGGTGGGTGCGCTGCAGCTCTCTCCTCCGGTTGCCTGGAATCGGTGCTGCTGCGTCCCTGCGCCGGATCTCGTATGTCCTGTGCCATGGTCAGCACGGTAGGGCTTCACATGGGTGTCAAGGTCAACGTGAGTCACGTCACCGTGGGCCTGCGACGAGAGTGTCAGCCGTGCCGGACGCTGAATTCAGCCAAGCCTTCTACTGGCTCTTCGTGCGCCTCCACCCGTTGCACTTGCGCCGCCGGTGGACCGTGACGCGCCCAGGAGATCATCGTGTCGACGCTGTCCACCGTGCCTTCGAAAACCGCCTCCACCGCCCCGTCCGGCCGGTTGCGGACCCATCCATTGACTCCGTTGCGGTGAGCTTCCCGGCGGCAGTTATCGCGGAAGAACACGCCCTGAACGGCGCCGTGGACCACCACGCGTCTGCGGATCATCGAGGCGTTCATACTGCCCAGCGTGCATCAACGACGCGAGTTGTCGCCACAGCCCGTACTTCACCGCCGACCACCGCCTGCGGCGGACATCTGCCCACAGAAGCCCGCAGGCACTGGCGGGCCGAGGTGTACGTCCCGCCGGGTGTCGCGGTGCAGTCCGGTGGTCGGGAACGACGCACGGCCGGTACCCGGTGCAGGTGGGTTCACCTGGACCGGGTGCCGGCTCGACGTCTGAGGTTGTTGGACTGTGTTGCACGGCGCATCTGTCGAAGAGCTCACGACCTGCGATGGCCACCTTCGGTGTGGGGTGGGGGTTGGTGGTCGTGTCGGGGTCGGGTGTTGCGTCTGGGGGTGCGATCCGGGTCCACCCACGGGGGCGGGATGAATTCCGGGTGCCCGTCGGTGCCGAGGCGGACCTCCCAGCCGCCGTGGTGGACCACACGGTGGTGGTACGTACAGACCAGGACGAGATTCTCCAGGTCCGTCGGACCACCGTCGGCCCAATGGACGATGTGATGCGCTTGGGTCCAGGCCGGGGGTCGGGTGCAGCCGGGGAAGGCGCAGCCGCGGTCGCGGGCGATGAGGGCGGTGTAGATGCCGGGAGTGACCAGACGTTCGGCGCGTCCGACGCGCAGGGGGACGCCGTGCTGATCCACCAGGACGGTGGTGATGTCGGCGTCGCAGGCCAGACGGCGTAGCGCCTCCGACGAGATCGGTCCGCCGTGGGTGAGCTCGGCCGGGGCGACACCGAAGCGTCGGGCCCAGGTGTCCTGGAGCCACCGCGGGGGTGTGTCCTGGTGCGTACAGCCACCCGCGGTGAACACCCCACCCTCCCCGACAGCGCCGTTGTCACTGCCGTCGCCGTGGGCGCCGTCCACATGGGCGCTGTCGGGGCAGCCGTCGGTGTCGCTGGTGTGGTCGAGCAGGGTGTTCAGGTTGGCGAGCAGGAGGAGTTGGGTGGGGTGGCCGTGGCGGGTGGGCAGGGTGTCGGTGGCCAGGGCACGGCGGGCGAGTTCGGTCAACGCATCGGCCAGGCGCTGCTCCGCGGCGCGCTGGTCTTTCTCGCCGTCCTCGCCCGGTTCGGGCACGGCGAGCGGGTCCAGTGCGCTGCGCACGATCGCCGCGGCCTCGGTGCCCAGCAGCCCGGTGATGCGCACGGTGCCGTCTCCCCGGTCACAGATGCGCAGCGACCGTTTGCGCTGGGCGCGTTCGTCGCGGTCTTCCAGACTGTCGCTGGTGAGCACGTGCAGCAGGTGATCGGCCAGGCGCTGCAGCGTGGCCGGGTCGTACTCGCGGGCGAACGCGGCCAGGTCGTCCTCCGCCCGGGCGGCGTCGTCGGCGGGGATGTCGGTGG
>NZ_JAAGOA010000028.1 GCF_010550675.1 Phytoactinopolyspora halotolerans | reverse complement strand
GTGGGTTTTCTCGTGCCCTACCATGTCTGCAGACCTGGTAGGGCGCGAGAAAACCCACTTCACATGATCATTTAGGGGGCGGCGTGTGGGTGTGGAGTTCGGTGGCGGTGGGTGCCTCCAGTATCTCTGCCTCACTGCCGCGGGCCCGTACGCTGAGCGTGCCGGTGCCGAGCGGGATGCCGTGTACGACGATCTCCTCGTCGTCCGGCAGCACCGGCGCGATCCGAACGATCCCCGACGGCACGTCGGGTTCCAGCCGCAACATCGTCCGCAGCAGCAGCAGGGGCGCGGCGGCACTCCATGCCTGCGGGCTGCACGCCACGGGGTACGGCACCGGCTGGGGAACCTCGTCGGCACCCATCCCGCCGAGAAGCTCGGGCAACCGCCAGTCGAACGTCTCGGCCGTCGAGAGTAGCCCGTCGACGAGGCGGCGGGCCGGTCCCAGGGTGCCGTAGCGGACCAGGCCGGCGATGCCGATCGCCGTATCATGCGGCCAGATCGACCCCAGGTGGTAACCGAGCGGATTGTACGCGGCCGCGGACGAAGCGAGCGTGCGCAGCCCCCAGGTGGCGGCCAGCTCGCGGCTGGTCAGCTGGGCCACGGCGGCGTCGGCGATCTCGCCGGTCAGGACTCCCGTCCATAGGCAGTGGCCGACGTTCGACGACGAGACCGCGAGCGGCTTCTTGTGGCCGTCCAGGGCCATGGCCACCAGCCGTTGCTCAGGCAGCCAGAACATCTCGGCGACGACGGCCTGGATCCGGTCTGCCAGCGCGCGCAGCTCCGGCGCCGCCTCCGGTGCGCCCAGCCGCTCCTCGAGCTCGGCCAGCGCCCGGTAGGCGCCATAGACATAGGCTTGCACCTCTGCGAGTGCGATCGGGCCGGTGGCCAGCGAGCCGTCTGCGTGCACCATCGAGTCTCCGGAATCCTTCCACCCCTGGTTGGCCAGGCCATGCGCGTGGCCGGCGTACTCCACCAGGCCATCGCCGTCGACGTCGCCATGGGTTCGGCACCATTGCACGGCGGCGCGGGCCGCGGGAAGGAGCTCACGGACGTCGTCGTCGGGCGCACCCCAGCGGTGCGCCTCGGCCAGCAACATCACGAACAACGGAGTGGCATCCGCCGTGCCGTAGTACGGGACGCCCGGTTCGACGCCGAAGACCGGCATCAGCCCGGTACGCATCTCATGCAGGATCTTGCCCGGCTCCTCACCGGTCCGCCGGTCCACCTGCCGGCCTTGCCGCGAGGCCAGCGCTCGCAGTACGTCCAGTGCGAGATGCGGCCCCGTGATGAGACTCTCCCAGCCGGTGAGCAAGGTGTCGCGGCCGAACAGCGCCATGAACCAGGGAGCGCCTGCGCCCAGGTAACGCAGACCCATCGACGGGATGTCCACCCGGAGGCCGGCGAGGTCGTCCACCGCCGACGCGGTGCTGCGCACCCACCGGACGGCGCTGCCGCCCACCCGGAGCGTGGTGGGCGGCAGCCGCCCACCCCTTTCCGTTTCCGACTCCGCTTCCGTTTCCGACTCCGCTTGCGTCTTCGGCTCCGTGCCCGGGTCCGGAGACGGCTCCGGATCCTGAGCCACGACCCGCGGGCGGATCGCTACCTCCGCAACGCACGATTCTCCGGCGGCCAGCTCCACATCCCAGCGGAAGCCGGAGGCACTCCGGCGCAGACCGGGTCCGCCGCCAGCGAACTCGACCCGGACGTGCTCGGCCGCTGCGGCGAGGATCTCGCCGTCCGGCACCAGTTCGGCCGGTGCACGACGCCGGCTGCCCCCCTTCAGTTCGAGCAGGTCGGCGAAGTCCGCGGCGACCTCGAGGGTGACGGCGCGGGCCGGCAGCGGGCGGCCATACGCCCGTATCACCAGGCGCTCCCGGACCTCGGCCCCGACCTCCCGGCCGCGTGTCAACACCGCGGTCGGGCTTCCCTCCTCGTCGGTGGCCAGCACGTAGACCCAGTGCGCCGCGCCGGCGCCGGTCCGGCGCGAAGCCAGCAGACGCGGAACGACGCCGTCCACCTGCAGCCGCAGCGACGAGGTGACGCGGACGTCGCGGTGGTACACGCCGTGGTAGCCGGCGGCATCGATGTCACCGGTGGGCCCGCAGACGACGAACGTGGTGCCGCTGACCAACGTGAATACGGTGTCGTGGGACGTCATGCTCCTCTATCCTTTCACCGCCGAGGCGGTGACCCCTTGAATGAAATACCGCTGGAACGTGAAGAAGATGATGGCGACGGGGATCGTGATCAGCACCGACGCACCCAGTAACAGCGGGAAGTCCTGGGATTCCCCCTGTGCGCCCCGTAGGAGTGCGAGACCCACCGGCAGCGTGCGCAGATCCGGATCGCTCGGTGCGGCGATGAGCGGGTGCAGGAACTCGTTCCAGGACGCCTGGAAGGACAGGATCGTCAGGGCGAGCAGCCCGGGCGCGGCCAGCGGCAGGATGATCCGCCAGTACGTCTGGAAGATGGTCGCTCCGTCGATCCGGGCGGCCTCCTCCATCTCCCGGGGTATCGACTCGAAGAACGTCTTCATCAGGAAGATGCCGAAGGCGTCCACGGCCAGCGGGAGGATGAGTCCCGCGTACGTGTCCAGCATGCCCAGCTGTCCGAGCACCAGGTAACGGGGTATCGCCAGCACGATCGGTGGCACTGCGAGGACGGCCACCACGAGCGCGAAGATCAGTGCACGGCCGGGAAACCGCAACCTGGCCAGGGCGTAACCGGCGAGCGAGTCGAGGAAGAGCCGTCCGAGCGTGACCATCACCGTGACCACAACCGAATTCATGGTCCAGCGCGGAAGGTCGGTTCCGGCCATCTCCCGGTAAGCGCGCCCGGTGGGTTCGGCCGGAAACAGCGACAGCGGCGACGCGAGCGCCTCCGGCCGCGACTTGAGCGAGTTCGCCAGTGCCAGCGCGAACGGCGCGATGAACATGGCGGCGAAGAAGATCAGGACGGTGTAGCCGAGAACCCGTTTGGCGACCCGGTAACCGGAGGACTGCCCGCGCTCGGCGACGCGGCCGCCGGGCGGCGTCTGCCGCCGTTGTAGTTGCGCAGTCATGTCAGTGCGGCCTCCATGCGTCACGCCCGCTCCGGCTTGAGGATGCGGCGCTGGACGAGGGTGAAGACGATGATGAGGGCGAACAGCAGGAACGCGACGGCGGTGGCGCGTCCCATCGAGAAGTTCTGGAACCCTTCCCGGTAGATGAGGTAGGCCGGGGTCAGCGTCGTCTTCTGCGGGCCGCCGGCCGAGATCACGAAGATCTGGTCGAACACCTGCCAGGTGCCGATCAACCCGATGGTGAGCACGAAGAACAGCGGCTGCTTCATCATCGGAATCGTCACCAGCCGGAACCGCTGCAGCGCCGAGGCTCCGTCCACCCGGCTGGCCTCCTCGACGTCGGGCGGGATGTTCTGCAACCCCGCGAGGAAGATCAGCATCATCGTGCCCGTGGTGGTCCACGTCGCGAGGATCATGATGGCGAACAGGGTGACGCTGGGCCCGGAGAGCCACTGCCACAGGCTCAGCCCCAGCACCGAGGTGTCCGTCAGGATCGCCGGCGGCGTGTCGACGCCGACCAAGCCCACCGCGTTGTGCAGTACGCCGTCGGCGTTGTCCAGCCAGTTCATCCGGAACTCCGCGCCCGGGAGCAGCCCGCTGATCAGCTGGTTGATGGCGCCGCTGCGCTGGAACAGGAAGAGGAAGACCAGCGAGATGGCGATCGACGACGTGATGGACGGGAAGTAGTACGCGGTCCGGAAGAAGCCCTTGCCCCGGAGGAACTTCTGGTTGACGATCACCGCCAGGATGAACGCGATGGCTGTCTGGGCGGGAACCACGCCGAGCACGTAATAGAGGTTGTTCCGGACGGCCATGGCGAAGTCACGACGAGGGTCGCCCTCAGCGGTGACAAGCTCGCGGTAGTTGTCCAGGCCCACGAACTCCGCCTGTTCCGGCGGGCTCAGGCCGTTCCAGTCGGTGAAACTGATCCACAACGCCATCCCGATCGGCACGATCAGGAACGTGCCGATACCGACAAGCACGGGGATGACGAAGATCCAGCCGGCGACCCGCTCATCGGTCGCCGCCCGCTGTCTGAGTGCACGCACGCTGTCCTCCGGTATCCGGGCCTGGTGCGGAGGTGCGCGGCGGCCGGCCGAGGTGTGGCTGGTCACCGCCGCGCACCGCGCGGGTGCCCGAGCCTCGGTTAGCCGCCCAGGGCGGCCCGGCCGGACTCGTCGACCTGCTGGATGACCTCGTCGATCTCCCGGTTGCCGGCGGCGATGCCCTGGATGCCGTCGTCCAGAGTGTCGACGACGCCGGCGAAGCCAGGCACGAATTGGAACGGGCGCGCGTACTCGGCGCCGGTGAGGAACGCTCCCAGGTCCGGATGCGCCTCGGTCCATGCACCGGCCAGCGACTCCCGGCCCGGCATCACCGGGAACTGCTCGGTGAACTGGAGCAGTGCCTCGTCGCTGACCAGGTAGTCGACCAGATTCCACGCGGCGTCCGGGTTCTCACTCGCAGCCGGAACGGCGTAACACACGGTGAAGGCGAACGTGCCGGGGCCTGCCGGTCCGGCCGGGAGCTCCGTCACCGCCCAGTTGACGTCGGGGAAGTCGTTGTTCAGCGCGCCGACGATCCAGTTGCCTTCGATCGTCATCGCGGCGCGCCCCTGCCCGAACGCCTCACCGGCCCAGCCGGCGTCGAGCTCGGTCGGGGTCGCGGCATAGCCCTGCGCGTAGAGGTCCCGGAGGAACTCGAACGCCTCCCGATTGGCGTCGGAGTCGATGGTCATCTCGGTGACCTCGTCATCGGTGACCGCTCCCCCGGCCTGGAACATGAACGAACCCCAGCGTGGATACTCCGGCACCAACGCCAGCCCGGTGCGGTCGCCGTCGGTCAGCGCCTCGGCCGCCGTCGCCAGTTCCTCCCAGTCGGTGGGCGGTTCCAGGCCCGCGTCGTCGAACATGTCGACGTTGTAGACCAGTGCCAGCGTCGAGAAGTCCTTGGGCGGGCACCAGAACGTGCCGTCGTAGGTGAACGCCTCACGCAGTGAGGGGTAGAAGTCGTCCTCGTTCCGCACCCGTCCGTCGGCGGGTGCCAGCGCTCCGGCCTCGACGAGGTCGGGAAGACGGTTGGAGTCGACGTAGATGACGTCCGGCGGAGAGCCGCCGGCCAGGGCGGCCTGCAGTGCGGTGTCGTACTCCGGCACCGGGTTGAAGCGCGCGGTGTTGGTCGACTGCTCGTTGTACGCGTCGATGATCGCGTTCAGCGCCTCGTCTTCCGCGGGACCGGACGAGAATCCCATCAGGGTGAGCGACGAGCCGTCGTCGCCGCTCGACTCGTCGTCCTCTGCCTGCGCGGCACCGTCGGTCTGCCCCGCGTCGTTCTGATCGTCGTCGTCGGCGCCGCCGCCGCTGTCGCTGTCGGCGAAGTCGGATCCGCATGCGGCGACGGCCAGGGCCGTGCCGGTGAGGAGAACCAGTAACTGCGCGAGTCTTCGTGGTCGGGTGCGCATCATTCGCACGCTCCTTCGATGGATGTCGTCAGTCCGGTCGGGTGCTCGCGCGGGTGACCAGCTCCGGCGCGAGGAGCTCGCCGGCCGGTTCGGTAGCCGGGTCGGCGAGCGCTGTGGTGAGGTTCGCGACGATGCGATGTGCCACCGCTTCAAGCGGCTGACGCACCGACGTCAGGGGTGGGGTGAGCAGCGGAGCGAGTGGCGAGTCGTCGAAGCCGGTCACCGCGAGGTCGCGGCCGACGACGAGTCCGCGTGCGGCGGCCGCACGCAGGACGCCGACGGCGTGGGCGTCGCTGATGCACACGATCGCGGTCGGTGGCACATCGAGGCTCAGCAGATGCTCGAGTGCTTCGGCGCTGCCCGCGATGTCGTCATCCACGCGTACATCCAGCACGTCGTCACCGGTCAGCCCGAGCTCCCCCGCCGCGCGCAGGAACCCCTCGGCCCGCCGGTCTCCGGTAGCGGACCCGGCCGGCGCGCCGATGAAGGCGATCCGTTCGTGTCCCAGCTCCGCCACATGCCGCACCGCCGCCGCGGTGCCCGCCGCGCCGTCGACGTCGACCCACGAGTGCGGTGCGGCGATCTCCGGGCGGCCGAACGTGACGAAGGGCACACCCCGTTCGGCCAGGGCGACGGCGCGCGGATCACCGTAGTCGATATCGGACAGGACGAAGCCGTCGACCGTTCGGGTGCCGACCAACTCGTCGTAGGCGGTGACCAGGCCGTCCTCGTCGGGGGTGAAGAGCAGCACGTGGTAACCGTCGTTCTCCGCGGCCTCGACGAGCGCGTGTACGAAGCGGTCGAGGACGGGGTTGAGCACACCGAGCCGCGAGCGGGTGATCTCGTAGCCGATCATCCGCGACGCCCGGGTCTTGAGGTTGCGCGCCAGCCGGTGCGGCCGGTACCCGAGCTCGTCGATGGCCTGGCGGACGCGTTCGGCGGTGTCGGGCCGGACCCGCCCCGGGGCGTTGAGGACGTTCGAGACGGTCTGCCGGGAGACCCGCGCCACCCGTGCGACGTCGTTCAGCGTGGCACCGTCGGCCGTGTTGCCGCCGGAGTCTGCGCTGGTGGATGCCATCGTCTTCCCTTGTCCACGTGGATTTGAACGTGCAAATTTGTACGTTCAAATCAGCATGGTGGAGAGCCCGCGATGTGTCAACGGATCGTGACGGTTTCGTTAACTCAGCCCGTCGAGAAGACCTCACCGCACCGGTAACGGCGCGCAATATCCGGCGCCGACGTCAGCCGGGCGGCTCCGGGAGCGCTTCGACGGCGGCCTCGGCGAGCTCCAGGATGTCCCCCTGTGCGACCCCTTCGACCTGGATGGAACCGCCGGTGATGTAGACGTCGGAGACCTGGAACTGGAACATGTCCGCCCGGACCTTTCCCTCGTCCGCGCGCAGCACGTACCCGTCCATACCCGCGACCGTCACCTTCTGCGCACCGTCCACGTCCGCCAGATCGGTGCCGACCAGCTCGTGCGAGAAACTCACCTCGACACTGGCGATCGAATCGCTGGTGTCCCGCCAATCACAGGTGAGGATCGCGACGTCTTCCGTCGGCGGCACCTCGACGTACTCGAACTCGTCCGTGATGCGGTCCCCGACGCTGCGCACCGCCTCCGGACACTCCGGCGGGATGGGAATCTGCGGAGGTTGTCGAGGTTCCCCGCCGTCATCCCCCGCCGTCGGCTCGCCGTGCGGCTCTACGCCGACGTCATCGCCGCCGGTGGCATCGTCCCCGGCGCCCGCATCGCCGTCCCCTGCGCCCGCGTCGTCGTCATCGTCGGTACCGTCCGTGCCTTCAGCGCCGGCCGATCCGTCCGTCGCGTCCTCGGACGGTCGGCCGTCGGGGGTCGGCTCGGTGGTGCCCGCGTCTTCGGCGGCCGGACCGCCGTCCGTGCTCCGGCCGTCCGAGCCGCAGCCGCCCAGACCCACGGCCGTCACGACAGCGACCACGGCCATCAAGGCGGCATGTCGCGGGATGTGCAGAGAAGAAGACGACGATTCGCCGAGCCGAAACCGCCGCACGCGGCGAGCCCCGCCGTCTACCAGGTGCATGAGCCCACGATACAAACCTTCAGGACGCTAGGACGAATGTCTCCGCGTCGACCGTTTCCGGTGGCCGGCCGGCTCCCGGTGGGCCGGCCGGATCCGTGTGGCAGGCGGCTACGACGAGGCGTGCTCCTGGGTGGCGAACTGCGTGCGGTACAGCTCCGCATACAGGCCGCCCTGCAGCAGCAGCTGTTCGTGGGTGCCCCGTTCCACTATCCGCCCGGCCTCCACCACCAGGATGCTGTCCGCGTCCCGCACGGTGGACAGCCGGTGCGCGATGACCAGCGACGTCCGTCCGGTCAATGCCGTCTTCAGCGCGCGCTGAACGGCGGCCTCCGACTCCGAGTCGAGGTGCGCCGTCGCCTCGTCCAAGACCACCACCTGCGGCGCCTTCAGCAACAGCCGTGCGATGGCGAGCCGCTGCTTCTCGCCGCCGGACAGACGGTACCCACGGTCGCCGACGACCGTGTCCAGTCCGTCCGGAAGGGCTCGGATCAGATCGCCGATCTGCGCGGCGTCGGCCGCCTCGAACAGCTCGGCGTCGCCGGCCTCCGGCCGGGCATAGGCCAGGTTGGCGCGGACCGTGTCGTGGAACATGTGCGCGTCCTGGGTGACCACCCCGACCGCGTCGTGCAAGGACTCCAGCGTCGTCTCCCGGACGTCGCGCCCGCCCACCCGGACCACACCGCGGGTGGGATCGTAGAGGCGGGCGACCAGCCCGGTGATCGTGGTCTTGCCGGCGCCGGACGGTCCCACCAGCGCGACCAGTTGCCCGGGCTCGATGCGGAAGGAGACACCGCGCAGCACGTCGTGGTCGTTGCCACCGGCACCGGGCCGGGCCGCTGATTCCAACGACGCCAGCGACACCTCGTCGGCCGACGGATAGCGGAACCAGACGTCGTCGAGCTCCACCGAGAGCCGGCCCGTATCCGCGAGCGGGCCGGTGTCCGAGCGCTCGGCACCACCGTCCGGCGCGCCGTTCCTGCTTGTGGCCGCCGCCGGTACCGGCAACGGCCGCGCGTCCGCGCTGTCGGCGACCATCGGTTTCAGGTCGAGCACCTCGAAGACGCGCTCGAAGCTGACCAGCGCCGTCATGATGTCGACCTGAACGTTGGACAGCGCCGTCAGCGGTCCGTAGAGGCGCGTCAGCAGGGCCGCGAGCGCCACCAACGTCCCGACCTGCAGCGTCCCGTCCACGGCCAGCCAGCCGCCCACCCCGTAGACCAGGGCGGTCGCGAACGACGCCAGGAAACTCAGGCCGATGAAGAAGTACCGCGCGTACAGCGCCTGCACCACGCCGATGTCGCGCACCCGCGCGGCCCGTTCGCTGAAGCCTTCGTTCTCTCGCTGATACCGGCCGAAGATCTTCACCAAAAGCGCGCCGGAGACGTTGAACCGCTCCGTCATCGTCTGGCTCAGCTCGGCATTGAGCTGCATCGACTCCCGAGTGATGTCGGCCAGTTTCCGGCCGATGAACCGCGCCGGCAGCAGGAACAGTGGTACCAGCACCAGCACGACGACGGTGATCTGCCAGGACAGCAGCAGCATCGCGCCGAGCGCAAGCACGAGCGTCACGACGTTGCTGACCACCTGTGACAGCGTGCCGGTGAACGCCTGCTGCGCCCCGACCACGTCCGAGTTCAGCCGGGAGACCAGTGAACCCGTCTGTGTGCGGGTGAAGAAGGCGACCGGCTGGCGCTGGACATGGTCGAAGACCTGACGCCGCAGGTCGAAGATGAGACCTTCACCCACCCGAGCGGACATCCATCGCCCGATCAGGTTGAGACCGGCATCCAGCACCGCGAGCACCGCTACCGCCACCGCGCCCCAGACGACGACGCCCCGGTCGCCCGGGACCACGCCGTCGTCGATGACGACCTTCAGCAGCAACGGCACCGCTGCCGCACTGGCAGCCGACGCGACGGTGGTGGCCAGGAAGACGGCGATCTGCCGACGGTACGGCCTGGCATAGGCCAGAATCCGCCGAGTCGTCCCACGGGCGAGCCGACGCTGAGTCACACTCCGATCGCGGGAGAACGACCGCTGCGCCATCCACCCGCTACCCATGGGGCTACCCATCGCCACCGTCCGGCCTCCTCGCCAGTTGTACGTACCAGATCCGGGACAGCATCGTCCCAGATCCGACAACACGGCGACGAGCCACTCTCTTCCAGCCCGGCCGGCAGACGGCAATGGACCGACGAGCCGCACCCGACGGTCGAGGCCCGGGCAGGCGCTGAAGGACGCCGCAAACGGCATCTCACGCACCCGCGCTCGATGCCGCGTGTGCGGCTGTACCTCAGCGCCTACCCGAAGCCGTCAAGCCTTCTTCCGAGCCTTCCCCCGGGTCGCGCCGCCGCGCCCGCGCAGCGTAACCCCGGCTTCCGACAACAGCCGGTGCACGAAGCCGTATGAACGGCCTGTCTCCGATGCGAGCTCGCGGATGCTCTTGCCGCTTTCGTACTGCTTCTTCAGGTCAGTGGCGAGCTTGTCGCGCGTGCCTCCACTGATCCGCGCGCCCTTTACCAACTTCTCGGCCACGCGTCCTCCCCGTTTTCGTTGTCCTCCATGACAGAGGACCATGATCTGTCCCATTACGGTTTTTCGCCACCCGAACGCAAGATCGATCCCACATCGTGCGCGAAATCTCCTGCTAGGTCGCAGTATCAGGCTAACGTGACAAGATCCGCATAGTCTGCATTCCAGAGGTCTTCGGCGCCGTCAGGCAACAGCAGTACGCGTTCCGGCGCCAATGCCTCAACTGCTCCCTCGTCGTGCGTCACGAGCACAATCGCCCCCTCGAACGAGCGCAGCGCCCCCAGCACCTCCTCTCGGGACGCGGGGTCCAAGTTGTTGGTCGGCTCGTCGAGCAGAAGCACATTAGCGCTCGACACGACCAGAGCAGCCAGGGCCAATCGCGTCTTCTCCCCGCCCGATAGCACCGAGGCGGGCTTGTCCACGGCGTCGCCGGAGAAGAGGAAAGATCCCAGCACCCGTCGCACTTCCACATCGGCGAGATCCGGCGCCGCACTGCGCATATTTTCCAGCACCGTTCGAGATGTGTCCAGCGTCTCATGCTCCTGCGCGTAATAGCCCAGCCGCAGACCATGCCCGGCCTCTACGACACCCGTGTCGGGCTGCTCAATTCCACTCAGCAGGCGCAGCAGAGTCGTCTTACCGGCACCGTTCAATCCCAATACGACCACCCGGCTGCCCCGGTCGATAGCAAGATCGACATCGGTGAAGACTTCCAGAGATCCATAGGATTTCGACAGTCCGGTAGCTGTCAACGGGGTCTTTCCACACGGCGCCGGCTCCGGGAAACGCAGCTTCGCCACCTTGTCCGCGCGGCGCTCCGCCTCCAGGCCGGCCAGCAGGCGCTCCGCCCGGCGATCCATATTCTGCGCCGCCGTCGCCTTCGTCGCCTTGTACCGCATCCGGTCTGCCTGCGCCTTGAGCGTCGCCGCCTTCTTCTCGGCGTTGGCGCGCTCGCGGCGCCGGCGTCGTTCGTCGGTCTCCCGTTGCTCCAGGTACGTCGTCCAGCCCACGTTGTATACGTCCAGGGCGGCACGGGTGGCGTCCAGATGGAAGACCCGATTCACCGTGTGGTCCAGCAGTGCGACGTCGTGGCTGATCACCACGAGGCCGCCGCGGTAAGCCCGCAAGAAGTCTCGCAACCAGAGGATGGAGTCGGCATCCAGATGGTTCGTCGGCTCATCCAGCAGCAACGTCTCCGCGTCGGAGAACAGGATCCGGGCAAGTTCCACCCGCCGGCGCTGACCACCGGACAGGGTGTGCAACGGCTGCCCCAGCACGCGCTCGGGCAGACCCAGGCTGGCGGCGATGGTCGCGGCCTCGCTTTCGCTGGCATACCCGCCCAGGGAGAGGAACTCCGCCTCCAGCCGCGCGTAGCGGCGCATCCCGCGTTCATGCTCGGCGTCGGAGTCCGAAGCGATCTGCTGTTCGGCGCGGCGTAGTTGAGCGACGATCGTGTCCAGACCGCGGGCGCCCAAAATCCGGTCCCGGGCCAGGACGTCGGTGTCCCCGGTACGCGGATCCTGCGGCAGGTAGCCGACCGAACCGGAACGGGTCACCTCACCGCTGAACTGCTGCCCTTCCCCCGCGAGAATCCGGGTGAGGGTCGTCTTTCCGGCGCCGTTACGGCCCACCAGACCCACCTTGTCGCCTGGGGCGATCCGGAAACTCGCTCCGTCGAGCAGGATCTGCGACCCCGCGCGCACCTCTACCTCGTGGGCGGTGATCATGTCAGCTACGTCTCCGTCGAAATCGTGACATGCGGACATCACACCTGACGCCAGGTCACCCTCGCGCCGAGCGTTCATCCGCTGGCAAGCGTGCACATCGCCACGGGAAACCCGTGAACGGACCCATTCAACGCGCCCGCACCCGAGATCGACACTGAATTTCCCGGCGCGGACCGACCGGCGCAACTCCCCGGCACGATGTCGGTCCGGAGCAAGTTTACAGTTGAGCACGTGATCGAGGTCGAACGCGTCAGCCACGCGTACGGTGACCGCCGGGTGCTACGGGACGTGGACGTCCGGCTCACCGAACGACGCGTCGCCGTGATCGGCGCGAACGGCTCCGGCAAGTCGACCTTCGCCCGGCTGCTCAACGGGCTGGTCGTCCCCCAGCACGGACGGGTGCGCGTGGACGGTCTGGACACCCGCGCGGACGGCGCCGCGGTCCGGCGGCGGGTCGGCTTCGTCTTCACCGATCCGGACGCGCAGATCGTCATGCCCACGGTGGCCGAAGACGTCGCGTTCAGCCTGCGCAGGCAGAAGCTGGGCCGGGACGAGACGGCGCGGCTGGTGGCCAAGCAGCTGGCCGACTTCGGGCTGGACGGTCACGCCGACCATCCGGCGCATCTGCTCTCCGGCGGGCAGAAGCAGCTGCTGGCGCTGTGTTCCGTTCTCGTGACCGAGCCCCAGATCCTCGTCTGCGACGAGCCGACGACGTTGCTGGACCTGCGGAATGCTCGACGCGTGTCGACGCTGCTGGCTGAACTCCCTCAGCAGGTGATTCTGGTCACACACGATCTGGACGCGGTTCTCGGCTTCGACCGGGCGCTGGTCTTCGATGACGGCGCCATCGTCTTCGACGGTCCGGCCGACGCCGCCGTGGAGCACTATCGCCGACTGGCCGCTTCCGACGACGCCACCGGGCACTGACCGGCCACACCCGCCGTCGGCAGAGCTACCGGGCCACCAGGGCGTCCGGAACGATGGTCACCGGGATGGGATGCCCCAACGTGATACTCTCCGTGCCCTTCGCCCGTCCGACCTCACGGTAGCCGTCGCCGGCGAGGTCATACGCGACCAGCGAAGGCTCTTCCGGATCGACGATCCAGTAGGACGCCACGCCGGCCTCGGCGTACTTGGAGAACTTCAGCAGCTGGTCCTTCCGGCGCGTACTGGGCGAGAGCACCTCCACTGCCAGCAGCAACGGCGCGGTGATGTTCTCCTCGCCGACATCCTCGCGCCGCACGACCAGGATGTCGGGCTGAAACGACGTGCGCCGGTCCGGCTGCCAGTCGATCGGCGCGAAATACGCCCTCAGATGGGCAGGCAGCCGGGCGTCGAGAACCTTGATGAGCTCGTGCACGGCGTCTTGGTGGACAGGTCGTGGTGCCGGGCTCACCAGCAGCATCCCATCGAGGAGTTCATAGCGCAGGCCGTCGTCCGGCAGCTGCTTGAGGTCGTCGACCGTCCAGTCGTGCGAGCCACGCGGCATCACCATCATGGTTGTCATGGTGCCCCTTCCGGGCTGGATTCGCCATCCAGCATCCATGAAGATCAGATCGGAGGAAAGCCATTCAGCCGAGAGCTAACAGACGCACACGAGCGCAATCGTGCGCTAATCCGACGATCTGACAGGGATCAACTCAAGTCGACCGGATCGATCCTGACGCGGACCGACTCGCCGGAACGGCGCGCCGAGCGGACACCGGCGGCCGCACGAAGGGAAGCAGCCAATCCGGTTCCTGCGGCACGCGGCACCCGGACGATGGCCTGTACCGTCACGTCGTCGATCGGAGCGGGCCCGAGGACTTCGGCGATCTCGGGCAGTTCGGCCAACGACAGCAGCTCGTCGACATCCTGCTGCGCACCGCGCAGCTCCGCGACCCGGGCCGCCGGCGGGAAGTGCAGCTGGCTGCGCTCCGACAGCTCCCGGATGGCGAACCCGCCCGGATCCCATCGGACCAGAGCCTGCACCGCGGGAGCCGACGGCTCGGCGACCACCACGACCTCTCCCCCGGCCGACCGGGATCGCACCAGCGCCGCCGCCCGCATCCATCGCCGCAGCGCCTCTTCCCCCGCCCGCAGGCCCGGCCGGTTCAGCATCGACGTGCCGTCCAGCAGGAGCGCCGCCGCGTATCCGTCCGACGGGACCGGTTCCGCGCCGTGTGTGGCGACCACCAGGGCCGGCTCGGGCCCGACCTCGTCCCGCACGATGTCCTCGTCGGCGGCGGTGCGCCCGCCGCCCCGCGACACGACGATCGGGACCTCAGGGAACGCCCGGCCGAGTTCCTCCGCAGTACGCCGCACACCGACGACGCCCGCCCGGAGACGATCGTGCCCGCATTCCGAGCAGCGCCAGGCGGACGCGACCGTACCGCACGCCTCACACTCCGGTGCGCCGTCCGGCCGGGTCAACCGCAACGCCGCGCCACACGACGCGCACAGCGCGGGCGCACGGCACCGCGCGCACGCCATCGCGGGCAGGTAGCCGGCCCGCGCCACCTGTACCAGCACCGGTCCACGATCCAGGCCGGCGCGGGTCACCCGCCACGCCAGCGAGGGCAGCCGGGCGCTGCGTGCGGCCTCGTCCCGTGCCTGCTCGTAGTCGTCGCCGCTGGTATGGATGTGTGGCGCATGCTGGCGCGCGGTGGCGCGATCCGGCTCTACCGGCTGCGCCCAGCCCGTCTCCAGCAGAAGCTGGGCCTCGGCGCTGCGGGCGAAACCGCCGACGACGGCCGCCGCCCCCGCCTGGTGGGCGCGGAGCAGCAGCACCTCACGCATGTGCGGATAAGGTGCCCGCGGTTCGGCATGCAGGTCGTCGCCGTCGTCCCAGATCGCCACCAGGCCCAGATCGTGCACCGGCGCGAACGCGGCCGATCGGGTACCGATCGCTGCGCGCACCGAACCCCGCAACACGCGCAGCCACCGCCGGTACCGCTCGGCGGGCCCGAGCTCGGCGCCGAGCACCACGTGATGGTCCGCGCCGATCAGCCGCTGCAGCGCCGCATCCAGCCGCGCGGTGTCCCGGCCGTCGGGAACCACGACGACCGCGCCACGGCCGGCGGACAGCGCCGCTGCGATCAGCCGGGCCAACAGATCGGACCAGTCCGCCGTCGGCATCGGCGACCAGACCGCACGCGGCGCGGAACCGTCTCGCGCGACGGCGTCCAGCAGCGCCGCACCGTGCAGATGTGCGGCCCAGGCGCCGGGAGCGGGGCGCTGTGGCGGGGCCGCTGCCGCCGGGCTCGGCTCCTTCTCGGTGGCGGCGTGCCGGGGCGGTATGGCCAGCCGCAGGACGTCCGCCAGGGTGCCCGCGTACCGGTCGGCGACCGACCGTGCCAGCCGGTTCAGCTCCGGTGAGAGCACCGGCTCGGCGGACACCACCCGCCGCAACGGCGACAGCCGGCCGGCATGTTCGCTGTTGTCCGCTCGCTCGACGATGAACCCGTCGTGGTCCGCGCCGGCGAATTTCACCCTGACACGTGCCCCGGGCACCGCATCGGCAGCCATGGCGGCAGGTACCAGGTAGTCGAACGCGCGGTCCAGGTGCGGCAGGCCCAGATCGACGACGACGCGGGCGATCGGGCGCTCCGCCGCGACCGGACGGGCCTTGGCGTTGCTCGCCCGTGGTCGTTTCGGCGAGGGCGCACCGGCCAAGGCCAGCTGGTCGGTCTCGCCGCTGTCGCTCACTCGACGTTTCTACCTCATCGGCGTCGCCGTTCTCTGCCCGCCCTTGGCGGCCGACGGCCTCAGCCGATGGCGTCCTTCAGCGCCTGCGCGCGATCGGTCCGTTCCCAGGTGAACTCGTCCAGCTCCCGTCCGAAGTGGCCGTACGCGGCGGTCTGCTGGTAGATCGGCCGGAGCAGGTCCAGATCGCGGATGATCGCCGCCGGCCGGAGATCGAAGACCTCGGAAACGGCGCGCTCGATCTGTGCGGTGGGAACCTGTTCGGTACCGAAGCACTCGACGAACAGGCCGACCGGCTCCGCCTTGCCGATGGCATAGGCGACCTGAATCTCGCATCGTCGTGCCAGCCCCGCGGCCACGACGTTCTTCGCCACCCAGCGCATCGCGTAGGCCGCCGAGCGGTCCACCTTGGAGGGATCCTTGCCGCTGAACGCCCCGCCGCCGTGCCGGGCCATCCCGCCGTAGGTGTCGATGATGATCTTCCGCCCGGTGAGCCCGGCGTCCCCCATCGGACCGCCGATCTCGAACCTGCCCGTCGGGTTCACCAACAGCCGCATCGAGCTGGTGTCCAGCGAGAACTGCTCGAGCACCGGTTTGATCACGAACCTGGTCAGATCCGGGGTCAACAGGTTCTCCACGTCCACATTCGACGCGTGTTGGGTGGACACCACCACCGTCTCCACCCTGGCCGGACGGTCCCCGTCGTACTCGATGGTCACCTGCGTCTTGCCGTCCGGACGCAGGTACGGCACGGCGCCGGACTTGCGCGCGTGCGCCAAACGCTGCGCCAGCCGGTGCGCCATGGTGATCGGCAACGGCATCAACTCCGGCGTCTCGTCGCACGCGTAGCCGAACATCAGCCCCTGGTCCCCGGCCCCCTGCCGGTCCAACGGGTCCTCGTCGCCTTCGACGCGGCTCTCGTAGGCGGTGTCGACGCCCTGCGCGATATCCGCCGACTGCGCGCCCAGAGCCACGTTCACCCCGCAGGACGCACCGTCGAAGCCCTTCGCCGACGAGTCGTAACCGATGCCCAGCACCGTCTCCCTCACAATGCCCGGGATGTCGGCGTAGGTGCTCGTGGTCACCTCACCCACCACATGCACCTGCCCGGTGGTGACCATCGTCTCCACCGCCACCCGGCTCGCCGGATCGTCAGTCAGCAGCGCGTCCAGGATCGCGTCGCTGATCTGGTCGCAAATCTTGTCCGGGTGCCCCTCGGTGACCGACTCGGACGTGAACAAACGCACGGACATGTGCCCCTCCTTTTGCACAGCCAGTGTAGGGCGTGTGCTGGGCCGACGACATCCGCAGACTCCGCTTCGTACGCCGCGGTAGACCGCGCCGCGTCGACCCGACGCCCCGCTGACCGCCGTGCGACCCGTCGTGCCGGCACCGACCGCCGTCACGCCACCTGTGCGACCGGTCGTGTGTATTCGAACCGCTCTACGCACCATCCGGTACGTCGTGAGCACGGCCGTGTGACCTCGAGCGGCTCACAGCGGCTCAGATTCCCACGACACGTCTCGCGACACCCACGAGCGGCCTATGACCACACGACTCGGCACACAAGCGCTGCACACGAGCGCTGCCCACGGACGTCGCCGATGGCCGCGAACCATGCCGCCACCTAGCTCGCGTCGCCGGCGTCTTCCCGGCCGAGACCAACCGAAGCGTGCGAACGGGCCGGGGGGTTCTTCGAGCGATCTTCGATCGGCGGCAGATCACGCAACCAGCTCTTCAAACCGCCCGCCGATCGCGTGAGAGCGAGAAGAACTCGCCGGCCCACCCAACGCAACCAGCCCCGCCCGCCGACCGCGTCAGAGCGAGAAGAACTCGCCGGCCCGCCCAACGCAACCAGCCCCGCCCGCCGACCGCATGCAGAACTTCCCGGCCCACCCAACGCAGCCCACTCGGGCAGCGGTGCCCTATCCGGCCGGCCGCTCCACGAGGGTCACAACCCGATCCCACACCGCATGCGCCAGCACCGACTTCGGACCGTACGGAACCTCCGTCGAGGAGCCGTCCGAGCCGAGGATGACCGCCTCGTTCTCCTCGGACTCGAATCCACGGTCGCGTCCGACCTCGTTCACCACGAGCAGATCGCAGCCCTTGGCCGCGAGTTTCGAACGGCCGTAGTCCAGCACGCTGCCCGTGCTGTCGCCGGTCTCGGCCGCGAATCCAACTACCACCTGGCCGGGTTTGCGCCGGGTCTGGGACAGTTCGGCGAGGATGTCTTCGGTGCGTTCCAGTTCGATCGATGGAGCGTCCGTGCCTGCCGTCTTCTTGATCTTCGTGCCCTGGGTGGCACGCGGCCGGAAGTCCGAGACCGCCGCCGCCATCACCACAGCGTCCGCGGTCGACGCCGATTTCAGCATCGCCTCCCGCAGTTCCGCCACCGACTCCACTCGCACCATGTCGGCTCCGGCGACGTCGGCAAGCGTCACGTTCGCCGCCACCAGCGTCACTCGCGCTCCTCGGCTCACCGCAGCTCGGGCGAGCGCGTAACCCTGCCGGCCCGACGAACGGTTGCCGATGAACCGGACCGGATCAAGGTACTCGCGGGTGCCGCCGGCGGAGACCGCCACGTGCAGCCCGGCCAGATCCGGGCTCCCCGGGCCGGCGCCGCTGACCGCGTCAAGGGCGGCGTCGACGATCGACTCCGGCTCCGGCAGCCGCCCCTTGCCGCTGTCGGCACCGGTCAGCCGGCCGACGGCCGGCTCGATCACGACGTTCCCACGGGCGCGCAAGGTGGCCACATTGGCGACGACGGCCGGATGCTCCCACATCTCGGTATGCATCGCGGGCGCAAAGACGACCGGGCATCGCGCTGTCAGCAACGTCGACGTGAGAAGATCGTCTGCCCGTCCAGTCGCCGCTCTGGCTAGCAGATCAGCCGTGGCGGGTACCACGACCACCACGTCCGCGTCCTGGCCGAGCGCGACGTGCGGGACCTGATGCACGTCATCGAAGACGCTGGTGCTCACCGGATGCCCGGACAAAGCTGCCCAGGTGGGTTCACCGACGAAACGCAGCGCCGACTCCGTCGGGAGTACACGTACATCGTGTCCCCGCTCGGAGAGGCGCCGCAGTACCTCACATGCCTTGTAGGCGGCTATACCCCCGCTGACGCCCAGTAGCACCCGCAGACGGCCGGGGCCACCGGGAGCGTCAGAGGTGAGGCTCATTCCTGTTCGGGCTGACCGGCCGCGGCGATGTCCTCGGGGGTGACGTCCGCGGCGGTGATCTCCGCAGCCTGGTCGTCTGCGGCCAGCTCGGACGGATCCACCTCTTCCGCGGTGAGCAGACCCGCGTCGATCTCGCGCAGCGCGATCGACAGCGGCTTCTCCTGCACCCGGGTCTCGACCAGCGGCCCGACGTACTCGAGCAGGCCTTCACCGAGCTGCGAATAGTAGGCATTGATCTGCCGCGCCCGCTTGGCTGCGTAGATGACCAGGCCATACTTCGAGTCGGTCTTGGAGAGCAGGTCGTCAATGGGAGGGTTGGTGATGCCCTCTGCGACGCCTTGAGTTCCAGACACGCTAATGCCTCCGGGCTGGATCGGGGGATGAACCCATTAATCCTACCAACTCACGGCACACGACGCCGACCTCGGTGTTCACCACGGTCAGATCGAATTCCGATTCGGCCGCGAGCTCGTCCCGGGCTGTCTGCAGCCGGCGGGCGATCTCAGCCTCGTCCTCGGTTCCCCGACCGACCAGCCGACGGACCAACTCGTCCCAACTCGGCGGAGCGAGAAAGACGAAGAAGGCTTCCGGCATGGACGAACGGATCTGCCGCGCGCCCTGGAGATCAACCTCGATCAGAATCGAACGACCGGCATCGCGTGCCTCGTCCACCGGGCCACGAGGTGTGCCGTACTTGAATGTGCCGTGCACGACCGCCCACTCCAGGAAGTCGCCGTGTTCGATCTTCCGGTTGAACGTGACGTCGTCCACGAAGTAGTACGGCGAACCGTCGACCTCGCCGCGCCGCATCGGCCGCGTGGTCACGGTGGGTGCTATCAGCAACTCCGGATGTTCGGCCCGGAGCCGCCGCATGACAGTCGTCTTGCCGACCGCCGACGGTCCCGAGAGGACGATCGCTCGTGGGTCGCCCTCCGGGACCGTCGCTGACGGCCGTGGCAAGTCTTCGCTCAACCGCTGAAACGCTCGATGAGCGCAGCCTGCTGGTTGGCACCCAGGCCACGCACGCGGCGCGTCTCAGCGATGCCGATCTCTTCCATGATCTGCTTGGCGCGGACCTTGCCGACGCCGGGCAGCGACTCGAGCAGGGCGGAGACCTTCATCTTGCCGATGACCTCGTTGCTCTCACCCTCCTTCAAGATGTCGCTGAGTTTGGCACCGGCGTTCTTGAGCCGGTTCTTGACTTCTGCCCGCTCCCTGCGGGCCTCGGCAGCCTTCTCGAGAGCGGCCGCGCGCTGTTCTGGAGTCAAGTTTGGGAGCGCCACGAGCGGGTCACCTCTGTTGTGTCGATCGGATAGCGGACAGTACCAACAAACTGGAACCTAGCGGGTGAACCACCAGGTCAGCAACGTGACCACGGTACCCCTACTTGGCAAGAGCGCACGCACCGACACCCGATTTTCTTGCTACGTGTCGCGGGTGTTCTGGCGAGGCCGAACCCTCACTTCTCGATCAACATCTCTTTGACCTGCTGATTCAATGCAAACGCGCTGGCGGCGAGCGCGGCGACGGTCGGACCGTTTCGCAGAATTTCTCGCGACACGGCGGGTAACACGGAGTGCACCACCGGCCCGAAAACCGCGCGGAGATCGCTGACACGCGCGCCCTGGGCGCCGATTCCCGGTGCCAGCACAGGGCCGTTGACGCGCAGATTCTCCTGGTTCACCCCATCCGCGCCATCCGCCGCGATGGTCGCTCCGACCACACAGCCGACACTGCCCAACGGCTGCGCGTCCGAGTTGACCTCCCGCACGCGGTCGAGCATCGTCTCGGCGACGGTCCGACCGTCGGAGCCACGGGCCCGCTGTACCTCCGCTCCCTCGGGATTGGACGTCCGGGCAAGCACGAATACGCCGTTGCCATGCGCGAGAGCGGTGTCGATCAGCGGCCGCAGCGAGCCGAAACCCAGATAGGGCGAGGCCGTGACGGCATCCGCACACAGTGGTGAGGAGGGGTCGACGTAGGCATCGGCATACGCCTGCACGGTGGAACCGATATCGCCTCGCTTGGCGTCCATCAGTACCAGCACGCCCGCGGAGCGCAAGTCGGCCAGCAGCCGCTCCAGTACGGCGATCCCGGATGAGCCGTGCCGTTCGAAGAACGCCGATTGCGGCTTGACGATGGCCACTTCGCCGCCGAGCGCCTCGACCACCGTGCCGCAGAACCGCTCCAAGCCGGCGACGTCGTCGTTGAGCCCCCAGTCGGCGAGCAGGCCCGGGTGCGGATCGATCCCGACACAGAGCGGACCACGCCGGCGAATCGCCTCGTGCAGGCGGGCACCGAACGACGTCACCCGGCCACCTCCCCATTCGATCGTGCAAGGTCTGCCAGCTCACGCTGGATCCGCGTCGGCCAGAGCGGGCCGCCGTAGATGAAGCCGGTATACGCCTGCACCAACGTGGCACCGGCGCGGAGCCGTTCCTGGGCATCGTGCGCGGATTCGATTCCACCGGCCGCGATCAGCAGGGGGCGCCGCTGACTCCCGGACGCCGGCGCCGTCTCGTCCAGACGCGTCTTCAATACCAACAGGACCTGCAGCGCACGTTTGGCCAGCGGTGCACCGGACAGTCCGCCCGATCCCGCGTGTGCCACCTCCGCCGGCGCGGACGCCAGGCCGCTCCGGGAGACGGTGGTGTTCGTGGCGATGATGCCGTCCAGACCAAGCTCGACCGCCAGATCGGCCACCGCCACCACACCGTCGTCGCTCAGATCCGGCGCGATCTTGACCAGCAGGGGGACCTGGCGCGCCGGTCCCGTGACGGCATCTGCCTGCTGCCGAACCGCACGCAGCAGTGGACGCAGCTGGTCCACCGCCTGCAGATCGCGCAAGCCGGGCGTGTTCGGCGAGCTGACGTTGACCACCAGGTAGTCCGCATACGGCGCGAGAAGCCGCGTGCTGGCCTCGTAGTCGGCGATCGCCTCGTGGTCCGGCACGGCCTTGCTTCTGCCGATGTTCACACCGACGACGACGGGCAGCGCCCGCCGCCGGCGTCGCCGCCGGGCCAATCGGGCCGCCACCGCAGCCGCACCGTCGTTGTTGAAGCCCATCCGATTGACGATGGCCCGGTCGGCCACCAACCGGTGCAGCCGCGGCTTCGGATTGCCCGGCTGCGGGCGCGCCGTCACCGTTCCGACCTCGACGAAGCCAAAACCGAGCGCACCCAGCGCGTCAATGGCCACGGCGTTCTTGTCGAACCCGGCGGCGATCCCGACCGGCCCCGGAAACCGCAGCCCGAGCGCCTCGACGCCGAGTTGGGGATCGTGCGGCGACATCCGTCGCCACGCGGTGCTGCGAGCGACGGGCAGCGCTGCAGCCGCTCGCATCGCCGTCATCGCCACATGGTGCGCCGTCTCTGGATCCATCCGGGTCAGGACGGAGTCGAACAGTCTCCGATACAGGGTCACGCCGGAGCACCCGCAGGGTTCGCCTCCGCCGCATCCGCGGCTCCCCCGTCCGATCCCGGCTGCCCGATCGTCGCCCAGGACTGCAGAGACCGCACGTTCTCGCTACCCGCGCGCAGTGCCTCGATCCCCTGCACCGCGGCCGCCAAGCCCTGCACCGTCGTGACGCAGGGCACGTTGGCTTGGATGGCAGCGGTGCGGATCTCGTAGCCGTCGGCGCGTGGGTTGCCGGCGGTGGTGGTTCCGCTAGGGGTGTTGATGATGAGGTCGACCTGGCCGTCCAGGATGCGGCCGATGATGGTGGGGGTGCCGTCGGGCTCGTGTCCGGACCAGCGTTTGCGCACGACTTCGGCGGTGACGCCGTTACGGCGTAGCACTTCGGCGGTGCCGGCGGTGGCGATGATGGTGAACCCGAGGTCGGCGAGGCGTTTGACCGGGAAGATCATGTGCCGTTTGTCCCGGTTGGCCAGCGAGACGAAGATCGTCCCTTGGGTGGGAAGCGGGCCGAACGCGGCCACCTGGGATTTGGCGAACGCGGTGCCGAACTCATGATCGATGCCCATGACCTCGCCGGTGGAACGCATCTCCGGGCCGAGCAGGGTGTCCACCGTGCGCCCGTCCGGAGTGCGGAACCGGTTGAACGGCATCACCGCTTCCTTGACCGCGACGGGTGCGTCGGCGGGCAGGTCGACACAATCGCCCTGTGCGGGCAGGATACCTTCGGCGCGGAGTTGGTCGATCGAAGCGCCGAGCATGATGCGGGCGGCGGCCTTGGCCAGCGGCACCGCGGTGGCCTTGGACACGAACGGCACGGTCCGCGACGCGCGGGGGTTGGCCTCCAGCACGTAGAGCACGTCATTCGCGAGCGCGTACTGCACGTTCAGCAGGCCCTTGACACCCACGCCCTCAGCGATGGCCTCGGTGGACGCTTTGATGCGAAGGAGTTCGTCCCGCCCGAGTGTGGTGGGCGGCAACGCGCACGCGGAGTCACCGGAGTGGATGCCGGCTTCCTCGATGTGTTCCATCACCCCGCCGAGGTAGAGCTGTTCGCCGTCGTAGAGCGCGTCCACGTCGATCTCCACCGCATCGTCGAGGAAGCGGTCGACCAGCACCGGATGCTCCGGGGACGCCTCGGTCGCACGGGTGATGTACGAGGCGAGGGAGTCCTCGTCGTAGACGATCTCCATCCCCCGCCCGCCTAAGACGTAGGAGGGCCGCACCAGCACCGGATACCCGATATCGGCCGCCACCTGGCGGGCTTCGTCGAACGATGCCGCCAGGCCGTGCTTCGGCGCCGGCAGCCCGGCTGCGTGCAACACCCGCCCGAACGCGCCACGCTCTTCCGCCAAGTCGATCGCGGCCGGTGTGGTGCCCACGATCGGCACCCCCGCCGCCTCAAGAGCCCGCGCCAGCCCGAGCGGGGTCTGCCCGCCCAGCTGAACGATCACCCCGACGACCGGGCCGGCTTGTCGCTCGGCATGCACGACCTCGAGGACGTCTTCCAGGGTCAACGGCTCGAAGTACAACCGGTCCGCGGTGTCATAGTCCGTCGACACCGTTTCGGGGTTGCAGTTCACCATCACCGTCTCATAGCCCGCCTCGCCCAGCGCCATCGCCGCATGCACACAGGAGTAATCGAACTCGATCCCCTGCCCGATCCGGTTAGGGCCAGACCCGAGAATGATCACCGCAGGCTTCTCCCGCGGCACGACTTCGGTTTCCTCGTCATAGGACGAGTAGTGATACGGCGTCTTCGCGGCGAACTCCGCCGCGCACGTGTCCACCGTCTTATACACCGGCCGGATCCCCAGCGTCTCACGCACCCCGCGCACAATGTCCGCGCTCGTGCCACGCAGAGCGGCGATCTGGGAATCGGAGAACCCGTACCGCTTTGCCCGACGCAACAACTCCGGCGTCACATGATCGGCACCCCGGACCTCATCGGCCACCTCGACCAGCAACAACAACTGATCCACAAACCACGGATCAATCCACGTCGCCTCGTGCACCTGGTCCACCGAAGCGCCGGCCCGCAACGCCGCCACCACATCACGCAGCCGCCCGTCATAACCACGCGACACCTTCGCAAGCAACGCCTGCACATCGCCGACCTCGCCGGTGAAGTCCAGCTCGGCTCCGGCCTTCTCCGCCGAACGCATCGCCTTCTGCAACGCCTCAGTAAAACTCCTACCGATCGCCATCGCCTCACCGACGCTCTTCATGTGCGTGGTCAACGAAGGATCCGCCGCGGGGAACTTCTCGAACGCGAACCGCGGCACCTTGACCACCACATAGTCCAACGTCGGCTCGAACGACGCGGGCGTCTCGGCAGTGATGTCGTTCGGGATCTCATCCAGCGTGTACCCCAACGCGACCTTCGCCGCGATCTTCGCGATCGGAAAACCCGTCGCCTTACTGGCCAGCGCCGACGACCGCGACACCCGCGGATTCATCTCGATGATCACAATCCGCCCGGTCTGCGGATGCACCGCGAACTGGATATTGCACCCACCGGTGTCCACCCCCACCGCACGGATCACATCGATCGCCTGATTCCGCATCACCTGATACTCACGATCAGTCAGCGTCATCGCCGGCGCCACCGTCACCGAATCCCCGGTATGTACGCCCATCGGATCCACGTTCTCGATCGAACACACGATCACCACGTTGTCCGCCCGATCCCGCATCACCTCCAGCTCGTACTCCTTCCAGCCCAGGATCGACTCCTCCAGCAACACCTCACTGGTCGGAGACAACGCCAGCCCCAACCCGGCAATGCGCTCCAAATCCTCGGCATCGAACGCCATACCCGAGCCGGCACCACCCATCGTGAACGACGGCCGCACCACCACCGGGAACCCCAGCTCCTCAACCGCCTTCACACACTCATCCATCGAGTGACAGATCGCCGAACGCGCCGTCTCCCCGCCGATCTGCTCCACGATCCGCTTGAACGACTCCCGGTTCTCCCCACGCTGGATGGCATCGATCGACGCGCCGATCAGCTCCACCCCGTACCGCTCCAACACCCCGGAATCATGCAACGCCACAGCAGCGTTCAACGCCGTCTGACCACCCAACGTCGCCAACAACGCATCCGGCCGTTCTTTCGCGATCACCTTCTCCACAAACTCCGGCGTGATCGGCTCCACATAGGTCGCATCCGCGATATCCGGATCCGTCATGATCGTCGCCGGGTTGCTGTTCACCAGCACCACCCGCAACCCCTCAGCCCTGAGCACCCGACACGCCTGAGTCCCCGAATAATCGAACTCACACGCCTGCCCGATCACAATCGGCCCAGAACCGATCACCAACACACTCGAAATATCCGTACGCCGCGGCATTACTTGGCCTCCATCAGCTTGGTCGCGCTCCGCTCCATCAGCTCGGTCGCGCTCCGCTCGTCATTCGCTCCGCGGACGGCTGCTCGTCCCTCACAACGCCGACCACTCCGCTCACTCCTCACGTCGCCGCTCCATCAGCTCAACGAAACGGTCGAAGAGGTACGCGGCATCGTGCGGACCGGCGGCCGCCTCCGGGTGGTACTGCACCGAGAAGGCCTTCAACGCGCCATCGCCGCCCCGCAGTACCAGCCCTTCGACCACGTCATCGTTCAGGCAGACATGGCTGACCTCGGCAGTGCCGTACGGCGTCTCGACCGGAGCGTACGGGCGGCCATCCGTGCTCCACTTCACCGCGAACCCGTGGTTGTGCGCCGTCACCTCGGCCTTGCCCGTCGTCAGATCCTGCACCGGCTGGTTGATCCCTCGATGGCCATAACCCAGCTTGTACGTGCCGAAGCCCAGCGCCCGGCCGAAGACCTGATTGCCGAAACAGATACCGAAGAACGGCAGGTCCCGCTCCAGCGCACCACGCAGCACCGCCGCCTGTGCCTCGGCGGTCTCCGGGTCCCCGGGACCGTTCGACAGAAACAGCCCGTCCGGGCGCACTGCCAGCACGTCTTCCAGCGTCGACCACGCAGGCAACACGTGCACCTCGATACCCCGCTCCGCCATCCGCCGCGGCGTCATCGTCTTGATCCCCAGATCCAACGCGGCCACGGTGAACCGACGCTCCCCCGCCGCCGGCACCACGTAGGCCTCCTGGGTCGACACCTCACCGGCCAGCTCAGCACCGCTCATCTGCGGGCTGGCCAGCACACGCTCGCGTAGCGCATCGGGGTCTGTCTCGATCGAGGAGATCCCTGCCCGCATGGCTCCGCGCTCGCGCAGGTGCCGGGTCAGTGCCCGGGTGTCCACACCCGAGATGCCCACCACGCCCTGGGCGGCGAGTTCCTCGTCCAGGCTGCGCCGCGCCCGCCACGACGACACCCGCCGCGCCGGATCACGCACCACATATCCGGCCACCCAGATCCGGCCGGACTCAGGGTCCTCGTCGTTCACCCCGGTGTTGCCGATATGCGGCGCCGTCTGCACCACCACCTGTCGGTGATACGACGGATCGGTCAGCGTCTCCTGATAACCGGTCATGCCGGTGGCGAATACCGCCTCGCCGAAGGTCTCACCTTCGGCACCATAGGACTCGCCGCGAAACGTCCGGCCGTCCTCCAGGACCAACAACGCCGGTGCACGCGTCGTCATCGTCATTCACTCTCCTTGTGCCTGATCGGCCGTGCCGTGCGCGCACACCCGTGGGCGCGCGCCGCCACAACTCCGATCGATGTCTGCCGGTTCAGCTGCGCAATGGCCGTCACTGGGATGCCTCGGGCCGGGCGGTCGCGTTCCGCCGGCCATCCGCGCCGTCCGTTCGGTCGCGTGCGGTCGCTCCGAGCGCGGCGACCGCGTCCACCAGCCGGCCGCGGTCGTCCCGGTGACGCGGCCGGACCGCGGTGTCCAGCTCCATGTCACCGTGTTGCCATGTGATGATCACGTACTCGCCGCACCGCACCGCCCGGCCGGCGCCGGCCCGGTCGATGCGGACCGCGCGCAGCGACGACGCGGGTATCGAGAAACTCGGCTCCGTGCCGCGCTCAAGCTGGATGCCGCTCGGGTCGACCGTGATCGACACCGAGCTACGCCGGCCCAAGCCGTGCGCGACCACCCGTTCCAGCCAATCCCCGGCCGTTGTCGTACCGGCGTAGGACGCCTCGACCGTGATGTCCGCGGGGCTCTCCGAGATGCTCACGGCATCCGTGGAATGCACCGACGATGCCTCCGTGATCGACGGTAGCGGCGGCAGGTCGACGTGGGCGTGCGTCCGTCGTCGCCACCCACGCCACATCGACACGTAAGACGCGACCAGGATCAGCCCGAGAATCGCGACGGCGACGGCGGTCACGTCAGTGCTCCGTCCTCGACGGTCGGACGTCCGCGCAAGAACGTCGCCACCACCTGACCGGGCAGTTTCATCCCCTCATAGGGACTGTTACGCGACAAGGACGCGGACTGCCATGGGTCGACGGTACGAGACACCGACGGGTCGACCAGCGTGATGTTCGCCGGCTCGCCGACGGCCAACGGCCGCCCCTGTGCCGCCGTTCCCGCATCGCAGCGCCCGATCCGAGCGGGCGCGAAGGACATGCGATCGGCGACGTCGGACCAGCTCAACAGCCCCGTGTCCACCATGGTGTGCTGCACGACGGACAGGGCCGTCTCCAACCCCAGCATCCCGAATGCCGCCGCGTCCCACTCGCACTCTTTGTCCTCGACCGGGTGCGGAGCGTGGTCTGTCGCGACGATGTCGATCGTCCCGTCGGCCAGCCCTTCCCGGACCGCGGCCACGTCGTCGGCCGTCCGCAGCGGCGGGTTCACCTTGTACCGCGCGTCGTAGGTCGCGACCAGTTCCTCAGTCAGCAGCAGGTGGTGCGGCGTCACTTCCGCGGTGACGGGCAGGCCGCGCGCTTTCGCCAACCGGACGATCTCCGCCGATCCCCGAGTGGAGAGGTGGCAGATGTGCAGGCGGGAGCCGACATGAGCGGCGAGCAGCACGTCCCGGGCGATGATCGCCTCCTCGGCGACGCTCGGCCAGCCGCGCAGTCCGAGCCGCCCGGAGAGCTCGCCCTCGTTCATCTGCGCGCCCTCGGTCAGCCGCGGCTCCTGCGCATGCTGGGCGACGACGCCGTCGAACGCCTTCACGTACTCCAGTGCACGTCGCATCAGGATGGCATCGTCGACGCAGCGCCCGTCGTCGGAGAAGACCCGGACGTTCGCCGCGGAGTCGGCCATCGCACCCAGTTCGGCGAGCCGCTCGCCGGCCAGACCGACGGTGACGGCACCCACCGGACGCACGTCGGCGTGGCCCGCCTCGCGACCGAGTCGCCACACCTGCTCGACCACACCCGCGGTGTCGGCGACAGGGTCCGTATTGGCCATCGCATGCACGGCGGTGAACCCGCCGAGTGCGGCTGCGCGTGTGCCCGTATCGACGGTCTCGGCGTCTTCCCGCCCTGGCTCGCGCAGATGTGTGTGCAGATCCACCAGGCCCGGCAACGCCACCAGCCCGTCGGCCTGCACCACCCGGGCGTCGCCGGCGTCGATGCTCTGTCCCAGCTCGGCGATCACGCCGTCGCGCAGCAACAGGTCCGCTGGTTCGCCGCCAAGCACCCGGGCACCCTTGACCAGCACCGTCTGCGGACTCATGCGGCCCCCTCGTGTACGTCGTCCGCGGTCTCGTCCGCGCCCGCGAGCATCAGATACAGCGCCGCCATCCGGACGCAGACGCCGTTGGAGACCTGTTCGACGATCACGGACCGCTCACTGTCCGCCACATCCGCGGTGATCTCCATCCCGCGGTTCATCGGGCCTGGATGCAGGACGATCGCCTCGTCACTCAGTAGCCCGAACCGGCGTGCGTCGAGCCCGTACCGCCGGCTGTACTCCCGCGCCGACGGAAAGAAGGCAGCGTTCATCCGTTCCCGCTGCACTCGTAGCATCATCACCGCGTCGGCGTCCGGCAGCACCGGATCCAGGTGGTAGGAAACGTCACAGGGCCAGTTCTCCACCCCGAGTGGAAGCAATGTGGGCGGTGCTACCAGGGTGACCCGCGCGCCGAGCGTGTTCAGCAGTATCACGTTGCTTCGCGCGACGCGGCCGTGCAGGACGTCCCCGACGATGACGATCTTCCGCCCGTCGAGGTCTCCGAGGTGCCGACGCATCGTGAACGCGTCCAGCAGTGCCTGAGTCGGATGCTCGTGGGTGCCGTCGCCGGCGTTCAACACCCTGGCGTCGATCCAGCCGGATGAGGCCAGCCGGTACGGTGCTCCGCTCGCCGAGTGCCGCACAACGACGCCGTCCGCGCCCATCGCGGCCAGGGTCAGCGCGGTGTCCTTGAGGCTCTCCCCCTTGGAGACGCTGGAACCCTTGGCGGAGAAATTGATGACATCCGCAGAGAGCCGTTTCGCCGCCAGTTCGAACGATGTGCGTGTACGGGTGGAATCCTCGAAGAACAGGTTCACGACGGTGCGCCCGCGCAGCGTCGGCAACTTCTTCACCGACCTGCCCTCCGTCAGTCGCAGCATCTCCTCGGTGGTGTCCAGGAGGAGCGTCGCGTCCGAACGGGACAGATCGGCGGCGGACAACAGGTGGCGGATCATCGGGCCTCCCCCGCGTCGGCATGGTGTACCACGTCGTCTGCCGCACCGACTAGGACCGCGTCCCGGCCGTCGGTCTCGGAGAGCAACACCTTGACGCTCTCGCGCAGCGACGTCGGCAGATTCTTGCCGACGTGGTCAGCTCGGATGGGGAGTTCGCGGTGCCCGCGGTCGACGAGCACGGCCAGCCGCACCGCACGCGGGCGGCCGACGTCGTCGAGTGCGGTCAATGCGGCCCGGATCGTGCGGCCGGAGAAGAGGACGTCATCGACGAAGACGACCACCTTCCCGTCGACACCGCCGGGTGGTATCTCCGTGCGTTCCAGAGCCCGCGCCGGGCGCAGCCTCAGGTCATCGCGGTACATCGTCACGTCGAGCGCGCCGACGGGAACGTCGACGCCGTCGACACTGGACACTCTGTCCGCCAGCCGGCCGGCCAGCGGAACACCACGAGAGGGAATGCCCAAGATCACGAGGTCGGATGCGCCCTTGTTGCGCTCCACGACCTCGTGGGCCATCCGGGCCAACGCCCGGTTGATTTCGTCCTCAGAGAGGACGGTCCGAAAATCGGACAGGTCACGAGACATGGTTGTATGGACCCCCTTCCCCGCCTCACAGGACGGGATTTAAAGGACGCCGGTCCCCATGAGCGTACCAGGAGTCAAAGCGAAAGTGCCGGTGGCGACGGTGTGCACATCGTCACCACCGGCACGTCGCCGACGCGACCCTCAGCTGCGTCCCTCGCCCTCGATACCCAAGTGCCTCTTGATGGCGCCAAGCCCCGTGGTCAGCTCTGCCCGAATCTGCGCCTGCCCAGCTGCTAGCGCGTCCAGCTTGCTCGTGTGCTCATCGAGCTTCACCCCATGCGCATCGAGCTTGGCGCCGTGCGCATCCAGCTTGGCGCCGTGCGCATCCAGCTTCGCCTCCATGCTCGCCGAGGACTCGCTCGTAACGATGCTGGCCAGCCAGCAACACACCCAACGTTTCCCCATGCTCCAGCTGCGTCTTCCGCAGCTCCTTCAGCGTCTTCCTCATTCCCCACCGCCTCGACTTCGCGCCCATCGCATCGTCTCCGCCAGCCGCGAGCAGCAGCGCGTCCTCAGCCTGCCTCAGGACCCGCTCCCGTTCCTTCTTCCATTGCACCGATTCTTCACTCAGTCTGCTCACTTTGCCCTCGACAGCGCTGACGCGTCGCTCTAAATCTTCGACAGTCGCCATTTTGCCTCGTTTTCACTGCGATAGCCTCCGTGAGCGCATGTGCGCCCTTGTGATAGCCATTAAGGTATCGGTTCGGCGTGGCTATTCCAACTCCATACTTGACACGCTGGCGACAGCCATGTTCATCGTACTTGCGCGTCACATGCGCTGTTGCCACATGTTTGCGGACGTTAGCGTCGACCGCTCCGGGTTGCGGTGTGCCGCGGTCCGAGCAGCGTCAGCAGCTTACGAAAGCTCCGGCTCGTCAACGCCGGCAACACCGTGGATGTTGCGGGGATCTGCCGAACTACCGGTCACATGCCTACCGCAGCCGCGGGTCAAAGGCGTCGCGGATCACGTCGCCGAGCACGATGAAGCTGAGCACTGTCACGCTGAGGAAAATCGACGGGTAGATCAGCAGATGCGACGCAATCTGGAAGTCATTCTGCGCGTTGGACAGTTGCAGCCCCCAGGAGATCGCCGGCGCCTGTAGGCCGACGCCCAGGAATGTCAGCACGGCTTCCGCCACGATCGCGGTACCGATCGCGATGGTAGCCATTACCATGACCGGGGCGATGGCGTTGGGCAGGATGTGCTTTCGCACCAGCCACCAGCCGTCGGCGCCCAGGCCTCGTGCGGCCACGACGTAGTCCATCTGTTTGACCGACAACACGGACGACCGCATCACCCGTGTCATCGTGGGCCACCCGAACAGCGCGAGGACGAGCGACACCGTCCAGATATTCCGGACGTTCATGCTGACCAGAATGACCAGGGCACCCAATATGAACGGGAAGCCGAAAAAGATGTCAGTGACCCGGGAGATCAGCGCGTCCACCCACTTCCCGCGGTACCCGGCGGCGGCACCCAGTACCACCGCGATCAGCAGCGAGAGCACCGTGACCAGCACACCCACGCTGATCGACGCCCGGGCACCGTGGATCACGTTCGCGTAGACGTCGCATCCTTGCTTGTCGAACCCGAACGGATGCCCGGCTGTCGGACTTTCGTTGCTACGACCCAGGTCGCACACCCGCGGATCACCATTGCCGAACCAGCCGGCGAATAGGTCGGGAATCGCGGCCAGCACGATCATCAGTAGCACGAGGAACCCGCTGATCCAGAACAGCGGATTCCGACGCAGATCCTGCCAGGCGTCGCCGCGAAGCGTCGCGGCACGCACGGTGACCTCTTGGTCCGCGTTGGGACCGTACACCGCGACAGTGACGCCAGCGCCGCCGTCGGTCGGTTCGGGGCCGAAACGTTCAGTCATGGCGGATCCTCGGATCAAGTACGCCGTACAACAGGTCGACGACGAGATTGGCGAGCAGGAAGATCAGCACCAGTGCCGTGGCCACGCCGACCACTACCGCGCCCTCTTGGGTCTGCAGCGATCGGAACAGGAGCTGGCCGACGCCGGGCACGTTGAAGACACCTTCGATGACGATCGTGCCTCCCAGCAGGAATCCCAATTCAATACCGAGAAAGGTCACCGCGGCGATCAGGGAGTTACGCAAAACATGCACCGAGACCACCCGGCGACGCGACAAGCCTTTGGCCACGGCGGCACGTACGTAATCGGCCCGCAGGTTCTCCAGCACGCTCGCGCGCACCAGCCGGCCGACCTGGGCGGTGCCGAATGCCGCCAAGATGAGCGCCGGCAGGATGTAACTCCTGGGCCAGCCATCCGAGATGCCAGATACAGGAAAGATGCCGGCGTTCACGCCGAGGACGAGTTGCGCGGTGTAGGCCAGCACGAAGATCGGGATCGAGATGACCGCGATGCTGAACAGGAGGATGGTGTGGTCCGGCCACCGTCCCCTGCGCAGCGCGGCGATCAAACCGAGGACGATCCCGACGATCGCTTCGATGACCCACGCCGTCAGCGCCAGTCGCATAGTCACCGGCCAGCGCTGCGCCATCTGGTCCCAGACCGGCCGGCCACTGAAGTCAGTACCGAAGTCACCTGACAGCAGCCCGCCCATGTACTTCAGGTACTGCACCAGCAGCGGATCATCGAGGTTGTGCTCGTCCCGCAGCGCGTTGATCACGCTCTCCGAGAGCGGACGGTCACCGGCCAGCGCACGGATCGGGTCGCCGGGAAGCGCCCACACCGCTGCATAGATGAGCAGGGTGACCCCGAAGAAGACGATCACCAGCTGAGCCAGCCGGGAGACGATATATCGGCCCATGGATACGACCGATCAGGACTGCGGCGCAATGGCGTAGACGCACGTGGCCAGGATGGCCGCATACTGGACGGCGGCCAGCTTTCCGAGCGGGATCGGCTCGGAGGAAGTCCCCGCCTCGGCTTCGGCCACCCAGGAATCGTAGACGGCGGAGAGGGCTGCGTGCTGCTCCCGGATCGTCGGCGTGCCGTTGCCGATCGCCAGCTCACCGTCGAACGCGCGTAACAACATTCCGCCGTACCGCAGCCGGAACATGTGCACCAGATCCAGGCATCCGAACCGTTCGGCCTTCGTCGCCTGGCGCGCCGCCTCGGCCTGTTCGGATCGATAGTGCTCCTGCTGAGCCACCTTGACGAACGCAGGGATGAAGGCGCGGGACGCGCGGAGGAACGGCGACTGGACGGACAGATCGGGCTCCGCCGCGCGCAGCGTGTCACCCAGCATCGTCGCAAGTTCGTCGAGCCCTTCCGCGCGCACCTTCAGGACCTCGGCATATGTCTCCTCCGTAGGCTCCCCGTCATTGGCGTCCGGATGTGACCAGTACGGCACCTCGGTCACCAGTGACAGCGTTCCGTACTTCTCCGCGTACGCCCAGCTCGACGTGCCCGCATCCCGGTCTGCGGGGTCCAGCCCGGCGGCCTCGGTGAAGTCGTAAGCTTCTTCACTCCCTGCAGCACGGAAGATCGCGTCGGCCAGACGCGGCACGTACGGGACCTCGGGTTCGCCGGTATCCAGTGGCAGTCCCAGTTCCTCCGGGATGGCGTGCAGATGCTCGTAGAGCCCGGGAGTCTCGCGGGAGACGTAGTAATAGATCCCGCCGTGCTCACCGTTGTGCAGCGAGCACATGAACGCAGGCTTGGTGTCGTCGATCAGCCGCATGAGCGCCACTGTCTCCGGCATCATCCGGTCGAAGTACGCCCGTTTGTAGGAGAACGGGAATGTCCATTCGACCTGCTCGTCCGGCGCCGGCCGGTAGAAGTGCCGGGCGTAGTGCCCGCGCGTGTACGGCCCGGCGAACCAGGCCTCGTTGAGCCGCGCCCCGTCCGGGTCGATGCACGGCACGATGTGCCAGGTGTAGCCGAGACGCTCGCGCAGGTCGTCGTCGTCGACGAGGGTCCGGGCCAGATGGGTGGCCGTCAGCGCCCCGATCGGCTCATTCGGATGGACCCCGCCGAAAACGACCGCTTGGGCCGGCCCGTCGCCGACGGTCAACGCCCACAGCGGCTCCCCCAGGCGCGAAGTACCGATCCGCCGGAGGGGCGCACCGGCCCTCTCGGCGATCTCGGTGAAGTCGCGGTTGAGCTCGTCGACACTGGGGATGGTGGCGAACTCAGGGATCCGCTGGAGTGCTTCCTGGCCGGCGCGGGCCGGAGTCATGGTCACGATCTGCTGCTCCTCGGGTCGTCGGCGATGATCGCCGTCGTGGTGTTCTGCTGGCTTGGCTTCCTAGCTGTTGACGACGACGTCGGTCAGCTCGATCTCGTCGAAGCCGACGATCACGTTGGACACGTTCTCGCTGTGCGCGAAGTTGTACGTGGCGTAGAACAGCGGCACGCCCGGGAAGTCGTCCATAATCAGCGCCTCGGCCTGCTTGTACAGCTCGTTGGCCTCGTCCAGCGTCGAAGCCGCATCGGCTTGCTGGATCAATGCGTCGACGTCGGGATTCTCGTACGAACCGGCACCGGCACGGCCGGATCCCATGGAGCTCCAGACCTCAGTGAGCTGGTTCTGCATGGTGGGATAGAGCGACCCCCAGCCGCCCCGGAACATCCCGGTGGCGCTGTGCTCCTCGAGTGCCTCGATGAACGCCGGGAAGCCAGGCTGCGTCTGCAGCTGCACCTCGTCGATGGCGTCCAGGTTCTGCCGCACCTGGTTGGCGATCGCCTCGAACGTCTGGTCGTAACCGACTCCGCCCGGGTACCACAGTTCCAGCGTGGAGTCGGTCCAACCGGACTCCGCCAGCAGTTCGTTGGCACGTTCCGGGTTGAACTCGCAGTACTCGCCACAGAGGCCTTCGGTACCGCCGCCGCCGACGTTCGCTCCGTGTAGTGACGTCGCGGGTTCGTAGATTCCGGCGAAGATCGCCTCGTTGATCTCGTCCCGGTCAATGGCCATCGAGATCGCCTGCCTGAGCCGCTTATCCTGGAACCGCTCATCCCATAGCGGGAAGCCCACCCAGTCCAGCCGCACCGCCTGGAACGAGATGAATCGATCACCGAAGTCCTGTTCGACCTGCTGGAACCGGGTCTGCGGCACGGAGACGATATCCACTTGTCCGGCAACCGCATCGGTGTATGCGGTCTCCTGATCGCTGTAGATCTTGAAGATGACACCGTCGGCGTTGGGCTGCGGGCCCCGATAGTCCTCGTAACGGACCATGCTGATCTGGACGTCATGCTCCCATGTGCCGTCCATGCGGAACGGACCATTCCCGATCGGGGCCTCGTCGAAGGCATCAGGGTCCTCGAACGCCACCGCGGGCAACGCGTAGAACCCGGGGAGTTTCAGTTTGTACGGGAACTGGCTGTCGGCAGACTTGAGGGTCACCTGGAACTGCCGGTCATCGATGACCTCGAGACCGGAGAGCGTATCCTGCTCCGGCTCCCCGTCCTGCGGGTTGAGTTCGTCGTATCCCTCGATGTTGGACAGCTGGGCATTGTTCGCCCAACCGTTCGGGCCGTACGCGGTCGCGTTCCAAGCGTCCACGTAGTCTTCTGCCACCACGGGCTCGCCGTTGTGCCAGGTCCAGCCGTCCTTGAGGGTAATGGTCCAGACGATGTTGTCGTCAGACTCAATCGATTCGGCATGCAGGTTCTTCGGTTCGGTACCGTCGCCGAACTCGACCAGCCCGGAGAACAGCGCGTCGACCTCGTTGAACGCACCCGTCATACGGTGCGGTGTCAGGTGATCCGGCTCATCGGTGCCCACCGAGAAGGTCCCGCCGGTGTTCTCCGCCGCACCGTCACCCTCGGACCCCGATTCACCGCTGTCACCGCCGTCGTCCGAGCCGCATCCGCTCACGATCAGCAATGCGCCGACGACACCCGCCAGTAGCACACGGCTGCCCGGCCGGCTGGTGAGGCGTGGACTGGACGCGCCGCGGTTCCCGCGGCGGCGTCTGAAGCCGAAGCGGCTTGCGCTCATGGCTGCTCCTTAGTCGAGACAGGAGCCTCCCAGGCACACGACGTTGACCTGCCCGGGCGGCTGTGCCGATCTGATGGCGTCCGAACATACTGTAGTAATCTAAACATCGGAAGTTTCAGTAGGAATTGAAACTTCTTTGTAACGCGCCAGGCTGGCCTCAGAGCCGGTGAATGTTCGAGGATGATCCCTACACACCTGGAGGGAGACCGATGGCGGCATCGCACCACGACCACGCCGACGAATCCCCCGGCGGCCTCTCCGCCACCAGCGAGGACCGGCTGGATGAGGAGCGGCGCGCGCAGTACGCCGAGGAGATCGGCATGCTCTTCCACGAGCGGGGCTGGCCACGGATGGAAGGCCGCGTCCTCGGGTATCTCGTGATGAGCAACGCGCCGCACACCTCAAGTGCAGACCTGATCGGCGCGTTGCGCGCTAGCGCGGGTTCGATTTCCACCGCCACCCGGAATCTCGCCCAGGCCGGGTTCATCAAGCGGGTGACGGTGCCCGGCGATCGCAGCCACTATTTCCGGGTCGAAGACGATGTCTTCGGCACATTCCTGGCTACCGAGCACCAATACCTTCTGCTGCGCGCCAGGGGAATCGAGAAGATCCTGGGCGCCCTCGGGGAGAACGAGTCCGGACCCAGAAGGCGGCTGGAGAACATGCGCGACTACTGCATTTGGCTTTACGAATACCACCACGGCCAGATGCTCCAGGCATGGGAGGAACGTAAACGGGAACGTGACGCAGCGCGCGACGCGTGACCGAAGTGCCGACGCGATGCAGCAGTCGGCGTCTGCCCGCCCACCGGGTTACAGTCCCCGGGATCAAGGAGGAGAATCCGTCGTGAGCACGACTGAGACATCGGCGATCGCCGACGACCCTGTCCCGGACGCGGCACCTCTGCTCGAGGTAGACGACCTGCACGTGGAGTTTCGTACCCGGGAAGGCATCGCGCGAGCGGTCAACGGCGTGTCCTACCGCGTGGACGACGGTGAGACCCTCGCTGTGCTCGGCGAATCCGGCTCAGGCAAGAGCGTCACCGCGCAAGCGATCATGGGCATCGTCGACAGCCCACCGGGCTACATCACCGGCGGTGCCGTCCGTTTCCGCGGCCGCGACCTGCTCCCGCTGCCCGAGAAGGAACGAAAGCAGGTCCGCGGCAGCCAGATTGCCATGATCTTCCAGGATGCGCTGTCCGCGCTCAATCCCGTCTTTCCGGTTGGCTGGCAGATCGCCGAAATGTTCCGCGTTCACCGGGGGATGTCCAGGTCCGACGCGCGCAAGCGCTCCATCGAGTTGATGGACCGGGTGCACATCCCGGCCGCACGCGAACGAGTCCGCGACTATCCACACCAGTTCTCCGGCGGCATGCGGCAACGCATCATGATCGCCATGGCGATCGCATTGGACCCCGCCGTGCTCATCGCCGACGAACCGACCACCGCACTGGACGTGACAGTGCAGGCACAGATCATGAACCTGCTGCGGGAATTGCAGCGAGACAGCGGAATGGGCCTCATCCTTATCACGCACGATCTCGGGGTGGTGGCCGACGTCGCTGATCGGATCGCCGTGATGTACGCGGGCCGGATCCTCGAGCAGGCGCCCGTGCATGACATCTACGCTTCGCCTGCGCATCCGTACACCAAGGGTCTACTCGAATCGATTCCCCGAGTTGACCTCAAGGGCCACGCACTCGCGGCCATTCAAGGTTTGCCCCCAACGCTGACCCGGATCCCGTCCGGATGCGCCTTCCATCCGCGCTGCTCCGCCGCCGAAGCCCTGTGCACCACGGACCGCCCACCGCTGCGCACCGTAGCCGGGGGACGCTCCAGCGCGTGCCACTTCACCGAGGAGGTACTGAGCGGTGTCCGCTGAACCCACCGCCGAGCAAGGTGCCGGCTCGGGCCGGTCTGCGGGCTCTGGTTCCGGGCAAACGTTGCTCGAAGTCCGCGACCTGGCCAAGCACTTCCCGCTGTCGGGTGGTCGTCTGCTGCGCCGGCACGCCGGCACCGTGCGGGCGGTCGATGGGGTCTCGTTCGAACTGCGCAAAGGCGAGACGCTCGGCGTCGTCGGCGAGTCCGGCTGCGGCAAGTCGACGCTGGCCAAACTGCTGATGCGGCTGGAAGAGCCGACCCGCGGTGAGGTCCGGTTGAACGGCCGGAACATCTACGAGCTCACCGGCAAGGAACTGCGCGCGCTGCGACGCAACGTGCAGATGGTCTTCCAAGACCCGTACTCCTCGCTGGATCCGCGGATGACCGTCGGCGACATCGTCGGCGAGCCGTTCGATCTGCACCCGGAGGTCGAGCCGAAGAGCGGGCGACGACGACGGGTACAGGAGTTGCTTGAGCTCGTGGGGCTGAACCCCGAGCACATCAACCGCTACCCGCACCAGTTCTCCGGCGGGCAGCGGCAGCGTATCGGTATCGCGCGCGGTCTGGCGTTACGTCCCGACGTCATCATCTGCGACGAACCGGTCTCCGCGCTCGACGTCTCGGTTCAGGCACAGGTGATGAACCTCCTGGCCGGCCTGCAGCGGGAGCTCGGGCTCTCGTACATCTTCATCGCCCATGACCTCTCCGTCGTGCGGCACATCTCCGACCGGGTGGCGGTGATGTATCTCGGGAAGGTGGTCGAGGTCGGGACCGACGAACAGATCTACGAGCACCCCAGTCATCCGTACACTCAGGCGTTGCTCTCCGCTGCACCGGTGCCGGATCCATCGGTCCGCGGACAGCGTGAGCAGATCGTCCTCTCGGGTGACCCGCCCAGCCCGGCCAGCCCGCCCAGCGGGTGCCGATTCCGCACCCGTTGCTGGATGGCGACCCAGACGTGCGCCGACGAGGAGCCGGCCCTGGTCGTCCGCGACCGCACTGACCACGAGGCGGCCTGCCACTACGCCGCCGCCCGGGAGGACATCGTCGTCCGGCGCGATTGAGGCGAGCAGCCGTGGCTGTCGGAGATCTTCGATAGTGTTCTCCACGACGGCTGGCCGGCGAGTCAGCGTACCCATGGACCGCTGACCGGTGACGCACCCAGGAGGACGGCACGTGTCGAGCACAGCCCGCATGCGGCGGCACATGTCCAGGATCGCCACGACGACGGCCGCCGCCGGGCTTGCCGTCGCCACCGCCCTGGCCGGCGCCGGGTACGCGCTCGCGGCCCCTGATGACGACGCCGGCCATCCTGACCTCGCCGATCCCGCAGCCCGCGGCACGGCCGAGTCCGGCGGCCTTCCGGATCTCCTCGGTACTACGCTCGGCGACGGTCTGCTCACTCCTCCGACGTCGTTTCACGACGACGGCCGATACCTCGTCGTGCTCGCCGACGCGCCCGCGGCCACGTACACCGGCGGCGCCGACGACCTCCCGGCCACCGCCGCCGACGGGCAGGGGTTCGACGCCGGCACCAGCGCGGCCCGCCGCTACCGCGATCATCTCCACGGGCAGCAGGCCGAGGTCGCCGCCCGTGTCGGTGCCGATCCGGCGCAGCAGTACAGCGCGGCCGTCAACGCATTCGCCGCAGACCTGGACGCAACGCAGGCGGCAGAGTTGCAGCAGGATCCACGGGTGCTCGCGGTGGTGCCGGACACCGCGCAGCCGCTGGACACGGTGCAGTCTCCGGATCACCTCGGTCTACCCGGCGACGACGGTGTGTGGGAGGAACTCGGCGGCGTCGACAGCGCAGGTATGGGCGTCGTCGTCGGTATCGTCGACTCCGGGCTGTGGCCGGAGAATCCGTCGTTCGCCGGTTCGGCGCTGCCGTCGGCGCCGTCTGAGGACGTCGGCCGGCCGTACCGGACGTCGGAGACGGAAACGGCCATGGTGAAGGCGAACGGCGAGCTGTTCACCGGTGAGTGCCAGACCGGCGAGCGCTGGGATGCCGACGACTGCACGGACAAGGTGATCTCCGCTCGCTACTTCGCGGACGGCTTCCTCGGCAGTGTTCCGCCCGGGGAACGTGATGACGACGAGTTCGCTTCGCCGCGGGACGGCCAGGGACACGGCAGTCATGTCACCGGAATCGCCGCCGGCAACACGGGTGTGCCGATGTCCATCGACGGTCAGGACCTCGGTGCGGGTTCAGGCATGGCACCGGCGGCGAAGATCGCGGCATACAAGGCGTGCTGGACAGCGCAGGACCCCGAGGCGGGCGGCTGCTTCCTCTCCGACGTCGTCGCCGCCGTCGACCAGGCCGTCGTCGACAACGTCGACATCCTGAACCTGTCCATCGCCGGCTTCCGCGACACCGCCGCCGACGTGATATCACTCGCGCTTCTCTCCGCGGCCTCGGCGGACATCTTCGTCGCCGTATCGGCGGGCAACCACGGGCCGGGCGCCTCCACCGTCGCGCACAATAACCCCTGGGTCGCCACGGTGGCCGCGGGCACACACGCCGGCTACCCGGGAACGGTGGAGCTCGGCGACGGGCGTCGATTCCGCGGCGCGATGCTCCACCCGGGTGGGCTCGACGAGCAGACGCCGCTGGTGAGGGCCGGCGACATCGCCGCGAGCGGCGCAACCGCGGACGAGGCGACGCTTTGCATGCCGGACAGCCTGGATGAGGAACGTGCCGACGGAGCGCTGGTCCTGTGTGACCGCGGTGAGATTCCGCGCACCGACAAGTCCGACGAGGTCGCCCGTGCCGGTGGCGTGGGCATGATCCTCGGCAACACGGATCCGGACGAGACCCTCGACCCGGACAGCCACGCCGTCCCGACCGTACAGCTGAGCGCGGCGGACGCCGACCATGCGCGCGAGTACATCGCCGAGAGCGCCCCCGACGGTGCGACAGCGGCCCTGCTTCCCGGCGACCAGACCGACCTTCCGCCTGCACCGTCACCGGTCCTGGCCGGCTTCTCATCCCGCGGACCGGCGCTGGCCAACGACGGCGACCTGCTCAAACCGGACCTCACGGCGCCCGGTGTCAACGTCCTCTCGGCCGTCACGCCCGGCTACACCGGGCAGGACGGCGACGCGCAGTACGGCTTCCTCTCCGGCACCTCGATGGCGTCTCCGCACGTCGCCGGGATCGCCGCCCTGCTACGCGCGGAGCACCCGGACTGGTCGCCGGCAGCGATCAAGTCGGCACTCATGACGTCCACGTCCGACCTGGTCGACGCGGAAGGCTCGCCGGATCGCGACCGATTCGGCTCCGGCGCCGGGTACGTCGACCCGGGTGCCGCGCTCTCCCCCGGCCTCGTCTACGACGCCACCGCGGACGACTGGCTGTCGTTCCTGGCCGGAACCGGCGCCGAGCTGGACATCCCCGGCGTGGAACCGATCGATCCGTCCAACCTGAACTACCCGTCGATCTCGATCGGCGCGCTGGCCGGTAAACAACAGGTCGTCCGGGAGGTGACCGCGACCCGTCCCGGGCTGTACGTCGCCGACGTCGACGTCCCCGGCTTCGCCGCCCACGTCAGCCCGTCGGTGCTGTTGTTCACACAGCCGGGTCAGACCAAGCGGTTCCGGGTGGTGCTCACCCGCGACGACGCCGACCTGGAGCAGTATGCGCACGGCACGCTGACCTGGCGCGGTGCCGGCACCGCCGCGCGCAGCCCCGTCGTCGTCAATCCGGTCGGCCTGGACGCGCCGGACGAGGTGAGCGGTGACGGACCATCCGGCCAGATCGAATTCGACGTGGTCAGCGGGCAGGACGCCGATACCGGGGTCACGCTGCGCGGCCTGGCTCCCGGTGAGGTCACCGACGGCTCGCTGACGCCCGGGGAGCCACCCAAGACGGGCGGGAACGCCTCCTCGCATCTGGTGAGTCTCGACGTCGGCGACGGCGCTACACTCGCCCGGTTCGACCTCGTCGCCGGTGCGGCCACCGCAGACTTCGACATGTATCTGTTCGGGCCGGACGGCCGGCAACTCCCGGTGGAGGCGGCGACGGCCGCGTCGAGCGAGCGGGTCGACCTCCCCGACCCCGAGCCGGGCACGTATTGGGCTCTGGTGCACGTCTACTCCACCGCCGACGGTGAGCCGGTCGACTTCAGCCTGCGTAACTTCGCAGTGGGTGGCGGGCCTGCCGGCAACGCCACCGTCGCACCGGAGCGCATCGTCGGCGAGCCGGGATCGTCCACCCAGGTCACCGTTGAGTACGACGGTCTCGGCCGGGGCGTCCCCTACCTCGGCGTGGTCGACTACGACGGGACCGGGCCCGGCACCGTCGTGAGCATCGGCTGAGGTCTTACGAGCCCGCGCCGCCGGGGCTCCCAACGGGTCGCATTGTGCATACGATGGCTTCATGTCTACGACGCCCGACCGGACCCGCATCCGATTCCCTGACATCAGCTCCCGTGCCTACGAGCATCCGGCCGACCGTGGTGCGCTCGTCGCGCTGCGTTCGCTGCGCGGCTTCGATACTGTGCTCCGCAAGATGGCGGGCCTGTTCAGCGAGCGCTCGCTCCGGCTGCACTACTTGTCCGGCGCCGTCCGCGTCGGTGAGACCCAGTTCGCCGACGTGCACCAAGACGTCGTCGACGCGGCGCACATCCTGGATCTGAAACCGGTGCCCGACCTCTACGTGGTCCTCGATCCGGTGCCGCGCGCGATGGCCATCGGCAAGGACAAGCCGTTCATCGTCGTCAGCACCGGGCTGTTCGACCTGCTCGACGCGGAGGAGCGCCGGTTCGTCGTCGGACACGAGGTCGGGCACATCCTCTCCGGTCACGCCGTGTACCGCACGTTGCTGCTGGCGCTGACCAATCTGGCGCTGCGGGTGGCATGGCTGCCCATGGGGTACTTCGGCCTGCGCGCGATCGTGCTGGCGCTCGAGGAATGGCATCGGAAGTCGGAGCTGTCCTGTGACCGGGCCGGTCTGTTGACGCTGCAGGATCCGGACGCCGCGAAGCGGACGCTGATGAAGCTCGCCGGTGGCTCCCGGCTGGCGGAGATGGACACGGAGGCGTTCCTGCAGCAGGCACGCGAGTACGACGCCGCTGAGGACGCCCGGGACGGGCTGCTCAAACTGCTGAGTCTGATGGGCCGGACGCACCCGCACGCGGTCGTCCGGTTCGCCGAACTGGACCACTGGGCGAGTTCCGGTGAGTACAGCCGGATCCTGGCCGGTGATTACCCACGCCGGTCCGAGGACGCCGACGCATCGATCAGCCAGGAGGCGAAGAACGCGGCGAAGTCGTATCAGGAGGCGTGGAACCGCTCCGCGGATCCGCTGATCAAGGTTCTCCGCGACGTCGCCGGCGGCGCCCAGGACGCCGGAGGCAAGATCTTCGACACCGTCTTCAACCGCAACCGCCCCAACACCTGACCCCGCCCTAAATGATCATGTGAAGTGGGTTTTCTCGTGCCGTAACAGGTCTGCAGACATGGTGGGGCACGAAGAAACCTACTTCACATGATCATTTAGCCCGGTCGAGGGGCTGGGTTAGACGCTGAGGCTGGGCTTGACGGTGATGAGCCGGGCGAGCAGGCCGTTGACGAAGCCCGGCGACTCGTCGGTCGACAGGTCGCGCACCAGGGCCACCGCCTCGCTGACCGCCACCGGGTCCGGCACGTCGTCCCGGTACAGGATCTCGAACGCGCCCATCCGCAGGACGTTGCGGTCGACGGCCGGCATCCGTTCCAGGGTCCACCCCTCGGAGTAGGTGGACAGCAGCTCGTCGATCCGCTCCTGGTGCGCGTTGACCCCCTCGACCAGCGCGACGGTGTACTCGTTCAGCGGCTGGTCGGCCGTGGCCATCCGCCGCGACAGCGTCGCGCCGAGCGCGAGACCTTGCTGTTCGGATTCGAACAGGATGTCCAGGGCCCGCTTCCGGGCGCGAGTGCGGGCTGGCATGAAGGTCGCCGATCAGGACGCGCGGCCGAGGTACGAGCCGTCGCGGGTGTCGACCTTGACCTTCTCACCGGTGGTGATGAACAGCGGAACGTTGATCTCGTGGCCGGTCTCCAGCCGGGCCGGCTTGGTGCCACCGGTGGAGCGGTCACCCTGCACGCCGGGCTCGGTGTACTCGATGGTCAGCACCACGGATGCGGGCAGCTCCACGAACAGCGGGTTCTCGTCGTGCAACCCGACGACGGCGTCCTGGTTCTCCAGCAGGAAGTTCTGCCCGTCGCCGACGGTCGCCGCGGGGACGTGGACCTGTTCGTAGGACTGGGTGTCCATGAACACGAACGCATCTCCGTCGCGGTACAGGTAGGTCATCTCACGCCGGTCGACGTTGGCGGTCTCCACCTTGACGCCGGCGTTGAAGGTCTTGTCCACGACCTTGCCCGACAACACGTTCTTCAGCTTGGTGCGCACGAACGCACCGCCCTTTCCTGGCTTCACGTGCTGGAAGTCCAGGACGGTCCACAGCTGGCCGTCGAGGTTGAGCACCAGGCCGTTCTTCAGGTCGTTGGTGGTCGCCACGTCAGTAGTGCCTCTTCGTCGTCATCGTGCACGTCCGTCGCGCTCACGCGTCGAGGACGAGCAGCTCCTTGGTCAATGGTGTGAGCAGCTCCGGTCCGTCGGCCCGGACCACGAGCGTGTCCTCGATCCGAACCCCACCGCGGTCCGGCAGGTAGATACCGGGCTCAACCGTCACTGTCATGCGCTCGGCAAGTGTACCCGTTGCCGAGTACCCGAGCGTCGGCGCCTCATGTACCTCCAGCCCGACGCCGTGACCGGTGCCGTGGCCGAACTGCTCACCGTAGCCCGCGTCCTCGATCACCGAACGCGACGCCTTGTCCACGTCGATCCGCTCGCCGCCGGGTGTCAGCGCCTCCCGACCGGCCCGCTGAGACGCGGCGACGATGTCGTAGATCTCACGTTGCCAGGCCGCCGGTTCGCCCCCGACGACGCACGTACGGGTGCAGTCCGCGTGATAGCCACCGAACGCGGCGCCGAAGTCGATCTTCACGAAGTCCCCGCGCTCGACGACGCGGTCCGTCGGGCGGTGGTGCGGTACGGCGCTGTTCGGGCCGGACGCGACGATCGTCTCGAACGCGATGGCGTCCGCCCCGGCCGCGTACATCCGCCACTCCAGGTCGCGGGCGATGACCCGCTCCGACCGCCCGAGCAACGAGCCGGCGCCGAACAACTCCTGCAGCGCCTGGCAGGAGATCTCGCACGCGCGCCGCAGGCTGTCGATCTCGGATTCGTCCTTGACCGCTCGCAACTCCTCGATCGCACGGCCCATCTCGGTCAGTTCGGTTGTGCTACCGGCGTCCTCCAGCGCGGCGCGGATCGCCGCAGCCAGCTCCAGCGTGACGTCGTGCTGCTCGACGGCCAGCCGCCCGAGGCCGCGCTGCCCGGCGCGGGTGGCCAGCTCAGTGGCGACGCCGCGGATGACGACGAGCTCGACGTCCGGCGCCACGGCGGCGGCCGCCGTCGCGTATCGACCGTCCGTGGCCAGCGTCGCCGTCCCGTCGTCGGTGATGAGTACGGCGGCATTGCTGCTCTTCAGACCGGTCAGGTACTGGACGTTGACGAGCCGGGTGACCAATGCGGCGGGGATGTCGCGCTCGGCGAGGTGGGCCGCGAGCCGGGCCCGACGGGCAGCGTGGAGTTCAGCCATGGTGACGACTCTAGACGCCGTCTTCTCGGGTGAGAGACCCTGCCGTTCACTCCACGAGAGAAGGCCGCATCGGTTACCATTTTGATCATGGTCGAGCTCGGCTTGATTCTGGTGGTAAGCCTGGCGATTGTCGTGAGCGTGGTGATCATCAGGCGAGCCCCGGAGCGCCGTGGCAAGCCGGTCGAGAACACCGTACTCTCCGATGTCCGCCTGAACTCCGAGTTCCAGGAGGAGCTGCGGTCGCTGGCATGGCAGGGCCATACCGAGCAGGCGATCAAGCTGTTGCGTAAACACAGCAAGCTGGAGACCCACGAGGCGACGCTCGTCGTTCAGGAGCTCATGGTCGGACGTGTCTTCCCGCAGGCGGAGACGTCCACTCAGACCGAATCGGGCGGGCAGTCGAGTGCGGTCATCGACGATCACCTGTTACGCAGGCTGAACGCCTTGGTTGAACAGGACCCGTTCACCCGGACCGCCGCCATCCAGCTGCTCCGCGATCACACGGGGATGAGCGTCAAGGAAGCGAAACGGTTCATCGACGCGCTGTGATTGATATCAAGTAATAGCTAGCATGCGATAGCAGCTATCAGCTATCATGATCGTCATGCGGCAGCTTCTCCTACGCATCCCCGACGACCTGCATGCGCGCTTGACCGCCAAGGCAAAGCGCGAAGGGATCTCGGTGAATGCACTCGCCAACAAGGCGCTACATTCGGCCGCGCCCGCCGAGGGCCCGGCCGACGGCGTCACCACCCGCCGATATCGCCTCAAGGAACGCGCCCGCGAGATGGGGATCCTGGTCGAGTCGCCGGCCCCTCCCGTCACGCCGGAGCGTTTCTCTGCCGCACTGAAGGAGACCGAGGGGATCGGACCGGTGGTCACCGAACTCTGGACCAAGGGGCGCTGAGATGATCGATACCACGCTGATCTATGTCGATCCGTCGGTTCTGGTCCGTTCCTACCTCGCCGACGAGCCCGGACATCAGCAGGCGCGGGCACTGGTGGAAGGCGGACAGCTGCTGCTGACGGCAAGCTTCACGCTGGTCGAGGTCGTGGCGACGCTGCACCGCGCAGGCAAGGCGAAACGCCTCGCCGACGTCGACGTGCTGATCGAGAAACTGTATGAGGAGGTCTCACCCGACGGTCCGATCAGCCTGACCCGCCCAGACCCTACGGCGACGGAGAGCGCCGCGCTCACCATCGTGCGGGTCTACGGCGTCCATGCCATGGAGGCCCTGCATCTCGCCGTTGCCGACATCGCGGTGCGGCCGCTGGCCGAACCGGGTGAGCGGGTCGGTTTCGCCACACAGAGCGAGCCGCAACGCGCTGCCGCGAAAGCCCTCGGCTTCCTACCCGTGGCCGGGTTCACCGACTCGGGCGCACCTGCGGACGAGGTCGTCCCGTCGGTCCGGACCATGCCGCCGGCCGCATCGACCCTATCGACGCCGTCGGCCCCGTCCGCGCCGTCAGTACCTCCTGCCCCACCGGCTCCCGCGTCGTGAGCTCCTCACCGGTGGTGCAGGTCGTGCAGCGCCTGGAGCGCGAGGTCATAGGAGACCATGCCGAAACCGGCGATGGTCCCGGTGGCGACGCCGGCCACGACGCTGGTGTGACGGAACGACTCACGCGCGGCCGGGTTCGAGATATGCACCTCGATCAGCGGTGCCGTCAGCTGCGCACAGGCGTCGCGCAGCGCGTACGAGTAGTGCGTGAACGCCGCCGGGTTCAGCACCACCGGCGTAGCGGCGTCAGCGGCGGAGTGTAGCCAGCCGACGAGTTCGGCCTCGTCATCGGTCTGCCGCACCTCGACGTCGAACCCGAGCTCCCGACCGTTACGCTCGCACCGTTTGACGAGGTCGTCGTAGGACGTGTCACCGTACACGTCCGGCTCCCGCGAGCCGAGCCGGCCCAGGTTCGGGCCGTTCAGCACCAGCACCTTCTTCATCGCATCTGACCCTACAGTGCGGCACCGACCGACGTGATGTTCGCCCCATCTCGGACGCCTCCGTTTCGCACGCCTGGCCGGACCGTGCCACATAGAGTGGACGGGTGAGGATTTCGGCATCCCAAGCGGGCCACGAGCACGCCACATCGCTGTCCTCGGTGCTCGCCAGCATGAACGCACACTCGGCGAGCCAGGCGGCGTCCGCGGATCCGGTCGCCGTCAAGGAGCTGCGTCAGCTGCGCGAGGACTTCACCCGCTTCATGATGCAGTACAAGTTCGGCATGGAGGAGATCACCACCAAGATCTCGATCCTGCGGGAAGAGTTCAGCCACCTGCATGACTACAACCCGATCGAACATGTCTCCTCGCGATTGAAGTCTCCGGAGAGCATCCTGGAGAAGATCCAGCGCAAGGGGTGCTACCCGTCGTTCGACGCGATCCGCGAGACCATTACCGACATCGCCGGCGTGCGGGTGACCTGCAGCTTCGTCTCGGACACGTACCGCGTATTCGACATGCTCGCCAAGCAGCAGGACGTCCGGGTACTCCAGGTCAAGGACTACATCCTTCAGCCCAAGCCCAACGGCTACCGCAGCCTGCACGCGATCGTCGTGATCCCGGTGTATCTCTCCGACGGCATGGTGGAGGTCGTCGTCGAGGTTCAGCTGCGCACGATCGCCATGGACTTCTGGGCGAGCCTCGAGCACAAGATCTACTACAAGTACGACAAGGACGTGCCACGGGAGCTGCTCGACGACCTCGCCACCGCGGCGCAGACGGCCGCTCATCTCGACGAGACGATGGAGCGATTGCACAACGAGATCCGCGTCGCCGACGGCGTCGACCAGCAAAACGGGCCGGAGCCGCCGGACGAGCAGCATGTGGTCCCGGCCGAAGAGGTGGTCGCCCGGCTACGCCAAGCCCGTCGGCACTACCGCGACTGACCCGCCGCCATCGGCGATGCGCCATGTGCGCATCCCGGGTATGCCGATGTGTACTGACTGCTCCTGTGCGGCTGACTAGCCGGCGACCTCGGCGAATGCTGCGGCCAGCAGTTGCGGATCGGGGCCCTCGAGGATCCCCGGCTTGGCCAGGCCGTCCAGGACGACGAACCGTAACCGGTCGCCGCGGCTCTTCTTGTCCACCCGCATCGCCTCGAGCAGCCGCGGCCAGGCGTCGCCGCCGCCGTACGAGGTCGGCAGGCCCAGCGCCTCCAACACCGATCGATGCCGCTCGGCCGTCTCGTCGTCGAGGCGGCCGGCCAGCCGTCCCAATTCGGCGGCGAAGACCAGGCCGACCGAGACGGCGGCGCCGTGCCGCCACCGATACCGTTCCACCTTCTCGATCGCGTGCCCGAGCGTGTGACCGTAGTTGAGGATCTCGCGCAGCCCCGACTCCTTCAGGTCCGCGCCCACCACCTCGGCCTTCACCCGCACGGACCGCTCGACCAGTTCGCGGACGTGCGGGCCGTCCGGCTTCGCCGCGGCCTCAGGGTCGGCCTCGATGATCTCCAGGATCCTCGGGTCGGCGATGAAGCCGGCCTTCACCACCTCCGCCAGCCCGGCCACGTACTCGTTCGCCGGCAAGGTGCGCAGCGCGGCGAGATCGCAGAGCACCGCGGCGGGCGGATGGAACGCGCCGACCAGGTTCTTCCCCTCGGCCGTGTTGATGCCGGTCTTGCCGCCGACGGCTGCGTCGACCATGCCGAGCACCGTCGTCGGGATCGGGATCCAGCGCACGCCGCGGAGCCAGCTCGCCGCGACGAAGCCGGCCAGGTCCGTGCTGGCGCCGCCGCCGATCCCGACGATGGCGTCCGAGCGAGTCATGCCGATCCGCCCCAGTACCGACCAGCAGTACGAGGCGACCTCGGCCGTCTTGGCGTCCTCGGCGTCCGGGACCTCGATGGCGTGCGCCTCGTATCCTTGCTCGCTCAGGTCGTCCCGGACCGCGTCCGCGCTCGTGCGCAGCGCTCCCGGATGGATGATCGCCACCCGCCGCACGTCGTCGCCGAGCACCGCCGGCAACTCACCCAGCAAGCCGGTGCCGACGACGACGTCGTACGGGGCGTCCCCGCCGACGGTGATGCGCCGCGGCTCAGACATGACCCATCGCGTCCTCCACGTCCTGCACGACCTCCTCGATGCCGCGCCCCGTGGTCACCACCGTCGCCGACGCCACCTCCTGGTACAACGGCCGGCGCGCGTCCATCAGCTTCTTCAGCTGCGCCCGTGGGCTCTCCAGCAGGAGCGGCCGGTCCCGGTTCAAGCCCACCCTCGCGGCGGCGTCGGCCAGCCCGACGTCGAGGAATACCACCCGGTGCCCGGCCAGCTCGGCCCTCGTCTCCGGGTTGGTGACCGCTCCCCCGCCGAGTGCCAGCACACCGTCGTGCTCCCGCAGCGCCGCGGTGATGGCGGCGCGTTCGAGTGAGCGGAAGGCAGGCTCGCCGTCTTCGACGAAGATGTCCGTGATGGGTTTGCCGGCCGTTCGCTCGACGTCCGTGTCGGTGTCGCGGAACGTCACGCCGAGCCGGTCGGCCAGCTGCCGTCCGACGCTGGACTTGCCCGCGCCCGGCGCCCCGACCAGGACCACCCGAGGACTCACCGGATCGCCAGCCTCTCCGGGATGGCGTCCAGGTAGGAACGCCAGTTCCGCGCCGTCTCCGCCACCGAGTCGCCGCCGAACTTCTCCAACGCCGCCTGCGCGAGTATCAGCGCGACCATCGCCTCGGCCACCACACCGGCTGCCGGCACGGCGCAGACGTCGGAACGCTGGTGGTGAGCGCGGGATTCCTCACCCGTCGCGGTGTCGATCGTGCGCAGCGCGCGCGGAACGGTGGAGATCGGCTTCATCGCCGCCCGGACCCGCATCACCTCACCGGTGGACATACCGCCTTCGATGCCGCCGGAGCGCCCCGACGTGCGTCGCACGCCGCCGCCCTCCACCGGCTCGATCTCATCCTGTGCGTCCGACCCGCGCGTGCGCGCCAGCTCGAAGCCGTCGCCGACCTCCACACCCTTGATCGCCTGAATGCCCATCAGCGCACCGGCCAGCCGGGCGTCCAGCCGGCGGTCGCCGTGCACGTAGCTGCCGAGCCCGGGCGGCAGCCCGTACGTGACGACCTCAACGACGCCGCCCAGGGTGTCACCGGCCTTTCGGGTCTCGTCCACCTCGGTCACCATCGCGTCGCTGGTCTCCGCGTGGAAGCAGCGCAGCGGGTCAACGTCCAGCTTCGCCACGTCGTCCGGATGCGGCAGCGGGGAGCCGGCGGGAACCGCGATGGTGCCCAGTTCGACGGTGTGGCTCACCAGCCGGACCCCGTACGCCTGTTCCAGGAACGCGGCCGCCACCGAACCGAGCGCGACGCGCGCCGCCGTCTCCCGGGCGCTGGCCCGCTCCAGTACCGGGCGAGCCTCATCGAAGCCGTACTTCTGCATGCCGGCCAGGTCCGCGTGTCCGGGGCGCGGGCGGGTCAGGGGCGCGTTGCGGGCCAGCCCGTCCAGCTCGTCCGGGTCGACCGGGTCGGCGGACATCACCTTCTCCCACTTCGGCCACTCCGTGTTCCCCACCTGCACGGCGAGCGGACCGCCGAGGGTCCGGCCATGCCGCACGCCGCCGAGGAATGTCACCTTGTCCGCCTCGAAGGACATCCGCGCGCCACGCCCGTAGCCGAGCCGGCGGCGAGCCAACGCCTCCGCCACGTCGTCTGTGGTGACCTGAACGCCGGCCGGGAGCCCTTCCAGGGTCGCGACGAGCGCGGGGCCGTGCGATTCCCCCGCCGTGAGCCATCTGAGCATGGTGAACATCTTCCCACGCCGCCCCCACCCCTGCCCCGCTACCCCTAAATGATCATGTGAAGTAGGTTTTCTCGCGCCGTACCAGGTCTGCAGACATGGTAGTGCTGGGGAAAACCCACTTCACATGATCATTTAGGGCGGGGCATGTGGGGGTGGGTGGTGGGTGGGATACGCTCGGGCGCGTGGCTCATGAGATCGATCCGGCGTTCCGCGCCTATCCGATGCGGATGCTCGCCGACGCCGCACTGCAACGCGCTCGTGACCTCGGCGTCGACCACGCGGAGTTCAGGTTCGAACGCATCCGCTCGCAGACGCTGGCCCTCCGCGACGCCGCTCTGGAAGGCAGCCGCGACGGCGAGGACGTCGGCTTCAGCGTCCGGGTCCTGCACGACGGCACCTGGGGCTTCGCCGCCGCCGTCGACCTGACCCCCGAACACGCGGTCCGCGCCACCGAGCAGGCCGTCGAGCTGGCCAAGGTGGCCCGGGACCTCAGCCCCACCCGGGTGGAGATCGCCGACGAGCCCACCTACGCCGACGTGATGTGGGTGTCCGACTACGACATCGACCCGTTCAGCATCCCGGACACGGACAAGATCGAACTGCTGGCCGCCCGCTCGCGGCAGGTGCTCGAGCAGCCGGCCGTCGATCACATCACGGCTCGCCTGGACCAGGTGCTGGAGAACAAGTTCTACGCGAACACGGCGGGCACCGTCACCACTCAACAGCGCGTCCGGGTGCAGCCGGCCTTCGAGGCACTCGCCGTCGACGCCGGCAGCGGCAGATTCGAGACGATGGAGACGCTCGCCGCACCCGCCGGCCGAGGCTGGGAGTACGTCACCGGCGCCGACGGCGTGGTCGCCTGGGACGCCGCACTCGACGAGCTCGGGCCGCTGCTGGCGGAGAAGCTCGCCGCGCCGACGGTCGACGCCGGCCGGTACGACCTGGTCATCGACCCCACCAACCTGTGGCTGACCATCCACGAGTCGGTCGGCCACGCCACCGAACTGGATCGCGCGCTCGGCTACGAGGCCAACTATGCCGGGACCTCGTTCGCCACGCTGGACAAGCTCGGCACGCTGCGCTACGGCTCCCCCGCGATGCATGTCACCGGGGATCGCACCGCGCGGCACGGGCTGGCCACCATCGGCTACGACGACGAAGGAGTGCAGGCGCAGCGCTGGGACATCGTCCGCGACGGCGTGCTGGTCGGATACCAGCTCGACCGGGCGATGGCGAAGGACAACGCGTCCGCGCTCGGGACCAGCCGGTCCAACGGTTGTGCCTTCGCCGACTCGCCCGGCCACGTCCCGGTGCAACGGATGGCGAACGTCTCCTTGCAGCCGGCCGCCGCCGGACCGTCCACCGAGGACCTGATCTCCCGAGTGGACGACGGCATCTACATCGTCGGGAACAAGTCCTGGTCGATCGATATGCAGCGGTACAACTTCCAGTTCACCGGCCAGCGGTTCTACCGGATCCGCAACGGCCGGCTGAGCGGACAACTGCGCGATGTCGCGTACCAGGCGACGACGACGGACTTCTGGGGGTCCCTGGATGCCGTCGGCGGTCCGCAGACCTACGTGCTCGGAGGCGCGTTCAACTGCGGCAAGGCGCAGCCCGGGCAGATCGCACCGGTGTCACACGGCTGCCCGTCCGCGCTGTTCCGGGATATCAACGTGCTGAACACGGCTCAGGAGGGTGGCCAGTGAGCGGGGTCATGACGCCGCAGCAGATCGTCGAGCGCTGCCTCGAGCTCTCCCGCACCGACGGCATGCTGGCCTTGGTGGACGAGTCCTTCACCGCCAACCTGAGGTGGGCCAACAACGCCCTGACCACCAACGGCGTGATGCAAGAGCGGCTGGTCACGGTCGTCGCCCTGGTCGGCGGCAGCACCGGCACCGCCTCCGGCGTCGTCTCCCGTAGCGCCGTCACCGACGACGCGCTGGAGCCGCTGGTGCGCACGGCGGAGCAGGCGGCACGGGACAACGGACCGGCCGAGGACGCCCAGCCGCTCATCGCGGGCGAGGCGGCCGCTGACTGGGCGGCGGAACCCGGACGCACCTCCGCCGCCGCGTTCGCCACGCTGGCACCGGCCCTGGGCGAGGCGTTCGCCACGAACTCCGAGCGACGGAACTTCCTCTACGGATACGTCGAACACGAGGTGCGCACCACCTACCTGGGCAGTTCCACGGGCCTACGGCTGCGGCACGAGCAGCCGACCGGGCATATCGGGATCACCGGCAAGTCCAGCCGTCCCGGCGACCCCAGCGCCGACGCCGGCAACGCCTCCGCGTGGGTGGGCCAGTCCTGCCGGGAGTTGGCCGACATCGACATCGCCGGGCTCGACGCCGAGCTGCAGCGGCGGCTGGCCTGGGCTCGCCGCAGCGTCGAACTGCCGGCCGGCCGGTATGACACGTTGTTGCCGCCGACGGCCGTCGCGGACCTGATGATCTACGCCTACTGGACGATGGGTGCCCGGGACGCATACGACGGCCGGAGCGTGTACGCACGTCCAGGCGCCGGCACCCGGGTGGGTGAGAAACTCTCCGCTCAACCGGTCACGCTCTGGTCCGACCCGAGCTTCCCCGGGCTGGAGTGCGCCCCCGCCGCCCTGGCGCGCGCCTCGTCGGCGGAGCAGAGCGTCTTCGACAACGGTCTGCCGCTGCGACGCACCGCATGGATCGAGGACGGTCAACTCTCCTCCCTGCTCCAGACCCGGCACTCGGCACAGCTCACCGGTCTGCCGGTCACCCCGGCGGTGGACAACCTCGGGCTCACCGTCGACGGCGCCACCGGTTCCACCGACGACCTGGTCCGAGACATGGAACGTGGGTTGCTGCTGACCTGCCTGTGGTACATCCGCGCGGTCGACCCGCAGACGTTGCTACTGACCGGGCTCACCCGCGACGGCGTGTACCTGGTGGAGAACGGCGAGGTCACCGGGGCGGTGAACAACTTCCGCTTCAACGAGAGCCCGGTGGCTCTGCTGGATCGGTTCTCCCACGCCGGTGCGACGGTGCCGACGTTCAGCCGGGAGTGGGGCGACTACTTCCCGCGCACCGCGATGCCGGCGCTACGGGTGCCCGACTTCAACATGTCCTCCGTCAGCCAGGCCTCATAGCGCAGAAGCCGCCCGGGGCGGTCCGTCGCTGCCCGGCGGCAGCCGTCGCCGTCCGTGAGCGACGGCCGTTGTCGTCGGTCAGCGGGTCTCGGTGGGGTCTTCAGCGAGGCGAGCGGCTTCCTCCGCTACCTCCGCCTCGTCGACCTCCACCTCTTCGGCGCCCGCGTCACCGCTGCCGCCGTCGTCGTTGTCTTCCTCGAACAGTGACACCGGGCCTCGGCGCCGATTGATCACGTGCCGGACGATCTCCACGATCACCGTGATGCCGAGCGCGATGCCGAGCCCGAGGAGCAGCCCGCGCAGCGGGTCGTCCTCAAACGCCCGGCCTCCGAAGTAGCCGATCAGGCCCGAGTAGATGCCCCAGGAGATCGCTGCGAACATGTCGAAGAAGCTGAACTTCCGCAGCGGATAGTTCAGGGTCCCGCAGGTCAGTGTCACGGCGGTCCGCCCACCGGGGATGTACCGGGCGACCACCAGGATCAGCCCGCCGCGCTGGGTCAACGCATTGGACGCCCAGGTGAACGCCGCACCCGCCCGTTTACCGCCCAGGAAGCGCCGGCGCACACGGACTCCTGCGGTCCGCCCGATCAGGTACGACGTGTGGTCGCCGACGAACGCTCCCGCCGCAGCGCTGACGATCACCACCAGCAGAGCCGGATCACCGCTGGCGGCGAAGACACCGGCGGTGATGACCAGCGTCTCGCTCGGCACAACCGGGAAGAAGGCGTCCAGGAACGCCAGCCCGAAGATGAGCACGTAGATCCACGGCGACGACATCGCGTTCTCGGCGTGTTCCAAGACCGTGTCGCCGAAATCGCCCAGTGCCTCGAGCATGACCCTCATCCCTGTGGAACCGATGTCCTGCACCGCCCGAGACGTACCGGCGTCTGCGGCCCGTCGTCGTGTGCATCCCTATCCTTACACGACGCTACCCACAACGGGCGGCCAGGACATACGACCACAGGTGGACCTTCCCCATCCTTCACCCGGAGGGGTTCCCCCTGATGTGCCGTCTCGTCGCCCGACGGGCACGATTCCCTGGACCAAGGCGCGCACCCACGCCCCCTCGGCAACGTACCGCGGCCGCGAGCGCACACGATCATGTACCGGTTTTGGCCCGCATAGGGGCCAAAACCGGTACATGACGAGCGGTCTCCCCATGACATCCAGCCGAAAGCCCGACCGTCGAGACCTCGAGGTGAAGCCCGGCACATCGGCGACCACAGAAGGTGGGGAGGGACCAGATCCCCTCCAGGGTAGGCTCGGGCATCGGCGTGGGAGGAGCCCCCCGACGACTCGCCGCGGGCGGGGAGGGGATCTGGTCCCTCACCACCGCCACGAGGCCCTCCCCACCGCGACGAGGGCGTCAGCTCTCGAACGCCTCCGGTGCCGGGCAGGAGCACACCAGGTTCCGGTCGCCGTAGGCACCGTCGATCCGGCGCACCGGCGGCCAGTACTTGTCCGCACGCGCGGATGCCGACGGGTACACGGCCACCTCCCGCGTGTACGGGTGATCCCACTGGCCGACCAGCGACTCCGCCGTGTGCGGGGCATTGCGCAGCGGGTTGTTCCCGGCCGGCCACTCGCCCGCCTCGACCCGATCCGCCTCGGCCCGGATAGCGATCATCGCGTCGCAGAACCGATCCAGTTCCGCCAGGTCTTCGGACTCCGTCGGCTCGATCATCAGCGTCCCGGCGACCGGGAAGGACATGGTCGGCGCGTGGAAACCGTAGTCGATCAGACGCTTGGCCACGTCGTCCACGGTCACCCCGGTGGCCTTGGTCATCGGCCGGAGGTCCACGATGCACTCGTGCGCGACCAACCCGCCGCGCCCGGTGTACAGCACCGGGTAGTGCTCGCGCAGCCGGGCCGCCACGTAGTTCGCCGCCAGCACCGCGGTCTGGGTGGCGAGCTTGAGCCCGTCGGCGCCCATCATGCGGATGTACGCCCAGGAGATCGGCAGGATCGACGCCGATCCGAACGGCGCCGCGGACACGGGACCGACGCCGGTGGCCGGCCCCGCCTCGGGGAGCAACGGGTGGTTCGGCAGGAAGGGAGCGAGGTGCTCGCGCACCCCGATCGGCCCGACGCCCGGGCCACCGCCGCCGTGCGGAATGCAGAAGGTCTTGTGCAGGTTCAGGTGGCTGACGTCCGCCCCGAACTCGCCGGGCTTCGCCAGTCCCATCAGTGCGTTCAGGTTCGCGCCGTCGACGTAGACCTGGCCCCCGGCCTCATGCACCAGCCGCGCGATCTCCGAGATGCCCTCCTCGTACACCCCGTGGGTGGACGGGTAGGTCACCATGATCGCGGAGAGCCGCTCACCGTGCTGGGCGATCTTGGCTCGCAGGTCGTCCAGGTCGACGGTACCGTCCTCGGCAGCACCCACGACGACGACCCGCATCCCGGCCATCACCGCCGACGCCGCGTTGGTGCCGTGCGCGCTGGACGGGATGAGGCAGACGTCTCGCTGGGCGTCGTCGCGGGAGCGGTGGTATGCCCGGATCGCCAACAGTCCGGCGAGTTCGCCCTGAGAGCCGGCGTTGGGCTGGACCGACACGGCCGCGTACCCGGTGATGGTCGCCAGCCACGACTCCAGCTGGCGGATCATCTCCACGTAGCCCTCGGCCTGTTCCACCGGCGCGAACGGGTGGATTCCGGCGAAGGCCGGCCAGGTGATGGGCTCCATCTCCGTGGTGGCGTTCAGCTTCATGGTGCATGAGCCGAGCGGGATCATCCCGCGGTCCAGCGCATAGTCCTTGTCCGCCAGGCGGCGCAGGTACCGCAGCATCGCCGTCTCGGAGCGGTGCACGTTGAACACCGGATGGGTGAGGAATTCGCTCGTCCGCTCCAACGTCGCCGGGATGGCGGTGCCGGCGCGCTGCCGCGGCTCGACGCCCGCCCCGAACACCTTCAGCACCACGGCGACGTCGGCGTCCGTGGTCACCTCGTCACAGGCGATCCGGATCCGGTCCGCCCCGTCCGCTCCCAGGTTGATCCCCAGCTCGGCCGCCTCGGCGACGATGGCTTCCGCCCGCCCCGGCACCCGGGCCAAGACGGTGTCGAAGAAGGAGTCGTGGACCACCTCCACTCCCCCGGCGCGCAGCTGGGCGGCGACGGTGGCGGCGTGCCCGTGCACCCGTCGGGCGATCTCGCGTAGCCCGTCCGGTCCGTGCCACACCGCGTACATCGAGGCCACCACGGCGAGCAGAACCTGCGCCGTGCAGATGTTCGATGTGGCGCGCTCGCGACGGATGTGCTGCTCACGGGTCTGCAACGCCAGCCGGTAGGCCTGGTCACCGTCGGCGTCGACCGACACGCCCACCAGCCGCCCGGGCAGACCGCGCTCCAGGCCGGTCCGCACGGCGATGTAACCGGCGTGCGGGCCGCCGTATCCGAGCGGGACGCCGAACCGCTGCGAGCTGCCGACCACCACGTCCGCCCCCATCTCGCCGGGCGGCACGAGCAGGGTCAGGGCGAGCAGGTCGGCGGCGACGGTCACCAGCGCACCTCGCTCATGCGCCGCCTCGATCGTGGGCGTGAGGTCGTGGACGCCTCCGGAGGCGCCGGGGTACTGCAGCAGGATTCCGAAGAACTCGCCCTCCGGGAGGCCATCGGTGAGGTCGGCGACCTCCACCTCGATGCCGAGCGGCTCGGCCCGGGTCTCGATGACGGCGATGGTCTGCGGCAGGCAGTCGGCGTCCACCAGGAACCGGTCCGCCCCGCCCCGGACCGAACGCCGCATCAGGGTCATCGCCTCCGCTGCCGCGGTGGCCTCGTCCAGCAGGCTGGCGTTCGCGGTCGGCAGGCCGGACAGGTCGGCCACCATGGTCTGGAAGTTCAGCAGCGCCTCGAGCCGGCCCTGGGAGATCTCCGGCTGATACGGCGTGTAGGCGGTGTACCAGGCGGGGCTTTCCAGCACCCGGCGGACGACCACGGGCGGCGTCACGGTATCCGAGTACCCCAGGCCGATCATCTGGACCTGCTGCTTGTTGCGGCGGGCCAACCGGCGCAGGTCCTCCAGCGCCTCCAGCTCGGTGCCGGCGTCCGGCAGGTCGAGCGCGGACAAGGTGCGGATCGACTCGGGTACGGCGGCATCGGTCAATGCGTCGAGTGAGTCGTAGCCGACCGCCTCCAGCATCGTCGCGATCTCATCGTCGCGGGGTCCGATGTGCCGACCGACAAACGGGGCGTCGGCGGATACATCGGACAGCGGTCGGGGATTCAGCTGAGAAGAAGTCATCGCTGGAGCTCCTCGGGCGCAGTGTGCGGGTTACGAGCGCTCCCCCTCTGTCGCACCGGCTGCACATCGGCGTGACGCACCGGTACTCCAGAGCTGCCTGTCCCGGCCGGTCCCTGTTGCCTGAGAGGTTGACGGGGATGTTGCCCCTTCGGCGCCCCACGCCACTGCGGGCACGGAGACTCTCCCAGCCGGAGTCGACGGCTTCTACCGCTCAGCATAACCATTTCCGGCCGCGACGCCAGCCACACGTCCCGTCCTCGGACCCCGTGAGCGGGCCGCGGATCCACCCGCACGCGAGTCGTCGGCAACGTGGGCGCCACGCACCGACGACGTTGTGAGCTGCGCCGACATCACCGGCGACCGCGTGCGCACGGCATCGGGCGAGGACAGGTGTAATCTCATCCGAGTGCCTGTGGAGTACCGGGGGCTCCCCACGCGCCGCTGGATTCGTGCGGCCGCGCGCTGGTTGCCTCGTTTCCAGCATCCGGCCCAGTTCGTCGTCGCCGGATTCGCCTCCGCCATCGCGGTCGGAACCGTCCTACTGTCCCTTCCGGTGGCACGCGAAGGACCTGCTTCCGCATCGTTCCTGGATGCGCTGTTCACCGCCACGTCCGGGGTCTGCGTCACCGGGCTGATCGTCGTCGACACACCCGGCTACTGGTCCACGTTCGGCGAGGTCGTCATCCTGGGTCTGATCCAGGTCGGCGGTTTCGGCCTGATGACCACGGCGTCGCTGCTGGTGTTGCTGGTCTCCCGCCGGATCGGGCTGCGTTCCCGGCTGACGGCAGCCGCCGAGACGAAGAGTCTGGGCCTCGGTGATGTTCGGCGGGTGGTCACCGGCGTCGCCAAGGTGAGCGTGCTGTTCGAGTTCGCGACCGCTCTCATCCTGACCGTCCGGCTGCTGATCGGCTACGACGAGCCGCTCGGACGCGCCGCGTACCTCGGCGTGTTCCACGCGATCTCCGCCTTCAACAATGCCGGCTTCTCCCTCTACAGCGACAGCCTGATGCGATTCGCCACCGACCCGTGGGTGCTGATTCCCATCGCCGTCGCGGTGATCTGCGGCGGTCTCGGCTTTCCCGTCCTGCTGGAGCTGCGACGCGAGTTCCGCCAGCCGCGCCGTTGGAGCCTGCACACCAAGATCACCCTGTCGGCGACGGCGCTGCTCATCCCTGGCGGCATGGCGTTCATCACCTACAGCGAGTGGGACAACGACGCGACGCTCGCCCCGCTGAGCGTCCCGGCCAAGCTGCTCAACGGCTTCTTCCACTCGGTGATGCCACGTACCGCCGGCTTCAACAGCGTGGACGTGGAGCAGATGACCGAGGGCACCTGGCTCGGCACGGACGTGCTGATGTTCATCGGCGGCGGCAGCGCCAGCACCGCGGGCGGCATCAAGGTGACGACGTTCTTTCTGCTCCTCTTCGTCATCGTCGCCGAGATCCGCGGCCAACGTGCGGTCAATGTCTTCGACCGCCAGGTCGGCGCACGCGTTCAACGCCAGGCACTGACCGTGGCGCTACTCAGCGTGGCGGCCGTGGTGATCCCGACCATCATCGTCGCCGAGGCCACCCCGGAGATCTCCACCGACCGCGCGATGTTCGAGGTGATCTCCGCCTTCTCCACGGTGGGTCTGTCCACCGGCATCACCGACAGCCTCCCGGGAGCAGAACAGGCGATGCTCGTCCTGCTGATGTTCGTCGGCCGGTTGGGCCCGATCACGTTCGCCAGCGCCCTTGCGCTGCGCAACCAAGAGAAGCTCTACGACCTGCCGGAAGGTCGCCCCATCATCGGCTGAGGACGCCCGATGCCCGATGTCTGACAGCGCACGCGACACGATGGCGTCACATCTGACCTCTTCGGTTGCACCGTGCCGGGTGGCGTGTAATGTCGCGCGAGTGCGCAGCGAACACGGGGCGCTTACCGCGAACTGGGTGGGCTGGCTTGCGAGGCACCGGCCACGCTTGACCCATCCCGCACAGTTCGTCGTCGCCGGATTCGCGTTGATGATCGTCTGCGGCACGGCGATCCTGATGCTGCCCGTCGCGACCGACGGACCGGGTTCGGCTTCGTTCATGCAAGCGTTGTTCACAGCGACGTCCGCCGTGTGCATCGTCGGGCTGATCGTCGTCGACACCCCGGGTTACTGGTCCACGTTCGGTGAAGTCGCGATCATGGGCCTGTTCCAGGTCGGCGGCTTCGGCATCATGACGATGAGCTCCTTGCTGGTCGTCCTGATCTCCCGGCGGATGAACCTGCGCTCACGCTTGACCGCGGCAGCCGAGACCAAGAGCCTGGGCCTCGGAGACGTGCGTCGGGTCGTTTTCGGTGTGGCCAAGCTGACGGCCGCGTTCGAGATCACGGTGGCCGCGATCCTGACCACGCGGCTGCTCATCGCCTACGACGAGCCGCTCAGCAGGGCGCTGTACCTCGGCACGTTCCACGCCGTCTCCGCCTTCAACAACGCCGGATTCTCGCTCTACAGCGACAGCCTGATGCGCTTCGTCACTGACCCGTGGATCTGCATACCGATCGCCGTCGCCGCGTTCTGCGGCGGTATCGGCTTCCCGGTGCTGCTGGAGCTGCGGCGGCAGTTCTGGCAGCCACGCTCGTGGAGCATGCACACCAAGCTCACCGTCTCCATGAGCGTGCTGCTGTTCGTCTTCGGTTCCTGGTTCATCATGGCCGCGGAATGGCGCAACGAGGCCACTCTGGGCCCGCTCGATGTGCGCGGGAAGCTCCTGGCCGGCTTCTTCCACGGCGTCATGCCCCGCTCGACGGGGTTCAACACGCTGGACGTGGAGCAGATGCGGGAGGCCACCTGGCTGGGGAACGACGTGCTCATGTTCATCGGCGCGGGCAGCGCCGGTACCGGCGGCGGCATCAAGGTCACCACGTTCGCCCTGCTCTTCTTCGTCATCTACGCCGAGCTCCGCGGCGAGCCTCGAGTCAACATCTTCGACCGGCAGGTCGGAGGCCGCGTCCAGCGCCAGGCGCTCACCGTTGCCCTGCTGACCGTCGCGCTGGTGGTCGTCCCGACGGTCATCATCTTGTTCGTGACCGGCGACGCCTTCAAGCTTGACCGAGTTCTATTCGAGGTGATATCCGCAGCCTGTACAGTTGGGCTATCGACCGGGATCACAGCAGAGCTTCCCGAAGGCATCCAAGGACTTCTCGTCGTGCTGATGTACGTCGGCCGCCTCGGCCCCATCACCCTCGGTACCGCACTCGCGCTGCGCCAGCGCACCCGGTTGTACGAGCTTCCCGAAGGGAGACCGATCATTGGCTAGGAAGCACCGCGACAGCAGCGTGGTGGTCGTCTGCGGACTGGGCCGTTTCGGCAAGTCCCTGGCGCTGGAGCTGATGAAAGAACAGACCGAAGTCCTCGGCATCGACGCGGACGCCGACAAGGTCCAGTCGGTCTCCGGGCGGCTGACACACGCCGTCGTCGCCGACACGACCAAGATCGAGGTACTGCGGCAACTCTCGGTGCACGAGTACAACCGTGCCGTAGTCGGCATCGGGTCCGACATCGAGTCGAGCATCCTCACCGCGTCGTCGCTCGTCGAGCTCGGGGTGCCGAACATCTGGGCGAAGGCGATCAGCAACTCGCACGCCCGCATCCTCACCCAGATCGGCGTGCACCACGTCACCAGGCCGGAACACGACATGGGCGCGCGTGTCGCGCATCTGGTGCGCGGCCGCATGATGGACTACATCGAGTTCGAAGACGGCTTCGCGATGGTGAAGACCACTCCACCGGCACACATCGTCGGCATGCGGCTGGGCGACTCGAAGGTCCGGCAGGAGTACAACGTCACCATCGTCGCGATCAAGCGGCCTGGTGAGGGCTTCACCTACGCCACCGCGGACACCATCATCCGGCCCGGCGACACGGTGATCGCGTCCGGCCTCGTCGTCGATACGGAGCGCTTCTCCGAAGCGTCCTGACACGCGCTACGGCCGTCCCCTCGGCTACGCCACGCTGTTACGCCGACGCGGAGCGGTGTGGTTGCGTTGGGAGGGCCGGGGATTTCTTCTCCTTCTCACGCGGTCGGCGGTCAGCGTCCCGCGCTGGTCGCGTAGATCTGCCGCCGACCGGAAGATCAGTCGAAGAAGCTCCCCGGCCCGTTCGAACGCGCTGGCCTCTGGGCGGCGTCGGCGGGCACCGCGGGCCGGCGCCTCGTCGCGCCAGTGATCACACGACGGCGAAGACCCGAGCCGAGTGGCTCTGCGTATCCGTGGTGCCGGTGAGTCGAGACCGGGACGAACGTACGGAAAGGCCGGAGAAGCTCTCTTGCCGATCTTCGATCGGCGGCTGATCTACGCAACCGGCACGAAAGGCCGCCCGCCGATCGCGTGAGAGGCAAGAGAATTCTCCGGCCCACCCAACGCAACCACGGCGTCAGCCCACCACAGGGCGCCCGAAAGCGAATCGACGCAACGCAACCACAGACAGCTACGCGGGCTTGGCCGCCTTTGCGCGGCGACGGGCGGCGAGCTGGTCCCCGGGATGATCGGCGCCGTCCTCCCCCGCACGTTCCGCGGGCAGCTCGATCAGTGTCGCCTCCACCTCGCGCCACACCCGGCCGACGGCGATGCCGAACACCCCTTGCCCACCCTGGACCAAGTCGACGACCTCATCCGCCGACGTGCACTCGTAGACGCTCGCACCGTCACTCATCAGGGTGATGCCGGCCAGGTCCTGGACGCCTCGCTCGCGCAGATGCTGGACGGCCTGGCGGATCTGCTGCAGCGACACCCCCGTGTCCAGAAGCCGCTTGACGATCTTCAGGACCAGGATGTCCCGGAAGGAGTACAGCCGCTGGCTGCCGGATCCGGTGGCGTTGCGGATGCTCGGCTCCACCAGGCCGGTACGGGCCCAGTAGTCGAGCTGGCGGTAGGTGATTCCGGCGGCATTACACGCGGTAGGGCCGCGGTAGCCGGAGTCTTCGGGGACAGCGTTCACGACCGGCTCGAAGAGCTGCCCCTGGGCGCCGCCGGCCGGAACTGCGGATCCAACGACACGACCTGCCCGGTCTGTACCGGAAGTGCTGTCTGCGCTCACGCCGTCCCCTTCGTTATTGGTGTGACAGGAGTGACGTTAGGCGCACCCGCGATCACGGTCAACGCAACACGCGGGAAAGCCTCAAGCTCAACTTCAGCTCCAGGCGTCAGTTCCGCCTGCCGGGTCAGTCCCGCATGGTCAGCGCTCCGGCGGCTGGCCATGGAAATCCTCCGGCGACACTTGGTCCAAGAACTCTCGGAACCTGGCCACCTCATCCTCGGACACCTCGCCCGAGTCCGAATCCTCCACGCCCTCCGCCATCAGGATGCCGGCCTCGTCGAGAAGCGGCTCGGTGGCATAGATAGGCGTGCCGGTCCGCAGCGCCAGCGCAATAGAGTCCGACGGCCGCGAACTGACCTCGATTCCGCCGGAGAACACAAGCTCCGCGTAGTACGTGCCATCCCGAACCTCAGTGATGCGGACCTGCTCCAAGGAGGTACCCATCGCCTCCAGGACGTTCTTGAACAGGTCATGCGTCAGCGGCCGCGGTGGCACTACCCCCTGCTGAGCGAAGGCGATCGCGGTAGCCTCTACCGCGCCGATCCAGATCGGCAGGTAGCGGCTGCCGCCCACCTCGCGCAGCAGCACGATCGGCTGGTTGGACGGCATCTCTACTCGGACACCGACAACGTCGAGTTCACGCACAAGTCCAGACTACCCCTGCATGGCAAATGATCCAGAGGGCGCAAACTCACGAATCCGCGCCGTTCGCCTCACGGTCTCGCCGCGCGGCTGCGCGCCCGCACCGCCTCACCGGGCGCGCAGCCGTCGCACGCCGATGTCGACGAACGCGGCGTGCAGGCGTGTCGCCAGGCGAGCGATTTCGGCCGCCGTCTCCTCGGCCCGGCCGGCCGCCTCCACGCTGCGCTGACGCAACATGGGGGCCAGCACCTGCTCCACCAGGTCGACCTCACGCTCGGCGGCGCTGCGCACCACGCGCAGGTGCCGCGGCTGAAGTCCGTACTGCGCCAGCTCGCCGGCCGTGCGCGCGACGAACAACGCATGTGCGTCGTAGAGGCCGCCCTTCCCCGGCTGCACCAGCGAGTAGGACTCGAGCTCGGCCAGCAGTTCGGGCGTGATCCCGGCTGCTTCCACCAGCGACGACTGGGTCAGTGCCACCTCGTCGTCGCCGGTGTTCTTGGCCGTGCCTGCCGTGTACGGGGTGACCGTGCGTTCTCCGTCGGAGACCAGCTCCATACCGCGGTCAAGCTGCTCGAGCTGCTCCTTGATCACCCGCAGCGGCAGGTAGTGGTCACGTTGAACCGTCAGGACGTACCGCAGGCGGGCCACGTCGTCGTCGGTGAAGCGCCGATAACCAGAAGCGGAGCGCTGCGGCTCGACCAGACCCTCAGTCTCGAGAAAGCGGATCTTCGAGATACTGATATCGGGAAAATCCGGACGCAACAGCGCCAAGACTTCCCCGATGCTCTTGGTCTGGCGAGCCGGCAGCGCCGAACTCACCTCGGTCCGCCTCCAAACCCGTGCTGGCTGGAGTAGTAGACCAGGCGGTACTTGCCTACCTGGACCTCGTCACCGTTCGAGAGCCGGACCTCATCGACCCGGTCCCGGTTGACGTACGTCCCGTTCAAGCTTCCGACGTCCGATACGACGAAGCCTCCCTCGAACCGACGGAACTCAGCGTGCCGGCGCGAGACCGTGACATCGTCCAGGAAGATGTCCGAATCCGGGTGCCGCCCGACGCTGACGACGTCGGTGTCGAGCAGGAACCGACTTCCCGCGTTCGGACCACGTAAGACCACGAGCAGCGCGCTGCCTTCCGGAAGCGCGTCAACGGCGGCCTGATCGCTCGGACCGAGGTCCCGCCCCTCTTCGCGGTCCGCGTCCTCACGCGGGATCATCATGGTGCTCGTCACGTCGCCAGACTCAGCCTGCGACACGGACGTCACGATCCTGGTTCCACACTGCGAGCAGAACCTGGCATCGCTCGGATTCTCATGCCCACACTGGGTACAGAACGGCATCAGCTCGGCCTCCCGCCGCTGGCGTCCGCGGCTCGACATCTCCGGCGCGTCGAGAGTCTATGCCAGACACTCCCTTTCACGCCTTGGGGTTGAAAAGATAAAGGAAACCTATGGCTGTCGACAGCCCAGGGTCAACTTCGTGGCGCAAGCCGCCCGCAAGACCCCGAACCCGCTCAGCCTTCGACCTGCGCGCGGTACGCCTCGGCTGAGAGCAACCCGTCGACCGCTGCCTGGTCCGCCGGCACGACTTCGAACATCCATCCCTCGCCGTACGGGTCGGAGTTGACCTTCTCCGGCGCGGCATCCAGCGCGTGGTTGCGGGCCACCACCTGCCCCGAAACCGGCGCGTAAAGGTCGCTCACACTCTTGGTGGACTCCAGCTCGCCGCACGCCTCGCCGCCGGTGACCTCGTCACCGACGTTGGGCAGCTGCACGTAGACGATGTCTCCCAGCTGCTCCTGTGCGAAGTCCGTGATGCCGACCCGGACGCTGCCATCGGCCTCTCCTGGGCTGCGCACCCACTCATGCTCGGCCGTGTATTTCAGGTCCTCGGGGTACATGGGGTGAAACCCGCCTCCTTCGATGATGTCAGCACTCGCGTTCGCACGCATCATCATCACACGCGTGCCTTGATCACTCGCCCTCCGGTGCCGGACTAGCGTGTTCCGGCTCGGTGACCTCGTGCAACGTCTCCACGGTGAGCTCACTGAACTGGGTGACCGTGGCGTCGCCGCCGTCCAGGGTCACGTCGCTCATGACGCCCTGCGGGAAATGCATCGCTTCGTCGAGATTCTCCGGATTGCCGATCGCGGTGATCACGTAGGGCGGCCGGAGCATGACTCCGGACACCTCGACTCCGCCCTCGGCCGGAAGCAGGTACGACTCCGCCACGATCCGCACGGCGGTGTCGTTGCCCTGCCCTTCGATCTGGATCGCCTCCGCACCCGCCGAGCGCAGCTCATAGATCGCGCCGAACAACGTCGTGTCGGTGACCTGATTGTCCGGATCGCTGATGGTCAGCTGAATGCCCGGACCCGTCACCGGTACGGTTCCGGCGACGATCTGAGCCTGCCGGAGGCGTTCCTCGGCTTGTTCCAGGGCGACGCTCTCGTCCCCGGCGCTGGAGGCGAGGTCGTCACGGTCGCGGCGCAGGTCCTGGATCTCCTCCTCCAGGCGGTCCGCTTCCCGGGTGAGTCCGTCGTAGATCTGCAGCAACTCATCCCGGCGCGCATGGCTGAGTGCGTCCTCCTCGTCGCCGCGGACCTGCAGGACGGCGCCGAAACCGAGCAGTGCCAGCAGTACGGCCACACCGAGGTGGCTGGCCTGTGGGCGCTTGGTCATCGCGCGCCAGAAACGCCTGCCTCCGGACGGCACGGCAGGCCGGAACCGTGGCACGTCCGTGTCGCTGGGCGCCGCGGCGTCTCCGGCGTCCGCCTGGCTCTTGCCGTTCGCCTGATCCTTGTCCTGCTCCTCCACCATGACGGTCTCACGCTCGGAAGATATGTCGTCTGATGGTTGCGGCATTGGTGAAGATACGGATGCCGAGGACGACGATCACCGCGGTCGACAGCTGTGCGCCGACGCCCAGCTGATCACCCAGATACACGATCAACGCCGCGATCAACACGTTGGCGATGAACGAGACCACGAAGACCTTGTCGTCGAAGATGCCTTCCATGACCGCACGAATGCCGCCGAAGACGGCGTCCAGCGCGGCCACGATGGCGATCGGCACGTACGGCTGAAGATCGAGGGGGACCGAGACATCGAGGAACAGGCCGGCGATGATCCCAGCCACCAGTCCGAGCGCTGGGATCACGAAACACCCCCGGTGGCGGTCGCGTAGGAAATCGACATCGAACTCCCGGCCGGCAACCGGACTGATTCCTCGACCCGGACCGTGTACCGGATTCCGTCTTTGCCTGCGCTGCGCAAGTAATCTCCCCCGGGGCCCTCGCTGAAGTCACTCGCCAGCGTGCGTGAGTCGCCGATCGCCAGGACCTCGTACGGCGGGCTCAATGGCCGCCCGTTGACGTTGATCACGTTGTTCGCCATCCGTATAGGACTCAGCGACGTTACCCGCTGATCATTGATGCTGATCGCCTCCGCACCTGCGATCCATAATCCGTTCACGACCCGTTGCAGGTCGACGTCGAGCACAACAGCGTATTCAGGTTTCTCGGTCTCCTCAGGATGCTCCGCGTCGTCGAGCACGACCGAGGCCCCCGGACCGGCGACGGCGGCGGTGCCGGCGCTGCCCTGAAGGTTCTGCAGCGACTCACGCAACCGCTGGCCGCGGGCGCTGCTCTGCAACTGACGATCCTCGAGCTCAGCGATCTCCGCCTGCAACGAGCTGACCGCGTCCTGCAGGCGTTCGGTCTGCTGCTCCTGGCCCCGGATGCGCTCGGCCAGACCTTCGCGCTCCGCCGAGGCCACGCTCGCGGTGCCTTCCTTCTGCACGATCGCCACGGACAGCAGCAGGCCGAGGGCGAGCATGCCCAGCACAAGCGAGGCGGACATGCGCGGCTTCCTCGATGGTGCCTCGTCCTCGTCGGCGCCTCGCCTGGTGGCGGCGACACGCTCATAATCAGGGTCGAGCGGGTTGGCGAAGACGTTGTTGAGCAGCGACATCGACGCGTCACGAGGACGCGTTACCGTTGCCTTCTTGCTCGTCACCGTCATATCGTCGCACGCCCACCCGCGGTCATCGCTCCGTGTCCGAACACCCGTGGATCACGCCGGATTGTCACGCAACACCCGTCGCACCTGCTCGGCGTAGAGGATCCCCGCCCACCAGTAGAGTGCGACCCCCCACAGCGCGAAAGCCCACCCGAACACTTGTGCCAACATGGCCAGCGTACCGTCCCCGATACCTAACAGCAAGAGCGGGAAAGCATACAACAGACAGAATGTGGCGGCCTTACCCAGAAAATGCACCGGAAGTCGCACCAGGCCACGTTTACGCAGAACCGGCACCAAAGCCAGCAAGAAGACATCCCGCGCTACCAACACGATCGCGAACCACAACGGAATGATCTCCCGAATGGTGAACGCGGCAATGGTGGTGAGGATGTACAACCGATCGGCCAGCGGATCCAGCACCTCGCCGACCTTGCTGATCTGATTCCATCGACGGGCGAGCTTGCCGTCCAGATAGTCGCTGACACCGGAGAAGGCCAGCACCGCCAGAGCCCAGAGGTCGGCCTCCTCGACCAGGATCAGCCACAGGAACAGCGGCACACCCAACAGCCGAAGTAACGAGAGCAGGTTAGGGATGGTGAAGACTCTGGACGTCTGCACCTCGTTTTCTCCGACCTCCACGCGGGCCGCCCTCCTACCGCGTTAAACCGCCTAATCGACGGTACACCGCAGTTCGAACCGTCCGACAGCCGGTTCCGGTTCCCGGCGCGTCGTCGTGCTTCACGCTTGGGTCATGAGCTGGAAGATCGGCGCAGCACCCCCGCCTTGACATACGGCGCCCCGCACGGTGATTGGTTACGATGACCGCGACGATCCTACCGACTCGCCGGAGAGGCACCGGATGACCAACGAGCATCTGACCCAGCCGTTGATACTCACCGGCGCGAGTCTGGACGAGGCCGAGGTGGCGGCCGTGGTCGTGCACGGCCGGGGCCAGGATCCACAGTTCATGATCGCCGCCGTCGTCGATCGGCTCAACGTAGGGCATGTGGCCTGCGTGCTTCCCCGTGCCGCGGAGAACAGTTGGTACCCGGCGAGGTTCATCGAGCCGCTCGAGGTGAACGAACCACATCTCGGGCATGCGCTGCAGGCATGTGACTCGGCTGTGCGCACCGTGGTGGAGCACGACATCAAGCCGGAGAAGACCGTGCTGATCGGATTCTCGCAGGGGGCCTGCCTGCTGGCTGAGTACGTGGTCCGCAATCCCCGGCGATACGGCGGAGTGGCGCTGTTGACCGGCGGCTATATCGGCCCGCCGGGTCCTCCTCGGCGGCCGACCGGCTCGTTGGGTGGGACCCCGGTGTTCCTCGGTAGCAGCCGATACGACGCGTGGGTGCCGCTCGCCCGGGTCCAGGAGACGGCCGACCTGCTCACCGCGATGGACGCCGACGTCGACCTGCGCGTCTACGACGACCGGCAGCACTTCGTGAACGAGGACGCGATCAGACGCACCCGCGACCTGCTGACCGCGGTCAGTTGAACGCATGGCCGGACTCGACCCGGCCCGATCGGCCGCGCCTGCCGGGAGGACCTACACGTGGGCCTACGCGGCGTACCCCGCCCGAGTGGTCTTCGGCCACGGCACGGTCGGCACCGTGCTGGACGAGGTGGAGCGGCTGGGCCGCTCCCGAGCGTTGCTGCTGGCGGGTCCGCGGGTATCGGAACACGCGGATACGGTCGCGGCCGTTCTCGGTTCGTCCGCGGTGGCGCGCTTCGACGGGGTGGCTGAGCACACGCCCGTGCAGGTGACCGAACAAGCGCTGACGGTGCTCCGTGAGCACGACGCCGATTGCGTCGTCGCGGTGGGCGGCGGCTCGACAACCGGACTCGCCAAGGCGCTGGCCGCCCGGACCGGCCTCGACCAGGTCATACTCCCGACGACGTACGCGGGCTCCGAGATGACGCCGGTGCTCGGGGAGACGGAGAACGGCGTGAAGACCACCAGGTCCTCGGCTGACGTCGTGCCGGAAGCGGTGGTATACGACGTCGACCTCACCCTTGATCTACCCGTGCACATCTCGGTCGCCAGCGGTGTCAACGCGATGGCGCACGCCGTCGAAGCCTTATATGCGCCACAGGTGAGCCCGCTGGTCCAGGCCTCGGCGCTCACCGCACTGTCCCGCATCGCGGGTGCGCTCCCCCGGCTGGTGTCGGATCCGGGCGGGACGGCCGCGCGCGCCGACATGCTGACCGGTGCGTGGCTGGCCGGGATCTGCCTCGCGTCCGCCGACATGGCCCTGCAGCACAAGCTCTGTCACACCCTCGGCGGTTCGTTCGGTCTGCCGCACGCGGAGACGCACGCCGCCGTCCTGCCGCATGTCATGGCCTACAACGCGCCCGCGGTGCCGGACGTCATGGCGCAGATCGCCGAGGCGCTGTCGGCTGCGACCCCGCTCATCGCGTGGCCCGCGCCGGCCGGTGACCGGCACAGCTCGGTGATCGACGACGCGCCGGGGTTCATGTTCGACCTGATCTCCGCCGTCGGCGGGCCGCTCTCGCTCCGCGAGCTCGGTCTCGCCGAGCACGACGTGCCGAAGGCCGCGGAGCTGGCGACGGCCCGGCCCTACCCGAACCCGCGCACCGTCACGACGCCGGGCCTGGAGCGTCTGCTTCACGCGGCGTGGCGTGGAACCCGTCCGTAGCCCTGACCAGCCGCCCGCCCAGCTCGCGCAGATACGTCAACGCCTCAGCCGATCCCTCGACGGCGAACTCAGCGCCGAGCGCGATCAGCCGCTGGGCCAGGATCTCCAGCCGGTCGGCACCGAGGCGGACCGCACTCGTGTGCTCGTCCGCCGGCTCGATGCGCTCGATCACGACGGCCGGCAGCCGTGCGCGGACCACGTCGGCCGATGCCGCCACCGTCACATCCAGCACATACCGATACGGCGCCATCGCGATGGTGCGGCCGACATACTCCGCAGCGTCATCGGCCGGCAGTTCGCGGCGGTCGAATCGGCGTCCGGTGGGCCGGACGTCGCTGATCCGGTCCACACGGAACGTTCGCCAGCCGTCGCGGCGCAGATCATAGGCAACGAGGTACCAGCGCTCCCAGGACATCACCACGCTGTGCGGTTCGACGCGTCGCTCCGCCGCACTGCCGTCGCGGCGGCGGTGATGGAAGGAGATGACCTCACTGTCCCGGCACGCCGCCGCCACGGTGGCGAGGATGCCGGGGTCGGCACGCGGGCCCTCCGGACGTTGCACCGACCACACCGCGTCCCCGACCGCCGTCACGTGGTGCCGCAGCCGGGCGGGAAAGACCTGCTCCAGCTTGCTCAAGGCGCGGATCGCCGTCTCCTCGATGCCGCCCACCCCGGCCGCCGCCGTCTTCAGCGCGACGGCGATGGCGACGGCCTCGTCGTCGTCGAGCAGCAGCGGCGGCAGCCGGGTGCCTGGGCCCAGCCGGTAGCCGCCGATCGTGCCGGTGGTCCCTTGGACGGGATAACCCAGATCGCGCAGCCGGGCGATATCGCGACGGACGGTCCGTTCGGTGACGTCGAGCCGTGCCGCCAACTCGCTGCCCGGCCACTCGCGTCGGCTCTGGAGAAGCGAGAGCAGATGCAGCATCCGCGCCGGCATGTTTCCCATCATCGACACTCTGTCACACGTTGCGGACAAGTTATGTCCGCAAGGCGCTCTAACGTCGTGTTTGTCGTCGCTCGGGTGCACGCCACCTGAGATCCGGACCACTACCGAAGCGAGGAGAAGCTCCATGACACAGATGCCCACCGCCACCGTTCACGCCCCGACGGCGCCACGCAATCTGGACGAATTGCAGCACATGCTGCGCGGTCCCGTTCTTGGACCCGACGACGCCGGCTACGACGAGGAACGGCACGGTTTCAGCCTGGCGGCCGTGCACCGCCCCGATCTGATCGTCGGCGCCGCCGGGTCGGCCGACGTCCAGGCCGCCGTCGCGTACGCTGATCGGCACCGGATTCCGGTAGCCGTCCAGGCCACCGGACATGGTGCGCCGTCGCCCGCCGCCGGCGGCCTGCTCATCACCACCCGTCGCATGGCCGGCGTGACCGTCGACCCGGAGCGGCGTACCGCCTGGATCGAGGCGGGGACACAGTGGCAGCCGGTGATCGAGGCGGCCGCGCGGCACGGCCTTGCTCCGCTGAGCGGGTCATCGCCACACGTCGGCGCGGTGTCGTACACCCTCGGCGGCGGGCTCGGTCTACTGGGACGCACCTTCGGCTACGCCGCGGACCACGTGCGTCGCATCCATGCCGTCACCGCGGACGCCCAGCTGCGAGAGGTGACACCCGAATCGGATCCGGACCTGTTCTGGGCGCTGTGCGGGGGCCGTGCCAACTTCGGCGTCGTGACGAGACTGGAGATCGGGCTGGTACCGGTCAGCCGGATCTACGGTGGAGCGCTGTACCTCGATATCGACGAGTCCCCGCAGGTACTGCGCGCGTGGCGAGATTGGACGTCGTCCGTGCCGAATGAGATGACCTCGTCGATCGCGCTGATTCCGTTTCCAGACGTGCCGTCGGCTCCGGGGCCGTTGCGTGGGCGCACCGTCGCACACGTCCGGGTGGCATACGTCGGTGGACCATCCGCTGGGGCTGAGCTCGTCGAGTCGCTCCGGCAGCAGGTCGGGGATGTGCTGATCGACACGGTGCGCGAGATGGACTACACCGAGTCCGGCTCGATCTGCGCCGACCCCACCGACCCGCAGGCGAGCACCATGGTCAGCGCCATGATCTCCGACGTCCCAGATCCAGCGCTCGCCGCGATCGAGCAGACCTCTCGCGGCCGCGACTCCGTGCCGTGCATCCTGGAGCTGCGTCATCTCGGCGGTGCGTTGAGCCGTCGGCCGCCGGTGCCGAACGCGGTGGGCCACCGGAATGCGCAGTACTTGCTCGGCGCCATCACCCCTCTGGGCACGATCGGCGCGGACGCCGCAGCCGTGGTTCATCGCCGCCTGCTGGCCGGGCTGGATCCGTGGACCGTGGGCCGGTTCCTCAACTACACGGCGGGGGCGAACGCGACTGCGGATGAGGTCCGAGCCGCCTACGAACCGGACGACTACCGTCGACTCGCTGACCTCAAGGCCCTCCACGACCCGACCGACTTGTTCCGCCTCAACCATCACATCGCGCCGGCCGGGCACCCGTGACCCTATCGCCGTGCCGCCTGCGGTGGGTCGTGACCGGCGTGTTCATGCCTCCAGGCAGAACTCGTTGCCCTCGGGATCCGCCAGGACGGTCCACCCGTCGGCATCCTGCCGCAAGACCGTCGCCCCGAGGCCGACCAGGCGCGTGCGCTCGTCGTCCGGATCATCGGCGACGATGTCGAGGTGTACGCGGTTCTTACCGCGTTTGGGTTCCGGCACGCGTGTGCACCACAGCCGGGGCCCTGCCCCGGTCACCGGTTCGACCAGCACCGAGGGGTCGTCTTCCGGGTCGTCGATTCCGAGGCCTCGCAGGCGGGCCAGCTCCTCGTCGTCGTACGGCGCCACGCGATATCCGTCGAGCGCCGCCGCCCAGAATCGAGCCAGCGGTGCCGGCTTCGCACAGTCGATCACTACGTCCCGCAACCGCGCCATCCCGACATCATGCCAGGTATGTGGTGACCGCATGTTCAATACTTCACGGTGACGGTGCGAATAGGCTCGCGGTGCTTCCGACCTTGTATTCCGGATAGCTATCCAACACGATGCCCGTGCGCCCAGCGAGGGCGCCGACAGGCAACAGGTAGATGTCACCCATGCCATTGATCACCAGGAAGTAATCCAGCAGGTCGGGATCATAAGGCACCTTGCGGGCGCTCTTGTCCAACGAGTACGGACGGCGCCCGATGCCTACCTGCCACTTCCCGTCCGAAGCACGACTCGTCGTGCTCTTGATCTGGACACGCTTGATGCCGTCCGGGAAGGTCACCAGCACGTCGTATTCGCGCGGCTCCGAGGGAACCGCTACCGACATGCCGTGCATAGTGAACCACGCCACCGCGATCGGTTCGGCGGCTATCCGTAGGCGCTTCGGATCCGGGGCTTCGCGGAACAAAGGCTTCGGCGAAGGAGGGGCATAGGCGCGCTGGCTCAGATGGGAAACATCCAGGCCGAGCCTGATCGCGTGTCCCTTGATCTTCACTCGACTCTCGTACGAATCAACAAGCCCCAGCCGACGGTTGACGCCAGCCCATGAGTCTTCCTCCGCCACCGCAGTTCTGAGCTCCTGATCGGACCACTTCCGCTTTCCGCGGAAGTGCGACGTGTCCAGTTCCAGTCGTTCGGCATGGTGACGGACCCGGTTCGTCGAGCTTTTGGCAAGACCAAGCGCTTCAGCCACCTGCCGCCAGTTGGTACAGGAGGATACTGCGTCTCGAAGCTGTTCATCGGTCCAGGACCGCCGATCTGCTAGGTTCGTGCCAATAAACACAGGCTAATGCACGCCGTCGACGATTAATCATGCTTAAGGGCCTGTAGCTGCACTGTCCGGGCAGATCGAGGATCAGCGAGCGAACGATGGGGTGAGCGACCCCAACGATGCGATGATGGCCTGGAACCGCGGTAGGCATGGTCAGCGGTATGGCAAGCTCCGCCTCTGGTCCCACTGGCAGGCTACTGAGCCACACGCCCATGTGGAGCTCAGTGGCGCCCAATCGAGGTCCCTCGACAAGAAACCCCTGGGCCTCAAGACCCAGGGGTGTGCGTTCTCAGAACCACATGGTCGGGCTGGCCAGATTCGAACTGGCGACCTTCCGGCCCCCAGCCGGACGCGCTACCAAACTACGCCACAGCCCGCTGACTCGACGTAACCTCAAGTCGAAAGACACTCTACACCACACGGCACCCGGACAAGAAGTGGGCAACGTGCGCGCGACAACTCGCCCAGTACCCCACCCGCCCACCACCGCCGGCGCACCGTGGGATGGGTTCTTCGGGTCGCGAGTCGATCGATGGCCGAGCCCGCAACGGCGAGTTATCCACAGGCCGGATCACGGGGCTGGACTCGTGGTGCCACCAGGCAGGAGGATGATCCGCAGCCGCCGGGACGGACCACCGTCGCATCCGCCTCGAGCGCGCCCACCGCCGGATCACGTGACAAGGAGCGCCCTCATGCCCCTGCTCAGCGAACTCGCCGCCGCCCTGGCCACCGGACGGGTGGAACTGGTCGACCTGACCGCACCGCTGCGTGAGTCCACGCCGATTCTGGTGCTGCCGGAGCCCTTCGGCCAGACCGCCACGTTCCAGCTCGAGGAGATCAGCCGGTACGACGACCGCGGCCCCGCCTGGTACTGGAACAACATCAGGACGGGCGAGCACACCGGTACCCACCTGGATGCGCCGAACCACTGGATCACTGGTCGTGACGGCGAGGACGTCTCGCAGCTGTCACCGGTCCGCCTGGTGGCACCCGCCGCGGTGATCGACGTCAGCGAACAGGCACAGGCCGATCCGGACTTCCTGCTGGAGATCGACCACATCAGGGCGTGGGAGGCCGCACACGGTCCGCTACCCGACGGCTGCTGGCTGCTGCTGCGGACGGGCTGGGACGCACGTGCCGGAAGCCAGGACGAGTTCCTCAACGCCGACGACGCCGGCCCGCACACGCCGGGTGTGAGCGCGGAGTGTGCCAAGTGGCTCGCCGACGAAGCGCCGATCACCGGCATGGGCGTGGAGACCGTGGGCACCGACGCCGGCGCGGCGCATTCCTTCGAGCCGCCGTTCCCGTGCCACGCGTTCCTGCTGGGAGCCGGCAAGTACGGCCTGACCCAGCTGCGCAACCTCGACCGGCTCCCTCCGACGGGCGCCGTCGTCGTCGCCGCGCCGCTGCCGATCGTCGGCGGCTCCGGCAGCCCGGCCCGCGTGTTCGCCATGGTGGAGCACTGATGAACGTCGCGGAGTCGGTCGGCCGCACGCTGGCCCGGTGCGGGCTTCGTCAGGTCTTCGGCGTCGTCGGCAGCGGCAATTTCCACGTCACCAACGCCCTGATCGCCTCCGGCGCGCACTACGTGGCCGCCCGCCACGAGGCAGGCGCAGCCACCATGGCGGATGCCTACGCTCGGATGAGCGGAACCGTATCCGCGGTCACCGTGCATCAGGGGTGCGGGCTGACGAACGCGCTGACCGGCATCACCGAGGCGGCCAAGAGCAGGACGCCGATGCTGGTGCTCGCCGCCGAGACCACGGCTCCACGTTCCAACTTCTTCGTCGACCAGCCCGGACTCGCCGACGCGATCGGGGCGCACAGCGCGCGGCTGACCTCCGCCGAGACCGCTACGCAGGACGCTGCCCGCGCCTATGCGATGGCCCGCGACGAACGCCGGACCGTGGTACTCAACCTGCCCCTCGAGGTACAGGCGGAGCCGGCTCCGGACGCATCGGCGGCACCGGCCGCCGGCCCCGTCGATGCACCCGGACCAACCGTCGAGCCGTCGACGGACGACATCGCCACGCTGGTCACCCTGCTGAGCCGGGCCGAACGTCCGGTCATCGTCGCCGGCCGGGGCGCGCGGCACGCCGGCGCCGAGCTCACCGACCTGGCCGAAGCCTGCGGCGCCCTGCTGGCGACGTCGGCCGTCGCCAAGGGGTTGTTCACGCCGAACCCGTGGTCCCTCGATGTCTCCGGTGGCTTCGCTTCCCCGCTCGCCGCTGAACTCATCGCCGGTGCGGACGTCATCGTCGGCTTCGGCTGCATGCTGAACATGTGGACCATGCGGCACGGACGCCTGGTGGGCGCCGGCACCACCGTGGCCCAGGTGGACATCGAGCCGGACGCGATCGGAGTGCACCGCCGGGTGGACCACGGCATCGTAGGCGACAGCGCCCGTGTCGCGGCGGCAGCGGCCCAGGCGTTGTGGGATCTGCCGGAGGCACCGGAAGGCTACCGCAGCGACGCCATCCTGCGGCGGCTGCGGGAGGGTCTACGCTGGCGCGACGTCCCGTACGAGGACTGGTCCACCGGCACCGGCGGCGATGCCCGCATCGATCCCCGCACGCTGACCATCGAGCTCGACGACCTCCTTCCTGAGCAGCGCGTGGTCGCGGTCGACTCGGGGAATTTCATGGGCTATCCGAGCGCGTACCTGTCCGTCCCGGACGAGAACGGGTTCTGCTTCACCCAGTCGTTCCAGTCGATCGGGCTCGGTCTGGCCACGGCGATCGGCTCGGCGCTGGCGCAGCCGGAGAGGCTGCCGGTCGCCGCGCTCGGTGACGGGGGCACCCTGATGGCGGCCGCGGAGCTGGACACCGTGCGCCGCCTCGGCCTGCCGATGGTCGTCGTGGTGTACAACGATGAGGCCTACGGCGCCGAGGTACACCACTTCGCCGACGGTGCGCCGCTGGACACCGTGACCTTCCCGGAGACCGACATCGCCGCGATCGGCGCCGGCTACGGGTTCGACTCCGCCACCGTCCGCACCCCTGCCGACCTAGCCGCCGTCGCGCAGTGGTTGGCAGGATCGCGGGAGCGTCCATTGCTCGTCGACGCGAAGATCGCCACACCGCAGGGCGCGTGGTGGCTCGAGGAGGCATTCCGCGGCCACTGACCTCCGATGCCGCGCCCACCTCGGTTACGGCGACGACCTGCCGTCTTCGACCGCGATTGCTTTCCGTCGTGAGTGAGTGTACAGTCACTCACATGACGACGCAGCGCCCACACCTCTCCACGGCCGACGCCCGGCGCGAGACCGTGGTCGCCAGCGCCATCACCGTCTTCGCCCGATCCGGCTACGCCAGCACCCCCATCGCCGCCGTCGCCGAACACGCGAAGATCTCTCCGGCGTACGTGTTCAAACTGTTCCCGGCGAAGGTCGCACTCTTCGTCGCGGCGCTGGACCGGTGCTATCAGCAGATTATCGACGCCCTCGAGGACGGCGCGACGAAGACCGACGGCCAGGCGCCCGCGGACGTGCTGGATGCCATGGGAGCCTCGTACGCGGCCCTCATCGCCGACCGCGACCTGATGATGCTGCAGGTACACGCACAGGCCGCAACCGACGTGCCGGAGATCGCCGAGGCGGTCCGGCGCGGCATCGCGCGCGTGACCTCGTTCGCCCAGTCCCGCTCCGGCGGGTCGCCGGCCGAGGTCCAGCGATTCATGGCCTTCGGGCAGCTCTGCCACCTGCTCACCACACTCGATCTGTTCGGCGTCGACGAGCCATGGGCACACTCTCTGACCGAAGGCATCCGCCACCACGCCGAGCAAGGAGGTGAAACGCCATGACCCGCATGCCCGCACGCTGGATCGCCCTGATTCCGCTCGCCATCCTCGACGTCGCCATGTTCGTCGCCTGGAGCTGACAGCAGCGTCGCCGACGTTCCCACACCCACAGCACCTTCCAACAGTCACCGAGGTTCCCCACACGCACAGAGTTTCCAAAAAAACACCTGACCCTTCATCAGAGGGCTCCGGTGACATCCCCTGCCCGCGCAGGGCTTAATTTTCGACCCATCAAGTGATTGACCAATCACTCACGAGGAGGACCATGTCTCCGCTTCACGAACACAACCATCCTCGGCCCGCCGAGCGCATCGCGTGGTGGGCCACGCTCACCGTCCTGGTTCTCGCCGCCGTGATCATGCCCGGCGCCTGGAACTGATCGCCGCGGCGTGCCCGCGTTTGCGCCGTGGATCGGTGGGGCCCTGACCCCACCGATCCACGGCAATCATCGTCCGAGCCTCACTCAGCCCTCATCGCAGGAAAAGGAGATCGAATATGAGCAGCAGCAACACCGGCCTGCACGTCGTCCTCGGTGCCGGACCGGCCGGAACGGCGATCGCCGAAGAGCTCGCCGGCCGCGGCCTGCGCGTCCGGCACGTCGCCCGTGGCCCGATCACCGGCGCACCCGACGGCGTCGAGACCCACCAGGCAGACCTATCCACGCCCGAGGCGGCGATCGCCGCAACCGAGGGCGCGTCCACGATCTACCACGCGGTCAACGTCGCCTACCACCTGCAGGTCGACCTCATGCCGGCGATCGCCGACTCGATCCTCAGCGGCGCGGAGCGGCACGGTGCCAAACTCGTCGTCCTGGACACCCTTTATCCATACGGGGAGGCGGACGGCGACCACATCACCGAGTCGACCCCGTGGAGCGCGACGACCCGCAAGGGCCGGCTCCGGGCCGAGCTCGACCGGCGCTATCTCGACGCACACGAGTCCGGCACCGTTCGCACGGTGCTGGGCCGCTCGGCCGACTTCTTCGGTCCAGGAGTGCTCAACTCCACGCTCGGTGGCGCCTTCTTCCCGCCCGCATTGACCGGACAACCGGCGCTTGCGCTCGGCGACATCAACCTGCCCCACAGCTACACCTACATCCGCGATGTCGCCCGCGGGCTGGTCACGCTCGGCACCACGGAGGCCGGCGACGGACGGGTCTGGCACCTGCCGACGGTGCCTGCCGTCAGCACCGCGGAGGTCCATCGTCTGACGGAAGATCTCATCGGCCGGCCGCTGACCGTCGACGTGCTCGCCGAGGCGAAGCCGTACGGACCGTTCGACGAGACGTTCATGCGCGAGTACGCGGAGATGTTCTACCAGCACTTGATCCCGCAGAACATGGTCTCGACCGCGTTCGAGGACACCTTCGGGGTGCGCCCGACACCGCTACGCGAGGCCCTCGCCGACACGATCGAGTGGTACTCCCCATGATCATGAACACTAACCCGGGTTAGATCAACGGTTAGTGTTCATGATCATAGGATCAAGAGCGGGAGCGGCGCTCGCGCACGCGAACGGACAGCTCGATCGGCGTACCGGCGAAGCCGAACTGCTCGCGCAGCCGCCGCTCCAGGAACCGCCGATACGACGCCTCCAGGAAGCCGCTGGCGAACAGGACGAACCGCGGCGGCCGCGAGTCAGCCTGGGTAGCGAACAGGATCCGCGGCTGTTTGCCGCCTCGGACCGGGTGCGGGTGCGCGGAGACGACCTCGCCCAGGAACGCGTTCAGCTTGGCCGTCGGCACCCGGGTGGTCCAGCCCTCCAAGGCGGTGTCCATCGCCCGTACCAGCCGGTCGACATGCCAGCCGGTCAACGCCGAGACGTTCACCCGCATCGCCCAGCTCACCCGGATCAGCTGGCGGTCGATCTCGCGCTCGAGCATCTCCCTGCGCTCGTCATCGAGCAGGTCCCACTTGTTGTACGCGATCACCAGCGCCCGGCCGGCTTCCTCCACCATGGAGATGATCCGCAGGTCCTGCTCGGCCAGCGGCTCGCTGGCGTCGATCAGAACGACGGCCACCTCGGCCCGTTCGAGAGCCGCGGCCGTCCGCAACGATGCGTAGTACTCGGCGCCGGACGCCTCCCGGACGCGCCGGCGGATTCCGGCGGTGTCGATGAACCGCCACTCCCGGTCGCCGAGGGAGATCAGCTCGTCGACCGGGTCCACGGTGGTGCCGGCCACCGCGTCGACCACCACCCGGTCCTCCCCCGCCAGCTTGTTCAACAGGCTCGACTTGCCGACGTTGGGTTTGCCCACCAGAGCCACCCGGCGCGGCCCCGTCTCCTCGTCGAAACTCTCCGGCGGTGCATCCGGCAACGCCGCGAGGACCGCGTCCAGCATGTCGCCACTGCCCCGGCCGTGCAGCGCCGATACCGGATGCGGTTCGCCCAGGCCGAGGTTCCACAGCGCCGCCGCGTCCGCCTCGGTGGTCGGCCCGTCGACCTTGTTCGCCGCCAGCACGACCGGCTTACCCGCCCGGCGCAGCACGCGCACGACCGCCTCGTCCGCGTCTGTCGCGCCGACCGTCACGTCCACCACGAAAATCACCACGTCCGCGGCGACCACGGCGATCTCCGCCTGCGCAGTGATCCGTGCGGCCATCCCCTGGCCCTCCGGATCCCAACCGCCGGTATCGAGCAAGGTGAACGCCCGGCCCGCCCACTCGGCGTCATAGGCCACCCGATCCCGGGTGACGCCGGGCACGTCTTCCACGACGGCTTCCCGGCGGCCCAGAATACGATTGACCAGCGTCGACTTGCCGACATTGGGCCGACCGACCACCGCCACGACCGGCAGCGGCACCTGCCCGGTGTCAGCCTCGACGGCCTCGACTGGCTCGCTCACGCGTTCTCCTCGTCACCTCGCCCATGTTCATCAACCGCTAGGCCGCTCATGGCCGGCCCTCAGCGTTGATCACGGGGAATCGTCGTTCAACATCTCCAGCGCCGCCTTGCGGTGGGCCACCAGCTCTTCTCGCAGCTGCTCGGTCGCCGCCGCCAGCGCCGATCTGGTACGAGGTCCGCCGACCGGCAGCGTGACCGGCTCACCGAAGACCACGTCCAGCCGCGACCGCAGCCGTGGCATCCCTGCCAGGGTACGGCCTCGCGTACCCGTTCCGTGAAAGACGACCGGAACGACCGGCGCCCCCGACCGCACGGCGAACCACGCGAGTCCCGGCCGGATCTGGGCGAAATCGCCCGCACCGCGGGTGCCCTCCGGGAAGACCACCAGAACACGATCGTCGTCCAGTACGCCCATGCCGGCTTCGAGCAGGTTCCGCCCCGGGTCGTCCCGGTCCAGCGGGATCTGGCCGACGCCCCGCAGCACCCAACCGACGGGCCCACGGAACAGCTCCCGTTTGGCCAACGTGTGCACCGGGCGCGGGCACGTGGCCATGAGGAGCGGCGCGTCCATGAAACCGGTGTGGTGCGGGGCGAGGATCACCGGTCCGGCCGCGGGCACGTTGTGCTTCCCGTGCAGCCGCACCGACCACAGCATGCCGGCCAGCATCGCCGCCAGCCGACGGCCGACGGCGGCTCCACGCCTGCCCGGAGTCCGTACCTCGGTCACGGTGTGATCCCGGTCCGCTTCTCCACCAGGTCGAGCACGGCGCGCACGGTCTCGTCGAGCGTCATATGCGACGAGTCGACCACGTCTACCCCCTCGGCCGCATCCAGGAAACGCGCGACCGTGGAGTCGTCCGCGTCCCGGCGCAGCACCTCGTCCCGTGTCGCTTCGACCGTGGACTCCGTGGATTCGCCGTGCAGCTCGTTGGCACGGCGGGACAACCGCGTCTCCTCGCTGGCGGTCAGCAACACCCGCACCGGCGCGTCCGGCGCCACGACCGTGGTGATGTCGCGGCCCTCGACGACGACGCCGCGCTCCGCCGCGATCGCCTGCTGCCGCGCTACCAGCTCCCGCCGGATCCCCAAGTTGGTCGCGACCGCGCTGACCGCGGCCGAGATTCTGCTCTCGCGGATCGGTCCGGCCACATCCACGTCGCCCACATGCACCGTCGGCCGTTGCGGATCCGTCCCCATCCGCAGCGGGATCCGGGCGGTGAGCTCCGCCGCACGCTCGGTGTCGGTCAGTTCCACCCCCTGCTCGAGCAGCCACCACGTCACCGCGCGGTACATCGCACCGGTGTCGAGGTATCTCAGCTGAAGGACTTGGGCCACGCGCCTGGCGACGCTCGACTTACCCGAGCCCGACGGACCATCGATGGCGACCACAAGGTCGGCCGCGGAGTGTGCGGATTGGGAAGACACGACGAGAAGGGTAGTCTGTCCGGCTCGCGATCGGCTGCATGGCCACGCCCCGCCACGCTGATGGCGCGTCGCCGGCGCGTTCTCGGCCCGGCCGTCTCGCTCGGTTGACGTGTTCAGCGGGGAACGTTCCAGCCGCGCTCGGTCAACGCCGTGCGCAGGTCAGCGTCGGTGCCCGGCCGGACGTCGATCTCCACCAGACCGACCGGTTGCCCTGGGCTGTGGTCGATCCGCACGTCCTCGACGTTCGCTCCGGCGGCGTCGACGTCGGCGAACAGCCTCGCGAGTTGTCCGGGCCGGTCGTCCACCATGACCGCGACCGTGACGAACTCCGCATGGGCTTCGCCGTGCTTCCCGGGGAGGCGGCCGCGGCCGTCCACGCCGGAACGCATCAGCTGGTACAGGGCGGAGCGGGCGGGCTCCGGCGACGCCAGCGCGGCCAGCGTCCGGTCCAGATCGTCGCGGAGGTCGCTGAGCACGTCGTGCACCGCCGCCGCGTTGGCGCTCAGAATCTCTGTCCACAGTCCCGGGTCACCACCGGCGATCCGGGTCACGTCCGACACGCCGGGGCCGGCGAGCCGGATCTCATGGTCCGGCGCGTCCACCAGGCGGGCCGCCATCAACACCGACACCAGGTGCGGCGCGTGCGACACGAGCGCGACGGCGGCGTCGTGATCGGCGACGGACATCGTCACCGGGGCCGCTCCCGCGAGCCGCGCCACGGCCAGCGCACGGGTGACGGCCTGCTGGTCGGTGTGCTCGTCGGGGCAGACCACCCAGGGTCGGCCTTCGAACAGATCCGGCAGTGCGCCGCCCGGCCCGGACACTTCGCGGCCGGCCATCGGATGACTGCCGACGTAGCGCCCGGCCGGTCCGAGACGCGCGCGGACCTGCTCCGCGGGCATCGCCTTCACGCTCGCGACGTCCGTGGCGTACTCGGCGTCTCCGGCGTCCAGGAGGTCCGCGACGACGCCCGCGACCGCCTCCGGAGGCACCGCCACCACGCCGAGCGCGGCCGGCGCGTCACCCGGCTCGCTCGGCCGTCCGGCTCCCAGCCGTACCGCCTCCGCCAGGGTCTCCGACTTGGTGTCGCGCAGTCGCACATCGATCCCGGCGCGGCGCAGCGCCAGACCGAGCGACGTGCCGAGCAGCCCGGTGCCGACGATCAGCACCCCGTCGCTGAGCGCCGATCGGCCGTTCTCCAGCCCGGCTCGCCGACTGCTGTCGCTCACTCGTCATCCTCGCGGAGGTCGTCCCGGAGCACAGTGGTGCCATGCAGGTAGACGTGGCGGATGTCGTCCCGGGTGCGCGGCGTCTGAACGTGCGCCATCAGCCGGACCACCCGGGGCATGGCGCCGTGCACATCCATCTCTTGGGCACACATCAGCGGCACGTCGGTGATCCCGAGTCCGCGTACCGCCGCCGCAGGGAAAGCCGAGCGCAGGTCCGGGGTTGCGGTGAGGAAGATGCTGATCACGTCGTCGGCGGTGAGATCGTTGCGCTTCAGGACGGCTTGCATCAACTCGGCCGTGCGCTCCAGCAGGTGCTCGGCCTCGTCCACCTCGAGTTGGGTCGCGCCCCGTACCGCTCGCACTCTCACCATGTCCCCGTTCGCGCTCCGCTTCTGATCCGTACCGGGCGACGCCCGCGTGCCGCCGCAGTCGTTGCGACGTTCAACTGTAGCGCCCGCCGCAGCCGGTTACCTCGTCGCATCGCGCCACGGCCCAGCGGGTCCTAACGGGCGCAGTCGGCAGGCGGCAGGCGGCAAGGGCACATTCAATGGATCGATGATCGCCAGCAGCTCGCCGTCGTACGTTCCGGACGCGGCAAGCACATGATGGCTCGGGCGGCGCAGGCCTCAACGGCTCACAGGTCGACCGCCTGGTACAGCTGCGCCACCTCGGCACTCGTCAACGGCCGCATCTTGCCGGGGCGCAGATCGCCCAACGCGACCGGCCCGAAGTGGGTCCGGATCAACCGCTGAACGGGATGACCCACCTCTTTCAGCAACCGGCGCACCACGTGCTTGCGACCCTCGTGCAGGACCACCTCGACCATGATCCGCCTGCCGACCCGGTCCAGAACGCGGAACGAGTCGACCTTGACCAGACCGTCGTCCAGCTCCACGCCTGCTCGCAACTGCCGGCCGACGTCGCGCGCGACCGTTCCGTGCACCTCGGCCAGGTAGGTCTTCTGCACACCGTAACTGGGGTGCGCCAGCCGATGCGCCAGCTCGCCGTCGTTCGTGAGCAGGATCAACCCCTCGGTGTCGACATCCAGCCGGCCGACGTGGAACAACCGCTCCTTACGTCCCTCGACGTAATCCGCCAGGCTCGGTCGCCCCTCCGGATCCGTCATGGTGCTCACGACGCCGGGAGGTTTGTTCAACGCGAGATACGCCAGCCCCGCCTCGGCGGTGGTCACCCGCATGCCATCGACCTTGATCACCGCCGTCGCGGGATCGACGCGCACGCCTTGGGTCCGCACGGTCCGGCCGTCCACCTCGACGCGTCCGGCCGCGATCAACTCCTCGCAGGCGCGCCGGCTGCCCACCCCCGCCGCGGCGAGGACCTTCTGCAACCGGACGCCTTCACGGGCCTCAGCCATCCTGCACCTGGGAGCCCAGGGGTGTGCCGCCGTCAGCGGCATCGGCCGAAGCAAGGTGCGGCTCGCCACTCGGCCCGTTCTCCGGCTCACCGCCCGGCTCGTCGTCGGACACGTCATCCGGATCGTCCGTCGGCGCGCCGAGAGCGCCGTCCGGGACGTCGATCCGGTGCGAGGCACTCGACACCGACTCTCCTTCATTCTCGATGTCGTCGATGTCCGGCAGATATTGCGCCAGCGGCGGCAGTTCGTCGAGCGAGCTCAGCCCCAGCCGTTCAAGGAAGTACGACGACGTGCGGAACAACGTCGCGCCGGACTCGTGGTCGACGCCCGCCTCCTCGACCAACCCTCTGGTGGTCAGGGTCCGCATCACGCCGTCGCAGTTCACGCCGCGGATGGCGGACACTCGCGCCCGGCTCACCGGCTGCCGGTACGCCACCACGGCCAGCGTCTCCAGGGCCGCCTGGGTCAGTTTCGCCTGCTGTCCGTCGAGGACGAACCGCTCCACCACCGCAGCGCATTCCGTCCGGGTATACAGCCGCCAGCCACCAGCCACGCTGCGCAGCTCGAACCCACGCCCGGCGTCGGTGTACTCCTGGGCGAGGCGCCGCAGCGTCGCCGAGATCTCGTCTCGCGGCACCTCCAGGACCTGAGCGAGCGTCACCTCATCGATGGGCTCGTCCACTACCAGCAGGATCGCCTCGATCGACGCGGACAGCGACGGCTCGGCACCAGCAGCGCCGTCACCAGCACCAGCGGCGGCCGCGGCGTCGTCACCAGCGGCAGCTGCGGCAGCTACGACATCCGTAGCGCCGGCGTCGGCGGCCTCGGCGCCATTCCCCGGCAGCGCAGTCTGAACCATCCCGTTCGCGCCGCGTGTCCGATGATCGCCGTTCAGGCGTTCGTCGTCACTCACCGGCGTCGTCCTCCTGTTCCTCAGCGGGTCCGTCGAACTCGTCACCGATGCCGATCGGGGATTCGTCGTCGTCATCGCCGGTCCACCGGATGGTCAGGTCACCCAGCGGCGCGACCTGCTCGAAGGCCACCACTCGCTCCCGGTACAACTCCAGCAGCGCCAGGAAACGGGCGACGACGTGCGTCGTGGACGGCGAGTCCATCGCCAGCGCCCGGAAGGTGATCTGTCGCGATCGGCGTAGCCAGTCCACCACGACCCGGGCCTGTTCGCGCACGCTCACCCGCGGTTCGTGCAGGTGTGCCAGCCCGACCGTCGGTTCCGGCTTCGGGGTGAGCACGCGCGCCGCGAGCTGAGCCAGCTCCTCCGGCCCGAGCCCGACTACCACCTCCGGCAGCAGGTCGGAGTACCGGTCCTCCAGCCCGACGGCCCGCGGGAACCGCAACGACTCCTCCGCAAGCCGCGCGGCGAACACCGCCGACAGCTCCTTGAACGCCTTGTACTGCAGCAGCCTGGCGAACAACAGGTCGCGTGCCTCCAGCAAGGCGAGGTCGTCCTCGTCCTCGACCTCACCGCTGGGCAGCAGGCGTGCCGCCTTCAGGTCCAGCAACGTCGCCGCCACCAGCAGGAACTGGCTGGCCTCGTCGAGATCCCACTCGGCCGCCTTGATGTAGGCGATGAACTCGTCCGTCACCTGATGCAGCGCCAGCTCGGTGACGTCGAGCTTGTGCTTGGCGATCAGGGTCAGCAGGAGGTCGAACGGGCCCTCGAAGTTGTCCAGATGGACCTCGAACCCCGAACTCGGCTCACCGGCCTCCGCCTCGGACTCGACCCCGGCCTGGTCCTCGACCGCTGCTCGTCCATCGAGCTGGTCGAACTCGTCGGCGTCGAGCAGCAGCGCCGACTCCGTCTCGCTGGTCACTCCCACCGAGCCAGGACCTCCCGCGCAAGTTGCTTGTAGGCCTTGGCACCCGGCGACGACGGCGCGAAGGTGGTGATCGGCTGACCGGCCACGGTGGTCTCCGGGAACCGCACCGTTCGGCCCACCACCGTATGGAAGACGCGGTTGTCGAATCCCTCGATCAGCCGGGTGAGGACCTCGCGGCCGTGCACGGTGCGCGAGTCGTACATGGTGGCCAGCAAGCCCTCGATCTGCAACCGCGGGTTGAGCCGGTCACGGACCTTCTCGATCGTCTCCTGCAGCAGCGCCACGCCGCGCAGGGCGAAATACTCGCACTCCAGCGGCACGATCACGCCGTCCGACGCGCACAGGGCGTTCACCGTGAGCAGGCCGAGCGACGGCTGGCAGTCGATGAGCATCACGTCGTAGTGCGGGATCAGCGGCTGCACGATCCGGTACAGCGCCTGCTCCCGCCCGACCTCGGTGACCAGCTGGATCTCGGCCGCCGAGAGGTCGATGTTGGCTGGGAGCAGGTCCATGCCGCTGACCGAGGTCTTCTGCAGGATGTGCTCAGCGCGCAGCGAACTGTCGGTGAGCACGTTGTAGATCGACAGTTCGAGATCGTGCGGATTCAGCCCCAGCCCGACGGACAGCGCGCCCTGCGGGTCGAAATCGACCAGCAGTACCTTCCGGCCGTACTCGGCCAGTGCGGCACCGAGGTTGATGGTGGACGTGGTCTTCCCCACGCCGCCCTTCTGGTTGCACATGGCCACGATCCGCGCCGGGCCGTGCCGGTCCAGCGGAGCGGGCTTGGGGAATTCGACCTGCTGGCGTCGTGTGTGACCCAGGTCGTGTTCGACTTCCTCCGACGACGCGTGGGAAGCCGCACCGACGCCTTCGAGCGGCAGCACTCCGGCCGCGGCGTCCGCATTCGACGGTGGCACGGGTTCTTCAGCTCCTCGCGCTCGTAGGCCTACCAGTCCTCGATAGCCGAGACTACTCCCAGTTCGACCACGCACAGCGTAGCCGCACCGCTGCGCGTCGTAATCATCCACATTTCCGCGCCCAACCGCATTGCCGCATCCCGATTGCCGCGCCCGTCCAGGTCTCCGCGCCGGCATGCGGCACGGCACCGGGTCACGACCAGGACATCCGCACGGCACCCGAATCCCGTTGTGGGTGGCGCAGCCGGCTGCGAGGATCGCCGGCATGAGACTGAGCCATGAGCGGTACATCGACCACGTGCGGGCCGACGCCGAACGTATCGCCGCCGAGGCGGAACGCGGCCAGGACCTCGCCGTACCTTCATGCCCTGGATGGACGGTACGCGACGTGGTGGAACATACGGCGGAGGTGTACCAGCACAAGGTCGCGTGCATGCGAGACAAGAGGTTCCCGGATCCATGGCCGCCGGAACGCGACGACGAACCGACGCTGGACTATTTCCGGCGATCCGCCGACGAGCTGCTGACCGAGCTGAGCAGCCGCGACCCGCTCGAGTTCGCCGAGACGTGGTGGTGGGACGAACGGACGGTCGGTTTCTGGGGACGGCGAATGGCGCACGAGACCGCGATCCACCGGGTCGACGTCGAGCTGGCGCATGATGCGCTGACGCCGGTCGACGCCGCGCTGGCCTTGGACGGAATCGACGAGGTGCTGCGGCTCATGCTCGCCGGCGACTGGAGCGACGAGCCGTACCGCGACGCTTCGTCGGCGATCGTCCGGGCGCGAGCCGCCGACGAGGCCTGGCGGATCGTGATGGAGCCGATGGCCGTCGTCGCCCAGGTAGACCGCTGGCCCGACATGCCCGTCGATGCGACGGTCACCGGCGAACCGTCCATGCTCTACCTGTGGCTGTGGCGCCGCGGACCGGGCGACAGCCTCACCGTCGACGGGGACGCGTCCGTCGTCGATCAGCTCCACGCCCGGATGGCCGTCGCCACCCAGTGACGGGCGGCACGATGACGGCGGCACGATCCGGCCGAGCCTCGTGGGCTCACGTAACGTTTGGAACCTCTCCCGGGCCGCTATCCATTACTTGAGCCCACGAGGCACTCAGGGTTCCAGCCGCGTCCCATCGACTCACGGCATCGGGCCGGCTCGTCGCCGGCGCTGATGAACAGAGCGGTCAGCACCGGCGGCCCGTGGGCAAGCGCTTCGCGCGGCAGCGGCCCGGTGAGCACGAGCGAGGCCAGGCCGTGGCCGATCACCCAGCCCTGCGTCGCCAACTCCAGCGCATCGACCTCCGGGTGGAAACGGCCTGCACTCTTGGCCCGCTCGACGGTGCGGACCAGAAGGTGCAGCGTCTCGTCGGCGGCTTCGGAGTCCTCGAGATCGAACCCGGCGTCGAACATGACCCGGTAGAGATCGGGGTTGGCCGCGGCGTTGGACAGGTAGGCGACGCTGAGGGCGGCAAGATCCCGTACCGGGTCCGCCGTCATCGTGACGTTCGCGAGCCTGGCCGCGAGCCGGGTGAACCCTTCCTGCCGCACGGCCTTCCACAAGCCGTCCATGCTGCCGAAATACGTATACACCGCCATCGTCGAAACATCGGTTCCCGCGACGAGCGAGCGGAGGGTGATCGGCTCCCGGGAACGGAGCATCTGGGCGGCTCGCTCGATCAGCAGCGATCGGACCGCGGGATCCTTCCTCCTCACCATGCTCCAACAATACATAACGGTGCTATGTTTTAGCGGTGGGCGGCACACGACGTGACGCCACAGAGCAGAACGAGGAGTCGGTCATGGCCGTGACATTGGTGAATCCCGACGGGCTGCCGAAGCCCGAGGTGTACCGCCAGCTCTCGATCGCCACCGGATCGAAGCTGGTCTTCCTGGCCGGACAGGTCGCACGCGACGCCGAAGGGAACCCCGTCGGCGACGGTGATCTGGCTGCCCAGGTCGAGCAGGCGTACGTCAATATCGGTACCGCCTTGGCCGAGATCGGCGGCTCTTTCGACGACGTCGCGAAGCTGACCATCTACGTCGTGGACTGGACGCCGGACAAGATGCCGCTGCTCGGCGAGGGCGTGTCCAGGGCGGCGGCGGCCATGGGCGTCGATCCCACCAAGCCGATCACGCTGTTGGGCGTCGCGGCGCTCGGCGAACCCGATCTATTGGTCGAGGTAGAAGCCACCGCGGTCCTCGACTGAGCTCCGACTTCCTGACCGGACGTCACGTTTGGAGTCGGCTTCAGGCCCTGTATCCGTTACATGCGCCCAGGAAGTGCGGCCAGAGACCATGAACTCGAAAGCGTGTCATCTCGGGCGGCGGCGGCTGATGGCCACACCGAGCAGGCACAGCGATCCGCCGATCATGCCCACGACGGTCGGGAGTTCACCGAGGAACGCCCACGACAGCAGGATCGCGATCGCCGGCACGGTCAACGTCGTCGCGGTCATCCGGCCCGCGTCGGTGCGGGCCAGCGCATACGCCCAGGTGCTGAACGCGATCGCCGTGGGGAACACACCGAGGTAGACCACGCCCGCCATCGCGCCACCGGACGCGGTCAGGCTCTGCTCGACGAACTGAGGTGCGAACGGGACCAGCACCAGCGCCCCGGCGGCGCATCCGAAGAACGTGGCGGTGACCGCATCGACGCTGCGCAGCACGATCTTCTGCATGAGCACGCCGCTGGCGTAGAGCAGCGCGGTGAGCAGGCCGAGCCAGATTCCGATCGTCTCGTTCACCGAACCGCCGCCCGACCCACCGGCCGCGATCAACACCACCCCGGAGAACGCGATCCCGATCCCGACGACGAGCGGCCGCGGGAACCCCTCGGCGAAGAACACGCCGGCGAACACCGCCACCAGAATCGGCGCGACGTTGACCAGCAACGCGGCCGTGCCCGCGTCGAGATGATGCTCGGCGAGGTTGAGCACGGCGGTGTAGGCGGCGAACCACACAGCCCCGTACGCGACGACGAGCCAGCGGGCGCGGCCCGTCGGGAGCGTCAGCCGCCCGTAGCGCCACGCGATGACGCCGAGCACCAAGGCTCCGACGGCGATCCGGCCGAAGGCGAGTGCTCCCGGCGAGTATGTGCTGCCGATCATCCGGATGCCGACGAACGCCGACGCCCATAGGACCACGGTCACGGCGGCGGCGAGGACGGTGCGGTACTGCTGTGCCGGCGCTGCGGAAACCGGGGCCGGCGCGATGGTTGTCGTCACGGCATTCATGGTGCGTCCGCGCTATGCATCAGCACAAGCGAATGTTTCTGTACGATCATTCAGTAGTGCTGTACAATAGTCGCCATGCTCGATCCGCACCGTCTGCGCGTCTTCCGGGCCGTCGTCGCCACCGGATCCGTGCACCAAGCAGCCACGAACCTGGGCTACACGCCGTCGGCGGTCAGCCAGCACCTCACCGCCCTGCAGCGGGAGACCGGCCTGCGGCTGGTGGAGCGCAATGGACGCGGCATCGAACCCACCGCCACCGGGCGGATGCTGGCCGACGAGGCCGCCGCCGCGCTCGAGCGACTGGCCGAACTGGACGCGGTCGTGACGGACCTGCGCGAGGGCCGGGTCGGCACGTTGTCCATCAGCTATTTCGCCTCGGCCGGGGCGGCGTGGATCCCACCGGTTGTCGCGGCCCTTACCCGCGAGTTCCCCGAGCTACGGATCGACCTGCGGCTGATCGAACTCGCCGACGAACACAAGTCGGCGCCGGACGTCGAGATCTTCGTCGAGGGCGCGGAGTCCGGCCCCATTCAGGGTTACGACGTGTATCCCCTGCTCGAAGAGCCGTACGTCGCGGTTCTCCCGGAGACGCACCCGCTGGCCGGACGGCGTTCCATCCCGCTGCGCGAACTCGCCGACGAACCGTGGGTGGACAACGATTTCTCCCGCGGCCCCTGCCGGCAGGCGCTGCTGGACGCGTGCTCCGCGGTCGGCGTCAGCCCCGGGTTCCACGTCGAGACGCATGACTACCCGACGGCCATCTCGTTCGTCGCCGCCGGCGTCGGCATCACGGTGCTGCCCCGGCTCGGCGTCGGCACGCTCCCGGCTGGGCTGGTCGCGGTGCCGGTGGTGGATCCGGTTCCCGTGCGCCGCATCTCCGTCCGCGTGCGCGAGTCGTTGCGCCGCAATCCGGCCGCGCGGCGCATCGTCGAACTCCTGCACGCGCGCGTCGACGCGAACGAGATCGACCCCGTACCAGAACCGGCGTTGACCGCCGTCACAGAACCGGCGTAGGCGGCCGTTGCAGAGCCTGCTTCCTGACTGGGAATCATCTGTCGCTATCGCGGCGATCTATCGCGACAATATGGAGGCTTGCTGCACACGGTGGCACGCCATGCGAACGCTCGCTGCACACGGCGGTCTGCCGCGCGGAAGCATGCGGTCGCCATAGCAACCATGTGGAAGCTTGCTGCACAGGATGACAGGCCACGTGGAAGCTCGCTGCCCACCGGGGCACGCCGCGCGGAAGCATGCTGTCGCCATAGCAACCATGTGGAAGCTTGCTGCACAGGATGGCGGGCCATGTGGAAGCTTGTGCGTCAGACCATGAGGTCCAGCTGATTACTGCTCGAGGACGGCGACGGTGCGGGCCGGAACGGTGACGCCGTCGGCGCCGACCTCGGTGTCCTTGACGACGTTGTCGGAACCGTCGGCCTGGATGGCATGGAGCTGCAGCGACGCCGGGTCGCCGACGGAGACGGTCTGCGCCTCGGGCGTCGCGTTGAACACGACGACGATCCGCTCGCGTTGGGGATCGATGTCGGAGCCGTCACCGGAGCCCGAGCCGTCGGCGATCTCCATCACGATGATGCCCGGAGTCTGGTCCGCTCCGCCGCCGAAGCTCACCCGCTCCTGGATCAACTCGGCGGAGCCGAGGCGAAACAGCGGCGACGAGTACCTGATGCGCAGCAGATCCTGCGCGGCCGCGGTCGCGGCGGCCATGTCGGACGGGCTCGGCTTCAGCGCCGGATCGGCCAGCAGCGGGCGCATGAAGTCCCATTTCGCCTCGTTGTCGGGCGCCGGAGGCAAGCCGGAGCCGAACGTGTTCTCCTCCCCCGTCCAGTCGATCCGGTTGTACCAGTCCCCCGAGTCGTAGGAGTTGCGGTCCAGCGACTTCGAGCGCAGCAGGTCCGCCCCGGCGTGCCAAAACGACGGCCCCTGGCCCAGCGCCGTCGTCGCCAGCGAGAGCGTGTTCATCCGCACCCGGTCCGCCATCGGCGTGTCCACCGGGAGCTTGTAGGTCAACGCGTCGAACAGGGTCTCGTAGTCGTGCGCGTCGACGTAGGTGACCACCTCGGCCGGATCAGCCGCGTAGCCCGCCGGCGAGCCGTTGTAGTCGACGTCGGCGCCGGTCACCTCTGCGCCAGTGTGATCGACGAACACGAAGTCGCGCAGGTTGCCGGCCAGCCCGACCTTGATCATGTCCTGGTGTTGCAGCAGCTTAGCCCGCCGCTCCTCCGGCGTGCCGTTCTCCGGCGACGCGTTCGGATCGGTGAACAGGCCGCTGCCGAAGCCCTGCAGCCGCGGGTCGTCGTCGAACGGGCCGCCGCCGCGCACTCCGTCGCGCAGCCGGTCGTTGAAGGTGCCGATCCCGGCGCCGTACATCTCCAGCTGCGTGGCCTGACGGAACCGGGCGTTGTCGGCGACCTCGCCGAAGTTCCAGCCCTCGCCGTACACGTAGACGCTCTCACCGTCCACGCCGTCGTCGTCGACGGTCAGCTCGTCCAGCGCCGCCCGCACCGCCTCCATGGTGGACCGGCTGTGGTGACCCATCAGGTCGAACCGGAAACCGTCCACCTTGTAGTCGCGGGCCCAGGTCAGGACCGAGTCGACGATCAGCTTCTCCATCATCGCGTGCTCCGACGCCGTGTTCGCACAGCACGTCGACGTCTCCAGCTCACCGGTCGCGGACAGCCGCTGATAATAGCCGGGCACGATCCGATCAAGGATCGACTGCTCGTCCTGCCCGGCGGCGTGCGTGTGGTTGTAGACGACGTCCATGACGACGCGCAGCCCGGCGCCGTTCAGGGCGGCCACCATCTCATGATCATGAACATAAACCGTGCTATGTGAACGGTTTCTGCTCATGATCATGGTCACCCTTGGGCGCGTGGGTGGGCGGCGGCGTACACCTCGCGCAAGTGCTCGACGGTCACCAGGGTGTAGACCTGTGTCGTCGTGACGGAGGCGTGGCCCAGCAGCTCCTGGACGACGCGGACGTCGGCGCCGCCGTCGAGCAGGTGGGTGGCGAACGAGTGGCGCAGCGTATGCGGCGACAGCGTCGAGCCGAGCCCGGCCCGCTCCGCCGCCGTGCGCAGCACCGTCCAGGCGCTCTGCCGGGACAGCCGGCCGCCGCGGGCATTCAGGAACAGCGCTGGCGTGCCCTTGCCGACCGCAAGCAACGCCGGCCGCCCGCGGACCGTGTAGGCCTCCACCGCGTCCCGCGCGTAGGAGCCGATCGGCACGATCCGGGTCTTGCCGCCCTTGCCGCGCAAGACGACGGTGGCGGTCTCCAGGTCGACGTCGTCCCGGTCCAGCCCCACCGCCTCGGAGATGCGTGCACCACAGCCGTACAGCAACTCCAGCAACGCCCGGTCGCGCAGTGCACGCGGACCGTCGCCGGTGGATGCGGCGGCCAGCAAGCGCTCCACCTGGTCCAGCGGGATCGCCTTCGGTAATCGGCGCGGCGGCGTCGGTGGACGGACGGCGCCGGCCGGATCGACGTCGGTGATGCCCTCGCGGCAGAGGAACCGGTGTAGCCCGCGCACCGCGACGACGGTGCGGGCGGCAGAGCTGGCCCCCAGCGCGGGGAAGATCTCGTCGCCCTCGCGGAGGCTGCGCAGGAACGCGGTGACGTCGGTCTCGACCACATCGGTCGGTTCCACCCGTCCCTGGCCGACTAGGAAGTCGACGTATCGGCGCAGGTCACGACGGTACGACGCGAGCGTGTTCGCGGCTAAGCCACGCTCGACCGCCAAGTGGTCGAGATACGCCCGCACTGCCTTGTCCAGTCCGGTGTCGCTGCTCAGTTGAGCACCTCGTTCAGGTCGGTCACCGCTAGGCCGTGTGTCTCGGCGACCGGCGCGTACACGACGTGACCGTCGTGGGTGTTCAGTCCGCGCGCCAGTGCCGCATCCGATCGTAGCGCTGAGCGCCAGCCCTGATCCGCCAGCTCCACCACGTACGGCAGGGTGACATTGGTGAGCGCGTAGGTCGAGGTGTGCGGGACGGCGCCCGGCATGTTCGCCACGCAGTAGAAGATCGACTCGTGGACGCGGAACGTCGGGTTGGCGTGCGTCGTCGGCCGCGAGCTCTCGAAGCATCCACCCTGGTCGATGGCGACGTCGACGAGCACCGTGCCGGGGCGCATGCGCTCCACCAGCCTGTCCGGCACCAGCGTCGGCGCCTTGGCACCGGGCACGAGGACCGCACCGATCACCAGGTCGGCATCGAGCACCGCACTCTCCACCTCGTACAGGTTGGACGCGATGGTCTGCATCCGCCCGCCGTAGAGCTCCTCGACCTCGCGCAGCCGGGCGACGTTCTTGTCCAGGACCCAGACGTCGGCCAGCATCCCGGCGGCGATGACGGCGGCGTTCATCCCGGCCACCCCGGCACCGATGACGACCACCTTGGCAGACTGGGTGCCGGGCACGCCGCCCAGCAGGATTCCGCGCCCGCCTTGGGCGCGCTCCAGCACGTGCGCGCCGACCTGCGTCGCCATTCTCCCGGCGACCTCGCTCATCGGCGCCAGCAGTGGCAGGTGACCGTCGGCGGTCTGGACGGTCTCGTAGGCGATCGCCGTGATCCCGGCGTCGAGCAGCGCCTGGGTGCACTCGCGCGACGCCGCCAGATGCAGGTAGGTGAAGAGCACCTGCCCGCGGCGCATCCGGTGATACTCGTCCGGCACCGGTTCCTTGACCTTGCAGATCAGATCGGCGTCGGCCCACACGTCGTCGGCGGACTCGACGATGCGTGCCCCGGCGGAGATGTACTCGTCGTCGCGGATGGACGAGCCGATGCCCGCGCCGGCCTGCACGACGACGTCGTGCCCGTGCCGGGCCAGCTCGTGCACGCCAGGCGGGGTGATCGCCACCCGGTATTCGTTGTCCTTGACCTCGGTAGGAATGCCGATCAGCACCAACGTCCCCTTCGCCGTTCCAGCCGCGATGGCCATCGCCCCATCTGCGACGCTCGGGTGCCACCTAGTTCCGAGCGTGCCATGTCGGAGGCTACGGGCGCAGTCTAGATCAGCGGACCGGGCAACGTCTCGCGATGCGGACGCATGCCGGATAACAAGATCATCACTGACGTTCGCCGGCGGGCCACGGTGCATCCGCCGGACGGAGCGCGTCGTAACCGCCGTCATGGCTGGCTGCCCAGGCAGCGAGCGTCCCGATGCACAGCAGCGCGTTCTGCACCGAGCCGCCGAGGACAGCCTGGACGAGATCGGCCAGCGGTGTCCAGGCGACCGGCATGTCGGCTTCCTCGTGCTCGCCGTTGTGCCGTTCGTCGTCGGGCACCTCGGTGACGCCGCGGGCGAGGTAGACCCGGACGGCTTCGTCGCACATGCCCGGCGTGCTGAGCACGTCGGTGAGCACCCGCCAGTCGGTCGCCCGGATATGTCCTTCTTCGTAGAGTTCGCGCTTGGCCGTCTCCAGGGGCGGCTCGCCATCCATGTCCCGCAGCCCGGCCGGCAGCTCGATCAGCCGGTGGCCGACCGGGTGCCGGTACTGCGACACGACGAGCACCTGGTCGTCTTCGTCCAGTGCCACAATGGCCACCGCACCCGGATGAACGACGACGTCGCGCTGGAAGGTGGTGCCGTCGACGGGCGACCGCACCACGTCCTTGCGGACGGCGATGACCTTGCCCTCGAACACCACGTCCGACGTCTCGACGGGCCAGCTCTCCGGCCGGTCCCTGAACTCCTCAATCGTCACGTGCGCCAAGCCTACGCTGCGCGCCGTACAGCCGGCTGAGAATGGCAAGGCCCAGCGGCCGGGTACCGGCTCCGGCAGCCGTACCGCATACCCGTATACGAAGATCAGGCGTCTACTTTGTTTGATGGCAGCACGACCCATATTCGATTCGGGCAATCTGCGCCTTGCATTCCTTGCCGGGCGAGCATACACGATTCGCCACGTACACGGCGATCGGGACTGGCCCTCGCGTTCTGATTTCATATTCTAGTTGACCAGGAAACTCTGGATCGTCCACACCCAAACGCCCGCTCACAACACTTGACTGATTGCTAAAGAATAGCCGATCCTCAGTGGGCCATTCATTGTAAAATCGATCAAAACGTCTTCCCGAAGTCATCTTGTGTCACACGGCACTAGCGTCGAGGTATACACCATGCGCGTCGAACCAGGCCACTACCCAATAGCGGTTCTAGCGGCCCGATTCAGGATGTGCATGATTTGCACGCATAGAAGGGTGTGGCTGCCGTAAAGCCGATCCTATCCTGGAAATGAGCCACCGCGAAGGCAAAATATATCTGACCTGCCCGGTGGTGCCTTTTATGGCTTTGACATCAAAGTGAGCTACTGCCACGCCACCACGGCAGGCGTTCTTAGTAGGCCTCCCTACCTTGGTCCAGCCGACAGGACGTCTACGACAAATTGGTCAACCGGCCGTACGAGTTGCCTGAACTTCTCCTCATCAATATTTTCGCCGACATATTGGATCTGTACCAGGTACTGGCCATAACGTGCCCAGTAAAACCAAATCTGGCACGATTCCGTTGAACCTGCCGCACACACCATCTGACTGCGGTCTGCATCGGCACTATCGTATGGATCAGTCGCCGAGTTGAAGCTGGGATAGTCATCCGAATGCGCCCAACGAGGCTGCGAAAGCCAGTATTGACCTTCTGCCCAGACAGGGTTCGAATACAAGAAGACTGTTTGATCTAATCGCCCTCCGCCGTCAACTTTCGACCATATGCGACGAATATGCTCATCAGAATTGTACGAACCGTGCGCTCCCGAAGTCTGTTCCTCATCGAGTTGCCAATTATCGTCCATATTCGGTCCAGCAAGATCCGGGTCCGCACCAAGGAGATCTTGAGGTGAGACTGATTGCTGTTCGCTCCGCACGACGTCTACCAGAAAGACGACTCCCCCCGCGACAAGCACAGTGGCCACTAGAAGGAGACCACGAACCACCCACTTGACTCGCTTGGAAGCCAGAGTTCTCACCTACACTCATCGAACCAGTAGTTGTTCAGTTCCGACGGCACTAAGTTCCGGGAGTGCGCTCAGTATAGCCTGATGTATATGTTGAGGCTTGAGTTCAGTTGGCGCATGCTGATCGTACAAATCGATTCCGATTTGCACGGTTATTATGTCACCGGCGTCATTTACCCCAGCCAGCGGATTTCCTGATGCGGCCCCTTCCTGCAGCGTGTCGGCGTCGAAACCGGCGGACCTTCCCACGTACCCGTAGTGAATATTCGACCATATGTCGTAGTAGGCCTCGTACCCTGGCCGGTCCTTTATCGGAGTGTAATAGTTTTCCCTCGAATCCATTTCGAAGCGTTCCTCAATCTTGGGCTTATGGTCCCACTCGCATACCTTCTGGCATACCTTGGCCGCCCAGGTTGCATTGGCCAGCAAAGCGTACGATTCTGGGTTCTCTCCCGCATATGAACTGCGGAACCGAGCCCAAAAGCTCAGGTCGCCAGTGAGGTACTGGTACCGTTCCAGGCGAGAACGAATCGTCTCCACTGTATCACTTTGCGAGTTGGTGACAATTTCATCGTGCACGTAATCTACTAGTTCAGTGTACTCACTAGTATCGGCGTCACGAGATACGCTTCTGCCTCCCTCGGCTGGGTCGGCGGTGGCGTTGCAGTCGATGGTCCAGTCCGAGCAGGTGCGTCGGTGTCCGTCGAGTTCGATGTAGGAGATGGGGTTGCCGCCGGTGTAGGCGTAGCGGTTGTTGTTCCACGGGGACGTGGTGAGGTTGAGGTCGGCGAGGGCGCCGGTGTAGGAGTCGCGGGACAGGAATTGGT
>NZ_JAAGOA010000027.1 GCF_010550675.1 Phytoactinopolyspora halotolerans | reverse complement strand
TACTCCAGCCGTAGATCGTGATCTTCATATTCGACCCGCTGTTCGGCGTTGATAGTGGCAGTGCCGGGATCTGTGCTGGTGTCTGCGGCGCCAGGTTGACCAGCGCATACAGCGCATCCGGTTGGCGCCTGGGCGGGTGAGGTTGTTGAGTAGGTGTTGGATCTCGTTGCAGGTCAAAGGGATAAGCTCGTCGTTGGGCTCGGGTTGTGGTGGTCGTTCGGCTGCGGCAATGACGGCGAGGAAGGCGTAGGCGAGCATGGACAGCACGGTCCAGCGTCGCCAGGAAGTCCAGGTGCGGACCTGGTGTTCGTCCAGACCACATAGTCCCTTGCCCCTCTGGAAGCTTTCCTCTACCGTCCAGCGTCGGCCCGCGACTCTGACCAGCGCGGATAGCGGCACTGGGTCGGGTGAGTAGCAGCGGTAGTAGGCCAGCTCACCGGTCGTGTGGTTGCGCCGGATCAGCAGCCACCGGTGCCCGCCCCGCTCGGCGTCATCTGCGATGTCGGCCAATGCTCAGTCATACATCCGTGGGCCTTTTGCGCCGTGGCCGGCCGAGTGGCGTTGCCAAGCTCGTTTCGGAAGCCGCTGGGTGATCTTATCGGCGCGTTGCTTACCGATGCCGGTCGTGACGTGGTGGTCGCACGCGACGGCAAGGACGTAGCTGACACCGCGTTCTTCCAGCTCTTTGCGAAGGCCAGGGTGGGCGCCGTAGACCTCGTCGCCGCCGGCCCATTGTGCCTTCACCCCGGCATCCAGCGCCCGGGCGATCATCTGCCGAGCCAGCTCCGGTTTGGTCGCGAACTCCACATCGTCAGGCACGCCGGCTGCGGCGAGACGTTCGGCACCTTCGGTCCACGACTTCGGGAGATAGAGTTCTCGGTCGATGAACGCGTGCCCGGCCGTAGTGGTATAGGTCAGATATACCGCTACCTGCGCGTTCTCCACACGGCCGGCGGTGCCGGTGTACTGCCGCTGCACTCCGACCGTGCAGGTTCCCTTCTTCACATCGCCGGTCTCGTCCACCACCAGCATCGCCTCGTCGTCGCCAAGCCCGGCGACCACGTAGCCACGCAGGTCGTCGCGGACACCGTCGGTGTCCCACGACGCCCTGAACAACAGGTTCTGCAGCCCATCCGGACTCTGATGCCCGACGTGCTCGGCGATCGTCCAGCAGTTCTTGTTCGGTAGATCCGACATCAACCCTGTGACCAGGTCACACGCGCGCCGATACGACTCCACACGGGCGAACCGCGACGCGATCTGAGACATCAGCACCTGCCTCTCGACGTGCCATCTATCAACGTCTACGCTTGGGCCTGCGGCCATCGCTAGATCATTTTGTGTCTTCACAAACCAAGATCATCGAGCGGTGGCCGCTCCATATCCAGCACCGACACGACCAAGATCACGATCTACGGCTGGAGTACTAGGTCGTTTGCGGCGGTGGGCGATCCGGTCGTCACGTTCCGGGATCGTCGTGGCGATGCCGCGCTCGCGCAGCCACACCCGGTTCGCCCTGAAGCGTCGCCCCTGTCCGCCAGCAGCCGGTCCAGGCGCTGACGCGGCCGCCCGGTCGCGCCGGTCACGCGGATCTCGTCGAGGGTGTCGGACAGCATGGTTGTGTCCGCGACCTGCTCACCGGTCAGGACGAATGCCAGCGTCCGCCCCTTGCCGTCGGCGACCAGGGTGCGCCTTGGTCGTCAACACGCCACGGGAGCGGCCGATCGCGAGATCAGCGGGGTTCATCTCCGAACTTCTTGTGGTTCGACCGTGCCCCCTGTGTCCCTGGGCAGGGTCGCGCCGTGTTGGTGGACACGCACGATCGTGGAGTCGATGGACGCGATCCACTCGACGTCGCCGCCCTGGTCAGCCATCGCCTTGACCTACTCGAGGACGCGCGCCCAGACCCCCGGGCCTTCGACCACGGTCGAAGTTCTTCTAGATCGTGTTCCTGTTCCCGAACCGCTCGGGCAGATCACACCACGGGGCCCCGGTGCGAACCCGCCACGCCGTCGCCTCGACCACCGTGCGTCGGTCTACCGGCGCACGGCCCGTAGCTTGCACAGCAGGAAACAAAGGTCCGAGTATTGACCACGCCTCATCAGAGATCACGTCACGCGACACAAGCACAATGCTGCGCAAGACGACGTCGAAGATCCTCTGCAACACGCTAGGAGGCTGACCGAGACTCGTTGCCCGTGCGGACCGCGAAGCGTCTACTGGTCAGACAGGATCGGTGAACGAGATCGGCTTGCCGGTGGCGTGGGCATATGCGATCTCCCTGCTCGTGGACTCGCCGATATACCCGCCGGGGTTGACGACCAGAACCCGGTCAGCCAGGTCGATCTTGCGCAGGTGGAGGACGTCCAGCGCGGTCTTCTGCTCGTTGGTGATCAACTCGTCTGCTTCGCCTGGCGCGACGACGATGACACCTGCGAAGGTCAGATCACGGTTCGCCGCACGCATCTCGTCCACGAACCGGGTAGAGCCGCAGATGCAGACAATCTCAGGTCGGTCGGGCACGGCTGAGTCCTTCGGTCGAACGGGGAACCGTCGGTGTGCACGTTGACATCACGGACGAGCATACGAGCCAACAGTTTACGCAGCGAGATGGACACCACGCGGCTGCACGGACGCCGGTGGGAGGCGTGGTCCGTACTGGGAATGGCGCTGCTCGACGGCGAAGTCCGGGGTGCACCCGGCTCACCGGCTTCCTCTACCAACACGGCCAGTTGGCGCATGGGCCCGGCACAAGGCACGCACACCCATCCGGCAGATCGATCCGCCATGATCGCCGTCAACTGTGCGTATCACTCCAGCTCGCCGGTGCTCCCGCCCGTCGGTTGTCAGGTCAGGTGGCTTACGTCGTTGAGCTCGGAAACCTGGTGATTGTGGAAGTAGTCATCCTTGCGCAGTAGGGAGATGCCTCCGGAGGTGAAGCGGAAGCTGACCAGACCGGCGGCCTCGATCGGCATGCCGACCCACGCGGCGAGCAGGAAGGTGGCGGTCCCTCCATGTGAGACCACGATCTGACGCGGTGCGGCAGAAGCCTGTATCCGCTTCATCGCGGCATATGCGCGCACGGCCATATCCCACTTGGTCTCGGCTCCTTCGATGCCCTCGTCGTGGCGCATGCGCTCGCCATGCTCGGGCGGTGGGATGAAGCGCTCGTCCAACCAGGCCTGAGGCTTTCCGCCGGCCACACCGTAGGACTTCTCCCGAAGGTCGGGGTCGACGATCAGGCTAACGCCCAGATGTTCAGCGATGATCTCAGCGGTGCGGCGGGCTCGGAGCAGGTCAGAGGTGTAGATCTCCACATCGGCGGTGGGGCTCGGCAGCCGACTGGCAAGAGCTTCGGCGATGGCTCGGGCATGGGCGACGCCTCGATCACTCAGCCCGGAGTCGTACCACCCGCCGACGAGGCCGTCGAGATGGTGCGTCGACTCGGGATGAGTGACGACGTAGACGTTCTTCATGATCTTCTAGAGGGCCGGGACGGCGAGGGTAGGGGCCTGAGCGACGATCTGCATGGCGGTCTCGTCGGGTGTGAGGTCTGAGGTGTCGAACCACCATCCAACGGTTGCGAATCCGTCGCGCATGGACGAGATCAGGTCCTCGTACCCGTCGAAGAAGAACTGTTCGTCAGGGTCTCGGGTTATGTTGCGCCGTCTACATATGTCGATGCTGGGTGTGAGCACGACCAGCAGGATCCGCCGGGGGCTCAGTGCGCGTAGGTAGAAGTCGAGCTGTTCGCGATCCGGGATGATCCAGTCGATGACCGGGGTGAAGCCAGAGTCGGCGAAGTTTGTCGCGAGCGCGCAGAGATTCTCGTTGCATAACCGGACTTGGCGAGCTGCCTCGTCCGGTGGTTGTCCGAGTGCCCACACGCGCCCGCCGACGATCATCTCGTTCAGTTGATCGCCGTTGAGCAGGGCTGAGCGCGTGAGCGCCCGAGCCACTAGAAGCGAGACGGTCGACTTGCCCGAGCCGGGCGCGCCGGTGATGATGAGGCAGCTTTGGCCACGGTCCAGGGCGTCATTGATCGGGATGGTGTCCATAGCGGGGCCTACCGCCACAGCCAGCGCAGGGCGTCGGGCAAGAGGACGCCACCGTGGTTGGGACTATGGCCGCCGTCGCCCAAAACCAGACGGAAGTCGTAGCCCGCTTCTGCCAAGGCGGCCGCAACGCGCAGGTTGCTTGCTAGCCAGTTCCTCTCCGGCTCGTTCCAGCGTAGGTCGCGGTGGCCAGCCTGGAGGAGCACGCGCAGTTGCTTGCGTTCGGAGCCGGGGATCAGCTCGGGATATGGGTTGCCGCCCGGCATCTGCACGAAGCTGGACAGGTAGCCGATGACCCTCCGGAACTTGTCTGGCCGGAACCATGCCGCCGTGAACGCGCAGTTCCCGCCGCTGCTACCGCCGCAGATGCCCCAACGGTTCGGGTCCTCGGTGATCAAGTAGCGGTCTGCGACCTGCGGGATGATCTCGTGCAGCAGGAAGGTGGCATAGCAGTCATCGAACGCGTCGTACTCAACGTTGCGGTTCTTCCGCGCATGAGGAGCCGCGGCATCCTCGAAGACGCCGGGATCGACGAACACGCCGATGGTGACCGGGATGTCTCCGCGGTGGATGAGATTGTCCAACACAATTCCGCCGCGTACCTCGCCCTCAGGGTCGAGGTACCACCAGCCGTCCTGGAAGACCATGAGCGCGGCAGGCTCGCGAGGATCGTACATCGCAGGTACGTGAACCCAGAACTTCCGCGACGTGCCTGGATAGATCGAACTGTCTCTCCACTCGAACTCGACGGTCTCACCGGCAGGCACGTCCGCCTGGACAACGGAGTCGGGGCCGTGGACGTAGCGAACATCCGACTGATCCAGCGGGAGCGCTCGGTACGGCACCTCAACGGTCACGCCGACAACATACGGACGCGCCGGACAACCGGGTAAACGAATACGGCGCGGGCAAGGCGGTCCACGTCGTCCGAGCGCGCCGTAACCGGTCCGTTGCCAGGAGGACATGGACCGCCCTTCGACTTGATCAGGCTGCGGCCGGTGACCATCCGGGCAGGCTGCTCGGGCTTCGCTCGCGCGCACGTGTCTGATGGTCGTCATACCGTGACACTGAAGCCATGCGAAGTCTCCACCCTGCCTGGAGAAGCATGCGTTGTGGTCGTGATGGTGACCGAAATGTCGTTCCGTTCGGGTCTTCAAAGCCGCCAAGTGGCCATGTCGGGGCGGAATAGAGGCTGGGCCGCGCCAGCAACCTCTCCGATATCGCAGGCTGGCATGGGAACCTCGGGAAGGCGCTGGCCGTTCGGCTTCACACTTACCGCACCGCTGTATGGCACTCGGCATGGCCGCGCCGCCGTGTGGCACTCGGCGGGGACGGATGGCCGAGGGACGAGGAACGGAGGATCCGTATGCCGGACGGTAGATCGCCCAGAGTGGTGGTGATGACAGGACTGCCGGGAACCGGCAAGTCGACGCTTGCGGACGCGGTGGCGAAGGAGATCGGCGCGCCGTCGTTCGCGGGCGACTGGTTGATGGGCGCGCTGAAGCCTGCCGGCATCTTCGCTCATCTGGATCGTCCGACCTACCTGAGCATGTATCACCGGCTCCTGCGCACACTCGTCACGAGGCAACTGATACTCGGCCAGTCGGCGGTGACTGATTGCCTCGTCACCGACGACGTCGTCGACGACTGGCGTGCACACTTCGCGAGCTTCGGCGCCTCCACGCACGTCGTCGAATGCGTGTGCACGGACGTGGACCTGCACCGGAGCCGGGTCGACGGACGTCAGCGGGGTATCCCGGGCTGGCACGAGATCGACTGGAACCACGTCGAGCGCATGCGGCCCGAGTTCCCGGCGCTGCGCGGCTCGGACCTTACGCTCGATGCCGTGCACCCGATTGAGCGCAACCTCAAGACACTGCTGCGGTTCATTGAATGACCTTCGCCGGGGAATGCTGGGACCGTCGCTGGCGGGCGGTTTCGTACAGCACCGCGGTGGCTGCGGCGGCCGCGTTGAGTGAGCTGGCGGCGCCGTCGATCGGTATCCGGACGATCGTGTCGCAGCCGTCGCGCCAGGCTCTGCTCATGCCCTTCGTCTCGTTGCCGACGACGAGCACGGTGGGCACAGTCAGGTCGTGCCCGTCGACATCCACGGTTCCGGTCTCGTCCGTCCCCACGATCTGCGCATCGTGCGCACGAGCCCAGTCGATCACTTCGTGAGGTCCGTCGGCGCGGACGGTCGGCAGCGCGAACAGGGAACCGGTGCTGGCACGCACCGTCTTCGGATCGTAGACGTCGGCGGCATGGCCGGTGACCACGACCCCGTGAGCGCCGAACGCGTCGGCGGAGCGGATGATGGTGCCGACGTTGCCCGGACTGGTAGGCCGGTCGAACACCACCACGAGCATCTGCGCTTCATCGCGATGACGATCGACCCGAATGCGGTCGAGACGATCCGGTGGCGTCTCGACGACGGCGAGCAACTCGGGCGTATCGTCGTTCTTCTCCGCCAGCTCGCTGAACAGATCGGGCGCCATCGCGACGTGCTCGCCGTCCACCTGCCCAAGCATGCTCGACGCCCAGGTCGAGCGCGTTCCCGTGGTCGGATGGATCAGCGCACGGACCGTCCAGCCATGCTCGACGGCGAGCGTGATGGGGCGGACGCCTTGCACGAGAAACTCGCCCGCGCGTTGCCGCTTCGCACGGTTGCCGAGGAGCGCCTGCCACTGCTGGAACCGGGCGTTGCGCGACGTGATCGTCAGCTTACGCACGCCTTGACGTTACCGAATGGGGACGTGTCCAGGTGGCAGCCGGACCGTCCCGAAGCTCGGGGTAGCGGTTGGCGGGCGCCGTGCGCCCCTGGCAGATGCGTTGCCGACCTCGACGACTTTCGGTCCGCGAAAGTTAACGAGATAGATATGTTGTGTTACTTGTCACAGGAATGAATAGGGCGAACACTACGCCCGCCGTGCGCTCTCGGAGTTTTTCGTAAACGGGATGGAGCCGGTCGTTTCTTGGTGGTTGTCTGCGGGGGTCCGTTGACCGATGATGTTCCTGGTAGGGCGTGAAGTCAAGGAGTATGACAATGGATATGGAAAGTTTCGCCGGCGGAGAAGCGCCCGGTCGCTGGCTGAAGGGTCGGAAACGTGACGGCGGAGCACATGCGGTCTTCCACACTTTGGTATCGATGTGATTCTCTCAATGCTGCGACTGATGAAATAGTCAATAAGTTAAGTGACGCTACGGGATGGGAAATCACCGATTTCAGCGCACGTCACCTGAGCACGACAATCGACCTCCGATGGTATCGGGTCGGTGATTCCATCTTCAGTGAGGTAGAGTTCGGCGGAGAGGTCCAGATGACCGTCCGGCCGCCGCAGAAGACGCACATTATCCTGACGGCGCGTTCCGGTGTGGCCGGACTGCAACTCGATTCTGAACACATCGACGTCACGCCGGCCCGCGCCGTGGCACTCTCCGACCTCGATGACGCCGAGATTCGTCTGGCCACCGGCAGCCGACTGTCGGCCATTCGAGTCCGTGCGGACTCACTGGAGAAGGGCCTGCGAGACGTGGCGACGCATTCTGCGGGTGTTCCGCCTCGCCTGGAGCGGAACCTGGATGTCGGGCATGGTCGCGTGCGCAGCTGGCATCGCCTCTGGATGTTCCTGCTCGATGAGTTCGACCAGCCGGGGATCCTCGCGGACACACCACGTGAGGCACATCGGCTCGAACGGCTCCTACTCGCCATGTTGCTGCGCGCGCAGCCCCACATCGCCGCAGGTAACGGGACTAGTTCCGGGTCCGAAGACGGGTTCGGACGCAGCGTCGGAGGCGTCGATGCCGCGTCGTACCCGTCCTATCTGCGCAAGACGTTGCAGCTCATTCAGGAGCACCCGGAGTGGGAGCACACCATCGGCAGCCTTGCCCGCGAAGTTGCGGTGAGCGAACGTGCCCTACAGCGACGGTTCAGAAAGCATCTGGGAATCTCGCCGACCGCCTACATGAGAAACACCCGGCTGGACCGTGTGTACGAGTCCTTGCGTCAGGCGTCGCCGTACGACGTCACGATCGATCAGATCGCACGGAGCTGGGGTTTCGACAATCATGGACGGTTCGCCCGCCGGTATCGGCAGAGGTTCAACGAGGCGCCGTCGGAGACGCTGCGCCGCGTGTGAAACAACGACGGCGTGCTCGCAGTGCGTCTGCCCGTGAACTCACGGTGCGCCTCCCCGTGGCACCCACGTTGCGTTCCGTCGTCGGGCGGTCGTTTAGTGTCCTGAAGTCGTCGCACGTGCGTATTCCGATGCGCCTGACTCCGTGTCAGGATCGATCTCGGTGGTGCACGGTAGCGGGGTCGCGGCAGGGTCGGCGTGGCTGCGGGCCGTTCGCAGAACTGGGCGACAGGGCGGGCAGTTGTGGCGACACACGTGACGGTGACGGATGCGCGCGAGCTAACCGGCGAGATTGCGGACGATGGGCGCGGTGGGAAGACCGGCGCCGGACTTGCCGAACTGCGCCGCCTGTTGGCGGACGTCTTCGGAATCTTGGTGGAAGACGCAGCCGGTGACGCGGACCGCTCCCGGTTCCGAGGCCGCAAGTACCGGCTGGGGCAGATTCTCGGTGGGTATCTCGATCTCTGGCAAGGCGTGTCGCTGGCCGGACGCATAGCCGACACGTCGTACGTACTGCTGGCACCGGCTCTAGGCTCCGCCGACGCGGTGCTGGACGATGGTCCTGTCGCCGTCCTGCCTGGTCACGTCCTCGTCGCACATCCAGGCGAGGAGATGCGGCTCACCGTCGGGCGGCGTTGTCGGCTATGGATCGTCAACATCCCGCTGAGTGCGATCCACATCGCGCTGAGTGCGCTGGGCGAGGCAACCACGACCCGCCCATTGCGTTTCGATCGGCTCATGAACATCCGCCAGGGGCCTGGGCAGAGCTGGGTCAGGATGGCCACGCTCATCCGTCAGGAACTCGAGAGTGAGGGCGCTCTGGTGGAAGTGCCCGACGTAGCCCGGGCCTACGAGCAAGCGCTCGTCGAGACGCTGCTGCGGGTCCACCGGCATACCTACTCTGACCAGATAGAACGCCAGAGCGCGCCGGGCGTGGGCGACGGCGGCGGCCAGCACCGCGACCACTGGCCGCGCGTCCTGCGAGCAGTGCTGCAGCAGATCGATGAGCATCCGACGCGGCGCTACCGGATCGACGACCTCGCTGGCGACGCGGGCGTCAGCACCAAGACGCTGCAGAAGTACTTCCGGGAGCACCTCGGGGTCACCCCGATCGAGTACCTGCGTATTCGGCGGCTGGACCTGGCGCATCAGGCGCTGCTGGCCGCCGACCGCTCGACGACGAACGTCGAGACGGTGATGAGGAGGCTCGGCTTCCGGAGCTACGGGCACTTCTCCCGGCATTACCAGCAGCGGTTCGGGCAGTTGCCGGGCGATACGTTGCGCCTGCCGCCAGGGTGACGACGCTGGCATCCGCGAACCGTCCGCTATTGAAATCCAGTTCGCCTGGACGGTCATAGTCGGTGCCCCGTCATCTTGCTGTCACATTCGCTTAACTTATCCCTACTCCGGCCGCCGCGATGAGGAAAAGGGCGGTCGGTTTCCGGCTGGTGGCCGGCCACACCGGTCCGCAAGGATGAAAAGCGAATGGAATGGCATGTGATGGAGGGATCGTCATGAGAGTTCTGCTGATTACTCATGGCAGCCGCGGAGATGTACAACCGTTCGCTGCTCTGGCCAAGGAATTAACCGGTGCCGGGCACCGAGTGACAATGGTAGCTCCCGCTGCGTCGGCAGGACTGGCCGAGCCCTATTGCGAGCGAGTTGTGCGAATCCACGACGGCCCGAATGTGCTGGCCGACGACAAAGCCGTCGTCAACACTCTCGAACGCAGATTCCGCGGAATGCGCGGGAAACTCGGCCTGGTGACGATGGCGCGCAAAACACGTCGGCTCGTCCGCGCATACCTGGACGATATCGCCGCTATGGTGCACGACTCGCGGGCGCGCGACGACGCCGAATTCGACGTCTTGGTGTATCACGTCAGCGTGCCCGCCCACCATGTGGCGGAACTCCTCGGCATCCCGTCGATCGTGATGTGCCCGCAGCCGTACTGGGTGCCCACGGACGTGTTCCCGGACCCGTCGATGCCGTACCGCGTGCCCGGCTTCCTCAACCGGCCGTCGTACATCGCCAGCAGGGCGGTGTTGTGGGTCTTCGCCGGCGGGAGCGCGCGCTGGCGGGAGCAGGGCCTGGGCCTGGAACGCCGCCGGACCGACCGGATGCGCCAGCCGGACGGCACGCCGACGACGGTGCTGCACGCGTTCAGCGAGCTGCTCCTGCCGGCCGGCACCCGCTACCCGGAGTGGGTGCGCACCGACGGCTTCTGGTTCCTGTCGTCGTCGGACGAATGGACTCCACCCGAGCACTTGAGCACCTTTCTGGAGGCCGGTCCGCCGCCGGTGTACATCGGGTTCGCCAGTTCGGTCACATCTGACCCGGCCGGCCTGGGCAGGCTGGTGCGCGACGCCGTCCGCAAGGCGGGCACGCGGGCCGTCGTCGTCGGCGGCTGGAGCGGGCTGAGCGCCGACGACCTCGGCGACGACATCATGTTCCTCCGTGAGGTGCCGTTCTCCTGGCTGTTCGAGCGGGTCGCGGCGGTTGTGCATCACGGCGGCCTCGGCACGACGGGGACGGCGCTGGCCGCCGGGCGGCCGCAGGTGGTGTGCCCGTCGTTCCCGGATCAGTGGTGGTCCGGGCGCGCCATGCACCGGCTGGGGGTGGCGCCGGCGCCGATCAGCGACCGTGAGCTCAGCTCGAGCACCCTCGCCGCCGCGATCAAGCGGGCGACGAACGATCCCGGCATGGCGGCGCGGGCGAAGGAGCTCCGCGATCCCATCCGCTCGGAAGACGGAACCGGGGCGGCGGTCAGCGTCATCGAAGCGGTGGCCGAGCGACGGTACGCGCTCGAGCGCCGATGACGGCGGGTAGCGAAACCACACGTGGTTCGGAAAGGAACAGTCGTGAAAGGGATCATTCTGGCCGGCGGCAGCGGCAGCCGGCTGCGCCCGGTGACACTGGGCGTATCCAAGCAACTCATGCCGATCTACAACAAACCCATGATCTACTACCCGCTGTCGGTGTTGATGCTCGCGGGAATCAGGGACATCCTCATCATCACCACGCCGCAGGACCGTGGCCAGTTCGAGCGTCTGCTGGGCGACGGGTCGTGGCTCGGGCTCCGATTCAGCTACGCGGTGCAGCCCGAGCCTCGAGGGCTGGCGGATGCGTTCGTCGTCGGCGCGGAGCATGTGGGCGACGACGCCGTCGCGCTGGTGCTCGGTGACAACGTCTTCCACGGGCCGGGATTCGCGGAGCTGCTGCAGACGGCCGCGAGCGACGTCGACGGATGCGTGCTGTTCGGCTACCCGGTGGCGGACCCGGAGCGGTACGGCGTCGGCGAGACCGACGACGCGGGCAGGCTGGTGTCGATCCAGGAGAAGCCGGCACGTCCACGGTCCAACCGCGCGATCACCGGCCTGTACCTGTACGACAACGACGTGGTGGAGATCGCGGCGGGGCTGACGCCGTCGGCGCGCGGCGAGCTGGAGATCACCGACGTGAACCTGGCCTACCTGGCGCACGGCAAGGCCAGGCTGGTGGACCTGGGGCGCGGGTTCGCGTGGCTGGACACCGGCACGCACGAGTCGCTGCTGGAGGCCGGTGAGTACGTGCGCACTCTGGAGGACCGGCAGGGTGTGCGGATCGCGTGCCTCGAAGAGATCGCGCTGCGGATGGGGTTCATCGACGCGGCGCAGTGCTTCGACCTGGGGGAGCGGCTGGGCCAGACCGGCTACGGCACGTATGTCCGGCAGGTCGCCGAGCACGCCATGGCCGCGCAGCTGGCGGAGGCCGTGTGATGGGTGTGAGCATCCTGGTGGCCGGCGGAAAGGGTCAGCTCGGGCGGAGCCTGGCGTCCGTCGCCGGTGCTGATGTGGACATCGTGGGCGCGGGTTCGGCCGAGTTGGACGTCACCGACGCGGATTCGGTCGACTCGGCCGTGGAGAATCTCGTGCTGCGTGCGCAGGAGGCCGGCCGTCGGCCGGCGGTGATCAACGCTGCCGCTTACACGGCCGTCGACCGCGCCGAAACCGAGCGGGCGCGCGCGTTCGCCGTCAACGCGCTCGGCCCGTCGTTGCTGGCCACCGCGTGTGTCCGGCATGGCGTGCCACTTGTGCATGTATCGACCGACTACGTCTTCGCGGGCGACGGCGACCGGCCGTACGAGCCGGGCGACGTGTGTGCGCCGCGGACCGTGTACGGCAAGTCGAAACTGGCCGGTGAGCGGTCGGTCCTGGCCATCTGCGCCGAGGCGTGGGTCGTGCGGACGGCGTGGCTGTACGCCCCGTCGGCGAACAGCTTTCTCGACACCATGGTGCGGCTGGAGCGAGAGAAGCAGACGCTGTCGGTGGTCGACGATCAGCGTGGTTCGCCGACGCTGGCGGTGGACCTGGCGGAAGGGCTGCTGGAGCTGGCGCGGCGCGTCGCCCAAGGGGAGGGGCCCCGCGAGCGGGTGCTGCACTGCACGGGTGCCGGTGCGACCACCTGGTACGGCTTCGCGCGGGCGATCTTCGAGGAGCTCGGTGCCGACCCGGAACGCATCCGGCCGTGTACGACGTGGGAGTTCCCGCGTCCGGCGCCACGGCCCGCGTACTCGGTGCTGTCCAACGACGCCTGGCGCGCGGCAGGGCTGCCCTCGATGGCTCCGTGGCGCGCGGCGCTGCAGCGTTGCCTGCCGCGGCAGCGGTCGATGGAGGTGGCGTAGATGAAGGTTCTGGTCACGGGCGGCGCCGGGTTCATCGGGTCGGCGTATGTCCGCAATGTCCTCTCAGGTGCGTACGACGGATTCACGCCGTCCGAGGTGGTCGTGTTCGACAAGTTCACCTATGCCGGGAACCGCAGCAACCTGGCGCCCGTCGAACGAGACCGGCGCCTGCGCATCATCGAAGCCGACATCTGCGACCCACAAGCCGTGAAGTCGGCATTGGCCGGGATAGATGTGGTGGTGCACTTCGCCGCGGAATCGCACGTCGATCGCTCGATCACCGGCTCGGCTGAGTTCGTCCAGACCAACGTGCTCGGTACGCACACGCTGCTGCATGCCGCGCGGGAGGCTCGGATCGGCCGGTTCGTCCACGTTTCGACGGATGAGGTGTACGGATCGATCGCCGACGGGTCGTGGTGTGAGGACCACCTCCTGGAGCCGAACTCGCCGTACTCGGCGTCGAAGGCGTCCTCCGACCTGCTGGCTCGGGCGTTCCACGTCACGCACGGCCTCGACGTCGTGATCACGCGGTGCTCGAACAACTACGGTCCTTACCAGTATCCGGAGAAGGTCATACCCTTGTTCGTCACGAGCCTGATCGACGGCGGCACGGTGCCGCTGTACGGCGACGGGTTGAACGTCCGGGACTGGCTCCACGTCGATGACCACTGTCGCGGGATCCAGCTGGTGGCTGAACGGGGGCGCACAGGGGAGATCTACAACATCGGCGGTGGTACCGAGCTCACCAATCGTCAGCTCACTGAACGTCTGCTGGCGGCGACGGGAACTGGCTGGGACCGGGTCGTCCACGTCCCCGACCGCAAGGGGCACGACCGGCGTTACTCCGTGGACATCACCAAGATTTCCACGGAGCTCGGATATCGTCCGCAGGTCAGCATTGATGCCGGACTCGAACAGACGGTGGCCTGGTACCGCCACCACCGTGCGTGGTGGGAACCGCTCAAGGTCGCGGTCTCATGACGCACCGCCAGGTTGTGCAGGCGATGTCCGGCCTGCTGCTGGCGACATTCGTTTCGGCTCTGTCTGGCACGATCGTGGCGAACGCGATGCCGCGCATCCTTGCCGACCTCGAAGGTCGGCAGAGTCAGTACACGTGGATCGTCGCCGCACACATGCTGGCCGCCACGGCTAGTGGCCCGATCTGGGGCAAGCTGGCTGATCGCATGAGCAAACGGCTGCTTGTTGAGATGTCCCTGTCGACCTTTGTGGTAGGCACCGTGCTGTGCGGAGTCTCGACTAGTCCGGAGGCACTGATTGCGTTCCGCGCCGTGCAAGGAGTCGGGAGCGGAGGCCTGCTGGTCCTGGTTCAAGTCGCGCGGGCGACCCTGGTCAGTCCTCGCGAACGAGCGAGGTACGTGAGCTACTTCTCTGCTGTCGCGACGGTTGCGATGCTGGCCGGACCGCCGTTGGGCGGACTGGTTGTCGATACGCCTGCCATGGGTTGGCGATGGTGCTTCTGGATTGGGACACCATTCGCGATCTTCGCGCTCGTCGTTCTGCATAGAACTTTGCACCTTCCTGTAACTCGGACGAGTACAAACGTCGACTGGCGCGGCGCTCTGTTGATACCGGTAGGAATTGGCACGATTCTGCTCTGGGTAACCATGGCGGGCAACGTCTTTGATTGGAACTCGTGGATGAGCGCCGCGCTGGCGGGCGGAGGTCTCGGCCTTCTGGCCGGCGCTATCATGGCGGAACGTCGAGCACAGGATCCGATCGTTCCTTCCACAATTCTGCGTGTGCGAACTGTGCGTCTTGCGATCACGGCCGCCGTCGGGGTGAGCGTTGTCATGATCTGCGCCATGCTCTTTCTCGCCCAGTACTTTCAAATCGCTCGCGGCTACTCGCCATCACAGTCGGGTCTCCTCTTGTTGCCGCTGATCGTGGGTTCATTGATCGGAACGACCGTCAGCGGGCAGCTGATATCTCGCAGTGGAAGGTGGAAGAGGTACCTCGCAACAAGCATGGTTCTGACGGTGGCCGGAACGGCAGCATTGGGCGCGATAGGCAACATCTCACATTGGATGCTTGTCGGTTCGGCTTTGGTCGTTCTCGGTCTTGGGCTGGGCACTGGCCAGCAGAACCTCATGCTGGCCGTGCAGAATAGCGCGCCGGACGGCGACCTGGGGAGCGCCACGTCAACGCTGATGTTCTTCCGATCATTGGGCGAAGCGGCCGGGGTCTCATTGCTGGGCGCGCTATTCGCGGCGCGAGTGACGAGCGAAATCGATCAAGGTCTTGCGCGGCAACCGGGCACGGAACCGCTCTCGGGACTGCAGAGTTCGACCATCCCGGAGCTGTCGAGCCTGGCTGAGCCAGTGCGGGATGTCGTTCAGAGCGCTTACGCTGACGCCGTCGGCATGGTGTTCCTTGCTGCATCGGCACTCGCCGTCTTGGCCTTGGCGGCCGTCGCGTTCATCAGGGAGACTCCGCTGGACAACTCGTCGCCATCCTTGCTCGATCGCCGATCAGCTGATTGAAAGCACCGGTCAACGGTTGCCGAGCCAGCGGTTGTCACGGCAGCGGTGCATTGAGTTTGCGAGCGGTGTTGCGTGACATGCACTCTACGATGCGCGCTGCGTCAGGTTCTTACGGTACATCGCCGGTGTCTGACCGTGGTAACGGTGGAATGCTTCATACATGCGGCTGGTGGCGCTGAACCCAGCGCGGTGACAAACCGCCAGGATGGGCAGGTCGGTACCGGCGAGAAGGCGTTGTGCCTCGCTCAGCCGCAATCGTGTGACGTACTCCCATAGCGTCAGCCCACATACCCGGCGAAAGCTTGCCATGAGGTAATCATGATGGCGGTCAACGGCGCGGGCGACGTCCTCGATGCTGATCTCTTCCACGAAGTGTCGTGTGACGAATTGGATCGCGCGGGCGACGACGTGCGCCGTCGCTGTGCCCGGTCGATGTGCGAGCGTTGCCTGCGTCGGAGCGGCATCGCTGAGCAGGCGGAGTAGACGCGCGTGTATTTCCAGTTCGACGGCCTTCCTGAGCCGGTCATCGGCGGTTGCGAGGTGCGCGGTCCATCTCCGGAAGGCAGAACTCTCCGCAGCGATCTCAGAAGGTGGCGTCGTCGACCTCAACAACTGGCCGGCAAGGAGACTATCGAGCACCTCCGGTGATCCAACCCAGGCGAGGACGTTGACGATCGGTACCTGGGCGACGTAGTACATGGTCGTCGGCGGGGCGGGATCCACGTCGCGATGGGGTAGCCCACCCCAGAAAGCAAGTATGTCTCCCTGCGTGAGACGTTCCTCTCGACCAGCGCAGTCCAGCGTGATCGCACCTGTCTCGACAAAGTGCACTTCGAGTTCGAGGTGCGTGTGGCAGCCCGAAGACCTCAGATCGTCGATCACTCCGGATTCGATTCTGCGTTCGAACGTGAAGGCGGACAGCCCGTAAGGCTCGAAACGTGCGGCGTCCATCCCCATGGGTCGGGTCATCGTCGGCACCTCTCTAATCGGGAAGGATCCTACCCGAATCGGAAATGTGCTAGGGCGAAACGATCTGCGAAAGTCGGATTGTTACACGCAGATGACACCGAAGCGAATGAGAGGTGTCCGGCCGGCTCGTTGCAGCCACGGCTGCAGGAGAGCGGGAATCGGCTGGTGTTGTCGGCGGCCACCTAGGGGCGCGTCTATCGAAGGGAGCTCTGCATGCTGCGGCCTGAGCGTCTCATGGTTGAACACCTTGAGGAAGCGTGTGGCATCACTATGGCGAAGCCACGGTTGTCGTGGTGGTTACCCAAGGGCTGCACGCAGCAGGTGGCGTATCGGATCCGAGCCGGCCGGTGGGACTCGGGCATGGTGGAGTCCGACCAGTCAATCTTGGTGCCCTATGCTGGTCCGGCTCTGCGCTCTCGGGAGCACGTCGAATGGACCGTCAAGGTGTGGACCGATGCCGGTGAATCCGCATGGTCCGAGTACGGCTCTTGGGAGATGGGCCTGCTTGATCCGTCCGACTGGAAAGCCAGCTGGATCGAGCCGTTCACGTGCACGCAGGGTGAACCAGAGACAGACCGATGCTGGGTGTTCAGGGGGACAGCCAACCACTCTGATCTGGTGCGTCGAGCGCGGCTATACGTCACGGCACACGGAATCTATGAGTTCTTCATCAACGGCCATAGGGTGGGCGACGCGGAGCTGACCCCCGGCTTCACCAGTTACGAGTCGCGCCTTCAAGTGCAGAGCTTCGATGTGACCGACCTGCTGGTGGCCGGTGAGAACGTCCTTGCGGCCGTGCTCTCAGGGGGATGGATCGGATGGACGCCTCGTTACCGGGACATGCGTGTCGGACTGCTGGCTCAGCTTGAAGTAGAAGGATTCAACGGGAGCCTCAGCTGCTACGGGACTGGGAGTGAATGGCTCTACGCTGGTGGACCCATCAAGAGCGCCAACCTGATAAGGGGCCAGGTGCTCGATCTTCGCGACCTTCGCCTGGATTGTTGCGAGCCAGACATCGACCTGGCTGGCTGGACACCAGTGCGGACGGCTGCGGATGTCGATTTCAGTCGTCTATGCGGTCCCGTGGCTCCTCCGGTGCGGCGCATAGAGGAGGTGTCACCGGTCATGGTGAGCCGGCCGCATCCGGACCGTCAGATCGTTGATCTAGGGCAGAACATCAACGGTTGGGTCAAGCTCAGCAACCTTGGGCCGAGCGGCAGCACCATCACGTTGACTCACGGAGAGGCGCTGGACACGGATGGCGATCTCACGATCGAACACATCGCTGATGGTGCCGTTGAACGTGGAGAGCCGTTTCAGCGCGATCAGGTGACTTCTGCCGGAAGATCGGGCGATTCGTTTGAGCCACGGCACACTACGCATGGATTCCGTTATGTCCGCGTTGAGGGACATCCGGATACCTTGAGCTCCGACGACGTCCGGGGAGTCGTCGTACACACGGACTTGCGACGGACGGGGTGGTTCGAATGCAGTGATCAGCGGCTCAACCGGTTGCACGACGCGATCGTGTGGAGTTTTCGCGGCAACGCGTGCGACATTCCCACTGATTGCCCGACACGGGAGCGCGCCGGCTGGACCGGTGATTGGCAGATCTTCGTGCCGACAGCCGCATTCCTCTACGACGTCGCAGGGTTCTCAGCGAAATGGCTGCGTGACCTGGCCGCAGACCAACGCCCGGAGGGCGAGGTGTGGTATTGCGCGCCCAATCATGAGGCCGCCCCATTTCATCCACTTGGATCGGCAGGCTGGGGCGACGCCGCCGTGATCGTTCCCTGGGAGGTCTACCAGGCGTACGGCGATCGTGATCTGCTGGCGCAGCAATGGGATTCGATGGCGGCGTGGGTGGCTTACGCCCAGCGAAAGGCACGACAGCACCCAGGTCCACCGCGGGAGTCTGCTCGGAAGCTGCCATCGCCCCAGCATGAACATTACGTATGGAACTCTGGGTTCCACTTCGGCGAGTGGCTCGAGCCCGACATGCTGACGAAGAGTTCGGGATCCGGCGACATCGAGTCGCATATGGCCACGCTGCACACCGCGGATCACAGCAGCCTTGCTACGGCTTACCTTTACCGGTCCACCAAGCTACTAGCCACCATGGCTCGCATCGTGGGGCGAGCGGACGACGGTTCGCGGTACGACGAGTACGCGGCGTCCGTGAAGGCAGCCTGGCAGGCTGAATTCATGATGTCCGACGGACTACTCAAGCCCGACACGCAGGCAACCTACGTACGCTCGCTCGCCTTTGATCTCGTTCCTGAAGCTGCGAGAGCACAGGTCGCCGAACGCCTTGTGGACTTGGTTCGGAAGGCAGACACACATCTCGACACTGGATTTCTCGCCACCGCGGATCTTCTGCCGGTTCTCGCCGACACAGGACATGTCGATGTGGCCTACGAGTTACTCCTACAGGACACCGAACCCTCCTGGCTGGCCATGATCAACCGGGGCGGCACAACGGTGTGGGAACACTGGTCCGGCTTGGACGAGGAAGGCCGACCGAACGCACCCAAAGGGGTCGGTTCCCTCAATCATTACAGCAAGGGCGCGGTGGCCTCGTTTCTGCACCGCTACGTGGCCGGCATACGGCCGAACCACGACTGCCCCGGCTATCGACGATTCACTATCGAGCCTTGCCCCGGAGGTGGTCTCGTGTCCGCGAGCGCCGCGCACGACTCGCCCTACGGCCGGATTGAATCAAGGTGGCACCTGGACGGCGATCGCTTCACTGCGGAGATCGTCATTCCCCCGGGCGCGACTGCCGACGTCGTTCTTCCCGGCGCAGAACCTGAGCGCCTCAGATCTGGAAGCTACAGACTGAGCACACGCGTCCGGCGACACGACAGGTAGGCGTCGCCAGGAGCAACATCAGGACGTTTGAAGAGCAGCGACGACAAGGGGAGATACCGAACCCACTAACGAGTCCGCATCTCTCTCAGCGAGGAGGAGCACAGTGGAACGCCGAACTCTTTCACGACGCAGCTTCATTTGGGGCACGACCAGCGCGGCGCTGCTCACCGCCTGCACATCTGGTGGCAGCGAGGGCGACGGTGGATCTGAAAACCCCGAGGTACGCCGAACGGGGGGCCCAGCTGAGTACAGGGAATCTCCAATGCTCATGGGCCGGGTCGAAGCGGGCGAGCTGCCGCCGGTGGCCGAGCGCTTGCCCAAGCAGCCCTTCGTTGTCGGGCCCGGCACCCTGCTCGATGACGAGTCGGTCGGGTTCGAACCGGGACGATATGGCGGGACGCTGCAGCTACCGCAGCGGAACCCGAACTTCGACCGAAGCGTACAGATAGCCAATACCGAGCCGCTCCTATGGTCGCCCGGCGGCTTCGGCTATATCGACGGCGAGTCGATCGAAGGCAACGTTCTGGCCGGGTACGAGGTGAACGAGCAGAACACTCTCTTCACCTTCCATATGCGTGAAGGATTGCGCTGGTCCGATGGTGAACCAGTGACGTCTGAGGATGTCCGATTCGCATTCGAGGATGTCCTCTTCAACGAACAGATAACACCCTCCGTCCCGACATACCTGCGTGCCGCAAGACGATTCGACGGGCGGCCTGCGGAGCTGGCGATCATCGATCAATACACGTTCAGCCTCGCATTCGATGAGCCCTACGGGGACTTTCCTGCCCAGCTGGCCGGCAGCGGATTTGTTGGCTATGGCGACATTATCAAGCCACGGCACTACCTCGAGCAGTTTCACGAGAAGTACGCCGACGCTGGTGCTCTGGAAGAGCTGATGGAGGGCGAGTCGATCGATGAAGGAGAGTGGTACCGTCTTTTCCACGCCAAGCAGATGGATGGCGTGCAGAACGTCTCGGACAGGAATAGGGCAGGTCATCCGACGCTGACGCCATGGGTGATGGCGGACAGCGGAACCAGCGTTCTCCGGTATGAGCGGAATCCGTACTACTTCAAGGTCGATATTGACGGTAATCAATTGCCGTACGTGGACGAACTTAGTGCGTCGGTCGTGGAAGACCTTGAGGCATTGGCTTCGCGGACTCTCTTTGGAGAGTTCGACTATGTGGGTCAGGAACTGTCCATTCAGCACGTGCCGTTGCTGGCGGAGCGACGTGACGCCGGCGAACTAAATCTACACATGCCGCGCAACTATAGATGCCCGATCAACTTCGAGCTCAACCTCACGCATCCGGACGAGGCGTGGAGGGAAGTCGTCCGCAATGTCAGTTTCCGCCGGGCGCTGAGCCTTGCCATCGATCGGCAGGAGATTCTGGATACGTTCTTCTTCTCCGAGTTCGGCTCGGTTCCGGAGCGAGTAAATCCTGCCGAGAACAGCCAGGACGAGGCGAATGGCATCCTGGACGAAATGGGACTGGATCAGCGCGACGGTGATGGATTCCGGCTCGGGCCTGATGGCAAACGGTTCACGATTCCATTCGAGATCGTGCCCCGCACTGACTCGCACGTACCGATCACGGAGTTGGTGGCGGGGTACTGGAAGGACATCGGAATCGACACCACGCTGCGCCAGATCGACGACGGAACGCAGGCTGAGCTTGGCAACGACATCAAGGCGAGCGTCTTCTGGGTTGCCGACCCGGACGCAATGGCCGCTGGCTACGGTGAAGACTACCTGCCACATAAGTTCGGTGCCTTCTGGGCCCCCGCGTGGGGCGAATGGTACTCATCTGGCGGCGAGCGCGGCGAGGAGCCGCCTGACGCAGTCCGGGAGCTTTACGATCTCTATGAGCAGATGATGGCGGCCGAGCCCGAATCGGAGGAAAGAAGGGCCGCCGCGGACGGTATGGTCGACAATTATCGTGAGAACATCTGGACCATAGTCCCGGTAGAATCCACGCAGATTCCTATGCCCTTCTCAGCACGTTTGCGGAATGTTCCTGAGGGAAACAGTGATGTCTTCAGCGTGGTGGTCGAGATGAGCATGGAACAGTGGTATATAGACGAATGATCGTCGGTGTTCAGTCGTGTTACTGCGAATGGGAGAGTAGGTGAACCGCATGGGAGGCTACGTCTTGCGTCGTCTCGGGTTGCTATTGCCCGTGCTGTTCGCCATCTCGGTCGTGTCGTTCATCATTATTGAGCTTCCCCCTGGAGACGTGGTCAGCCGAATTGAGGCGCAACGTGCTTCGCAGGGTTTCGAGATGACCGAAGCGGAACGCGCGGCGCTGACGCAGCAATATGGCCTGGATCAGAACATCTGGGCCCGGTATCTCAATTGGATTGGCGATTTCCTGCGCGGAGATCTAGGAAGATCGTTCCAGTGGGATAGGTCCGTAGCCGACTTGCTCGCGGAACGCATCCCGTTGACGATCGTGATCTCGCTTGCCACGGTGGTGTTCATCTTCGCGGTCGCGGTGCCGATAGGAGTGTACTCGGCGGTTCACAAGAATTCGGCCCTCGATTACATTTTCACGTTCGTGGGTTTCATCGGCCTCGCCACGCCGAACTTCCTGGTCGCGCTCATCCTGTTGTGGCTCTTCCACTGGCTTTTCGGTGTGAACATGAGTGGATCCTTCTCTGAAGAATTCATCGATGCGCCGTGGAGCATCGACAAGGTGTTGGATCTGCTGAGTCGAATATGGTTTCCTGTTCTGATTATCGGCACGGCCGGCACCGCCAGCGTGATCCGCGTGATGCGAGGAAACCTGCTCGATGAGTTGGAGAAGCAGTACGTGATCACTGCACGGGCGAAAGGAATGAGCGAGGGTGCGGTTCTCGTTCGCTACCCCTTGCGGATCGCAATCAACCCCATCGTGTCGACGATTGGTTGGCTTTTGCCGTCAATAGTTGGCGGTGAGGTGCTGGTATCCATCGTTCTCAACCTTCAGACGACAGGGCCGCTGCTACTGGGGTCGGTAATTAACCAAGATGTATACCTTGCCGCAAGTATAATCATGATCCTCTCTGTGCTCACGGTCGTTGGAACGTTGGTGGCAGATCTTTTGCTGGCGTGGTTGGACCCGAGAATACGGTTCGAAAGGGTCGCCCGATGAGTGACATTGTGGTGGAGGAGAAGGTCGGGCTTGCCGCGGTCGGGCAGGAACAGTCCCGGTACGTTTACGCGAGTCAGTGGCGATTGATGTGGTGGAAGTTCAAGGCGCACCGCGTGGCGAAGTGGTCGCTGTGGGCGCTGGTTGCCATGTACATCGTGGCGCTGGTCCCCGAGTTCTTCGCACCCTACAGCGCGGACACGCGATTCGAAGGGTATCAGGACGCGCCGCCGACAGTGGTTCGCGTGGTAGACGACGGCGCGCTTTCCACGCCGTTCGTCTACGGGCGTGAACGGGCACTGGATACACAGACGCTGCAATATGAGCACGTCGAAGACCGGAGCCAGGAATCGACCATTCAGTTCTTCGGGCGGGGCGAGCCGTACAAGCTCTTCGGTGTGATAGAGACGGAGCGCCGCCTGTTCACAACCGAGGCGGGAGAGCCACCGGTGTTGCTGTTGGGTACCGACAGGCTCGGGCGCGACATCCTGTCGCGTATCATCTACGGATCGCGGATTTCCCTGACCATCGGACTCGTGGGTGTCGCACTGGGCTTGGTCCTCGGGACTCTGCTGGGTGCTATATCAGGATATTTCGGCGGAGTGGTGGACACCATAATCCAGCGAGTGACGGAGTTTATTCTCGCTCTGCCGGCACTGCCCCTATGGATCGCGCTAGCGGCGGCTCTGCCTCGGGATTGGTCGATTATTCGAACGTATTTCTTCATCGTCGTGATCCTGTCCTTCATTTCGTGGACGGGTCTGGCTCGCGAGGTGCGCGGAAAGTTGCTGGCGCTGCGCGAGGAGGACTTCGTCGTGGCGGCGAAGGTGGCTGGGGCGTCACGGCGACGGATCATCTTCGGTCATCTTGTACCGTCCGTGACCAGCCATCTGATCGTGGTGACAACATTGGCGATTCCGGCGATGATCCTGGGCGAGACGGCGCTGAGCTTCATCGGCGTTGGGATGCAGGCGCCGGCCGTTTCCTGGGGAACGTTGCTCCAAGACGCGCAGAACGTCGTGGCCGTCACCGCGCATCCTTGGCAACTGACGCCGGCGATTCCGGTGGTTCTGGTCGTTCTGTGCTTCAACTTCCTGGGAGATGGTTTGCGTGATGCAGCGGACCCATACAGCCGGTGACGGTGGGACCAGCGGGGCTCCGGCGATCGCCCGGGGTCCGGGATGGAACACGAACTTGAGTCAGGTGGTAGACGAGTGGCCAGAGCCGATCCTGGAGATCAGAAACCTGGTCACACACTTTGCGGGTGCTGAGGGAACGATCCGAGCAGTCGATGATGTGACCTTGACGCTCGAGCGAGGCTCGACCCTGGGGATAGTGGGTGAGTCGGGCTGTGGGAAGAGCGTGACAGTCCGTTCGATCTTGGGCCTCCTGCCGGGGCAGGCACAGATCGTCGGTGGGGAGATCCTGTATCGCGGGCGCGATGAGAGAGTGGTGGATCTGGCGAGTTTGAACCCGCGGGGCCCTGAGATGAGATCGGTTCGCGGCAATGAGATCGCGATGATCTTCCAAGAGCCGATGGCGGCCTTCTCGCCTGTATATCCCATTGGACGCCAGATCGTGGAGGCGGTTCGCATTCACACGGACAAGTCCAAGAGAGACGCGCGGAGTCATGTGATCGAGATGCTGGCGCGAGTGGGCGTACCGCAACCCGAGCGCATGGTTGATCGGTTCCCGTTCGAGCTGTCCGGCGGGCTCCTGCAACGGGCGATGATCGCGATGGCCCTGTCGTGCCGGCCGTCGATTCTGATAGCGGATGAGCCGACGACTGCGCTGGACGTTACGGTGCAAGGCCAGGTCTTGACGTTGTTGGCCGACCTGCAGAGAGAGATGGAGATGTCAGTGATCCTGATCTCGCACAACATGGGGGTCATCGCGCAGGCCGCGGACGTGGTGGCGGTGATGTACATGGGGCGCGTGGTCGAGCAGGCTCCGGTATGGGAGCTCTTCGACAACCCGCAGCACCCGTATACGCGAGCTTTGTTGGAGTCGGTCCCGGTGATCGAGACGGAGGCAGAACTGGGCGGGCGGCTGCGGGCGGTGGCCGGCGACGTGCCCAACCCATACGACGTGCCATCGGGCTGCCGCTTCCATCCTCGATGTACTGCATTCATGGCCAACATGTGCGAGCGGGCCGAACCTGTGCTCGTAAAGGTCGGGGACGAGCATACGGCGGCGTGTTTTTTGGCAGAGCATGGTCACGGGGAGAGGAGAGACTAGCGTGAGCGAGAGCGGCGAACATCGTGACGTCGGACGTTTCGTCTCTGAGAGCCCGGGCCGTGCGGTTCTGCGCGTGCGGAACGTGGCCAAGCGCTATCCGATCAAGAGAGGCTCTTTTCATCGAACCACTGGCTACCTTCGGGCGGTCGACAGTGTGAGCTTCGATGTCTTTCACGGCGAGACGCTTGGTTTGGTCGGTGAGTCTGGCTGTGGCAAAACGACGATGGGAAAGATGATCGTCCGTGCCGACGTGCCGACTTCGGGTGAGATTCTTTTCCGTCCCGGAAGTGAGGGCCCGGCGAGTGCCTCGCCCGATGACTACAGCATAGATGTGGGAACTGCACGCGGGGCTGATCTATCGCGGTTGCGTCGCGGCGTTCAGATGATATTTCAGAACCCTTATGCCTCTTTGAACCCTCGCCACAGAGTTCGGGACATCATAGGGGAGCCACTGAGGATCAACGGTATAGCGCGAGGCAAGAGTCTCGAGGAGCGGGTCTTTGAACTGATGGACCAGGTTGGGCTCCGTCGCGAGTACGGAATTCGTTATCCGCATGCTTTCTCTGGAGGCCAGCGTCAGCGGATAGGCATCGCACGGGCGCTCGCGCTCAACCCTCGTCTTGTGGTCTGCGATGAGCCAGTCTCGGCATTGGACGTTTCGATTCAGGCGCAGATTCTGAACTTGCTCCGAGACCTTCAAAGCCAGTACGGGCTTGCCTACATCATGATCTCTCATGATCTCGGCGTGGTGCAGCACATCAGCGATCGCGTCGCCGTGATGTATCTCGGCAAGCTGGTCGAACTGGGGCCGACGGCTGAACTCTTTGCTCGGCCGAGGCATCCATACACCAGAGCTCTCCTCGATGCTTCCCCTAAGCCTCACCCTAGGCATCGTTTGCAGGCCACTGCGATCTCGGGCGACGTGCCGGACGCCAGTCAGGATATTGCGGGCTGTTCGTTCCGCACTCGCTGCCCATACGCGCAGCGTATCTGCGCGGAGGAGGAGCCGCCTTTGTTGCCGCTTGCCTCGACTGATGCCGCAAGCGGGCCGACCCGGCGGTTCGCCGCATGCCATTTCGCGATGTCGCCGCCGTGGGGCGAAGCCGCCGGACCGACCGGAATCGAACGCGCGCAAACGATGCAGCGAAAGCACATTCCATCACTCTAGGCGGAGGACACAATGAAGGTCTTGCGGGAACAAGAGAGAGACACCCCGATAGCGGGAGAGTGCGACGTCGTTGTGTGTGGCGCGGGACCGGCGGGATTCGCGGCGGCGTTGTCAGCGGCACGTATGGGAGCGAGGACGACCTTGCTCGAGGTGAGTGGCTGCTTGGGCGGCGTATGGACGGCAGGTGCGCTCAGCAGGATCATCGAAACTGACAAACCGGGTGTCATGGCTGAGTTGACGGAGATTCTGGATGCGCGTGGAGCACGAGCGGACCGTGGGCGCACCGAGTACAGCTACGACGTCGAGATGATGAAAGTGGTGCTCGAGGAGCTTGCGTGTGAAGCCGGCGTTCGGGTGCAAATGCATACCAGGGCTGTCGCGGCACACGTTGACGAGTCGCGTCGATTGTCCGCCGTGGCATCTGAGTCCAAGTCAGGTCGACAGGCATGGACAGCGCGCGCCTTCGTCGACGCGACGGGAGATGGCGACGTCGGCGCTCTGGCGGGATGCGGATATGACTACGGTCATCCTGAAACCGGCGACGCCCAGCCCATGAGCTTGATGGCGTTGCTCATGGGGCCCGGAATCGAGGAGATCGATCGGTTCGTCGCGGGCGGTAAGCCTTCGCCCCGCGGTAGCACGGAGCCGAGCCCGTCGCAGCGATACAGAGGCGGCACCCGGTCGCTGCTTGAGGAGATTGAGCGTGCCGGCGTCAAACCGTCCTACAAGGGCCCGACTCTTTGGGCCATCCACGAAGACCTTTTCGCGATGATGGCCAACCATGAGTACGGTGCCTCGGCATTGAGCGCCGGTGAGATCACCGAGGCAACGATAGCCGCGCGGTCGGAGCTTCACCGCATCGTGAACGGCCTGCGTTCGCTCGGCGGGCCGTGGGCACGACTCAAGATTGTGGCCACAGCCGATCAGATCGGCGTGCGGGAGGGGCGGCGTATACACGGGCGCTACACGGTGACGGTCGACGACCTCGTCGACGGGAGGCAGCACGAGGATGCCGTTTGCCGGGCACGTTGGGGGGTCGATGTTCATGCGCTGTCCGCCGCGGAAGGCGGCTACCTAAGTGCTGCGCGAGAAACGGAGACAAGTGACGGTGGGCGAAAGGAGCTGGAGGTTCGGCCGTATGACATACCGCTGCGCGCGCTCATCGCTCGGGACGTGGATGGCCTCTTGATGGCCGGCCGCTGCATCAGCGGAGACTTCCTTGCGCATTCGAGCTATAGAGTCACCGGCAATGCGGTAGCAATGGGCCAGGCGGCCGGAGTGACAGCGGCATTGTCGGCGACGGGAGACCTTCTTCCACACGAGGTTCCGTGGGAGGATGTCGCCGCTGCCCTCCAGGAGATAGACCTCCGCCACCCGACCGTATGAGGGGCGGCGTGGCTCACGAAGTGCGAATCTGTTCCAGGAGGTCTAGAGCGAGGCGCCGGGCGGAATCTCCGTCTTCGGCCCAGTGCGCCAGGGTGCTCGAGGATGTCCATGTCTCGTACACGCCGCGTACCTTGCCGAACGAGTTGTCCAGAACCACGTGGGGTATACCGCCGAGCAGAGCAAATATGTGACCGTGGAGCTTGTTGGTCACGAGGACACACCCCGCGCTCTCCAGGCGGAGTCCCCGGCGTATTGAGGCACGGCATAGCGGCTCGAAGGTGGCAGCGTAGGGACGCCACATTGCGCCGCGCAGGGAAGGCCAGCGGGCGAGGAGCGTGCCAAGCCGAATGTGTGCGGTGCGCACCATCTTGTCCTGCACGGACACGGAAGGTTCATCCTGGACCCTACTTGCCCACTCGATCGTGCTGCTGGTCACGCCCGGAGGAGGGCTACCGTGGTCGACATGCTCCGGATCAGAGGATCTCCACGCGTTCCAGACCAGATCGATGGAAGGCTTCGTAGGCCTTGGGAGAGGCCCAAGAGCAAACGCCATGTCCGGTGTGAGACGGATTTCGGTGTCGAGGTGCTTACGGGCTCGCTGTTCGCTGAGCTGATCGCGCACCATCAGCGTGAAGTTGTTGTGCTCCGCGACGAGCCGCTGGATCCGGGCAATGTTCGCAGGGTCTTTGAAATAGACGGCGATCGGCAACTGGATGATGGGGACGCCACGAAGCTCTGCTAGAAGACGCTCTCTGGTTTCGGGCGTGCCAAAAGTGTACAGGTCACCGAAGTCGCCACCACCCGTGATCAGTACCGGGCCGAATGGGACGGCACGTTTGAGGGCGGGAATGGACAGGGTGTTGTACGCCGCTTGGTAGGCGACACGAACGTTCAGGCGGCGGAGTGAGGCGTGAGCTGCGTGCCAGATCGCCATATCGCCAGGATTCCCCACCCAACGCGGCCACCCGGCAGACAGATTGTGGAAGTTGACCAGCGCCACCTCTGAGGCCCCATTGAGGGCATCTCGTAATGCATCGTCGAGCGTCGTGCAGAGTTTCTCGATCAGGTGAGTGTCGGGATTTGTCGACGATGCAGGCGAATGGTTTGTCGTCATCTATTTCACTCCTATTCCTATGCTCCGGATAACTGCCATGTCAGTCCCTTCTTACAATCGTGAGGGCCACTTTGAACGGGAGCAAGTCAGAAAACGACCGAAGATTTCCCGATGGCGAAGCGTCGCGTAGATATATGTTGCCTTGCTGTAACGCATTCATGAACGGTAGGGTAATTCCATCGTTTGGTGAAGGGTCTGGGCGCCATTGAATGTACGGTTGGCTTTCATGGAAATACGTGAACTATCGACATCCGGTGCGTATGAGTTCCTGCCGCACGTGTTCGAGGATCGGCGCGGCAAGTTCGTCGCGCCTTTCCAAGGGAAGACGTTCGCCGACGTGCTCGGGCATCCGTTGAGCCTGGCTCAGGTCAATGTCAGCGTCTCCCGGAAGGGAACGATCCGCGGTGTGCACTTCGCCGACACACCACCGGGTCAGGCCAAGTACGTGTGGTGCCCACGCGGGGCACTACTCGATGTCGTTGTGGATCTGCGCGTCGATTCGCCCACGTTCGGACGCTGGGATGCCATCCGGCTCGACGCTACTGACTTCCACGCGCTGTACATCGCCGAAGGGCTGGGCCATGCGTTCGTTGCGCTGGAGGACGAGACGATCATGGCGTACCTCTGTTCAACCGGGTACAACCCGGAACGCGAACACGGAATCACGCCACTCGACGAGGACCTGTCCCTGCCCTGGCCGGACGACATCGAGCCGATCCTGTCTGACAAAGATGCTCAGGCCCCCACGCTGCGGCAAGCGCTCGACGCGGATCTTCTTCCGAGTTATGACGTCTGTGTTACGCACTACGCCACAGCCCAAGCCCAATGGGCCACTGCTCAGCCTGCCGAGGCGTTCAGCTTGACTGAACACACTAAGTCCTGAACGGCCGCACAGTACGAGGATCCCCGCCACTGTGACGCCGCTCTGTTGCGATGGGCGTCGCCCAGCGACTGCAGGTGGCTGTGATGCCGTGCGTTGGAACATGATCTGCGACGTCCTCATGGCCGGCACGCATTGCCAGCATAAGTTCGGCCCACGGGTAGCCGGCGCCGCGGACGCGCAAATGAATCCGTGTAGCCTCTCAACGTGATGTTGCCGAAGGGTCCCGACCTAAGCCTCATATTCGTGCGCACCGACTACGGGGACGACGACGCTTGGCAACAGGCCCTGGCAGCCGCGAATGCCGTATACGAAGATGACGTCGCCGAGCGCATGGGCGCCCAGCTGCAACCAGTCGAGTCCCCTGAACTTGCAAATCTAACGCCGCATCAGCTGGTTGCGCTTCCGAGGGAGGACTACCTCACCGCCATCGCTGTGGCTGACGAGCAAGCAATGCGAGATCATACGGTCTTGTTCGTTGACTTCGACGAGTACGGCGACCAGATCGGGCGTACGTTTCGTTCGGTCCCGTGGGAAGTTGAGCTGATCGTCGCGAATCTGTCCCTTGCAAACATGGATTTCGCGGAATTCGCGGACAGCGTCGATTCAGATGGCGTCTTTCGGGGGTTCTGAATCGTAAGGCTCAGGCACCTCAGCTGCGGCGAGTCGTCCAGTGAACCGGTTCCTATGCACGAGTGTCCAAGCGGCAAAAGGCGCAGATAGGGCGCGCGGATCGCCGCAGATCGCCAACGACCTAGCCGGAGGACGTCCTGACCCGCGAGCTGGGCAGAAAGCCTGCGGAGATGATGAAGGTCGCCCTGCGTCCAGGAGTGCTGCGGGGTCGGCGAACGTGGGACAGGGCTGCTGCGTGTGGCGGCACTGACGAGGCTGCCCGGGTACTGGGAAACGGTTGACGAGAACCCAAGAACTGTGCTGTGAAGACCATCGAGTGTTGCTGCGTGACCCACAGGCTTGCGCCAGCTTCGTCAGTGTGTCGCGGCCGACCGGTAGGGGCGGAAGAACTCGCGCAACTCCTGAGCGTAGAGCTCGGGCTCCTCGAACGGTGCGAAATGCCCGCCGCTCGCGGGTTCGGTCACACGCACCGCATTCGCGGTGCGCTCCAGCCACGCTCGCGGCGGACGGACCACGTCTCCGGCGAAGATGGAGAACCCGGACGGAACCTCGACCCGGCGGGCGAGCTGCGCCGGCGGAATCGCGGCGTTCGCGCTGTACATGCGCATCGAGGAGCCGATTGTCCCGGTGAACCAGTAGAGCGTGACGTTGGTGAGGATCTCGTCCTTGGTGAAGCGTCGTTCGACGTCGCCCCCGCAGTCGCTCCACCCCCGCAGCTTCTCGACGATCCACGCGGCGAGCCCGGCCGGGGAGTCCGTCAGCCCGAACGCCGCGGTCTGGGGCTTGGTGCGGTGCATGGCGGCATACGCGCCCTCGGATGCGCCCCAGGCCGCGACATCCTCGAACCAGGCACGCTCTTCCGGTGTGAGCTCTGCTGGGTCACCGGTGAAGATAGGCAGACCCGCGTCCGTGCGGTGCACGGCCACCACCCGGTCGGGGTGGTCGAGGGCGAGGTAGCGACTCACGTGGCTGCCTATATCCCCGCCGGCAGCGCCGAACCGCGCGTAGCCGAGGGCGCCCATCAGCTCGGCGAACAGGCCGGCGACGGCGATGGAGTCCAGCGGCGGGCCGGCCGGGCGATCGGAGTACCCGTAACCAGGAATGTCCGGCACGACGACGTCGAAAGCATCGGCGGGGTCGGCGCCGTGCGCGCCGGGATCGGTCAGGAGCGGGATGACCTTCGTGTAGCGCCAGAACGAGTCCGGCCAGCCGTGGCTGAGCACCAGCGGCAGGACGGGCCCGGACGGCGCGGCGGCTCGGACGTGCACGTAGTGAATCCCGAGGCCGCCGAGCCGCATCCGGAAGTGGGGGAGCTGCGCGAGCGCCGCTTCCTGCGCGGACCAGTCGAACCCGTCTGCCCAGTAGGCGACGAGCTCGCGGAGGTAGTCGACGTCCGTTCCGAGCGACCATCCGGCGTCCTCGGGCGCGTCCGGCCAGCGTGTCGCGCGCAGCCGCGCACGGAGGTCCTCGAGCGCCTCGGGAGCGGTCTGCGGAGCGAACGGTTCGGTGAGGGACGACGGGTCCGGCATGAGACTCAGCCTATGGCGTGCGGAGCACCGTGCCGCACGCCACGCTGTGAAGCGAACGACATCGTGGCCGTGATCACGACCACAATGTCGTTCGCTGGCTCGATGCAGGCGTCACCATGAAATGCGATGTCATCGACAACGCGCACCCCGCCGGTAAGACTTGCCGCCATGAGCATCGAGAACAACAAGAGCATCGTTGAGAAGGCCATCGGCGAGCTGTTCGGCGCGGGCGGTGTCGACGCTGCGGCGGCGTACCTGCACGACGACTTCGTCGACCACGGACCGGGCGTGGTGACGTCGAACAAGGCCGACTGGATCGCCACCGTGCGTCAACTCCCGGTGGCCGACATGAAGATCGAGGTCCATCATGTGCTGGCCGAGGGCGACCACGTGACCATGCTGTCGCGGCGCTGGCTGCCGTGGGAGAGCCATTGGATCGCCGTCGTCGACATCTACCGGCTCGAGGATGGCCTGATCGTGGAGCACGGCGAAGTTTTCCAGCCGTTGCCGGAGACCGACCGCGACCCCGCCGCCCACAGTCTTGTGCCGTGGTGACCGTCGGCGAGCTGTTACGCGAGTGGCGGAAGCGTCGGCGGATGAGCCAGCTTGATCTGGCTCTCGCCGCCGACGTCTCGGCGCGGCACGTCAGCCTGGTCGAGACAGGCAAGTCCCGGCCGAGCGCGGACATGGTCCTCCGGCTCGCCGCGCAGCTCGACGTGCCGCTGCGTGACCGAAATCGACTGTTGTTCGCCGCCGGTCACGCGCCCCGGTATCGGGAACGTCCGCTCACCGGGTGCGATCTCGAGGCGGCGCATGACGCCGTCGTCGCCGTGCTGCGCGCGCACGAGCCGTACCCGGCCTTGGTGATCGATCGGCGGTGGAACATCGTCCTGACGAACGACGCCGTCGATCCGTTCTTCGGCGACGTCGATCCGGAGCTGCTGAAGCCGCCTGTCAACATGGTGCGGCTGGGTTTGCATCCGCGCGGCCTGGCTCCGAAGATCGTCAACTTCGCTCAGGCGCGCGCCGTCATCCGCGCGCGGCTGTCCCGGCAACTCGCGCAGGCCTGGGATCCGGAGCTCGCCGCCTTGTACGACGAGTTGCTCGCCTCCGACGCCGGCGACGACGCGACAACCGTCCCGATCGAATCCGAGATCGCCATCCCGATGATCATCCGCCACCGCGGATATGACCTCAAGCTGTTCTCGACCATCACCACGTTCGGGACGCCGCAGGACATCACGTTGGACGAGATCGCTATCGAGTCGTACTACCCGGCGGATGCGCAGACCGCGGAGATCTTCCGTCACCTGGACGTCCGCGCCACCGCCGGCTGAGCGTCGGAGCGCGCCGATGACGGCCGAACGGCGCGCTCCCCGCAACAACGGCGACGGCCGCCTCACCATGGCATGCCGGGGCCGATCGTCGGCGCACGATGCGACCACGAGGCGGTCCCACTCCGAGGTGTCGAACGCTCGTCGGCGTCGACGGCTGTGTAGGGTCGCTCCGTGATCAGCACCGTCCTCGTCGAGCATCCGTGGATGACGACGGTCGGACTCGTGGCGTTGGTGGTGCTGGGTCCCGTTGTCGGTGCGTGGCTGATGCCGCGGCCACAGATCGCGCGAGTGCTGCTCGCGTTGTCGATCCTCGCAGTGGCATTGCTCGCATTCGTTCCCACGGGCCGTGAGCTTGCGGTCGGCTGCACCATGGAGTGGAGCGTCCCGACGCTCGGTGCAGTTGAGCTCATGGGGAATGTGATCCTGTTCGTTCCCGTGGTGCTGCTGGCCGGCGTCGTGACCCGGCGGCCGCTGGTGATGCTTCTCGCTGCCAGCGGCGCTTCCGTCCTGGTGGAGGCGGTTCAAGCCTTCGCGACCGTGCTCGGACGGAGCTGCTCGAGCAACGACTGGCTCGCCAACACCCTCGGTGCGTGCTTGGGGGCGGTCTTGGCGGTCATCGCGCTGCGCCTCGCCCGATCCGGACGGCATCGGCACCCCGTCTGAACGCCCGCGTCAACGCCGGGCGCATGTCCCATCCTGCGGCCACCGTCGCTTTTCGGCGGATTGAGCATGCATTGTGGTCGCCATCGTGACCACGATGTCGTTCGCTCACGTGCGAGCCAGCGGCATGGGACGCGGCGTGGGTCGGCAGATGTCACCCTTCACGCTTTGGCCGCTTCACTGGACGGCGGTCCGGTGGCCGTAGCACCTGGTCGACAAGCCAGCCGGTCAGGATGACCACGAGCAGCCCTATGAGGTGGATCACGACCTGGAGGAGGACGAGCACAGGGACCATCGTCGCGAAGCTCTGCGGACTCGAACAGTGACAAGAATGCCCATCTGCGATAGATTCTCGCCATGCATCGCGTCGCGGTCCTGGCCGCGAATTATGTGAAGAGCCTGGAGCTGGCGATCCCTGGTCAGGTGTTCGGTACCGCCCATTCGGCGGAGAAGCCGGCCGGTGCGGTGTTCGGCGCTCCGCTGTACGAGGTGTTCGTGTGCGGTGAGCGACCTGATCTCGTCGTCGTCGGCCGCTCAGCAGCGGAGATGTTCCGCCTTACCGCGCCGCACGACCTGGCTGCAGTGCTGACCGCCGACACAGTGATCGTCCCTGGGATCCGCACGGACATCGAACCCCCAGCCGAGGTGCTCGACGTCCTGCGTCAGGCACATCGCCGCGGTGCCAGGATCGCTTCGATCTGCTGTGGCGCCTTCGTCCTCGCAGCCGCGGGACTGCTCGACGGGCGGCGAGCGACGACACACTGGACTTCCACGGAGGCGTTCGCTCAGCGATTCCCTCACGTCGAGATCGATCCCCACGTGCTATTCGTCGACGAAGGGGACGTGCTCACGTCGGCCGGAGCCGCCACCGGGCTCGATCTGTGTATTCACATGGTGCGTAAGGATTTCGGTGCAACGGTCGCCGCGGAGACCGCCCGTCATATTGTGATCGCCCCGCAGCGCGACGGCGGACAGGCGCAGTTCATCGTGCATCAGGAACCTACTGGTGAAAGCGGCTCGCTGGAGCCGACAATGCGGTGGATGCAGGACCACCTGGGGGAGCCGCTGACGCTGTCCGACATCGCGCGACACGCGGCCATGAGTACCCGCACCGTCAACCGGCGATTCCGTGAACAAACGGGAACGACGCCGCTGCAATGGCTTCTGACCCAGCGCGTGCGCCATGCCCAGCAACTCCTCGAAACCTCGGCATTGTCTGTCGAAGAGATCGCCAGACATTGTGGATTCGGCACCGGTATCAATCTGCGGCAGCATTTCACTCGGCGCGTCAAGATGTCTCCTCATGCCTATCGCCGAGCCTTCCAACCGCGCGAGTCGGTCTGAGTTCGCCGAAAGCACGGTGAATCGCCGCGGTGCCCATGGTCTTGTGTCGTGGTGACCGTCGGCGAGCCATGTCGATACCGTCAGCAGGTTCTCGACCATCACCCCGTTCGGGTCGTCCCAGGACATCCTGCTGGATGAGAGAGCGATCGAGTCATACTACCCGGCAGATGCGCAGACGGCGGAGATCTTTCGTCACCCGGACCTTCACACCACTGCCGGCTGAGTGTCGGCGGCGCGCCGCCGGCTGCTGGCGGCGGCGGTGCTCACCCGATGAGCTGACGCTCATCGGCGTCGCGGTCTTGGCGGAGGAGGTCGTGCACGAGTGTGGCTTTCCGCCTGAAGAGCATGCATTGTCGTCGTCATCGTGACGACGATGTCGTTCGTTCACGTCTCCGTCAGACGTGCCCATCACCTAGCACTGGTAATGCCTCGTTGACCGCTGTGCCGCAGCACGCGGGGCTCGCCCATTCCGGCAGGCTGGCTCCCACGCGATTCCCGGCCCGACTGCAGGCCCCACTCACGCCAACAGTTCGTCGGACCGATCCCACAGCCGACGTGCCAGGTCGTCATCGAGCGCCTGCCGATTGACCCGCTTGGCGCGCTTGCGCTTCTCATAGTAGGCACCGGGTTCCCAGTCGGTGCCGGGTTCGCTCTGCGCGAGCCAGACCAGCTGGTCTGCGCCCTTCTCCGGTGTGATCAGCGTGGCGCGGGTGACACGGTTCGTGGTGATGAACTTCATCAGCCGGCTCTCGGACTGGGTGCCGAAGCTCGTTGCGACGTTGCCGGGGTGGAACGCGGCGGCGGAGATGCCGCGTGAGTGGTACCGGCGATGCAGCTCCTTCGTGAACAAGATGTTCTCCAGCTTGGCGGCGTAGTACGCCCGGAGCGGGTTGAACTCACGGTCGTGGTTGAGGTCGTCGATGTCGAGTTTGCGGGCCAAACGCGCGGCGACGCTCGATGTCTGGATCACTGTCGCTCGCGATGCGGCCAGCTTGTCGATCAGCAGAGTGGTGAGGAGGAAGGGCGCCAGATGGTTGATCTGGAAGGTCCTCTCGAAGCCGTCGACGGTCTTGGCGCGATCGCCGAAGACGCCACCGGCGTTGTTCGCGAGCACGTCGATGCGGGGGTACGCGGTGTCGAGGTCGGTGGCGAGCTTGCGTACCTCGTCTAGGCAGGTGAAGTCGGCGAGGTAGTGGTCCGCGCCGATCTCGCGTGCGACTGCCGGGGTCTTCTCCGGGGAGCGCCCGACGACCACGACGCGATGGCCTTCCCGGTGAAGCTGACGGGCCGACGCGGCGCCGATGCCGTCGCTGGCGCCAGTGATGACGATTGTCTTGCCTTGGTTCATGTTCCGCCTCTGATGCAATGGCCGACTGTGTGTCAACAGCTTACGCCGAACGTGGCAGAGACTGCCACAGTCGACTTACCCTGCTAGGGTGGAGGGATCATGAGCGAGATGCAACTCGGCCTCCGTGAGCGCACCCGGCGCGCGGTGCAGCGGGAGATCGCCGAGGCCGCCAATGTGTTGTTCGTGGAGCGCGGTTTCGAGCGCACGACCATCGACGACATCGCGGCGGCCACCGGAATGTCTCAGCGCAGCGTCTTCCGCTACTTCGCGAGCAAGGAGGAGATCGTCCTCGGCAAGTTCGACCTCGTCGTGGACGACATGCTTGCGGCTCTGCGTGCTCGTCCGGCCGATGAAGGCGTGTGGACGTCGCTCCGTCACATGTTCGATGTGCTGGTCTCCCTCGCCCAGACGCCGGGGCACGAGCAGATGGTGGAACCGATTCATCGAGTGGTGTTCGAGACCCCCGCCCTGTTCGCCGGTTACCTCCAGAAGCTGCAGCGGATGCAGGACGCCGTCGTCGTGGAACTGCTCGAACGAGCTGAGCGGGCCGGTGAACCCTACGACGCCGACGACCCGGCGCCGCACGCCCTGACCGCTGCCGCGTTCGGATGCCTCGTGGCGGGGCAGCGTGCCTGGCTCGCCTCCGGCGGGCAGGGTTCCTTCGCCGACGCAATCGACCGCGCAATGGCGACGGTCGGACCCCGCACCTGACGCTCCAGACGCGTGGTGCGCCGGGGTGGTTCCAGCGTCGGCCTTTCTCGGCTGTGCGATGAGGGACCGATATTGCGGGCGTGGATCGTCCGGGTCACTCTTTACTATGCGTTGCATGGTCGGAGGTGAGAAAAACGTGAACGGGTACACGACCAGGCCGCTCGATCCCACGACGTGGAACGCGTTCGCAGAATTGGCCGAACGGCACAACGGCGTGTGGGGCGGCTGCTGGTGCTTGTGGTTCCATCCAGCAGACGACGAGCGAGGTCAGAGTCCCGAAGGCAACCGTCGGCTCAAGGAGCGGATGGTCCGCGAGGGCCGAACGCACGCTGCCCTGGCTTTCGACGGGGACGTCGCCGTGGGGTGGTGTCAGTACGGCACGCCAGCGGAGCTGCCGAGCATCTACCACCGCAAGGAGTACGAGGCCGGCGTCGACGTGCTGCCGGACTACCGGATCACCTGCTTCTTCGTGGACAAGCGCTACCGCCGCAAGGGAGTGTCGGCGGTCGCACTTCGGGGCGCGCTTGAGCTGATCGCGTCGGACGGTGGTGGCGTCGTCGAGGCGTACCCGCAAGACACCCAGGGCAAGAAGATCTCGGCGTCCTTTCTGTACAACGGTACCCGTAGCCTGTTCGAGCAGGCCGGGTTCGAGTACGTGCGACCCAAGGGCAAGAACCACTGCGTGATGAGCACGACCGTCGCACGGGCTTAGGCGGCCGGGTCCGGCTGCGCGTCTGCTGGCCACGAGTCACCATCGGAACGAGCATGCGTTGAGGTCGTCATCGCGACCACAATGTCGTTCGCTGTCCTCGCACGCTGGCTCACGCCCGACGAGCGTGCCGGGTGCTGCGGATGCGGTACAGCGCGGCCATGGCATCGAGGGCATGATGAGGCCATGACGATGGCTCTTCGGTTTGAGATCTTCCCCGCTGACCTGGACGCGAGTGTGGACTTCTACACACGAGTGCTGGGCTTCTCCGTTGTGCAGGATCAACGGCAGTCGGAGAGCCCGTATGTCTCGATGAAACGGGGCAGCGTTCGGATCGGTGCGGCGGCGCGGCCCGCCGTCGCTGATCCGCAGGGGCGGCGGCCTCCGACCGGTGTTGAGCTCGTGCTCGAGGTGGCTGACGTCGTCGTTGAGCGAGATCGAGTGGTCAGCCGAGGGTGGCCACTCGACGAGGACCTGCAGCAACGCCCGTGGGGACTCCGCGACTTCCGGATCCTGGATCCAGACGGGTATTACCTGCGCATCACATCGAGCAACGGAGCCATGTCCTGAAGTGCTCAGTCGGCGACCGCCAGGTCGGGCAGACGACACGCGCGCCAGCACTGACAGGTCATCCCCTCGCGACGGAATGACGCACGCTTCGTTCGGATAACGCTAGCCTGCGGGGCTACTCGTGCGCGGGTGGATTTGGCATAACGCCTCGCGTTATGCTGGTGGGGTGATCAGGTCGTTTCGGGGCACCACGGCCGAGCGACTGTGGTCACGGCAGCGTGTGAAGAGGTTCGACCCGCGGATCGAGCGAGTCGCTTTGCGGAAGCTTGCGATGTTGGACGCTGCCGAGTCGCTGGACGACCTGCGGGTTCCACCGGGCAACCGGCTGGAGCTGCTGAAGGGAGATCGGGCAGGGCAGCACAGCATCAGAATCAACCAACAGTGGCGGATCTGCTTCGTCTGGACCACGGCGGGTCCGGAAGAGGTCGAGATTGTGGACTATCACTAGGAGGGGTGCCGTATGGAGAGGATCGCACCGATTCACCCTGGCGAGGTGCTCATGGACGAGTTCCTCGAGCCGCTGGGCGTGACCCAGCACCACTTGGCGATTTCCATCGGCGTACCGCCACGCCGGATCAACGAGATCGTGCACGGCAAGCGTCGAGTCACCGCAGACACCGCACTGCGTCTCGCACGCTACTTCGGGACCACGGACCGTTTCTGGCTCAATCTGCAGACCCGCTTCGATCTCGAAGTCGAGAAAGACCACCTCGGCGACGCGCTGGACGGTATCCGCCCGCTGTCGGCTTGACCGTCACCACGATTGACGCGTCCGGGACGACTGGTCGGTGTCGCTGTGGGCACGGTTCAGATGCCGGCGACGTATGCGGTGAGGACGTACACGCGGTGAGCGATCCTTCCAACACCGCAGTCAACCGATCGGCCGCGACCTGCTGCGGTCAGCTCTTCTTCAGCTCCTCGGCAAGCATGACGAGGATGCCGCTGGGGCCGCGGACATAGGTGAGCTTGTACACGTCCTCATAGGTCGCCACGCCGCGCAGCGGATGGCAGCCATGCCTCGCGGCGATCTCGAGCGCCTCGTCGATGTCGTCGACCGAGAAGGCCACGCGGTGCATGCCGATCTCGTTAGGGAGGGTGGGCTCCGTCTCGATCGCATCGGGATGGATGTACTCGAAGAGCTCGAGACGACCGATGCCGTCCGGCGTCTGGAGCATGGCGATTTTGGCGTGGTTGCCGTCGAGGCCGACGGCTGTGTCGGTCCATTCGCCACTGACCGTGTCGCGGCCGAGGACGGTAAGCCCGAGGTCAGTGAAGAAGGCGATGGTCGCTTCGAGGTCGCGGACGGCGATCCCGACGTTCTCGAGTTTGATGGGCATGTGTTGCAGGCTATCGAGTCAAGCGCGATTCGCTCCGGTCGGCTGGCTGCCGGTTCCGGCTCGGCCCCGGGCTAGGGACCATTTCGCAGAGTCCAGCCTCCGGTTCTCGGTCTACCTCTGACGCGAGGACCTTACCCGGAGCGCGTACCGCGCGACCAGCGGCTGGCGAGACCGACGCTGGATGAGTCCGCGGGCGGCGGAGGTACGCAGCAGCTCACGCGGCGGTAAGACGCAACCCAGACGCACTCGCGGATCGCGGAAGATGAGGACCGTCGCATCCACGATCTCACACCTCGTATCGGGCCGGTTATGACGGGCCAAGCTTGCGTCGGGCCAGGTCGCGGTGGCCATCATGAGGGATGGCCACAAAGGCGCTGCACCGCAGTCGGATGCTGCGGGTGCTCGTGGTCTTTGTGCTGATCTGCGGGGTGATGGTGGGGGCGTTGTGGTGGCTGCAGCGGGAGCTGATCTACGTCCCTGACGCGTCGGGCGTGCCGACGGCCGGTGAGGTGATCGAGGGAGCGCGTGACGTCACGCTGTACACCGAGGATGGGCTCGATTTGGGCGCGTGGTTCGTACCGCCGGCGTCCGGGCCGGCAGCGACCGACTATCGGATGGCGGTTCTGGTCGCGCCGGGCAACGGCGGGAACCGAGCCGGCCGGGCCGGTCTGGCGCAGGAGTTGCAGCGGCGCGGGCTCGCCGTACTCCTGATGGACTATCGCGGATACGGCGGCAACCCGGGCAGCCCGAGCGAGGAGGGCCTGGCGCGCGACGCGATGGCCGCGGTGGAGGCGCTGGAGGATTTGGGTTATCCGGCCGAGCGCACGATCTACTTCGGGGAATCGCTGGGCAGCGGCGTCGTGGCAGCGCTGCAGGCGCTGCGGCCGCCCGCCGGGATGGTGCTGCGGTCGCCGTTCCCCGAGCTCGCCGATGTCGGGTCCCGACACTACCCATGGCTGCCGGTCCGGCTGCTGCTGCGCGACCGGTTCCGCGTGGTGGAGCACCTCGCAGGCAGCGAGGTGCCGGTAACCGTGGTGTACGGCGACCGGGACTCGGTCGTGCCCCCAGACCTCAGCGCACGGGTGGCTGACAAGGCGCCGGCGCTATCCGAGCGGGTGGTGATCGCGGGAGCGGACCACAACGACGCCGTGATGTTCGGGCCTCGAGTGGCGGGGGCGGTGGCACGCCTGGCCGACGAGGTCGGCTAAGCGCTAACCTTCGCCAGGAATCGGCGCGGCTCCACCATCCCGGCCGCTCGGCGATCATGGCCAGGACGCCTGCTTGCGGCGAAAAGACGCACGTGTTTCGACGCCACGCTGTAGTGTGATTGGCAGTGCTGGCTGACAGGTTGGTGCCGTAGTCCTCCAAGGAGCCACATCCGACGCCGGAAGCCTCACCGCCTGAGCTACGACCAATGCATCACCCGATACACCACTCCCAGGGCCTGACCGTCCAGACCGCGCGTCTGGCACCCGCTTCGAACGAGACGTCCTCGTCGAACGCGAGCCGGCGACCTCAGGCTTGGACGTGCGATGCTAAACAGAGACACCGTCAGAGAGGGAGCGATGGACCAAGGCACCCGCGGCGAGCTCATCAGTCGGCTGGCCGAGGCGATCAGGTCCGTCACGACCGCACACCCGTTGCGGGTCGCCATCGACGGGCCACCCGCCGCCGGCAAGACCACACTGGCCGACGAGCTCGCCGTCGTGCTGCGCGCGCACGCCCGCGACGTCATCCGCGCGACCATCGAGGACTTCCTCCACCCCCGCGCGCAGCGCTACCGACGCGGGAAGTACTCGGCCGAGGGCTGCTACTTCGACGCCCACGACCACGCCGCGCTGTGCCGGGTCCTGCTCGACCCGCTGGGCCCAGGCGGAGATCGAAGGTTCAGGCACGCGGTCTACGACAGAGACACCGATACCCCGTCGTCCCCGCCGACCAAGACCGCTCCCGCAGACGCCGTACTGCTCTTCGACGGCGTCTTCCTCCTGCGCCCAGAACTCATCGACCGGTGGGACCTGCGCATCTTCGTGTCCGTCCCATTCGAGCAGACGATAGATCGCGCCCGGGACCGAGGCACAGCGCTGGCCGGTTCCACCGCCGACGCCGCTGAAATCGAACGGTCCTGGCGCAACCGCTATATCCCCTCCCAACAGCTCTACTTCGCCACAGCCAGCCCAACCGATCACGCCGACATCATCGTGTACAACGATCAGCTCCAACGCCCGACCTGGGAAGTCCGACCACACTCATCGATACACAGGAATTGACGAATCGCTCACCCGGTCGCGCGTGGCTACGCCCCGTGCTGGGCTATTGGAGCGCTGGCACGCCGGCTACCGGGTCGGATCCGCGCGCCTCAGGCCCGGGTGCTGGGAGGGTTCTACCGCCCGTATGCTCGGCCTGTATGGATGAGCACGGCACCCAGGTCGCGTACTGGGACGGCGTCGGCGCCACCAAGACCTTCACCCATCCGGTGAACCACGCATGGCTGGCTGAGCTGAATCGAGATGCTCGGATCCTCGACTATGGCTGCGGCTACGGCCGCGTCATGGCCGAGTTGAGCGAGCACGGCTTCACCGATGTACGCGGGGTAGACCCGTCGCCGGCGCTGATCGACCGGGGCCGCCGGTCGAGGCCGGACCTCCGGTTCGACGTGATGGAGCGCCCGCCGGCGTTGGCGTACGAAGCGGCGAGCTTCGACGTCATCCTGTTGTTCGCGGTGCTGACGTGCGTCCCTGAGGATGACGCTCGGCGCGCGCTCATCGACGAGGTGGTCCGCGTCCTGAGGCCGGGCGGCCTGCTCTACGTCAGCGACGTGCCTCTGCAGGACGACGAACGAAGCCGCGACCGCTACGAGGCCCATGCTGCGCGATCCGGCACTCCATACGGCGTATTCGCCACGGACGACGGTGCGGCGTGCCGGCACCACGAACGATCGAACCTTCGCGCCCTGCTGTCGGGTTTCGATGTGCTGCAGGAGCGCGAGTTCGACGTCGCTTCGATGAACGGTCATCAATCGCGAGCGGTGCAGCTGCTGGCCCGCCGGAGGTGAACGCGGCGACTTCGAGCCCTGCGCTTTCTCAGCCTAGGGCCCGGTACTCCGCCGACGCCTGGGCGAACTCGGGATGATCTGCCCAGTAGCGGTCCCCGTGAATGGCCAGCATTGCCCAATGCCACGCCTCGTCGTGGAAGACGAGCCCACGAAACGGTGCGTCGCTTGGTTCGTACGGATACTGCTCAAGCGCTGCCGCCTCGGACTCGTCCGGCGACAAGCCCCCATGGCGCTGCATCACCCAGGCGAAAAGTCGGCGTTCCTGTTGCAGGTACTCGACGTAGTCTGCCTCGGCCCAGGTCATGCCCGTATGGTAGACGGTCGGGCGGCGGCGTAAAGGCAGCGAACGGACATGCATCGAGGTCGTGATAGCGACCGTAGTGTCGTTCTCTTGTGGGCCATACGAGTCCGGCTGTGCGAGCGACGATGCGGCTATCCACAGGGGCGGACGGTTCGGAGTCGAAGACCGTGAGTTATCCACATGTGGCCGTTAGGGGTGGCATGTTTGGGTTCACATGGCGTCAAGTTGATCCATGGTCGTTTACTTGGCGTCCCGTGAGGATGATCGCCGCTCGCTGGACTCCATCCTGCGCGAGCAGGACGGAGTAGTACGGCTCGGCGACATCGCGCACATCATGACTCGAGCGCAGGTCCGGCACGCGGTGAGATCCGGCCGGTGGCAATCCCCGCAGCGTGGCGTGTACGTCGCACACAATGGGGAGCTCACGCGGAACCAGGAGCTACTGGTGTGCCTGCGTGCGTCGCCGCCGGGCTCAGCGCTTGCCGGATTGACGGCGGCCGAACTGGATGGCCTGCAAGGCTTCGAGACGCCTGAGGTGTACGTGGTGGTCCCGATCGGCGCTCGCCCTCCTGTACGTGACGGCCTGGTCGTCAAGAAGTCCCGAACCTTGAACCCCGCCGACGTCCACCCGGTCCGTCAGCCGCGCCGCACGCGGCTCCCGCGCAGCCTGATCGACGGCGCGTCGTGGACGTCGAGCGAGGTGCGGGCCCGAGCTGTCATTCTCGCTGGCGTGCAGCAGCGTCTTGTCCGTCCGGATGATCTGCGGGACGCCCTCAGCCGACGTATCAGGTGTCGGCATCGGGCACTGATCTCCGAGTCGATCGATGACGCCGAGGGCGGAATCGCGTCCGTGCCCGAGCGCGACTTCCGGCAGATCTGCCGGGCATTCGATCTGCCGGAGCCAGAGCGTCAGGCGATCGTGCGGCGTGCCGACGGGCGGTTCTACCTCGACGCCTACTGGAAGCAGTACGAGGTCGGAGCTGAAGTGCACGGCTTCCAGCACATGGAGATCCTCAACTGGGACGCGGATCTTGACCGTCAGGCTGAGCTCAGCGCTCGCGGCGATCGGATCCTGCCGTTCACGTCGTATTCGGTACGGCATCGCAAGGCGCGCGTCGGAGCGTTGCTGGTGCGCGCGCTCCGCAACGGCGGCTGGCAAGGCCAAAGCGCGGAGTGAACGGGCATGCGTTGGGGTCGCGATGGCGACCGCAATGTCGTTCGGAAGCTGTTCGTCACGGTCGGCGGTGTCTACGACGGGCGTGGCGCGTACATGATTATCGCGACACCGAGCAGGCAGACGAGAGCACCGATGATGTCGAAGCGGTCCGGGCGGAAGCCGTCGAACACCACGCCCCACGTCAGGGAGCCGGCGACGAACACACCCCCATAGGCCGCCAGGATGCGCCCGAAGTGCGGGTCCGGTTGCAGCGTGGCGACGAACCCGTAGAGGCCGAGAGCGATCACGCCGGCGCCGACCCACAGCAGTCCACGATGCTCGCGCACACCCTGCCAGACCAGCCACGCTCCGCCGATCTCGGCGATAGCAGCGAGCACGAACAGCGCGATGGACCGGCCAACAGTCATGCCAGCACTGTAGGCATCACTCTAGGCATCGCGCGCGATCTCGGTGAACGGCAACGGGCAATCCGGGCTCAGCGCGCAGCTTTCAAGATCGTCACAGCCCGCATGGAGCGCTTTGCGAAGCGTGTCCCTGACCACCGTCAGATCGGCGATACGCGCCTCGATCTCGGCAAGCTTGTCGGTCACCCGCGCCTGCAGCCCTGGCGTCCGATGACGATGAGCGCCGACGTCGATCATCTCCGCTATCTCGTCCAGGGTGAAGCCCAGACGTTGGGCCGCCTTGATCACCTTGACCACTGTGACGGTTTCGGGCGGATACAGCCGATGTCCGCCCAGAGTCCGCGCCGGCGGGTCCAACAGTCCTCGGCGCTCGTAGTACCGCAGCGTCTGTAGGTTCACTCCGGCGGCGTCGGCCACCGCACCGCTGCGCAGCCCGTGCGGTGGCTCGACCTGCGTGGCGACGGTCATCCCGGCTCTCCTGACCGCATCGACGACGCCGCCAATCGCTCGACGCCGTCGAGCACCTCGACGTAGGTCTCGGGCACGGTGATCTCCATCTCCAGGACGTCCACCGCGTTCAGGACGTGCGCCGACGACGGCTCGCCCGGCCGCGTTGCCGGTCCATCGGGCCCGGGGCCCGCGACAGTGCTGAAGCTGAAGGTGAAGAACGAGCAGCACTCGCTCTCCCGCGCCGCCAGGTCACGCGCGATACGCTCCACCGCCGGATCGGCATCGAGAACGAGGTCCAGCCGGGTGGCGGCAGGTCGCCTGACCTCATACAGGCTCGAGGCGAACAGATCCTGGAACTCGGCCACTCGCAGTGGCCGCTGCGCGGTCGGCAGCTCGCACGCGTCCGGGACGAACAACGATTCGTGTGCAAGGTCCATGTCTCGACGATAAACCTGTACCTAAGTATCGGATTCAAGCCCAGGGCCACTCTGGCCTGGTGACACCCGGGCGACCATCCGCCACTGGGGCCCGCGGGCGCCGCCCTCGCAGGGTGCCGGATTAGGGGCCGGTGGCCCGGCTGGTGCAGTACCGGCCGGGCCACCTGTCGATGTGAGCTGAGGAGTTGTCAGGCTTTCTCGTTGAGTGGGTCGAGGCCGAGGGCGTCGATCATCGCGTGGAAGACCTCGGTGTTATCGAGGAATGCGTTGAACCGCTCCGCTCCGGGTCCGCTGGCGAAGACGGAGACGTCCTCGACGGTGTGGACACAGTTGGTCTGGTTGTACGGCAGGTTGCCGATCTGGACGTCGGCGTCCGGGTCGCGTTCGGGGTTGTCCACGGCCACACCGGTGTCCGGGTCGATGAGCGCGGGCTGTGCGAACACCGAGTTGTGCTGGAAGTCGTCGGAGTGGTCGGGGTGGTTGGACCAGCCGAAGAACAGCTGCACGTCCGGGTTCGGGTCGTCCGGGAACCCGTCGCCGTCATCGTCGACATAGGTGGGGAACCCGGCGTCGGCGTAGACGCCGTTGGCCTGACGGCCGTCGGCGTTGCGGCGGTCGTGGGTACCGACGATGCTCATCGAGTGGTTGTGGTCCGCGGTGACGACGATCAGGGTGTCGTCGCGGCCCTCCGCCCACTTCCGGGCCACGCCGATGGCCCGGTCGAGCTCGATGGTGTCGTAGGCAACCCGCGGGCCGTCCATCGGGTGTTCCATCTTGTCGATCGATGCGCCCTCAACGGCCAGGAAGAAGCCGTTCTCGTTCTGCTCGAGTACCTTCAGCGCCGCTTCGGTGGTCTCCATCAGGGTGGGCTGGTCGTCCCAGTCCCCGAGGACCTCTGGTTGTTTGATGTGCTGGCGGTCGAGGTAGACGTTGAGGTTGCCCGGGTGGAACAGGCCGAGCAGCTTCTCTGGGGCGCCGCCGCTCATGGCGGCCTCGAGGTCGGCACGGTTGGCAACATGCGTGTAGCCCGCGTCTTCGAACTCCTTGATCATGTCGCGGTCGTCGTCACGCCTCGATCCGTCCTGCGACTGGGGGAGGAACCATGCCTGGCCGCCGCCCATCCAGACGTCCGGAGTCTGCCCGGCGGCGAGAGCCTGGTCCATGATCTCGGCGTATTCGGAGCGGCGGCGGGTGTGCGCGAACACCGCAGCCGGGGTGGCATCCTGGACCTCCGAGGTGGTGACCACGCCGACGGACATGCCGCGGGTCCTCTTGACGATTTCCGCTATGGTCTCCACGCGCGGGTGCTTGTTCGGATCCGGCTCGTTCGACTCGTACACACCCATCGCGTTCACCGAAGACTTGTGCCCGCACATGTAGGCCGACATGGAGTTCGCCGAGTCGGTCGCGATCGAGTCCACGCCGGAGGTGCCCACCAAGCCGCGGTACTGCATCTGGTCCATCTCGAGGAGCCCGTGGTACTTGCCCTCAGTCAGCCCTTTCGACAGGATCCGTGCTGCGGTGATCGCGGGCGAGCCCATGCCGTCGCCGAGGAAGAAGATCACATTCTTCGCCCGCTGCCCCTCAGCCGGCACGCCCACCACGTCATGATCGACCTGCTGCCTTGCGGTGCGCCCGCGCGAACGCACGTTGACCCAGACGCGGTAGTCGCCTGGCTCGGCGTAGAACACGCCCGGGTAGGTCACCTCTAGGCTGTCCTCCTGTGAGCTGGTGCGGACGGGGTCTCCGGTGAGGATCGGCGCGGGCCCGTTGGGGCCCTGCACGGAGATGTCGATTCGCGCCGTCTGTGGGTCTACGCCGGCGGCCTCTACCCGCAGGTCGAACCGGGCGCCCGCGCGGAACTTCGCCCGGTCGATCGGGAGGATACGGATCTCGGGCGATGCTGGACGACGCGCATTCGACGCCGCGCTCCGCCCTGTCGACGCGTGCGGGTCGGCCTCCTGCAGGCCGTGCGCCGACGCCCGCCTCGCCGGTGTCGCCGTGGTGGGCGTCGCCAGCGCTGGCGACGCGCCGAGACCGACGATCACCGCTGCCGCGGCGCCTCCGCCACCTGCGAAGAATGCCCGTCGGGAGATTCCGGACGTCGTCGTCGTGTCGCCCTGCCCATCCGTGTGTCGAGGATCGTTGTTCACGATTTGCCCGCCTCTCGTCGATAGCCCCAAGGTGTTTCGGTCAGACGGGCTTGAGCCTGCACCATGACTTGGCCGGCCCATTCAACACACGTCGCCGGGCTGATGTACGTCTGGTGAACTCGGCGCCGCTCTGGGGTGGCGCCGGTAACCTTGCAGCGGCCAAGGCTTCAGATGTTCACCGCCCGTACAGCTTCGCCGCCGCCGACGGCCTTGCCGCAGTCACGATCCACACGACGACGCCCAGTGCGAGCCGACACTGTGGTGTTCCTCGACGCCGATTCCCTGGAGGTCGTCGGGCGGACGGAGACCGGGGTCCCGCCCGACTCCGTCGTCTTCGCCCCGGATGCGTCGGTGACCATGATCGCCAATGAGGGTGGCTCGCCGGTAGCGACGGACATGCATTGTGGTCAAGATGGCGACCCGATTGTCGTTCCGTTTCGCCGGCCGGGCAGGAACGAGCGGGGACGTGGCGCAGGCGCAGCAGCGGGGGATGCGTCGGTCCCTGCTGTTGACTGCGGATCCCGTTCACACTGCGGTGGGTGTGTCCTCCGGCGCGTTGCGGATGGTCTCGAGACGCGTCTTGTGTTCGCATCCCCATGCACCGAGCGGACGTAGCGCCTCGTTCAGCGCGACGCCGTATTCGGTCAGCGAGTATTCGACCCGTGGCGGCACCACGTTGTGGACCTCACGATGGACGACGCCGTCCCGTTCCAGCTCGCGCAGGTGCTGGATCAGCATCTTCTCGCTGACCCCGTCCAAGCAGCGTTTCAGTTCGCCGAACCGTTTCCGGCCCTCGCTCAGCGTCCAGAGGATGAGGACCTTCCACTTCCCACCGACGACGTCGATCGCGGCGTCGAGCCCGCACACGTACGACTGAGGATTGCGCTGCGACACCTTGTACACACCTTTCGGTAGGTACCTTACTATTTAGTCGGTTCTTGTCTGATCGTAACCACCGCGCGATGATCGATCCATGACCCCGTTGCGTATATGTGCGCATTGCAAAGGGGCGGACGACCAAGTCCGCCGCCGTGCATCCCGCGCCGCACCCATGCTCGCGCCAACCGTGAGATGACCTCGTAATACCGCGGGCACTGGCTCAGCGATCTGAAATCCGGCCGGTCCACGCGCTCGAATCCGAGCCGTACACGTCGCGTGCTGGCCGCCGCGGTCACCACCACACCTGACGCCCGGCCACCCACACCCATCTCAGCGCTGCCCTTCGGCAATGAACGGCAGCGCTTAACAACCCTCCCTGCCACCGCACCCTGCGCCCATAGGACCACTTCGCCATGCCCATTTCTGTCTTCTCGCTCATGCTGGTGGTGTTCAGCCTCACCACCGGGGAATTCGTGATCGTCGGTATCCTCCCGGAGGTCGCCGACGACCTCCACGTGTCGATCTCGGCGGCTGGCATCCTCGTCACGGCCTACGCGCTCGGCATGATCGCCGGCGGGCCGACGGTCACCGTCGCCACCGCGCGCATCGGACGCAAGCGCGTCACCACCGGCCTTGTCGCCGTCTCGGTGATCGCGAACCTCGGCTCCTCGCTCGCCCCCAACTACGCGGTTCTCCTCGCCACCCGCTTCGTTGCGGGCCTGGTTGTCGCGACGTTCTTCGCGGTCGCCATCACCACGGCCGTCTCGATGGCGCCGGCCGGCAGGCAAGCCTCCACCGTGGCGAAACTGACGCTCGGTATGAATCTCGGGATCATCCTGGGCACGCCGCTGGGCACGTTCGTCGGGCAGAATCTCGGCTGGCGCGCCACGTTCGTCGCGATCGCGGCCGTCAGCACCGTCGGATTGCTCCTGATCCTGCGCTTCCTGCCTGATCAGCCGCCGACGTCAACTGGCTCCGTCGCCTCCGAGCTGCGCATCCTGCTCAACCGCGACGTCCAACTCGCCATCTTGCTCACCGCCGCCGGCAACGTCGGCATCATCACCGTCTTCACCTACCTCGCGCCGCTGCTTACCGACGTCAGCGGATTCGGTTCGGGCGCGGTCCCGGTCCTGTTGCTCGTGTACGGCGCGGGCGCCGTGGTCGGGAATTTCCTCGGTGGCTGGCTCGCGGACCGGGCACTGATGCCGTCACTGGTCGGCCTGCTGACCGTCCTCGCCGCCATCCTCGTCGTGTTCTGGGCGGTCAGTGGCGTGCAGGTGCTTGCCGTAGCGCTGACCTTCGTCGTCGGTGCGCTGGCGTTCGCGATCATTCCGGGCATGCAGACGCATGTCATCTCCACTGCTACCGCCGCACCCACGCTCGCGGTCGCCGTCAACGCATCCGGCTTCCAGGTGGCTGCGGCTCTGGCCAGCTGGCTGGGCGGGCGGGTCATCGATAGTAACGCGCTCGGGCTACGCTCCATCAGCCTGGTCGGCGCCGCACTCACCCTGGTGGGCCTGGCGATCGCGATCTTCTCAGCGCGCCGTGACCGCGTGCCCGTGAACGAGCATGCGTTGCGGTCGTGATCGCGACCGCCATGTCGTTCGGTTGAGTGTCATCTCTTCGGGCGGCCCAGGTGCAGGTGCGGCGAGGGTTCATCGTGCTGCTGCCTGCGGCGATGCAGTGGATGCTTGGAGCTGCACGACATCGAATGCTTGTGATCCCACAACATCGAATGCTTGCAATGGCACAGCAACACATGCTTGTAGCGCTACGACATCAGGCGCTTGCGATACTCCGCCGAAGTGCTGATGGCGGAGTGCGTTGACCGTAGACCGCTTGCTTGAGCGCGGAGTGTGGTGTCCTGCCAGGTGGTGAGTGGTAGTCGGTGTAACAAGCATGCGTTGCGGTCGTGATCACGACCGCAACGTATGCTTCTTTCGAGTAGAGACGCCGAGCCGCCGCTCACGCCTCGATCAGCGCCACTTCACTGGCGGCCGTGGGTATGTTCACCCTCGAGAATTCGCCCACCATAGTGCTCGGCTACGCGTATGAAATTCGATCGACGGCGCGGCGCAGCGCGGCTAGGGTCCACGATGTGTCTGTCGCCGAGTTCAACGATCCCCGCCTCGTGCCCCTCTACGACGCCCAGTTCGGCTGGGCGCGCGACGACGACTTCTTCTTATCCGTCGTCAACGAGACACCCGGGTCCCGGGTGCTGGATCTCGGATGCGGGACCGGCCGCCTGACGCTCGCCTTGGCGCACGCCGGGCATACCGTCACCGGTGTCGATCCGGCGGCCGCGTCGCTGGCGGCCGCCCGCGCCAAGCCTGGAGCGGAACGGGTGAGCTGGATCGAAGGCACCTCCTCGGTCCTGCCGGACTCCTCGTTCGACGTCGCCGTCATGTCCGCCCACGTCGCGCAGTTCATGGTCGACGACGACGAGTGGGCGGGCGTCCTCGGCGACCTCAAGCGTGCCCTGGTGCCGGGCGGGCGCCTCGTGTTCGACACCCGCGACCCGCGCGCTCGCACGTGGGAGGACTGGAACCCGGTTAACTCTCGCCGCACGGCGACCTTGCCCGACGGCCGCGAGGTCGCGATCTGGACCGACGCCGAGCTGGTGCGCGACGGTGCTGTCGACTCGACGATGCACTTCCTGTTCCCGGACGGCGAGGAACTGTTGAGCGTGGCGACGTTGCGGTTCCGCACAGAGCAGGAGTTGCGCGCATCGCTCGACGCCGCCGGCTTCGACGTCGAGCAGATCTACGGCGGCTGGAACCGCGACCCGATCGGCCACCCGGACGGCGAGTTCCTGGTCATCGCCCGGGCCTGACCGTCCGGTTCCCGCCGCGCGAATGTTTCGCGCCGGCGGGCTGGAAGTTTTCGCCGCCAACCGGTCGTCATCGGCACGAATGTGGATTAACGTGTATGTCGGCATGATGCCGCGACGCGACACGATCGACGCGTACCCGAGTTCTTCACCAGTCGGGCGGCAGTGCCTGTGGTTGCTAGAGGTTGCGCAAGGAGTGTCCGGAGCTTCTCGACGTATGCGAGAGACATCCGTGACGACGGTGCCGGGGCGCGGGAACCGGTGGGTCCCGACGCGACGAGGGGATCGGTACGTGCGCACAGGGTGGGTTCAGATATCTGTACCAGTACAGTTATAGCCGGGCGCGGCAGTGAGCGACGTGGTGGACGTCGACGACAGCGGGCGGAGGGCACGACGATGGGGCGAGTCAGACGGCTGAACGAGGACTTACCGATCACCGGCCGAACATCCCGGGAGATCGCGGAGAGTATCGAGACCGGTGTGGAGCTCGGCGTGCTGCGTCCCCGGCAGGCACTGCCGTCGGTCAGAGGGCTGGCCTCCCGGCTGGGCGTGAGCCCGTCGACCGTCGCCACCGCCTACCGTGACCTGCGGCTGCGCGGCATGGTGACCAGCGAGGCCGGCCGCGACACCCGCATCGGCACACACCCGCCCGTCTCCACCGCAGCGGCCCAGGCCGCACGCTCCGGTGCTTCCTGGTACGAAGGCCCGCTGCCGCCGGACGGTGCGATCTCCGGGTACGCCGAATATGCCGCCGCCGACGACGCGCGCGGCCGAGCCCACCACGGGCCTTCCGGCGGCGGACCGGCCGGGCAGCCGGGTGACGGCGGCGCCGATGCTGCCGGCGAACTCAGCGGCCTGCGCGACGTCAGCGACGGAAATCCGGACCCGCGGTTGCTGCCGGACGTCCAAGCTGCGCTGAACAGCGTCGAGGTCCGGCATTACCTGTACGGCGAGGCGACCATCCTGCCCGCGCTGGTGGAGATCGTGCGTTCCGCGTTCGCCGACGTGTTCGCGCAGCTCGGCGCCGACGACGTGGGCTCGCCCGGCGTGGCCGAGAGCGACGGCGACGGGGCCTCGCCCGGTGCGGCCGAGAGCAATGGCGACGGTCACCGCCCGGCTGCGGCATCGGCGGCAGCATCGGGCGGCGCGGTGGGGGATATCTGCCTGGTCGCCAGCGCGCTGGACGGCATCGAGCGGCTCATGTCGGCGTGGACCCGGATCGGCGACCGCGTCGTCGTCGAGGATCCTGGGCACGCCGGCATCCTGGATCTGGTGCAGGCGATGGGACTGGAGCCGATCGGTGTCCGCATGGACGACGCCGGCCCACTTCCGGCCGACTTCAACGAGGCCCTGCGGCAACGCCCGGCTGCTGTCGTCGTGACGCCCCGCGCGCAGAACCCGACCGGCGCCGCCATCGACCAGCGACGGGCGGCGCGGCTTCGGCGGGTGCTGGCGGACTATCCCGAGGTCGCCGTCGTGGAGGACGACCACGCGTGGCGGTTGAGCTCGGTGCCGTACGCTTCCGTGTGCGCCGGCCGTCGTACGTGGGCGGTGGTCCGCTCGGTGAGCAAGCATCTCGGCCCGGATCTGCGCCTCGGGTTCGTCACCGGAGACCGGCGCACGGTCAACCGGGTGGCCGGGCGGCAGATGCTGGGCGCCGGCTGGGTCAGCCATATTCTGCAGCACGCCGTGGTTCAGCTGTGGCGCGATGAGCGCGTGCGGGCGGACGTCGAACGCGCCGCGGCGACGTATCAAGAACGGCAGGATGCGTTTCTCGCGTGCCTAGCCGAGCAGGGGATCGTCGCGCACGGCCGCACGGGGTTCAACGTCCAGATTCCGGTGCCGCAGGAGGCGCCGGTGATCCAGGAGATGCAGGCGCGCGGCTGGCGGCTGCGCGCGGGGGAGTTGCATCGTATCCGCTCGGAGAGCTTCGTCCGGGTCACGACCGCGACGTTGGAACCCGCGGAAGGTCGCCGGCTTGCGACGGATCTGGCGGCCGTGTTGCAGCCGCAGCGCGTCAGCCACTTGGCCTGAGCACCCGATGCCTACGCATCCGGAGCATCGCGGCCCGGGCTCGAAGGGACAACCGTCCCGTTCGCGAGCGGCGGCGGGCCGGGGCTCCGAGCGACGGCGGTCCGGTTCCGAGGGACGGCGGCCCCGAACTGCCACCAGACATCCGAACCCCGGCGGACCCGGCACACGTACCGCGGTTCATTCGCGTGAGGGACGGAAATGTGCGCGTTTGTGATTGCTTGGACCGTCTTGTGGGGCAAGGATTGTTCGCTTAAGGGCGGAGTCAACCGAACAGGGCCCGATGGGGTAGATCAGGCCCGTGAGGGGATGGGTGGTTACGTGACCGATGAACATTCGACAGGTCGCGCTGACGGCGAGTATCGATCTTAGACATTTCTGCTTCCGGCTTCGCTGCACCGCGACAAGCCTCACCAGGCGACGGACCGCGATACCCCGTGCCAGACGTCTACCGGCGTTCTGGCGCGCTTGGTCTTGCCACGATGCCGGGATCCGGTGTCGCGCTGCCGTCGGCATGTCACCATGACTCGGCGTTTCACAATGACGACCGGCGGCATGACGACCCGCGGCGTCGCGTCGACCGCCACATGTCGACCTACCGCGTCGGCGGCATTCATGACCGCGGCACTCACGCTGGCCGGCCGCGAGCCTGAGCATCACCACATGGTCTCCGCCGCTCTCGTCGATGAGCGCGCTGAGATCGCACAAGGGGAGATCTGACGAAAGGACGGGAAACGTGGCCACGCACGATGACAAGGCGACGCCCGGAGACGACGATGCGGCCGCACGTCGCAAACGTGACAAGGCACCCCGGCGGCCGCGGCAAGATTCGCACGACGAGACAGAGCCGTTGTCGCTGGCGCCTGCGTACCTGCACAAGGTGCTGGAGTTGATCGAGGCGCACCCGGAGTATGAGCACACCACGGCAAGCATGGCCAGGTACGCTTCGATCAGCCAGCGAGCATTGCAGTACCGGTTCAAGCGGCATCTGGAGACCACGCCGAAGGCACACCTGCGCACGGTCCGTCTGGAGCGTGTGCGAACCGACCTGCTGGCGGCGTCGCCGGGCGAGGTCACGGCGGACCGCATCGCCCAACGCTGGGGGTTCCGGCACTACGGGCATTTCTCCACGATGTACAGCCAGCGGTTCAACGAGCGGCCCGCACAGGCTCTGTACCGCCCGCCCCGCCCCAACGGCCAGGTGGTGGCGTCGGCTGCTGAGTCGGGAACGCCGATACCGCGGCAACGGCAGAGTGTGGCGGACACGCCGGAGAGCGCCGGGGCCACTCCGCCGCCGCACGCGCCATCCACGGAGGCGCCAGATGGCGAACAGTAGCAAACGGACCGTTTGCTCGGTACAGATATCGAATTCCGTGTGAGTACAAGTCCTGAACGGAGGGGGCGAGTTTCGCCGGTGGGGACGCCGACGCAGCTATTCACAGGCCTGCCTGCCTCAATACTGGCCAGGTCATGCGATGAATGCCGGTGCTCTCTTCCGATAAGCGCACGCGTTGCCCTTCGGGTGCGGGAGGAAGAGCTACATACTGACACTTGCGCCGGTCGGGCAACTCATCGAAGATTGGTGCGTCAGGGGCGTGGAGATAAGTGTGGGAGGCGACGTGCCCGGTGGAATATATGTCACCCTTACCGCTGGGGCGGTATGAGGTCTTTCGGGGTGTGGGAACTCAAGGTATTGCTGAAACGCTGCACGGTGTCCTCGGCTGGCACCTGCTGGAGTTGAAAGGTTGTGACAGTGCGGCACGGCCGCGGGTTCATTGGCACCGGATCCACAATCTGTTACTGAGTTATATTCAGTTCGGTTGTCCCGCCGAGATGACGGTGGACACCGATCAACGGGTGTTGATCATCCAGCGACCGATGGCCGGGCACGCACGGATCCGGCTGGGTGTTGAAGATCTCGACCTGACGCCCGGCCGGGCGGTCATCACCTGCGACACGGACCGGCTCATGATGCGCTGGAGCCCCGACTGCCGCATGTCGGTCCTGCGCATGGAGCTGGATGCGGTTGAGTCTCGATTAATGGACGTGATACGCGGACCGTTGCGCGAACCGTTTCGCATCCAGCCGGTCATGGATGTCGCCAGCGGGCGCGGGCTGAGTTGGCTGCGCTGGTGGACGTTGCTCACCGAAGAACTTGACCGTCCGGGAGCACTGGTCGAGGAGCAGCACGAGGCGGTAGCGTTCGAGCGTCAGTTGATGTCCACGTTGTTGCGGGTGCAGCCGCACAACCACACGAGTTATCTCATCAAAGGTGACGAGCCGGGAAACGTCGATCGGAATGGAGTGGCGCTGGATGCCGTGTCAGGCTACCCACTGTATCTGCGCAAGGTGTTGCAGATTGTCGACAATAATCCGGAGTGGGAACACACGACGAGCAGCCTTGCACAATTCGCCGCTATCAGTCCACGGGCGCTTCAGGCTCAATTCAAGCAACACGTCGGGCTGTCGCCCAAGGCGTACCTCACCAACGTTAGGCTTGATCGGGTATATGACGCCTTGCTCGCGGCGTCCCGAGGTGAGGTGACGGTGGGACAGGTAGCCGTGCACTACGGGTTCAAACACTACGGTCGCTTCGTGACGTTGTACCGGCAGAGGTATGGCGAGCGCCCGTATGACACACTCTTGCGTACTCCGCGCTCACGGTAGGTGATCATGGGACGCCATAGGTACCGGTGCCCGAAGGGACACCCGTTGGACAGGCCTGGCCAGGTTTGCCGCGTCTGTCGAGATGAGAAGTTCAATGCGTGCACGGAGTATATGGACAGATACGCCGAGGGCGAGCCGACGCCGCGCCAGCCCAAGGGCCGGGCCGGCGAGGACGGCTCCCGTGGCTCCTCGGCCAACCGAGGCTCTGCCAGGGACAAGTCGATGAGCGACGACGCGGCGCGGGATGGCTCGCCGGGGCAGAACGCGGACCGGGACGGCTCGCTGGGCAGCACCGACGACGGCCGGTCGGCGAACGGCAGATGCGCCAGGTGCGGCATGAAGGTCGACGCCGACGAGCGCGGCCCGTGCGATCGCTGTGGGTTGAAGGTGCGGGCCAAGGAGCTGATCGCGCCGGACACACCGGAGATACCGGAGCGCTGGTCTCGCGTGTACGAGGCGATCTGCGCCGCGCCGAACCCGCGGATGACGGAACGTTGGCTTCGCGAGGGCGCGACTCCGCGGATCCTGACCGATGTGGCGACGAGTGTCGCTCCGGTGACACACGGCGTGCTGGATTCCTACCAGGAGCACGACGCCGCCGATTACGTCCGGTACATGCTGGTCAGAGGCGGTGTGCTGGAACGCCGGGACGAAGGGCTGGAGCGGGTCAGACGATGGGTCTTTCGGCATCTGCGCACCGTCCGCGATGCCCGGAACCGGCAGACGGTGAAGGAGTTCTGGTCGAATCACGTCGGGCCGAACGTGGCCGCCGCGGACGAGGCCGCAACCCGCCAGCTCGGCACGGTCCGCGCGAAGCGCAAGGTCAGGGGAGCGGTTGACTTCCTGGTCTGGCTGGAGCACCGCGGCCTCGGGCTGCATGAGCTGCGCCAGATGCACGTCAACGAGTGGCTGCGCCGCGGATCGCAGGCGAACGACGTCGCCAGCTTCGTGATGTGGGCGGGCACGCAGGGTTATTGCGTCCGGGTGCGTGTCCCGACGGCCGAGGATCTGCTACGCCTCGACGACGACGTGGAGCGCTACTGGAACATGGTGGACAGGTTCCTGGACGACGAGGGGCTGGATGTCGCCGACCGGGTGGCGGCCTGCTTGGTGTTGCTGTATGGCCGGCGCACCGAGGAGATCGCGTCGCTGACGAGCCGTGAGGTCATCGTCGATGGCTCGGAGGTGCGGATGACCTTCGACGGCGTCACGGTCGCGCTGGTGCCTAGCCTGGCCGGGTTGATGGTGAGGTTGATGCGCGGCGAGGGCGCACACGGCGGGACGACGACGCCCGATGATCGGCGCAGCTTGTTCGGTGGCCCGTGGTATCGCGAACACATCACCCCGTTCCGGCTCGCCGAGAGGCTCAGCGAACACGGCCTGGGCGGAGTCGCGGACCTGATGACCCGGAAAAACACCGACGGTTCGCCTGAATAGTCCTATCCGGGAGACGCCCGGAGTGCCGACGGTTTCCTCAACCTGTGCAAGCCCACGTGATGGTGCCGGTAGAGGAAGGGATGGTGCACGGGGCCGCCCCGGGCCGTTCGGTTCGCGGCCGTGTGGGATTGAATCCTGGCCGCCGCAGTACCGAGTTCGCCGTCGTCATCCGTCGCTGACGTCAACGGCGTGCCGTTCCCGCGCGGAGCGGATGATGGCGTCGTGCAGGCGCATCGTCCGGCAGGCACATTCGATGGTCGACGTTGCCGGCGCGCGCTCCTCTCGCACCGCACCGACGAACTCGGTGAGCTGTCCCAGATAGCCGAGATCTCGCAGGCTGTCCTGCATGGACAGCGGGCGGTCGTAGAACTCGACCACATCACCACCGTGGTAGCGGATCATCCGCCCGGAGCTGTCGATCTTGATGTATTGGCCGTAGTGCCCGGCCAACTCGACCTCTTCGGTCACGTGCTGCCCCCGGTTGGCGGTCATGGTCAGCGTGCCGATCGCGCCGTCGGCGAAGGAGAGCGTCGTCGCAAACGAGTGGCCGTCGCGCTCGCGCGTGAAGACCTGATCGACTTCGCCGAACATGTAACGCGCCATGTCGATCATGTGGATGCCGAAGACCAGAACGAACGACTCCTGCCATTCTTTGGCCGGCTTCCCGAACGACCAGTCGATGCCGAGCATGCTCGGTGTGCCGAACTCGGGCGACGCGATCGCCGTACGCACCCGCTGGTAGACGGGCGCGAACCGCTTGGCGAACCCGGTCATGCAGATCTGGCCGGTCCGCCGGCTCGTCTCCAGCATCGCGGTGGCGTGCGCGGCGGACGGGCCGGGCGGAGCCTCGGTCCAGACGGGATAGCCGGCCTCCATCGCGTCGATGGCCAGGGCCGGTTGCGACGCGTGGCCGGTGCAGATCAAGACCGCGTCGATGGTGACCTCGATCCCGCTGAGCATCTTGCGGTGATCGGTGTAGACCTCTTCCCCGGCGAAGGCGCGGGCCATATGCCGCGCACGCGATTCGTCCAGGTCGCACACGGCGGCGAGGTCCACCGGAAGGTAGGGCAGGCAGGGATAGATCCTCTCCATGGCATGCTTGCCGGCGCCGATGACGCCGAGCCGAACGCGGTGGTCAATGCCCGTTGCACCCACGAGCAGCCCCCTTGCTGTCGTTGGATCGGTAGTGGTCGAGGATGGAGCATGGCGGCGTCGATCGACGCCACCGACGGCGGACCGCACTCGTGTGTTGTGGCCAGAGCGGAGCCACAAGGAGATGGTGGGCCTGCATGAGCCCAACGACGTGCCGGTCACCGCGCGCTGGCGGCAACCGACACGTCTGTCCACCGCACCATGGGCCTGGTGGACTGGAACGCCATAGCTATGGATCGTGATCGTCGATACCCGCGGCCCGCGATAGTTGCTAATAGCTAATGTCACCTGCGGCGCCACATGATCGACCGTGGTGAGGACGACGTTAGCACTGCCCGCCCGTGCTGTCCCGGGCCACGGGGTCATTGCCGACAACTGTGGACGAATTGATCTCGGCTCCGGTCGTATACCTCTGGTACAGGAAGTCGGTGGATTCGCTCCGCATCCGGGCGGAGGCAGACGTCGGGCCGGGGTCCGGGCACGCGGCCGCTACCCTGACGCGCTGCCACCGCCGGACGCCACATTGTCGATCTGACTGCGGAGCCTCCGCATCTGCTCGCCAAACGTCTCCACTGCTTCCCGGATATTGGTCTGGCACTGCTCGTACGCCTGGACCATGGTTGTGAACATCTCGATCTGCCGCCGGATCATGTCGTTCTCGGCGTGCAGGTCTTCGATCGTCCGCTCGTCGTCGTGGTGGAACGGGATCGGCTCGTCGAGGACCCGCAGGAACGGCGGGTAGTGCCCGCCGGGCCGGAGCCGGGCCCGCGCATCCCGGGCGGTGAGCGTCGGTGCGGACGGGACTCCCGGGCCGTGCGGCCTGCCGGTGCGCTGTCCGGGGACGCGACCGTTCGGTGTGGGGAAGAGATGGACGGAGGCCACGGTCTGTTCCATCCGGCTCTCGGCATCCATCAGTGCCTGGTCGATCTCGTCCAGGTACGGCGGGATGGGGGCCGAGCAGGTGAGCCTGCGCTGGCACAGCCCGAGAAGGTAGGCGAGCTGACCGACGCTCTTGGTCTCGATGCGCCGCCGGCCCAGCGTGGGGTGGCGGGCGGGGTCGTCGGGCTCGTCCAGGTTGACGCCGGGGGCGTAGGTGCGGATCGTGCCGGGGAGCAGCGCGTGGTCGGGCCCCATCATCGTGTTGAAGTCCTCCTCGGCATCTTCCTCGAGCAGGAACATCGTGCCGATGCCGATCAGCTCCCGGAAGGTCAGCGCGGTGGCCCCTTCGATGGCGCTGGGCCCGGTGATACTCGGGCTGACCACCAGAATCGGGCCGCGCCGCGTGTCGTCGGCGAGGAAATCCATCAGGTCGGGCAGATGTCCGGTGGAGATCCACTGCGGGTCGGCCAGTATCGGTGTCTGGCCGTCGAAGCAGGCGAGCGAGCCGAGCATGCTGCGCACAAAGCTGGGCACGCACATGAAGCCCTTGCCGCGCGGCGTGCGGCTGTGTGACGACGGTGGCTGCACCTGGGTCCACAGCCATCCGCGGCCGTCTGGATCCTCGACCGCGGTGACCGTCGTCGTCATGAGTTCTGGATCGCGGCGGTCGAACGGCCGCTCCCGATGCCAGCGGAAGACGCGCTTACCGTCGACGTTCTCGCGCAGGACGGTGATCATGTCCTCCGGGCTGAGCAGGTAGCGCCCTGGCGCTTCCGAGGGGACATGAACGCTCTTGGTCGCGATCCACCGATGCAGGTGTTCGGCGACGGTATCGATCAGCGGTTCGTCTGGGTCGACGTTCAGGATCGACCGGTACATGGTGTTCATGCCCACTCCGCGTGTCGATTGAAACGATACTTTTGACTGTCTAGAGTACGGAGAAACGGGCGTTACGCAATACCCGATATATGTCACGATCGTGTGAGGAGGCGGTTACAAGTAGCGCACCTGAAGATCATTTTCGCTTGCGCGTAGCCGCAAGTTGTGGACAATGGTGTCATCGGATCGGATGGTATGGGACGCATCTCCACTCGGTGAGTTAAGGCGGATCCTCCGGTCATCGTGCGACTCAAGCACGGACGCCTTTGGGGCATTCCCCGGTCGTGCCAGGTACGCAGGCACTTCGTTTCCTGTCCTGCTGTGACGGGAGGCCGCGGCGGAGGCGGCCGGAGGATCCTGTCGAACATTTCGCTCTTAGCCGATGAGGTGACCGTGATGCGTGGACTTCCCGCGAACCCGCTCTCAATCGAGCTTTCCATCACGAACAGCGCACTGTGGTGGCAGGCAGGGGATGACGACGACGTCCTCGAGCATTGGGAGGTGTCGGCCGATGTCTGGGACTACGAGGCCTGCTCGCCGCGGCATCGGCACGTGGGCGGAATGTCCCTGGTGGTCGCGGACCTGGATCGGGACCGCAACCTGCTCGATGAGATCGAGCCGGAGCAGGGACCGTTGGAGTACATCGCCGAGTCGGTGATCGATCTCGCCGATGGCGTGCTCGTGCCGGAGCTGGATACCTGTATCACCCCGGGCGTGCCGCGGATGGTGATCATCCGCTGGTTCGAACTGGCGCCGGAGTGGCGCGGGCACGGATTGGCCGGTCCGTTGATCGCCGCCGCGCTCGATCGGTTCGCCCGTACCGCGAGGCTAGCGGTGTGCCGCATCGCGCCGTCGTGCCTGCCGATCGGGTCGGTCGACCCGGTAGCGGCAGAGTTCGCGTGCACCCGCCTGTCGGATCTGCTGGAGTCGGTCGGGTTCTTCCACTGGAAGGGCGTACACGTCGTCGACCTGAACGACCCCACGCTGCGGGACGCCAGCCTCGGCCTCGTCCGGCAATGGGCACCTGACAGGTTGGTCCGGCAGCGAACGCCGGACGAGGGCGTCGCGGTCTACTGAGAAGGCGCCGCCAGGCGGTTCGCCACGTCGGTCAGCGCACCGGCGATCGTCTTCATCTCCTTGATCGTCAGGCGGCTGGCCGGCGCGCTGATGCTGAGCGCGGCGGGAATGTGGGTGCCACGGATCGGCACCGCCACGCTGCGGCCGTCGACGTCGTTCTCCTTGTCGTCGGTGCCGTAGCCGCGGTCCCGCACCTTGCCGAGCTCGTCCAGGAAGCCCTGCACAGAGGCAATCGTGTTCGACGTCCGCTGCTCGAGTTCGGTGTGCTCCAGCAGCTCGCGGACGCGGGAGTCCGGAAGCTCCGAAGTGATCGCCTTGCCCAGCGCCGTGCAGTGGATCGGGTCCCGGCTGCCGGGCGCGCTCTCCATGCGGACCGCGCGGCGGCTGGCCACCGTCTCGACGTAGACGATCGAGTTGCCCTGAAGCACGCCCAGGTTGGCGGACTCGCCCGTCTCGTCGCGTAGCTTCTCCAGCCATGGTCGCGAGCGCTCGTGCAGTACCTGCAGGCCGCGGGACTGGAGGCCGACGAAACCGAGGCCGAGCCGGTAAAAGCCGTCCGCGTCACGTTCGACGTACTCGGCCGACTCGAGCGTCCAGAGGTATCGGAACGCGGTTGGCTTGGCCATGTCGATCGACGTGCTGATGTTCGCCAGCGAGAGGCCCTGCACCGACTCCTGCAGCAGGTTCAGCATCTTGATGACGCGCTCCACCGAGCGGTTCGTGTATTTCCGGGCCAGCTCCGGGGAAGCGGTTGCAGGGTGCGGCGCACCGTCCATGTCGAATTGTTCGTCGTTGGCCAAATCGTCCGCGTCATCGGCCGGGCTGGTCCGTCGGCTGTTTCGGCCGGTCGCCATAGCATCGGCTCCTTCGTATCGCGTGCCGGATCTTAGGTTTCGTGAGTGTACAACGGTTTAGGGCCGGTTTGAGAGACCGGATTGCGAAGCTCGTACCGTGTCTACTTCGGTGCACCGCGGTGCTCTTGCCGCGGGAGGGGCGATCCGGTTTCCCGTCGCTGGTCATGGTGGCCTGTTGCGCGCTGCTTGCGGTCGTGGTGCTCGATTCCACCGACGTTCGCATGCCGGAAGATGGGTGCGAAAGATGCGGCTCCGGGTCTTTACACGTCGGCCCTGTCCCGGCATACTTCAAGACGCAATACAAAACGGAAGTTTTTCTCCGTTGCGTGTGTGGGGATGTCGTGTCGTGAGTGTGCGCTCAGCGCCTCGCGGCACGACGCACGGCCGCCTTGTGCGGGGTGGGGAAAGGGACAGTGGCCGTCGGCGAGGTAGTTCCCCCGTTACTATCTCGCCGGCGGCCACGCGTCGTCCGCCGGCGGCGCCCGTCTGCGCCCGGCGCGGCCGACGCCCGAGCCGGGGTGGTGAAAAGGGTAGGGCGCAATCGGTCCCTCCTGCTTTCTGGCGACTGTCTGCCTAGCGTGGGCACGGTCGCAGCAGGAGAGGTGTGTGGTGAAGGGAATCATTCTGGCCGGCGGTACCGGCTCGCGGCTGTTCCCGCTGACGATTCCGGTCAGCAAACAGCTGATGCCGGTCTATGACAAGCCGATGATCTATTACCCGCTGACCACATTGATGCTGGCCGGCGTGACGGACATCCTGGTGATCACCACGCCGCACGACACCGACGCGTTCCACAGGCTGCTGGGGGACGGCTCGGCGTTCGGCGTCAGCATCACCTACGCTGCCCAGCCGAAGCCGGAAGGCCTCGCCCAGGCGTTCCTGATCGGCGCCGGGCACATCGGCGGTGACTCGGTGGCGCTGGTGCTGGGCGACAACATCTTCTACGGCCCGGGGCTCGGCCTGCAGCTGGCCAAGCACGCCGACCCGGACGGCGGGGTGATCTTCGCCTATCACGTGGCCAATCCGTCCGCGTATGGCGTGGTCGAGTTCGACGCCGATGGCCGGGCGGTGTCCTTGGAGGAGAAGCCGGCCCGGCCGCGGAGCAGCTATGCGATCCCCGGGCTGTATTTCTACGACAACGACGTGATCGAGATCGCCCGTGGACTGCGCCCGTCGGCGCGAGGCGAGCTGGAGATCACCGACGTGAACATGGCCTACCTGCGAGCCGGTGCGCTCCGGGTGGAGGTGTTGCCGCGGGGGACGGCGTGGCTGGACACGGGCACGTTCGAGAGCCTGATGGCTGCCGGAGAGTATGTGCGCGTGATCGAGATGCGCCACGGTGAGAAGGTGGGCTGCCCCGAAGAGGTGGCCTGGCGGCTCGGGCTGATCCGAGACCACCAGCTGGAGGCGCGCGGCCGGGATCTGGAGAAGTCCGGTTACGGCACCTACCTTCTCGGCTTGTGCCTCGGCGTGGCCTCGTAGCCGGGCTTCCCTTCTGGGCCGCCCTGCCGCCAGTCGAGATTGGCGCGATCGAGCACCTCACCGAGCCAGACCTCGAGCGCCCGGCATATGTCGAGCAGTTCGACGACGTCCAGCCGGCGCTCGCCGCGTTCGTAGCGGCTGATCTGCTCCTGCTTGATCCTGTGTTCCAGCCGGTGCGCCACGTCGAACTGGCTCAATCGGCGCTCCTCGCGGATCTCACGTAGCGCTTGACGCAACCGCTCGTACTCTGACCGTCGGATATTGACCACATGCGAATTTCATCAGAGCTGTTTTGGTCTGACTAAAATAGTTATGCGAAAATCGTTACATCCCAGGTAGTGATGTACATAGGCTCGAAATGAGCAGCGGAGGTCGGCAGCGCGCACGGCGTGTGTCGTCTGGCGTCGGGATTCGCCTGGCTTCGCCCGGCCGAGGTCAGAGAGCTCACGATTGTTGACGTCGCGCGCGGTGTGGCGGTCATGTGGAGTGTTGCGGGGATTCGCTTGCGGTTTCTACGAGTTGTCAATCGAGATGGCGGCGCATATCGGGGAATCGAGGCTGTCATTGAATAGTCCGCCGCGTCCGGTTTGGCGGGCCGCTTGCCTTCTGCGCGGGTTTGTGTGAAGCTGTCGTTTCAGTCACGCAAGGGTGGCTGAAAAAGTGGAATGAGCACTGGCAAAACGGGGAGCTGTATGAGCGGGGAAACGATGGTGAGTCCGCGTGAGTTGTTCATTTCTTGAGGTCCGTGTCATCGCCGCTAACGCGGGAGTGCGCGGGCATGCTTCACTGTCGGACTCATGGCTCATCAAGGGGACAGCGGTACGGCGAAAGGATGTATAGCGGCAATGTTAGTCGGCAAGAACGCGGGCGTGCCGGAACGGGTGCGCGTACAGATGAGCTCACGGTGAATTCGCGCGACCCATTTCCCGAGGATCCGTGGCAACAGGCGCAGTGGTGGGAATGGCACATGGTGGAACTGCGGACCGGTGTGCCGCCGGAGGCCCCGCGCGGAACCGCGCCGCGCCCCGGCTTTGATCCGGCCGCCGTGCCGTTGACCCAGCGGGAGCGGATGAAGGCGGAAGAACTCAACGCCCTGGGCGTACGCATCGGGGCCAGCGGCGTCCGTAAACGGCGTCAACGGTATGAGCGCGACGGCGTGATGGCCATGGTCGACGGCCGCAAACGCCGGGAGACGCACCGCTTCGGACGGAGTCACCCTTCCGTGGTCGAAGCCATGCGGACGGCCGTGAACGAGTATCGCGACGGACCTCCCGTCCCGGCAACCGTCGTCTTCCGCCGGGCCCGAGAGATATGGGATGCCTCGGCGCCCGAGGGGATCGAGTTTCCTTCGGATCGGACACTTTACCGGATCTACCACGAACTAGAGAAAGAATAGTTGCGTGGCCCGCGTTTTTCCTCACGCATACGTGCGCACGGCACACGCACGGGACACGCACGGTAAACGGGCCTGCGTAGAATCTTTGGGAGACGTATCCTAAGCGGACCTTTGCGCACCGGAATGCGCTCGCAGAAGTAGCCCCCTGCTCATTACCGCCATCGAATGAGACATTGTCTGTGGATGGCTCGGTGAACGGTCGAGCCGATACTTACCGCAGGAGCCGCATGGATGTGCTGATGTGTTGACTGGCTCTGGACAATTCTCGTCACGTGCAGGGGACCGATATATGAAGATCCTGTTACTCACCCAGGGATCCCGTGGAGATGTCCAACCATTCGTAGCCTTGGCTGCGGCGCTGAACGCGGCCGGGCATGACGCTGTGCTCGCCGCGCCGGCCGCGTCGGGCTATCTGACCACGCCGTTCGACATCCACTTCGTCCCAACCCACGAGACCTGGGATGTTCTGGCCACGGACCCCCTCGTGCGCCGGGCCTTGGAGAGCAACTACCGAGGTCTGCGCGGCAAGAAGCTGCTGGTACAGCTGATGGGCAGGTTTCGGCAGGCGATGACGCGCGTGCTGGACGACATCGCGACCATGCCCGGCTACGGCGCGGACCTGGTCGTGTCGCATCCGATCCTCCCCGGACGGCTGGTCTCCGAGGAACTCGGGGTGCCGTGCGTCACCGCCTGCCTGGAACCGGCGTGGGTGCCCACCAGCTCGTTCACCAACCCGGTCCTCCCTTTCCGGCTGCCACGGGCGCTGAACCGCGCGTCGTACCGTGCGACGGACCTGTGGATCCGCGGCTTTGTCGGAAACGGTGGCAGGTGGCCCCGGCGGCCCGGCTCCAGCGCGTCGCCATACGGCTGGCCGGGAGACGAACACAGCACGGTGCTGCATGCGTTCAGCCGGCACATTCTGCCGGCCGGGACGGATTATCCGGACTGGGTCCGGACCACGGGATTCTGGTTCCTTCCTGAGGTGCCCGCGTGGGTTCCGCCGCGTGACCTGGTCGACTATCTTCGCGCGGATGAACCGCCCGTCTACATCGGCTTCGGGAGCCTGCTGGGGCTGCCTCCCGCCCTGGCCCGCACGATCGTCGGCGAAGCCGTGCGGCGTGCTGGGGTCCGTGCCGTCGTCACAGGCCTGGGTGACGACCGGGGGGCGGATCCCACGGGCCATCTGTTCTACGTCGGCAAGGCGTCGTTCGATTGGCTGTTTCCGCGGGTCTCCGCCATCGTCCACCACGGCGGCAGCGGCACCAGCGGCACGGCGCTCGCGGCGGGCCGGCCGCAGGTGGTGTGTCCGGCGGCGGAGCCGGGGCAGCGGTTCAACGGCTGGCGTGCCCACGCGACCGGCGTGGCACCACCGCCGCTGGTCCGGCGCGACCTGACGCCGGAGAGCCTGGCGGCCGCCATCCGGCAGGCGGTGACCGACGAGCGGCTGGCCGCCAACGCCGAGGAGATGCGGCGCAAGATCCGGGCCGAGAACGGCGTGTCGACGGCCGTCGGGATCCTCGAATCACTGTCGTTGGTCTACGCATGACGAGGCACCCATGAACCACCGAGTCATCTACGCCATCCCCGATATCACCGTGCCTACAGGCGGTGTGCGTGTGCTGTACCGGCATATCGAGATCCTGTCCAACGCGGGCTACCGTGCGTATGCCTGGTATCGCAAACGGATCCTGAACCATGACTGGTTCAGCAGCGCCGTGCGGACCATCTCGTCGACGACGCTCGAGCTCGGCGATGACGATCTGCTCGTGGTGCCGGAGCCGTGGGTGGTGTCCGGGATCGACCCTGCGCCCGGCTGCCGGAAGGTCATCTACAACCAGAACCACTTCTACACGTTCTTCAGCGCTCCGCCGGTCGAGTATCCGGTCTGGCGGCCACGGCCGGCGGTCTGGGTGTCGTCGCTGGCCAACCGCGATGCGCAGCTCCGGTTGAAGGATCTGCTGCATGTGAGCGGCGTCGAGTACATCCCGCTGTCGATCGACACCAGCCTGTTCCGGCCTACCCGGAAGGAACGGAAGGTCTCCTGGATGCCGCGCAAGCGACCGAACGAGGGCTCGCTGCTGCACGCGCTGCTGGACGCGGACGAGCGGATGGCCGGCGTGACCCTGATGCCCATCGAAGGGCTGACCGAGCGCCAGACCGCGGCGGAGCTCGGTACCACGTCGGTCTTCGTCGCCCTGGGACGCGACGAGGGTTTCGGCCTCCCGGTGGCCGAGGCACTGGCGGCCGGCTGCGCCGTCGTCGGCTATCCGGCCGGGGGAGGGGCCGAGCTCTTCGAATGCCCGGGTGCCCATCCGGTGGCCGAATCGGACATTTTGGCGATCGTCGAGAAGGTGGCGGAGCTGCTCTGCAACGAGCCCTCCGAGCGTGAGCGCGCCAGTTATGCCGAGTGGGTGGCGGCGCGTTACGCCGATCAGGATCAGCGTAAGGCGTTGCTGGAGGCTGTCAGCACCGCGTTCGACGGGCCGGGCGGTGCCGGGGAGGCCGTCCATCCGTTCGAGACCAGGCCGGTCATCCCGTGAAGGTGTTGATCCTGTCGTTCGGCTCTCGGGGAGACACACAGCCCTTTGTCGCGCTCGCACGGGCATTCCAGTCGGCCGGGCACAAGGCGGTGCTGGCGGTGTCGGGGTCGTCGGCATCGCTGGCCGAACCGTACGGAATCCCGTGCGAGCACCTGGGGGACACGTTCAGTGACTACATGAAGGACCCTCGGGTGCGAGAGGCGCTGGAGACCAACTACGGCGGGCTGCGCGGCAAGAAGCTGATGATCCAGCTGATGCGGGCGCACCGGCGCGAGATGGAGCAGGCGCGCGACCGGATGGCCGAGCTGGACACGGACGGCGCCGACGTGCTGATCCACCAGTCGACCGTTCCGGGGAACCAACTCGCCGAGCGGGCAGGGATTCCCTCGATCCCGGTGTTCCTGGTGCCGGACACGGTGCCGACCAGCGCCTTTCCGAACCCGTTGTCCTTGTACCGGGTGCCGCGGCCGTTGTATCGGGCGTCTTACGCGTGGTCCCGGCCGTATCTGTGGGGGTTCATGGGCGGCACGCGGCGGTGGCGGACGCGGAAACTGGGCCTGCCGTATCGGCGCCACCAGGCCGACGTGCTGCGCCAGCCGGACGGGTCACCGTCCACCGTGTTGCACGCGTTCAGCCGGCACATGCTGCCGGCGGAGCTGGACTACCCCGACTGGGTGCACACGACGGGGTACTGGTTCCTGCCCAGGCCGGCGGATTGGCAGCCCCCGCGGCAACTCACCGCCTTTCTGGATGCGGGGGAGCCGCCCGTCTATGTCGGTTTCGGCAGCATGGCGGGATTGAACCCCCGCCGCACCGGTGAGATCGTCGCCGAGGCGATCCGGCTGGCGGGTGCGCGGGCGGTGGTGGTGACCGGATGGGGTGGGATCGAGCTGGACAGCCCTGGCACTGATGTCTTGGTCCTGCAGCAGGCGCCGTTCGACTGGCTCTTCCCGCGGATGGCAGCGATCGTGCACCACGGCGGCAGCGGAACCATCGGATCGGCATTGGCCTCCGGCCGGCCGCAGGTGGTGTGCCCGTTCCAGGAGGCCACGCGCTTCCTCGCGAGCCGTATGTGTGCCAGCGGCGTGGCCCCCGCGGTCATTCCGCAGGTGGACCTGTCCCCGAGGAGGCTCGCTGTCGCCATGCGCCGGGCCGTGAAGGATCCGGTGCATGGCCAGCGCGCGGCGGAACTGGGGCGGCTGGTCCGTGCGGAGGGCGGCGCCCCAGCCGCGGTCAAAATCGTGGAGTCGGTGATCTAGCCCAGGTCAGCTATCACCGACCGGATGTAGGCGAATGAGCGGGGTGTCTCCGTGGTCGGGATGTACTCCAGGCCGATCCGTCCTTCGTAGCCGAGCTTGCGAAGAGTGGTGAGCTCGGATGCCCAGTCGATGGTGCCGGTCCCAGGCTCGTGACGGCCCGGGGTGTCGGCGATCTGAACGTGCGCTACACGGTCGACCCGTCCGTCGAGCACCTGCTCGGGGCGTTCTCCCATGGTGATGGAGTGGTAGAGGTCGTAGAGCACCTTGACCCTGGGCGAGTTCACCTCGTCGACGATGTCGAGGCACTCGGCAGTCGAGTCAAGATAGGTGCCGACGTGGTCGACGCGAGAGTTCAGGTTCTCCAGCAGGAGAGTACGCCCGGTGGGTTCAAGCACGGGCACCGCGCGGTGGAGAACATCGGCGACCGCTTGGTGCTGAACAGGGCGTGTCGCGTCATCAAGGACCTCTCCGGCGCTGATGACGAGATACGGGCAGTTGAGATTGTGGGCAGCCTGCGCGGACTGTTCAAGAGCGGTGATGAACGAGTCATGTGAGGCTGGGTCCACCAGGGAGATGATCGGATCGACACCCATGGTCTGGAGGTCGATTCCGGTTTGGGTCAACGCCGCGGAGAGACGCTCTAGATCCTTGTTGCGCCACCACAGGATCTCTACAGCAGGCACATGATGCTCCGCGGCAGCGTATACCTGGGTGCCAATCGGATCGGCAGAGCTGTCCCTTCGTTCGGTGAATAGCGCCTCAAGGTGTGCGGATACTTCGTACATGCGTTGACGACCTTCCCGTCTTGTCGGCTCTGCGGCGATCTGTCTCGATTGTTGCCACGTGGCCGTTGTTCGTCATGAGGTCATGTTCTGTCTTGCAGGACGGCGTAACTCGGCTTCTGTGAGCCGGTGGATCGCGCGGGGAGCATGGATCGTGCCATGCTGACGAACGGAAGGGCACGTCGATGAGTTCAGCGACTGACCGAGGCACCAGGCCGTTCCGTTTCGGCATGTACATGATGACCTCCATGTCGAGGAAGGCACTTATCGAGAAGTGCCGTATGGCGGAGGACCTCGGTTATGACGTGATCGGTGTCGCCGATCATCTGACCCTCATGGCTCCGTTTCCTTCGCTCATGTTGGCCGCCGAGGTAACCCAACGACCTCGGTTGACGACGACAGTTCTCAATGCGGGCTTCTACAACCCGGCGTTGCTCGCTCGCGATGCCGCTGGGTTCGATCAGTTGACGGAAGGGCGGTTCGAGCTTGGAATCGGAACAGGCTACGCCAAGATAGATTTCGACACTGCTCAGATCTCGCGGCCGAGTCCGGCACAGCGGGTTGATCATCTCGAACGGCTGGTGGCTGAGACTGGACGGCTACTCGCCGATCCGGATTTCCGGCCGCGACCGTCTCAACCGTCTGGGCCTCCGCTGCTCCTCGCCGGGCACGGCCGCCGCGTATTGGGGATGGCGGCTCGCCACGCCGACATCGTCGGCTTCAGCGGCTTCGCTCCTCGTCATGACCATGACATCCCCGATCTGATCGACAGCGACGGCCTCGCCGATCGGGCAGCCTACGTGCACCACCTATTGCGCGATCGCGATGACGACGTGGAGTTGAACATCAACGTATGGCGCGTCATCGTGACCGGCAACCGCCGCGCGGAGGCCGAGCGTCTGGCCGCCTTGCGTAACCTATCGGCTGACCAGATGCTGAACGTGCCGAGTGTCTTGATAGGAACAGCGCCCCAGATACTCGATCAGCTTGTCGAGTATCGGGAGCGCTTCGGCTTCACCTACGTCACAGTGACTGAGGATGATCTTGAAGCCTTCGGTCGTGTCATCGAGCTTGCTCGTTAGGGATCGACGTCGGTCCAATCGAAGATCACGCCGAGGGTCTTCCCTCGCTGATCCTCGAGCAACTCAAACGCCTCCTGGCACTCGACCGGGGAGAACCGATGCGTGGTGAGCCCGTCCAGGGGAAAACGGCCGGATGCGGCCAGGTGGAAAAACAGCCGGAATATCTCCTGATCGCGGTCCCAGCGCGGGACAGCGAGTGTGTGGCTATCGTGAGCGCCCGTAACGGTCACCCCTCGCCAATGGATGTCTGACGTGACTTGTTGAGCCGTATCAGATGTGGCGGTGCCCAGAATGACTACCCGCCCGTGATCGTCGACGACCTTCAGTGCCTCGGCCAGAACGGCAGGGTTCCCGGTGGAGTCGATGACGATCTCGGGTCGATGTCCGTTGAACGCCTCGACGATGGCATCCGCTCCCTCGGAGACGATGTCGCACACGGTGCCGGTCGCACCGCCCGCTTCGGCCAATGGCAGGCGCTCGGCGAGTGGATCGACGGTCACGACGGACGCACAGCCCGCCGCGGCGGCCCATCGCGTCGCCATCTGCCCAATCGGGCCGGCCCCGATCACCAATGCACGCTTCCCGAGTGAAACTTCGGCCGCGAGTGCCCCGACGAACGCGATCTTCGCCATCGCGAACCAAGCGGCGTGGTCTCCTTCCAACCCAGGAGGCAAGGGCGTGTAGCCGTAGCCGCCCTGCTCTGCGGTGACATGATGCGACGCGTGGCGTCCCCGGATCACCACGCGGTCCCCGACAGCGACGTTCCGCACGTCTGCGCCAATTTCCTCGACCACTCCGACGCACGAGTAGCCCGGGCGATACGGGTACGTGACGAAGTCGGCCCACTTGCTGTCGTCTTTGAACCTTGCGGCGAATTGGATGGTCTCGGTTCCTGTGCTGACCAGGCTTACCGTGGTCCGGATGCGGATGGTCTCCGCCGTCATCGAGTCGAGCTCCACGTCTTCAAGCCGAGCTTCTCTCGGACGCGGAAAGATCACCATTTGCGCCATGCGCAATCCTTTCGGTCGGGATGTGCGTTTGTGGTCTGGGTGGCACGGCGTACCGTCAGGCGACGACGTGGCTCTCCGATAGAGAAGGGAGTTTCAAATCACGCTTGCTGCGGGTAGAGTGGACCAGACAATGGCCTGTCGTCGTCATATACGGTCTGCGCCGAAGCCCTGTTGAGCCATGCCGCTCAGAGGTGCTCTTGACGCCGTACGACGACCTTCGTAGCCTCCATCTTAAACCTACGTTTTTGATTAGCGAAAGCCCTTGTTGGGGCCGTTCTGACTGTTCGAGTCTCCTGGCGTGTGCTGTTGCCGGAGGACGTTCTGAGGGGAGATGAAGCGGTGGGTAGCCTGTCTGCTGACGACAATCGAGACGCCACTACGAAGCGCGATGGGTCGGACCCTGATCTGCCTGTGCCGGATCAGGAAGCCTGGAGGAAACTCGACGACGACGTCCGGAGCGCCTGGGATGCCAAGTTACGGCACGCCACGGAGAACGAGGTCACGGACGCGCAGGGGACTGGCATGCGATTCTTGCCATTTCCATTCGTCACAACCTTTGACGTTGATGGTGACGCTGCCAAGCCGATGTTCGCGTGGGACACCTACTTCGTTGATCGTGCTCTGCTAGCACACGGTCGCCTTGACCTGGTGCGAGATCACATCCGCAACTACCTGTTCATGGTGGACCGGTACGGCTACATGCCCAACATGAACAACGACTCGGGGGTGACCCGTTCGCAGACCCCCGTGTACCCGGACGGCATCTGGCGCTACTACTTGGCCAGCAGCGACATTGACATCTTGTTTCAGGCATACCCGCTGCTCAAGAGGGAGTACCGCGACTATTGGAATGCGCCACATCACCAGACTCCCATCGGTCTGACCACCAACCGTGATCTCGGAGATCAGGGCCTGACGCCACAGATGGCAGCTGAGGCCGAGACAGGGCTGGACTGGACCCCGATCTATACCGGCGACGTCCGGCGTTGTGTGCCGTTGATAACCAACTGTGCCTTGGTGCGATATGCGCGGGTGCTGGAACTGATAGCACGAGAGCTCGGCCGCGACTCGGAAGCGTCGGAGTTCGCCGACGAGGCATCGACACGGACGGAACTGATCCGCAAGTACTGCTGGAGCGAGAAGTTCGGCTTGTTCGTAGAGTACGACTTTGTGTCCGGCTCGCAGCTCAGCTACGTGTCGGGCTGTACGTACTGGCCCATGTGGGCTGGTGTAGCGACGCCGCCGCAGGCGTACTATCTGGCACACAACCTGAAGCTGCTCGAGTGTCGCTACGGGCTAGCTCTGACTGACCACAAGTACGGAGACCCACATCCCAAACCGTCCTCGGCTGACTTAGTAGCCGATCTTCCCAAGGACGCCGTAGGCGGCCTGGATCAGCTGCAGTGGATGTATCCGGCCGGGTGGGCGTGTATGCAGCTCGCAGCTGTCGAGGGCCTGGACATGTACGGCTACCCGCGTTTTGCCCGGCGGATCGCGTCTCGCTTCTTGGCCGCGGTTGTCGAACAGCATGAGAAGACTGGAAAGTTGTGGGAGAAGTACAACGTTCTCGACGGGACCGTGACGCTGCCGAACTCACGCTACGGCAACTCCCCGTACCTGAGCTGGACGGCGGCTGCGGGTGTGCTGCTTGGGCGGCGACTGTTCTCGGAGGAGACTCATTACCTGAGGTCGGAGCGTGAACGGCTCGCGAACACGCCAGCCGCGACTACGCCTGGTCAGGAGGCTGCCGTTTGACCCGTCAACCCATGGATTCGCTGGAACTGCGGCCACGGATGGATTGCATCCCCCGCATCGCCAGGCATGTCGCGCGCAGCGTCGATGGCCCCTATCAGCCGATCGAGCAGACGTGATTCAGAGTAGTGCTGTTCAACCCAGGCCCGAGATTTGAAACGATCCTGTTCGGCCGGCGGATCGGCGACGATCTCGGCCACTTGATCCACTAGCGTGAGGACGTCCGAGTCCGGCAAGGCCAACGTACCGGGCGCGTCGAAGAGTTCGACTCCTCCACCGCTGGGATAGCCGACCACCACGCAGCCAGCAGCCAATGCCTCAGCTATGGGCAGGCCGAAACCTTCCTCTCTACTGAGCCCAATGAAAACAGAGGTCGTACCGAGCTCCGAAGCGGTCTGGACCTCGTTCAATCCCTCGATGGGGGACAGTGTGACACCGTCGAACCGGGAATCGGCTAGGAGCAAGCCGTGGATCAATGCGGCTTCGTTGGGCCGCTTGCGTGGCATCCAAGCAATCTTGGCCCGTCGCGTCTCGGCCGGTCGAAAGAGTTGCAGGTCGATGACGTAAGGGAGGTCGTGGATGCTAGCGAAATCGAGCGCTGGCTGAAGCCGTCCGACAACATGTCGAATCATCAGCGATGACACCCACACAGCCGGCCGGGGCGTCCAACGGGGGTACCTGTCAGGTGAGACGCTAACGAAGGTGAGGAAGTGGTTCTGGTTATAGATGGCTTTCCTGCACCCCGGAGCCGGGTCGACGCCCTCGAACACGAATGCCTCCGGAAGGACGAGTAGATCGGTGCGGTCTAGAGACAAACTCATGCCACGAAGAACGGGTGCTGAGGCGCCGAACCACTCCAATGACACTTGCGCCCCGCAGTGCCAGACCGCTGCATCGTATCCGGCCTTGGTCAGCAACTCGACGTGTCGATAGGACGCCCGGACTCCTCCGATTGGTTGCGGAAAGTCAGGGGCAACATAGATGATCCGATTGGACATGGCACTAAGCTCCTGCTTCGGTGACCTGCTCCTGAGTGCCCAGTTCCGTCGCTTGTCGGCGGGACGCATCCAGCTCGCTGCGGAACCATTCGATCGTGCGGCTCAGACCGTCACGGAGGCTAACCTCCGGCTCCCAGCCCAGAAGCTCCCTGGCTCGCGAAATATCCGGCCTGCGCTGTGTTGGATCGTCCTGTGGAAGTGGGTGGTGAACAATCGCATCTTCCGCGCCGGTTAGCTCGGTAACTGCTCTGGCTAGCTCCAGTATGGTGAGCTCCTGTGGATTGCCGAGATTGACCGGTCCAAGGCGCTCTCGTCGTCGAGCGAAGATCAACAGAGCTCGGACCAGATCGTCGACGTAACAGAAACTCCGCGTCTGCCTGCCGTCACCATGAATGCTCAGCGGTAACCCCCGCAACGACTGATCGATGAAGTTAGATACCACACGGCCGTCCGAAGCTGCCAGTCGGGGACCGTAGGTGTTAAAGATGCGCACGATGCCCGCATCGAGCCGCCCAAGCCTGACGTATGCGGCGATCATGGCCTCGGCGTAACGTTTAGACTCGTCGTATACGCTGCGAGGGCCGATGGGATTGACGTTGCCCCAATAGGACTCCGTCTGCGGGTGCTGCTCGGGTTCTCCGTACACCTCACTGGTCGACGCCTGGATCAAGCGTGCATTGGTCTGAACCGCAAGTTCAATGACGTTGCGCACTCCTATCGAGCCGACCATCAGGGTCTCTAACGGTCGCTCAACGAAGTAACGCGGTGACGCAGAACTCGCGAGGTTAAATATCACATCGAACGGCCCAGCCAGGGGTAGCTCGGAGCAGATATCCGCCTCGACAAAGTCGAGGTTTCCTCCGCCCAGATGCTGCGAGATATTTGCGAGGCTTCCCGATGACAGGTCGTCGACGACCATGACGCGTTGGCCGCGTGAGATCAAGACGTCCACTAGATGAGATCCGATGAACCCGGCTCCGCCTGTCACAAGTGTTTGCATTTCCTCAAGCCTCTCATGGGGATATATAGCTAACCTGCCCCAGTTACGCGCACTGTGCATGGCGACGGCTTCCGGCGGGCGATCGACCGTAGGCGGTAGTCCCGATGGTAGTCCAAGCCGCAGGTAAGCTATCTTGAGACAATGGTTCCACCATGAAGGAAACGCCTGACTTCAGGAAGATGCATGTCATACGGGTGGTGGATCTCCGGGCGACCGGCCTCTTCAAGTCTTTCAACGTGCTCGTCAGGTATCGAGAACTCGAGAGCGGCGATGTTGTCCAAAAGTTGATCGACCGTTCGAGCTCCGACTAGTGTCGAGGCGACGCCTGGTCGACCTGTAATCCAATTGAGCGCTACCTGAGCGGGACTGCGCTCTAGAGCAGAAGCCACATCAAGCAGTGTATCCAGCACATGCCAGTCCGTATCTGAATGTCCGTTCCAGTCCGGCTTTGAGCCAAACGTTTGTACTCGACCTTCCCCCGTCACGCCGTCGGACCCTCGTGCATACTTTCCTGCGAGGAACCCATTGGCCAGCGGAGACCACGGAACTATGGAGACGCCCAAATCGACGGCCGCGGGAACGTGTTCCCGCTCGATATTGCGCTCGACCAGAGAATACTGGAGCTGTAGTGCAGCTAAGGGCTCCCACCCTCGAATTTGGGCTATAGTGTGCGACTTGGCCGCGTACCATGCTGGAACGTCGCTCAATCCGATGGCCCGGACCCTGCCCGCGCGGACGAGCGTATCCAGTGTCGACATTACCTCCTCAGCGGGAGTCAACGTGTCCCATATGTGCAACCAATACAGGTCAATGTAGTCAGTCCGGAGTCGGCGCAGTGACTCGTCGAGCGACGCTATAATGTTCTTACGGCCGTTCCCGCCGGCGTTGGGATCCCGCTGTCGCCTGGGAGCTGTGAACTTCGTTGCGAGTACAAGTTCGTCGCGGTTTCCGGTCTCTTCGATAAACTTACCGAGCAGCGCCTCGCTCGTTCCATCGGCGTAGGCATTGGCCGTATCGACGAAGTTTCCTCCACAGTTGATATAGTGGTGAAAGATCGTTCGGGATACTTCTTCATTAGCGCCCCACTCCCTGTTCCCGAAGGTCATGGTTCCGAGTGCGAGGGGTGATACCCGCATGCCGGTCGAGCCGAGTATGTAGTACTGCCATAGAGGATCTCGTGCCGTCATCTCATACCCTTTCAGGTTGGACTATCCACGCGGTAGTGTCAGCGGGCAGTCGGCTGCCCACCAGCGGCCCACTGGTTATGATTACTTCTCCTCCAGGCAGGGGAACCAAATTTGGGCCAAAGTTCACGACGCAATGCCAACCACCAGGTCGGATAAAATGTAGCTCCCGATGCCGGCTTGCCACCCAATGCAAATCGCCGGGGCCTTCGAGTTTCCTTCGCAAAGCGATCGCCCGCCGATACATGTTCAAGGTTGACGTCGGATCAGCATCCTGCGCTTCAACTGAACAGCGTGAGAACCAATCCGGCTGGGGGAGGTACGCCTCCACCGTACTGAAACCAAACGACGGGCGCGTGCGCGTCCAGGGCAAAGGAACCCTACAGCCATCACGGCCCTTAATCGTACGACCGGAACGCTCGAATATTGGATCCTGTAGAACATGCGCCGGCAGATCACCGACCTCGTGTAAACCGAGCTCCTCTCCCTGATACAGGTACGGTGATCCTGGAAGGGCGAGGATAAACAACGCAGCGGCACGGGCTCGCCGCAGCCCAAGGTCCGTGTCGAGCGGCGGTTCCATTCCGTTGCTCCGCAACCACGCCTTGCCATCCTGGCCCGCACCTAGCGTGCCTTGGGGCAGACCATATCGCGTGGCGTGCCGAACCGAATCGTGATTAGAGATGACCCAGGTTGGCGATGAATTTACAAGCTCAGCTTGGGCAAGATTCTCGTCTATGGCTGCGAGAAACTCGTCCTTGTCCCAATTGGATCTCAGTAAGTCGAAACAAAAAGCTTGTCCCAACCCAGTAGGACTCGCGTAGCGGCTCAGGCGAGAGACGGGAACCTCCGCTTCGGCAATAGCCATGCGTGGTGGGTCGTACTGATTGAAGACCTGACGCCACTCGGTGTAGATCTCTTGCACTTCATCTCGATCCCAGAATAAGTGCGATCCAGGAGGTAGATTGTTAATCTCGGCCATGGATGGCAGCGGAGATGCTATATCCTTCGCGAGACCGTGCGCGACGTCAACGCGAAAGCCATCAACGCCCAGATCTGACCAGAATCGGATCGTTTTGAGGAAATCCTTCCTTACTTCAAGATTTTGCCAGTTTAGATCGGGCTGCGCCGGTGTGAAGAGATGAAGATACCATTGGCCGTCAGATACTCGTGTCCACGCAGGCCCCCCAAGCTTTGACGACCAATCTGAGGGCGCGAGGGAGTTGTCTTCACCGATTCCATCACGGAATATGTACCGATCGCGGGCGGGAGATCCCGGGGGAGACCTGAGCGCTTCACGGAACCATGAATGTCGAACTGAGGTATGGTTCGGAACAATATCGCAAAGCACCTTGATTTCAGCTGCGTGGAGCGATGAAATCAACAAGGCAAATTCTCGGAATCCGCCAAAAGTAGAGTCAACGTCTCGGTAATCATCGACATCGTAGCCACCGTCCGCAAAAGCCGAAGGGTAAAACGGACTGATCCAGATGGCGTCAATGCCGAGCTTCTGCAGGTAGGTAATGCGTGAATGAAGGCCGAGAAGATCGCCTATGCCATCGCTATTGGAATCTGCAAAACTCCTCAGATAGACCTGATACACGACGGCGTGTCGCCACCAGTCGGGGTCGCGCGTACCCGCCGGGTTTGTCGGGCTTGAACAATGCGACAAGGCTGGGCTCCTTTAACGGTCATAGATTTGCCTAGGACTGTCACGAACTAACGGAACCATCTCTCGTGGGTGGCTCGGTGGCGGGCCATCAGGCGAGCCAGCAATAGCCTGATGGACGCCAACGAAGTCATTCCAAGCATAGCGTACAAATGGGACATAGATGGGCGCAATCATGGGGAACACTTACACCAGGGACGCAGCACGGAGACCAGTCCTATCGCCCTTTCCAAAGGATGACGCAAATGGCGGATCCACGCCTTGGGCCGGTGGTGCCTCACCAGCCATTGCGGCGACGCCGGTCAGACATCCGGGCGTATTCGTCTGACGTTCACCAACGACTTCGGTATGATCGGTACGAACCCAACGATGAGTGGCTGGCGAAGGTAAGTCGAGGATGGGGTGCTCGAAACCGCGTGTGCGGTAACGGCGTAGCACGCCAGCTAATGTCCGAGGCCTGAATGCCTTACGGTCACGGTTTCGCCGACGTGAACCAATGGACTCGATATTCAAATTAAGTGCTCTACTAGCTAGGCACCTAGCCTATGGATATACCGACATTCCTGAATTGCAGTTGACTCTGAGGAAACCTTCAACGCGGTCGGTTCGAGCGCGAAGTCCGTTCCCTAAGCTTGGGCTCAACATAGGCGGAGTCTGGGCAAATCAACCGAATCAACAAACCCGGCCGTCAGCGGATCACGCGTGCACTATCGACGAAGCCTGTCGGCCAAATACCTACTGATTGGGGGACGCTGTGTACGGTGTTGACTGGCTGAGGCCCATCAATTGGCACACTCGTAGTTCTATATGCGCATTGGTCGCTGTATTCCTTACGGTAACGGCTTGCGGCGGAGGCGGGGCAGGGCCTCGTGAGAACTCGTCCACTGAGCAGAACGCGAGAGGCGAACTCAGGATCGGACTGTCGTCGGAGCCCGAGCATTTTGCTTGGGGCGACGGCGGTGAAGTAGGTCCGATTGTAAACGGAAACGTTCTAGAACCCTTGCTCGAGAAGCCCGGTAATGGTGAACCTGTCCAGCCCAGATTGGCAGAGTCCTATGAGGTGAGCGACGACCGTCGGTCGGTGACCTTCAAGATCCGTGGGGCCACGTTCCACGACGGTACTGAGGTGTCAGCCGCAGATGTCGTCTATTCGATAGAAATTATGCGTGAAATCGATGACACCTTCTGGTCCGGGCCGTATGAAGGCGTGGAGTCCGTCGATGCGATTGGTGATCGAAGCGTAAGCATCAAGTTGAACGCGCCTACCGCAGAGTCTCTGGTTCAGCTAATGGCAGGCGAGTTGAGTCTCGTAATACCTGAAGGGAGCTACGAGGAACTAAGAGATGGAGAAGCGCCGATCGGAACGGGCCCGTATCGGTTCTCGGAGTGGAAGCCCGGCTCGCATGTCGAAATTTCGCGATTCGCCGATTATTGGGGAGACGCGCCGAACTTCGCTACGGTGACGTGGCAATTTTTTGCGAACAGCACCGCCAGCGCGAACGCTGCTCAGGCCGGAGACGTGGATGTAGCTTACCGCATGAACGAATATGAGTTGGCGGACGTGCTAGATCAGACTGACGGAATAGCGGTAGAGAATGTTGGAGGCGCATTCTATAGCGCAATCTGGCTCAATGGCGCCGAGCCCTTGTTTGAGGACCACCGCATTCGCCAAGCGGTGGCGCACGCGGTTGATCGACAAGCTATTGTGGACGGCGCATACGCGGGCCGCACTGATGCTACGTGCATTCCGCTGGATCCGCCCACGGGCGATGCGATCCCTGATCTCTGTCCGTATGAGTATGATCCTGCGCGTGCACGGGAATTGCTGGAGGAAGCAGGCGTGGACGACTTGCGGCTTGAGTTGAAGATACTTACAGGCGACCAGTTGTCCGCGACGATTGGTGACATACTTATTTCTCAGATGGCCGACGTGGGAATCACGGTCGAAACACGAGCTATGGAAGGTGGATCGTGGTTCGCGGACGTATTTGAGAATAAGGCATACCAACTATCGCTGGTCACCGGGGCCTTTATCTCGGTCGAAGGTATCGTGGGGTGTCCAGCTGTTTGGACGCACGACTGTGTTCCTGATGAGGTGGAAGCCACTGTGAACGACGCAGCGGTAGCGCCGAATCCTGTGACGTGGTCCGAACTCCGTGAAAGGGCCGCTGAGGCCCACGCGGAGTGGGCGCACTGGATTCCCCTTACTCAGACGCCGATTCTTGTTGTTGTACCTGATGACCTTGTGGGCATTAGCCCGCTAGGTACGTCGGGCGATGAGTTTGACCTGAGAAACCTGGGCTGGCGAGATTAGTTGGCGCGATTGCCAACCGGGAGGCTCGTGTCGAGCCGAAAAGTCGTTGCATACTGCGCGAGTGGAGGAGTGAATTCATGCTCCGGTTGACCGCACGGTCATTGATGATGTTCATTGCTTCTGCGTTGGGTGGATCACTTCTCATATTCTTTATGCTAAGAATGTTGAGGGGTGACGTGGCGCTCGTCATGTTGGGCATGAACGCGACACCCGAAGCGCTGGAGAGTCTTCGAGCCGAGCTCAGTTTGAACGAACCCTGGTACGCACAGTACTTGGGGTGGATTAATGGCGTGCTGCGGGGCGACCTTGGAAAGCCCCACTTTGGCGTGTTCGATGTTGCAGACGAAATAGGTAGGCGGCTGGGCCTGACAGTCAGCATCGCGCTAATATCGCTCGTAGTATCGGCCATGGTGGCACTCTTTGCGGGCGTATACGCTGCGGTCTACGCAGATCGTCGACGCGGTGTTATTGTCGATATGCTCGCTCAAGTGGCGGTGGCGATGCCGAGTTTCTGGGTCGGGATACTTCTGGTTGGCCTCCTGTCGGTTAAACTCGGATGGCTCCCTTCTGGCGGCTATGTGCCCTGGGCGATAAACCCATGGCACGCTGCACAATCGCTTGTACTTCCCGTGACCGCGGTATCAATATCTCTCGCCGGAGCGTTGGCACGATACGTTAGATCGACTATGCTTGAAGTTTTGAGTGAAGATTATTTGAAGACGGCTGTGGCAAAAGGAAGAACGTATCGACAAGCAATTGTGATACATGGCATACGAAATGCATCGGTCCCCCTGGTAACGGTCGGCACATTAACACTCGGAGGTCTGCTGACGGGCGTGGTCGTAGTCGAAGTAGTGTTCTCACTGCCGGGGATGGGGCGGATGTTGCTAGACGCAGTGTTCGCGCGTGAGGTTGTCGTAGTACAGTCAGTTACTTTTGTGTTTCTTGCACTGATATTGATGCTGAACTTCGCTATGGATATCGCCTACGGCTTTCTGGACCCAAGGATACGTGACGCTCGAAAGGGGACTTAGTACTTCCGGCGGATACGTATAGACGGTCGAGGTTCGTGGGACCGGATGCTGACTCCGAGGATATGTATTAGGAGGTGACCGAAGGTGCGTCGACTACGCGGGTCAATTCCTGCTCCGTTGATAGCAGGGGCTATAATTGTTGTATTATTGACACTTATTGCGACGCTATCGATCGCGTGGACGCCCTATAACCCGGATTCAATAGACACCTCCAAACGGCTGTTGGCTCCGGGGGCTAGAGGGCACATCTTAGGAACAGATCGATTGGGCCGGGACACGGCCAGTGCCCTTATGAGGGGGGCGCAAACGTCGTTGCTGGTGAGTGGAACTGCGGCATTAGGCGGAATGGCGATTGGGAGCACCCTCGGCCTGATGGCGGCCGGCTCCAGACCAGTTGTTCGGGATGTGATTAGTCGTATCACAGATGTCGGCATCGCGCTCCCCGGACTGCTGGTTGCGCTTATTCTCGGGACGGTCTTTGGCGTTGGTAGGGATACGGTGATAATTGCGCTCCTGGTTGGTTTTGTACCTTGGGCAGCACGGGTTACGATTGGCCCGGCTCGACAGGTACTCTCGAGGGAGTATGTCGAGGCGGCGTTTGCGTATGGCCGTAGCACTTGGTTTGTGCTTATTCGGCATGTCGCCCCGAACATTGGCTCTCTGATTATCGTGCAGACAGCAGTGATGTTTGCAGTGGGAATACTTGCCGAGGCGGGACTGTCTTACCTGGGCCTTGGATCGCAATCGCCGACTGGCTCGTGGGGGCGATTTCTGAACGAAGCTCAACCCCTCATTGATCGTGCTCCGGCGCTTATATTGTTTCCTGGGTTCGCAATAACACTTGCTGTCATGGGATTCATGCTAATGGGAAATGGTGTGCAGGCACTCATGGATCCTCATAGGAAGGGAATAGAACTCGATGCAAACGCCAGTCGGCCGTAGATGGATATAGCCAAGAGCGAGGCACCTGGTGTTGGAAGCATATAAGGAGAGCGGCTATGAAGCGACTGCATTATGAGGGCCAAGGCGCCGTTGTACTTGAGGAGGTACCTACTCCAGTACCGGGTCCGGGAGAGGCATTGGTGCGTATCGAGGCGTCGGCAGTTTGTGGATCCGAGAGACAGGCTTTGCTAGCTGGGCACAGGAGCAACGGAGGGCACGAGGCTTGTGGCGTCGTAGCAGAGCCGGCATCGTCGACGTTCAGCGTTGGCGACCGGGTGGGGCTGGCTGCTGTGATTGGATGTGGCTTCTGCGAACGTTGTCGGGCGGGTCGTGAAATTCACTGCCGGGGAATATCTGGAGTCGAGGGCGGATGGCATGCGGAGTACGCGGTGGTGCCTGAGAGGGCATTACGAAGGGTTCCCAAGGGTTTGGGTCCAGAAATTGGCGTGCTGTTGACGGGAGATGGCCTTGGGGTGCCAGCACGCGCGTTCCGCAGAGTGCCCTCAAATGAGGGAGATAGGGTACTAGTCATAGGGCTCGGCCCTATAGGTCTTGGGCACGCGATGTTACGTGCGTTCTTGGGCGCCGAGGTTGTTGCGATAGAACCCCATCAATATCGTCGAGAGCTGGCTAACGCGCTGGGCGCCACGCGGGTGATAGGCCCAGGGGGAGAAATTGGCGATGCGCCCATGATCGTCGTAGAGTGTAGCGGCAGACCGGATTGTGTTCGGTTAGCGTTCGATCTCGTGGATTACGGTGGCACGGTTATTGAGTCTGCCGGTTGCGATGTGGATGTGCCACTAAACCCATCGAAGATGATAGTGGATCGCGAAATCACTTATACAGGGAGCTTCTATTATTCATCCGAGGATTTTGCGTATATGTGTGAGCTTGTTAGCAATGGCTTGGCGTTAGAGTCCCTATGTAGCCACCTCGTAAAGCCGCATGAAGCTGAAGGTGCAATCCGCGACTTTCTGGACGGAAACTCCGGTAAAGTTATTATTACGTGGCCGTGAAGGAGTTGTTACGTTGAGTGCGATAGGGGAAAGGCGCAGCGGTCAGCGGCGGATAAACTAATCCCCTAGCGCAACCCTGCATTGTGGGCATAAATTCGAGAAAGTGACCAGTCGAACGTTTCCAGTTTAGGGAGAAATACGATGCGCGTTGGGTGTTCGACAATACCGTTGGCGCCTCTACCGGTTGAAGATGCATTGAAGACGATCGCATCACTTGACTTCGAGGTTGTCGACATAGCGGCAGTGCCCACGCTATTCGATCACATACGAACCATTGACCCGCCTCCGAATCAGGCCAAGCGGCTGGCAACGCTGGTGAGCGATCTGGGATTGGATGTTAACTCGGTAATATCCGTGTTGTGGGCACCCGATGCATGGGATGATCTAGATGAGCTACGTAGGCGCTCGGTGATCGCGGCCGACGCCGCCGCGGCAGTCGAGGCGAAAAGCTGGATCGTCGAGGCCGGAGTTTGGCGCCCTTCCGAGACGCGGACCGTAGCGATCGAACGTTTTAAGCGGACAATCGCGATGCAATACGGTGTGGCGTCAGAGCGTAGCTTGCGTCTGGTGGTAGAGGCTCCCCATGGCGGTACGCTTGCTGAGGACTACGACGGGATGGTCGAAATACTTGGGGCTGCTGCAGATGTTGGTGCAGAAGTTGGCCTGGATGTCGACCTAAGGCCTGCGTTGACGTGTGGCGTGCCGACGGTACAGATTCTTGACGTGTATTTCGATGTGCTAGCTCACATCGCGGTTGCGGATGCTGTGTCGTCGGGGGCTGGATTTGTGAAGCTGGGCGATGGAGAAGTTGATGTTCGTGCGGCTGTGAACGCGCTGATGGAGAAAGGTTATGACGGTGACCTAATGTTAGAACTGGAGCTCGGAGATCGGTTGGTAGATGAGAGAATCACTTTGATCGAGCATGATCGGAATTATCTGAGAAATCTCGTGGCAGAAGCGTCAGTTCTTTAACCTTAGCTCATGGGTGAAATACATGTGGAGCCAGGTGGTGAGTTTGAAGTGTTGAGGGTTGGTTTCATAGGTGCGGGCGCGCATGCTATGCAGTCCATATATCCAAGCCTGCGTTATGGGCCGATTGAACTGGTTGCTGTAGCAGATATAGCTCGAGATCGTGCTGACCGGTGCGCGTACCTCTACGGAGCAAGCGAGACTTATTACGATCATGAGCAGTTGCTGGAGAAGGCCGATGTTGACGCGGTATTTGTGGTGGGTCCTGCTGCGATGCATTATTCCGTTGGAATCGATGTAGTTGAGGCAGGTAAGCATCTTTTTGTAGAGAAGCCGCCGGCGGTTGGTCTGACTCAGGCTATGGAGATGAAAGAGTCAGCCGAACAAGCCGGCGTTAGTATTATGGTTGGTTTTATGAAGAGATTTGCCGCAGCATACCAGCGCGTCCGAGAGATCATAGCGCAGCCTGATTTTGGTGCTCGCCTTGTGCAATTGAACTACGCACACTGGGTAGTAGATGATTGGCATGAGAATGTGGGTTATGGGATTCATCCCGTAGATCTGGCGAGATACTTTCTTGGTGATGTCACCGACGGAACAGTTAATCGTCGGCACTTTGATGACGGCTCCGTGCTTACTGTTGAACTTTATCACGTGGATGGTGGCACGACCCAGTTGAATCTATCGTCATGCGCGCCTGGTGTAAAGGAGTCCGTCAATGTCTTTGGCGCCTCTGAATTGGTTGAAGTTCGGAATCTGACGCATTTGAGGAGATTCCATCGTGCGCCTTCGATGGAAGCATGGTCGGCACTCAGTGAGAAGGAGACGATGAGTTCTGTTTGGGAACCGGAGTTTACGATTCCAGTGGCCTCGCACAGCAACCTGGTTATTCAGGGATATGCGGGCGAGGTCCGCTATTTCTCGGAGAGAATCATTGAGGGGAAGTCGGTGACGCCAAGCATAGACGATGCGATTGAGACCATGAGAATCCTTGACGCGATTGAAAATGCGCCAATCGGAAAGAGCGACATTAGTTTTCGAATATAGATTCGAGATAACTTAGCGTTGGCGAGATAGGATCTTTTAAGCCACTGGCTTGGGGCATTTGTGGTCGAGCTGAGGCGAGCGTTAAAGATTTGTAGCTGGTTGTTGATGTCGAGGCGTGAAGGACAGCGTCATTGGCGGGTGCGCTACGACCACTGCAAAATTACCTTTCCAGTCTGGCGGTCTAGAAAGTCGTCAATAGACTGTTGGGCCCTCTGTGCCGTTACATAGTGCGTGCATATGGGTCGAATAGGGGCGCCGCTAGTTGCTATCCGTAACATTTCGTCGTAATTTTCAGATGCGTAGTAGAACACGCCCGTATGAGTGATTTCACGTCGAACAAAGTGATCTGAGGAAGGTAGACGGAGTTCGGTGCTGCATCCGGCCGATTCAATGACGGTTCCGCCGTCTGCTACGCTTTCTAAAGCGTCGATTATCTGTTCGGCGCGGCCGCTGCATTCGATCACAAGACTTGGTTTACTACGGAGATGTTGCGGGGATCGGAGGACTTCGGAGGCACCGAGTTTCAAGGCGAGGCGCTGTCGGATTTCTGGGCCCCCGAGTGCGATAACGTTGGCACCGGAGTGGGCACGTAGGGCAATGTGGCCAAGTCCTGTGGGCCCGAGGCCAACAACGAGGACGGTTTCGCCGGGCGAAGACGGTGCTCGGCTGAGGGCGCGTGTGGGGAGGCCAAGAGTGTCGCCTGTAATAAGGACGCCGATGTCGGGCGGCGTGCCGGGTGGAAGGCGTCGGAGTGCGGCGAGGGGTAAGGCGACGAATTCGGAGTGCCAATCGCTGCTAACACTCGCAGTTGGACAGTGGATTTCTTGGCCGGATCGGCAACGTGTGCATTTTCGACAGCTCTGTATGGCGTATAGGCCGACGCGCTGGCCGCGTTCGAAGGACGGAGTTGTTGGTGACACCACGATTCCGCACGCTTCGTGGCCCGTATTTCCTGGATAGCCATGGATAAGGGCCTGGCGTTCGGATCCACATATCGCGGACGCCTCGATTTGTATCAGCGCATATCCCGGTGGGCAATCGGGTTTTGGCACGTCTTGTAGTTCTACCTGCCCTTTGCCTTTGTATATGAGAGTCTTCAATTCGCGGTTCCTCGTTGTTGGCGCGGACACGTGAGGCCCAGAGGTGGCGGCGGTGACTTCTATCTGGTGATCATTGTTCCTGATTAAACTAGTCATCTGTGAGGGGGCCGTTTTCGGAACGCTTAATTCTGGGGTTCGGTGGATCGCTGAAGGCGCAGGAATGTTCGGATCGGATCGTATCGATCCAATGTTTCACGAGCCTGGTGTATGAATGGAGTTCGCTGTGTTGGGAGTGCGTGATCTGTCGGTGCGTATCGGAAGGCATGAGATCGTGTCGATCGATGAGTTGGATTTGCCGGCCGGGCGACGGTTGGGCTTAGTCGGTGAGTCCGGATCGGGTAAGACGATGACAGCGATGAGCCTAGCCGGACTCGCGCCGGCGGAGGCGCGGCAGTGCGGCTCGATCGTGCTCGACGGGCATGAGCTGGTTGGACTAGGCGATAAACAGCTTGCCCGGGTCCGGGGTGCACAGATGGGAGTGATATTTCAAGATCCGTTGCGGGCGTTGAACCCGACGATGCGGATCGGGCGGCAGATCGACGAGGCCGTGCGGCTGCATGCCAACCTCTCTCGCGCCGAGCGGCGAGAGCGCGTGCTGGAGTTGATGAGCCATGTGCAGTTGTCTGAGCCGGAGCGGCTCGTGCGTCGTTATCCGCATCAGCTCTCTGGTGGTCAGCGGCAGCGCGTGCTGATCGCGATGGCCATCGCCTCTGGTCCCAGGCTATTGATCGCGGACGAGCCAACTACAGCGTTGGATGTGACCGTACAGAAAGAGATCCTCGGGCTGCTGGTACGCCTGAGCGAAGAGCGGCAGATGGCGTTGTTGTTCGTCAGCCACGACCTCGGGGTGGTGCGGGCGGTGTGTGAGTACGTTGCGGTGCTCTACGGCGGGCGGCTGGTCGAGACTGGGCCGGTGCGCACGGTGATCCATCGGCCGCGGCACCGCTACACAGAGGCGTTGATTGGCGCCAACCCCGGCCACGCCTCCGCCGACGACCTCGCGGCGGTGAACGGGCGGCAGTTGACCGCCATCCCCGGCGTGGTGCCCTCGATCGATGCGTTTCCCATCGGATGCCGTTTCCGGGACCGCTGCGCGCACGCGGTAGCAGCCTGCGCCGACGATCCGCCGATGGAACGGCTGGCCGGCGAGCACCGGTTCGCCTGTTTCAACCCCACCATCGCCGCGAAGGAATGGGAGCTCGATGGTAATGCTCGTTGAAGCCCACGACCTGTGGTTCCGCTACGGTAAGGAATGGACGCTGGCCGAGCTCGAGCTGAGTGTTGAGTCGTCGGCCACGCTCGGAATCGTGGGCGAATCCGGATCTGGTAAATCCACCCTGGTCCGCCTGCTATGCGGGCTGATCACCGGAGCATCGGGCACGGCCCGCTACGACGGCCGAGACATCACCGAATGGTTGCGCCGAGACGCTAAACAGTTCCGCCGGCACAACCAGATCGTCTTCCAGAACCCGGCTAGCTCACTGGACCCCCGGATGCGGATTCGCACCTCGTTGACTGAACCGGTCAAGGCGTTGGAACGCCGCGTCCCGACACTGCAAGAGATCGAACAGTGGCTCGCCCTTGTCGGGCTAGGCTCGGACGTGCTCGCCCGTTACCCACATCAGCTCTCCGGCGGCCAGCTCCAGCGCATCGCGATTGCCCGGGCGCTCAGTGTCAACCCGACCGTCCTCTACGCCGACGAACCCACCAGTGCCCTCGACGTCTCTGTGCAAGCCCAGGTCCTCAACCTCCTGATGAACCTCCGCCAACGCCTTGGACTCACCCTAGTCATGGTCTCCCACGATCTCGCCATCGTAGGACGTATGAGCGAACAGATGATCGTCATGAAGAGCGGACGCATCGTCGAATCCGGTCCCACCCTCAACGTCATGCACAATCCCCAGTCCGACTACACTCGCACCCTAATCGAAGCCGCACAAGCCGTCAGCCTCCCAACAACGGGCGTGTATGAAAATCGCCTTGCGAACACAAGAAGCGGCCACGCAACTAGTTAATAATTGATTCAATTATTCTCACTGCCCCATCGGCACCCTCTTCTGCTTGAACATGTCGGCGCAGCCTTTCAGCGTGCATGAAGATAGAATTGTCTTCTAGTGCCTCTCGTACGACTTTCGCAAGCTTCTGAGGGGTTAATGCATGCTGGGGTAACGGGTCTGGCGCGACTCCTAAATCATGCAGGCGTCGAGCATAAAAGAACTGGTCTTCAATGAAGGGCATTACTACTTGAGGGATGCCTGCCCGTAGCGCCGCGCTTACGGTTCCGACACCTCCGTGATGAGCAGCCAGCCTAACTCGAGGAAATAGCCATTCCAGAGGTACATCGTCAACAAATAGTATTCGATTATCAGTTTGTTCTGTACGTCTTATTCCACCCCAACCGACGGTCAGTATTGCACGAATGTTCAGTGTACCAATGGCCTTGAGTATAGCTCTTGTCGTGCCCTCTGGGTCAGTGCCGACCATACTGCCAAATCCGATGTAAATGGGTGCGTCCTCACCGTTGGCCAGAAAGTCTAAGAGCTCTTCTGATGGCTGCCAAGAAGATGGAACTCCGGCCACCCAAAAACCCGTTGCGTGAACCCAAGGCGGGTAATCACGGGGCGGGGGCATTATGCAGGAACTGAGAGCCTGCAAAGTAGTTATCCGCGTCCCGGCGGTTCTACTAGAATGGCTGCCATGGAATGGTCGTCGCGGAAACGAAAGCCGTTTCCGGCGCCACTTGGAAACTGCACGCCGATTCAATATTTCGAATAGAATTCTGCTAGAAGTCATGTGTGAGAGTGTGTATGAGAGGCGATTAAAGCGCTTCGGAATTCGATACGGAAAGAGAGGGTCGGGAAATGATCGCGTCGGAACTCGGGTTGGGCAGATGCAAACTTGAATGGGACGTATTCCGAGCCACTCCGCAATATCAAATCCGCCCGGCGTATCGGCTCTATAGACGACCGCGTCTATGCCGGGTTCGGCGGCGTTCTCAATACCCTCTAATACCTGACTAACTTGCCTTGAATAGTATTGAATCAACCGAACCGACGCTCTCGCCTTGGCTAGTATGTTATTTTCGAAGGGCGGTGCCTTGCGCTCGGTTATTATGTTCATGATGCCATCATCCAATGGGTGAATGGAAAGACCATGTTCGCGCGAGAGCGGTTGAGACGAAGCAGATGCGGCCAATATGGTCGAGTGTCCGTGCTTCTCAAGTGCTTTCGCAAGCGCTATGAATGGCTGGACATCACCTCGACTTCCCGTAGTGATCATCAAGACCTTCATTGTGAGCGCGACACTCCTCGAGTATGTGGACCATCCCCAGCTGCGGATATCATTGTGTCTATATTGTCAGGCGCAATGCGTGCGCTGAAGGGGCTTGTTTAAGCCCATGAGACGGAACGCGCTCCAGAAAGCTAACGCAGGGATGAGAGTTGCACGGTTCGCTCTGACGTGATGGGACACCCCAAGGTTGGTGTCGTGTTTTTCCTCTGCTATCGATTGGTGCCCAGGTCAGTATATATCTTGCTCGAATGGTTGACGAGGAGGAGGCTGAGATAGGAGCGATTGGCGCGCCTACGCGAGCGCTATTCGACGATACTCACCGCGCACGACGGAGAATGATTTCTACGCCGAGCCCGGGCCAATCATTCTTGCTGTGCAACCCAGACTGCCAGAACTCGCGACATACCTTCCCGCGCATGCCCGTTCGGTGGTCTAGGCGTGGGACGCCTCAGATTGCCCTCACATGCTCTGTGCTCGCGAGCGCCCCGTCGGCGTAGGTGTCGGTTTCACTCGTAGGTTCAAATGTATCCACTTTGTCGACGTCGATATGGAGATCCCATGACTTCGGAGCAAAATGTCGGTATGCAGTCTGCTAATTTGAGTGCCGCCACGGTTACGGCGGTTCGGTTTGAACATTTTGATTCTGCACTCGGGATCGGTGTTGCGTCGCCGCGATTGTCGTGGCAGGTGAGTACGGAGAATCCAGCGTGGTCGCAGTGTGCTTACGAGGTCGAACTGAATTGTGTAGAAAGAGTACGCGTCGAGTCGTCTGAACAGGTACTGGTCCCATGGCCGTTCCGGCCCATGCAGTCGCGGGAGCGTCCGGTTGTCCGCGTCAGGGTGGCCTCGGATGGGGCAAAATCGTCGTCCCATCAGCCACGCATCCGGTCGGAGGAGTCGTGGTCGTCGTGGAGCGAGCCTGTGTCGGTAGAGGTCGGGCTCCTTGAGCCGAACGATTGGACTGCGAAGTTCATCACTCCAGTTGGATTGGGCGCGGTCGGCGCCCCGGCCCCTGTACTGTGCCGCGAGGTAAAGCTCGGTAAGGGCGTGGCGAAGGCCCGCCTCTACATCACGGCGCACGGTATCTACGAGGCCACGGTGAACGGTGCCCAGGTGGGGAAGGACGTGCTGGCGCCCGGCTGGACTAGCTATGACCAGCGTCTGCGATATAACACGCATGATGTGACGTCGCTTCTACGTGCCGGCAACAACACGGTGGAAGTCTTACTTGGAGAAGGATGGTATCGCGGCGGTCCCAGCACGTTGCTGAAAAGGCAGGATGAGAGGCGGGACGGCGCGCAAACGCTGTACGGGGCACGTCTGGCCCTGCTAGCTCAGCTCGAGGTCTCCTATGAGGACGGTTCTATCGAGGTCGTCGGCACGGACGAGACCTGGACGGCGCGGGAGAGCGCAGTCGTCGCGAACGATCTGTATGATGGGCAGCGCGTTGATTGGACCCGTGGGGAGTTTGCTGCTGGCGGCGTCGAGACGATCGATGCCGACCTGGCGCGGCTGGTCGCGCCAGAGGGGCCGCCAGTGCGTGTTATTGAGGTGGTGCCCGCGGTGAAGGTGTTCGAATCGGCTTCGGGGTCGACCCTGGTGGACTTCGGACAGAACCTGGTCGGCTGGGTGCGCCTGCGCACGCGTGGTTCAAACCCCGGCGACGAGATCGTGATCCGTCACGCCGAAGTCCTTGAGGACGGAGAACTGTGCGTGCGCCCGCTGCACAAGGCGAAGGCGACGGACAGCTACGTCCTGGCTGGGCCACGCGAGGTGGTGTTGGAGCCTAGTCTGACGTTCCACGGTTTCCGCTACGCCGAGATCACCGGTGCGCCGCAGGTGGAGCGTGCAGACGTCGACGCCGTCGTCGTCGGGACGGACCTGCGCCGCACGGGCTGGTTCTCCTGCTCCGACCCTGACCTGGAACAGTTGCACGAGAACGTGGTCTGGAGTACACGGGGCAACTTCCTGCACGTTCCAACGGACTGTCCGCAGCGTGCCGAGCGTCTGGGGTGGACCGGCGACATCCAGATTTTCGCCCCGACGTCGTGTTTCCTGTTCGACACTGCCGGGTTCCTTAGCTCGTGGCTGGCGGACTTGGCGGTCGATCAGCAGGACGACGGGTCGGTGCCGTTCGTGATACCGGACATCTACCGCCTTGGCGCGCTGCCGGTGGAACCACCCGTGGCGGCCGGGTGGGGCGACGCGGCCACGGTGGTGCCGTGGGTGCTGTACCAGCGCTATGGCGATCTCGACATCTTGGCCCGGCAGTTCAACAGCATGCGTTCCTGGGTGGACAAGGTGGCTTCGCTGACCAGAAACGGAGTCCGCGTGGGTGGGTTCCAATGGGGAGACTGGGTGGATCCGACTGCGCCACCGGATGATCCATGGGATGCGAAGGCTGATGCAGACGTGGTAGCCACGGCCTATCTGGCGCGGTCTGCGCAGATCGTCGCCGAGACAGCCGTGCTGCTGAACTGCGACGACGCTGCGACCCGTTATGCGGAGCTCGCGGAGCGGACGCGGGAGGCCTTCGCCCGCGAGTATGTGACCGGCTCGGGCCTGGTCATCAGCGACGCAGAGACCGTGTACGCCCTCGCTCTGCAATGGGCACTGTTGCCAACACCTGAACAGCGAGAGCATGCGGCACACCGGTTGGCGGACCTAGTCCGCATCAATGGCTTCCGGATCAGCACTGGCTTCCTCGGAACCCCGCTGATGACCGATGCGCTCACCTCGACCGGTCATGTCGACGTCGCCTATCGGCTGCTGCTGGAGAAGACCTGCCCGTCCTGGTTGTATCCGGTTACCATGGGTGCCACGACCATCTGGGAGCGCTGGGACAGCATGCGCCCGGACGGTTCGGTCAACCCGGGGCAGATGGTGTCATTTAACCACTACGCGCTCGGGGCCGTCGCCGACTGGATGCACCGCACGGTTGCGGGTTTGGCGCCGCGCCTTCCCGGATACCGCGAGATCACCGTGCATCCGCTGCCGCACCGTTCGCTGACCTATGCGTCCGCCCGGCACCTAACTCCGTACGGGGAAGCCTCGGTGGCCTGGGAGCGCAGCGACGGCCGCTTCACCGTGAAGGTCGTCGTCCCGGTCGGCGCGATGGCCACGGTGCACCTTCCGGACGCCGATCCGGTCACCGTCCGGCACGGCATGCACGCCTGGGCAGTCCCGGACCCGTGTGAAAACCACGACGGTGGCATATCCACGGTGCGCGACCTCATTGATAGCCGCCGCTGGTCGACTGCGGTCGGCATCCTTATCGAACACGGACTTGACAACGACCCTCTGGAGATCGCCCGGCACGCAGGCCGCTACCTCGATTGGCCTGCGGTTGAACTTCCAGCGCTCCTGCGGCGGGGCTGGCCCCCCGTCCATAGCGACGAAGCCCGTCAAGCCATCGAGGAGCTGTTGGCGTGACGGATGAGGCCCGAACAGGGGAGTACGCGGCATAAGACGCGACTTGGGCCAGAATGGGGTACCAGAGGGGTTCAGTCTCGGTGATGGTTGGTTACCGGCTGGTTTGATGCGGCCGTCGAACGCGTTCAAGGCCGGTTTCGACATCATGGCTCATCGTGCCCTACCCTGCCGGTCGTTTCCAGCGACCGGGGTTGAAGCGCCCCAGGTTTGATGCCGCATCTTTCTGTGCTGGAAGGATGAGTGTCATGCCGAAGAGGATCGATCCGGAACCGGGCATCCACTTCTTTCCGGTGTAGCTGGCAATGACGTCGAAACCGACCGGCAGCGCCAGCTATACCAGAACGCGAGCAGCATCTCGGGCCGCTCTCACACCCGCCAGGCGGCCGCCGCAAGTGTGACGACGTTCGCCCGATCCGGACCTGGCTCCTCAATGACGTGACGAGGTCCCCATCCTGGTGGCGCAGACTCGGGCGTTCCCTGAACGTCTCGACGCAGTTCGACGCCAAGTCGCGGGTGTTAGCGAAGGCGTGTTTCCGGTGACTGCCCGCGACGCTTTCGCCAGTGTGCCGCACTGGCTGCGGGCCGCCCCCAAGCCGGGTCGCCAGACTGAAGGAAGCCCGCGCGGTCAGAACGGGCCGTCTTCCATCGCCAGGCCCTGCCTTGGCGGTGCCTCTGACGTCTGCCGCACGAACTCCAGGGCGGCGGGCAACAGCACGTCCCGCCACCGGGTCAAGAACCCGCCTATGGCCGCCGTGAACTCCTGGTCCGCCCACGGCCCGATGCGGATGATGTACTCGGCAGTTCCACCTGGCGGCAGCTTGTTGACATCCTTCGCTCGCGAGGTCTTGGTCGTGCCGTCGGGCTTGGTCACTGATAGACCCACGTCGTGGACCTGCAGGATTCCGCCGTCCTGTGTCCGGATCGTCGTCAGGATCCGCGTGATCCGCTTCACGTCCTTGAGCTCGGTGTCGCGGTACTGGCGGAGCCAGTCAAACTCGTCATCTTGCAGGAGGTCGTGCCACCACACCGAGAAGGCGTTGTTCGCTCCACGCGTTGGTCCCGTCTCGATCTTGAACACGCGGCCGATGTGCGCAGCGCAGTCGAGGACGTACGGCGCGTAGTCGGCGAAGTCGGGTCCGACGGTCGACCGGTGTCGCTGCGCTTTGAGCACGCGCTCGGCGCGCGCAAGCTGGCCCTCAGTATGCGGCAGTCGCGATGGTGTCTTCTTCTCGCTCCCCATACGCGGACAGTACTGCCAGGGGCGGACACATGGGGTGCAACGTGCGCCCGGGCAAACGTAATGAGGCCCGTCCCATCTGCGACCGGCCTCAGCACCCGCGCGCGGCTTCGGGTTACTCGTCGGACACGATCCTGATCCAGATCTTCAGGTCACCATCGTTGTCGGTGCGGACGTGCAACTCGACGCCGGGCAGCCGGCGATGCTGTCCTGCATCTGATCCGCACTCGTTGGCGGCAGCGGGCTGAACGTGACCCAGCCCTGTGACTTGCGCACTGTCGAGAAGGCGGGCCTGAGACCTCTCGTCACCGTGCAAGCACGTCGACCCGGTGCCCAGCCAGATGCTCACCGCTTCGGTCAGCTTGCGGTTGCACCACCGGCAGCGGGCCGCCGAGTTCCCCTTTTCGGGGCAGGCGGCGCAGTACGCCTCTTCGAGGTCGTGGATGTACAGCGTCACGGCGAGCCTCCCTGTTCCGGAACGTGATGATAGGGACCTCGGTTGCCCTGACCACGACCAGTCGCGACTAGGACGAACCAGCCAGCGTGCAATATCCATGACCTCCTGGGTCGCCTCAGCGACCCAACGGGTGCTTATCGGCGCGCCGCTCTGGATCGCCGTATCGGCCAGGGGACTTCCTCCGTCGACAGCCGGGCCACGGTCACTGGTGCGAGTCGCACCACATCCTGCGTGGCCGTCATCATTGCTGCTCCTCGTCGTCGCTATCCACGTCGGCAGGTCACCGGACGGAACGTCGAGCGTTGGCCCGGACAGCTCAGACACCTGCGCCCCGCTTTCCGCTACAGGTCCTCAAGTGGCTCCGCTGATCTGATCGCGCTGGTCGCAGATGACGATCACACTGGGAAGCCCCGCGGGCACGTGCGCCCATGATCGTTAGCCAACGTAGCGCCCAGGTGAAACCGGCTTCAATGCGCGGGATCGCATGAGTGATTCAGCGCCGGTCTGGGAGCTCAGAGGACCTCCCTTCAATGAAGGGAAGCTCAGCTCTGGGGTCGGATGGGTTGGTCTGCAGCGAACGTACACCTTCACCCTTCCGTGGGTACCGTGATCAATGTAGATTTGTCCCAACGTGTCGCCACGCGGGGGTACAAGCGAGCCGATGGGGTTGCTCGCTTATGGGCGGATGATGCGATGAGGGAAGAGGGGTAGTGGGTGAACGACATTCTATGTGACGATGCAGCGCATGGGGCGGATGCAAAATGACGGCACCGCCATTTCCAACTGACCACAGTTGCGGCTTACCTTACGGCACACTGGATCCAAATGAATGTAGGCAACAGATTAGTATCGCCTACGCACATGCCGTTGCGACCGCCGCACGCTGCACACTTGAAACCATTCGCGTTGATTATGAGACGGTCGACGTTCAGGTGAGGCAAAAGGCGAGTCACGCCGTGTACGACCATACTCCACTGGACATTCAACTAAAGTGCACTTCGCGAGACATACTTCGAGACGGTCATATCTCATATCCACTTGAAGTCAAGTACTATGACGAACTGCGCAGCATTAAAAGGTACAATCCAGCAATTCTGGTCGTTCTATTGGTTCCAGAAGGTCTAGGGGAGTGGCTAATTCAGGATGAAGAACACCTTCGTTTGCACAAGGGTGCATACTGGACGTCACTTCGCAGCGAGCCCGCTACGTCAAATAGGTCGAGTGTGACTATTAGGATACCAAAGACCCAAATATTCAGCGTGGAGCAACTCTTGGGTATACTGTCCCGCATAGGGAACGGTGGTGTGCCATGAATCTGCTCGATAGCGTAGCAAATGACCTGGAGATCACGCCGCGCGCCATTTCGTCCTACTTAGGTACGGCTGGATGGGAACTATCTAACGCGGACAAGGCTGCGCAGATATGGGAACTCTACGAGGCAGGAAAGCTCGCCGCCAGAGTGATGGTTCCCTTAGATAATGGTTACGTTGATTTTGCGCGTCGTTATAATGAAACGTTACGGAGCCTTTGTCTTATCTATGATTGGGATATGCATCAGCTTGCCACAAGGATTGTTCAAACTAACTCGGACCTATTCTACATCCGTGCAGACCAGACTTCTCTCGATGGGAGCATTCCACTGCGGCAGGCAGAAAATCTACTAAATGGCGCGAGTGACATGTTGCTCTATGCTGCGTGGTCCACCATTAGTCCGCGTTCACATTACTCTGGGAAGCGGCCCAACGCAGCGAAGGACTTCATAGAGCATGATGTACGAATGGGGCACACACAACGCGGAAGCTTTATCATCACCATCCTGGCACGCCTAGAAGCTGACGATCAAGACAGCGCTGGCAGTGAAACATCCGAAACTGACGACCGAAGTCAGAGTGATGTGACAAAAAAGTCAGCCGCTGTTGAAACCGACGAAGCCGAGCCGCAGGTGGATGTTCACATCCCGCCTTTTCAGCGGAGGGTCATGGCGACACTTGCAACGGGTGTTCAGGCCGCTAGAGAGGCCGCCATGCAGACAGGCTCAGTTAGTGTGGATGACGCGGTATTTCAGGGACTGAGTGCGAATTTAGTTAAGTCTATTCGACGCATGACTAAGTATGAAGGACTTAGGTCGCTCGACCTTTCGTTTTCTTGGGCGCCCAGCGAACCTGCGATGAGGCCAGACTTGGAAGACGTGGAGATCAATCGAGACGTAATACCTAATCTTGAGCCCCTACAGGAGAGGCTGGGGCTTAGGGAACTTGCGCCTGCGACAGAGACAATATTCGGTCAGGTTATTCGCCTCGAGCGCGATGATGGCGACGATGATGAGGGAGTGGTCACAATCCGAGGTGTGATCGGCAAGTCAACGAGACGCCAAGCCAAAGTTTCCCTGGCTGGAACGAAATACGATGATGCCATCAGGGCGCACCGCCAACGCCTTCCAGTCGCAGCAACGGGAGCCCTGACACGTAGGGGTAACGCGATGTGGCTTGAGGGCGACGTACATTTCGAGGCCGGCTACTGATCATCCTGCGCACGGCTTGCACCCCAGGCGGACTTTCCTGAATGGCGGGCATAACCCGCTGGGACTCGTCACAGAGGTCGAACGTCCATGGCCGGGTGGCCTGGTGTGAGTTAGGGTCAGGATCTGTGGGGCGCCTTCCGTCAATGGCCACATGTGGAACGTCTGCTCTGATCTAGTTGTATGAGCAGGGGGAACAAGCCTCACGGTCTGCGGAGCAGGTCGTATTCAACGAGCAATGGCTGGGCGGCACCGCCACGACTTGGCGACATCCCAGGTCAGACTCTCACTTGCGTTGGCTCATGCGCTTAGTGCGTGAGTTTGGGTCGTGGATCGCGCCGAGGAGGGCCTGTGTCGCGTCCGGGATCTGAGTGTCGAAGGTTCGTTGGGTGCCGTTTGATGGCGATGGTCGCTGAGCGAAGGGGGCGGAGTTGTCTGATGATGTTGCGGATCGCGAGCCCGATGCGGGCTTGGATCTCGCGACGCGATCCATTTAAAGTCTCCCCTGTGAGGCCCAGTGGCGTACCCGCCGTCGCATGACGGCGACAGGAAACACGCTAGCTGAGACGTTGGATCGACGCTCTGTATGTGTCAACGTAGCGGCAGATCCTCAGTCAGCAGCGATGAGAAGCGTCAGCGCGTGCACAGCGATGCGGTATGGACGGAGACCTCCCCCCCGTTTCGACGCGCATCGCAGGATTTTTCGCTCCTTCCACAGACACCACGTGCGGACATGCGAGATCCTCAAACTCCATCACCTGCGCAGCAGACGTGGTCAAGTCCCTGGTAGTGGTGTAGCGGGGTGTCCTTCGATCTGGGTGTTAGGCGCTGAGTTCGAGGGCGGGTTCGGTGGTCGCTTCGTTTCTGGTGTCGGGGACGAGGGTGAGGCGGCTTTTGGTGAGGATGTCGAGGCCGAGGTAGCGGCGTCCTTCGGCCGATTCGTCGGTCTGTTCGGCGAGGACGGCGCCGACGAGGCGGGTGATGGCATCGCGGCTGGGGACGATGCCGACGCTGTCGGTGCGGCGGCGGATTTCCCGGTTGAGGCGCTCGTTGGGGGTTCGACCAGATTTGTGACCACAGGGGTGTCGGGGAATGCGGTGAATGCGAGGATGTCGGCGCGGGCGGTGTCGAGGTGGTCGAATGCGTCGGGGAGCTTGCCGTCGACGTAGTCCAGGAGCCGGTCGAACTGGGCGTGCACGGCCTCGGCGTCAGGCTGGTCGTAGACCGAGTGCAGCATGGCCTTGACGGCGGGCCACATGCTCTTTGGGGTCACGCTCATCAGGTTCGCGGCGTAGTGGGTCCGGCAGCGCTGCCAGGCAGCGCCGGGCAGGTTCGCCGCGACGCCTCGACGAGTCCGGCGTGGGGCGTCGCTGGTGACCAGGCGCACCCCGGTCAGGCCGCGCGCTGTGAGGTCGGCGAAGAAGGTGTTCCAGGCGGTGCCGGTCTCGCTGGTCGCGACCCGCAGGCCGAGGACTTCTCGTCGGCCGTCGGCGTTGACGCCGGTGGCGATGAGGGCGACGGCGTTGATGACTCGTCCGCCTTCGCGGACCTTCATCGTGAGCGCGTCGGCGGCGACGAATGTGAATGGGCCGGACTCGTCCAGGGGCCGGTGGCGGAACTGCTCGACGTGCTCGTCGAGCTCGCTCGCCATCCGCGATACCTGCGACTTGGACAGGGAGTGGATCCCGAGGGTCTTGACGAGCTTGTCCATCCGCCGCGTCGAGACGCCGGCCAGGTAGCAGTCCGCGACCACGGTGATCAACGCGGTCTCGGCCCGCTTGCGGCGCTCGAGCAGCCATTTGCGGGAAGTAGGTGCCCGAGCGCAGCTTTCCGGATCGCGACGTCGACGGTGCCGACGCGGGTGTCCAGCTCGCGGTGCCGGTAGCCGTTGCGCTGTGCCGTCCGGTCAGGGCTGGGCTTGCCCCATTCCGCGCCAACGACCGTGTCGGCGTCCGCGGACAGCAACGCGTTGATCATGGTCTGCAGCAGGCTGCGCATCAGATCCGGCGACGCCTCGGACAGGGCTTCCGCGAGCAGGCCGGCAGGGTCGACAATATGAGGTGCGGTCATCGTGATGACTCCGTTCGAGGATTCTGTGGAAGGTTGACTCGAAGGATCACACGGTGACCGCGCCCACGTCCGCGACGAGGCTGGCCACCAGCGCTACACCACTCTATGGGGCACTACTGCAGACGTACCCACCGATCCGCGGTCGGCGAGAGCCACAACGAAGGAGACGTCCACGCCGATCGTCACCGGCCATCGGGGTCACGGTGCGCAAGATGGCCTCTGCCGACGGCGTCTCCCGGTGCGCTGTTGCGATCAACAGCCTTCCCCGCCGGCGGCCGGCGACGCGGGTCGTAAAGTTACGGCACTGGTCGGGAATATACCAAGAATGGCGACGGGCTGGGCCCGCAACGACGCTCAATGTCGGTCAATGATGCGCGCGGCGACGGCGGCTACGGCAGCTGCAGCGACGGGCACCATCAAAGCTGTGCGGAGGCTTGTCGTGGTTGCGAGTGCGCCGATGAGCATAGGGCCGGAGAGGCTTCCCAGGTAGGCCACCATGGAGACTTGCGCCACCGCGCTGGCGGGTGACCGTCCGGCGTTCGCTGCCCGGTGACTTGCCGCGCCCAGCAACAGCGGAAGCGTCACAGATACGCCGAGGCCCAACAGGGCGAAGCCGACGAAGCCAGCGGCAGGCACATTGATCAGCAAAGCTGTGCCGAGTCCTGCGGCGGCCGTAGCGGCCGAGGCGCGGAACAGGATCACCGTGCCGAAGCGGGCGCGCAGGTGATCGCCCATCAGCCGGCCGAACGTCATCGCTCCCAAGAAGGCGACCACACCGGTTGCTGCGACGGCCTCGCTGGCGCCGAGCCGGTGGAGATAGACGGCCGTCCAGTCGTTCCCGCTGCCCTCGCCCAGCGTGACGCACCAGGCCAGCGCGCCGAGACCGAGGATCCACCGACCACTAACCGGCGTCGCGTCGGTCACCGGTACGGCCGGGTGATCCGGCGCCAACCACCGCGAGAGCGCGATCGCCGCAGCCGCAGCGGCAACCGCGATACCCGCAAAATGGGGCACGACTCCGATGCCGAGCCGCGCGGCCAGGGCGGCGATGCCTGCCCCGACGATTCCGCCGAGGGTGAGCAGCGCGTGGAGCCGGGAGAGCACCGGGCGTACGGATCGACGCTCGACTCCAATTCCGTTCGTGTTGATTGCCACGTCGACGATGCTGTTGACCACAGCCGACATGGCCACCGCCACCGTCAGTGCCGGCAGGTTGGGAGCAAGCGCGATGGGCACCAGGAAGAGGGCGTAGCCCGGCAGGGCGAGGCGCACTGTGGCTCGGTCACCGAGCCTGCCGACGATCCAGGCACCCACCTGTAGACCGGCCACCGCGCCGCCGTTGAGCGCGATCAACACAAGCGCGAGCTGCCCGTCGGTCAGGCCCAGGTCAGCCTTGATGGCGGGGATCCGCGCCGCCCACGTACCGAATACTAGGCCGGCGACGAGAAAGGCCCCGGCCGCCGCCAGATGAGCCGGCAGTCGCCACACGACACCCTCCTGAACTAGTTCAGCTTCTGAACTAGTTCAGGACGTTACCATGCAGAGGTGAACGGTGACGAGGGCCAGCGAGCGGGCGGCGGGCGGCGCGGCCGCGGTGTCACGCTCGCTGACGTAGCGAAAGCCGCGGGCGTGTCGAAGACCACCGTGTCCAACGCGTACAACCGTCCAGACCAGCTCAGTGCGCAGCTGCGGGGGCGGGTCTTGGACGTGGCGAGTGAACTCGGGTATCCAGGTCCCGATCCCATCGCCGTCACGTTCAGCCGTCGGCGGGCGGGCGCGATTGGACTCGTCTTCGACGACCCGCTCACCTTCGCGCTCACCGACCCGGCCGAAGTGCTGTTCGTGACCGGCATCGGGGAGGTGTGCGAACGCGCCGGCGTCGGCCTGGCGTTCATCCCGCTCGGTCCACATGAGGACCTGATCCGACAGACCCTGGTAGACGGGTTCATCTGCCACTGCGACATCGACGGCGACAGCCGGGTGGACGTCGCGATTAGCCGTGGCCTTCCCGTCGTGGTTGTCGACGGGCCGGCGCGGCCGGGGGCGGGGCACGTCGGTGTGGAGGATCGCGAAGGCGCGGCCGCGGCCGCCCGGCACCTGCTCGAGCTCGGGCACCGGCGCTTGGCCGTGTTAACCGCGTCTCTGCACGGCGACGGCTTCTCCGGACGAGCCGACCTAGCCCGCCAAGAAACTGCCCGATACCACGTCAGCAGGGAACGCCTGGGCGGATACCGCGCCGAGATAGAAGGCGCGGGCCTGAGGTGGGCAGACGTGCCGGTCGTGGAAGCATCCCCCTACGGACGGGAAGCCGCATATCACGCGTGCGCCCAGCTGCTCGACAGCTCGGACCGACCAACCGGACTGCTCGCCGCAAGCGACGAGTTCGCCCTCGGAGCCCTGCGCGCCGCCGCTGAACGGGGAATCGCCGTACCCGAGCAGCTGTCGATCGTCGGCTTCGACGACGCACCGCCGGCGGCGTGGTCGACTCCGGCACTGACCACCATTCGCCAACCCCACGGGGAGAAGGGCCAGGCCGCCGCCGAACAGCTTCTCGGCCTGCGTCCCATCGAAGACGTCACCTACTCGACCGAGCTAGTCGTACGGAGCTCAACCGCCCCGCCACCAATCACGTAATCGCATGTTTCGCGGTGTCGTGAAGAGCTGCAACCTTCAGAAGGGTTCTCGGATTCGCGCGCCAGCGCTCGACTGGCGTTTCGCCGGGTGGCGGCAGCTCCTCGGTGACGTCGATGGCCAAGCAGCTTACGCGGTCGGCGCGTGGCGTGTGAGAGATCACCGTTCTCAACCGCACCCATGTGGAGTGCGCTGCGTGTGGGCTACGTTGATCGGGAGCAGCGCCACCGTCCGAGGGCTGCGCATCGCGATCTCCGACTATGGCCGTTGCGTCGTGTCCGTCGCAGGCTCCACGGCCGCGTGAGCTGGGCGGCATATGCGCATGTTCCACCGAGGGAGACGCGGGGCGGGACACCGCCGATACCCACGGTGACGGTGGCTGGGTCCGCCCAGCCGGGCTACGGGCACTGCTCTGGCCGATGATGTGTGGCGTCGCGGCGTGTGTCGTCACGGCCAGTCGTGGAGGACGATCTTGCCGACAACTCGGCCTTCCTCGATCTGCTGGTGAGCCTCGCGCAGCGTCTCCGGTGTGATCGGGGTCAGCGTCCGCGTCGTCGTCGGGCGGAGCCTTCCGTCATCGAGGAGCCGGCTGACCTGATTGAGCAAATGGTGCTGTTCGATCATGTCCGGGGTCTGGTAGAGCGGGCGGGTGAACATCAGCTCCCAATGCCAGGCGATGCTCTTCGGCTTCAGCGCTGAGACGTCGCGCGGTCCGTCGTCGATGGCGACGATCTGTCCGAAGGGCCGCACGATCTGGGCATAGGTTTCGATCTGGCCTTCGGAATGAGCCGTGAACAGCCAGTCCACGCCATCCGGGGCGACGTCGAGAACTTGGGCGGCCAGGTCAGCGTGGTGGTTGACCACCTCTTCGGCACCGAGCTCTCGCACCCAGCGTTCTCGCTCCGCGTCTGAGGCGGTGGCGACGACTCGCACACCTGGCAGCAGTGCCTCGGCGAGTTGGAGCATGACCGACCCGACACCACCGGTAGCGCCGGCGACCAGTAGTGTCCCGCTGCTCTGGCTGGTCAGGCCAAACCGGTCGAACAGAGACTCCCAAGCGGTGATCGCGGTCAACGGCAGTGAGGCCGCATCAGCGAAGGACACCGCCGTCGGCTTCGGGCCGACGATTCGCTCATCGACCAGATGTAGCTGCTGGTTAGTCCCCGGCCGGTCGATGCTGCCGGCGTAGAAGACTTCATCGCCGGGACGGAACAGCGTGACGTTCGCTCCGACGTCACGGACGGTGCCTGCGGCGTCGAATCCCAGAACTCTGAATCCGTCGGCGGAAGCGCCGGCGCGGAGCTTGACGTCCACGGGGTTGACCGAGACTGCCTGGACCTCGACGAGTAGGTCGTGCGGCCCGGGTACGGGAACGTCTACCTGCTGGCTGGTCAGGCTCTCGGGATCGGAGACTGGGAGATTCTTGTGGTAGCCGATGGCTGTGGTTGCTTTGCTCATGCGTCCACGATTCCCCAAACACTGTAGTTACCGTCAAGGGCCACTAGTGTCGTGAGTCGTTAATTCGTTGGCAGTATGCAGCGAGGGTTTCGAGGATCTCGTCGGCGTCCTTGGTCCAGGTGAACGGTTTTGGGCTGGTGTTCCATTCGTTGATCCAGGCGCGGACGTCG
>NZ_JAAGOA010000026.1 GCF_010550675.1 Phytoactinopolyspora halotolerans | reverse complement strand
TCGTCAACAGCCAGCGGGTCGGAGCCGTCATCGACGACGCCATCGCGGAACGGGAGCGCCTCGGCATCCGCGCGGTGTGGCTCCAGCTCGGCGTCATCGACGAAGCCGCTGCGCAGCGGGCCACAGATGCGGGGCTGGACGTCGTCATGGACACGTGTCCCGCGATCGAGGGCCCGCGCCTCGGCCTCTGATGACCCCCGCTCCCGTCGTGATCAACCACTGATCGTCAACTCGTGGCCGGACGACGACCGGTCCCACCGTTGCTGATCACCAGGTCACGGAGAGAGCTGCTGGCGGAGGGCGTCGCCCTTGGCCCGCGCGGCCTTCTCCAGGTCGGCGCGGAACGCGTCCAGGCGAGCGCGGACGGCGTCGTCGCCGGCCCCTAGGATCCGCGCGGCCAGCAGACCGGCGTTCCGCGCGCCGCCGACCGATACGGTAGCCACCGGCACTCCGGCCGGCATCTGCACGATCGACAGCAGTGAATCCATGCCGTCGAGGTACTTCAGCGGCACCGGAACGCCGATCACCGGCAGCGATGTGACCGACGCGAGCATGCCGGGGAGGTGTGCGGCCCCGCCGGCGCCGGCCACGAGCACGCGCAGTCCGCGCTCCGCGGCGCTTGCGCCGTAGTCGAGCATGGCCTGCGGCATCCGATGTGCGGAGACGACGCCCACCTCGTGCGGCACGTCAAGCTCATCGAGGACCTCGCCGACCGCCGACATCACGGACCAGTCGGAGTCGGACCCCATGACGATCCCCACCCGCGGATCGCCATCGCCCCGACGCGTCACCAGGTCATTCATCGATGTCCCCTCGGATGTAGTCAGCCGCATGCCACGCGCGTTCGCGCAGCGAGTCCAGGTCGTCGCCGTAGACGGTGACGTGGCCGACCTTCCGGCCCGGCCGTACGCCCTTGCCGTACCAGTGCACCTTCACGCCGGGATCGCGAGCCATCACGTGGCGGTATGCGGGGTAGATCTCGGTGAGATCGCCGCCGAGGATGTTGACCATGACGGTGTACGGTGCGCGCGCGTCCGGGGCGCCGAGGGGCAGGTCCAGTACGGCTCGGACGTGATTCTCGAACTGGCTGGTCACCGCTCCGTCGATGCTCCAGTGCCCGGAGTTGTGCGGCCGCATGGCCAGCTCGTTGACCAGCAGCCGCCCGTCGACCGTCTCGAACATCTCGACGGCCAGGATCCCGACGACGCCGAGCTCCGCCGCGATCGACAGCGCGATACGCTGCGCTTCCACCGCGAAGTCGGACGACATGCCGGGAGCGGGCGCGATGATCTCCACACAGATGCCGTCTCGCTGCACCGACTCCACCACGGGGTAGGCCACCGCCTGACCGTGCGGCGATCTGGCGACCACGGCGGACAGCTCGCGTGTGAATTCGACGCGTTCCTCGGCCAGTACCGGTACGCCGGCACGGAACGGCTCGTCGACGGCCTCCCGCGCCGTGTCTGTGTCGATGACCCACACGCCCTTGCCGTCGTATCCTCCGCGCGTGGTCTTGAGCACGGCACGCCCACCGTGTTCTGCCGCAAAGGACAGGGCATCGGCGGCGTCATCGACGATGCGGTGTGCCGGGCAGGATATCCCGAGCTCAGTCAGCCGGGCCCGCATGACGCCCTTGTCCTGGGCGTGCAGCAACGCGTGCGATCCGGGCCGCACCACAACGCCGGCGGATTCGAGCGCGGTGAGGTGTTCCGGCGGGACCTGCTCGTGGTCGAACGTGAGCACGTCGCACGCCTTGGCGAAGGACATCAGGTCGTCCAGGGCCTTCTCGTCCGCGATTACCGGGTCACGGATGACTTGTGCGGCCGACTCGTCCGGGCCCGCGGACAGGACCGACAGCCGCACGCCGAGCGCGACGGCCGCCGGCTGCGTCATCCGCGCCAGTTGCCCACCACCGACAATCCCTACGACCGGCCAGAACGCATCACTCACAGGTTGCAAGGGTACCCGAGCGCGACCACCAACCCGCGCGGTGAGGTGAGGAGTGAGTGGAGTGGCGCCCGCGCAACGAACGACGTTGTGGTCGCAGGAACGACCACAATGCATGTCTCTTCGCGCGCCCACCGCCGAGAATTGGTCCGTTTATCCCACCACTGTCCGGATCCGGCCGATGTGGCTTACCCTTGGCGGGTGCTCGATACACAGCTGGCCGAACGCCGGGCATCACAACCCAGGCACGTGACGCTGCTTCGCAGAGCGTTGCGTAGCTGGTACCGGATGCACCGGCTGATCCGCGAAGGGCTCAAGTTCGCGGCCGTCGGCGGCATGGGCTACGTCGTCGACATCGGGCTCTTCAACGCCCTGCTCTTCAGCGGCGGCGAAGGCCCCTTGCATGACCTGCCGTTGGTCGCCAAGACGATCTCGGTCACCGCGGCCACCATCGTGACGTACATCGGGCACCGCGCGTGGACCTTCCGACACCGCACGCGGATCAAGCACTCCCGCGGGTATCCACTCTTCTTCCTGTTCAACGGCATCGGGTTGGGCATCGCGTTGTCGTGCCTATGGTTCTCCCGGTACGTCCTCGACCTGTCCGGTCCGCTCGCGGACAACATCTCCGCCAACGTCGTCGGCCTGGCCCTCGGAACCCTGTTCCGCTACTGGTCGTACCGGACGTGGATCTTCCCGGCCAACGCCCGCCCGACCACGCGCACCTCCACGGACGTCCCGGCGTCATCGAACGCCGCATAACGTTCTCGGCATGCACGCCCCCGACCACCCCGTCCGCTCGCACCCCAGCACCCAGCGCAACCCGCACGTGCCCTCGTGCACGTCACGCCCCAAACGCCGCGCCTGTCAACTCTGTGCCGAGCGCGCGCTGGAACCTCCAGGTTCCTCACCGGTACCCCGCGGCGTCCGATCGAGGTCCGGTTCGAGATAGATGTGCACGGCTTCCGGAACCGCTCGCCGGATGCGCGCTTCGACGTCGTCGATCGTCGCTGCGATGTGTTCACCGGTGTGCGCCGCGGAGACGCCGAACTTCGCCGCCACCAGCAACTCCTCCGGGCCGGTGTACAGCGTGCGCATGTGAATAAGTCGCGTGACGCTCTCGCTCTCGCCGACCGCCTGCGCGATCGCGTTGACCTTCTCCTGCACGGCACCTTCGCCGATCAGCAGGCTGGACATCTCCACGGCGAGGATGACCGCGATCACCACCAGCAGCAGGCCGATCGCCGCCGTCCCGGCAACGTCCCAGTAGGCGTTCTCCGTGATGAGTGACATCCCGACGCCGGCCAGCGCCAGCACCAACCCGACCAGCGCGCCCAGGTCCTCCAGCAGAATCACCGGAAGCTCGGGCGACTTCGCCCGGCGCACGAACTGCACCCAGGACCGCTTGCCGCGCACCTTGTCCGACTCACGGATCGCTGTGCGGAAGGACAGCGTCTCCATGACGATCGCCGCGCTCAGCACCACGACCGGCACCCACCACCACGAGCTTTCCAGCAGCTCGTTCGGGTACCCTGCGTGCACCTCTTCGTACTTGTGGAACGCCTCGTACAGGGCGAACAACCCGCCCACGCTGAACAGCACGATCGAGACGATGAACGCGAACACGTACCGCACCCGCCCGTAGCCGAACGGGTGCTCGGGCGTCGCCTTACGCTGCGCCCGCCGACCACCTACCAGCAGCAATACCTGGTTACCCGAGTCTGCGACCGAGTGGATCGCCTCCGCCAGCATGGACGACGCTCCCGTCAGTGCCCATGCCACGAACTTGGTGACCGCGATGCCCACATTCGCCAGCAGAGCGGCCAGGACCGCCTTGGTGCCGCCTTCGGTTGCCATGGTCGCCTTTCGCTCAGCGCGGTGAACGAGAGCACGTGCGGATACAGGTGCCTCCGCGGATCATCCTGCACCACGCGCGTCCGGCGACGACCTCAACCCCGGCACGACACACCCGGGAACCGCGATGGGATGCGGCTTTAGGGCGTTATAGCGCCCCGAATCCGCATCTCATCTGCCACGCCGTGCCGCCAACTGCCAGCCGCGCTCTTCACGACGACGATCGCTACGACGACGGCGGGACCGTCCGGCTCCGCGGCCCGGCCCGCAGGACCTGCGACGGCGCGGCGTGCCCGACGAACCGTTCGGCCATCTCCGCCACGTCCAGCAGGGCATCCAGGTCGACCCCGGTCTCCACGCCCATATCCTCCACCATGGAGACGACCTCCTCGGTGGCGATGTTGCCGGAGGCACCGGGCGCGTACGGGCAACCGCCCAGCCCGGCGACGGCCGCGTCGAAGTCGTCGACGCCCAGCTGCAGCGCGGCGTAGAGGTTGGCCAGTCCGGTTCCCCGGGTGTTATGGAAGTGCAGGCCGAGCGGCAACTCCGGGTGCGCCGAGCGTGTCTCGCCCACCAGGCGCACGACGCGGGTGGGCGTGGCCATCCCGGTGGTATCGCCGTACACCAGCGAGTCCACACCAGCGGCGACGCCCCGGCCGGCCACCCACAGCACCCGCTCCTCAGGCACCTCACCCTCATACGGGCATCCCCACGCGGTGGAGACGATCAGCTGCAGCGTCGCGCCCGAACCGTGAGCCAACTCGGTCAGCTCCGGCAGCGCGTCCAACGACTCCGCGGTGGACCGGTTGATGTTCTCCCGGTTGTGCGTGTCCGACGCCGAGATCACCACCTCCAGGTCGGTGAACCCCGCGGCAAGCGCGCGCTCCAGCCCACGCCGGTTCGGCACGAGCGCGGAGTAGCGCACGGCATCGTTCCGCCGCACCTTGGACCACACCTCGTCCGCGTCCGCCATCTGCGGGATCGCCCGCGGATGGACGAAGGACACGGCTTCGATCCGCCGCAGTCCGGTCTCGGAGAGCGCATCTATCAGGTCGATCTTGGCAGCTGTCGGAATCGGGTCCTCGTTCTGCAGGCCGTCGCGCGGACCGACCTCACGCAGACTCACCCGCTTCGGTAGATCACTCATGACCGCTCCCTACCGTCGGCCGGATGACGGTGTCAGACACCCGGCCAGTTCGGTTCTCTCTTCTCATTGAACGCAGCTATACCCTCTTTTCTATCCGCGCTGAACGCCGTCGCGCGCCACGCCGCGTCCTCGATGTCCAGCCCAGAGGCCAGCGGTGCATCCATACCCAGCCGCATGGCGCGCTTCGCGTTCCGGACACCCACCGGCGAGTTGCCGGCGATCTGCCGGGCCAGCTGCAGCGCCGTCTCCCGCGCCTCCCCAGCCATCACCAGCCGGTCGGCGACGCCCAGCCGGTACGCTTCCTCGCCGTCGATGCGGCGCGCCGTGAACGTCAGGTCGGCCGCTCGCCCCCAGCCGATCCGCCTGGCCAGCAACTGGGTTCCGCCACCTCCCGGAACCAGCCCCACCGACACCTCCGGCAACCCGAGCACCGCGTCCTCCTCGACGACGATCAGATCGCAACAGAGCGCCAGCTCGAGCCCGCCGCCCAGCGCATAGCCGTGCACCGCAGCGACGGTAGGCACCGGGAGATCGAGGATGCTGCGGTACGTCTCCCGGGTGACCAGGCGCTGCCGGCGCAGGTCGTCGTCGGTGAAATCGCGTCGCTCCTTCAGATCGGCACCGACGCAGAATGCGCGGTCCGACGCCGACGTCAGCACCGCGGCCCGCATCGTCTCGTCGTCGGCGAGCCCTCGCCCCACAGAAGTGATCGCCCGCGCGTGCTCGGTGGAGATCGCGTTCAGCGCGTCGACCCGGTTCAACACGATCTCGACGACGCCCGACGGCTCCATCCGCCGAACCTTCACAGTCACCATCCGCCGACTCTATCCGCCATCCGGACAGAGGTCGTGGCCTCGTGGTGCACGTGGAAGCGTGTTCGGCCCCCTACGCGCAACGTCCGGCCACGCCTCCCCAGCGAGCCGGCCGACACCTCCGACGGCTCAACGCAGGATGGTGACCTCGACCCGCTGGAACTCCTTGAGCTCGGTGTACCCGGTCGTGGACATGGCCCGCTGCAAGGCTCCGATCAGGTTCATCGCGCCGTCGGCGACGAACGACGGACCGTGCAGAATCTGCTCCAGCGGCGCCACCGTGCCGACCCACATCCGTTCGCCGCGCGGCAGCGACGGATGGTGCGACTCGGATCCCCAGTGCCAGCCACGGCCGGGCGCCTCCATCGCACGCGCCAGCGGCGACCCCACCATCACGGCGTCCGCGCCACACGCGATCGCCTTCGCGATGTCGCCGGACTGCCGGATCGAACCGTCGGCCACCACGTGCACGTAGCGCCCACCGGACTCGTCCAGGTAGTCCCGCCGGGCGGCGGCGACATCGGCGACGGCGGTCGCCATCGGAACCGTCACACCCAGCACGGACCGTGTGGTGTGCGCGGCCCCGCCGCCGAACCCGACCAGCACGCCGGCGGCTCCGGTGCGCATCAAGTGCAGCGCGGCCTGGTACGTGGCGCAGCCGCCGACCAGCACCGGCACGTCGAGCTCGTAGATGAACTGCTTGAGGTTGAGCGGCTCGGCCTGGCCCGACACGTGCTCGGCGGAGACCGTCGTGCCCCGGATGACGAAGAGGTCGACGCCGCCGTCGATGACGGCCTGGTAGTGGCGCTTGACCCGCTGCGGCGAAAGCGATCCGGCGACGGTGACCCCCGCATTCCGGATCTCGCTCAGCCGCTGCGCGATCAGGTCCTCACGGACCGGCTGGCTGTAGATGTCCTGCAGCCTGGTGAGCGCCTTGCCCTCTTCGAGCCCGGCGATCTCCTCCAGCAGCGGCTCCGGGTCCTCGTAGCGGGTCCACAGACCCTCCAGGTCCAGCACACCCAGGCCACCGGCACGTCCCAGGGCGATCGCCGTGGCCGGAGACATCACCGAGTCCATCGGCGCGGCGATGAGCGGGGTGTCGAACCGGTAGGCGTCGATCTGCCAGTGGGTCGAGACCTCTTCCGGGTCCCGGGTCCGACGGGACGGGACGATCGCTACGTCGTCGAACGCATACGCTTCGCGGCCGCGCTTCCCTCGGCCGATCTCAACTTCTGCCACCCCGACAGGCTACCGGGACATACCCCGGCGATTCACATCGCACACGCCTCACCGTGTCCGATCGCTGCCCGAAGGCACCGGCACCGAGCGGGCGCGACGAGCCCGTCCTCGCGCGCCGCGGGTGCCTCGGCGTGTGCCGGTCAGCCCGGCGCGCGCGTTCGGCGCCGGGACGCGCCCGCGATCAGCGACGCGACGCGTAGTTCGGCGCCTCGACGGTCATCTGGATGTCGTGCGGGTGCGACTCCTTGAGCCCTGCCGGAGTGATGCGGACGAATCGGCCGCGCTCCTTCAGATCGGGGATCGTCTTGGAGCCGGTGTAGAACATCGACTGCCGCAGACCGCCGACCAGCTGGTGCGTGACGCTGGACAGCGGCCCCCGGAACGGCACCTGTCCCTCGACGCCTTCCGGGATGAGCTTGTCGTCGCTGGTGACGTCGGCCTGGAAGTAGCGGTCCCGGGTGCCCGACGTGGCCGCCCCACGCTTGGTGAACGCACCCAGCGACGCCATGCCACGGTACGACTTGTACTGCTTGCCGTTGATGAAGATCAGCTCACCCGGGCTCTCCGCGACACCCGCCAGCAGCGACCCGAGCATCACCGTGTCCGCGCCGGCCACGATGGCCTTGGCGATATCCCCGGAGTACTGCAGGCCCCCGTCGCCGATCACCGGAACGCCGGCCGGACCCGCCGCCAGCGCGGCCTCGTAGATCGCCGTGACCTGCGGTACGCCGATACCCGCGACGACCCGCGTGGTACAGATCGAGCCGGGCCCGATGCCGACCTTGATGCCGTCGGCGCCGGCGTCCACCAGCGCCTGCGCACCCTGCCGGGTGGCGACATTGCCGCCGACGATCTCCACGCCGGCCGCGGCCGGCTCCGCCTTGAGCCGGCGCACCATATCGAGCAGCGCGCTCGTGTGCCCGTGCGCGGTGTCTACGACGAGGACGTCGACGCCGGCCTCGACCAGGGCCATCGCCCGCTCCCACGCGTCGCCGAAGAAGCCGATCGCCGCGGCCGCGACGAGCCGCCCTTCGGCGTCCTTGGTCGCATGCGGGAACTGCTCGGACTTCACGAAGTCCTTCACCGTGATCAGCCCGCGGAGCCGGTCGTGGTCATCCACCAGTGGCAGCTTCTCGATCTTGTGCTTGGCCAGAAGCGCCATCGCGTCTTCCGGCTTGATCCCGACCGGTGCGGTGACCAGCGGCATCGGCGTCATGGTCTCGCGTACCAGCCGGATGTCGTGCTGGTCGGTCGGGACGAAGCGCAGATCCCGGTTGGTGACGATGCCCAGCAGCACACCGTCGTCGTCCACCACCGGAAGGCCGGAGACCCGATAATGCCCGCACAGTGCGTCAACCTCGGCGAGGGTGACGTCGGGACCGGTCGTCACCGGATCGGTGACCATCCCGGACTCCGACCTTTTCACCTGGTCGACCTGGCGGGCCTGATCGTCGATCGACATACTCCGGTGCAGCACGCCGACGCCGCCCTGCCGCGCCATGGCGATCGCCATCCGCGACTCGGTGACCGTGTCCATCGCGCTGGACAGCAACGGGATGCGAACGCTGATGTTCCTGGTCAGCCGGGACGTCGTATCGACCTCGCTGGGAATGACATCGGACTCGTTGGGCTGCAACAGGACATCATCGAACGTCAGCCCGATGGGGGCGAACTTGTCGGGCACCTCGTGCGGCCTGAACTCCATGGAAGTGTGATCCTCATACGTGAGCGCTCGGGCGGTGAGTTCCATGGTATGCCGTAACCGCCACACCCCGTATGGGCCGTCTGGACATCGGTCCGACGCGCCGCTCGAACGGGTCCGCTGAGCATACTCGCCCAAAAAACCGGCACGGATGCAACCGGAATACCGCGTCGCGGGTCCATCCTGTCGACATACACCGTCAACGGCCTGCGCGGACGTCGCAGGCAGGGGGGATCCACCATGAGAGGGTTCAGACCAGGCATGGGCGCACTCGCGGCGCTCGGCATCGCCGTGATCGGATTGGCGACCGCCGCTCCGGCCACCGCAGAGTCACCTACTCGAGTGAGCGACACCACCACCTCGGCCTTCATCGAGGCGAGCGAAGGCGACCGCAGCCTGGAGATCGGACTGTGGCGATCCGATGCAGCCGGGACCCAGGCGTACGCACGCCTGTCGGGTGGGCCCGAGGGCGAACACATCGCCGAGGGCTGGTCGACGAGCGAGTGGCAGGAGACGACGTTCCGCGCCACGATCGAGGTCTTCGACGACGACGGGCGCGCCGCCGGTACCGTGAACGTGAACGGTTCGTACGCCCCGGCCGGGGAGCCCATCCAGAACGTACAGAAGTTCAACGACGGCAACGTCCGCGTGCACATGGACCACACCTTCACCGAGCTGGCGATCGACGACGTCGCGGTCACGCTCGACGGCGCGGAATGGGAGATCGGATTCACCGGCGGAGAGCACGAGGTGGGCACACTCTTCTACACGAACCCGGCGACCTATGTGACGCGCGGACAATATCTGGCCTTCGGCGACGCCAGCACGGAGAACATCGCCGACTACTCTCTCGAGGGGACGCTTGACGACCTCGGACTCAATGTCGAGTTCGCCGACGCCGAAGCCAGCACGGCTGGGGCCCTCGACCTGAGCTCGGGAGCATGGACCGGCACGCATCGCCTACTCGCCGAAGGCGGCGAGGAACTCGGCGACGTTCAGGTGACCGCCACGCTGACGCCGTCGGGCAAGCCGATCCGTCTCTTCGATCATCTGCGTGGCGGCTACGAGCGGTGGACCGTCACCCTCTACGAACTGGTCATCACCGTCGAGGGCCCCCAGGCGCCGGCCCGCCTGGTGGTCGAGGTCGCCGACGTCTCATACGCGATTCACACGCCCCCGGAGGGCGGCTTCCACGGCTGACCTCGCGCGCCCCGCGGCACGGTCCGGGTTCAGCGCACGCTGAGCCCGGACAGCCGGTCGACTGCCTCGCGCAGCACCTCGTCGCGCTTGCAGTACGCGAACCGCACCAGCGACCGCGTCGAGTCCTTGTCGTCGCAGAAGACCGAGACCGGCACGGCGGCCACACCGATCAGCTCCGGCAGCCGCTGGCACAGCTCGATGCCGTCGTCGAATCCCAACGGGGCAGCGTCGGTGATGACGAAATACGTACCGGAGGTGGCGAAGACATCGAAGCCTGCGGCTCGCAACCCTGCGCTCAACAGGTCGCGTTTGCGCTGCAGATCGGCCGCGAGCGTCGTGTAGAAGGCGTCGTCCAGGCCGAGCGCCGCCGCCACCGCCGGCTGAAGCGGACCTCCGCTGACATAGGTGAGGAACTGCTTGACCGCGCGAGCGGCGGCCACGAGCTCGGCGGGTCCGTGCAGCCAGCCGATCTTCCAGCCCGTTACCGAGAACGTCTTCCCGGCGGACGAGATCGTCACCGTGCGGTCGGCCATCCCCGGCAACGTCGCCATCGGAATGTGCGGCCGCCCGTCGAACGTCAGGTGTTCGTAGACCTCGTCGGTGACCACAACGGCGTCGTGTTCGGTCGCCAGCCTCGCGATCAGCTCCAGCTCATCCCGGCTGAAGACCTTGCCGGTCGGGTTGTGCGGCGTGTTCAGCAGGACGAGCCGGGTGCGGTCGGAGAACGCCGCCGCCAGCTCATCCGGATCGAACTGGAAGCCGACGGCCCGCCCGTCGGCTGCGTCGTCGCGTTCCCACGTTGCGCCGGCCGGCCGGGGCCGGAGCCGGACCGTGCGTCGCTCGGCGCCGGCCAAGGCGATCGAGGCCGCGTACGAGTCGTAGTACGGCTCGAAGGTCACCACCTCGTCACCCGGTTCACACAGGGCGAGGATGGTGGCGGCGATCGCCTCGGTTGCCCCGGCCGTGATGAGGATCTCGGTGTCCGGGTCGAGGTCGAGCGAGTAGAACCGCTTCTGGTGCTCCGCCACGGCCACCCGCAGCGCGGGGATGCCAGGACCGGGTGGGTACTGGTTCGCGCCGCCGTGGATGGCCTCGCTCGCCGCGTCCAGGATCAACTGGGGACCGTCAGTGTCCGGGAAGCCCTGCCCGAGGTTGATCGCCCCGGTCCGCACGGCGAGCGCCGACATCTCCGCGAAGATCGTGGACGTGAAGGGGGCCATCCGCGCATTCAGGTATGGGCGACGCTCACTCATGCAGGTCACGATACGGAATCTCAGCGAGATGCCACACACGAAGGCGGCCGGGGGGTTCCTCAGGACGAGTCGACATACATTTCGGTCGCCCAAGTGCCCGAGATGTCGTTCGGTCCCGGCAGCCCCGACGACCGGACCCACCGCGCGCACCGGAGGACATGGTGGATCTTGGCGAATACGACGAGTCGACAGATATGATGAGGCGAAGACCCTGGGGCATCGCCTGTGTCCCGATGTGTCTGCCCGATGAGTGGGTAGCTGGTACGACGGCCGGCTTGGCCGTTCCACCGCTGATTGTCCTGCCATTTCGCCGTGCGTTCCGGGCCGCATGTTCCTCCTGGCTCCGGTTCCCCGGCGCTCACGTTGAGGAAAGACGCGTACCCATGCCTTCCATCGGACGCCCGGATCCCGGTTCGAGCCGCATTCTCCCGTTCCGCCGCTCGTCGGCGACGCTCGCCGTCCTCGGCGCCACCGTCGCGGTGATCCTCGCCGCGTGCGGCGACGACGGCGCAACCTCGGACGACTCGCCACAGGCGGCCGCATCCGAGAACACCGCGGCGGACACCGGCACCGACCAGCCGTCGCCCGACACAGAGTTTCCGCTGACCATCGACAACTGCGGTTTCGAGATCACCATCGACGGCCCACCGGAGCGGGTGGTCACCATCAAGTCCACGACGACCGAGATGATGCTGGCGCTGGGCCTGGCGGACCGGCTGGTCGGCACCGCGTTCGCCGACGGCCCCGTCCCCGACCAGTACGCCGATGACGTCGCCGACGTGCCGGTACTCGCCGACCAGGTACCCGGCCAGGAGGCGCTCTTCGAGGTCGAACCGGACCTCGTCTTCGGGGGCTGGGAGAGCAACTTCGCCGTCGACGCCGCGGGCGAACGGGCGGCGCTCGCCGAGTTCGGCATCGACACCTACGTCGCACCGTCGGCATGCAAGGAGCCCGCATACCAGCCGGATCCGATGACGTTCGATGCGCTGTTCGCCCACATCCACCAGCTGGCCCAGATCTTCGACGTGCCCGACCGCGCGGACGAATTCGTGGCCGAGCAGAAGGCGCTGCTCGACCAGGTCGATGCGCCCGGACAGGGCCTCACCGCGTTGTGGTACAGCTCAGGCGAGGACGCCCCGTACGTCGGCGGGGACATCGGGGCACCGGCGATGATGATGCGTCAGCTGGGCGTCGAGAACATCTTCGCCGACATCGACGACACCTGGTCCAACGTCAGCTGGGAGGAGATCGTCGATCGCAACCCCGACGTGCTCATCCTGGTCGACGCCGCCTGGAACACCGCGGAGCACAAGATCGACCTGCTGGAGTCCAACGCCGCCACCGCCGCACTGCCGGCCGTGCAGGAGCAGCGGTACCTGACGCTCCCCTTCCCGGCCGCGGAAGCCGGAGTCCGCAACGCCCAAGCCGTCGTCGACCTCGCCGGTCAGCTCGAGGAGCTCGGAATCGAGCCGACCCAGACCGGTGCGGGCTCGTAGAGGGGAGCGCGATGCCCGCCGAGAGCACGGCAGCGCCACCGCGAGGGCGCGCCCGAGCCAACGAGACCCCGCCGGCCAACGGCAGGAGCGGCTTCAGGCCGGCGGTTCGGCAGGCAGCCCGTTCGACGGCGTCGGCGGCGCTCTGGATCACCGGCATGGCGGGGCTGCTCGTCGTCTCGATCACGCTGGCCGTCACCATCGGCTCGGCGGACATCGGTGCGCTCGATGTGTGGCGCTCGATCGGGGCGCATCTCGGCCTGGACCGGCTCGGCCTGGACTCGTCGCCGCTGTCCACGCTGCGTGACGGCATCGTCTGGGAGCTTCGCCTGCCGCGGGTGCTCACCGCCGCCGGGGTCGGCGCCGCACTCGCGATCTGCGGCGCCGTCATGCAGACCCTCACCCGCAACCCGCTGGCCGAGCCGTACCTGCTCGGCCTGTCCTCCGGGGCATCCGTCGGCGCTGTCCTGGTGCTGGTGCTCGGCGTCGGCTGGTTCGGGCTGCCGGTGGCCGCGTTCGCCGGGGCGCTGCTTGCGCTCGCCGCGACCCTGGCCCTGGCGAATCGCCGCGGTGAGCTCCCGCCGACGCGGACCGTGCTGGCCGGGCTTGCGGTGTCCTACCTGTGCTCGGCCGCCACGTCGTTCATCATCTTCTGGTCCGCGACCGGTGACTCCTACCGCGGGATCCTCAGCTGGCTGCTCGGCTCGCTCGGGGGCGCCGCCTGGAACGACGTGGCCGTGGTGGTGCTGGCCGTCGCCGTCATCGGGACCGCGCTGCTGTCGCGGAGCCGCACCCTGGACGCGTTCGCGTTCGGCGACGGCACCGCGTCCACGCTCGGCATCGATGTGAACAGGACCCGGTGGACCCTGCTGATCCTGGTCGCACTGCTGACCGGGGCGGCGGTGGCGGTCAGCGGCGCGATCGGGTTCGTCGGGCTGATGGTGCCGCATGGGGTGCGCCTGGTGGTAGGTGCGGCGCACCGTCGGGTGCTGCCGCTGGCGGCGCTCACCGGGGCGTCGTTCATGATCTGGGCGGATACGATCGCGCGCACCTTGTTCGACCCGCGAGAGCTTCCGGTGGGCGTGGTGACCGCGTTCCTGGGCGCGCCCGTGTTCGCCGTTCTGCTCCGCCGACGGAGGGTAGGCCAATGACGCTGCGCAAGACGACCGTCGCAAGTACCACGGGCCCCGTCGACGGCAGCGCTGCCCCCATCGACGGTGCCCGGAGACGCGACCGGGCGAATGGAAGCGAGCCGGCGGACGGACGTCGCGACTCGCTGGACGTCTTCGACGTCTCCTGGTCCGTGGACGGCGCGCTCATCGTCGACGGCGTGAGCCTGTCGGCCAAGGCCGGGTCGCTGACCGGGCTGCTCGGCCCGAACGGGTCCGGCAAGAGCAGCCTGCTGCGCACCATCGCCGGCATGACCCGCCCGGACGGAGGCATGGTCAACCTGGGCGGGGAGGACCTGCTCGGCATGCGGCGCCGGGAGCGGGCCCGCCGGGTCGCCGTCGTCGAGCAGGAGACACACACCGACGTACCGCTGCGCGTGCTCGACGTCGTTCGGCTCGGCCGCACCCCGCACAAGGCCACCGAACACGACGACGACCTGGCCCGGAACGCCCTGAACACGGTCGGCATGCACGACCTGGCGGAGCGCGACTGGCACACACTCTCCGGCGGCGAGCGCCAGCGGGTGCATCTGGCCCGCGCTCTGGTGCAGGAGCCCGAGCTGCTCCTGCTGGACGAGCCGACCAACCACCTGGACGTCCACTTCCAACTGTCGCTGCTGGCGAAGGTGCGCGAACTGGGAGTGACGTCACTGGCGGCACTGCACGATCTCAACCTCGCAGCGTCTTACTGCGATCACGTGGTGGTCCTGGACGACGGGCGCGTCGCCGCCGCAGGCGCCCCCGAGGACGTGCTGGTGCCGGAGGTGATCCGCCGGGTGTTCAACGTCGACTGCGACGTGCACATCAACCCGCGCACCGGCCGTCCCGTCCTCATGTTCACCCCACTGCCATGATCATGAACACTAACCGTTCTCTGTGTACGGTTAGTGTTCATGATCATGGATCCGTAGGCTCGAGGATCACGACAGCGGTCTCACCGGGGCGGCGCGCCGCGTAGGCGTCGAGCTTCTTGTCCAGCTCCTGCCACCGCGCCCAGAGCCGCTCCCGCTCAGCGCCGGCGGTGGCCGCGCGTGCCCGGACACTGCGTCGGCCGTCGACAAGATCGACCTCGGCTTCGGGACTGGCCTGCAGGTTCAGCCACCATGCCGGGTCGGGTGCGGCCCAGCCGTTCATCGCGAGCGTGACCAGATTCGGACCGTCCTGGAAGTAACCGAGGATCACGCTGCGTTCCTGGCCGGTGCGACGTCCGATGGTCGTGAGCCGCAGGGTGCCCCAGCGGCCGGCCCTCGGCGCCCACAGACCGGCCCGCCCACGCGTGGCCCGGTACTGCGCGCGATGCATCCTCCAGGCCAGACGGACGAACCACCGCGGCGGAAGCCACGCCCGCTGCTTGCCTCCGTCGGACATCGCACCCCCTGCTCCGGATCGACCAACCCTAGCCCCATCTACGCACGGCAGCGCCGGTGGGACATGACCTACCTGAGAGTGCCCCGGTCACATCTGCTGCACGACGTCGGTGAGCACGATCAGCGCGCGCTCGCGATCAGGGGTCTCCCGCAGGGTCTCCGCAAGCCCGGTCAGCAGGTGCTCAGCCACGGCCTGAAGCAGGCGCAGGTGGCTGCTGTCGTCCGGCGAGCCGAACGCGAGCACCAGGTCGACCGGGTCGTTGTCCGCGTGCCCGAACGGCACCGGCTCCGCCAGGGTGGCCGAGGCCAGGCAGAGCCGGTGCACGCCGTCTTCCGGGCGGGCGTGCGCCAGCGCCAGACCCGGCGCCAGCACCATGTACGGCCCGTGTTCCTCGGCGATTTCGATGCACCGCTCCGCGTACCGGTCGTCCACCGCCCCGGCCGCGGCGAGCGGGCGGCACGCCGCGCGCACTGCCGCCCGCCAGTCCTCCACATCGACCGCCGTCGACGCCTCCACCACCGGTCGGGCCACGCCTACCGGCCGGGGTTCGTCCGCCTGCACGTCAGAGCCACTCCTGGGCGCGCAGCGCCTCGTCGAGCTGGCGACGCAGGCCGTCGACGTCCATGAAGTTGGAGATCGCGATGACGACCGGGGCCACGCCGGCCAGCTCGTCGGTATGCAAGCCCTGCGCGATCGCGACGTCGGCTTTCATTCCGCGGGCCGACGACACGTCGGTGTGCTCCACCTTGGCCGCCACGCCAAGCGAGCTCAGCGCCTTCTCCGCGTTCATCCGCAGAATCAGGCTGCTGCCCATGCCAACCCCGCAGACGGTGAGCACCCGCAGCTCACGGTCGGGTCCGGTCTGGTTCATCGGGGCCTCCCCCTACCTTCCATGACGTGTGTCCGTTCTCGGTGGCGTATCCGTGCCGGCGTCGGCACAGCCGGCGATGGTCACTCCTCGTTCGTCCCGCCGGCCAGCTCGGACTCGCTCTCCGTACCGGTCACCGGTTCGCCGGCGCGCCGGTGGATGCGCTGCACCGTCCACAGCCATACCGCGAAGACAACCGCCACGGCCAGCGCCACCAGCAACGCGGCACCACCGCCGAGCCCCGAGAATGCCTCGCCCAGCCCGAGCACCACCAGGATCATCAGGTACCAGTCCGGATCGGCGAGGGTGGCCAGCTCGGGTGCCGTGTCCGAGAGCATGTTCCACGCCGCCCACTGACCGAACGCCAGCGAGAAGCCGGTGATGACGCCGGCCACCACCGACCCGCGCCAGCCGCCGAAGGCGTTACCGTACACGGCCGCCCCGGCACCGACGAAGAACAGCATGATCATCGGCGGCACCAACACGAACCACCCGAACGCGGCGAAGACGCCCATGAGGATCAGGAACGTCGCCGTAGTGGAGATGAAGCCGACCATCACCGCGGTCGGGGCCACCGGGAAGATCGTCGGCACGTCCAGGCCCGGCCGGGACCCGGGGATCGCCTTGAGGCTGATGCCGGTGAACGCGGGCACGATCTCGGCCAGGAACATGCGCACGCCGTAGAGCAGGATGGCGATGCCGGCCGCGAACTGGAACGCGGCGATCACCGCCCACACCCAGGTGTTGATGTCGTCGCTGTAGGTGGCGGCTTGCTCCGCGGCGACGTCCTGATCGGCGAAGACGACCGCCACCAGCATGATCACACCGATGACCACGGCCGTGGAGACGGTGATGTCCTTGAAGAACGACAGCTTCCGCGGGACCTTGATCTCCTCGACGTTCTGCCGCTCCGGATCGCCCAGCAGCGGCGCCACCTTGCCGCCGAGCCACGCGACCGACGAGCTGGTGTGCGCGTACCCCCAGTCGTCGGAGTCGATCACCTTGCGCATCATCGGGGCGATGAAGACGGGCTGGATCGTCCAGTAACAGGCGACCACCACCGACCCGGCCAGCACCAGCTGCCACCGGTCGAGATCACCGAACGCCTCCACCAGACACGCCGCGACCACAAGGGCCATCCAGAACAGCAGGTGCCCGGTCAGGTAGACATAGCGGGTCTTCAGCACCCGGACCAGCGCCAGGTGCAGGATGAAACCGCAGGTGATGATCATGGCGACGTCGCTGCCATGGGTTCCGAGGAATTCGTCCAGGGTGTTGGTCGACTCCGGCGGATCGAGCCCGACGGCGCTGCTGACGATGGCCTGGAACGACGCGAGACCGCCGACGAAGACGTCCACGCCGATGAAGAGGATCAGAATGCCGATGGTCGCCCTGACCGCGCCACCGATCACGTCCTCGACCGGCTTGCGTTGCAGCACAAGCCCGATCATGGTGATCACGCCGATGAGGATCGCCACTTCGTTGAACAGGTTGTTGGCGATGAACTCGAGCACGTCCACGGCCGAATCCCTCCCAGAGGTCGCCAGATGTAGGTGCCTGTGACGAGTTACAGGCAGGACTGTACTGGCCTAGACCACCTCGGACAATGGATTCCGGGCTTCCGGTTCACCGCTACGGCGTGAGCCGCCGCGACATCACTCGCCAGGGACCAACAGGAGCTTGCCCGTGGTACGGCGCCCTTGCAGGTCCTCGTGCGCGCGCCGCGCCTCCGCCAGCGGGTACCGGCCACCGATCCGGACGTCCAGCTTGCCGTCGGCGGCCCAGCCGAAGAGGTCGGCGGCGCGGGCGTCCAGTTCTTCCCGGGTGCGGGTGTAGTGCCCGAGGGTCGGCCGGGTGAGGAACAGGCCTCCCTTGGCGTTGAGCTGCTGCGGGTCGAACGGCGGCACCGGACCGCTGGCCGCGCCGAACAGCGCCATCGTGCCACGCACTCGCAGCGCGTCCAGGCCGCGATCGAAAGTCGTCTTGCCCACGCCGTCATACACGCAGGCCACGCCGGTGCCGCCGGTCAGCTCCCGGGCGCGGTCGGCGAAATCCTCGTAGGAAGCGATCTCATCCGCCCCGGCGCCTCGCGCCAGCTCCGCCTTCTCCGGTGTGGACACGGTCGCGAGCACGTTGCCACCGCGCATCTTCACCATCTGCGTCAACAGCAGACCGACGCCGCCGGCCGCGGCGTGCACCACGACCCAGTCGCCCGGCTGCACCGGGTACAGCGAGGTGGCCAGATAGTGGGCGGTCATGCCCTGCAGCAGCAGCGCCGCGGCGTCCTCGTCGGAGACGCCGTCCGGTACGGGTACCGCCTCGGACGCCTGGACCACAGCTTGCTCCGCGTACGAGCCCAGCGCGTCCTTCCAGGCGACCCGGTCCCCCACCGCCACACCGTCGACGCCCGCACCGACCGCCCGCACGGTGCCGGCACCTTCGATCCCGAGCACAAACGGCGTCGCCAGCGGGTAGATCCCGCCGCGCTGATACGTGTCGATGTAATTCACGCCGGCGGCGCCGACGTCCACCAGCAGCTCACCGTCGCCCGGCTGAGGTTCCCCCACCTCGACGAGTTCCAGAACCTCCGGGCCACCGACCTCGCGTACCTGTATCGCGCGCATTCAATCACCTCGTCGCACATCGTACGCATCCGTCGGCCGGCCCCGATCCGCGCCCGTGGCGTCCTGCAGTGGCGTCCTGCAGATGGATGGTGAGTACGTCAGGGGGAGAGACGCGGCAGCACCTCGCGGCCGAACACCTTGATCCAGGTGCGCTGATCCGCTCCGACGTTGTGCAGGTAGACATGGGTAGCGCCGGCGTCGAGGTAGCGCTGGATCTCGCGGCGGTGCTCGTCGAGATCGGCGGAGATCAGCAGCTGTCCGTCGAAATCCTCGACCCGTACCATCCGGGCCATCTGCTCGACGTCATGCGGGGAGCGGATGTCCGCCTTGGAGAACCGCATCGCCCCGTTCGGCCATTCGCGCAGCGCCTGCGCCGCAGCCTCGTCGGCGTCCGGGGCCCAGGACAAGTGCAGCTGGACGATCTTCGCCGACGACGACGGATCCTTGCCGGCCGAGCGGGCGCCGTCGTCGAACCTGGCGAACAGCGACGCTGCCTTCTCCGGCGTGGTGGCCAGGGTGATGATGCCGTCGCACGCGGCTCCGGCGCGCCGTGCCGTCACCGGGCCGGAGGTAGCGACATACACTGGCGGGGCGGTATCCGGCCGGGTCCAGAGCCGGGTACGTTCCAGGGTGAAGAACCGGCCGTCGTGGCGGACGTCGCGGCCGGTGAAGAGCTTCTGAATGATCTCGATGGCCTCGAACATCCGCGCGATCCGCTGCGGCGCCTCCGGCCAGTAGCCGCCGACCACGTGTTCGTTGATCGCCTCCCCGGAGCCGATCCCGAGCCAATGCCGACCCGGGTACATCGCCTCCAGGGTGGCAGCGGCCTGAGCCACCACCGCCGGATGCCACCGGAACGTGGGGCAGGTCGCACCGACCCCGACCGATCCCCGGGTCCGCTCGGCGATGGCCGTCATCACGTTCCACACGAACCCGGCCTGACCTTGGTGCGGCGTCCACGGCTGGAAGTGGTCGTCGGCCATCACCCCGTCGAACCCGGCGTCCTCCGCTTCCGCCGCGAGCCGGACCGCCTCCGACGGATGGAAACGCGCCAGCATCGCGGCGTATCCGACGCGCGCCTTCGTGTTCGCCATCGACCCGTCCGTACCTGCCATCGACCCGTCCCTCGCCCTCAATGCGCGGCTCTCGAGATCTTCCTAAGTTCAGATAACACTTGGAGCCGCCCGCTGCGTCCCCATGCGTTACCTGAACTCAGGAAGTCACAAGTCGGAGCGGCCACGGAGCCGGCCGGCCCATCAGACAAGGGCCCGTCCCACCGCGCACGGCAGTGGGACGGGCCCTGTCACCCTCGACGCGAGGACCGGCTCTGTCGACCGGATCCCTTCGACGCCGACGGTCGACGCCGAATCTCAGTGGCCGTGGCCGTGACCGTGACCGGTCCCGGCGTCCTCGTCCTCTTCCGGCTTGTCCACGACGAGCGCCTCAGTGGTCAGCAGCATCGCCGCGATCGACGCGGCGTTGGCGACCGCAGAGCGAGTCACCTTCACCGGGTCGAGCACGCCGTCGGCGAGCAGGTCCCCGTAGGTCGCGGTGGCGGCGTTGAAGCCGTGTCCCGGGGTGCCCTCGGACACCTTGGAGACCACGACGTAGCCGTTCTCGCCGGCGTTCTCGGCGATCCACCGCAGCGGCTCGCTCAGCGCGTCCCGCACGATGCTGACTCCGACCGCCTCGTCGCCGTCCAGGCCGAGGTCACCGTCGAGCGCCGAACGGGCGTGGACGAGCGCCGCGCCTCCACCGGAGACGATGCCCTCCTCGATCGCCGCGCGGGTAGCCGAGACGGCGTCCTCGATGCGGTGCTTGCGCTCCTTGAGCTCAACCTCAGTGGCCGCGCCGACCCGGATGACGCCGACGCCGCCGGCCAGCTTGGCCAGCCGCTCCTGCAGCTTCTCCCGGTCCCAGTCGGAGTCGGTGTTCTCGATCTCGGCACGGATCTGGTCGACCCGGCCCTGCACGTCGGCAGCCGAGCCGGCACCGTCCACGACCGTGGTGTCGTCCTTGGTGACGACGATGCGACGGGCGCTACCGAGCACCTCCAGGCCGACCTGGTCCAGCTTGAGGCCGACCTCCTCGGCGACGACCTGTCCGCCGGTGAGCACAGCCAGATCCTGCAGCATCGCCTTGCGGCGGTCGCCGAAGCCCGGAGCCTTCACGGCCACCGACGTGAACGTGCCGCGGATCTTGTTGACGACGAGGGTGGACAGCGCCTCGCCCTCGACGTCCTCGGCGACGATCAGCAGCGGCTTGCCCGCCTGGACGACCTTCTCCAGCAGCGGCAGCAGATCTGCCATGGAGGAGATCTTGCCCTGCGTGATGAGGATGTAGGCGTCCTCCAGGATGGTCTCCTGCCGCTCCGCGTCGGTGACGAAGTGCGGGCTGAGGAAGCCCTTGTCGAACTGCATTCCCTCGGTGAACTCAAGCTCGGTACCGAAGGTCTGCGATTCGTCGACGGTGATGACGCCGTCCTTGCCGACCTTGTCGAACGCCTCGGCGATGATCTCGCCGATGGTCGGGTCCTGCGCGGAGATGGCCGCGACCGAAGCGATCGAGGACTTCTCGTCCACCGGCTTGGCCGTCTCCAGCAGCCGGTTCGTGACGGCCTCGACCGCGGCGTCGATGCCGCGCTTGATGGACATCGGGCCGGCACCGGCCGCCACGGCCCGCAGGCCGCGATGCACCATGGCCTGGGCGAGGACGGTGGCGGTGGTGGTGCCGTCACCGGCGATGTCGTTGGTCTTGGTGGCGACCTCCTTGGCGAGCTGCGCGCCGAGGTCTTCGTACGGGTCGTCCAGCTCGATCTCACGGGCGATGGTGACGCCGTCGTTGGTGATGGTGGGCGAACCGAACTTCTTGTCGATGACGACGTTGCGGCCGCGCGGGCCCAACGTCACCTTCACGGTGTTCGCGAGCGCGTCGACGCCTCGCTCGAGGCTACGCCGAGCTGTCTCGTCGAACTCGAGAATCTTGGGCATGGGCAGATGATCCTTCCACGTCAATGGACGACGCCCTGGCCGGCACCAGCCCGCGAGAACGAGCCGGTGAGCCTGTCAGGCTCCGTGCCGCGCCAGGGCGTCGCACCGATACGTCAGCGTCGTGCTGTCACTTGTTGACGACGGCGAGCACGTCGCGGCTGGACAGGATCAGCAGCTCGTCGCCGCCGTACTTGACCTCGGTGCCGCCGTACTTCGAGTACAGAACGACGTCCCCGACCTTGACGTCGACAGGGATGCGCTTCTCGCCGTCTTCGTCCCAGCGGCCCTCGCCGACGGCGACGACCTCGCCCTCCTGGGGCTTCTCCTTCGCGGTGTCCGGGATGACGAGTCCGGATGCCGTGGTCTGCTCCGCCTCCAGCGGCTTGACCACGATGCGATCCTCGAGTGGCTTGATGGAGACCGACACTAGTCTGACCTCCCCTTTCGCGGGATGTCACGGATGCTTCGTATGGACTGGCCGCATGCCGCCGTCGTCGCGGGTGCCGGCGGGATCGACCGCTGGCACTCTCGGTATGAAAGTGCCAATGCTGAACTTAGCAACGCATTAGCACTCGGTCAAGGTGAGTGCTAGTCACGTTGTTCGCCGGCGGCTCGGTCGGATGCGGCGACAGGATGCGCCACGGATGGATCAGACATTTGCCATTAAACTCATCGACGCCATGGCCGTTCGTTCGACTCAGGCCCTGCGCGCTGTGACGGAACGCACGTCGTCGGGTGGGCGAAACCCGACGTGGCGTCTCACCACCACAGACGATGGACGATGACAACTGAGAACTGCCGACGAGAGTGTGACGAGGTCACCGGGACGAGAGACAGGTTCGATGGCTGTGCTGGCCGACCGCTACGAGCTCGCCGAGCATCTGGGCTCGGGAGGTATGGCGCGCGTCGTCGCGGCGTATGATCACGTGCTGCAGCGCGACGTCGCCATCAAGCTGATCCACGACGCCTACGCGGGCGATCCGGTCAGCCGCGAACGCATGCTACGCGAGGCCCGTGCCGCCGCCGGACTCCACCACCCGAACACGGTCATGGTCTTCGACGTCGGCGAAGCGGACGGCCGACCGTTCATCGTGATGGAACGTATCCGCGGCCGTAGCCTCGCCCAACTGCTCCACGACGACGGCTGGCTGCCCGTGGAGTGGGCGTCCACGATCGCAGACGCCGTGCTGACCAGTCTGCAGATGGCGCACGACCGCGGACTCGTCCACCGCGACGTCAAACCGTCCAACATCCTGTTGCCGGACGCCGGTGGGGTGAAGCTCGCCGACTTCGGGATCGTCAAGGCGCTGGCCGAGACCACCACCGGACTCACGGGCACCGATCGGGTCCTGGGGTCGCCGCGTTACCTGGCCCCGGAGCAGGCCGCGGGCGAGCCCGCGTCCCCGGCCGGCGACATCTACTCGCTGGGCGTCGTCATGTACGAGTGCCTCGCCGGTCACCCGCCATTCCGGGCCGAGTCGCCGCTGGCGCTGATGATGGCGCACCACAGCGAGCCGGTGCCGCCGCTCCTGGAGTTCGCACCGCACGTTTCCGCGGCGCTCGCCGAGGTCATCGAGCGCGCGCTGGCTAAGAATCCGGCAGATCGATACCCCGATGCGGGCGCGATGCGCGCGGCGCTGTGGGCGGCTGCCGAGGTGTCGCCCGCGCCTGGGCAGCCCGGCCCGCCACCGCCGCCACCGTCGCCGGCGCCACCGTCGGCAGCGTCGGCAGGGTCGACGCCGGGCGCCGTCTCCCCGCCGCACGGAGCCACACCGTGGCCGGCCGCAGCCACCCCGCCACTGCCCGGCCCTTCTGCACAGGGCCCGGCCCAGGCCTACCCCGCGACCGGTCACACCCGCGTGCTGACCCCGGAGAGCGGCGTGCCGGGCCTCGCGGAGACGACCCCGCATTCGGGAACGACACCCCACCCGGGAACGACACCACACCCAGGCACGACGCCTCACCCAGGCACGACGCCCCACCCCGCGTCCGCGCCGATGCCCGGCGCCGGGGGCCCGCGCGGCGCCGGACGTGTCTGGCTCGTGCTGGCCATCGTCGTGGGGCTCGCCGTCCTCGCCGCCGCTGCGCTGCTGATCATCGAGGGTGTCCGTGGCGACGCCGACGAGCAGCCGAACTCGAGCCCGAGCACCCGCGCCACCGCGTTCATGCAGCCCGAGGGGATCGATGCGCTGATCACCGCATTGGCGGTCGACTCGTCGGCAGCCGGGGAACGCGGTGAGGATCTGTTCAACCGGCTGCGCGCCATCCGGAACGAGCAGGACGACACGGTGCGGGCCGAGGACTCGCGCATGCTGATCGAGCGGGTGTCGGTGTGGCTCACCCAGTACGAGCTCGACGCCGAGTTCGGCCGCGAGACGATCGAGGTGCTCGCCGAGGAGAGCCTGCCCGACGTCCCCGGGTTGGAGCCGGTCAGCGCACTGTCTGTCGAGGTCGCCGCCGCACCGGCCGACTGGGGCGAGCGCGCGGACCGGCTGCTCTCCGCGCTGCATGACCTGCTCGGCACGGAGAGCACGTTCCAGCGGGCGGACAAGGCGCACCGGTTGGTGGACGACGTGGAGCGCTGGATCGCGGACCGGGAGATCGACGTCACACTCGGCCAGCAGGCGCTCAGCGTGCTCCGGCCGCTGCGCGACGGGAGCGGCTAGCGGCAGCGTGGCCGCCGCCCGGCGCCGGCTACCCGGACACCCCCGGAACTCGCCGATGTCCGCTCCGTTCGACATACTCCACGCATGACGCCCTCTCCGCTCGCCGCATTGAAGACCGAGGCCGACGCCGTTCAGGAGCGAACCGTCGCGTTCCGCCGGAAGCTGCACCGGACTCCGGAGATCGGCCTCGACCTGCCGGTGACGCGCCAGGCCGTGCTGGACGAGATCGCCGATCTGGGCCTGCCGACGCGGCTGTCGGAGACCACGTCGGCGGTGGTGGCCGAGCTCGACGGCGGGCAACCCGGTCCGACCGTGATCCTGCGGGGCGACATGGATGCGCTGCCGCTGCAGGAGGACACCGGGCTGCCGTTCGCGTCGGCCGTGAACGGCGCCATGCACGCGTGCGGACACGACACCCACGTGGCCATGCTGGCCGGAGCGGCACGCCTTCTGGCTGCCCGGCGCGAGCAGATCGCCGGCCGTATCCTGCTGTTCTTCCAGCCGGGCGAGGAGTCGTACCACGGCGCGCGGTATGCGCTGGAGGAGGGGCTGCTCGACGACGACGGGGACGTGGCGGGTGCGTTCGCGCTGCACATCACCAGCCAGTTCGAGACCGGCACCATCAACGTCCGCCCCGGCCCGATCCTGGCGGCCGCCGACACGTTCCGGGTCGTGCTGACCGGCCGGGGCGGCCACGCGTCGGCGCCGCACAACGCGAACGACCCGGTACCGGCGGCATGCGAGCTGGTGACCACTCTGCAGACGGTCCTGGGGCGCAGGATCAGCACGTTCGACCCGGCCGTGTTGACCGTGGCGCGGATCGCCGCCGGAACTACCTCCAACATCATCCCGGCCAGTGCGGAGCTGGAAGGGACGATCCGCACGTTCTCCGAGGAGACCCGGGACGAGGTGCACACCCGGCTGCGCACCGTCGCCGCCGGCGTCGCCGCCGCCCATGAGCTCAGCGCCGACGTCGACATCGTCCCGGGCTATCCGGTGACGGTCAACGACGCGGCGGCCACGGACCGGATGCGGGCCGCGGCGTCCGCCGTGGTCGGCGCGGAGCAGGTGATCGAGATGGCCGAGCCGTTGATGGGCGCGGAGGACTTCTCCTACGTGCTGGCGAAATACCCAGGGGCGATGGCGTTCCTCGGCGCGTGCCCGCCGGGCGTGGATCCCGACGACGCCGCGCCGAACCACTCGAATCTGGTGGTCTTCGACGAGGATGCGCTGGCCGCCGGCGTCGCCGTGTACGCCGCCGTCGCTCTCGACGCACTGCATCGGTAGTGGATCTCGCTGTTCTGCGGGTCCTGGCGTCCGCCGAGGGTGCGCCCCTGCTCGACGAGGCGACCCGCTCATACGGGGTGGAGGACGAGTTCACCCTGGGCAGCCGGTTGCGCCGGGAACACCCGTCCGAGCTGGTCGCGGCCGCGCTGACCCAGGCCCGGTTGCGGCGGCGTGCCATCGAGAAGTTCGCCCCGGCCGATGCGGCCCGCATGCTGTTCACCGTCGACGGATACGAGCAAGCGACTCGGGCGCCGGTCGCCGAGCACCGGGCGGCGCGGATCGCCGGCAGGATCAGCCGGCGCGACTCGAGCCGGGCCCGGGTGCTGGATCTGTGCACCGGGATCGGCGCCGACCTGATCGCGTTCGCCCGGGCCGGGCTCGACGTCACCGGGATCGAGATCGACGAGGTGACGGCCGAGGTGGGCCGGCACAACCTGACCGCACTCGGTCTGCAACGGGACGCCCGGGTCCATACCGCCGACGCGACGTCCGTCGAGCGCAGCGGATACGACGTGGTGTTCTGCGACCCGGCGCGCCGCACCACCCGCGGACGGGTCTTCGATCCGGACTCCTACCGGCCTGCCTGGCCGTTCATCCAGGAGTTGCTCGAGGGGACGGCCTGCGTCAAGGTGGCCCCCGGCATCCCGCATGACCGGGTCCCAACGGACGTGGAGGCCGAGTGGGTCTCCGTCGACGGCGAGGTGAAGGAGGCGGCGCTCTGGGCCGGCGCGCTCGCGGAGGCGGATCCGGACGAGGGCCCAGCGCGGCGACGTGTCCGACGGCGAGCGACGCTGTTGACCGGCGGACGTACGCACACGCTCACCGACGTGGACGATCCAGGTGAGGCGGACGTGCGCGCTCCGGGACGCTTCCTCTACGAGCCCGACGGCGCGGTGATCCGCGCCGGCCTGGTGACGGCGGTGGCCCGGTCGGTCGACGGCTGGCTCGTCGATCCGTCCATCGCGTATGTCGGCAGCGACACCCGCGCGGATCTTCCGTTCGCCCGCGGGTACGAGATCACGGACGCTCTGCCTTACGACGTCAAACGGCTGCGACGCTACGTCCGCGAGCATCAGGTCGGCATCCTCACGATCAAGAAACGCGGCGTCGACGTCACCCCGGAGTCGCTGCGCAAGACGCTGCGCCCGCGCGGCACCGCGGCGGCGACGCTGATCGTCACCCGGGTGCAGGGCAAGGCGACGGTGCTCGTCGCCCGGCCGCTGCTGGTCTGACCGCGCCTCGGTTCTGTTGAGGATCAGCGGGGTGATGATCCCGCAGATCCTCGATGATCATGGTCACTCGTGACGTGGAACCACTTGCGCCGAGCACGTAGATTAGGTAAGGCTGGGCTCATCTAGGTTAGGCATGCCTAAATTCGCCCGAAATCGCCATAATCGGAAGGACACCGCCCTGTGACTGCGCTCGAGGGCCTCACACTGACCGACCCCCATATGCCCGTGCCCACCGCCGACGCACCCGGGCAGCGCCCCGTCGTCGGACAACGCGACTCGTCGGCTCGCGCCTACCACCGCCGATTGCCGTTGACCCTGGTGTCCGCCCGTGGCGCCACCGTCCGCGACGCCGATGGCCGCGAGTACATCGACTGCCTGGCCGGGGCCGGAGCGCTCGCGCTGGGACACCACCACCCCGTGGTGGACCAGGCGCTGCGGGAAGCGCTCGACGCCGGCGCCCCGCTCTCCACGCTGGACCTCTCGACGCCGTACCGCGACCGCTTCATCGACCAGCTCTTCTCCGTCCTGCCGGCACCGCTGCAGGACGGAAGGATCCTGTTCTGCGGCCCGAGCGGCGCGGACGCGGTCGAGGCGGCGATCAAGCTGGCCAAGACGGCCACCGGCCGGAGCGGCGTGCTGGCGTTCGGCGGCGGGTATCACGGCATGACGCAGGGAACCCTCGCGCTGACCGGCCGACGATCCGCCAAGGAGCCGCTGGGAGCGCTTCTACCGGAGATCCACCACCTGCCGTTTCCCACCGCGTACCGGACGCCGTTGCGCGCACACGGGCCGGCGTCCGCTCCCGGCGGTCCCGGCGGCCAGGCCGTATCGGGTGCCACCACCAGCGCCGAGCTGGCCGGCTCGCTGGTCCGGTGGGCACTCTGCGACGACCACAGCGGCATCGCCGCACCGGCGGCCGTCATCGCCGAACCGGTGCAGGGCGAAGGAGGCGTGCACCCGATGCCTCCCGCATTCGCGACAACGCTGCGTTCCACCACCACAGAGGCCGGCGCCGTGCTCGTCGCCGACGAGGTGCAGACCGGGCTCGGCCGCACCGGCACGCTCTGGGCCAGTGAGCGGATCGGGTTCGACCCGGACATCCTCGTGCTGTCCAAGGCCGTCGGCGGCGGGCTGCCGCTCGCGGTGATCGTGCATCGTGGCGAGCTGGACGCCTGGCAACCGGGCGCGCACGCCGGGACCTTCCGCGGTTCCACGCTGGCGCTGGCCGCGGGCGCGGCGACGATCCGCGAGGTGGCGCGCGCCGGGCTGGCGCAACGGGCCGGTGAGCTCGGTCGCCGGCTCTCCGATGGCCTGCGGGCCGCCGTCGGCGACGATCCGCGCGTCGGGGATATCCGCGGACCCGGCCTGATGGTCGGCGTGGAGGTGGTGGACCCCGAGACCGCCGACGGCTACGGCGTACCCCGGCCGGATGGAGCGCTCGCCGCCGCCGTCCAGCGCACGATGCTCGAGAACGGCGTCATCGTGGAGGCCGGCGGTCCCGAGGACGCCGTGGTGCGGTTCCTGCCGCCGCTGATCGTCAGCGAGGAACAGATCGACCGCGTGGTCGACACGTTCGCCACAGCGCTCTCAGCGGCCCGGCCGCACCATGATCATCGAGGATCCGCGGCGTGATCACACCACAAATCCACGATGATCATGGTTCCGCTGCGGTCGACTTCCTGGACGGCAGCGCCGAAGCGGACGACGCACTGCGCCGGGCGGCAGCTGCCGTGGTGGAGGCCGTGCTGTCCAGCCGGCCCGGCCCGCCGTTCCCGGCTATCGCGCCGGAGCAGCTGAAGGCACAGATCGACGCGGTGGACCCGCTCCCGGACGAAGGTGCGCCGCTGGACGAGGTGCTGGCCCAGGTGACCCGGGACGTCCTGGCCAACGACGCGAAGCCGGCTCAGCCGTGGTGCGCAGCGCACCTGCACTCCCCCACGCTGCTGACCGCGGCCGCCACCGAACTGGCCATCGGGGTCACCAACCAGTCCATGGACTCGTTCGACCAGGCACCGGCCGCCACCTACGCCGAGGACCGGTTGGTTCGCTCCCTGGCCGGGCTGCTCGGTCTGCCGGACGGCGAGGAGCCGGAGATCGGCGGCCCCGGCTCGACCGGCGGAGGGGTGTTGACATCGGGCGGCACCTCGTCCAATCTGCTCGGCCTGCTGCTGGCCCGCGACCGCGCCGCTGTCAGGTCTGGCAGGTCTGAAGGGTCTGCCGGGACCGGCCGGACCGAAGGGTCTGGCGGCTCCGGCCTGCCCGCCGACGCCGCGAGCTGGCGCGTGCTGGCGTCGGATGCCGCGCACGTGAGCATCCGTCAGGCGTGCGCCGTGTTGGGCCTGGGCCGCGACGCCGTTGTTCCGGTCACCACCGACGACGCCGGCCGCATGCGTGCCGACGCGCTGGACCAGACCCTCGACGAAGTGGAGCGCACCGGCGGGCGGGTGATCGCCATCGTCGGTACGGCGGGCACCACCGACTCCGGCTCGGTCGACCCCCTCGACGTCCTCGCCGACCGCGCGGCCAGATGCGGCGCGTGGCTGCATGTCGACGCAGCAGTCGGGGCCGGCCTGGCACTCAGCGAGCGGCTGCGGCCGATGCTGGACGGGATCCAGCATGCGGACTCCATCACCGCGGACCTGCACAAGCTGTGGTGGCAGCCGATCGGCGCCAGCGCGCTGCTGGTGCGCGACATCGGCACCCTGCACGGCTTTCGCGAACCCGCCGCGTATCTGAACCGGCAGGAAGACACCGGTGTGCTCAATCTGGTCGACCGCTCGCTCGACACGTCCCGGCGGTTCGACGCGCTCAAGGTCCTGGTGTCGCTGCGTGCTACCGGCCGGCGACGGCTCAGTCGATACGTCGAGCACATCGTCGGTCTCGCCGCCGATGCGGCCCGATACATCGCGTCCCACCCGGATCTCCAGCTGGTCGCCGACCCGCAGACCGTGACGGTGCTGTTCCGGTGCCGCCCGGCGCGGACGGGCTCAGCCGGACACCATCTGACCGGCCTGGACCGGCTCAACACCGATGTGCAGCGCACCCTGCTGGCTCGCGGGCAGGCCGTCGTCGGACGTACCCGGTGGCGCGGGCAGGTGGTGCTCAAACTCACCCTCGTCAACCCACTGACCGGCATCGACGACGTGACCGGCCTGCTGGATCTGATCGCCGCGACCGCGCGAAGCATGGCCGGTGAGCACACCGCACGCGCGCACACCGTCCACGAGCTCGCTGCCGGTGAGGACGGCCCGGTCGAGCACGCTGACTCCGGCATGTCCACGCGGGCCGGCAGCGCCACACGCGTCATCGGAGGACACTGACCATGATCGACACACCCGAAGCGACCCTCGAACTCCCGCGGCCGTCCACGCCGTCCACGCCGTCCGCATCGTCCCGGCACCCAGAAGCCGCCGATCCCGCGGAGGCCGCCGACCACGCCACGATGCACGCTCTGCTCAGCTGCTGGATCCGCGAGACGACCGGCTGGGCGCTCGTTCCGCGCACGTCGGATGCCTCCGTCGGCGAAGCCGTGCTGCGGATTCCGCTGGAACGGTGGGGCGGCCATGTCGACGTCGACGTCGCCCGGGTCTCGGCGACGTTCCGGCACGAGCTCACTCTGCCGCCCCGGATCGTCGTCGGCGGTCTTCCGGCCCGCCCGATCGGGCTATCGACGCTCGCGACCTTGCTCGCCGACGAACTCGACGGTCCGGACGCTGACGTCAAGGCCTTGCTCGGCCGCGTCCTGGACAGCTCGTCCGCGGTGCACGGTTACCTGACGGACCGGACCGGCGAGGTGGACCGGTTGTGGAGTCCCGAGCCGCTGACCTTCGGCGAGACGGAACAGGCACTGCTGCTCGGACACATGGTTCATCCCACGCCGAAGAGCCGCGGCGAGATGACAGAGGCCCAGCGACGGGTCTACTCACCCGAGACCGGCGGACGGTTCCCGCTGCGCTGGCTGGCGATCGAGCCCGAGCTGGTCCGGCACGACAGCGCCACCGGCACGCAGGCGCCGGACCTCGCCGAGCAGCTGCTGCGTTCGGATCCGCACACGGACACCGCGACCCTGGACGCCATGATAACCGCCGTCGGCCCGCGGGTGCTGCTGCCGGCGCACCCGTTCGAGGCGGACCGGTTGGCCGCCGATCCCACCACCGCTGAGCTGTTCGACAGCGGAGCAGTCGTGGATCTCGGTGTGCTCGGCTCGGCGTACCTGCCCACCACCTCGATACGGACCGTGTATCGACAGGACTCTCCCTGGCAGCTGAAGTTCTCGCTGCACGTGCGGGTGACCAACTCGATGCGGGTGACGCTGCCCAAGGAACTGGACCGTGCGGTGGAGTCGGCCAGGCTGGCGGGCACCGAGGTGGGGCACCGTGTGGCCGCCGCCGCGCCGAGCTTCACGTTACTGCAGGACCCGGCCTACCTGACGGTTGTGCATGACGGGCGGACCATCGACGGGTTCTCCGTGCTGTTTCGGCAGAACCGGTGGACCGCCGAGGGACCGCGGGACGTCAGCGCGCTGACCACGCTGTGTCAGGACCATCCATACGGTGGCCGGAGCCGCCTGGTGGCGATCGTCGCGGCGTCGGCCGAGCGGCAGGGCCGGGCTCAGAGCGATGTCGCGCGGGAGTGGTTCGCGCGTTTCTGCGACGTCGTCGTCCGGTCCCTCGTCCGCCTCTATCTGGACGTCGGGCTGTGTTTCGAGGCGCACCAGCAGAACACGCTGGTGGAACTCGACGACGGGTGGCCGGTACGCGGGGTGTACCGGGACAGCCAGGGCTACTTCCACCGCGAGGCCGCGCACGCCGACCTGGCGCGCGTGATCCCCGGGCTGGGCGAGGCCACCGAATCGATCTTCCCGGAAGCGCTCGCCGACGAGCGGCTGGTGTATTACCTGTTCGTCAACCTCACACTAGGCGTGGTGAACGCGCTCGGGCCGTGCGTCGAAGAGGAACAGCTGCTGCGTGACCTCCGTGGCCTGCTGGAACGTGAGCGCGCGGCGGGCGGGCGCTACCCTGCCTCGCTTCTGGACCGGCTGCTCGACGACGACCAGTGGCCGTGCAAGGCCAACCTGCTCACCCGGGTGCACGACATGGACGAGCTGGTGGGCGACATCTCTACGCAGTCGGTCTATGTGACCCTGCCCAACCCGCTGTGTGAGGCCGCCGGATGAACGCACGGACAACGCCTCGTCCCTGGTCCGCCGTCTACGGTCGGGAGGCACCGGGCGGTGGTCCCGGCCCGGTCCGGATCGACGTGGCGCCGGTGGACATCGAACGGCATGGCGCGCTGATCCACGGCTGGATGAACCGGCCGCACGTGGCTCCGTGGTGGGAGCTGGACAAGCCGCTCGAGGACGTCTGCGCCTATCTGGACGGATTGACACACCTGCAGCCGTGGGTGGTGTCCGCAGACGGCGAACCGTTCGGCTATGTGGAGACCTACCGGGTCGGCGAGGATGCGCTGGCGGCCTACTATCCGGTGCGCCCGACGGACGTCGGCTGGCATCTGCTGGTGGGACCGGAGCGGTTTCTGGGCAGCGGGATACCACGGCTGCTCGGCAGGGCGTTCCTGGCGTTCCAGCTTGGCCTGCCGACTGCGAAGACGGGCGACGACGCGCGCCCGCACCGTGGCGACCGGGTTGTCTGCGAGCCGGACATCCGGAACACGCGGATGCACGCCTTCTGCCGGAGCCTCGGCTTCCATTCGATCGGCGAGGTCGACCTGCCGGACAAACGGGCGCTGCTCATGGTCTGCGCACGCGAAGATGCCGTCCGCCACGGCGCCCGGCCGTGAACGAACGCGCTCTGCGACGACGCGTGCCTCCCTCGCCCCGACGGATCTCCCTGAACCACCTTTGCAATGCACACATATATGCAACACCGAAGAACGACGCCGCGGTGGGCCCGGATACGGGGCAGCCGACGCAACGATGCCCGGCCCGCCCGACGCATCCGATCCCACCCCATCCAGCCGACACACCCGATCGGTCCCACACCCGATCGGCCCCACACCCGATCGGCCCCACCGACGCATTCCGGTGCCCGGTCCACCCGACACACTCCGGTCCATCCGCTGCGTATATGTGCGCATTGCAAAGCCTCCGGAACAACACTTCAGAGAAGGCAGATGCATATGACACCTCCACGCCTGACCGACGATCCGGGCCGCACCCTCGACGTCGTCGGGGTGGGTCTCGGACCGTTCAACCTCGGGCTGGCAGCGCTTCTCGACCCGGTGCCGGACGTTGACGCGGTCTTCCTCGAGGCAGCACCATCGTTCGCCTGGCATCCCGGCCTGATGCTCCCGGGTACGACGCTCCAGGTGCCGTTCATGGCGGATCTGGTGACACTGGCCGATCCCACCAACCGGTACTCGTTCCTGAACTACCTACACGAGCACAACCGGCTCTACCGCTTCTACTTCTACGAGCGGTTTCACATCCCCCGTCGCGAATACGACGCCTACGCCCGCTGGGTGGCGCAGAGCCTGCCATCGTGCAGGTTCGGGCATCGGGTCGACAGCGTGGAACCGAACGACGACGGCACGTGGACGGTCCGGGTCGTACCGGGTCGTAGCGGCTCCGGCCGCCCCGCCGGACCACGCGACGAGGGAGACATCCCGGTCTCGGATTGCGCCTCCGAGTCGATCACGACGTTGCGCGCGCGCTCCGTCGTCTTCGGCGTCGGCAGCCGGCCGCGTGTTCCAGCCGTCGTCCGTGACCTCCTCGGAGACGATATCTTCCACACGTCGGAGTACCTCACGCTGCGGGACAAGGCCATCGACGCCGACGTGGTGACCGTCGTCGGATCAGGGCAGAGCGCCGGGGAGGTTGTCGCGGATCTGCTCGAGGCACGATTGGCGAACGGACACGCCACCGGCAAGGCGCTGGACTGGTTCACCCGAGGTCCGGGTTTTCTGCCGATGGAGTACTCCAAGCTCGGCCTGGAGCATTTCACCCCCGAGTACACCGCATACTTCCGCAACCTGCCGGAACCCACCAGGGATCGAATCCGCGCCGGGCAGGACCTGCTGTACAAGGGGCTCTCGGCCGAGACCAGCGAGCGCATCTACGACCTGCTCTACGAAGCCACCGTCGACGCCGCCGACCCGCCCGTCACGTACGCGGCCCGCTGCGAGCTGACAGCGCTCGAACCGTCGCCGGTTCCCGGCCGCCGCTGGAGGCTCACCTGGCGGCACGGCGACGAGGATCGGACATTCACCCGCGACACGGACGTGGTCATTCTCGGCACCGGATACGAGCCGGCGCCGCTGCCCGTACCGCCCGGGCTCCTCGTCTCCGACGAGCGGGGACGGCCGGACGTCACCGGCGATTACCGGCTTCGCATCGCCGACGACGGGGGTCCAGGCACGGCGGGGCGGGCGTCGTCGCTGTTCGTACAGAACGCAGAGATGCATACGCACGGGGTCGGAACGCCGGACCTAGGCTTGGGCGCCTACCGGAGCTCGGTCATCGCCAACGCCATCGCCGGTCGCGAGGTCTATCCGATCCGTGACCGCACCGTCTTCCAACGGTTCGGTACCGCTGCCCTGGCCGCCGACGCACCCGCACCGCTGAGCAGCCGGTGAACCGCCGACGATGCGACAACAAGACGACATTGTGGTCGCGATCACGACCGCAATGCATGCTCCTCGATGAGCACGGCTCTTCCCGTACCGCCCTCCCGAAGAACGGCTGAGAGAACAGCAATGAACCTGGACGAATCGGCAACCACCTTCCCGACCTGGCTCGACGCCCGGTGCTGGGATCGCGCCAACCGCGAGCTCCTGGCCAAGGCGTTGACCGAGTTCATGTACGAGGAGATCATCGACCCCGCCATCGATGACGACGCCAACCTGACCTGCGACATCGGGGGTGGCACGCTGACTGCCACCGTCCGGCGCCGCGCGCTCGGCTGGTGGCGGGTCGATCCCGACTCGATCTCCTGGGTCGACAGCACGCCGACGGGCAGCGCACGTGCGGACAGCGCACGCGTTGACAGCACCGGCGGCGCGGCGTCGGACGAGACTGGCGAGCGCGACGAGGCCGACGAGCACGCCGAGGCTGGCGAGCGTGCCAAGGCCGACGTTCCCGGCGCGGTGCCGCTGCTCGCACAGCTCCTGACGGCGCACGGTGTCGCACCGGCGGTGGTGGCGAACCTCGTCTCCGAGCTCCACTCCACCCTGCTCTCCGATGCGTGGCTGCTCGCGCGCGGGCGGCCCAGTGCGGAGATCACCGGCCTGGAACCGGTCCTGGTCGAGAGCGAGCTGCGTGGGCATCCATGGATCGTCGCCGGCAAGGGACGGGTCGGCTTCAGCGCCGACGACCTGCTCACCTACGCACCGGAGGCCGGCCGGGACGTCCACCTGTTGTGGCTGGCGGCGGTGCCGTCGGTGGCGGACACACGGTCGGTGTCCGGGCTGGACAACCACATGGTGGTACGGGAACAGGTCGGCGACGCGGAGTTCGAACGGTTGCGTGCGCACGCCCAGCTCGCCGGCCTGGACCCGGATTCATGCGTCTACCTGCCCGTACATCCGTGGCAATGGACCAACCGGATCCTGCCCCTGCACGCGGCGGAGATCGCCCGTGGCGAACTGGTGCCGCTCGGCGAAGGCAGCGCACGATACCGGCCGCAACTGGCGATCCGGACCCTCACCGACCTTGACCACCCGGAGCGCCGTTACCTGAAGCTGCCCGTGTCGGTGTTGAACACGTCGGTTTACCGGGGCCTGCCGCGGGAGCGGACGCTGGCGGCGCCGGCGCTGACCGAGTGGCTGTGTGGCGTCGTCGATGCCGATCCGTTCCTGAAGGAGAGCGGACTGATCCTGCTCGGCGAGGTGTCCTCGGTAAGCGTTGCCCACCGGACGTACGAGTCGATTCCGGACGTTCCGTATCAACACACCGAGATGCTCGGCGCGATCTGGCGCGAGTCGGTCGAGGGCTACCTCGACGCCAGCGAACGCGCGGTATCGCTCGCAGCCCTGCTGCATGTCGACGCCGCCGGCGAGCCGTTCGCCGGAGAGCTGATCGCCCGCAGCGGGTTGTCCGTCGACGAGTGGTTCCGGCGGCTGCACCATGCCGTGCTGCCGCCGCTGTTCCACGTGCTGTACCGGTACGGCGCAATGTTCTCTCCGCACGGCCAGAACTGCATGATCGCGCACCGGGACGGTGTCCCGACCCGGTTGGTGGTCAAGGACTTCGTCGACGACGTGGCGATCTGTTCCGAGACGTTGCCCGAGCACCAAGGGCTGACACCGCAGGTGCGATCGGCGCTCGACGACGTGACCCTGGACGCGAAGACGCTGCGCAAATATCTGCAGAACGGGCTGCTCATCTGCGTCTACCGCTATCTCGCCGAGATCGCCGAGGACCGCCTAGGGCTGCCGGAGACGTCGTTCTGGACGCAGGTACGGCAGGAACTCGTCGACTACCGGCGACGGTTCGGCGACGAACTCGCGGAGCGGTTCGCCCTGTTCGATCTGGAGACGCCGACGTTCCCGAAGCTCTGCCTGAACCGGCTGCGGCTGTTCGAGCGGGGATACGCGGACGACGCCGAGCGGCCGGTCATCTCGGCCGCCGGCGTCGTCCGGAACCCGCTCGCGCCGCCCGGATAGGCGCAGGCGGGTGGGCGTGTCCTTACGACCACCAAGGGATTGCAGAGGCCGTCGGGAGCGCCGGGGAAGTACGCCGCATCGGGTGCTCTACAGTCGGTTGCCGTCGGGCCGCGCTCTACTGCCAGGTCGCAGCGTCGGGATCGATGCTGTGGGCGCGTGCGCTGGCGTCGATGCTGCGACGCAACCACGTGGCAAGGCCGGCGCGGATGCCGTCGTAGTGGGCCGCAAATGCCGGATCGGACTCATACATGCGGCCGAGACAGACCTGCATCTGCCTGGTGAGCGGAAAGTACGACGACGAGAACATCTCGCGATGCCGCTCGACGAGTTGATTCGCTTCTGGGCTACCAGGTATGACTCCGGAGTCCATCGCATCTCCGAGGACACGTTCGAGGCCGGCAACGGCGTCGGCGATGGCCTGCCATTCCTCCGGACTGCGAGAGGCGGAGCGTTCGGCGTACTGCCGCCACTGCGTCGTGTCTCCGTAGCGCTGACGGGCTCGGGCAGGCCAGTCCGGGTTCCAATGAGAGCCGAAGATCGAGGCCTGCTGCTCGGCGGTCAGCAGCAAGCCGCGCTCGTGGGCGTCGATCATCCGGTCCAGTCCGGCACTGAGCTGCTGGAGGCGGTTGATCCGTTCAGCAACCTGGGTGCGCTGCGCACGCAACGCATCGGGCACATCTGTGTCCGCGTCATCCAGAATCGCCCGAATCCGGTCCAGTCCGAGACCGAGCTCACGATAGACGACGACGCGGTACAAGCGTTCCACATCAGCAACGGTATAGAGCCGGTATCCGGCAGCCGTGCGCAGTGACGGTCGTGCCAGGCCAACCTCATCCCAGTGATGCAGCGCACGGACCGTCACGCCCAGACGCGTCGAGACCTGACCGACGGTCAAGCCATCATCGTCAGTGAGATCAGGCATGCTCCTCATTGTCGCCGCGACCGACGCCCGGCGGGGCGATCCCGATGGCTTCGAGATTTCGCGCCTCCTGGCTCGCCGGATCAAACGGCTTCGCCGCAGTGAACACGATGCGCGCGTTCTCGGGTGTGATCACCTCCACATCACGCGTGTTCCAGGGGGTGTCCGTTGGGCCTTCGACCAACTCCGGATTCAACGCACGACAGTTCTCGACCAGGGAATCGATCTGGCTCAGCACGCACGCGAAACTGACACTCAGCGCCGGTGCCTGCTCCGGAACGCTCGCCCCCTGGACGAGGAGCACGTCTTGGAACGCCCACCGGCGCAGATGTACGAGCCTGCCGGGGATGCTGAACAGTTCGATGAACCCGAACCCACGAATCCAGAAGTCCGCCGACGCCTCCATATCGCGCGTGGGGATCGTCACGAACGCGGGCATCCCGTAGATGCCACGGAACGGCTCCGGCGGGACCGCATCTGGGCCGGGAGCGGGCACGGGACTCATGTCAAACGCGTTGTAGTAGTCACTCACGCATCCCACTCTCGGGCCTCACGCAGCGTGAGGGTCAAGCCGGCACCGTCAAGCTTGGACGGAAACGCGGACAGGCCCGGCCGGGACCGCACACAGGCAGGCCCCGGCCAGGTCCGCACACAGGCAGGCCCCGGTCACGTCCGCACACAGGCGGGCCCCGGCCGGGACCGCGGCCGGATCAGTGCTGGGCGCGGATGCGCTGGCGCGCGTAGAGGAGCGCGGCGCCGCCGAGCACGATGCCGACGACGCCTGCACCTAGACCCGCCACGCTCAGCGCGTCGGTGTCCGATCCGTCGCCCGCGGTTCCGTCGCCCGCGGCGACGTCGTCGGCCGTTCCTTCGTCGGTCTGACCGTCGCCCCCGGAGCCGTCGCCGCCGTGGCCGGAACCGTCGGAAGCGCCCCCGTGCCCGTCGTCCTCGGCCTCGACCACGACGACGGTGGGCGCCGGTCGTTCCAGCTCGTGCGGGTCCTGACCGTCCTCGGGGATTTCGTCCCAGGCGGTCTGGCCCTGCTCGCAGGTCTGGATCACCGGAAACGCCAGGGTCTCACCGGCCTGGTCCGGCATGGCGACGGACAGCTCGAAGGCGTCCCGCAAGTCGTCCGGAAGCGGCTCGTGTGCGGTGTAGACGATCCGGGACGCGGGTTCACCCTCGGCCGGTGACCCGTCATCCTTCAACAGTTCGACATCCCAGTTCGGGTTGAGCGTCGGCGTAACGCCCGCCACGGCGTCCGGGATGTCGATGGCGACCTCCGTCGTCGCCGAACCGTCACAGCCGTGCGGCACCGAGAAGGTCAGCACCGTATAAGACCCGGCCGACGCTTCCTCTGGGCTGACGGTGACGTGGGCACCGGCGATGGCGGCTCCGCCGAACACCAGTGCAGAGGCTCCGGCGAGGGCGAGGGCCGTGCGGCGGGCGCGGGTGGACATGGAGATAGACATGGAGATGCTCCTCGAAAGACAGGTTGATCGCGCGATCGGATACGCGCACCGCCGAGCGCGGACCGAGCGGCGGCACTCGTCGACGGCGCACCGGTGGCGCGGCGGTAACGCAAGAACGGCCCGGCAAGCGCACCGCAGCGATGTCGCCGCAGTGGCCCGTCGGGCGCGCTGTCAACGAGGAGGTCCGCGCGTTCCCGGACCGCCGAGCCAGAGCGCACTGCAGGCGACTGGCTTCGGCCGATAGCTGCGGACGATGATCAGACTGTTCAGCGCCGGCGCCGGATCACCGAGCAACGGCACGCGGGGCAACCGGGTGAGGCTCCACAACGCCCACACCAGGCGCTCGGCGTGGGCCAGCAGCACGCTGACCGCGACAGCGGCAACGGCGTGCGAGGCCACCATGCCCGGGCTCCATCCGTAGCCGGACGACTCGACGTGGTGGCCGCCCGCACCCGCGAACAGGTGAAGACCGATCTGGGAGAGCAGCACCACGGTGAGGATGCCACCGAACGAGCGCCGGGCGTCTGCGGCGGCGATGCACATACCTGACAACGCCAACCCGCCGACGACGGTACCGGACGTGACGTGGACGGCGCCGCCGGCGGCCGCGTGCGCTACCAGGGACATCGCGAGGCAGCACACGGCCAGGACGGAGCCACGCGCCACGCGCGCCACACCCTGACCGGGACCCATCACAGCTGGCGAGCGTACCACCCGCCCGGTCGCGTGATCATCAACAGTTGGCCCGGTCATCGTCCGTTCAACGCTTGATGCTCACCGGAGCAGTCGTAGTGTGAGTGGTGTGGTCAACCTGACGAAGATCTACACGCGCACCGGAGACGACGGCACCACCGGCCTCGGCGATTTCAGCCGCACCAGCAAGACCGACCCGCGCCTGGCGGCGTACGCGGACACCAACGAGGCCAACGCCACCATCGGGGTGGCGGTCGCGGCCGAACGCAGCGGCAGCGGCGGCGGTGAGCTGGGCGAGGACGCGCTCGCGTCGCTCACCCGGGTGCAGAACGACCTGTTCGACGTCGGAGCAGACTTGTGCCTGCCGCTGAAGCCCAGCTACGAACACCCGCCGCTGCGGGTTCACTCCGAGTGGATCGACGAACTCGAAGCCGACTGTGACCGTTTCAACGCCGACCTGCCCAAGCTGCGCTCGTTCATCCTCCCCGGTGGAACCGTCACGGCCACGCACCTGCACGTCGCTACGACGACGGTACGGCGGGCCGAGCGCTCCGCCTGGCACGCCCTGCAGACCTACGGCGACGGCGACGACGGCGGGGTCAACCCGTTGACCGCGAAGTATCTCAACCGGTTGTCGGACCTGTTGTTCATCATGGCCCGCTACGCGAACCGGCACGCGGGCGACGTGCTGTGGCAGCCGGGAGGCGGCCGCGACGCGGAGTGATCACCCGACCGCGGCTCTCCGGCGGGCGGACCGGATGGCCGGCCGTGCCGTCGATCGGCGGCGGCGACCCGTCGTCAGTGTCCCCGGTGGGCCATAGACTCGAGGGAATGAAGCTGACGAAGTACGAGCATTCCTGCGTTCTCGTCGAGCACGGTGACGCACGCGTGCTGGTCGACCCGGGCAATTTCTCGCACGGTTTCGAGGAGCTCACAGGGCTGACGGCGGTGCTCGTCACCCATCAGCACCCGGACCACCTGGACGTCGAGCGGCTCCCACAGGTGCTGGACCGCAACCCGGACGCCGCCCTGTACACCGACCCAGGCACGGCCGAGGTCCTCGCCGGCATGCACATCGAGGCCACCACCGTGCAGGCCGGGGACCACCTCGACCTGGGTGTCGGTGTCGACGTCCACGGCGAGCAGCACGCCGTCATCCACCCGGAGATCCCCGTTGTGCCGAACGTCGGTTACCTGTTCGACGGGCGGTTCTTCCACCCGGGCGACTCATTCACTCCGCCACCGGTGGACGTGGAGATCCTCGGCCTGCCGACCGCGGCACCGTGGCAGAAGCTCTCCGAGGCGATCGACTTCCTCCGCGCCGTGTCACCGGCCGTGGCCATCCCGATCCACCAGGCGATCCTCGCCAAGCCTGAGCTGTATTACGGGCATTTCCAGCGGCTCGGGCCGGAACGGACGGAGCTCCGCCTGCTCGAGACGGCAGACACGGTCACGCTCTGACGGCCGCCCTCGATCCGATATCTGCGACGCGATATGAACAATGACGATTACCGGCAGCCCCGTCGCCCGTCGCTGCGCGGCGACATGCCCAATCTGCCCGGCGACCCCGACCCCGCCGACCGGATCGCGTTGGCCCATGCCACCGCCGCTGCGGTGCTGAACGCCGGCCGCGCGCAGGACGCCAGCCCGGGCACCACCGAGCGACTGGTAAGGCTGGCCGATCAGGTCGGACTGGACGAGCTCGCCGAACTGTGGCGGGAGTCTGGCCCGGCCACCCTGCCGGGGACGTTGTGGTCGCTGTATCTACTGCGCAGCTGGGTGCACCGGAACGGGGAAGAGGCCGCCCGACTGTTCACGGCCGGGCAGCTCACCGCCGAGGTGTCGATGGCGGTGGCGGGGGTGGAACAACCCCCGGGACCGCGCGAGGTCGCCACCCTCGGCGACACCGTCCTGAGCCGCGCGTTCGACGGTGATTTCGCCGTGGCGCTAGAGCGCGCCGGAGCCTTCTGCCGCGTGGTGGCGACCGGCCGGGCGCACGTCGCCGACGACGCCACGGACCACGACGAGCGGGACCGTCAGGTGCGGCTGGCGGGAGGCAACCTGCGCATGGCCGAAGAGCTGGAGCATGCAGCGAAACTGTGGCGCAGAGACGAACTGCACTGAAGGCTCACCCAGCGAGACGGGTCCGCTTCGATTTCGAGATCGCCGGGCGAATCGGGTAACTTCGTTGATGGCGACAGCCTTCGGGCCCTCGCTGGGCGTCGGACCGTGGTAACCCCGGGTCCCACTTATTAGCCGCTACGAGCGGCCTTTGCGCCGAGAGGCGTTCCCGGTCCGGCGTCCGTACCATTCTTCTCCCGGCCGGCGTGTCCATTCGTGATGCGTGAGCTGCGTGGTCACGCCCAGCCGAGTTCGTGCAGACGGTCGTCGTCGATCCCGAAGTGGTGGGCGATCTCGTGCACCACCGTGATCGCGATCTCGTCGAGCACATCCTCGTGGGTTTCGCAGATCCGCAGGATCGGGAGACGGAACAGCCGGATGACGTCCGGCAGCACGCCCGTGTAATCGCCGCGGTCGGTCAGCGGCGTGCCCTCATAGAGCCCGAGCAGTTCCGGCTCCTCGTCAGGCGCCTCGTCTTCCACCATGATGACGACATTGTCCATGACCTGGGAAAGCTCGGCTGGGATCTCATCGAGGGCATCGGCTACCAGCGCCTCGAACTCATCCTCGGTCAGCTCAAGCACCCTCGAACAACCCCGTCTGAACTGCATCAGTGTAGATACGTGCTGGCATGTGCTACCACGGTACCGTGGACGTGGTTGCCGAAGACGAGCGGCAGGTGCCTCCCCAGGAGCGCAGCCGCCTTCGGAGGTGGCGCGAGCAATGGGAGCGCTTGCACCCGCACCTCCGTCGCCCGCCGATACCCCCATTCCTCCAGCGGCACGGCGCGACATTGGTGACGATCGTGCTGGCGTTCAGCGGCGCCTGGATCGCGCTCGCGGTCGCCGGAACGGCGCAGGGTGTGGTGGGGCCGCTCGTCGTCGATGCGTCGATCGAGCCGTCGTTCGACGGCAAGTCGATCGTGCGGGTCAACCCGATCGGCGCGTTGCACATCGATTCGCACAGCGCGCCGCTCACCTTGGACATCAGCGTCCGCGCAGTGGAGGAGACCGGGCTCCGGAAGATCATCGACAATCCGACGACGTTCGCGTCCTTGGACGAGGAAGTCGTCGATGACCTGCAAGGCGTCATCATCGCCGCCGGCATCCGGGGAGCGATCGTCGCGATGATCGGCGCCACCGTCGGCGTGGCGTTGGTGATGCGCTCGGTCCGCCGCGCGCTGCTGGCCGGAGCGGTCGCGCTCGGCGCCGTGGGCGGGTCGTACGGCCTGGCTGCGGCGACGTTCGACGCTGAAGCCGCCCGCACGCCGACCTACACCGGCCTGATCACGGCTGCGCCTGGGTTGGTGGAGAACGCCGAGTTCATCGCCGCCAACGTGGACGCCTACGCTGAGCAGTTGGCGGCGCTGGTGACGAATGTCAGCGCCCTGTACAACACCACGCTGTCGCTGCCGACGTTCGCCCCCAACGACGACTCCATCCGCGTCCTTCACGTCGCTGACCTGCACTTGAGTGCAACGGCGTGGAGCATCATCGACTCCGTGGCCGAGCAGTACGACGTCGACGTCATCGTCGACGCCGGTGACATCGCCGACCACGGGACGCCGCTGGAGAACAGCTACGTCCGCCCGATCGGCAACCTGGACCGGCCGTACATCTTCGTCAAGGGAAACCACGACTCGGTCACGACGGCGGCCGCTGTCGCCGCGCAGCCCAACGCGATCGTGCTCGATGGAGAGCCGGTCGAGGTGGCCGGCCTGCGCTTCTTCGGCGCGCCAGACCCGCGTTTCACGCCGGACCAGGAGACGCGCGGTACCGCCTCCCAGGACATCCTCACCGGCACGGAGGAGTTCGCCGAACTCGCGCGCGACCTCGATCCCCCGGCGGATGTCCTCGTTTACCACGACCCGTCGCATGCACAGCTCCTGGACGGCGTGGCGCCGCTGGTGCTGTCGGGTCACGGCCATCGCCGCAACACCTACGTGCTCGACGAGGGCACCCGGGTCATGATGCAGGGCTCGACCGGCGGTGCCGGGCTGCGAGGCGTGGCAGGCGAGGAGCCGACGCCGGTGATGCTCAGCGTCCTCTATTTCAACCGGGAGTCGAAGGAGCTCGTCGCATGGGACGACATCACGCTGGGCGGGCTGGGCTTGACGACGGCGCAGATCGAACGCCACGGTGCCGATGAGGAGACCGGCGACGACGAGCAGGAGGAGGACCTCGAGCTCCCGACCCCGACCCCGACTCCGACGCCGAACGAGGACCAAGCCGAGAACACGACCGAGCCGAACCCGGACCCCAGCCCGTGAGCCGAGCCGCTGAACAGGCGAAATCCCTGGTCGCAGGCCCGTACGCTGTCGGTTTGGATTTCCGCGCCTCGGCATCCTATGATTCATGAGTCCCCGACGGCGATGAGCCAAGGGCCACATCGTCAATGGGCTAGTCCCCATCGTCTAGCGGCCTAGGACTCCGCCCTTTCAAGGCGGCAACGCGGGTTCGAATCCCGTTGGGGATGCTGGGTGCCTCTCAGTGGCATGACATACTGGGGCGGCAGTCACATGCATGCAAGCAAGGTCCTGTGGAGCAGTCTGGAGTGCTCGCCGCCCTGTCAAGGCGGAGGTCGCGGGTTCAAGTCCCGTCAGGACCGCCAGCATCACCGCAGGTCAGAGGCTCATCGATTCCGATGGGCCTCTCCTCATATCCGCCGCAGTCCGCACACAGTCCGCAAGATGCCCAGCGGTCTACATTCGCACGCCGTCCGCCGTGGTATCAGAGGCAGCCGATATCGGTCGCCACAATTCTGTCGGGGCCGACAGCTATGGTTGTTGCGGTCTCATCGCGAGACCAACACGGGCGATCTCTCGACGGAAGCGAAGACATGGCCACTACCAACGACGGCACAGCCGCTGAACTGATCACGAAGATCGACAAGCGGAGCGTTTTCGTGGTTCACGGACGCAATGAAGCGCTGAGGAAAGCACTGTTCGACTTCCTCCGCAGCATCGATCTCAAGCCGATGGAGTGGACACGCGCCGTCGAACTCACCGGAAAAGGCTCTCCGTACATCGGCGAGATCCTCGATGCGGCGTTCACTCATGCACAGGCTGTTGTTGTCCTTATGACTCCTGACGAGGTGGCATACCTCCAGCCCCGCTACGGGCACGGCGAGGATGATCCAGACATTCATGCGGCGGCACAGGCTCGTCCGAACGTGCTCTTCGAAGCGGGTATGGCGCTGGGACGAAGTCCCGACCGAACCGTCCTGGTCGAAGTAGGAACTGTCCGCCCCTTCAGCGACGTGGCTGGCCGGCACACCGTACGCCTGTCCGACAACGTTGCCCAGCGTCAGGCTCTGGCCGCCCGGCTAAAGACGGCCGGATGCCCCGTCGACTTGAACGGCACCGATTGGCAGTCCACAGGGGATTTCACCGCTCCACCGCCGCCGGGCGATGGGCTACCACTTGGTCGACGTGTGCCGAGCACGGGCCGTACGCGGTCAGCGATCGACTTCGATGTCAAGTACCTGGATCAGGGCGGCAACAAGCTGGGAAAGCTCCAGATCATCAACCGAGGAACTGAGACGGCTTACGAGGTCGCCCTGTCCGCGCCCGCTGAAACAGCCCTCGACCTCCAACGAGTTGACGTCATTGACAAAATCCCCGGCGAAGGCAAGTACGTGACCGTTGATGCCATGAATCAGAACCGGTTCTTCGGGGGATCTCATCTCAAGAGTGCCTTCGACCTGACGATCACTGCCCGCACAGAGAGCGGCGAGCGATTCTCGCAAGATGTGTTCCTCGATGTGAACGGATGATCCGATGGATGACGAGATCCGGGTATCTGTAAGCCTTCCCCTCGACTCGGACGGCTTCCTGCGCCGAGAGTGCCCGACATGCGAAAGAGAGTTCAAGTGGTTCAGCCACGATGAGGGCGACACGGATGCTGAATTGGCGGACCAGTATTTCTGCCCGTTGTGTGGCGTATCTGCGGATACGGACTCGTGGTGGACACCGGCGCAGCTAGATCACGCCCAAGGGATGGCTGGTCCACAGATCGATCAGATCGTCCAGGACTCTATGGCGGACATGTTCAAGGGGGCGAAGAACATCGAGTTCAAGCCAAACCGCAACTTCAGCCTCGACTTGCCCACGCCCGAACCTCTCCACGAACCCGATGACATGGTCATCGTCGAACCGCCGTGCCATCCCAATGAGCCGGTCAAGGTGCCCGAAGACTCAACCGGCCACATCCACTGCCTTATATGCGGCGAGCCGTTCGCGGCCTGAATATAGGACACTTGGCTGAAGGTCACCAACCAGCAGTAACGGTCGTGGGTGAAGGTTCACCCAATCGTGGACCAGCTTCGACATATCGTGCATTGCGCTATGACATCTCTCTGGTGCTTTGCGATCAAGGCTCGGTGGTTCAGGTGAGTGTCGTCTCGTATCTGGCGTACTCAGCAGGATGTCCAACCACCAGTCTCGGCGGACCGTCGAGCGATCGCGTCGAGCTGCTCGGCCAAAGCTTCGAGGTCGTCGTCAAACAGGTCGGCGTAAACGTCGAGGGTCATCGACGCCTTCGCGTGGCCGAGCATCCGCTGCAGCGCCTTGACGTTCGCTCCCGCGGAGACGGCCAGGGACGCCGACGTGTGGCGTAGTTCATGAGGGTGGAAACCGTGGGGTGCGGAAGACTCGACAACGGCTCGGTCGAACCACGATCGACGCGCACCGCCCACTCGCAGGACCGCGCCTTCAGTCGAAGTGAAGACTAAATCACCGGGGTCCTTGCCGTCCAGCTGCTCCGTGATGAGAGGTACTAGGAATTGTGGAATCGGTACCCAGCGACGTTCGTTGCCCTTGGGGAGCTTCCAATCGAGCTTGCCACCTTCGATCTCGACGACGTTCTCAGCGACATGCAGGCGCCGCCTGGACAGGTCAGTACGCGATACTCGGAGCGCGGCAAGTTCACCCCATCGGAGTCCGCAGTACGCGAGAACATAAACCATCGTGGCACGCCCACGCTGTACTCGCGGCTCTATAGCCCTGCCACTTTCAGGACGAATCGCGACCACCGCCCGAGCCAATGCGTCTACCTGAACGGCGCTGAGGTAACGCTTCTCAGGGACAGTGACTCTGGGCAGATTCACCCCCTCCGCCGGATTCGCGGTGAGTCGCTTTGACTTCACGGCGTACTTGAGAAGCTGGCTGAACACTCGGTGAATCTTGACGACCGATGCCGGAGACTGCCCGGCCGCAGAAAGGTCGGAAACCCACCGCTGGACGCCGTCATGAGTCACGTCCGCAATCTTGGCCTCACCCCAGATAGGCGAAATGTGCGTGGCCACGATGCCCTGGTATCGGTCGACCGTGGACTTGGCAATGTTGACCTTCGTGGTCAACCAGCGCTCAGCCCACTCCGCCACGGTGATACCGCCGAGTTTGGGATCGACGTAGGTAGAGGTCACCAGGCTCGTCGTGACCCCGTCGAGCCAGCGCTGCGCATCGACCTTGCGGTCAAAATGGCGTGCGTGCTCCTTGCCTGCGGGATCGCGGTAGCGTGCCCGCCACTTACCGTTCGATCGTTTCTTAATACTGGACATGGACAGCTCACCATTCGCCGGATGCGGGTCGCATCTCGTAGGTACGCAGGACGAGCCCTCGGCTGGGGCGCCATCAACACCGCCTGCGCTTGTGCAGTGCTTTCCGGTTGTGGACCAATTGGTGGGCGCGCTGGTAGGAGATGCCGAGGATGGTGCCGATGTCGCGCAGCGACAGTTCGGCCTCGGCCAGGATGCGGGCGGCGGCGCGGATCTCTTGTGCGGCGGCGTGGTTGGCCCAGGCGGCGGTGCTGCGTAGCTCGCGTGCCCTACTCACGTGTTCAGCGGCGTCGCCCGGGAGTCTCGGTCGCAGTTCGACGGCAATGTGTTCCGGTGGGACATCGAGAATGGCTGCGAGGCTTCGTCGCTGATTGTCGATCGCTTGGGCGAGGGCTCGTGTTCGGGTACAGACGCCCGGGTACTGATCACACCGGACCAGCCAGTGATCGCCGTCGCGCTCCGGGGTACACGTGAACACCCGTCGGGCCTGCTCGTCGCCGGACACAAGAGCCGTCCCGTCGACGTCGGTCTCGGTCATCGTGAGCCCTGCCCGTTGCTCGGTTGCTCCGGGTCCGGCTCGGTGGGTCCGGCCGGGCACGTGATGTAGGTTCCTTTGGCGGGCAGGGTGACGACGAGTCCGCGCTGGCGAAGTTCTTCGGTGGCGCGGCGAGCGGTCCCGATGGACACGCGGAATCGGGTGGCCATCTGCCGCTCGGGCCACAGTTGGGCACCAGGCCGTAGTCGGCCTGCGTCGATCAGGGCGACGACGTGGTCGGCGAGCTTCAGGTAGATGTAGCCTGGTCCCCCGGCGTTGGGGTCGAAGGTGTTCGCCGTCATGGCTTATCGCCACCCCACGGGGAGAGCAGGATTTCCAGCCGGACCATTTCTCGGTCGAGGTCTGCCATGGCGTTCTTCACCTCGGCGTACGTTTCGCCGATGCGTTCGACCTGCTCGCGGATCTGTGGGTCACTCATCGAGGCACCCGCGCGTTCCGCTCGGCGCGCACACGGGCGAGCAGCTCGTCGGTGCGCCGAGCTGATTCGTCGTCGTACCGGCGGATCTCGGTGACAAGCTCGGTGCGCAGCTGATCGAGCTTGCGCCGCATGGTGTCGATCGTCTCGACGGCTTCTGATGCTGCGTCGCGCTGGCGGCGGCATTCCGGGTCGAATCGCCCGCCGTCCCAGGCGATCAGGTCCGAGACCAGCCGTTGCTGGAGTGCATCGAGCTTGATCGTGTCGCTGATCCGGTCGTCGAGTGTGGTCACCGATATTCTGCTCATCGGGTCTCCTCCTGCTGTGTTCAGTGAGGGGATCAAGGGATCGTCACGGAGTTGCACCTCCGTGACGGTCCCGCCTGGCAATAGGTCGACCCTCCTGTCTGGATGCGTGAGCCCCGCGGTCGGAGTTTGCACCGAAGTCGGGTCGGATTGTAGCGGCCCCGCTACGCGGAACAATGTAGCGCGCTCCATCGCGCACGACAAGGGGCCGCTACACTTTGGTGAGCGATTAGGCTCGCTGCGTGGAGAATCCGGAGTCTGATCTTGAACGCCTCAAGGCCCTTGAGGACCCGTTGGAACGCGCGATAGAGATCGCAAAGATGTTGAACGACGTCGTCGGCCTGGAAGAGGAGCTTCTCCGGTTGCGTCGCGAGGCCGTGCTCCAGCTACGCGAACGTGGCAACTCTTACGGCGAGATCGGACAGGCTCTCGGATTGCATCGAAACAGGGTCCAGCAGATTGCCGAGGGAAGGTCGCGCTGAAGGCGACCGTCATCGGGCCTGGCGTCCTCGAATCAGGTCAGGCTTGGCCCGGGCATGGATGACGGTGGGTGCTGAGGTGGCTGGGCGCTGGGTGAGACGTTGTGTCGCAGTTGACTGGTGCGAGGCCGGCCGTCGTGATTGCCCTCCGTCAGATCTCGGTGCCAGGCCGCGATTTGGGTTCGCACGTCGTGCAGGTACGCGGGTGTGATCTGGTATCGCAGAAAGTCTTCGTCGTCGAAGCGTGTGATGCGTGCCAGCATCTGGGCGAAGTAGGTCTTGTCGAAGCCGACGTCATCAGCGGTGGCGAGATCGATCAATTCCTGGGCCGTGTAGTGCCCGCCGATCAGCAACGACGCGACGTCGATGTAGTCGCGTGCTGCGGCGCGCGTGTACAGCGCGCCCATCTTCCCAGTGGCGATGTCGTCGCGGTGAAGAACCGGGCCGATACTCAGCTGCACGGGGGCATGAACCAACGGTGTGGCGACAAGCTCCACTTTGGTCGCGTACTCCGGGTCGGCCGTGGGATTCGTCGTGGGGTCCGATATCCACAACCTGACGTAGGTCTCGGTGTTGACCTCTGTGTCCACCGTCAATCCGGCGGCTCGATACGCCTGGATCGTGTGCTCTGCCGCCTCGTTCATCTCTGCACGACGCTCGTACGGAGCAAAGAGATCGACGTCTTCGCTGACTCGGTCGACGACGTCATGCGCTTGCACGGCGTATCCGCCGGCCAGGGCAAAGCCGTGCTGGGCGGCGGCGCTCAGACCGATCTCGATCAGCCTGCGGTGGAACGCATCCATTACGCGGCGAAGCGCTTACGCAACTCGGGTATGCGCTCTTCCCACAGACGGCGAACATCTGGCGGAAGCGTGAGGCGGTCCCAGAGCCGTACCAGGGTCTCGCCGTTAATGTATTGCCGAACGTCGCCGATCTGGCGTGCCTCGTTCAGCACTGTCTCGTACATGATCACCAAGTGGCGATCGTTGCTGAGATCGAACGGACGCTGTGGTCCCCAGTCCATGCGGCGAGGCAAGGTGAGTATGCCACGCGTCGGCCCGCGCAGCTCGTCCAGCGCTTCCGCGGCAACGTAAGGCCGTGTGAACCGTCTCATGGCCTGGCTCATACCTCTAGTCTGCCCCACAACGATGCCGATGACCACAAGACGCGTTGGTGTGCATCCATCGTGGGTGCGAGACGCTCGAGGAACGCGGGGGGCGTGTATCGATGACGCACGATGGCCACTCTGAGACGTTCCCTGATCGCTGCCATTTGTAGGCCGGAGCGAAGCGGGTCAAGGGTGATCGAAGATCATCACGTGAGTGACGCGAGCCCAGCGAGCGCTCTTGACGCGCACAGCGGAGGCCGAGAATGGGGCGACTGAGGGGAACGGGCAAGACGTCGGAGACAAGCACCGCTGCATCTGGTTCACAGGCTTGGTCCGATGGTTCGATCGGGTTGCGGCCGGGAGATCGGCTCTGTCGACGTCGGTTGGTGGGTGTTGGCGAGTCGGCGTAGGTCGTCGAGTGCGGCCCGGGCATAGGCGGTGTCGATGTGCCGGTGGTCGTCGGTCCCGGTCGGGCCGAGGGGCAACGGTTCGGTGATGGCGTGTCGGTCTCGGTAGGCCGCGATTGTGGTGACCGCGTCCAGCCACGCGTTGCGCTGCTGGCCGCCGAGAGGGGGCGGGCCGAGGTGTCGTGTCCAGGGTTCGCGGCGACGGATGGCGTTCTCTGCAAGGAAGCGGGCGCGTTGTTCGATGAGGTGTTCGCGTTCGAGTAGCGCGGTTCGCATCTCGTCGGTCATTGCTCCCGTGGCGCGCGGGATGAGCCCGGCAACGAATCCCGCACGGGTACGGCTATGGATGCGTGGCTGGTGGCGTACGAGCGCGGTGGTGAGGCGCTTGTGCAGCACGGCGGCGACGTCGTGGGCGTCGGTGAGGCTGTGCTGACTGACCAGTTGCGGGAGCGCGCGGTCGAGGTCGATGTTGTGGGCCTCGGCCCGCCGCAGGGCAGCGGTGAGCGGGCCGAGAGCCGCCGATCGGGACAGAGAATCAGCCTGGTCAGGGGTGAGGCCTGACCGGGTGAGTTGGGAGACCCAGCGTTCTCGTTGGGCGGCTGCGGCGATGGTGTCGTACTCGGCGGCCAGCTGGGCGATGTTCGTGTGGCGGTCTTGCTCGGCGGCGAGGGTTTCATGTGCGGAGGCCTCCGCGCCGACATTCTGCAGGACCGCCTCGAGCACGTGACGGACGGTCAGCTCCTCGTCCGGTGTCTTCAGGTGGGTTTCGAGGTCGGGCTGGTCGGTGGCGACGTAGACGGTGTTGCGTTCGCGTCCGCGGGTCATTGCGACATACAGCGCCTCTCGGGTCATGGATGCCGAGGTCACAATGGCGTGGGCGGTGTCCACCGTGGCGCCCTGGGCGCGGTGGGCGGTGACGGCGTAGGCCAACTCGACCTGCTCGGCCGCGTACGCGGAGGGCAACGTAGTCGTGGCGCCGTATTGACGTCCGGCCCGGCGCACTGTGATGGAGCCGTCGGCGTGCGTGGCGGTCACCGTCCATCGGTCGCCGTTCTTCACCCACCGGTCGCCGGTGGTGAGACGGCGCTCGTTCCGTCTTGTGATCACACGGTCGCCGACGCCGGCCCTGGTGCCGTCGCGCAACGCCACATCGCCGCCCGGCTTCACCCGGCCGGACTCGATGCGGTCGGCGCGGGCGCGGGTGTTCAACGCGGTCACGGTGTCGTGCGTGTCTGCAACCATGATGCTCGCCCTGCCAGCCGTGACGTCGGCCCGCCACGCGGAATAGGCGGCGTCGAGCGCGTGATCGGTGCTGGCGTCGATGATGCGGCCATGGGCCTGGTAGCTGTCGATCACGTCCGCATCGCCAGAGCGCAGCCGTAGCGAGGCGTGTTTCTCCCAGTCGTGGCGGAATCGTCGGACCTCGTTCAACTCGGCGACGTCGTCCCGGTCGCGGGCGAGCAGGGCGAAGGCGCCGCCGACCTCGACCGCGCCGAGCTGTGCCCAGTCGCCTACCAGCAGGATCTTCGCTCCGGCATCGGCGGCGTGCGAGGCGATTGCATCCAGGGTGAACGTGCCGGCCAGGGATGCCTCGTCGATGATGACGAGCTGGTTCCGGTCCAGCGTGGCGCGCCGGTGGCGGTGTTCGTGCAGCCATTTCGCGGTGTTCTCACACGCGATGCTCAAATCGTCGGCGAGGACCTGCGCGGCCGCCGCCGACGGGGCTAACCCGACCACCGTCCCGTGGCCGTGGACGTGTTCCCACACCGTGCGGAGCGCGGTCATCGTGCTGGTCTTCCCCGCCCCGGCCGGACCCACCAGCACATCCACGACCCGCCCAGATGAGACCACCCGCGTCACGGCGCGGCGCTGATCACCCGCCAACCGCCGACCCTGACCACGGCGCAGGAGTATCGCGGCCGCTCCCTCGTCGATGACCGGCCCGGTCGAGGTCCTCGCGTGCGCGAGCAGGCGGTCTTCGGCGTCGAGCAGCTCGGCCGAGGTGAACACCGCGCCATGCCTGGGCCTGAACGCCGAGCTGCCGTCGGCACGCAGGAACTCCTCCGGCGTCGAAGCGGCCTCGGGTGGGGTCAGCCGCAGCGAACGCTGCTCGGCGGCGTCGACCACCCGTGTCATCGTCGCGTCTCGATCCGCAGTCGAGGCGAAGCGGATGCCCATCATCTGCCGGGAGGCCTCGGCGTGCAGGTTCCACCGTAGCCACGTCGAACGCTTCTCCCCAACAGATCGCACGACGGCGTCGGCGAGCGCCGCAACATCGTCCGGTGCGACGTCTCGCTCATGTTGCACCGTCGCGCGCGGGCGTTGCGATGCGAGGATGCGGCGCGTCCACACTGTCGCATCCTCACCCAGCACCGCCTCGGCGCGGTGTCGCCACTCGACGGTGAGCTCGGCCAGCGAACGCACGGTCTTCTCCGGCCGCGTCGCCAGTGTTGCTTGCGCACGTAGCCGGATCACCGTCTGCGCACTGGGTTGTCGGCCATGCGCCGCGACATACTGCGCAAGGAGAACGTCCTTGGCGCGGTCGATCTGCGTCGAGCGGGTGGAAAACTCCCGCAGCAGCTCATCCGGCACACCCGCAATGTCCCAGGCGGGGTTGCGATCCGGGCCACGCAGGTGTTGCACCCAGCGCACGCCGAGCGCACGCGTCAACCGATCGGCCAAGACCGCGCGGTAATGCTCGGACAGCGCGACCACCGAGGCATGCAAGGGCCGCCCGTCCAGCGATCGCCATACGCCGTCGCGCACGGTGCGGACCTTGTTCGAGATCACCACGTGCGTGTGCAACTGCGGATCACCGCTACGCGAGTCGAAATGATCGTAAGCCGTGGCGATCACACCCGTGACATCCACCTGCGCCACCGCACCATCCGGCCCGGCATGACCCGTACGCGTCGCCGCGATGTCACGCTCGACCAACGCCATGACGTCTGCGATAGCGCCATGATGCTCCGCCGCAATCACCTCCTGCGTGTCCGCGTCCGCCAGCGCCCACAGCACGCTCACGCTCTTCGGAACCGAGAACGTGAAGTCATAGCCCGCCACCGCACGCCGCCGACCATGCCCGACATCATCGCCATTGCTCGATCCGGGCGTGCCGGAACGCACACGTGCCGACGACCCGTCGGCGGCTCGCGCAGTCCAGGAGGGGGCGTTGTCGCTCGCTGCTGTGTACTGCGGGTACGCGCGGCCCAACGCCTCACCCGTCACCGGGTCACGGCCCTCGCCCAGCAACAGCCGCAACTGCTCCTCACCCACCACGTCGCCAGGAACTAGGCGCCCATCACCCAGATCAGCCACCCCTGACCCGAGCCACCGCCCCGGCGGCGTGCCCTTCTCCGCGTAATACCGCGTCAACGGCGTCCCCAGCTTCCGGTCACCGTCACCCGCAGCCACGGACTTGAGCAAGTAGGCAAACCCGGCACCGGCCGACATCACCCGCATCGACACCGTCACCGCTCGGCCCTGTCCCGCACCGTTTCCATGCCGTACAAGTGCGCGCCACGGCCCGGCGGTCCTCGATCTGCAAGACGCGTCTAAAGATCAACAAGAAGTTTGGCAAGACGATGTCAGAGGCGACGGAGACCAGCAGGGGCGGCCGACACAGCGGTGACGAGGCCATCGCCTCGCGGTGGTCATCTGCGCCGGGCTTGTTGTACGCGCGTCAGCGCGCTGCGAATCGGCGTGACGAGACGCGTGACTATATCGGTCGCCTCCGGTAACGTGGAACCTGTCGCATCCGATTTGTGGAGCTAATCGACCAGATGCCTCCTTACGCCGCGTTATGCGAACCGAGACAACATCGCAGGTCGGACGTTGCCGCCAAGGTGGCGGCACCGCGAAAGACTAGATCCACGGTGCCGTCGAATCGACGGCACCGCAAGGCGTCTGGGGACGACTCGCGTACCTCACCTCCACAGAGTCAAGCCACATCAAGAATGGCCAGCAGAGGTGAGAGCAGATGACCATCAATGACGCGCTACACGCCTCCGGAGCGCCGCAGCGTTCAATCCAGCGCACCATGAGTGCGTACGACAGCGCTGACGGCCACGCATACCTAACCACTACAGAAGTTGCCGAACTCTTGCGGACACCGGTCGAGACCATCCGCTACTGGCGACACGTCGGCAAAGGCCCACGCTCATTCAAGATCGGCCGACGCGTCCTCTACGCCCACCACGACGTCCAAGCATTCGTCGACCAAGCCCGCAACAGCGACACACAATAGCGGCATCAATGGAAGCACGAACGCGCGTAAAATCAGTTTAGGCACCCTCGACAAATAGCTTCAGCTCCAGCACGCGAAGCCACTTCGCCACTTCGGCAGAGTCTTCCGGTCGGAGCATTCGCATATGCGCCAGCCGATTTCGGATCGGCATAATCTGTGTTGCAAAGTGGCGCCACATGGCCGGCTTCAACCCGAGGTCTCCGATCTCCTTGCGATCCTTTAGGCTAAGCAATTCGCTGAGTGTCAGCCACTCCAGCGGGTCGCGGAGTTGTTTCAACGAAACTGCGCCGTAGTATGCCGAGTCAGTCGCTCGCTCGAGGACAACGCGCGGAAGGGCTCCATTGAGACATTGGCTGCGCCATTTGTCTCCCCAAGCGGCAACAGCACGTTGGCGTACAGCGCGTCGAATCATCCGTTCGATCTGCCACAGCCCACTGCCAATTTCCGCGAGCTGGGCTTGCGGCTCGACATGGCCCGCAAGTACAGCATCAAGTGATTCCTTCAAGGGTTTCAGGTACTTTGGGAAGTTCCACGATCGCTTCTGATTGCGGATCGACGTGAAACCAACGCCGTCGAGTGCCTCAAGCTCCCTTGCGTCGAGCTGATCAAGTGCGGCTTTACCCACGAGCAGATTCTCATAGACGACCCTGTCTAGGGAGGCGCAAACCTCCGGACCAAGCTCAGTCAGTGCCGTGCGGATGACCTCATCAACCGCGACGCCGTCGATTACGCACGTGGGTAACTGACCAGGTGCCGTCACTCCATCCAACGGCGCATGGCCGAAACTCGCGTCATCCAGAAGCGAACTCCCGGGAACCGGCGGGAAAGCAACGCGGGGTGCACGCGAAAGGAGAATCACCCCACAACCTGAGTCGACATCAGCAAGAACACGCTCTCGCAAAGCTCCCATGGAGATCTCAGCGCTTGACCGTAGCATGGACTCAAGCTCGTCGATGACGATCAAACGATGCGCATCGGCACTCTCACAAACTAGGTATTCAGCGACAGAGATAACCGTCAGGTTTGACGCCCTCAGTGCTCGCCGCGCTGGTTCGCTGCTGGCACCAATCTGGAGAAACAGGACCGAGAAACGCCGCACCTTTCGGAAAATGGACTCGAGCCATTGAGAGTAGTCGACCTCGTTCATAGGAGCTCCAGAATTACATTGACCTCGAACTCACCGTTCGTCTCGTAAATAAGTCCAAGGTCTTTCAACCTGCGAACTGCGACCGGCTCGCTATCCACTAGGTCCCTGAAGTCGTTCGGGTGCTCCATTAGCAGTTCAAGCAGGACTGCCTCGGTGGCGTAGTAGCGCTTGACGTGTTGAATCATCTCCTCGATGTTCCCCCGAACGCGACTTTTCCAGTCGCCGAGCTCCCTGAGTACCGCGGCACGGGTCATCGTGCGCTGGAAATCATTCTTCGGAAGGTTGGCTACCACCGCAGAACTCAAGTTCCGATATAGGAACGCATGACCTCCCGATGCTTCATGTAGTGCTTCAAGGGCCCCAGGCTCGATTTGGATCCCCATCTTCCCACCGACGGTGCCAGCTAGGTCGTCCGCTTCCTCTCGCGAAAATGGTTTGACGTAGATTCCTTTTGCCCACGAAAACAAGGGGTTCGGGCGACCATAAAGTCGTCCACCTTCAATGATCGCGCTTGTCAGACCCGAGAGGATGAACGTGAAGTTTTCGGTTTCTTGAACTATGCTTCGCAAGGCGGACAGCAGTTGCGCTATTCGCGGCATGTCGCCTTCTGCTATATCGATCCGATCGGCCGGAGTAAGATATTCGATCTCGTCGAGCAGCAGCAGTACGCGATTTCCGTCTCGGTTCAGGCTTTTCAGAACATCTTGCAGCGCGTTCTTCAGCTCAAGGATGGTCGGACGTGAGGATGTCTCGGAGAGTTCCCGTGTGCGCAGATTGTGAGCCTTCAACTCCGCGATGAGTCTACGGCGCAGTTCCGCTACCAGATCGTCTGTCGGGTCTTCGGGTGGGGACGGGAATGTCTCGAGATCCATCAGTATGGTAACTACCTTGTCCTCCTGCAGCTGCTCCTTTAACTGCATCAGAATGCTCGTCTTCCCCGATTTCCTCAGGCCGAAGATTCCGCTGACACGCTGACTGAGCGCGTCACCGCGGAGCGACTGCAGGAGAGTCTTCCGTCCGAAGAAACTCGCGCCGTGGACCGGAGTGGTGATATAGAACAGGTCCCGCGCGTATACGTAGTCACGCAGAAGCGTGATTAGCGATAGGTCGTCTTCTGCTTCAATCAACAGTGGAATTGCGAGTCGCGACGGCCGCGACCAATCGTTGAGCTTGACTCTTAACCGCTGATCCGGTGACCACATGAAGAACGTGTCCGGCGTCACCGATCTATCGCTGCCTTTGAGTTCACGAACGGCAGCTTCGAATGTCCGCGCTTGGAGATCCTCGTAAGGGCTGTAGAAGAGCATCACTTCTCGTGTGAAACCAAAGCCCGCCTCGATAGCGCCGCTGAAGCGCACATGCGCAACTGCACAACCCCTGAACGCTTCTTGGAGGCACATGCCAGCGTATACAATCTGTGAGCCGAGGCGGGCAAGCGCGTCAATGTGGTCGCGGAAGGCGGGGAACCGTTTGCTTACCCGCTCAATATTATTGAGCAGGTCGGGATGCTGTGGTCGCTTGACCGCGCCTGCGCGCCACCCAAATTGCCTCGCAGAAGGCGTGGTGGCATCGAAGGCCGCTGCCGCCTGATGCGGACGATCCTGTGTTCGGAGCGCCGGCGAAGTTCCAGGCTCGGGTCTCTGGTCATGCACACCGAAAGACTCCCGCAGCTTGTTCGCAACCGGAGCCTCGATGGTAGAAGACGCGCTACGCACATACTCACCGATCTCCTTCAGACGCGCCAAGACGACCTTCACTTCAAGCCCGAGCTCTGCGGCGAGCTCGTGAACCCGCGTCTTCGGCATCGCGATGCTCCCCCAGTCCAGACTCCAGCGCTTCCACAATGGCGGGAGGCTGCGACCCGAACGATCGGCTGCCGCAGTCAGATCCCCACCCGAATGCTGAGAATCTGTAGCTTACCGGCGAGAACCAACTTGACAATAGGGGCGATGAGGGCGCGTCTTGGCATGGGTGATGGCACGATAAGACGAGGACGAGCGAAGGCTTCGCTGCCAGGCTCAGGCTGCCCGCTGGAACAGGAGCAGCACTACCCCAACGGCCCTCTTGCCCTAGCGCACGCTCCAGAGCGGCGAACACGGCCGACTCGACCTAGATCATCCAGTCCGCAAAGAGTCCGCGAGATGCTCGAGAACACTCACCGTGGACTACCGGTGAGCGATCGTGAAAACCCTGTTTGCGGGCATATCGATCTATGTCAGCCCAGCTCAGGGAGCCACTGAAGCGCCCTGTCAAGGCGGAGGTCGCGGGTTCAAGTCCCGTCAGGACCGCCAACATGGAGGTCAGAGGCTCATCGGTTCCGGTGAGCCTCTGCTATGTCAAGCGCAGTCCGCCACACAGTCCGCGACATCTCCAATGGTCTGCGCTACCCACGGAAATGTAGGGACCCGGTCGGTGACGCATGTCATGCTGGGAGTGCCTAAGATCAGGCGTCGTTAGGGAGGTGGCCGGACATGGTCGACAAGTTTGCCGATCCCCTGCTGACGGCTGCTGAAGCATCGAGGCATCTGGGCATCCCACGCACGACGCTGCAGTCGTGGCTCAAGGATGATGCACCTGGCGGTCCGTTGGTGCATGAGGTTCCCGCTCGCAAACGTGGATATCCGACCATGCCTTTCGTCGCCGTGATCGAGGCATTCGTCCTCCGTTCACTTCGCGACCTCGGGTTGTCGAAAGCCGTGATCAGGCAAGCCGCCCTTGAGGTCCGCGACGCTTTCGACACTCCGTATGCTTTGGCGTCCAAGCGGATCGTCACCGACGGAGTCGACCTGTTCATCCACCATTCCCCGGACGAGTACACCCGAGTAGGCGACAAACAGGTGCCAATCCGGGAAGTGCTTGAAGACTATCTGCGAGACATCACCTTCGACCAAGACGGATCCCCGGGCAGACTCAGACTCCGGCGGTATGCCGATGCGGCCGAGGTGATCATCGATCCGAGGTTTGCCTGGGGCGCTCCCGTCGTGGCAGACCAGAAGGTTCCAGTACACGCGGTTGTCGATCTGTGGCGCGCAGGCGAACCCATGACCGTCGTGGCCGAGGAGTTCGATCTTTCGCCTGCGACCGTCGAATCGATCTGCAGAGTTGCGGCCTGAGTTCTTCCTCGACCGCAGCCTCGGCAAACTCGTGGCACAGCACCTACGAGACCGGGGCTGGATCATCCACCGCATTGCCGACCACTACGCGGATGACGCCCAGGACATCCCAGATGAAGACTGGATCGAAGAGGGAATCTCGCGCGGTTGGTCGCTGCTGACCAAGGACCGACGCATCCGATACCGCGAATGGGAACGCTCTGCGCTCACGCACGGTGTGATGTTCCGTCTCAGCAACGGCAACCTCAGCATCACGCAGATGGTGCGGTGGCTCGAGAACTCACGAACAAGGATCTGGGACGTCACAAGCCATGCCGGGCCGGAAATCTGGGTGGTCTACGAGAATGAGGTCATCAAACGCTGGCCCACTGATTGACCGGGTATCCACACCGGATCCTAGGCATCGGAAGCCCGAGACTCAGGCCTAGCAGTCGCATGTAGCAGTTGCCGCACGTCAGTGGCCTCCCAGGAGCCAACACTCTTGAACATACGCAGTGCTTCGCGCATGTGGTCGATCCCCCGGGATTTCGAGGCAGGATCATCAGCCGCAATATGTGCTTCCCCCACCGCCCGGTGCGCGTGCGCCTGACCGAGGTAGTGCCCGGTCTTGCGTTGGATGGCCAGCGCCTCGTCAGCATGGGTGATCGCATCTGTGACCCGACCGTCCGCCAGTTCTATCCGCGCCAGGGCGACCAATGCCTCCGCCAACTGGACGGGACTCCATCCGCGGGCGGCTTCGACCGCTTCCCGGGCATGCTCCTCGGCCTTCCGCAGCGCGCCGGCGGCCAGCTCACACTCGGCCAGCCCGCACGCGGCCGGGGCAGTGGCTTCGCGCACTCCGGCCGCGTGCACGATCTCCATGACTTGTTCGAACTCCGTCTTGGCCGCAGTTGGATCGCGCAACGACAGATACGCCATGCCCAGCTCGAGCCTCGCCTCCCAACGATGACGCACGAACTCGAGGTCGTCACCGACCTGTTTCGCTGTCGCCGCCAGCTCTCGTGCCTGCTCTGCCCGACCGGTCACACGGGCCCAGCGGGCTCGGTTGATGGTGTGCATCGCCGCCTTCGACCGGTCACCGAGCTCTCTGAGCGCCTGCTCGGCCTGTCCGTCCAGCTCCTCGAGGCCGTCCATCCGGCCGAGCATGGTCCGGACTTTGAGCAGCTCTATCATCGCAATCAGGAGCCACGACACAGGTGCTCCGTCCTGCAACAGGAGGTTCTGTTCCAGCAGCCGTTCGGCGCGGGAAAGGTCGCCGCGTAGCACGGCGATGTTGGCCAGGTGGTTGAGCACTTGCCCCTGCCCGTCCCGATCGTCAGCTTCGCAAAAAGCGGCGCGCGCACGAGTGAACACCTCGTCGGCAGCATCGATGTCTCCCCGGCGGAGGTTGACCAGGCCAGCGATGCCGAGACTGTCACCGAGCAACGACGGGCGACCGAGGCGTTCGGCATGTGCGATTAACTCGGTCAGCACATCGTCTGGCACCGGCAGACCGGCGTGGCTTCGGACGATCGCGAGCGCACCCAAAGTCGGCGCGATCGCATCGCCATCGCCAGCGGCGCGCACGGCGTCGGCTGCGGACTGCATCGGCGCGAGCACCTCAGCGAGGAAGCCCCGGTGCCCCATGAAGGGCGCTAGACCCAGCATGAGGTGCCACGACCAATGCACACGTTCGCTCCCCAACGACGACCACACGGCGGCGACGATGTTGTGGAACTCGGCCAGCAGCCAATCCGCCGCCTCTTGCCCGTCGGAGAAGACAATCTCCGGAACGGCCTCCGAGAGCGGAACTGCCGGCTGTCCCTCTCGACCGTTCGCGAAGCCCAGATCGGTGGCGGCTTCTTTGCCCAGGTAGTACCAGGTGTACAACCGTTCAAGGGCGTCCGTGCGCGAATCCGTCGAGTCTTGATGCTCAGCGCAATACCGAGCGTAATCTCGCACCAAGTCGTGAAACCGGTACCTGCCCGGAGCGTGCTCGTCCAGCAGGTGGGCGTTGACTAGACGGCGTATATGCACCCGCACTCCGGCCACACTCGCACCGCTCAACGCAGCCGCCGCGTCAACGGTGAAATCCAACCCTGGAACCAGCCCCAACAGGCGAAACAGGCGCTTGGTGTCATGGTCGAGCCGCCGATACGACGAGTCGAACGCCGCCGTCACTGCGGACAACTCCGCGTCGTCGTCCAACGCCAGAGCCGCCAGTCCGCGTTCATGAAACTCCGCCAGGTAGTCGTCCAGCCCGCGGTACGGTTCATCGGCTAGCTGAGCTGCGGCGATCCGCAACGCCAGGGGCAGCTCCGCGCAGGCCTCGACCAATGCCGTGCCGTGTTCCGGCGCCCGGGACAGTCGCTCCTGCCCGAGTATCCGCGTGAGCAGGGTCCAGGCATCCGCCGACGGCAGCACGCCGAGACTGATCCGTCGGGCACCCTCCCGAGCCACCAGACCGGACAACCGGTTCCGGCTGGTGACCAGCACCAGGCATCCAGGCGTCGCCGGCAACAGCGGCCGCACCTGTTCGGCCGAGACCGCGTTGTCCAGCAGGACAAGCATCTTCCGGCCCGCGATCAGGGACCGATACTCGGCTGTCGCATCCTCCAGCGTCGCGGTGGGCCGTACCGCTTCCGCCCCGAGTCCACGCATCATCCGTGCCAGCGCCTCCATGGGTTCCAGAGCCGGCGCGGACGAGTAGCCACGAAGATCGATGTACAGCTGACCGTTTCCGAACCGATCCGCGACCTCGTTGGCGAAGCGAATCGCCAGAGCCGTCTTCCCGACCCCCGCCATGCCGGAGATCACCACCACACGGGCGTCATCCGCCATCCCGACCTGCTCGAGTTCGGCCAGCTCTGCCTCCCTCCCGACGAACGCGCCGGGCGGCGGCGGCAGCTGCCCGGGGATCATCCTTCCCCCGGTCACCGACGATCCGTCATCCACCGCGGAGACCGTCCCGTCTCCGTGGTCATGCAGCAGGCTGGGATCCTCGGCACGGATCGCGTCGTACAGTTCGCGCAGTTCGCGGCCGGGCTCCGTCCCCAGTTCGTCGGCCAGCCGCTGTCGGGCCGCCCGGAACGCCGTCAACGCCCGCGCCTGCCGCCCCGAGCGGTACAACGCCAGCATCAGCTGGGCTGTGAACCGTTCTCGCAGTGGGAACTCCGCCACCGACTCGATCAGTTCCGGCACGATCTCGCGTGTGCTACCACGCGCCAGCTCGGCGTCGTATAACTCCTCCCGAGCGATGACACCAGCTTCAGCCAGGCGCCTCGCCTCCGAACCCACCACCGCGAGGCCATCGACATCCGCATACGCGCGGCCCCGCCACAACGCGAGCGCCGCTCGGAATCCCGCAACCGCCGTGTCCAGATCACCGGCTTCCCGAGCCTGCCGAGCCTCCGTGTGCAGCCGGGCGAACACGTCCGCGTCGAGTTCGTCCGGGCCCACCTCCAGCACGTAGCCGCCGGCCACGCCGACCAACCGATCCGGACGGTCTAGCACATGCCGGAGGCGATGTACGTGCATCTGCAGGCCCTTGGCGGACTTCGCCGGCAGGTCGTCACCCCAAAGCGCTTCGGCCAAGATGTCCGTGCTCACTGGTCGATTGGCCCGGATCAGCAGTGCAGCCAGAAGGCGACGTCGATGCTCCGACACAGGTCCCAAGACCCGCGCATCGTGGACGGCCCGGACCGGGCCCAGCACCTCAAAGCGCACGGCAACCTCCGAGCGCTATCATGCCGCCCTTCAGCCTCTGAGGATCGACAACCATCCAGAATGCGGACGACGTACGGCACTGACGTGGCAACGAACGACATTCAGGTTGTGATCACGACCCGAATGTATGCTCCTGCGGTAACCGCCGGCCGTGCGCCAGCCGACCGACGCCTCAGCGCGTCCCCGATCAGCTTGCTCCGGCCCGGCAGAAGCCACGACCAAGATTCCCAGATTGGACTCGTCGCACATGACCGACATCGATGAGCAAGGTCGCCCGGAACCGCCTCTCACCGCCGACGAGTCCGGCACGCTGCTCGGGTTCCTCGAGTTCCACCGCGCCACCCTTGAGTGGAAGTGCACGGGGCTGGACGCCACCGGATTGTCCGCGACGGTCGGCAGGTCGTCGATGACGCTCGGCGGCATGCTCAAGCATCTGGCCTGGGTCGAGAACTACTGGTTCTCCGAATGGTTGCACGGGAACGACCCTCTGCCCGTGTGGAAGGCGGTGGACTGGAAGGCGGACCCGGACTGGGACTGGAATTCGGCCGCCGAGGACACACCTGAGCAGCTCTTCGCGCTGTGGCACGACGCAGTCGCCAGGTCCCGCGCGCTCACGAAACAGGCGCTCGCCACGGGCGGTCTCGACCAACTCGCCAAGCGCACCTGGCCCGATGGTCGGGCGCCCAACGTGCGATGGATTCTCTGCCACATGGTCGAGGAGTACTCGCGGCACAACGGCCACGCCGACCTGATCCGCGAATCGATCGACGGGCTCACCGGCGAGTAACGACGTTCACCATGGACGCTGCGGAGATCGCCCACCGCTTTGGTCTCGGCCGCTCAGCCAGACTGTCGGACCAGCCGGTGGCGCGCGGCAAGCAAGGGGTCGTATGGCGCCTCGACACGTCGGACGGCCGCTGGGCAGTGAAGGTGCCTCTCTACCCTGTCCAGGAGAACGACATCCGAGCAGCGGCCGCGTTCCAGGAGGCTGCCGTGCGCGCCGGAATTCCGGCACCGCAGCTGCGGCGGACCGTGGCGGGATCCGTCCTCGCCCAGGTGCACGGCACCCAGCTGCGTGTGTATGAGTGGGTCGATCTGGGCGGCCCGGATCCGCGACTGGATCCGGTCATGGTGGGATCCGTCCTGGCCACCATTCATGTGATGTCGGAGTCCGCCCACGGCCCCGTCGCCGACTGGTACAGCCGACCGGTCGGTGCCGCTGCGTGGGACGGACTCGTCGCGGACCTCCGCGACGCGAGGGCGCCGTTCGCGAGGCGGTTGTCGGATCTCCGCGACGAGTTGGTCGCGCTGGAGTCCTGGGTCGAGCCATCCGCGGAGTTGCGGACCTGCCACCGTGATCTCTGGGCAGACAACGTGCGACCTACCGCGGCCGGCGGCGTCTGCGTCATCGACTGGGAGAGCAGTGGCCCGGCCAACCAGAGCCAGGAGCTCGCGTGTGTCCTCTTCGAGTTCGCCCGCTCCGCGCCCCACCGTGCTCGTGCCCTCATGGCGGCGTACCACGACGCCGGCGGACCGGCTGAGGTGACGCGTCGCGGACACTTCTCCATGCTCATCGCCCAACTCGGGCACATCGCCGAATCCGCGGCCGCTACCTGGCTCCACGCTGACCCGGGCTCCGCTGATCGCGCGGAGGCGGCAGCGGGGGTCGAGGAGATGCTGGCCGAGCCGCACACCCGACGGGTCCTCGACGAGCTGTTGAACGCCGTGCACGACGCCTGACCGTCGTGGATCGGTGTGGCCGTCACCCCACCGATCCACGGCGATACGCTGTTCCGCCATCGGGAGCCGAATGAAGAGTCAGGACGTCATCTTTCCAGGGCGTTTACAGTTGTCATACACTGGTCGCATGGTCATGGACTCGTATCTCTTCGTCGAGAAGACCTACGAGAATCTGGCCACATCCGGGATACCGCCGCTGGCGGTGACCGACGTCCTGTACAGCACGCCCACCGTCCGCCGCCATTTCGGCTCGTCATTGCAGGTCGCCGGCCAGGACCGCGACGGCGCCTGGTTGGCCGTGGCTCTGGTGGAGGATGACGACGACGACACCTACACGGTCACCGGCGCACGGCACCTCGACGATGACGAGATCGACGCGATCACCCGCATCATCGAGAAGGAGGAGCGATGAGCAAGATCGACAAGGCCAACGTGGCGTTGGAAAGTCGCGACTGGTCCACAGCCGAAGTCCGTCGGGAGCCCCGCAAGGCCACGGTCGTGCATTCGGTCCGCATGTCGCGCAACCTCACCGAGCGGCTCCACCAGGAGGCCGAGCGACGGGGAGTCACGCCGAGCGAGGTGATCCGTGACCTCGTCGATGCCGGCCTGAGCAGCGCAGAACGCTCGCCGACGGTGCGCCTCGCCGACGTGCACCGGGTGATCGACACCCTCACCCAGAAAACGGCCTGACCAGGCCGGACGCCTGACCACGCCGGACACCGGGCGGAGCCTCGACGCCAGACCGCGCATGCTTCGCGTCTGCCTTGCCCGAAAGCCGCGTCATCGCGCTGCTTCCGGAAAATGACGCCGTCTCGGGTCGGAATGTCGAGGCGCCTGAGTACACCAGCGGAAACATCCGTCGTCGCGCCGCGGTTCGCCCCTACCGTGTCTGGCCGCCATCCACGGACCCATAACTCGCGCCCGACCCGACACACGCGTGCGATGTTCATATGCCCACAGGTACGGCGTTGTTTTTCCAACATCAGTGTGAAAGTATAAACATGCAGCGGTGACGCCCGCGTGCTGTATCGGATTCGCCCGAGGGATGAGATGAACGACGCCGCGACACCTGGGACCATCGCCACCGGCAAGCCCAAACTGCGCACCGCCGCCGGCGGATACGCGATGCTCGCACTCGACCAGCGCGAATCGCTGCGGGCCATGTTCGGCCAGCGCGCCGACGGCTCCTGGGTCGACGACGACGAGCTGCGCCGGTTCAAGCGCCAGGCCACCGAGGTCCTCGCGCCGCACGCATCTGCTGTGCTACTCGACCGCCCCTACGCCATCGACGGTCACCGACCGGACTGGGTCAGCGACGCGTACGGCCTGATCGTCGCCGCCGACGCGCTGGACCAGCAGACCGGCGGTCCCGTGCGGAACACGACGTTCGACGAGCAGGTCACGGTCGAGTTCCTGCACCGGGTGCGTGCAGACGCGATCAAGTTCCTGGTGATCTGGCGCCCCGGCACCGGCAAGGAGGAACGCGCCGATGTGGTCGCCCGCACCGTCGAGGTCGCCCGGGACGCCGGCGTCGCCAGCCTGGTGGAAGCGATCGTCGCCACCGATGACGGCTCGCCGTGGCCGAGCGAAGCCGAACGACACCAGGCCATCTTCGCCGCCGCCGAGGAGATCGCCCCATACCGCCCCGATCTGTACAAGGCACAGGTGCCCGGCTATGTCCCGGGTGATCTCTCCCGGGTCGCGGACCAGGCTCGCACCATCACGGAGATCGTCGGCACCGACTGGGTGGTGTTGTCCAACGGCATCGCCCGGGAAGACTTCGCGGACGCGGTACGCGAGTCCGTCCGCGGCGGCGCCAAGGGTTTCCTCGCCGGCCGCGCCGTCTGGGCCGACCTCGTCGGCTCCGCGGACACACCCAGCATGCTGGCCCAGATATCCATCCCGCGCCTGCAGCAGCTGACCGGTATCGTCGACGCCGCCCAGGCATGACGCACGGAAGCCAGACACCGATGGCGAGGCCGGCCGGACAGCTGCACGGCCTCTCGGCGCCGGAGCGGCGCAAGGAACTGGTGCGCGTCGTGGAGGACCAGGGTTACTGCACCGTCGCCGAACTCTCCGCCTTGTTCGGCGTCTCCGAGATGACCATCCGGCGCGATGTCGGCACGCTCGTAGACGACGGCAGGCTACGCAGCTTCCACGGCGGGGTCAGCACCCTCCCGCAGCGCGATTTCATCGGCAGCGCCTACACCACCCGCGCCGCCCGGCAGGGCGACGTGAAGACCCGGCTCGCGGCCCGCGCGCTCGACCTGGTCGAGTCCGGCAGCGCCGTCGCCTTCGACGCCGGCACCACGGTCGCGTCACTGGCGCAGCAGATCCCGGACGACATGCGGCTGTCCGTGGTGACGGCATCGCTGCCGGTGATCACCTCGCTGGCACACAAGCCGGGTGTGGACATCGCGGCGCTCGGCGGTCTGCTGCACCGCGACTCGCTCTCCTTCGCCGGTTCCACCACCGTCAGCGCGGCGTCGACGTTGCACGTGGAGACGTGTTTTCTGGCCGCCTCCGGGCTCAACGAGAAGGGCGCGTTCTGCGCGAACGACTACGACGCGGTCACCAAGCGGGCGCTCATCGACATCGCCGACCGGGTGGTGCTCGTCGCGGACTCCTCGAAGTTCGCCACGAGCGCACTGGCGAAGATCTGCGGGTGGGACGCGATCGGCACGATCGTGATCGACGACGGGCTCGACGACGAGCGGCACACCGCACTGGTCGATCACGGCATCGAAGTCATCACCGTCGCCGCCACCCAGCCCTCACAAGCAACACAGACGGGAGCCATCGAGTGACACAGCAGAGCATCGCGGTCATCGCCGGGGACGGGATCGGCACCGAGGTGGTGCCGGCCGCGCTGGACTGCCTGCATGCGGTCGCCTCCGCCCACGGGCTCACCTTCGACCTGGTGGGCTATCCCTGGGGGTCGGAGTACTTCCGGGCGCACGGCCGGATGATGCCGGTCGACGGCCTGGAGACCTTGGCCGCGCACGACGCCGTGCTGCTCGGCGCGGTCGGCGTGCCGGACATTCCAGACACGGAGACGCTCTGGGGGCTGCTGATCCCGATCCGTCGGGGCTTCGAGCAGTACATCAACCTGCGCCCGGTGCGCACCCTGGCCGGTGTCACAGGTCCCCTGTCCACCACCGAGCCGATCGACTTCGTCATTGTGCGGGAGAACAACGAGGGCGAGTACTCCGAGGTCGGCGGCCGGATGTACCGCGGGCGGGAGAACGAGACCGCCATCCAGGAGGCCATCTTCACCCGTCAGGGCGTCGCGCGTGCGGCCCGGTTCGCCGCCGAGCTCGCCCGCGGCCGACGCGGGCTGGTGACGTCGGCGACCAAAAGCAACGGGATCGTGCACACCATGCCGTTCTGGGACGAGGTCGTCGCCGAGACCGTCGCCGACGTCGGCGGAGTCGAGCTGGAACCCGTGCTGGTCGACGCGCTCGCCGCCAAGATGGCGCTCAAGCCGTGGACGTTCGACGTGGTGGTCGCCTCCAACCTCTTCGGCGACATCCTCTCCGACCTCGGCAGTGCCCTCACCGGTTCGATCGGTGTCGCCCCGAGCGCCAACCTCAATCCGGAGCGCCGTTATCCGTCGCTGTTCGAGCCGGTGCACGGTTCCGCCCCGGACATCGCCGGGAAGGGCGTGGCCAACCCGGTCGGGCAGATCTGGTCGGTGGTGATGATGCTCGACCACCTCGGCCATGCCGACGCGGCCCACCACCTGCAGGCATCCTTCGAGGCCGTGCTGGCGGGCGGCATCTCCACCCCGGACCTGGGCGGAACCGCGACGACCGCCGAGTTCACCCGTGCGGTGCTGACGGAGATCGACGGCCGGGCAGAAGAGTTCACCGCCACCGGATCCACCGTGTCCGCCGGCAGCACCACGCTCAGCTAGGGAGACATCGAGATGCGGCAGCAAGACCTGTTCATCGACGGCACCTGGGTTCCCGCACCGGAGAGCCGTACCATCGTGGACCGATGGACCGGAGCGGACATCGGTCGGGTCGCGGAGGCCGGAGCGCCGGAGGCGACGCGCGCGGTCGACGCAGCGGCGCACGCCTTCACCCAACCGATCCCGGTCAGCCGCCGGGCGGAGATCCTGCGGACCGTCGCGGGCCTCGTCGAATCACGGGCGGATGTGTTCGCCGAGATGATCCGCGCCGAGACCGGCAAGCCGATCAGCGCGGCGCGCACCGAGGTCGCGCGGGCCGTGTTCACCTTCCGGCTCTCCTCCGAGGAGGCCACGCGGCTGCCCGGTGAGGCCGTTCCGCTGGACGCGGTCGACGCCGCCGCCGGCACGTTCGCGTTCACCCGGTCGGAGCCGCGGGGCATCGTCGCCGCGATCACACCGTTTAACTTCCCGCTGAATCTCGTCGCACACAAGGTCGGGCCCACGCTCGCGGCCGGCTGCCCGGTGGTCCTCAAACCGTCGGACCGGGCGCCGATGACGGCGGGGCTGATGGTCGAGGCGTTCGTCGAGGCCGGGCTGCCGGCGGGCTGGCTGAATCTGGTCACGGGTGACGCTCCGGCCGTCGTCGGCGCCTGGCAGGATGATCCGCGGGTGGAGGTCGTCACGTTCACCGGGTCCTCGCGGGTCGGCTGGCAGCTGAAGGCTCAGTCTCCGCGCAAGGAACACGTCCTCGAGCTCGGCTCGAACGCCGCCATGGTCGTCGACGCTGAAGCCGACCTGGAGCGGGCGGTCGCGGACGCGGTCACCGGCGGGTTCGCCAACTCCGGGCAGGCCTGCGTCTCGCTGCAGCGCGTCTACGTGCACGCTGACGTCGCGGAGGAGTTCGTCGGCCGGCTCGCGCATGCGGTGGCCGATGTCCCGTTCGGCGATCCGACCGACCCGGGCACCGTCGTGGGGCCGTTGATCACCGACGACGACACCAAGCGAGTGCTGGCCTGGGTCCAAGACGCCCAGGATCGCGGCGCGCGGGTGGTGGCCGGCGGCACCGAGATGGACGGCGTCGTCGCACCCACCGTCGTCGTCGGCGCGGCCGCGGACGATCGGCTGGTCTGCGACGAGGTGTTCGGACCGGTGATCACCGTCGTGGAGGTGGCCACGCTGGACGACGCGATCGCCGCGGTCAACGCCAGCCGTTACGGACTCAACACCAGCATCTACACGTCCAACCTCGGCACCGCGATGCGCTACGCACAGCAGGCGCAGGCTGGCAGCGTGCTCGTCAACATGCCCCCGTCGTTCCGCGCCGACCACATGCCTTATGGCGGCGTGAAGGAATCCGGCCAGGGGACCGAGGGCGTGAAGTACGCGGTCGAGGGGATGGTCCGGCAGAAGCTGATCGTCCTCAAGCCGTAGCGAGCATCACGGTCGCCCACAGGGTGCAGCGTGGAAGCCTACTGCCGCGCCCCTTCAGCAGCGTGGAAGCTTGATGTCCCTATAACGATCGTGTGGAAGCTCGCTGCTGTTCCGCTCGAGCCGTATGGAAGCTTACGGTCGCCACGACCGCCCGCCGGCCGGCCCGAAGCAGATGCCTAGCCGCCCGATACGGTCCGACACATCTCGTCAGCCGGGGGCTCTGGCCGCCCGGCGCGCGGCGTCGATCGCCTCGGCAGGTACCGACCGGGCGGGCCGGGCGACGATGCTCCGGACCACCTCCGCCGGGAGCTTAGGCTCGCGGTCTTCGGTGAGCAGACCGTTCCGCTCCTGCTCGGTGTCGGTCAACTGGGTCCAGCAGAAGCCGGCCAGCTCGGGGCTGTCGAGTACCGCATCCACCAGCCCTCGAAACCCCTCGGCCAGCTCCTCGACCGAGCCGACCGTGCCATACCCGTGCCACGCCTCCTCGGCCCGCGGCCGAAGGCTGAGCCCGCCGATCTCCGTCAGCATGACGGGTTGCCCCCGGTGGACCGGATCGCCGAGCAACGCGGTGCGCCGGGCCGGAGGACGGTCCCCGAGGATGCGGGCGATCCCGTCCCGGTCGGCGTAGCGGCGGCGGATCGACTCTCCCGTCGGCGCATAATCGTGCAGACCCCAGATGTCGCTCTCGGTGTGTTCCCATCCGTCGTTGGAGATCACCGGCCGGGTGCCGTCCAGCGCCTTGGTCAGGTGGTACAGCGCGGTGGTGGCGTGCCGCTGCTCCGCGACGTCCAGGCCGTGCCAGACGCCCCAGCTCTCGTTGAACGGAACCCACGTCACCACGCACGGATGACTACGGTCCCGCGCCACGTTCTCCAGCCACTCCCGGGTCAGCCGCTCGACCGTCCGCGGCGCGTACTCGTAGGCGCTGGGCAGCTCGCTCCACACCAGCATGCCGAGCCGGTCGCACCAGGCCAGGAATCGCGGATCCTCGATCTTCTGATGGATCCGGACGCCGTCGAACCCGAGTTCCTTGGCCAGTTCCACGTCGCGGCGCAGCGCGTCGGCAGACGGCGCGGCCAGATGCGAGTCCGGCCAGTAATTCTGCGCCAACACCATCCGCAAGAAACGCGGCTGCCCGTTGAGCAGGAACCGCCCATCTTTGATCCCGACGCTGCGCATGCCGACGTAGGACGAGACCGCGTCCACGCGACAGCCGCCATCGAGTAGCTCGACGCGCGCATCCAGCAGCGTCGGCGTCTCCGGGCTCCACAACAGCCGGGCTTGCTCCAACTGATGCCGGGCGGCGGGGACGGAGATCGTCCATCGACTGTCTCGCTGTGTAGCACGGAACGTCTGGTCCGTCAGCACCTCGTCGCCCAGATTGAGAACGACGTGCACGTCGACGGCGGTCTCCGGCCGGCGGGACAGCTCCACCTCAAGCGTCACCGCGGCGGCGGGCACGTCCGGCATCCAGTGCAACCGTCGCACGTGCAGCGCCGGCACCACCTCCGCCCAGACCGGTTGCCAGATCCCGGTGGTCCGGTGATACCAGACGGCGTGCGGCTCGTCGCGCCAGTCCTGTTTACCGCGCGGCTGGGTCGCGTCGTCGCGCTCATCCTCGGCACGGACGACGACGACCTGCTCCTCACCGACGACGACGGCGTCGGTCACGTCCAGCGTGAACGGCGTGTGACCGCCCTCGTGCTCACCGACGTGCACCCCGTTGAACCACACATGTGCCTGGTAGTCGACCGCGCCGAAGTGCAGCAGAAGCCGCTCGTCCGGTCCCGGCGCCCGGTTCAGGCGCACGTCGCGGCGGTACCACACCACCGCTGGGCAGTCCCGGTCGTGCACCCCGGACAACTCGCTCTCCGGCGGATACGGCACGGTGATCGTACGGGTGAACGGGGTGGGATCGTGGTGCCAGCCGCTCGACCGGCCGGCGTCCTTCTCGTCCGTCGCGAATCCCCACGCACCGGACAAGTCCTGCCAGGCCGAACGGACCAGCAACGGACGGGGATACTCGGAGTCGATCGTCACGGATTCCCTCTCGTGCTTCGCAGTGGTTCTATGTGTCGTTCGGACGGGCGTGGTCACCAATTCGCCAACCGGGGATTGCCGCGGTCCTCGACGGCGACCATGACGTCGATCAACATCTCTTGCAGCTCGTGGCGGATGTCCCGGTGTGCGTCCTCGTGCCAGAGGTTGGTCAGTTCGCTCGGGTCGGTCTCCAGGTCGTACAGTTCCCCGGTGCGCCCGCGCGCGCTGGCCGGCGCGCCGTGATGGACGACGAGCTTCCAGCGATCGTGGCGCAGCATCGTCACGTGGACCGCGGGATCGTATGGGTGCCCACTGTTCCGGTAGTGGCACAGTGCCCAGTCCCGCCAGCCCGTCGCGTCGTCGTCGCGGATCAGCTTCAGCAGGCTCTCACCCTGCATCCGCTGCGGGACCTCCACCCCCGCGGCCTGCAGGAACGTCGGCGCGAGGTCGATCCACTGCACCAGCTCGGTACGGCGGCTCCCCGGCTCGGTGACACCCGGCCAGCGCACGATCAGCGGCACCCGGACCGCACATTCGTACATGAACGGGCCCTTCAGCATCAGCTGATGGTCGCCGAGCATCTCGCCATGATCACTGGTGAACACCACGATCGTGTTGTCGGCCTGGCCGGTCTCATCCAGTGCGTCCAGGATCCGGCCGACCTCGTCGTCGACGAGGGAGACCATGGCGTAGTACGCCTGCCGGACCTCCATCAACTCGTCCTCGGTGTAGTCCACGTAGCCACGGGCGGCCCCGCCGTAGGAGACCTTGGACGCCTCGGTGAAGATGGGCGGCTTGCCGTCCAGCTCACCGTCGCGGGTGACCGGCCGCGGCAGCGCCGCCGGATCGTAGCGCCGCGCATACTCCTCCGGCGCACCGAACCCGTGGTGCGGATCGAAGAAGTTGGCGACGAAGAAGAACGGCTTGTCCAGCTCCCGGGAGGAGCTGAGGAAGTCGACGGTCTCCTCCCCGATCCAGTGGCTGTAGTGCGCCTCGGTCGGCAGTGTGTCCCAGGTGTACGGGCCGTCGCGACGCACCACCGCCTCGTGCAGATCCGGGAAGCGCGCCTTCAGCCAGCGATGATAGGCGTTCTCCGACGACCCCGGGTACGGGTCGTGCGCCCATCGGAAGACCCGGAAGCCGTCGTCCAGCCGTGGCTCGGACCGGCCCCCTTGGCAGGCGCCCAGATGGAACTTCCCGACCAGCCCGCAGTCGTAGCCGGACTCGGCCAACAGCCGACTGAACAACACCTCGTGCGGCTCCAGGTCGACGCCGTTGGCGTACAGCCCGTGCGACGGGACGTACCGCCCCGTCATCAGGCTCGCTCGGGACGGTCCGCACACCGGGTTCTGCACGTAGCAGTTCTCGAACAGCACGCCCTGCTCGGCCAGGCGGTCCAGGTTCGGCGTCGCGATGTCCGGGTTCCCATACGCGCCGACGGCGTCGAACCGCTGCTGGTCAGTGCAGATCAGCAGGATGTTGGGGAGGCTCATCGGGCGCTGGACCGCCCACCTCCTCGGCGATCCGTACTCACGCCTCGCCTCCCAGTGTCAGCACCGTCACCGAGTGCGGCGGCAGCACCCAGGCGCCGCCGGTCGCCTCCACCTCTCCGAGGTCGCGGACGCCGATGGTATCCGGCGCGCTCAGATCGTTGACCGCGTACAGGTCGGGGATGTCGCCGCCGAGCGTACGGACGTGCGCTCGCCCCGGCGTGGAGTCCGCGGCACCGTCGAACACAGGCCGCACCCGCACCGTCTCGTCACGATGCCGGTTCACGACGGCGAGGCGCACCGACCCGTCGTCGGCGCGAGTGGCGCACACGTCGACATACGGCACCGTCATCGGCGTGGAGACGTGGCGGCCGGTACGGTCCCGCTCGTCGCCCCGGGTGACCGTCGTCGACCGCGCCGGGCCGTCCACCTCGCTGGGCAACACCGTCCGGCCGGTGTGATGCCGGTACAGATGCCAGACGTGGTAGATCGCCGACCGCAGCGCCCCCTTGGGACGGGCGACCACCAGGCCGTTGGCGTTGACCAGGTTCACCGGATTGGCCATCGACACCGGGGCAGGACGACCAGCCGTGCGGTGGATGGCGTGGAACACTCCGGCGCAGAAGACCGCGTCAGCGATGGTCCGCGGGCTGTATCGGTTGACCCGGAAACGGTCCACAGGCCCGTTCGGCTCGGGTGTCTCGCGGGGTGCGACGCCGCCGTCATCGCCGGGTTGTGGCTGCGGCCAGTCCGCGGGCTCGAGGTGTCGCATCGTCCACTCGTCGAGCGTCAGGGCCGGCGGACGGTCCAGCCCGGCGCTCGTGGCGATCTCGGTGACCAGCTGAGAATACGTGTTGAGTTCCTGTTCGAAGTAGAGCGCCTGCGCGACCACGTCGTCGTAGTCGTCCCCCGTCCACAGCCGGGTGCTCGCCCCGTACAGGTGGATGGACAGGTAGTCCAGAAACCGGCCGACCTGTGCGACCACTTCTTCGGTCCAATCCTGGCGTTGGTGGAAGCCGACGCCGATCAGTCTGATGTCGGGGTCCACGGCGCGCATGAAGCGGGCGTGCTCAAGGGCATCCGCGGCGTACTGTTCGGCGCTGCGGTGGCCCATCTGCCACCGGCCGTAGACCTCGTTGCCCACGCCCCAGTACTTGACCTTCCACGGCTCGGCGCGCCCGTTCTCGGCACGTCGCCGCGCCAGCGTCGTCTCCCGGGCGGAATTGGTGTATTCCACCCAGCGCACCGCCTCGTCGACGTCGCGGGCGGAGTGAACCAGGTACGGATCCGCGCCCACCGCCTCGCACCAGGCCAGGAACTCGTCGGTGCCGAACCGGTTGGTCTCCAGCTCTCCCCAGGCGAGCTCGAGCCGGGTCGGACGCTCGTCGCGTGGGCCTATGCCGTCCATCCAGTGGTACGGCGAGGCGAAATTGCCGCCGGGCCAGCGGATGGCGCCGGGCTGCAGCTCCCGGCAGAGTTCCAGCACGTCGGCGCGGATACCGTTCAGGTGACCGGGCTCCTGAACGGACAGCGGCGAGCCCTCGTCGAACACCCCGCCCTCGATGTTGCCGAAGAAGGCGGACTCCAGGAAGTGGCCGTAGATGTCGTCTTCGACCTTCCCGACCGGGTGGCGAGTGTCGACGGTCACGACCGCCTCCCGGCCGGCGGCACGGTCCTGATGGTGGGGGTCAGGCATGTGAGAAGGCTCCAATCCAGTCATGCGGTTGTTCCGGTCATTGCTTCACGGCTCCGGCGATGCTGTCCACGAACTTCCGCTGCAGGACGACGAAGACGGCGATCACCGGCAGCAGCGAGATGACCGCGGCGGCGGCCATCCCGGACCAGTCGGTGTCGTATTCGCCGACGAACACGGTCATGCCGACCGCGAGCGTCCGCAGACCGGGCTCGCTGAGCGTGAAGACCAACGGCAGCAGGTAGGTGTTCCAGGCGAACAGGAACGTCAGGATGGTCACGGTGGCGGTGATCGGCCAGGCGAGCGGGAACATCACCTGGAAGAAGATCCTGAAGTGTCCGGCCCCGTCCAGGCGTGCGCACTCCTCCAACTCCTTCGGCAGCTGCCGGAAGTAGCCCGCGTACAGCAGGGTCGAGGCGATCTGTCCCCCGGCGCCGAGACCCAGGATCACACCGAGGTGGGTGTTGAGCAGCCCGAGCTGGTCGGTCAACTGGGTGATCGGGATGATCGTGTAACCCTCGGGCAGGAAGAAGGTGATCAGGAAGACGGCGATCAGCGGCTTCTTGCCGATGAAGTCGAACCTGCCCAGCACGTACCCGGCGAGGGCACTGCGGATCACGATCAGCAGGACGGTGCCGCCGGTGATGAGCACACTGTTGAGGAAGTACCTGTCGAAGCCGACCTCGGTCCAGGCTTGGCTGTAGTTCTCCCAGACCGGGTCCTCCGGGAACAGGTTGAGCCCGCGGCCGAAGATCTCCGACGACGATTTCAGCGACGCCGAGACCAGCCAGATGAACGGGTAGATCCACAGTCCCGCCAGCACCAGCAGCCCGACGAACACCATGGTCTGCCCCGGGCGCGGACGGCGCAGGAATCGCGACGAGCGCTTCTGAGCTGGAGGCGCGGCCAGGCCGCGGCCGGACTCGGGTGCGGTCTCGATGCGCGGAGGCGTCATCGTGCCCCTCCCATCTGGCGCCGAGCCCAGCGGAAGCCGAGAGCCTGGACGACGGCGATGGCCATCGTCAGCAGTCCGAACAGCACCGCCGCGGCCGAAGCGTAGCCGAGCTCAGGGACGGTGGCCTGGAAGGCCGTGCGGAAGATGAAGATCTCGATCACCTCGGAGGAGAACGACGGGCCGCCACCGGTGAGGGTCTGCATCAGGTCGAAGACGTTGAGCGCCGCCACCGTGTCGATCAGGGTGATGATGACCAGGAACGGCACCAGCAGCGGCAGCGTCACGTGCCGGAATTCCCGCCAGCCGCCGGCGCCGTCGATCATGGCGGCCTCGTGCACATCCCGCGGAATGGTCTGGAGGGCGGCGAGCCAGTAGATCATGGTGATGCCCAGCCACTTCCACACCCAGACCGCGATCCCGGCGTAGAGCGAGGTGTCGGGATCCGCGACGAAGTTGGCGGGCGAGTCGAGCAGCCCGGACTTGACCATGGCCAGGCTGACCGGGCCTCCGGCGTCGAGCAGCAGCGTGAACACGATGCCGATGATGGCGCCGGTGGTGACGACGGGCAGGAAGAACAACGTACGGAAGAACCCCTTGAACGGCGTCTTCGCCCGGTTCAGCACCAACGCCAGGGCCAACGCCAGCCCCACGCGGAGCGGCACAGCTACCACGAGGAAGACGATCGAGTTCCAGAACGCGTTCCAGAACAGGTCGTCTTCCAGCAGGCGTTCGAAGTTCTCGATGCCGACGAACGTTCCGGTCGCCGCGAACCCCGGCCAGTCGAGGAACGCGTACCACCACGAGGCCACCAGCGGATAGACGGTGTAGGCGCCGTAGCCGAGAATGGTGGGCAGCAGGAAGAGGTAGATCCACCAGTCCTGGCGGATGCGGCGCAGCCGTCCCCGGCGCTGTGGAAGCGGACCCGGCGGTGTGGTGCGGCTCGGCTGTTGAATCGTCGCCATCGTGGTCAGCGCTCGGCGTAGGCCTGCTGGTCGTAATCCGTGGCGGGGTCCCAGTTGGAGAAGACCCACGCGTCGAGGTCGACCTCGACCCCCTCGCCTTGGACGACCTCCAGGGCACGCTCTCGCTCGGCGCTCAGCTCGTCCTTGTATCGCCTCAGGTCGCCGGCGACGTCGTCGGTCGAACCGGTCAGCACGGCCTGGACGATCTCACCGAGGTTGGGGTGGATGTCGCGCATCTCGGCGAGCACCCGCCACACACCCGGTGTGGCCACCTCCGGCACCGGTCCGATCCGGACGTCCTCTTCGAAGAAGGACACGTTCTGCGCGTAGGTGGGGTGTACGTCCGCCTCCGCCACCACATCGAGCAGCGCGGGAGGCTGGTCCATCGCGGCGGCCAGCTTGGCCTGGAACTCCCGCGTCGTCATCTGCAGGAGGAGGTCTGCGGCCAACTCCGGCTGGTCCGACTCGCTGGACACCCAGAACACGCCGGGAGCCGGGCTGGAGTACACGAAGTTGCGAGTGGTCTCGGGCGTGGGGACGTGCCACACGCCGACGCCGCGCTCCACCGCCTCCGGCTCCTCCACCAGCAGGCCGCCGATGAACCAGGGCCCCCACGGATAAATGGCGGCCTCGCCGGCGGCCCATCGGGCCCGGGCGTCGCGCGGACCCATGGAGGCGGACGCGGGATGGACCACACCGTCGGCCTGCAATGAGACGAGGAACTCGACGGCGTCCAGGTACGGCTGCGAGTCATGGATGTAGTCCCCGGTCGCCCAATCGATGGCACCCGGGCCAGGTGCGCCGGCGGCCGTGGCGAGCCGGTGCACCAGCGCATCCAGATAGATCGGGTCCTGAGTCGGGATCAAGACGCCGTGCACGCCGTCCCCGGTACCGTCTTGGACACGACGGGCCGCGGCGCGGAAGTCGTCCCACGTGGCTGGACTCTGCTCCGGGTCGACGTCGGCCTCAGCCAGTAGCTCCGTGTTCAACCACGGCGCCGCCTCGTGCCGGCGGCCGGAGAAGGGCGCGAAGGAGTAGATCTCCCCGTCGAACCGGTGGATGCCGTCGAAGATCTGATCGGCCACCGGGCTGCCCTCGAAGTCCGCATGACTTCCGATCGGCTGGAACCATCCCTCGCTGACCAACGCCGCGGGTGAGCTGCCGAGGCCGGCGACGGAATGGACATCGGGCAGCTGGCTGCTCCGCCGGCCGACCTGCAGCGCCTGGCCCAGGTCGGGCGCATCCATCTGACGACGCTCGATGGTAACGTCCGGGTGCTCCTCCATGTACGGGCCGAAGAGGTCCCGCTCGAACATTTCGGTCAACGGCCGGAACTGATCCCACCATTGCAGCGGCCCGCCGGGCCCGCTGGATTCTCCGCCGGCCGCCGCGTTCTCTTCACTCGACTGGCCGCCCCCGGTGCAACTTGCAAGGACGGCCGCCAGCACACCGGCGCTCGAACCACCGATGAACCTGCGTCGGCTGATGTCACGTCCGACGCGCGCAGCCCCGTGACGGGTTCCAAGAATTCGGTGATGCTGCCCCATGGGGACTCCTCTTAGTCGTCGTCGACTCGGTACCGGACTCTTCCGCCGGCCCAGTTCAGGGCCGTGGTAAACGATGCATAGCCGGGGCGCATGGCCACGGATTCATGTTTGCGCTAACCTACGACCGTTCCAGGCTGCCGTCAAGACCCGAAGAGATGTGGACTATCAGGACCAGAAACCAATGTGGCCTCGCTATTCGCGCTACGACCTGGAAGAAGATATGTTTGCGATAACACGATCGGAGGGTCTATGAGTTCGCCGACGAACATGCTGTTCCTGATGACCGACCAGCACCGGACCGATACGCTGGGGTGCTACGGCAATCCACACGTCTGGACACCTCACCTGGATGCGCTCGCCGCTTCGGGCACCCGCTTCAATGCGTGCTTCACTCCGTCCGCCATCTGCACCCCTGCCCGCGCCAGCCTCCTCACCGGCGTCATGCCGTTCCGCCACCGCCTGCTGGCGAACTACGAACGGAACGTGGGTTATGCCGAGGAGCTCTCCGACGAGTTCACCCCGTTCTCCCGGCGGCTACGCGAGGTCGGCTACAACGTCGGCATCGAGGGCAAATGGCATGTCGGCAAGAATCGCGGCCCCGGTGACTTCGGATTCGACGGTGCTCACTACCCGGGCTGGCACAACCCGATCGGACATCCGGATTACCGGGCATGGCTCGCCCGCCAGGGCTTCCCGTCGCCGACGATCAGCGACGAGGTCCGCGGCGTGTTCCCGAACGGCGAGCCGGGCAACCTGCTGGCCGGCGTCGTCCACCAGCCGGCCGAGGCGACGTTCGAGCATTTCCTGACCGACCGGACCATCGAGCGACTAGAGCAGTACGCCCGGGACCACCATCGCGACGGCCGGCCCTTCTTCATGGCCACACACTTCTACGGACCGCACCTGCCGTACCTGCTTCCCCGCGAGTACCTGGAGATGTACTCGCCGGAGGATGTCGAGCTCCCGCCGTCGCTGGCGGAGACGTTCGAGAACAAGCCGCTGGTACAGCGCCGCTACTCGGAGCACTGGACGTACGACACGCTCGGCGAGGACACCTGGCGCTGGCTGATCGCGGCGTACTGGGGTTACACCACGCTCATCGATCAGCAGGTCGGCCGCCTGCTCGACGCGTTGCGCCGCCTCGACCTGTGGGACTCCACCGCCGTCGCGTTCACGGCCGACCACGGCGAGTTCACCGGCTCACACCGGCTGCACGACAAGGGTCCGGCGATGTACGACGACATCTACCGGATTCCCGGCCTGCTACGGGTGCCGGGTTCACCCGGAGGCCACTCGACGGGCGCCTTCGTGAGCCTGGTCGATTACACTGCCACGATCCTCGATCTCGCCGGCATCGATCCCGACCCGGACGCCGACGGCCGCAGCCTGGTGCCACTGGCCACCGGCGACGAGCCGGCGGACTGGCGCGATGACATCACCGCCGAGTTCCACGGCCACCACTTCCCGTACCCGCAGCGCATGCTGCGCACGCGACGCTACAAGCTGGTGGTCAACCCGGAGAGCGTCAACGAGCTCTACGATCTGCAGGATGACCCACACGAATTGACCAATCGCTACGACGATCCCCAGCTGAACGAGATCCGCGTCGATCTGCTGCATCGGCTCTACGAGCGGCTCCGGGCATCCGGGGACAACTTCCACCATTGGATGACCTCGATGTATCAGGTCGGCGGCAAGGACTACGACACGTCGCTGAGCGATTTCGAGGGCGTACACCACCAGGCGTGAACCGTCGCGGCACGGCAGAATGCTCGTGTGCTCAGCGACAGCCGGCCAAGGAGAGGAGACCGCGCAGCGTGACTCGACGACCAGGCACGCGGGCGTCCAAGGGGGCGTCGATGGCGGACGTCGCCAGGCTCGCCGGCGTCTCCGGCCAGACCGTCTCCCGGGTGGCGAATGGGAACACCCGGGTGACGGCCGAGACGCGGAACAAGGTCGAGGCGGCGATGAGACAGCTCGGCTATCGCGCCAACGTCGCCGCCAGAGCCCTGGCCACGGGCAAGTTCGCGACGATCGGTGTGGTGACCTTCAACCTCACTGCCGTGGGCAACATCCGCATCGTCGAGTCGGTGATCGCCGGCGCGCAGGCCAGCGGATACTCGGTGAGCCTGGCCGTGGTGGACACACCCACCGAGCAGGACGTCCGTGCCGCCGTCCGCGGACTCACCGACCGCGCCGTCGACGGCGTGATCGTGATCGAGGCGCGCGTCCTCGACACGCCGCACCTCCAGCTGCCCGAGGAGGTGCCCGTCGTCATCGCGGACAGCAGGTCGACGCACGAGCATCCGACGTTCGGCATGGACGAGGCGGCCGGCGCACGCGCCGCGGTCGGCCACCTCCTCGAGCTCGGGCACCGGACGGTCCACCACGTGGCCGGGCCTCCCGGATCCAATCCGGCGGAACGCCGCCGGGCAGCCTGGAAGCGGATGCTGCAGCGAGCCGGCCGACCGGTACCGCAGCCTGTGGTGGGCGACTGGTCTCCGGAATCGGGCTATCAAGCCGCGCGTCAACTCCTGTCCGACGAGACCACCACCGCCGTCTTCGCCGCCAACGATCAGATGGCCGCCGGTGTCCTCCGTGCCGCTGAGGAGCTCGCGCGCAGGGTGCCGGAGGATCTGAGCGTGGTCGGGTACGACGACCTCGACATCACGCCGTATTTCTCGCCGCCGCTGACGACGGTCCGCCAAGACCTGGGCGCCGTCGGTAGCCGGTGTCTCGATCATCTGCTCGCCATGATCGAGACACCCGCCGGGGCTCCGCCGGCCCCGGCGGCCAGCCGCCTGGTCCATCCTGAGCTGGTGGTTCGCTCCTCCACGGCGCCGCCGCGCCGCTGATCCGGGGCGCATTGACCGAGCACTGAGCCCTTCGGGTCTTGACGCAAAGCCAAGTTAGCGCAAACATGGTGTCGTGGATCGATGGCACGGACACCGTCGCCTCGATGATCTCCCGCGCCACAGGTACGGCGCACCATCCCTCGATGAGGAGGATCACTCCAGCATGGGCAGACCTCTCGATACCGCTCACGGCGCCCTGGGCGCGAACTTCAACGAGAACCTCGGCGCGGTGAACTACCGGGAGCTACAGCTGGCGGGCGCGCAGTGGGTCCGCGGTTTCTTGCCGATGCCGGAGGTCGACGACGTCGATCCCGCCGAGCACGTTGGTATCGCCGGCATCCTGGACGCCGCTCGGCGCGGGTACCACACGATCCTGACCCTGAAGTTCCCCTACAACAACGCATCGTTCCCCGAACCAGGCAGCGAAGCGGCGGCCGCCGAACTGGACCGGCTGGACCGGGTCCTTCCTGCCGTCATGGGCAGGGTCGACATCATCATGATCGGCAACGAGCCGTTCATCGAGAGCCTGCCGGCAGAGCGGGATCATAGACTCAACGAGTTCTACGAGACCGTGGCCCGGCACGTGATCGACCACCGCGCCGAGCACTGCGGCGAGAATTGCGCGACGACGCTCTACATGGGCGCGCTCAACCGGCTCGATCTGGAGGACAACCGCACGCCGGCAGCGGAACGCTGGATGACGTTCGTCCGCGAGACGCCGGAGATCGAAGGCGTGAGCATCCATCCGCACATCCCCGGCAGCGAGAACGCACGGCCGTTCGTCGACTACATCCTTCCGCGGATGCGCGCCGGGCAGACCTTCCTCGTCACCGAGTTCTCGCTGGTCTGGTATTGGAAGCAGCACATGAGCGACACCGTCTCGGCCGGCTTCGCCTCGACATACGGCTTCGCTCCGGACACGAAGATCTGGGAGGTGGTCCAGGCCGCGATCGACGATCCGTTCCGTGAACATCAGTGGCACGACTTTCTGACCAGCTGTGACTGGTTCATGCAGCAGTCCGGGTTTCTGCAGGAACAGATGAGGCTGTACCGGGACACCGGCCGGCTCGCGGTCGCCACCTATGGATTCAGGCAGCAGGAAGACATGACCACGAACATGGGGCCGGACAAGGATCCGTGGCTGTTCAACAGCGTGTTCGCCCCCTACACGGCCCAGTCCCGCGACTCCGGCATGGCCGCTCCCGGGTACTGGCTGGACGCTTTCAGATCGCTGCAGAACGTCTAGCACGGACCGCCCACGTCACGTCCGCCATCAGATCGCCCGATCCACATGAAGGGAGGTTTCGACAGCTCGACGTCGTGTCTTGCATCGATGCATCGTGCAGGACCCATCCGTGAGGCACTCCGGGAGTGATGTACATGTCGCGTCGTCTATCGATAACCGCCACGACCGTGGCCGTAGCCGCCCTGGCCATGCCCCATCTCGCCGCGTACGGCGACCCATCCCTTAACAAGGAGGACGACACCAGCATCGGCAAACCCCTCGACCACGCTCAGGGCGCGCTCGGCGCGAACTTCAACCAGAATCTCGACGCACTGGACTACCGGGAGTTACAGCTGGCCCGCGCACAATGGGTCCGCGGGTTCTTCCCCATGCCCGCCACGGACGACGGCGATCCGGCCGACCATTTCGCCATCGACACGATCACGGACGCATCCGAGCGCGGATACGACACCATCCTGAGTCTGAAGTTCCCCTACAACAACGCATCGTTCCCTGAACCCGGCAGCGCGGAGATGGACGCCGAACTGGACCGGCTGGATCAGGTCCTGCCGACCGTCATGGGGAAGGTCGACATCATCACGATCGGCAACGAGCCGTTCATCGAAAGCCTGCCGGCAGAGCGCGACCACCGGCTCAACGAGTTCTACGAGACCGTGGCCCGGCACGTGATCGACCACCGTGCCGAGCAGTGCGGCCAAAACTGCGCGACAACGCTCTACATGGGGGCGTTGAACCGGCTCGATCTGGAGAACCGCCGGACGCCGGCAACCGAGCGCTGGATGCGGTTCGTCCGGGAGACGCCGGAGATCGAAGGCGTGGACATTCACCCGCACGTCCCTGATGGCGACAATGTGCAGGCGTTCCTGGACTACATCCTTCCGCGGATGCGCGCCGACCAGACCTTCCTCGTCACCGAGTTCTCGCTGGTCTGGTACTGGAAACAGCATCTGCAGGACACGATCTCGCCCGAGTTCGCCCAGAAGTACGGATTCCACACCGACACCCAGGTCTGGGAGGTGATCGGCGCCGCGATCGAGGAGCCGTTCAGCGAGCGGCAATGGCACGATTTCCTCACCAGCAGCGCGTGGTTCATGGAGCAGGCCACGTTCCTGCATGACCAGATGGCGATGTATCGGGAGACCGGCCGGCTCGCCGTCGCCACCTACGGCTTCAAACAGGACAACCTGATGGTCCGGAACTGGAGCCCGAACAAGGATCCGTGGCTGCTCAACAGCGTCTTCGCGCCCTACACAGTCGCGTCGCGCGGGTCCGGGATGGCCGCTCCCGGGTTCTGGCTCGAGTCATTCAGGTCTCTGCAGAACGGCTAGTCGAGACTCTTCGACCCGGCACGCCGGGTATCCGAACTGTGTGATGTGTCCGCCCCGGTGACACCCACCGCCGGGGCGGACACCTGTATGCGGCGTTCTCGATGCTTGCCTTGACGTCAACGTCAAGGTCTATCGTCGAAGTCATGCGAATCGGTGATCTCGCCAAACGAGCCGGAACGACGACGCGAACCCTGCGGTTCTACGAATCGCAAGGGCTGCTCAGCGCGCAACGCTCCCCGAATGGCTATCGGGAGTACGGCGAGGAAGAGTTCCGGCTCGTCAGAGAGATTCAGATGCTACAGAGCATCGGCTTCAGCCTCGACGACACCAGGCCGTTCGTCGAGTGCTTGCGCACCGGGCACGAGTCCGGGGACGACTGTGCCGACTCGATCGAGACCTATCGGCGCAAGCTCGCCGAGGTCGACGCCTGCCTGGAACGCCTCAGCGCGGCGCGGGAGAGCCTGGTGGGCAAGCTCACCGAAGCCCTGGCGAGGCAACCCAGTCCATGCGAAGTAGGCGATCGTATAGCCGCGCGATTGGACGACGAGAGGGCGCCCCAGCCCTGAACACCTCGCTCCTAGCGGTGACATCGCGCCGGTCCCACAGGTGACGCTCGCACTTTCAGCCAGCACACACAGATTCGGAGGAAGCCGATGCGGACAACTGACCTCTCCGGCCAAGCCCTGGCGATCACTGACGACACGTTCGCCGAGGATGTGTTGAATCAGCACGTACCGGTGCTCGTGGACTTCTGGGCCGAGTGGTGCCCACCGTGCCATATGCTCGCGCCGACGCTGGACCAGATCGCCCGCGAACGGGCAGGCTCACTGCTGATCCGCAAGATCAACAACGACGAGAACCCCGTCACCGGCGCGTCGTACCGGGTGCTGTCACTGCCCACGCTGATCCTGTTCCGCGACGGCGAGGTCGTGCACACCGTCGTCGGCGCACGACCCAAGGCACGCCTGCTCGCCGAGATCGACGACGCCCTACGGCGCCCCATATGACGCAGCCGCGGTAGCGATCAGGTGGGCGGCGCGCTCGACGTCGTCCACGGACGTCCAGCGGCCGATCGACAGTCGCAGCGTGCCGCGGGCCCGACGGTCGTCGACGCCCATCGCTGTGAGCACCGGTGACGGCTCAGTGCCACCGGCATGGCACGCGGATCCGGTGGACGCCGCGAGCGACGACGACGTGGCCGACAGAAGCTCGTCCGCATCGATGCCGTCGAGGCTCATGTTGAGAACATGCGGTAGCCGATGCTCGCGGTCTCCGTTGACCTGCACGCGGCCAGGAAGCCGCTCCTCCAGATGGCGGAAGAGCAGATCACGAAGTTCCCGCAGCTCTTCGGCACGACCGGAGGCCAACTCGCGCGCGGCGAGTTCCGCGGACGTACCGAGCGCGACGACGCCCGCGACGTTCTCGGTTCCGGCGCGTAGGCCGTGCTCCTGACCCCCGCCGTAGACGATGGGCTCCAGCGACACCCCCGGCCGCCGGTACAGCGCCGCGATGCCCTTGGGCGCGTACATCTTGTGGCCGACGATGGTGAGCAGGTCCACGTCGAGGTCAGGCACGCTGACAGGTACCTTTCCGACAGTTTGCGCGGCGTCGGTGTGGAACAGCGCGCCGCGATCATGGGCGATACGTGCCAGATCCGCCACCGGTTGGACGACTCCGGTCTCGTTATTGGCATGCATGATCGACACCAGGACGGTCCGGGGCGTGATCACCTCGGACAGTACTTGCGGGTCCACCCGCCCGTCGCCGTCGACCTGGAGATACGTCACCTCGACGCCATGCAGCCGTTCCAGCGACCGGCACGCCGCCAGCACGCTGGGGTGCTCGGTCAATTGGGTGACCACGTGTCGCCGTGCAGCCGTGCTGGCCAGCACGGTGCCGCGGATGGCCAGGTTGTTCGCCTCCGAGCCGCTACCGCAGAAGATCACATCAGCACCGCTCGCTCCGACGATCGACCCGACCTGGGACCGCGCGGCGGTGACCGCCTCCCGTGGACTGGTCCCGCAACAGTGGCCGCTGGACGGGTTGCCGGGGTACCTGGTGAGGTACGGCAGCATCGCGTCCACCACTCGCGAATCGACCGGTGTCGTCGCGTTGTAGTCCAGGTAGATCGGTTCACGCAGGCGTGCCGGATCATCCATCGCCATCAGCTGCTCCTTACCGCGACCGCGAAATCCGCTGGTAGCCCCTCCGGCATGCTGTCCTGCAACCGGCGAACACCACAGCTAGGCGCTGGCCACACACGGTCATCCATTACTCCAAATATATTTGGAAGATTCTACTCCTGGCTGACCGCGCTACGCGCCGGTCGACCCCTTGGCTGGCCGATCTCACCCGTTGCGGAAGGCGTCGGCCGCGTTCTGGATGCGGCCGACGTAGTCCGACCACCACCGGGCGTCGCCCATGTCGTCATGGTCCTTGCCACCACGGCCGTCGATCATCTCCCGGACGATGTCCGCATGCCCGGCGTGCTGGGCCGTCTCCGTCGCCGTCCGCACCAGCAGTGCACCCAACGTGGTGTCCCGACGTTCCTCCGGCCACCACGGGACGTGAGCGGCGGCGGTAAGTCCCAGCCGCTCGATCGACTCATCCGAATGCCGCCACGCCGTCCGATAGAGATCGACGAGGTAATGCCGCGACTCGTCGGCCTTGGCCCACATGTCGGCGCTTTCCCATACCGAGCCGTCCTCGACCCACGGCAGGGTGACGGGCGCCGGACGTCCGACGCAGGCGCCCAAGTATCCCAGCTCGATGCCGATCAGATGCTTCACCAACCCCAACAGATTGGTGCCGCTGGGCGTCATCGGACGCCGGATGTCGTACTCGGAAAGGCCCTCCAGCTTGGCGACCAGGTTGTCGCGGCCCTGCTGCAGGTAGCGCTGCAGCTCGCTGGCAAGATCCCGGCCTGCCGTATGGTCATCGTCCATGCCCCGCACGGTACCGGCCGGCACCGACATTCAGCCGCGTCCATTCAGCCGCAGCCAGAGCCCACGGTCGCCAGAGCCCTCGGTCGCCAGAGCCGCCACAGTCGCCCGAACCACCACGGTCGCCTGGAAGCCGGAATCCACAACATCGCCCGGCCGGCAAACCGGTAGGAGGTTACCTACGCTTGACAGGTAGGCGATCCCCTACCTAATCTCACCACCATGACAATCACACATGTTCGGACGTTCAACGTCCCCGTCAGCGATCACGATCGAGCGAAGGCCTTCTACGCCGAGCAGCTCGGTTTCGACGTCATCGGCGACGACGTCATGGGGCCGGTGCGCTGGCTCGAGGTCACGCCACCCGGCGCCGCCACCACACTCGTCCTCGGCGGCCACCCCGAGATGACACCGGGCAGCCTGCAGGGTGTGCTGCTCACCACCGACGACATCGACGCCGACTGCACCCGGCTGCGGCAGGCCGGCGTCGAGATCGAGGGTCCGGTCGACCAGCCCTGGGGACGGCAGGCCACCTTCAGTGACCCGGACGGAAACGGGTTCGTACTATCCGCTGCATGACCACCCTCACCGACGACGTTTTCGCCGCGCTGGCCAGTCCGGCGCGGCGCGAACTCCTGCGCCTCCTTCTCGACGGCCCGCGCACCGTCAACGATCTGGCCTCCCATTTCGACATGCGTCGTCCGAGCGTGTCCGAGCATCTGAAGATCCTGCGCGACGCCGGGCTGGTCAGCGAACGCAAGGTCGGCCGGGAACGCCACTACCAGCTGGAGGCCGAGCCGTTGATGGAACTGCAAGAATGGCTGCACCCGTACGAGCGTTTCTGGCGCGCACGCGCAAAGGCGCTGCGTGACGTCCTGGAGGAGATGTGACCGACGACCCGAGGACCATCCGGGTCGACGAGTTCCTCCCGCACCCGCCGTCTAAGGTATGGGTGGCCCTGACCGACTCCGACCTGATGGCCCAGTGGCTGATGCCCAACGACTTCAAGCTGGAGATCGGGCACCGCTTCACCTTCCATACCACCCCCTTTCCCGCCGTCGGCTTCGGGGGCGTCGGACACTCTGAGGTTCTCGACTTCGAACATGAGCGGATGCTCCGCATCGCCTGGCGCGCTGCGCCCGACGACGTCAGCTCCCTGGATTCGGTGGTCACGTTCACCCTCGAGCCCGAGGGAACCGGGACCCGCCTGTTCATCGTCCACGACGGCTTCGATCCGGATGACCCGTACCAGGCGCTGTCGCGACGCATCATGGGCGGCGGAACCGCGGGCGGCGGCTGGACCGGCACTGCACGCCGGATCTCCGGGGTGATCGAGCGCGCACTCGCCTGAGGCCCCGCCGCGTGCCGTCAGGTGGCGGCGCGCCGGTAGGCACGGACGGCGAGCGGTACGCAGATGGCGGTGATCCCGCCGATCCAGGCGAGCGCCACCATGGCCTGCCCGGCAACGGTCTGGCCCGGCGGCAGCGCCCCGGCACCCAGCATCAGTCCGCGCAGCGCGTCGGCGATTGCCGTGATCGGCTGATGCTCGGCGAACGCCTGCAGCCATCCAGGCATCGTCTGGGTGGGCAAGAACACCGAGCTGACCAGCGTCAGCGGAAAGACCACCATGTACACCGCCGCCTGGATCGCCTCGGTACTCCGCACCACCATGCCGAGCGTCGCCGTGATCCAGGTACAGGCGTAACAGAAAGCGAGCGCCAGGCCCACGCCGGCGATCAGCCCGAGCACGCCGTTCTGCCAGCGAAACCCGAGCAGGATCCCGACGGCGAGCTGGAGCAGCAGGATGACGGCGGCGCGCATCAGGTCGGCGGTCGTCCGCCCGGCAAGCACCGCGGACCGCGCCATCGGCAGCGACCTGAACCGGTCGAGCACGCCGCTGGTCCGGTCGTCGTTGAGCCCGAACGCGGTCGCACTGGCTCCGAAGACGGCGAACTGAGCGAGGATGCCAGGGACAAGCCAGTTCACGTAGTCACCGTTGGCCGCGCCCGGGAGAGCGAACTCGATGGCTCCGCCGAATACGTAGAGGAACATGAGCATGAAGACGATCGGCTGGATCGTCGACAACAGCAGCACGTCGGGCCGACGGATGCTGCTCATCAGGTTCCGCCTGGCCAGCACGGCCGCGTGAGCGGTGGTGCGGCGCAGGCTCGGCACAGCAATGACGGTGTTCATCGATCAGCTCCAGTCTCACGGTCGGTCCCGGCGCCGACGGCCGCGCCTGCTGCCGCCTCATTACCGGGGACGCTTCCGGTCAGGGCGAGGAAGACGTCATCGAGGGTGGGTCTGTGCAAAGCCACGTCCGTCGGCGTGATCCGCGCCCGGTCAAGACGGCCGAGCACGTCGTACAAGGTGGTCACGCCGTCACTCGCCGGCAACACGATGGTGTCGCGGCCGGGATCGACCGTGACCCCACCCACCACCGCTTCCTCCAGCACGGCGAGGGCGTTGGGACGATCCGCCTGGGAGACCGACAGATCGAGGACGGTGCCGCCCACTCGATTCTTCAGGTCGGCCGTCGTTCCCTCGCTGACCAGCCGTCCGTGGTCGATGACGGCGATGCGGTCGGCCAGTTGATCGGCCTCGTCCAAGTACTGCGTGGTCAGCACGATCGTCGTTCCGTCGTCGAGGAGATGCCTGATCAATTCCCACAGACTGCGACGGCTCGCCGGATCGATCCCCGTGGTCGGCTCGTCGAGAAAGAGCACCTGAGGCGAGCCCACGAGGGACGCCGCCAGGTCGATCCGTCGGCGCATTCCACCGGAATAGGTCTTGACCTGACGGTCCGCGACGTCGAGCATGCCGATCCGCTCCAGCACGGTAGCGGCCCGCTGCCGCGCGTCGCGCCGGGAGAACCCGTAGAGCCGGCCGACCAACTCGACGTTCTCGCGGCCGGTCAGATAGTCGTCGACGGCCGCGAACTGACCCGCGAGTCCGATCCGGGAACGGACGGCCTGCGGGTCTGCGTTGAGGTCGATCCCGGCCACCGAGGCTGAGCCTGCATCCGCGGCCAGCAACGTCGTCAGCACCCGGATGAGTGTGGTCTTGCCGGCACCGTTGGGCCCGAGAAGGCCGTACACGATGCCCTGCTCAACCTGCAGACTGAGGCCGTCCAGCGCCCGGACATTGCCCCGAAAGACCTTGACCAGGCCGTCGACCTCGATGATCGGTTCCGCCATCACGACTCCACATGTATATCCGAATATGTACACTCTGTTGTAAACATACGGCGCAGTACACTCGGGAGTCAACTAGATTGGCGGGGTGGAGAGGTGCAGACAGCGACCACACGGCGGCTGCCACGGGCCGAACGTCGGGAACAGATCCTGGCTGCTGCCACCACCGCGTTCGCCCGTCGTGGATTCGCCGCGACCGGCCTGGACGACATCGCTACCGAAGCCGGCGTGACACGGGTCATCCTCTACCGGCATTTCGAGTCGAAGTCCGACCTGTACCGGGGCGTGCTGGACCGCGCATGCACCAGGCTCGCCACGGCTGTCGGGGAGGAACCCGGCACGTATACCGACGCCGCGATCGATGCCCTGATCAGCTACGCAGGCGACGATCCGGATGGATTCCGGCTGCTTTTCCGGCACGCCGCTCGCGAACCCGAGTTCCGTGCGCAGATGGAGACGTTCCGGAACGCGATGACCGAGGCGGCACGCCTACAGATCACCGAACTCGTCGGCGAAACGTCGTGGGCCGCGTGGGCCTCGCAGCTGGCTCCCGTCGTCGCCGTGGAAGCCATCCTTGCCTGGCTTGACGCCGGACGTCCCGATCCCGGCGACGCGCCGGACCACGTTCGCCGCGCCATCGCCGGGGTCATCGACGCCGCGTCTGTCTCCCCGTCGTGATCGCCAACGATCAGCCGCGGCGGATGGCGGCCGATCGTTGACGATCACCCTCCCGCAGCCGCTACACGTCCATGACTACGGAAGGCGCCGGGCACGCTCCCGGCAGCTTCCCGGCGCGTTTGTCAGGCGACGAATCGGGAAGCGTAGCCAGCATTGGCAGTGACGTCTCCTGGAGGATTCCATGACCAGCGGCGAGTTCTGGCCTCCCGACTTCGGCCATAGCCCGATGGAGGACTTCTTCGCCCGCTTCTTCGGCCAGCCCGGACCCGCCGGCTTCGGACCATCGCAGTTCGCCCGGCGGATCGACCTCGGTCGGCTACTGAGCGAAGACGCGACCGAATTGCTACGCACGGCGGCCCGCCAGGTCGTGGAGTGGGGCAGCCCCTACCTGGACAGCGAACATCTGTTGTGGGCCGCCACCCAGCACGAGGCCACGAAGGAACTGCTGAGACACGCCGGGGCCGACCCGAACACAATCGCCCTCAAGGTCGAGGAGGTCGTCGCGCGTGGCCAGGGGCGGGAGGGCCCCGTCCCGCTGGCACCGGCGGCCAAACGTGCCTTGCTCGACTCTCACCAACTGGCCAGGGCGGCCGGCACCTCATACATCGGCGCTCAGCACATCGTCCTGGCGCTGACCGCCAACCCGGAATCGACCGCCGGGCGCATCCTGCGCGATCAGGGCGTGACGGCGCAGTCGATGCCCGCCGAGGCGGCGGGTCTCGGAGCGCGCACGGAGGCCAAGACGGCACCGAGCTCGACACCTACGCTGGACGAGTACGGCCGCGATCTGACCGCGCAGGCACGCGAGGGACGCATCGATCCGGTCATCGGCCGCGACGACGAGATCGCCCAGACCGTCGAGATCCTCTCGCGGCGGACGAAGAACAACCCGGTGCTGATCGGTGAACCCGGCGTCGGCAAGACGGCGATCGTCGAGGGCCTGGCGCAGCGGATCGTCGATGGTGAGGTGCCCGACGCGCTGCGCAACCGTCGAGTGGTCCAGGTCGATCTGGCCGGCATGGTGGCGGGCACCAAGTACCGCGGCGAGTTCGAGGAGCGGCTCAAGACGACGATGGACGAGATCCGCGCGCACAGCGAAGAGCTCATCGTCTTCATCGACGAGCTGCACACGGTGCTCGGTGCCGGTGCCGCGGAAGGCGCCATGGACGCGTCCAACATGCTCAAGCCGGCGCTTGCTCGCGGCGACCTGCACGCCATCGGGGCCACCACGTTGGACGAGTACCGTCGGCACATCGAGCGGGACGCGGCCCTCGAGCGGCGGTTCCAGCCGATCCTCGTCCCGGAGTCGACCGTCGCCGACACCATCGAGATCCTGCACGGGTTGCGCGACCGGTACGAGGCGCACCACCAAGTGCGCTTCAGCAACCAGGCGCTGATCGCGGCCGCCGAGTTGTCAGACCGGTACGTCACGGGACGGTTCCTGCCGGACAAAGCGATCGACCTGATGGACCAGGCCGGTGCCCGAGTGGCGCTGCGGGCCGGAACCGCGCCGGGGAACGCCCGGCAGATCGAAGAAGAGCTCGAGCACCGGCAGCGAGAGAAGGACCAGGCGGTCGCCCGGGAGGAGTACGAACGCGCCGCCGAGCTGCGCAACCAGGTCGAAGAGCTGCGCGGACGCCTCGACCAGAGCCGGGATGACCGCCGCGAGGTCTCCACCGTCACCGAGGACGACGTCGCCCAGATCGTCTCGCGCGCCACCGGTATCCCCGTCACGCAGCTCACCCAGGAGGAGAAGGAACGGCTGCTGTCGATGGAGCAGCACCTACACGAGCGGGTGGTCGGGCAGGACGAGGCCGTCGAAGCCGTCGCCGAGGCCGTCCGGCGCTCCCGCGCCGGCATGGGCGATCCGCACCGCCCGGTCGGCTCCTTCCTCTTCCTCGGACCCACCGGGGTCGGAAAGACCGAACTCGCCCGGGCTCTGGCGGAGGTTCTGTTCGGCAACCAGGATCGGATGGTCCGGCTGGACATGAGCGAGTTCCAGGAGCGGCACACCGTCTCCCGGCTGGTCGGCGCACCACCCGGGTACGTCGGCTATGAAGAAGCCGGTCAGCTCACCGAGACGGTGCGACGCAGCCCGTACTCGGTGGTGCTGTTGGACGAGATCGAGAAGGCGCATCCGGACGTCTTCAACATGCTGTTGCAGGTGCTCGACGACGGCCGCCTCAGCGATGCCCAGGGCAACACCGTGGATTTCAAGAACACGGTCCTGATCATGACCTCGAACATCGGTGCCGACATCGTGATGGGCCACGCAGGCGAGCCACCCGAACGGCTTCGGCCGCAGCTGATGCAGCGCCTGCACCGCGCGTTCCGGCCGGAGTTCCTGAACCGGATCGACGAGATCATCATCTTCCGCAGCCTGACGGCCGACCAGCTGAACGAGATCACGGGGATGCTGCTGGAGGAGACCCGACGGCGTCTGCACTCTCAGGACATCACCCTCGACATCGAGGACGCTGCCGTGCGCTGGCTGTCCGAGCAGGGCTACCAACCGGAGTTCGGCGCGCGGCCACTGCGGCGGACGATCCAGCGCAAGGTGGACAACACGCTGTCTCGCATGCTGCTCAACGGCGTGGTCGGGGGCGGCCAACGGATCCACATCGGCGTCGTCGATCAGGACCTGGCCTTCACCGTCCTGCCGGCCGACCGCACCCAACCCGAAGAGCAAGAGCAGCCGCAGGAGCGAGTCGGTCGCGATCCGGTACAGCGAGAGGAGCCCGGGCCCGGCGGATATCTCTAGCCGGACGGGAACAGCGGACCGAGACTCCGCCGGGCCCGGCATTTCGGGCACCCTCGTGTGCGGGCACCTTCAGGACGGACGCCGCTCAAACGCCCGGACGGTCGACGCCGGCTCCTCCTTCGAGACGGCTTCCGCCCGTCGATATCGGTTCCCCGACCTCACAGCCGCGCCCAGATTCGCACAGCGCGCGTCGACCGGCTCGTCCTCCAGCAAGTCATCGGTATCGGTGATCCGTCCGAGGCGCTGGGCGGCCACCTCGTCGATCGCGATCGGCGGCGCGGCGAAGATGCGACCGGGGTCACCCGGTATCTCCACCAGCCGGCCGTAGACGAGATCACCCCGGCTCAAACCGACCATCTCGCTCAGGTGCCGAGCCGTCTGCTCGCTTCCATCGGCACGATCGCGCAGATGGAGCTCGAGTCCGTCGGCTCCGGCGAGCTCATACACCCTGCCCGGCGTCATCGCCCAACTTCGGCCGCCGCCGGCGCCCTCGGCGAGGGACGGAGCGACTTGCACCAGAAAGACCTCGATCATGAGATTGTCGAACAACATGAAGTCGGCGATCGCCGAGGACAGCGCCGCACGTCCCGCGACCCACCCCGGATACTCCGGCACCGGCGAGCCGGCGGCACCTTCTGCGGCCGCACCGATCTCACGCTGAGCCCGGGCCACCAGAGGCATCGGCATCGACGTGATCCACCGGCCCGCGGCGGCGACCGCGAACCTGGCCCAATGCCACGGCTCGGCATGCTCCCCGATCTCGATCATCTCGGCGAGTTGGCTGGCCCAGCGCCCTTCGGGCAGCACGCTCATATGCTGCACGTAGTCCAGCGCGCGGTCCAGTTCGCCGCGTTGCTCCGCAGCCATCGCCTCGGCGAGCAGGAACCGGTCCCGGCTCTCCAGCATCCCTTCGAGATCTTCCAATGGGATGTCGGCGTCCCGAGCGCCCGTCTCATGCACGAGATCGGACGCCTGCTGTTGTTGGTGGTGGCCTCGTCGCTGATGGCGACGCTTACGCGAACGGGATTTCGATCTAGTCATACCTCAGATCTTTCACGGCCATCACCCGCTACCACAAGCCCCCACACACAACTGTGGATAACCCACCCCCACCCCACTCACCCCCGCGGAAACACCCTCCTAAATGATCATGTGAAGTAGGTTTTCTCGTGCCCCACCATGTCTGCAGACCTGTCACGGCACGAGAAAACCTACTTCACATGATCATTTAGGGCGTGGCGGAGCGGCTCATTGTGGGGGACGTGACGTCGGACGCCAGCCCAGGTCACGCTCCGTGTGACTCCAATCGATCCAACGGCGCTCCACGTCACCGGCGACGATGTACGCGTGGAATCCGGGACGCGGGCGCTCCAGCGCACCGAGATACGCGCGCGCCACGTCACTCGCCGCGGTGGCGCCGGCTCGGTGCGGCCCGTCGTACGTCGGCCACTCGTCGTCCGGAACCGGGGCGACGAGACGCAACGCAGTGACCGACATGCCGTGCCGCCGGGCAGCCGCGGCGCACACCTGCTCGCCCAGCCGCTTGGTGAGCCCGTAGACGTCGTCGGCGTCCGGCACCGGATCAGCCGTGTGGTCCTGCGCCAGATACTCTGAGAAGACCGAACCGCTGCTGGTGTAGACCGCCTGCCGCACGCCGGCCTCGGCGGCGGCCCGCAGCGTCAGGTGGACACCGGTGACGTTCACGTCGAAATGGCTCTTGGCCCAGTCCGGGGTGGTGCCCCAATCTGTCTGCCGCCCCATGGCCAGGTAGATGAGCGCGTCCTGTCCTTCAGCAGCCTCACGGACGACGTCGGCGTCGAGCGCACTGCCTTCGACGAAACCTCCGTGCCCCGGCTCTGCGGGCGGCACCAGGTCCAGGAGTCGCAGCTCATGGTGCCGGGCCAGGACGGGCACCACCATCCGGCCGACCTTGCCGGAACCACCGACGACGAGTACCCGCACTTGTGCACCGTCCCTTCCCATGATCATGAACGGTTCCCGTTCGTATAGCACGGTAACTGTTCATGATCATGCGAGGTCAGGAGAGGTCGCGCAGCGCGTCCTGGATACCCCGATGGAACGTCGGGTACGCGTAGATCATGTGTCGCAGCTTCTCCAGCGGCACCTCGCCGTGGACCGCCACCGCCAGTGCGCTCAGCACCTCGCCACCGGTCGGCCCGGCCGATGTCGCGCCGATCAACACACCGCGGTCGGCGTCGGTGACCAATTTGATGAACCCGTCGTTTCCGGCCTTATGGATCCACCCGCGCGCCGTCGACGGCACCTGCGCCATCCCGACCTGCACGTTCACGCCGGCCTCGCGCGCCTGCGCCTCGGTCTTGCCCACCGCGCCGATCTCCGGGTCGGTGAACGTCACTCGCGGCAATGCCCGGTAGTCGGCCGGCGGTCCGTCGTGGCCGAGGATGTCGCGGACGACGATGTCCGCCTGGTACGTCGCCACGTGGGTGAACGCGCCACGTCCCGTGACGTCGCCGACAGCCCAGAGCCTCTCGCCGGCGCGAAGCCGGTCATCCACCTCGATCGCGCGTGCCGACGGGTCCAGGCCCACCGTGTCCGCTCCCAACGCGTCCAGATCCGGCCGGCGCCCGACGGACACCAGCATCCGTTGCGCTGCCAGGTCGGTGCCGTCGCCCAGTGTCACGGCGAACTCGGCGCCGTCATGGCTGACCATCGTGGCGCTGTTGCCGGTGTGCACCCCGATACCGTCGGCTTCCAGCGCCGACTGCACCAGCTGGGACGATTCCGGCTCTTCGAAGGAGAGCAACCGGTCGACGGCTTCCACGACGGTCACGCGGGAGCCGAACCGGGCGAACGCCTGCGCCAGCTCCAGACCGACCGCACCGCCCCCGAGCACGATCAGCGACTCCGGCAGCTCCTTGGTCTCCAGGGCATCCCGGTTGGTCCAGTACGGCGTGTCCGGCAACCCTTCGATCGGCGGGACCACCGGAGCGGTGCCGCTGCCGATTACGACGCCCTGCCGAGCCTCGAAGGTGCTCCCGTTGACCTCGACCCGTCCGGGACCGGCCAGCCGGCCCCAGCCACGGACGAATCGGACGCCCTTGTCGGTGAGCCGGTCCACGGCGATCTGGTCGTTCCAGTCCGTCGTCGCCTCGTCCCGGATCCGCGCGGCGACCGGCGCCCAGTCCGGGCTGACCTCGGCATGGCCGGCCATGCCATCGACCCGACGCGTCTCCGCCAGCAGGTCCGCCGCCCGGATCGCCATCTTGCTCGGGATGCACCCCCAGTACGGGCACTCACCACCCACCAGGTTGCCTTCGATCCCGACGACGTCGAGGCCCGCTTCAGCCAGCGAACCGGCCACCGACTCACCACCGACGCCCAATCCGAGGACGATCACATCGACCTGTTCGCTCATCGCGTCCACACCGCCTTCACATCACGCCTCACGTGGAGGTCTGCCTACCCGACCGTAGCCACCATGGTGGCGTTTCCGGGTGGTGTGGCGCGCGCCGTTTGTCGATCGCGTCACCACCCTCACCGAGCCGTTACCCTTACCGGCCCGGTGAGATGACCCTCCTCCGCAGCCACTGCGGCGTCAAGACCGAGACACGCCGCTCCCATCCCGTACGCGCGGTTTTGCCGCGGCTGTCGTCGGCGACTGCCGTCAGCAGCGGCCGCGGCCGTCATCGTCGGATGCGGTCGGCAGCTGTCCAGGTGGTGGAGTTCATCGGACGCCTCCGCCCTCGAGGCGTTAGCATGAGTGCCGGCCACGGGCACGGAGCCGGCAACAAGGAGAGACATGGTAGGCGCTCATCGCCGCGGGCGGGAACGCCGCATGGCACCGCGTCCTGTGCTCTGCGTCGCCGCGACCGTGGCTATGTTCGCAGCGGCCGCATACGTGGTCACCCCCATCGGAGATCCGCCCGCCGGGAAGGCACTGCCCGCCGCGGGTACCCAGCAGATGGCCGCCGGTGACGACACGCCCGACGTGCCCGCCACCGAACGCGATGGAGACCGATCCGCAACCGGTGACGCACCGAGCCGCGGCGCTGATCGATCCGTCACCGACCGGCCGCCGCAGCCGCAGATCGGTCCCACGGTCTCAGTCAAGGTCTCGGGACCGGAGGTGAATGGGCGCCGTCAGCCCGCCCGGGTCGATCCGCCACAGTCGGGCGATGGCACATACCAGATCGTGTCCGGTACCGATCCGGCTCCCGACCGGCTCTCCGGCGACGTCCGGCGCTACATCGTCGAGGTCGAGGAAGGACTGCCGTTCGACCCGGAGGCGTTCGCCGACCAGGTACACGCCATCCTCAACGACGAGCGGGGCTGGGGCCACGACGGCAGCGTCCGGTTCCGACGGGTCGATTCCGGTCAAGTGTCGATTCGGGTCTCGTTGTCCAGTGCCGACCTCACCGACCAACAGTGCTATCCGTTGCTCACCCGCGGCCGGGTCTCCTGCTGGAACGGCAGCCGAGCCGTGATCAACGCCGAGCGGTGGGGCAAGGGCTCGGACACGTTCGGTGACGATCTCCTCACGTACCGGGAGTATCTGATCAACCATGAGGTCGGCCACGGCCTCGGACACGGACATGTGAACTGCCCAGAGGACGGCGCGGCGGCACCGGTGATGGTGCAACAGACGAAGTCGCTCGAAGGTTGCCGCCCCAACCCTTGGCCTTCGCGTGACCCCTAGCGGCCACCAACGGTAAGCGCGGAGAACATGATGAGACTTCTGTTGCTGTCCAATTCCATCGCTCCTGGCTACGGGCCCCTGGAACACGCGCATGCGGTGCTGCGCGACGTCCTCGGCGACGCACGCACCGTGGCATTCGTACCGTTCGCGCTGGCCGACCACGACGATTACACGAAGACCGTCACGGACGCGCTGCGCCCGGTCGGCGTCGAGGTCGTCGGCGCGCACACTGGGGAGCCCGCCGACGTCGTGAATCGTGCCGACGCGGTCTTCGTCGGAGGCGGGAACACGTTCCGCCTGGTGACAGCGCTGTACCGGCACGGCTTGGTCGAGGTTATCCGGCGACGGGTGTACACCGGCATGCCGTACATCGGCTCCAGCGCCGGCACGAACGTCGCCGGGCCGACCATGCGCACCACCAACGACATGCCCATCGTGCAGCCGCCGAGCTTCGACACCCTCGGGCTGGTGCCGTTTCAGATCAATCCGCACTACGTCGATACGATCCCGGGCGACACGCACATGGGTGAGACGCGTGAGCGGAGACTGCTGGAGTTCCTGGAGGAGAACGACACCCCGGTGGTGGGGCTGCGCGAGGGCACCTGGCTGCGCCGCCATGACGACCTGCTCACGCTGGGCGGGATCGAAGCAGGAGCACGACTGTTCCGCCGCGACGCGGATCCCGCGGAACTCTCCACCGGCACCGACCTGAGCCCACTACTGCAGACGACGCCGCGCTTCGACGTCTGACTGCGCCGCAGCGCCTACGGTCGCGACTGAGCTCGGCTCGCGACGAAGTCCGGCCTCACGCCGCCCGTGGCGATGTCCGGCCTCACCCGCCCGTGACGATGTCCGGCCCGACTCCGGCCTGCGGTGAGTGTCCTGACGCGAGCACGTCATGCGTCGCCGCGCGGCTGCTCGTCCACCAGCGTTCCCGTCGCGTACATGCGATGCGACGATCCCCACCGCGGCCAGCAGGTGGTCAGCGTGATCCGCCGTTCGGTGGGCTCGGTGCTCCGCGGCTCCCCCGGCACCGGATCGACGACCCAGCTGTCCTGGATCTCGATCTTGTTGCCGTCGGAGTCACCGTCCGGAGCGTCGTCGAGCTCGTAGGTGAATATCCCGTCCGCGGTCTCGATCTCGACTACGTCGCCGACGCGCAACTCGGGGAACTGGGCGAACGGCTCGCCGTGTCCGGCTCGGTGTGCCGCAACCGCGAAGTTCCCCAACTCACCCGGGTCGACGCTGTCGGGATAGTGGCCAGGACCGTTCTTCAGGTCCGCGTCCTCGACGCCCTGGACGATCACCCATTCCCAGTCGTCGCCGAAGCGCGGGATCCGAATGATGCCGTACGCGTCGCCCAGGTCGGTCTCGCTCGGAGAGGTGGGATCCCCCTGCTGAGTGCTGTCTTGGCCGCCGCCGAACCCGAGCTGTCCGCGCAGGTCATCCTGGGCCGCCGCGGTCTGCAGGCCGGTACCCCAGAGGGTGTAGACAACGAACAACAGCACGATGGCGCCCGCGGTGAGCATCAATTCGCCCAGCCCGCCCGCGATCATCGCCGGTACACTCCGCCGCGGCGGTGTCTTCTGTGCCTTCCGCCGCCCCCGCTGCGCCGTACGATGCATGGCTCTCCCATCCGTCGTGGCCAGACCGCACTCCCCCCAATCGTCTCCTTAACGTCCATGCCGTGGCCACAGTTCCAGCCCACGAATCTCCAGGACGCGACCTTCACATACGCTGGCCTATGTGCGGAAGCCGGGCCAAGGACGGATGCGTGTGGCCCGCGGGCTCGTCATGTCCGCGGCATGCCTGCTCCTGCCCGCCGGCGCACACGTGACGGCCGGCGGCGGGCTGCCGGTGCACGTTGAGTTCCTGTTCGCCGCCGGGCTACTCAGTGTCGCGTGCGTCGCGCTGGCGGACCGGCGCAGAAACCCCGGCGAGATCGGCGCCGCGCTGGTGCTGTCTCAACCGGCACTACATGTGCTGCTGACGATGGCCGGTGGCGACCACGGCCCCACCGTGGGTGGCGCGTCGATGCTAGGCGCGCATGTGGTGTCCGCCGTCGTCCTGACCGTGCTGCTCTCTGGGCTCGAAGCCGTGTTGTGGGCAATGGCGGCACTGTCGTCGACCGCACGGCTGCACCACCTCGACCGGCTGCTGTGTCAGCCACTGGCCGACGGACCTTCGCGGTGGACGCTGATTCCGTCGCCTCGGGAGTCGCGCGGCACGTACGCCGCGTTCGTCGGAGACGCTGTGCCGTGGCGTGGCCCACCGCGGGTGGCCATGCCGATGGTCTCGAACGCGACCGGGTAGATGTGTCGACACTGTCGAGGTCATAGCCGTGACAAGGTCGAAAGATCATGATCGAACGGTCGATCATCGGTGGCGCGCACAGCGCGCGCATGAATAGTCGACGCTCGACGCCACAACAAGGACATACCGATGCTGACCTATCCCCCCACAACCATGCATTTCCGAACCGGCGATAGCCCACCAACCGGACGAGTACGCGGCAGCACGGCGCGGGCGGCCCGCACCGCGGTCACCGTCGCGTTGACCGCCGTCCTCGCCTTCGCACTCGGCACACCGACGGCGTCCGCACACAGTTCGCTCGTGTCGTCGTCGCCGGAGGACGGCGCCACCGTGGAGGAACAGCCCGGGACGGTGGAACTCGTGTTCAACGAGAACGTCCAGGACCAGCCCGATTTCACCCAGATGGCGGTGCTCGACGCGGACGAGAACGAGTTCCACACCGCGGATCCGGTTGTCGACGGGAACCGTGTGCGGCAGGACGTCTCCGAACTGCCGGACGGCGATTACACCATCTCCTACCGGATCGTGTCCGCCGACGGCCACCCGGTGAGCGGCACCATCGAGTTCACGATGGCGACCGGGATGTCCGGCGACGTGGCCAACGGCGACGAGGCGGAAACCGCGTCTGAGCAAGCGTCGGGCGACGGCGACGATAGCGCCGCGGCCATCTGGAGCGGAATCGTCATCGCCGTCCTCGCCGGGCTCGCGCTGATCGTCGGTCGCAGCCGGCGTCGGCTGCGCGAGTCGTCCGAGGACGGGCCGACCTCGGACGACGAGAGAGACAGGTAATCCGATGACCCCCACACCTGTGCCCACCGCCCCGCCGCCGTCGGTCCGCCGCTGGGGCACCACAGCTGTCGCTGCCGGCCTGGCGACGCTTGTGGCTGCGTTGATCGTCGGAGGCGGCGGCACCGCACTGGCCGTGCCCGGGCTCGGAGATCCTGGAGACCTCACCCGTTGGGGGCTTCCCGTCTCCCGGGCCGTGCTCGACGGCGCTTCCGCCGTGACCATCGGTCTGCTTGGGCTGGCGACGGTTCTGCCACCGGAACGTGGCCAGCTGGGCGGCGACGCGCTCCGCGTGCTGCGCGCGGCGACGTGGGGGGCGCTGGTGTGGGCGGTGGCGGCTGCCGCCGTGCATCTGTTGACGCTGTCGGACCTGATCGGGCAACCACTGCTCGAGGCGCTCGGAGGTGAGGGATTCCGCTCGTATACCGCCAGCGTCGAACAAGGGCAGGCGTACGCTGCCGTCGTCGTGCTGGCGCTCGCCATGATCCCGGCCACACGCCTCACGCTCGGGCACGGCGGCAGCATCGCGCTGTTGTGCCTGGGGCTCGCCACGCTGGTGCCGCCCGCGCTGGTGGGCCACTCGTCCAGCGGCGACTATCACCACTCCGCGACCACGTCTATCTTGATCCACCTGGTTGCCATGGCGCTGTGGGTCGGTGGCCTGGTCGCCGTGGCCTGGTACGCAGCACAGCAGGGTCGGGAGCTTCGTCGCGTCGCACGTGTGTACTCTTCGGTGGCGCTCGGATGCTTCGTGCTGATCGCGGCTAGTGGGGTGCTGAACGCGTGGGTGCGGATGAGCTCGCTCACCGAGTTGTTCAGCACGGAATACGGCTGGCTGTTGATGGGCAAAGTGGTCGCACTGGCCGCCCTCGGATGCTTCGGTTACCTCCATCGCGAGCGGACGCTGCGGGCACTCGATACCGGAAAACCGCGCCAGTTCCGTCGGCTCGCCGCCGGGGAGATCACGGTGATGGCCGCGGCCATCGGTCTCGCCGTCGCGCTCGGGCGCACCGAACCTCCGGTGCCGGAGGATCTGAGCGTCTCCGCCGTCCGGGACCTGTTGGGCTATCCGATACCGGACGAGTTCAGTCTCTCCCGGGTGTTCACCGAGACATATCCAGACGCGTTGTTCTCGATCGGATGCTTCGTCGCGGTCCTGCTCTACCTGGGCGGCGTGTGGCGGCTGCGCAAGCGTGGCGACAGCTGGCCGGTCGGCCGGACGATCGCATGGCTGCTCGGTATCGCCACTGTCGCGTTCGTCGAGCTGTCCGGTGTCATGACGTACAGCATGACGATGCTGTCGGTACACATGGTCCAGCACATGACCCTGATGATGATCAGCCCCATGCTGCTGGTCATGGGCGGTCCGATCACCCTGGCACTACGGGCGATCAAACCGGCGAGGCGGGGTGAGCAGGGTCCGCGGGAGTGGATCATGGCGGCCGTGCACAGCCGGGTGGCGCGGGTCTTGACCCACCCCGTCGTCGCACTCACGCTCTTCGTGTCCGGCTCATTCGTCATGTACTTCAGCGGCCTGTTCGAAGCCGCGATGCGTGACCACACCGGACACATGCTGATGAGCCTGCACTTCCTGCTCGTCGGCTACATCTTCTTCGAGATGCTGATCGGCATCGACCCGCTGCCGAAACGGCCGCCATTTCCGGCCCGGATCGTCGTGTTGCTGCTGTCGATGGCGTTCCATGCGATCTTCGGGCTGGCGATCATGGAGTCGTCGATGCTGATCGCCGGCTCCTACTACCAGGAGCTCGGCACGGAGATCGCGTGGCTGCCGGACAGACTGGACGACCAGATCCTCGCAGGGCAGATCACCTGGGGGTTCGGCGAACTCCCGGCGCTCATCGTCGTTATCGCCATCTTCGTCCAGTGGGCCCGCTCCGACGAACGCGAAGCCCGCCGGTTCGACCGCAAGGAAGGCAAGGAGGAGGCCGAGCGCAAGGCCTACAATGAGTACTTGGCCAAGCTCAACGCACAGGCCGCGAAGCGAGAGCGAGTGGACTGACCCGGGGATTTTCACGCCGGTGTTGCCATACGTTAGACTCGACTCGCTCCACCAGGACAGGTAGCTCAGTTGGTAGAGCGTCCGCCTGAAAAGCGGAAGGTCGCCGGATCGATGCCGGCCCTGTCCACCAGCAGGAACGCTGCCTAAGCGTTGAGCACGGCGCTCAGGTAGCGGACACTTTTAGCCATACAGACGACCACTTCGACGGCCCGTTGTCCAGCATTCAGTTGTCGTCTGACCCGGACAAGGGGCGCAAAGGCGCCCGGCAACGATCGGGACTCTGTAGACAGCGTGGCCGACGACTGGCTACGTGACCATGATCTAGAACACGACGCAATCGAGATCACCGCGTACCGCAAACACTCACTTATCCATGGACTCGCCATAGATGAGAACGGCGTGACGTTCACGCGCCAATCTTGTCGGAGAACCTCTGCCGGGCGGCCTGGCGGGACACGCCCATAGACTCGGCTATCCGAGTCCAGCTTCGCCCATGCGCACGGGCTACGGAAACAGCCTCGGTCAGGCGTGCCTCATTGGCTCGCACCGCATCGGCCGCTTCGGCAACGGCCCGTAAGTCCGACACGTCCGACACGTCCGCCGTGGCGGGGTCCAGTTCGTCGGCCCACTTCTCAAACCGCTCGGCGGCCTCACGGATCTCTTCATCACTGTGTCGCATCGTTATCACCTCCTCCTCAGAGGAACTCGTAGAACTTCGGTCGCAGCGGCATCGCATGGATGGCCACCGGATCGTCACTATCGATGCCCAACACGCCGACCTCCAGCATGCGACCAGCCATGTCAGGACCGATCAGCATCGTGAGGTTGTCGTCACTGTCGACCCGCCGCATCGGATTACGCCAGACGTGAAGGATGTCGTCATCATCGACGCCATGCTTCCGAGCCGGCTCACCGATCCGCATACTGACAAGATAGGTTGTCATACGCGCCTGACGCAACCTCTGACGAGACCAAACCTGGCCCAGAACGGTCGCGACGGTGTGGGCCCCGCCCAACGGGATCAAGCGCAACTCTGCCCACGGTTGTCATCCGAGTCACTGACGATAACGACGGGGAACGCCACAAGACGTTCCAGCCAGCGGACAACTTCACTCGTCATACGGAGGTTTCATCGCGCGAGCACCACTCGGTACGGCGCTGCCAGCGGTCAATCGTCGTCAGCGACTGCATCGGCTATGTACCGCTGATGTGATCATCGCAGACACCGACGCGCTCGTCGTGCTCACGCAACGGCGGTCCTAGGCCGGGCATCGGGCGGGCAAGCGTTCGCTCGCCGAGCGCTCTTCCGAGGCCGACTGGTGGCGCGAAATCAGTTGCGCCGGAGTTGTGTTCGCGACCACGGTGTGTTCCATGGTGACGATTCGGGAGCACCGGCGCAGCGATCTTCCCCAGGTGTGGACCATGGCGACGCTACCCAACGTTGGCGACACCGCCGATCCGTTGGCTCCGCTGCCGCTCCCGGCGGCCGCCGAGCCGCCTGCAGCTTTCCCCGCACTCGCGTGCCCCGAGAGGCTGCCCAGAGGAACCTTCCTTGTTGGCGATCTTGATGGCCACGTCGTCGCGACAGGCGGGCTGCAGGACCACGGAGACGACCGCGCCGAGGTTGTATTCGTCCGGGTGCATCCGGCAACCCGGCGTCGAGGTATCGGTCGCCGCCTGATGACCGCGCTTGAACAACGAGCCGCCGCCTTGGGGTACATGAGGACCGTGCTGAACACCGCCACCAACCAGCCGGAAGCGGTAGCGTTCTACCGCGCGCTGGGTTACCACGACGTCCGCACGGAAACGCGTCGCGAATGGCACTGGACGGTGGTCCACTTCGAGAAGCCACTTCTGACCGATAGCCACGGAACAGAATAGGTCACTGTCGACAACAGACCCGCGCCGCCCGCTTCCCCCGCGGACCGATGTGCAGCTCTCGATCGGACTTGCGCGTCGGCTCGGCGGGTCGGTTGTCCGATGCGGCGGAGGTTGGTAGCGTCCATCGTGGCGTGGCCCTACGCCTAACCTCCATCGAGCATCCCCAGCATGGTCGTTCTCCGGAGGCAAAGGGATGATGCGTCTCAGGGTCGTTGTCCTGGTCTGTCCGTCTCGGACGCCATGATCGCTGGGGGATCGGCGTACGAGGCATGGAAGGCCAGATGACAGCGAACAGGAACTTCAAGCGCCGTGTCCGAGCTCGAGCTGCCAAGACCGGCGAGTCGTACACCGCTGCCCTCCGGCACTTCCGATCAACGGCGAATGGAGATGTCATGCCGGAGACAAAGCGCATGCGCATTGCGGTCGCACAGGTCGTCATTGGTGACGACCCCAGCGACGTAGCCGCGATACGCGCGAGTGGACAGGAGATCCGACGCCTGATGCGCGAGGCGCGCGACTTGGGCGCGCGCCTGATTCACTTCCCCGAAGGGGCACTGTGCTGGGCACACAAGCTCAAGATGTCCGTCAATGGCCCGGAGGAGATCGGCCCGGCCGACTGGAACCGGGCCAACTGGGACGTGTTGCGCGATGAGCTGGCCCAGATCGTGGAACTAGCGGGGAAGCTCAGGCTCTGGACGGTTGTCGGCTCGATCCACCGTCTCACGCCGCCACACCGTCCGCACCTGAGCCTGTATGTCATTTCCGATCGGGGAAAAGTTGCAACGCGTTACGACGAGCGCCTGCTGTCGAATACGAAGATCACCTACATGTACTCACCGGGGTCGGTGCCGGTGACGTTCGATGTCGACGGCATACGGTTCGGCCTTTCGTTGGGCATAGAGGTGCATTTCCCGGAGATCTTCATCGAGTATGAGCGGCTCGACGTCGACTGTGTGCTCTTCTCTACCGCCGGCCCTCCCGAACCGGGAGCACAGATCTTCGCGACCGAAGCCCAAGCCCATGCGGTCACGAATAGCTTTTGGGTCAGCTTTGCGGTGGACGCGCGCCACGCGGCCGACTCACCGTCGGGCGTGATCTCTCCACGAGGCGAGTGGCCGGCCCAATGCTCATATGAGAAGTTGCCCTCCGTGACCACCACCGAGATCTACGATGATCCGAACGACTTCGCACGGCCCTGGAGACGGAAGGCCCGTACAGGCATCTACGAACATCACGTGGTCCACAACGATCCACGAAGCGATGATCGGAGCGTCGTCTAGCAACCGAACAGCCGCGGGGCGGCTACGAACAGTTCATAAAGCAGGCGTGTGCATTCGGCGATCGCCCTGACGTTCCGTTCCCCAGGGCGATCGCCGCATCACCTGATCTCCAGGATGTGTTCGTTGCCGTCCACAATCTCGCCGTTCAGGCGCAGAGACAGAACAGGTTGCCCTCGGTGTCAGCGAGCACCACGTGCTGAGCGCCGTCCTGATACACCCAGTCGACCCGTTTGGCGCCGAGAGAGACGAGCCGCTCTACCTCGGTGTGCACATCGGAGTCCTGGTCAACCCAGAGGTCGAGATGCATCTTGTCGTCCCTGTCCAGATGAACGTGTGCGCCAGGGCCGTGATCTTGTCGAGTAGCCGACGGAGGACTCCATTCCTCCGGGTGAAGGAAGTCAGGATTCCGGGGCTCTCGAACATATCCGAGGGCTTCGGCCCAAAACGCCGCTGCCCTTCTGTTGTTCGACGCGTTCAGCACCACGGCCCCTATGAAAACACCCATCCGCCTCTCCTCCTCAGCGACGTTTGCCTCACGACCTCAGCACACGATGTCGATTACCGACAGCCTCCTTGAAGAACGCATCGCTCGCCACGCTGACACGCACACACAGGTTCCACGATCAAATGGTGCGGCCCAGGGCGATGAGCGTCTGCTCGTCGGCAAAGCTGAACATGCGTTGGCCAGTCCGGAACTCACGCGGCCGAGCGACGAGTTGGTCCCTGGCAACGCCGAAGGGGTCATTTGGGTCCTTCCAGACCGGAACAAAGCCGTGCCGCTCAAATGCCGCCGATGCGTGCTCGAACAGACCTGGCGCCGCACGGTGCGCAGTCCAGATGACCTGTCCTCGCTCTTTGCATAGCTGTGGAAGCGTGGCGACGGTCGACTCGACATCGTCATCAGTAAGACTTCCGAACTCGCCGCATAGCAAGACGATGTCAGCAGGCGCAGCGCCATCGTAAGTGTCCGTGATCCCGGCGTCGGCCTGCCGGACCTCGAAACCCTGCAGGTCGGCGTCGTCGATCCGTCTCTGCGCCTCCGCGACGTTCCGGCCGTCGAGCTCGACTAAGCATGCACGGACATCACCACGCCGTTCTGAGCCGGAGACCATGCCTACGACATCATGTCCCTGCCCCGCGCATACGCTGATGATCTGCACAGGACCGGGCGGCACCGCGGCAAGCGCAAGGCGAAGCTGATCTTGCACGATCCGCAGGCGTTCCTGCAGCTTGCCGCCCTCTTGATAGCCCTGATGCCACCGGTGCCAATCCACCTGGCAACTCTAGTGATCCGTGTTTGAAGTTGGCTGACGGTTGGCTTTTTTGAGGATCTCGTCTGCGGTCTTGGTCCAGACGAAGGGGTGGCAGCGGTCGTTCCAGCCGTCGATGAAGGCGCGGATTTTGGCGTTG
>NZ_JAAGOA010000025.1 GCF_010550675.1 Phytoactinopolyspora halotolerans | reverse complement strand
CCCGCATCAGCCAGCGGCTCCTGGCCCTGGCCGCCGGGATCTGGCACAACTGGGCCCTCGGCCTCACAGCCAAACGATCACTGATCGCCTATGACCACTGACAATCTTCAAGGAATCATTCATCTAGAGGATGGGGGATCTTGGTCGACGGGGAAAGCCGTGGACACGAGTTCCGACGTAGTGGATCCGAGTCCGAACCCGACGCTGGAAGCGATACGGGACCGCGTCCGGACCCACCTGGTTGAACAGTTCGGGCAGCATAAGCTCACGAACCTGATAGCAGCCATCCTGCGCGTCCAGGGCTATACGTGCGACGTGTCGCCCGAAGGACCGGATTTCGGCGTCGACATCATCGCCGGCCGAGGGCCCTTGGGTTTGGACTCACCGACCTTGATCGTCGAAGTCAAGTCGGAGGCGGGACCGATCGGAGCGCCCGTCGTCCGTGGCTTGAAGGGTGCCATGGCTTCTCATCAGGCAGACCAAGGGCTTCTCGTTGCGTGGGGCGGCCTCGGCAAGGCAGGAGTGGCTGCGCTTCGAACAGACCGGTTGAGTATTCGCGTCTGGGATGCAGAGGACGTTCTCGACCGGCTCTTCGAGTCATACGACCAGCTTCCGGACGAGATCCGTGCTCGCATCCCGCTCAAGCGTGCGTGGGTTCTGCAGGAAGAGTCCGGGTAAACGGCTGCCGAGGGCATGGCGGGAACTGTCCGGGCTTGAGTTCGTGGACCACAGCAAGTGTCCGAGGTCGGTCGTAGCGTGCGTCGTAACAGCTGAAGGGTGTGCCAATGCCGCGATCCGAACGTCCCGAACATGAAATGATCTACCGAGCAACCGAACAGTGGGTCGATGCGGCCCTCCGCCGTGATGATTCGCTCTTCACACCAGGTGAGGCCGTATGGACGTCATCGCTACTCGACGAGCTTGACCAACGCTTCGTCCAGAGTCCTGACGAGTCGAGCGATGCCTTCCACGTCAAGCTTGAGCGGCAGCTATCCGACGCCTCGCCTAAGGCGATCCAGCTCATGGGTGAGGTCATCTTTGTACACCTGCTCGTCGCATCGCCGGACAGCTACAGGGCGGACACCAAGCGGAGTCTCATCACCCGGGTGCTCGGCTGGGCGGAGTCCCCTGTCGAGATCCCTTCCTCTCTTGACACAGCGCTGGAGCAGGGGCTCGCAGCCACCGGCACAGCGTTCTACACCTATCGACCCTTCCAGCTCCAGCTGATCATCGAGTTCGCACGCGCGTGGAAGCGCGAGGAGCAATCCGAGCGGGAGCGCTTGCTACAGGACCCGTGGGCGTTCCGCGATTTCCTCTTCGGTGTTCCGCTGCCTAAGGGCGCCCACGCGCAGCGAGAGGCGTTGCTGCACCTCGTTCATCCAGAAACATTCGAGTACATCGTGGCGCGGAACATGAAGACACGCATCGCGAAAGCCTTCTCTGAGCTGGTGTCGGATCCGAGCCGAAATGTGGATCATCAGCTCCTCGAGATCCGTGGCAAGCTGGCCGAGGAGCGGGGCACGCAGTTTATGTTCTGGGAGCCGGACCTCCTGCGGGTGTGGCAACCCGACACCAGCCCGTGGGGACAGTTCATCCACTGGGCGAGCCGGTTATACAGCGACGCGAGCTTTGATGCGATGGAGCGCGACTACAAGCTCGAGATTGCCGACAGGCTCACGCGAGCCAAAGACGCGCTACTGGCCGACGGCGAATGGCTCGAACTGTTTAGGAAGGCGTTCAACTCACCAAACAACCTGACTTCGTACCACATGCATAGGCGCTTCCTACAGTGGTGCGCGGAGAACCCGGAGCCGGCGCGGGCAGCGCTGCGGACCATGTGGGAGCCTGGCCAGACGCTTGCCGAACGCGTCCAGGGTTTCTTTAAGTCCGTGCCGAGCGACGCAGTCAGCGGCAAAGGCACTCGGACGACGCTTGCTTCGTTCCTGATGATGGCCGTGGATCCCACTGAGTATCCGATATTTCAGACCACGCCGTTCACCAAGGCGATGGAACTCACCGACCATGACCGACCACCGGCTGAGGCGGACGAAGTAGGGCTCTACGAGCATGCGCTCGGTTTCCTTGACACTCTCGCCAGTGAGGCTTCTGCGCGCGGACTGGAGTTCCGTGACCGGCTAGACGCCCAGTCGGTGATGTGGCTGGTCGTCAAATGGTCCATCGATCGCGTTCCCCTGCCGGAGAACGAGCGTCGGGCCCTCGCCCGGTATCGCGGCGGCGAATTGGACGACGATGACGCAGAGGAGGAGAGCGCGATACAGCAGGACGGCGTGGCCGTAGATGGTCCCAAGTTGGACAAGCTCGCCGACCGGCTGCTCATCGATGCCGGCCACCTGGAGCGCATTCGAAAGCTGCTGGAGGACAAGCGGCAGGTCATCTTCTACGGCCCGCCGGGCACCGGAAAGACCTATGTGGCCCAAGAGCTGGCGCAGGTTATTGCGGGCAGCGAGAGCCGGGTCGACCTGGTTCAGTTTCATCCGTCGTATGCATACGAGGATTTCGTCGAGGGCTACCGGCCGACGCAGCTGGCGGGGGGCAATCCCGGGTTCAGGCTCAAGAACGGGCCGCTGAAGCGGATCGCCGAGGCCGCTGTTGAATCACCGGGAGAGACCTTCATTCTTATCATCGATGAGATCAATCGCGGCAACGTCGCTAAGGTGTTCGGCGAGCTCTACTTCCTCCTCGAGTACCGCAAACGCGGGATATCTCTGCAGTACTCCGACGAGCCCTTCTCTCTCCCGGAGAATCTGTGGATCATCGGCACAATGAACACGGCTGACCGGACCATCGCCCTGCTCGACGCCGCCCTCAGGCGACGCTTTCACTTCATCCCGTTTCTCCCCGACGAACCGCCGATCGACGGCCTGCTCCGGCGCTGGCTCCGCGACCGCAAGCCGCACCTCGAATGGGTCGCCGATATGGTCGACGACGCCAACCAGAGAATGGGGGATCGTGACCTCGCCATCGGGCCGAGCCACTTCCTCCGCGACGATCTCGACGACGAGTGGGTCGAATTGATCTGGCGCCATTCCATCGAGCCGTACGTACAGGAGCACTTCTTCAGCGAGCCTGAGCGATGGGAGGAGTTCACATTCGGGCGGATGCGAGCCGGCGCATCGGCTGATCCGGGACTGGAAGTCGAGGACTCCGGTGCGCCAGATTCAGCTGACTGAGTATCGGACGCTAAAGGAAGTCCCGCTGTCGGTGGCGGAACGTGATGCTGTGCGGGACCTGATCAAGGCCGACGTGACGCCCACCGTGGGCAGCACCGACCGCTACGACATCACACCTGGCTCGACTATCGGAGCCGTGGAGATCGGCTCGCTGGCTGTCCAAATCCGGCCGAAGCTACCTATCCAGAACGTGCTGTTCCTGATCTCGTACGTGCTGGATCCGAAGCGCTGGCAGTCGTCCGGTTTCGACTACGAAAGGTCTGACCTCCTCCTCGAGGCCGTGCTCCCGGGGTTCGTCCATCACGTAAGACGAGCGTTCAGGCCCGGTCTGCTGCAGGGATACCGGACGGAGGAAGACGCCCTGCAGACCGTACGCGGACGTATCCGTATCGACGACCAGATCAACCGTCGGTACGGCGTCGCGCCGCCGATCGAAGTCTCCTACGACGACTTCACCGAAGACATCGAGGTCAACCGCCTGATCAAGGCCGCAGTCCGCAACCTGAGCCAAATCCGTCTCCGGTCATCGTGGGCACGAAGCGCACTGCATTCTCTCGACGGGGCGCTGGGTCAGGTGAGCCTGATGCGCTATGACGGGAGACGTCTGCCCGAGATCACCTGGAACCGCCTCAACGAGCACTATCGGCCGGCCGTAGAGCTGGCCAAGCTGATCCTCCGGGCTACGACCTTGGAGCATCATCACGGCGCCATCCGAGCCAATGGGTTCCTGATGGACATGAACCGGGTGTTCGAGGACTTTGTCGTCGTGGCCCTTCGGGAGGCCCTTGAACAGAGCAAACGCGCCTTTCCGCAGGGTGATCGTCGGCTGCGGTTGGACTCGGCGCGCACGGTGACGCTGCAGCCGGACATCTCGTGGTGGGAAGGCGGGCGATGCCAGTTCGTCGGAGATCTCAAGTACAGACGCGTTGGCGAAGCCAGGGTCAGCCATGCCGATCTGTATCAGCTGTTGAGTTACGTCGTCGCCGCAGACCTCCCGGCAGGGCTTCTCATCTATGCGGCCGGTGAGGCCGACGACGCGGTGCACGACGTCGTGCACCTGGGTCGTCGTCTCGTGGTGACGACCCTGGACCTTTCCGGTGGTCCCGACGACATCCTCGGGCAGGTCCGCGGTGTGGCGACTCGCATATTGGACATGCGCGTTCGTCACAGGGCATAGCGCGCGAGCGGAGCGCGTCGTCCAAAAGTGATCTGCTGGGTGGCTTCGTCGCCGTGCTCGCGTTAGTCGAAGACAGCCAGGATCTCGATGACGGCCGGGTCGCCGTTGGGTTTGCTATGGGAGAGTCGTTGCCCTGGCTGCACGCGCACGAGGAGCTTGCCCAACGGTGAGTTCGGCCGTACCCACTCGTGTTCGGCGTCGCCAAGGTCGACGTCACTGACGACTGCCTCGAACGTCTCGCCGGACTCGATGTCGCGATATCGAACAATCGACCCCGGCCATGACTCATCCGGAAGTTGTGAGCTGGCGGCTACATGTGCCTTGGCCAGCACATCCCTCAGATAAGCAAGCCGTGCCGCCATACGTTCTTCGCGTTGCCTTCGGTCCCGGATCATTGCTGTCCGCCCGGAGGAGTCAGCTGCGGCATTCGCCTCCTTGGCGCGGCTAAGCCACTGCTCCACCAGCTGCATCTCTTGCTCGAGTCTCGCGAGCGACCGCGGCCCTACGGCTATGACGCCTGGCGGTAAAGGAGGAGCCGACGGTTCCTGGGCGGACGTGGTGGCCTCGTGCGCCTCGGTTGCCTCCGCCTCTACTGGTGGCTCCGAAGTCTCCGCAACATCGACTTCCGCCTGGGGCGCCGACGAACTCTCAGCCTCGGAAGCTTGTCCCACATTCTGCGCCGTGGCCGTCCGCTCCGCGGCAGAGCGGATATCGAGGCTGCGGAGGAGCTCCCAGAGGTCGTGCAGGGCGGCGGCCGGGTCGACGTAGAAGGCCGACTCCCGTACGCGGAAGAACTGCCAGCCGCAACGTTCCAGATCCCGTTGGCGGGCGAGGTCACTCTCGTATGCTTCGGGACCGTGCCAGTGATCTCCGTCGCATTCGATCGCGAGCCGGGTACTGCCACCGACCACCACCATGTCGATCCGGTAACCGGAGGCTTCGTATTGTGGAATCACTGTGTAGCCCTGGTCCACTACCCGGTTGTACACACGCTGTTCGAATAGCGAGTCGAAGGGCGGGACTACCCGATCCTCCGGCACGAGCTCGGAGCTGCCCGTCTCATTATCGAGATCTACACGCTGTACGACCTTGTAGCAATAGTCCAGCAGCTGGAAGCGCATGTCCTCCGGATTGGTCAGCGTATCTTTGTCAAGGGAGTGGAATACCCACAGTTGGTCTTTGGCCCGCGAAGCGGCGACATTGAAACGCTGCACATAGATGTCACGCGTGAGCGGTACGACCCGTCGGCCGGGTTCCGCGGCCTCGACCATGGACAGGAAAATGACGTCACGCTCCGAGCCCTGAAACGCAGCCGCATCGCCGACCCGCAGGTCTCGGGCGCCCCACTCGTGGCTGGGGATCCGCTCCATCAGTTTCGTCTGTATGGCTTTGGCCTGTGCCGTGCCGAGAAGAGAGATCACTCCGAACGTCTTGTTGTCGTAGGCCGAGTCGGCCAAGCACCTCTCGACCTGCTCGACGATGGCGTCCATCTCGACCGGATTGACCTTATGGGTCGTACCGCGGACGTAGCCGTCAGGGAGATACCTCGGCACGATCGGTTGGAGACGGTCGGCGCCGTACTGCCGGACGGGAATCAGGCGGATGTTGTCCGGCTCATAGGCGACCCGGTTCGAAAATCCGATGATCTCCGGCACACAGCGACGGTGCTCGGTCAAGGTGATCATTCCGCCGTACCGCATCTTGGCTTCGTCGAAGAGGCTCCGAAGCGGATCCTGCCACGAGTCGCGGTACCTATCGTGAGTCAGGTACTGGGCAGCCAGGTCGCGGTATTGCTGCTGATCGATGCCCACGCCGGCGGGCGAGACCTGCTTGTCATCGCCAATGACGACGATCTTAGGCGCGAGATACTGCAAGAACGTCGCTTCTAAGCCAGCTTGCGATGCTTCGTCGACGATCACCACATCGAACATGTCCGGTTGTATCCGGAGCTGGTCAGCGATCCGGTGGATCGGCATGATCCATGCCGGCACCGACGGGCGGCACCGATCCATGGAGCGCCGGATCTCCGACTTCCGCTGCGCAGCGAACTTGCCCGTGAGCTTGCCTCCGCGTCTCACCAAGTCGGCGTACTGAGTGAGGTCGGCGCGAGCAGTACCGCCGAGCCGTTCCGGAGACGCCGCGTGGTCCCACGCCCGCCGGGCGGCCAGCTGCTCGACCTGCCGGTGAATTTCCTGCTCGATCTCGTTCAACTGTGCCTGTAGCGCGTTGACGTCCTTAGCCTCCTGAGCGACGATCCACGCCGCGGTGGACGCCCAGGACCACGCCTCGGTGAAGTTGGTCAGCCGATGTGACCAGCCGGCGTCGCCGGGGTTCTCGGCGATGGCTTTCCGAAGCCCTGGCGCTCCTCCGTCGAGCACGGCCGCGAGCTCGTCACGCCGCTGTACAGTGGCCCGCACCAGCCGAAGCCGCCCGATGCGGGCGTGAGCGGACGCGTACTCGTTGTGATCTCTGTTCGCTACTGCGTCACGCAGCCGGCTGACGCATGGTGCGGCGTCATCCCAACGCGCCGCCTCCGATATGCGCTCTTCGAGCTGGAGCAGAGGCTCCTTGGCGGCGACCCACCGGTCTTGAGCCGTGGCCGCGTCAACGAGGCGCGCATATGTGCGGACCGCGTTCAGATTGTTCCAATCAGGGGCCGGCAGCGAGAGTTCGGCAAGGTGTTGCTCCTCCGCCTGCAACTGCTCGGCGAGTCCGAGGATGCGGCGCAGCTGTTGAAGCTCGGTATCGTGCCACTGCAGCCGCTCATGCAGGGTGTCCTCGTCAGGTATCTCGACGGTGTTCGGCCATGCGCTGTCGAGTGCAGACAGGATAGTGAACGCCTCGGCCCAGGTGAGAACAGCGTCGAGGGGGTCAACCGTGACGGGTGGTACGCCGTTGACCCGGACCGTTTCGAACAGCGGTGCGGAGAACTTCACTGGTTTCGGCGTGAGTGCGCCGATCTTCGGTCTGCCGTCCGGCATGACTTTGATCTTGCCGCCGTTCTCAAGATGGTCGCGCAGACCTTTGGCGAGGGTGACGAGAGATCCCATGTCAGCGGTCGGAAGCTCCACCTTGGTGAGCGCCCCGAGCCGTTCGACTGGACCCTTACCTTGCTCGATCAGCTCGCGGATCTTCTCGCCGCGGGCTCGCCAGGAGGCGGCTCGACCAGACCGCACGTCGCTGAGAGCGTCGTCCATCCAATGCTCGCGGCGGCCGGCGAGGCTGTCGGCTTCATCCGCCAAGCGGTGTAGCCGACGCTGAAGCTCGAGTCGCTGGGTTTCGCCCAGCTGAAGGACGGCCTCGAAGGCTTCGTGGGAGCGGAGTTCCTCATGCCGTTTACCGTCTTCGACGGCCTGCCTCTCCTGCTCGACGAGGTTCGCGAATCCGTCGGGATCGGGGATCTGACCCAGCTCGATCAATCGCATGGCGGATTCGGGCTCATCCGCGGTGAGCTGCTCGTCGAGAAGATAGCCGTGCCATTCGCAGACCTGGCCCGAGGTGAGTGGTGGCTCACTCTCCGGAGCGACCGTCACGTGGCGCCGGATCCACTTGTACGAATCTGAACGAGAGATGACTTCCTGCGCGATGGCAGCCAGCGTGCCCCGGTAGGGGCCTCGCTCATGTTGACGAACTTCGCGTTCGCGGACGGCGACGAGTTCGGCGTGGACCTCTGCTCGCTGGCGTCGAAGTTTGTCGATGTACTCGAGGCACGTTCGAATAGCACGCTCGTTGTCGCGCGCGTCGTATTCATGCGCGGCGTTGGCGATGTACTGCACCGCGACCTTGAGGTCGGCCATGTCCTCGCGCGATTCGCCCACCACGCTGACCGACAAGGGCTTGATGTCTTCAGGTAGTTTGTCCCGCACTTCATAGAGCGCGCGGTCGGTCTGAGCCGTGACCAGTACACGCTTTCCCTGCGCCAGTAGGTGTCAGATCAAAGCCGCCGCCGTGTGTGTCTTGCCGGTGCCGGGCGGCCCCTGGACCAAGACTTGGGAACGGTGATCGACCCGCTCGATGATCTGTAGTTGCTTTTCATTGACCGGCATGGGGAGGAACGTCTCGTTGTCGACGAGGACCTTGGCCCCAGGTTCCGTGCTCGGCTCGGTCGGCGGGACGTAGTCGGCGTCGACCAGCGGCACGATACCTGCCGGCACGTCCTCAGCCTCGTTGAGCTGAGCGATGATGCTGTCGAAGATCTCGACCATGCCCCGCTGCGACCGCTTTCGCAGGATCACCGCGGGCGCGAATGACGCGTTCGCCGTATTGCCTGTTCTCCCGGGCGCGTCGTCGTCGTGGTATTCACCGTCAGGGTCGAGCGAGTGCACCAGTCGCCGGATGAGGATGGATACTTCACCTCGTTCTAGCGGGTGCGCGTCGATTTCACGCGCCGCCGCGCGGACCTCGTTCACGGTCTCATGCGTTCGTATGAGTCCCGGGTCGAGCATGTCGAGTTCGACCTTCATCGACTCACGGGCCTCGCCGCGAAGTACCGATAGCCGACCGGAGTCGTCGTCGAATTCGATGCGTGCGGGACACGTCAGCAGGTGTCGCTTCACGGCGGAATGATCGTCCGGCGTCCAGGTCAGGCATCCCACGCCCAGCACGAGCTCGAATTCCTCGGGGCTGCCGGTTGACGTGATATAGGCGTCGAACAGCTCGTTGTATGCCGCTCGTACCGGCCGCACTCGCAGTTCTTCCTCGGCCCAGATCCGCCACGAAGCCAGCCACGTTTCGTACCGGCTGTGGATCTCGGGACGGTCGGCGAGATGCACCTCGTGTACCGGCTGCTCGCCCGTGGGAACGCCGGACGTGTCACTGCTTCGCAACTCGGTACTGTCGAGGACTGAACGACGCAAGCCCGGCGGGTGCTCGGGATCGTCTAACTCGGAGTCCAGCCACCGTTCAAGCTCAGGATCGATCTGAGGAGGCGCCATTCGTGGCACCCGATCGATCGTCAGGATCGGATCGTCGGGCTTGAGTTCTTCGGCCTTGTGCCCAGAGGAGATGACCTGATGGCTGGGCAAAGCGCCAAGCCACAGTACTGCGCCATCTCGCTGGTATGTGTCTGTCGAGTTCGGCGTCGATACCTTGAGTCGCTGTGTCTGCTTGAGGAATTCGAACAGATTCCGGGCGCGTTCCACCAACGAATAGTTCATCTCAATCCACCCCTACGCGTGCCACCAGCTGCGCCGACCGCCGAGCCGTCGGCGTAGCCGTTCCCCCAGGACAGAGATGCCATTTGATCCCCCAAAGCGGCATCTGGCCGCTCATCGTAGCGTGTGTCCGTTTCATGAGCCCTACCGTGCGCGGCTTCTTCGGTGAACGATCTCGGTAGGCGCACCATAGGGCGTACGTCGAACAGTTCAGCCAATTTGGTGATCAGACGCTCTGCGTGCGCGGGTGAGCAGGTGGCGAATCTCGTTGTCATGCGGCGCGATCTCGTAGGCGTGCTGGTGGCACGCACGACTCAGGCCCGACCATGCAACCGCCGCGTCCCTGGCAGTCCCAGGGGCCACGGCTCGCAGGCAGGCCAGCTGAACTCGCATTGAGGTCCGCCCGACATCCAGACCATGGCGGTCGCACACCTCGCGAACGATCTGCTCCACCGCAGAGCGGCCGAGGACGGCGGCCGACCGGGCGGCGCGTGCGCGTGGTGTCGTCAGGTCTCCGGCCAGGATCTGATCCGCGAGGTCGAGCAGCCGGACGGCGCTTGTCGCCGCGCTCATGGCGCATTCGCCCGGAGCCTGGCCACCAGCAGGCGGACATCGTCGACGGCGCCGGCCGCGTCACCGAGCAGACCGTCGTGTGCACCGCGTCCGATGACCCGCATGGCGGCGTCCAGCCGCCTGTCACGTCGGAGCCACCCGTTCACGTCGGCTCGGGCGTCATCGCGCAGGGCGAGTGCAAGCGCCTGGCGCGACGTACGCGTGTCCTCCCATGCCCGTTCGACGTCGGCTCGTCGATCACCACGCCCGAATCTTCGAGCCATGAACAGATCCCGGCACGCGTTCTCCACGGCGAGCCGGCACAGCACCGGAATGACACGTCGCCGGACCTCGTCGTTGGCGTTCGGGTCCAATGCGACAGCCTTGGCATCGGAGAGGTAGCGCCTGGTCGGATCTTCGTCGTCGGTCACCTCGACCCGCGATCCGGCTGTTCGATCCACGCGCAGGATTCGCGCATCGATACCGAGGTACCGCGTCGCGGCCGGAAGCCGGTCGTCGTGCGTGAACACGACCACCTGATGAGTGCGGCTGATTCGCTCCAGCACGCGTGCCAGCCCGTCGACCTTGGCCGGGTCCATCGCCTGCACCGGATCGTCAACGACGACGAACTGGAACGGGCTGGCAGGCAACGTCGCTCTCGGTAGGAAGAGCGCTAGCGCCAATGCGTGCAGCTCACCTTGACTCATGACGGTCAGCGCCCCGGCCTCCTCGCCATCCACCTCGGCTGAGAGCTGGACCTGCCGGCGCGTCTTGCTGCCGCTCACCTGGATGGGCCCGAGGTCGACGTTGCTCTCTTGCCGCAGCTCGCCCCAGATCTGCTGAGCGTGCTCGGAGATCGGACGCAGCCGTTCGTTGCGCAGCTCGTTGCCGTGCTCCTTGAGCCACGTCGCCGCAGCCTTGGCGACCGCGCCGCGCTGGTCCGCCTCGTCGGCGGATCGAAGGGCACTCACGACCTCGATCAGCCGGCGGGCCAGCGGTGACCACAGGTCCTCGCGCCGCTGCCGTTCCGCATCCGCCTCCCGACGAAGCTCGGTGACGTTCGACTCGAGTGTCGTGAAGGCGTCGACGTGCTCCTGCGGGCCAGTGGACGTGCTGACGTCGACGGCCTGCACAGCGCGCCACGCGTCTGCTGTGGCTGACCTACTGGGCAAATCCGCATCGATCTCGGCCTGGAGTGTGCTCGGCACGGGTCCAAGGAGGCCGCGCAGCTTGCTCAACGCAGTGCTGTGCGCGCGTTCGGCCTCCCGCAGTGCGGCGGTCTGTTCCTTGAGCTCGCTCAGCTCTTTCTGCGCTCGCGCCGCCCACTCGTCGTCGAGTGTTCCGACGCCGCACACCGGGCAGGAGCCGGCACCGGTCATCACGACATGCTCCAGCGCGTGCTCGAGCATCCTTGAGCGGCGCACCAGCGAGTCCGTGGCCATTCCGGACGCCTGAGCCAGCGAGTGCTGCGCCTTGTCACACTCTTCGACGGCGGCCTGAACGTCGTCGAGCGACGGCACGGTCAGGGCAGCGAGCTTTCGAAGCGCCGTCAGATCCTCGGGCGGCTTGCTGCTCACACCCGTGGCGAGCTGCTCGATCGCGTCCAGGTCGCGCTTTCGGGCCTTGAGCAGCGTGTGCGCCTCGGCCGCCCGGCTGTCCGGGGACGACGCCAGCTCCTCCAGCACCTGCTTGACCAGCTTGTTCGCTTCACGCCGAGGTGCGCCGGTCTCCTTGACCTGCTCGTCCAACCACTCCTGTGCGTCGGCGATCTGTCCGAGCCCGAGCACCGCGGAGAGTTTGTCGTACAGCTTGCTGGGCTCGGCTTCGAGGATCCCGCCGAGCTCGTCGTAGGAGAGCAGCGGGCGGTACGTCTCCATGGGAACCGACCAGCCGAGCGGATCCTTGGATGTGTCGCGCTTCTGGCCGTTCCGTTGGACCCAGTGCGAGCCGCCGTCCAACTCTGTATCCGGCGCCCACTCCGCCGCAACCGTCGTCGTGCCGACGCCTTCCTCGGCCAGTTCGACCTCGACCCGGCACGGGTCCGATGCGTGTAGGTTGCGCCAGCCGGCCTTCCACGCCTTCGGCTTGTTGTCCCAGCGGTACGACGTGCGGGTCATCGACACCTCGACCGCCTCGCTGAAGGTCGACTTTCCGGAGCCGTTCCTCCCGGCGACGATGACCAGACCGGGAGCCGGGGTCAGGTCGAGGCGGGCCTCCGGGCCGACGCCCCGGAATCCCGCTACCGTGATCGATTTGAGAAACGCACCCGCCGGTGTTCCGGTCTGGCGTGGCGCAGGTTCGCCGTCCGTGTTCGTCGTGTGGCCTGTGAGTTCGGTCTTCAGCTCGTCATCACCGGTCATTGCGGTGAGAAGCAGAAGCCGGGCGTCGTCGCTGAGATTCGGGTCGTCTTCGGCCGCCTGCATGACGGTCCTCGTCAGATCCGCCGTAGTGTCGGCTGGCGGTTCGTGTCCTTCGTCGGCCACTCGTGCGTCGTCGTTCAGGCCCCCTGCGTCGCTCATGCCTCCCCATCCCCTCTGATGATCACGGCGAGGCATTCTTACCAATCACGTCGGACACAAGCCCTGCAGCGAAGAAGGGCGCAGCGTTTCGATCCTGGTCTATGGCATCGCCTGTGGCTAGAAAGAGCTACCGATCGCGCAGATTTTCTGCGAGCATCGCTGTATGACACGACAGTCGCCCGCCGCTGAGCGGTCAGTGCTCCTCGCCTTCCGCGGGGAGAACGTGCGGTCGTTCCGGGACGAGTTCGAGCTCTCGATGCTCGCCACCGGGCTGGCGGAGCCTGGGGCCGTGTGGCCCGTCCGCTGGCGCGAGGGTGGGCAGCCCGTGAATGTTCTTCCTGCTGCAGGGGTGTTCGGAGCCAACGGCTCGGGCAAGTCGAACGTGCTGAAGGCCATGGATGACATGCGCTGGCATGTCTTGCACTCCTTCCGTTCTGCCAGCCCGACTGGCGGCGTCCACCGCCGGCCATTCATGTTGGACCCAGGATCTCGGGTGGAACCGTCGCGGTTCGAGATCGACATCGTGCTTCGAGACGTGCGGTATGAGTACGGCTTCTCGATCGACGACGAGCGGGTGCTCGATGAGTGGGCATATCGGTACCCGAAGGGCCGCGCAGCCGTGGTCTTTCGACGCACCGGCGACGACGTCGAACTCGGGCCGACCGAGCGCGCGCACGGACGGGTTGTGCTGAAGCTCCTGCGGCCGAATGCGCTGTTCCTCTCCACCGCGGCCTCGGCCAACCATCCAGTGCTTCTGCCACTGTACGAGTGGTTCGCCACCAATCTCCGGATCGCCGAGGCGGAGAGCCGCCACGCTCGGCAGGCCTTGACCACCCGCATGCTTGACGACGAGTCGTACCGCAAGCAGGTGCTAGCCCTGCTGCAGGCGGCTGATCTGGGGATTACCGGCGCGAGGACCTATGAGATTCCGCCTGAACTCAAAGAGCGGATTCAGCGCGCCGTGCGGATCCTCAATGGACAGGAAGGCGATCCAGAGACCCTTGAGGAAATGCCGGACATCGAGCAGATGGGTGTCGAGCTCCGGCATCGCGGGACCCAAGGCGATGTCTCGCTGCATCCGAGTGATGAGTCGCTTGGGACCCTCGTGTGGTTTGGGCTAGCGGGCCCTGTGGTCCAGGCACTCGCCGAAGGGTCGGTCCTGCTTGCCGATGAGCTCGATGCGAGCCTGCACCCGTCGCTCGTCGCGGAGCTTGTGCGGCTCTTCCAGCGGAGCGACACCAACCCACACCAAGCACAGCTGGTCTTCAACTCGCATGACGCGACCCTGCTCGGAGACGCCGTCAGCGACCGCTTGATCGGTCGGGACCAGATCTGGTTCACCGAGAAAGACGATGACGGCAGCACTCGGCTGTATCCGTTGTCGGATTTGAAACCCCGCAAGGAGGAGTCGGTTGGTCGTCGCTATCTGGATGGACGTTACGGCGCCCGACCGATCCTCTCAGTGGAGGAGTTCGCCGCTGCTGCACGGCTGATATCTGCAGGAGACGCGCGGTGACACCAAGACGTAGAGGTGGTCCGCCGCGCCGGAGACCACCCAGAGGGAAGCAGCTGGTGGAGCTTCTCGTCTTCGTCGAGGGCCTGAAAACCGAGGAGCAGTATCTGGTGCATTGGCACCGTCGGTTTCGCGGTTGGGTCAACGTGACGATCGATGAGTTCCGGGGTGGTGGTTCGCCTCTCGCCATGGTCAAGCGCGCGGCTGCGGCGAAGAAGGCTGAGGCACGGGATGCAAGGCGTGGTCGCGGGCGTGCTCATGATGAGATCTGGTGTGTGTTCGACCGGGATGAGCATCCTAATTTCGACGAGGCGGTCCGGCTCGCCAAGGACAATGGCATCAACGTGGCTGTTTCGAATCCCTGTATCGAGCTGTGGTTTGTCCTGCACTACGAGGACCAGACTGCCTATATCGATCGGCACGATGCCCAGCGGCGCGCAAAGGCTCACATGGGCTGTGGCAAGGATCTAACGACTGATGCCATCGATGCGCTCGACGAGCGGTACCCCGAAGCAGTCGATCGAGCAAAGAAGCTCGACGCCAAGCATGCGGGCGACGGCTCGCCTTCCCACAGCAACCCGAGCACGAACGTTTGGCACCTTGTCGACGTGATTCGCGGGGAACGACGGTAGTCGCAGCGGATCCGGTGATTCCCGCAAAGTCTTGGTCGGATCGGTTCCCGGATCCATCTGAGCCCAGTTGAGAATCATTTCTGCTAGTTCGTCGATGGAAACGCTGCTAGTTCGATGGTGGAAGTCCTGCTGGTTCAACATCGAGTGCCTAAAGCTACTGGTCAGGATCCTATCTGTCTGCGAACGTAGACAGTCTCGATTGTCCACGTACCTAGACAGGAGAGGATGGGTGGCATCATGCCTCGAATTCCTCGGCCAATTGTGGCCGACATCGGGGACCGCCGACTCGTCGTAGCACCCATCAGTCACCTCCCATATTCAAGGTTGATGCATAACCTTGAATACGTTGCCGCCGTGTTCCACCTTGTTGGGGTCTCCACCGACTTGAGGATGGGCGGCGCCGCGTACAGAGCTTGCGTCAGCCTCGCTGACGGGCGGACCAGGGGACAGGCCTGGTACGTGGCAGAGCCGGGTCCCCGTCATCCCACAGATCAGCCAGCGGCGTCTACTCGGGTGAATCCGAGGTTGATGAGCGCATCGTTGCCGGCCGGCGCGGTGTCGGGCCCGGCCAGGATGAGCGTCCGGGCCTGTTGGTAGGGGCAGCCGGCGGCCTCGAATGCGATCGCGGTGGCGAGGAGGCGTTCCCTGTCGTCGTTGAGCAGTGCAGCGGCTCGGTCGAGGATCGCGTTGGCAACGGGGTTCTCTCCAACTATCGGGCGGGCGGCGGCGAGATGATCGCCGGCGTCGGGGTGCCCGGCCAGTACGGCCGCTTCGGCGCGCAGGGCGACGTGCCAGTGGAGCAGTATCCCCAAGCGCCACAAGTTCGCCTCACCGGATCGCGTATCGAGGCGTTCCAGGGCGAGTGTGGCCTGTCCATGGTGGAGCAGGGTGATGGCGTCGAAGGTGGGCGCGTAGCCGGATCGGTCCGCATCACTGACGCCGAGCTGGTCGACGACGGCCAGCCACTCGGCGCGCGCGGCTTCGTCGCCGCACAGTCCGTGGATCATCGCGACCGCCGCGGCTACCGGGCCGAAGGTGTGGCCCCGCGGCCGGCCGGCCTGCGTCCAGCCGTCGAGAAACTGGCCGCTGGAAGCAATGACGTCGTTGCCGTACCCGGCGAGCGCGTCGGCCATGATGAGCTGCGACGTGGCGATGTGCCCGACCTCGGCCAACAGCGGCAGATCGCGCAGCTGCCGACTCCATCGTCGTGCCGACGGGAGGTCGCCGACGCCGATGCTGGTGGCGGTGGCGATCGTCAACGCGTCGATCAGCTCGTCCGCGGAGTCCGGGGTGACGGGCACGGACTGCAGCAGTTCGACGCGGCGACGCGCGGTAGCGGCGGCAGCGAATGTGTCGCCCGCGCGGCGCTGCGCCCCGGTCATGGCGTGCAACGCCGCTCCTTCGGCGACCGGGTCGCCCAGCCGGTGGGCCAACTCCACTGCCCGCTCCGCAAGCGCGGTCATCGCGGGCGCACCGGTCTGGGCCTCCGTCTGGTCAGCGAAGAACGCGTACCCCTGAGCAGTGCATTCGGCAAGCGCCACTGCGGCTTGCGCCGGGAGGTCATCGCCGGCCAGCTCGCCCGCCCGGGTGACTAGCGCGATCGCCTCGTCGCGCGGGGGCGGCTGAGCGAAGGTCCCGGCCTTGCGGAAGTAGGTGGTGGCCGTTGTAGCCAGGTCCCGGGCGGCGGCAGCCGTATCTCCGGCGCGGTGGGCGACGTCGGCGGCGGCCTGCCAGAGGCGGTAGGCGTCGTCGCCCCGCATCCTGCATGCGGCGACGTTCGCAGCCCACCGCAGTGCGGCAGCCGCGCGGACGGCGTCGTCGGTGAGTGCCGCCGCCTGCTCGTAGCGCTGCTGAGACTCGCCGACCAGATTACGGGTGAAGGCCAAGTGCGCCAGCGACAGCGCGAGGTGGTGCGTGTCGTCGCGTTGGCCGGGCTGTGCGGCGGCCCAGCTCAGCGCTGCCCGGAGGTCGTCGGCCACCGCGTCGAACCTGGCCCGCCACACACCCGTGGTGGGTGACGTGTCCTCGGCCAGCTCGCTTGCGGCGCTCAGGCACCAGCGCAGATGCCGAGCCCGGGTGGCGTTCAGCTCACCGGCCCCGGCGAGCTGCTCGGTCCCGTACTGGCGGATGGTCTCCAGCGCCCGGTACCGGGTGCCACCGGCGGACGCGGCAACGCTGAGCAGGCTCTGCTCCGCGAGCCTGGCCAGCCCGTCGGCGATATGGCCCGGCTCCAGCGGGCTGAACCCGGCCACCGTAGCAGCGGCCGAGGCGGTGAACGGTGAGACGAACACCGAGACCCGCCGCAGCAGCGTCAAATCAGGGCCGGCGAGCAGCGCCTGACTCCAATCCAGCATGGCCCGCACCGAGCGGTGCCGATCATCCGCCCGATACCCGCCGACCAGCAGCCGGAGGTGGTCGGACAGCCCGGAGACCAGCCCGTCAAGCCCGAGCACGGGCAGGCGGGCAGCAGCGAGTTCGATCGCCAGCGCCACCCCGTCCAGCTTCCGGCACACGTCGGCGACCTGGTCCAGGTCTTCGTCGTCGACGGTCCACCCGACGGCCGCGGCCCGGTCGACGAACAGGGCGACCGCATCCGGCGAACCAGCCGCGCCGCCCGTGTTGCGTGCGTCGTCGCCGGGTTCGTCGAGGGACAACGGCGGAACCGAATAGACCCGCTCAAAGGGCACCATGAGCCGGGCGCGGCTGGTGGCCAGCACGCTCACCTCCGGACAGCGCTCCAGCAGGCGCTCGAGGAACGGCGCCACCCCGTCGGCCAGGTGTTCACAGTTGTCCAGCACCAGCAGGACGCGCCGATCCGCCAGTGCGGCCAACACCGAGTCGTCGATGCCGCGGCCATGTTGCTCGCCCAAGCCGAGCGCGGCCGCAACGGCGGAATCGACCATTGCGGGATCGGTGACCGGCACAAGGTCGACGAACCACACACCGTCGGGGAAGTCGCCCGCAAGGTCCGCGGCGACGGCCAGCGCCAGCCGGGTCTTGCCGACACCACCGGGACCGACGGCGGTAACCTCGCGGTGGGCGCTGACGGCGTCGCGCAACGCGCTGCGTTCGTTGGCGCGGCCGATGAACGGAGTCAAGGGCGACGGAAGCCCGGCGAGCGTCTGGTCGGTCCGCTCGGCACGGACCAACTCGCCGGCGAGACCAGCGAGCGCACGACGATCCGGCGCCCCGAGCTTGCGCAGCAGCGACGACACGTGGCTCTCGACCGTGCGCACTGATATGAACAGCTGGGCGCCGATCTCGGCGTTGCTGCGATGCTCTCCGATCAATGTCAGAATCTCGGACTCTCGATCCGAGATCCCCGCCGTTGCCGCCTGCTTCGACACGTGACCCATTCTCTCCCGCGGCTGCATCGCAGGGGCGACGGCGAGGCCTACGGAGACGGCTACGGGACGGGATCCGTGGTGCTCTCCGTGCTCAACACGGATGTGGGACTGACCCTGGCAGCGCGATGCTGTTCATCAGTAAGCCCACGTCAATGAGGAGTCAGCCATGAGCCACGGCATCAAGACGATCATCATCCCGGTCCGGGACCTGGCCGCCGCCAAGGCGCTCTACGCAGCCGCGCTGGGCGTCGAGCCCTATGCCGACGAGCCGTACTACGTCGGCTTCCGGATCGGTGACCAGGAGATCGGCCTCGACCCCAACGGCCACAACCACGGCATGACGGGTCCGGTCGGCTACTGCCACGTCGGCGACGTCACCACAACGCTGCGTCACGCCACCGATGCGGGCTGGCGAACCCGCCAGGAAGTCAAAGACGTCGGCGCGGGGCAACTGGCCGCCGTCGTCGAGGACCCCAACGGCAACGTCCTTGGATTCCTCCAGCGATGAGCGGACCGGGAATGCAGAACCACGGCACCAGCAACCAACAAGCGAAGGAAACAGCCATGACCACCATCGACCACATCACCCTCGAGGTATCCGACCCCACCGCCGCCGAGCGCTTCTACACCGAGGTGCTCGGATTGGGCAAGCACGTGCGGGTACGAGCGTCCGAAGCGCCGACATCCGGTTTCCGTGGGTTCACGCTATCGCTCGTCATGTCCCAGCCCGCCGATGTCAACGCCCTGGTCAGTGCCGCTGTCGACGCCGGAGCGACGACGGTGAAGCCGGCGGCCAAGTCGCTTTGGGGCTACGGCGGCGTCGTCCAGGCCCCGGACGGGACGATCGTGACCCTCGCGTCTTCGTCGAAAAAGGACACCGGGCCGGCCACCGGGCAGATCGACGACGTCGTGGTCCAGCTGGGCGTCGCGGACGTCGCCGCGAGCAAGCGGTTCTACGTTGACCGCGGCTTCAAGGTGGCGAAGAGCTACGGCCGCAAGTACGTCCAGTTCGACTCGGGCGCTGTCACGCTGGCGCTCTACAAACGCCGTGGACTCGCCAAGGTCGCGGGCGTCTCCCCAGACGGCAGCGGGTCGCACCGGATTGTTGTCGGCAGCAACGCCGGGCCGTTCACCGACCCGGACGGGTTCGTATGGGAGGCCACTTCAGCCTGAGCGAAACAGCGGCTCGGATCGCATGGAATCGCGCGTCGTAAATCTCGCGTCGCGACCGCCTTCTGCCAGTTCCCACCAGCGTTCGACGGTCCCGCGCATCGAAGGCAAGCAAGCCCTTCGATGCGCGGGACGCTGCCCAACTTGACCAGCTCTCCAAGAAGCTTGGCGACAAGGAAGCCGAGACTCGTTCTGCTAGTTCGTCGATAGAAGCTCTGCTAGTTCGTCGATGGAAAGGCCGCGAGCTCGATGGTGAAACGCTTCCGGTACGGCTGCGCGTGTACAAAATCCGAGGGCAGGGCGGCGCTGTCCATGAGCGTGGACATTTGTTAACGTCTATGTACGTAGACAATTCGAAATGTCTGCGTACGTAGACAGGAGACGCCGATGGCGAGCCTCACGGATGCGCGGCAGCTGGGCGCCGCTGTGCGTGCCGAACGTAAGCGGCGCGGGATGTCCCAAGTAGCGCTCGCTGCGAGCGCCGGGGTGTCTCGGGCATGGTTGGCCAGGTTCGAAACCGGTCATCGGGCAGCCAGCATCGAGCAGATATTCCTGGTGCTGCGCGCACTCGGGCTTGCGTTCGAACTCGCTGAACCGAAGATGACCGACGGCGAGGCGAAGCTATTGGCTGCGTTCAAGGCTCGGGCGGAACGCTGACCGGCTCTTTCTGCCGCGTCATCACTCTGTGCACAAGCGCCGAAAGACCTCATCGCCGCCGACGTGGCGGATGTGGTCGGGATCGCCGATGACGACGAGTAGGTCGCGCGCTCGGGACAACCCGACGTAGAGGCGTTCGCGGGAGCGGTCGCGCGGCTCGTCCTCGTTGAGCGCGAGCACCACGCACCGTCGCTCCATACCTTTGAATCCGAGCACATGGCCGTAGAACACCTGATCCGCGTCCCAGAACGTCCGCCAGTACTCGTCCTGCCCGGCGGCCTGCCGCGCGACCTGTTCCGGGTGCCGGCTGCCCGTGGTCAGCAGCGCGATGTCTTCGGGGCGCCAGCCGTCGTCGATCAGCGCGTCGACCTCGTCGTCGGCCCGTTCGACGGCGTCGGACGCCGCGCACGAGATGAACCGCACCGCCGGACCGTCGGCGCCCAGCAGTCGCATCGGCATCGGCGTAAGCGGGGTGAACACGGTCCCGATCTGCCGCGTATTGCGGATGTTGTGGTCCATCACCAGCGGCACCAACGGAATGGGCGGCCGACCGAACCGCTGGAACACGCGCTGCCCGTCGTCGGTGAACGCATAGACGCCGCCGGTCTCGTCGTCGCGCAGGGCGGCGAGCAGCGCGGGCCACCACGATTCGGCGAAGTCCTGTGCCTCATCGACGACGACGGCGTCGAACCGCTCCTCTTCCGGCAGACCCGCGCCCAGTTCGACCATCTGCGCAGGCAGGCGACGCTCCCAGTAGTCGGAGTCGTCGTCCGTCCCCGGCGCCGCACCCCACCGCATGCCCAGCGTGTGGAACTCCCCGACGTACGCCGGTTGCTGCGCGGGCGGCCACGTGGCGACGGTGCGGCGCATGAACTCGGCCAGCCCACGCGAGTAACACGTCAGCACCACGCGCTGCCCGTCGCGCGCGAGCCGTCGCGCCTGCTCCATCGCCAGCCACGTCTTCCCGCTCCCGGCACCGCCGCGGATCTCCACCCTGTTGAGCAGCTTGATCGCGCCGAGGATCGTCGCCTGGTCCTGGGTGAGCTGCTCGGTGATCTCCTCGCGCTCCAGCGCCAGCGACACCACGTCGCGCTGCGGCATGTTCCTCCCGCGCAGGATCTCCGCGATCGTCCCAGCGTCGACGACGTCGGCCACGCGATGCCGTGTCTCCTGCTGCACCGGGATGTCCCACAGCCGACGCGCCAGGTCACCGAGGTCGTCCCGGCCGGACACCATCCACCGTGGACACTCGGGACGAGAGAAGTCGCCGTCGATCTCCGTGTACGGGAAGACGACGGCGTGCGCCCACCGCAGCCGGTCGCCGCCTCGCTCGGCCCAGCGCGGGTCGGCCTCAACGTAGCGGCGCAACGCGTACTTGGTCTTCAGCGCTTGCTCGACCGGGTGGATCTGACGACGACGGCCGCCGCTTCCCTCCACCCACCAGGAGTCGCCGTCGTGCGAGACGACGCCGCCTTTGACCTCGACGACCACCACGCCCGAGCCGGGCATGATCACCACGAGATCCGCTTCATGGTCCTTGGCCTCGTCGGTGATCCGCAGACCGGCCGCCAGCACGTCGTCGGCGCCCAGCTGGTCGCGCAGCAGCTCCCAGACAAGACGCTCGCTCTTGGTGTCGAACCGCGGACTCTCGGGGATCAGCAGCGGCACGGGTCCTCCTTCGGTCACGGTGTGGCGACCTACGGCACGGCCACAACGGGTGACGAGGGCGCACCCGTCCGGCGCGCTCCCCGTGGTGCTGCCGACGGGCGTCGTCGGCGTGCCGAAACCTTTATCTCGCAGACGTCGGACACAATGCCGTGTGCTGCGGCGCATGCGCCGTCAGGCGCCGACCGTCACGCCCAGCCGCAGCCGGACCAGAACCCGATGAGCTCGTTGCGCGCCTGCGCTTCGGCCGCCTGGTACATGGCCGCCAGCCGCGGATCCTCATCCGCATACCGGGGTACCCAGCGGGCGGCACCCGAGCGCACCAGGATCGCCCCGACGTCGTCTCCGTCCACCTCGACGGCGCGGAGCAGCCGGTCATAGGGGTCACGATCGGGACCGTCGCTTGTGCGGAACAGCTCCACGGGCTCCCCGAGCACCAGTTCCTCGGTGACGCGCGTCGCCTCGTCGAACCCGCATTCACCGCGCTCTGGGGTGTCGACCTGCGGAGGCCGGATACGTTCGACCGTCCCGTCGGCCAGCTCGACGTCGAAGGTGTCGCCGTCGACCACGTACACCACGACGGCGTAGTCGCCGTCCGGTTTGGTGTCCGTATCGTCCGGTGCAGTCTCGGTTTCGGGCTCAGCCTGTGCGTCGCCCGATTCGCTCGGCGCGGTCTGCTCGTCCGTCGACGACGACCGTTCGCGCTCGGCCGTCGTGGCCCGCTCGGTTGTGGAGACGTCGGACTCGTCTGGCTCGACGAGCGAACACCCCGCCGCCGACACGGCAAGAACGGCGACGGCGACAGTACAGGCGCGTCGCCGCTGGCGCTTCACCATCCGTAACCCCTCAGATCCTCATTCCGCCCGGTCGCGCGACCGCTGCCCCGCACCGTCAACTGCGGCTCATCCCTAGGCTTCCGCGCGAACCCGTCCGACGACGCGACGCGCGTGCTCATCTTGATACCGGAAGCCTCGGACACAACCGGACACGTATGACGCCGCCGAACGTCGGCCGCCACACCCACCCGTCAGCCGCGTATTTGCCGAAGCAGCAAGATTCTGTGCCGAGTCCGCGGACGCCTGGTGAGAATGGCCCCATCTCGATCGAAGGAGCCTCATGAGCACTACCGATGCGGTCACGTTCTGGGACGGTGTCTACGCGGCACGCCCAACGCCCATGGACCCGCGGCCGAACGTCCGTCTCGTCGAGACCGTCGCCGACCTGTCGACCGGCGACGTCTTGGACCTCGGATGCGGGAACGGCGGTGATGCACTGTGGTTGGTCCGCCAGGGATGGCACGTCACCGCCGTCGACATCTCGGCCGTCGCGATCGAGCGGCTCACCGAACACGCTCGCGCGCTCGGACTCGACGACCGCGTCGCCGCCGCTCAGCACGACTTGCGCGAGTCGTTCCCGCCCGGCCGGTTCGACCTGATCACCGCCCATTACCTTCACACCCCCTATGACCTGGACCGGTCGACCGTCCTACGCGCTGCCGCACACGCGCTCCGCCCGGGCGGTCGGCTGCTGGTGGTCGACCACGGCTCCACCGCGCCGTGGTCGTGGAACCAGGATCCCGACGCCCGGTACCCGACCCCGCAGGAGGTCGCGGCCGGCATCGACCTGGACCCGGCGTCGTGGGTGATCGAGCGGGCGGACGCGCCCCGGCGGATCGCCACCGGGCCCGGCGGGCGCATCGCCGAGGTCACCGATCACGTCCTGCTCATCCGCCGCGCCGCGTGAGCCTGCCCACCGTGCCGTTCCTTCGTTGAAAGGTCAGAGTTCCATGCCGGCAACATCCCGCCGCAATCGCCGCCGAGACACCCCGCCACCCCGGACGGGAAACAGCGAGGCCGAGGTTCTGCGTGGCTTCCTCGACTACCTGCGGGTGTCGATGGCCGCGAAGGTCGAGGACGCCCCAGAGCCGCAGGTCCGGACGGCGGGGGTTCCCTCCGGTACCAACCTGCTCGGCCTGCTGAATCACCTGACGTTCGTGGAGCGTGCGACGTTCCTCGGGGAGAACGTCACCGACTGGCCAGCCACGTTTCAGGCCACACCGGACGACAGGGTCGCCGACGTCGTCGCCCGCTACCGGGAGACGGTCGAGCGCGCGAACACGGTGCTCGACGGTTGCATTGACCTCGGCGCACCCGTTCCCCGGCCACGGTCGGGGCGTCCCGCGCCGAGCGTCCGCTGGGCTCTCACGCACATGATCGAGGAGACGGGCCGCCACGCCGGGCACGCCGACATCCTCCGCGAACTGATCGACGGTGCGACGGGGCGCTGACGGACGACCTGTTGAACTCAGGCAGCAGCGTAACTGTACCGAAGTACACTGTATTTAGGTACAGTTACAAAGGAGCTGCTCATGAGGTTTGTCGGGCGGTCCGCCGAGTTCTCGCGTCTCGACGCTGAGCTGGCACGCGTCGAGAAGGGCCAGGCGAGGTTCGTCGTCGTTCGAGGGCGGAGGCAGGTGGGAAAGTCGCGCCTGCTGACCGAGTGGCTGAGGCGCCGCGACCGCCCGCACGTGTACTACCAGGCTCTCGACAAGCCCATCCACCAGGAGCTCGAATCGTTTCGGGACGCCGTCGCCCGCTCGAGCCTTGAGCCCATCGCCGGCATCGCGCGAACTGGCGTGAGCTGGTCGTCATGGGATTCAGCGCTGGCTGTGCTGGAGTACATCGCGGCACCTGGGCGCCATGACGGCTCGCCGGGGGTGATCGTGATCGACGAACTCCCGTGCATCCTCAGAAACGATCCGAGCTTCGAGGCGACGTTGCAGGCTGCCTGGGACCATCAGCTCCAACGGGCCGGTCTGCTGCTGATTGTCGTCGGCTCCGACCTGGCGATGATGGATGCGTTGACCAGCTATGGCAGGCCGCTGTATAGCCGCGTAGACACCGAACTGCGGGTCGAGCCGCTCAATGTCTGCGAGGCGGCGGAGCTGCTGGACCTCGGTGCCCGCGAGGCTTTCGATACCTACCTGATGACCGGTGGGTTTCCAAAGGTGCTCGCAGCTCGGGCGGAGCATTCGACCACGTCAACATTCCTGAACGAAGCGGTCGCAGACGAGGCGCATCCACTTGTGTATACGGGCCAGCGCATGCTCGACGCGGAGTTCCCTCCGTCGTCTTCCTCGCGTTCCGTGCTCGGCGCCATAGGCCACGGAGAGCGGACATTCGGTCATATCCGAAACAGAACCGGCCTCAGCGAGCGGTCACTCGTGAACTCCCTCAACCTCCTGAAGGAGAAACGGGTGATAGCCGCCGAGGATCCGCAGGCGCTCCGCGTCGTCAGACGGCGTACCCGGTACCGCGTGGCCGACCCCTACCTGCGCTTCTGGTTGTCCTTCCTGGCCGAACGAGTCGATGACATCGCCCGTGGCCGCGGCGATCTCGTGGCTGCGGACGTCGAAGCAGGATGGCAGAAATACTCCGGCGAAGCAGTCGAACCTCTGGTGCGTGCGTCCATCGAGCGCATCTTGCCCGATGAGCGATTCGGCGCAGCGCGTTACGTCGGTTCGTATTGGGGGCGCGACAACCATCCGCAGGTCGACCTGATCGGGACGGAGAAGCGGAGCGGCAGCAGTCGGCTCAGCTTTGTCGGTTCCATCAAGTGGCGAGCGACCAAGCCCTTCACGGCCCGGGACGTCGTTCAGCTAGGTGAATTGGCTCAACACCTGCCTGGCTGGTCCGAGAGTACGGCCCGGGTAGGCGTATCCCGGTTGGGGTTCGAGCCCGGGGCGGATCTCGACGCGACCTTATCGCCGGAGGATCTCATCGCCGCCTGGCGCTGACGACCGCGTCACTGGTGCCCGGGGCGAGGACGGCACGAAAGCTTGAGTCGTCGCCGAGGTGGAAGTAGATGCGTCCGTCCACGGAGCCGTCCTCGGTGAGGCGCGCCCAGCCGCGACCGCTGACCTCGTCTCCCTCGTCGTGTCCCTGCCAGGTGAACTCGACGCCACCGGCGTCGCCGTGCTCTCTGGGGCGGCAGTCCATCCAACCGCGGACGGCGATGAATCCGAACTGACCCATGCCGTCGTCGGTGAACTCAATGAAGCCGGGCTCCACTAGGTCGATGTCTTCTTGATCCCACAGCTCCATCTTCACGATCCGCCATCGACCGATCAGTCGTTTTATCATGTCCTCCTCAATCAGATGAGCGCGCCGCGAGTATGGCCTCTGCTAGCCGGTCGCTGAGGACGGTGACGGATGGTGCGGGATCCGCGCCGAAGTAGTCCGGCTTGTATGCCTCCATGAGAGCCTCGCCGTCCCGGAACCAGTCGAAGTCAGGACGATCGAGAACGGTGCGGAAGACACGATTCGCGGCCTCGACGTCGCGCCCAGCGAGCCGCCGGAATGCCAGCGGCGATACCGTGTCATCGGTCAAGTAACCGAGAACCATGTCGCGGTGCTCTGGAGCTGCCGCGAGCTCGGGTTCGGCGAACACGGCTTCGACGTGGCCGAAGTTCAAGAGGAACATGGGGCCCTCGTCCTGGTCATAGATTGCGGCGATCGTTTCGGCGTCGTCGGGGTCGGGAACCGGCCACTCGACGGGCGTCGGGACGCCGCCTCGCCGACCGGCGACGCGCTCGGCGGTCGTTTTGCCGTCGGCGCCGCGGCCTTCGTACGTTCGATAGTGCATGAACTCCTGCATTCGGTCATGGAGCTCGGAAGCGGGGACGACGACGAGGTCGGAGCCGAAGAACTCTATGAACAGCTGACGCTCGTCACGTTGGATCTGCCAAGCGCGGGCACGCTTCTCCGGGTTCCGGAAAACCGCGTACGGGCAGTCCATCGCTAGCTTGGCCGCTGCGTGATACATGATGTCGCGGTCGTCGGCCGGCCGGGTGTGGAGGATTCCGCTGAGCATCCACGCGTCGCGGATCGGGACCACGCGCCCGATCAGAAACCACTCCTCGGACGGCATATCGAAGACGTCGCGGCCCATGTTCGAGTAGATGCGATATTCGAGGTCGTCGACCAGGTTGACCGCGACGATACCGCCGTCGTCATGCTTCTCCACCTCGAATACGCCCTCCACGACGTCCTGCCAGCCCAGCAGCATGGAGCACTCGTCGTCGGTGAGCTTGTCGCTGAACTGCTCCACGAACCGCTCGACTACCGTGCTGCCGTCGTGCAGTGTGTACTGCAGAGCGAAGCGATCTATCAGGTTGACGGCGGTGAACTCGTCCTCAAGGCTTTGCGGCTCGTCGTATTCGCGCGTCATCGCTCGAAACGCGCGGACGAAGCGGTTGTGCTTGGCGTACTGAACCAGCTCTCGCTTCAGTTCTGCACAGCGTGCCAGGAAGTCGTCATCGATAGTGCATTGTGTGTCGATTGCGGACGCTGCGTTCACATCGAAGACCATAACCACGACGCTCGCCCGATTCGTCCCGCCGCGCCGGTCGGTGATCACGGTCGGCGGATCGGTGACGTCCTTGCAGGGCGACGCAACGGTGTATGGGTCGCAACCGGCGGGTGCGCCATGCGTGGCGGCTGCCCCGGTGAGAACTGCCCGGTGCGGAATGCGAGCCTATGCACATGGCTGTGAGGCGTTCGGATGCGGCGGGCGGTGGCGATGCGCGTGCCTGGCTGGAAGGACTGTCAGCGGACGAGTTGCGTGGATTGCTGGCCGACGCGGTTGTCCAGGTCGACGGGATGGCGGAGTTCGTGGCGCGTCGGCACATCGCCGCCACTGACGATCTCGGAAGCTTGGCCGACGAGGTGGAGGACACGTTCACGCCGACGTGTAGCTTCTACGAATACCGGGCGGCCAACGAGTACGCCCGCGAGGCCGAGCCGGTTGTGCGGCTCCTCGAGCAGCAAGCCGAACAGAGCGCGTCCCTGGACTTCCTGACCATCCTGCAGAGGGCCATAGACCAAGCTGTGCGCACGATTGTGCGAAGCGACGACTCGTCGGGCATGCAGGGCGACCAGATCCAGCGGTTGCTCGACCTGCACGCGAAGGTCGCCGCACGCTTGTCGCTGCCGACCAACGACGTGAAGAAGCTGGTCAAGTGGCTATTCACGTTCCGGTTCGGCGGCAAGCAGGACTTCTTCGAGATCGACATCGACCGGTACGGGACCGTGCTCGGTGAGGTAGGCGTGCAGGAATACCGGCGCCTCCTCGACGAGGCGGCCGCAAAGGATCCGGACGACTTCGCCGTTCGTCACGCTCGTCGTCGGCTGGCGGTACTGAGCGGTGACGCTGATCAGATCATTGCCCAGTACGGCAGCGACCTGAGCTATGCGCGGCAGTACATCGACCTTGTCGAGGCCCTCGAGGCCGCCGGACTGCGCGAGCTGGCCGTCGAGTACGCGCGGCGCGGTATGAAGGCCGACCCAGCGTCGCAGTACGTTCGACGGTTGGTCGACCGGGTCGTCGACGACGCTCGTCGGCGCAAGTCGTACGACGAGGTGGTCCAGGCGCGACGCGACCATTTCCAGGCGGCACCGTCATCGTCGACCTACGCGGCGCTGCGCGACGAGGCACGCAAGGCTGGTGTCTGGGAGAAGGAGCAGGAAGCCGCCGGCGCGCTGCTCGCCGGGTCGAGGCCGTGGGAGTGGGTGTACGTGCTGCACAAGGACGGCGACGACGAAGCGGCGTGGCGCGCCGCCGAGCAGCACGCGGACGTCATCGGGGACGACACGTGGCTCAGTCTGTGTGAACGTCGCGTCAAGAGCGACCCGGCCTCGACCCTGCCTCACTACCGGCGGATCATCGAGTCCACGCTCACCGCGGCGGATCGTCGCAATTACCGTGCCGCGGTACGTGTCTTGGAGAAGATGCGCGTGGCGGCTGAGGCGAAGGGCGCGCCCGACGAGTTCGCCGACTACCTGGCCGACGTCGCCGAACGAAACCGTCGCCGGCCCAGCTTTCTCGACGAGCTGCGTCGCGCCGGCATGGAGCCGTAGGACACTGCCGGCGGCGTCTCGACGCGCGCGGGCGTGGCCGACGTCGAGCATGGTGCGGTGAGTTGCCGTGCATGGTGCGTTGGGTGATCGTTGAGATGGCTGGGAATGCGCTTGCCGACGTGCATTCAGCGCACCATGCAGTGGAGCGCGCGCCCTCGTCGCCGTTGCACGCATACCCGAGGGGAACGGCGTAGATCACCGCTGAGTGTGCAGGGGACGAGGCGTCCAGCTCAGTCCGTGGCTGAACTCGGACCGCCTCCTCGGCGCACTCGGGGAGCCGACGCTGGAAGTGCTCGGCACCTCGTAGGCCAGGCTGCCTTGCATGGTGCGGTGAGTTGCTGTGCATGGTGCGTTGAGTGATCGTTGAGATGGCTGGGAATGCGCTTGCCGACGTGCATTCACCGCACCATGCAGGTAGCGGGCGTGGCGCGGGGATGGAGTGGGGTCGTGGGGCGGGGTGAGGCGCCGGGATGGGGCCGGGATCGTGGCGCGGGGTGGGGCGGGGTGAGGTCCCGGGATGGCAGCGAGATCGTGGCGCGGGGATGGGGCGAGGTTTGGCGGTGTGGGGAACTAATGGCCGTTGCGGAGCGCGGCGCGGGCAAAGGTTATGCCCTGCGGCGTGGGCTGGGCGGCACGCAGCGCGAACATGTCGGATTTGTCCAGCGCACCCAGCCGGCGCAAGACGTACTCGGTGTCTGATGTGCTCTGGATGACGGACCTGTGGTCGATCGGTGAGCCGTCGCCGTGGCGCCAACCGGCTTCGCGGAGGAGCTCCGCGACGAGAGTCTCCCGCTGGAGAAGCTCCCCGCCACCGCGCTCGATACCGCCGGTTGTACCCGTACCGGCGACGCCTCGGCCCGCGCTCGCGCTACCCGCGGCGTCGATTGCGCCCACGCTGCCCGCGGCGGCGGTTGCGCCCGTGCCGCCCGTGCCGCCACCCGCACCCGCGCCACCCGCGCCCGTGGCGCCCGCGCCTGCGGCGACGGCCACGAGGTAGAGCAGGCCGGCCTGGTTCGTGAACGGATCCCGAGACTTCACCGGCAGGTTGGCGGCCAGGTGCCACCACAGCGCCACCGGATCGCTGCGTAGCTTGCGCGCACGTGCCGTGAGCAGCAGCCTGCCCCGATACTTGCGCAGCAGGCCCAGCTTCTGCGCGGTCTCCCGCAGGAGCAGCACCGGCAGCGTTTGGTCCTCTCGGTTGAACTTGCCGACCCACTCGTCTTCCATGCCGAGCTCGGCCATCGCGGCCTCGACATGTGCGGGCGGGAGGTAGCCGGCGGCGGTGAGCTTGATGCCGTCGTCGCCGACGCGCTCCAGGAGCCAGCCATACGGACGGACCATCGCCTCGGCCGTCTCGACGTCGATGATCACGGGAGCGTCGAGCCGTGCGTCGCCGATCAGCCGTCGCAACCGCCGGCGCGCCGGCACATACCCGACCGAGTTGTAGAGCTGCAGCAACGCGTCCGGCAACTCACCGACCGCCGGCAGGTCGGCGATACCGAGGGAGTCCAGGACACGGTTCACTTCATGGACGTCGAACGGCACGGGTGCGTGCGACGCCGGGTCGACATCGTCGCCGTACATGCTGCGGAGGTCGGCCATGGCGTCGCGATGATTCGGATGCTTCGGATCGTTCGCGGCGGCGAACGCCTCGTACCCGGGCACGCCGCCGCAGTCCTCCGCAGGCCCTGGGCGCTCGCCGCCCAGGCAGGAGGCGACCGGTTGCGGCCCTTCCCTCGGCAGCACCTTCTCCAGCTCGATCACATGCACCCAGTCGTCGCCGAAGTCGTAGCAGTAGAAGAGCGTGTCGCCGGGCTCGGCCAGCACCTCGTCCAGACGCACATCCTCCTCGGGCACGCCGCCCTCATCCTGCGCTTCTTCCCGTTCGAACGGGCACAGGTAGTACTCGGTGTGAGGGCTGTGGTACTCCGGTCCGGAGCCGAACTGGTGCAGGTGGCTGTCCGTCCAGCCCACCGCCGCTTGGATGACATCGTGCACGTCGTTGAGGAACAGGTCCGAGGCGAGCTCGAGGCGACGCAACAGCGGGGGAGCCGTGTCTTGCAGCTCGACCCGCACCTGATAGGTGACTGTGTCCGGGCGACGGGGGCTGCGTCGCGACGTTGGGGCCACGTCGTCATCGATCGGATTCTCGACGAGCCGGAGGTGGCCGCGCTTCGGCGTCATGTGACCACGGTAGCCGTCGGTTGCGACCTGGCGTGCACGGAGGCGGACACTACGACCGGAATCACCCATGGGCGAACAGCGCGGCCCATGAAATCAGTATCGACGTGGCCGCCGCGTGTATACGCTGGGGAAAGATCATCAACGCGAGGATCAGGGCCTGCGCGAGTGGTCACGGTCGTGCCAGGCTCGCCGGGAAGGAGGCGCTGCCATGACGTCGACGGTTTCGACGACGGTCTCGACGAGGACGCCTGCCCCCGTGCAGCGCGCGTATACCAGTGTCGCGACGAAGGACGACACACTCTGGTCCGTCCGTAGTGAGCAGCGGCCCGAGGTCACCACCACGGCCAAGCGGCTGGACCATGCGATCGCCGAACACCGCCGGGCTCTGGCTGAGCTGCTGGAGACGTCGGCTGAGAGGCTCGACCTGGTGGTGCATCCCGTCATTCCGGCCCAGGCGCGGCAGCACCTCGATCTGGCGCGGGAGTTGCGCCGGACGGCGGCGCGGGCCAAGGCGGAGGCCGCGACGGAGGCGAAATCGGCGGCACGTGGTCTGGCGGCGATGGAGATCTCGCTCCGCGATATCGGGACGATCCTCGGCGTCTCGCATCAGCGTGCCCATCAGCTGGTCAACGATCCCGTGGACGGGCCGACGACGGCGGCCCGCACCTAGGGCTCGCCGGTGATGGGAGTCAGGCCGGGCCTGCGTGAGCGCAGCACACCACAGTCTGCGGTGGGGCACCGGGCACAGCCCGCTTGACGTGGCCGGGCCGGTTCCTGGAAGACTGCCCCGCGATGCGTGAATCAGAACGGACGTGGATCGTACTGGCACGGGACGTCTCCCGATCGGTCCGGCTCGCCGACGCGTCGACCGTCGTACTGTGCCTGGTGCTCGACGCTGCGACGGGTTTCGCATTGGCGACCACCGTCGGGCCATCCCGTCGCAAGGCATGCCGGGACGCGTTCGCGACGGCACTGGCCGAGCCGGTTCCGCCGCTGGACGCGGCGCCGCCGGCGCGGGTGATCACGGATGTCGAACACCGTGGTGACGTGCAGGCCGAGCTCGAACGTCAGCTCCCGGACCGGCGGCTGCCCGATGTCGATGGCGTGACGCCCCAGCCGGAGGCCGAGGATGTGTTCGACTCGCTGGTCGGACACATGTGTGGCCGGCGTCAGCCCGAACAGTTCCCCACCCCAGACGACTGGCGCATGCTCATGGGGCTGGCCAATTCCTTCCGGGACGCCGAGCCGTGGACAGCATGGTCCGATACGGTCCACCACCAACTCACCATCCGGGTGGACGGCACGGAGGCGCGCTTCGTCGCGGTGGTACTCGGGCATGAAGGCATCCAGCGCGGGCTTGCCATGTACCCAGGGGAGAGGTTCCCGAACGAGCTGCAGTACGCCGAACCGGGTCAAACGGTGATGCCGCCGGACGGAACGCTGCTGTTCTATCTCGACCCGTCGGCCGAGGTACCGGCGGAGTACGTCGGGAAGGCGCGCCGATACGGCTGGTCCGATGACGTGGACGACATACCGATCACGCTCATCATGGGGCCGGACGGCGCGGCCGACTTGGGGGCCCTGGAATGTCGGCATCTGACCGTCGGCATGGCGGCCATCCTCAATCGTGTCCCCGGAACCGAGCCGGGTGTGCCGACCGGCGGCGTGCTTCCGCTGGCACACGGCGCGCAGGGCGAGTACACCGCGCTGCAAGGGTGACGCCCTCCCGGGTGGCGCCATGCCCGGGCGACGCCCTGCTCCTGGGCGACGCCGCGCTCTCGGGGTGATGCCGTGCTCCGGGCGTGACGCCGGCCGGGTCAGGCGCCGTTCCTCACGGCGGTGGCCGGCTTCGGCTCCTCCCGCAGTGCGTAGGCGGCGGCCTCGGCGCGGGTGGCGACGCCGAGCTTGGCGAAGACGCTGCCGACGTGGTGCTCCACGGTCCGCTTGCTGATGTAGAGCCGTGCGGCGATCTGCTCGTTGGTCAGGCCTTCCGCGACGTGCGCCAGCACCTCGGACTCGCGCCTGGTCAACGGTCCCGCGGTGCGGCGGGCCGGGCGTCCACCATGCACCCCGAGCCCGCGCAGGTGGTTCGCCGCGGCGTCGGCGTCGGCGAACGCCGCCATGCGCTCGAACACCTCCAACGCAGCCCGCGCCTCCGCCGCCGCGACCTCCGGCTCCGTCGCCGCGATCGCCTGCGAGATCGCCAACCGCGTGCGCGCCTCCTCAAGTGGCAGCTCCGCCTCGGCGAACAGCGGCAACGCCGCCTCGAAATGAGCCAGCGCGTCCGGATCCTCGGCGGCCGCGCAGACCACGCCCGCGGCGTACTCGGCGAACGCCCTGATCCGCGGAACCTGGGCCACGGCGACGACGCTGCTCAGCCGCTTACACACCGCCCGCGCCTCGTCGAGGTTACCGGCGGCCGCCTCCACCTCGGCCAGCAGCGCGAGCTCCAGCGGGTGTGTCGCGTCGTCGCCGGATGCGGCGTCGCCCGTCGTGCCGACGACGCGCCGCAGCAGCCGCCGGGCCATCGCATGCTCACCACGCACCAGGTGCAGCCTCGCCAGCGGCCGGACGGCGAACGCGTCGAACTCGAACCCGGCGAGCAGCCGGCCCGCCTCGTCGTACCTGCCCTGTCGTACCCGCAGGTCCGCCAGCCGCACGATCGCACCGGAGCGCAACGCCCGGTAGCTCGCGTCGTACAGGTCGATCGAGGCCCGCAGCTCACGCTCCGCCTCGTCCCACTGCCCGGCCGCCGTCAGCACCGCACCGTAGTGTGTGCGGCAGATCGCCGACACCCATGGCGAGTTCTCCCGCGTCCCGTGCCCGGTCGCGACGGCGCTCCACTGCTGAGCGCGCCGGACGTCCAGCGTCAGCTCGCAGCAGAGCAACATGTGGCAGTAGATCTCGCCGGCGGTGATGTAGTCGGTGACCTCGCGGCCGGCGGCGGCCGTGGCCGCCTCGTCGAGCGCTCGCATCCCGTCGTCGATCCGGCCTTGCAGCACCAACGCGACGCCGACGTTGCTGAGCGCGCAGAAGCGCAGGTCGGCGTCGTTGAGTCGGCCGGCGATGTCGAGCGCCGCCTGGGCGTGTGCGAGCTTCGACTCGCCGTCCTCCGTGACCAGCGCCTCCGCCAGCTCGACCCAGCCGGACTCGACGCACTCGCCCGCCTCGTAGACCAGACTCCGGGCACGCGCCAGCCATCCCGCCGCGACCGCGTCGTTCCCGTACACGGCGGCATGCAGGAAGCTGAGTTCGCGGCCGGCGATCAGCGCCGGGATCCGGCTCTCGCCCAGTTCCCGGTAGGCGACGAACGCCCGCTCGTACAGGGCGATCGCGTCCTGGTAGTCGCCCGCCCACTCCACCGCCCGGGCCAGCTGGTAGAGCCCGTCGGCGGTCTCGTGCCGCTCGACGGCGTCCGCCAGCAGCGGCCGGGCCAGTGCCCAGTCGCCCCGCACCAGTGCGGCCTTGCCGGCCGCCAGCAGATCGGCAGCGGTCGTCATCGTGAAACCAGCATGCCACCGGGGCATCCGGCTGGCGAGGTTACGTATCCGAATAGGTACACGCACCGATGTGCCGGCGCCGGCGGCCGGCCGATCCTGATGCGGTCATGCCGACCGACGCGCAGCACAGTGAGGTGAACGCTGATGACCAGCACCGAGACTTTCCAGATTCCGCTGGAGACGGCGGAGGTATACGAGGCGCGGTTCGTTCCCGGCCTGTTCGCCGAGTGGGCGCCGCTGCTGACGGACGCCGCGGGTGTCCGGCCGGGGCACGCGGTGCTCGATGTCGCGTGCGGGACCGGCGTCGTCACCCGTGCCGTCGCCGATCGGCTCGGTGGTGACGGCACGGTTGTGGGGCTCGACCTCAACGAATCCATGCTCACCGTGGCTCGTCGCGTCCGCCCGGACCTGGCGTGGCAGCAGGGCGACGTCGCCCACCTGCCGTTCCCGGAGCGTACGTTCGACGTCACCCTGTGCCAGATGTCGCTGATGTTCTTCCCCGACCGGGGGCGCGCGCTCGCCGAGATGGCCCGGGTGACCGCACCCGGAGGAACGGTCGGGATCGTGGTGCCGGCCGCCATATCCGACCAGCCGGCGTATCACGGGGTGGTGTCCGTCATCGCCGATGAGGCCGGCGCCGAGGGAGCGTCGCTGGTGCAGACATACTGGTCATGCGGTGATCTGCGCGAGCTGCAGGACCTGTTCGAGTCGGCCGGTCTGACGTCGGTGACGGCGCGGACCCATACGGGCACCGCGCACTTCGACACGATCGACGGGCTGGTGATCACCGAGGTAGAGGGGTCCCCGCTGATCGACCGCATCGACGACGCGACGTACCGGCGCATCACGGAACGTTCCCGCGAGGTGCTCGCGCGGTTCGTCACCGGCGACGGCGCGCTGCACGCCCCGCTCGTCGGCCACATCGTCACCGGAATCGTCCCCGCTTGAGGTCGGTGCCGTCCCTGCGTGACGACGGGGCCGCCCGTGCTGAGCGCTGCGTCCCGCAGTGTGTGGCCCCGAACGCACGCACCGCGGGATGCGCGGTCAGGGGCCGCGATGATGTCGGAGCAGGCGTCGCGCCAGGTCGGTGCCGGCGTCACGCAGACCGGTGGGCTCGTAGACGAACGCGCGCGGCCCGGCCACCACCATCAGGAGCGCCAGCCGCTTCTCCACCGGACCCAGCAGGTAGGCCCGGAGCCTGACCTCGTCGTCGCTCTCGCGGACCACCTCGACCGACTCGGCGAACCGCTCCACCACCCATCGACGGTCCTGCGGAACCGCGATGTACACGGCCTGCTCCTTGCGGTTGGCGGCGATGCGCTCCTCCACGTCGGCCGGGCGTTCGAACGCCTCGTCCAAGATCTCGACGTCGCGGATACCCGAGAGCAGGAACGTGCCCGTGCGCTCGTCGTCGATGGCCGCGTCGAGTTCCCAACCGCGACGCGTCGTCGTCAGGCGGAACGGCATGATCACCCGCTCGACCACGCCCGGTTCCCATGCGCGGGCGTAGGTGATGCGGATCTTGCGCCGCTGGCGCAGCGCGTCGCCGAGTCGGGCGGCCAGGTGCGTCTGCCACTCGCTGCGCTTGGCCCCGAGACCGCGCAGGGCGGTGCCCATGAGCGCATCCAGCGCGTCTTCCAGGTCCGTATTGCCCGGTTCGAGCGCCATCAGGTTCTGGCCGGCCTGGTAGACCCGCGCCAGATCCGAGACGCTGACGTAGTCCGCGCCCACCTCGACCGTGGGGTGTGGCACCGCCGTGACATATTCGGCCTCGTCGGGAAGGACTTCCGCGCCGTCGGCGTCGTGGAACCTGATGGTGGTCGGCCGGACGACCGGCGGATAGTATCGAAGCGGCATGTCGGCGGAGTAGTACGCGCGGAGTTCTTCCAGCAGCGCGTCCGGGTCGATATCGAGAGACGCCGCGAGCTGGCGCAGGGGAAGACCGTTGGCGTGCATGGCCAGCAGGTTGAGCGCCCTGGTGACCCGGTCGAATCGCCGCACGTAACCGGGCGGGCGACGGTTCGGCGCGCCGGACGTCATGGGCGCGGACGGCCGTGAAACCGACACCTGCGACCCGGGCCCGCGCCGTTGGTCTCGCGGATCCGGTGGCGTGGAGCTGGCCGGGTGGTCACGGCCGCCCCGGTTGGCTGGCGGTCGACCGGCTGGACGGCGTCCGCGCTGGCGAGGGCCGGACGGTGGGGCGTCGACGGATAGTGGCCGCTCCGGGCCGCCCGTCAAGGGCTGCCGCTTCAGGAAGCGGCTCAGCTCGGAGATGATCTCTTCGCGGACCTCTGCCGATTCGACTATGCGGACGCGTTCGCCCAGTTCGTAGAGCCGCGCGCGGAACGCTGCGCGGTGCGTGACAGGAATGGTCAGGCGGACCATCCCGTCGTCGTCGGTCTCTTTGGCGACCGGCGTGCCGAGCGCCATCTCGGCTTGCGGAACGTACTCCTCGGTGGTCTCGACCACGACGGCGGTGGGCGGGTCCACCTCCCAGGTGATCGGGTTCAGCCCGTCATACGTGACGTCCTCGGGGACGACGGCCGTGTCCGGGCCGTCGACGACGACGTCGGTCATCCGCCCCGTGACGAACCGTTTCACCGTCGACGATCCGTCCTCGTGTCCGACGAGGTACCAGCCGGAGGCCCCCGGATGCACCAGATACGGGTGGACCACCCGGCGCACCTGCTTGTAGACGAACCGCATCAGGCAGCCGTTCTCGACCGCGTACGCCGCCTTGTCCAGGGCATCGTGGCCCAACCGGTGCGGCTCGTTCGTGCGGACCAGCGGCTCGTCGCCCGGCGGCTCGGATTCGAAGAGGTCATCACCGAGTCGGTCCACGAACTCGTCGCCGACGCCGGCCGCCAGCGCCGCCCGTACCAGCTGCACCTGATGCTGCGGCTCGATCTCCACCCGGAGACGGGTGTCGCGCGCATGCAAACGGTACCGGCCGGCCGCGCCGTGGCCCGACTCGTTCCGGATGTCCCACCCTATTCTTTTCAGTTCCGTGACGTCTCGGTTCAGCTGGCGTTCCGGATCCCGTGCAGATCCGTACCCCGCGATCTCGATCAGATCGTCGGTGGTCAGCCCCCTCGGCTCCGCCGCTTCCAACGTCACGAGAATCCTGATCAGGCGTTCCAACGGCCCAATCTGATCTCGCCCACCTGCCACGGCCCAACTACCCCCTCGGGCACGCTCGAAATTCAGTTTTGTGTCGAAGATGTTAGCGGAAGTTGCACAAGTCGTACATGGTGCGGTGAAACGGATCTATTGCGGAAATGTCACAGCAGGAGGCGGTGCGGTCATGCGCAAAGCGGCGTGGCGTGGCGTGTGGAGGCGGCGAGTCGACGTCATGCGGGCGTGGCGTGTGGCGGCTGCGGAACCGCTCGGCCGCTACGGCTGCGTGGCCTCCCGGCTGCTGGTGACCGCGGCGATGGTGGTGACCGCCCGGATGCTGGTGATCCGGGTCATCCTGCCGGGTAGCTGCTGCCAGCTCCGGCCGGCGTCGGCGGACGCGTACACCTCGCCGGAGGTGGTCCCGACGTAGACCCCGACCGGATCACACGCATCCGTGGTGAGCGCGTCGCGAAGGACGCCGACGTATTGCGGCTCGTCCGGCATTCCGTGGCGCGACTCCATCCAGGTTCCGCCTGCGTCGGGCGTCCGATACACGGCGAGACGTCCCTCCGGCATGTAGCGTTCATCGGCCCCGGCGAGTGGTGCGACCCAGACGGTACCGGTGTGGTCGACGGCGATCGGGAAGCCGTGGCTGGACGGCAGGCCGTCATCGATCCGGAGCCACGTCTCGGCGCCGTCGGTAGAGCAGAACGTGCCCTCGAAACCCTGCAGGTAGAGGGTGTGCGGAGGCCCTGGATGCGCGACCAGCTTGTGCACGCGATGCCCGACGTCCGTCCGCGCGCTGCCCATGGGCGGTGCGGGCAGCCCGTCGTTGCACGGCCTCCAGCTCTCTCCGCCGTCGTCGCTGCGGAAGACACCGGCGTGCGAGACGGCCACCCAGATCCGGTCCCCGTCGACGACGATGCTGTGCAACACGCTGGACCCGCTCGCCGCCGGTGCCCAATGTGGCCTGGTCGGATGCTCGGAGAGGGCGGTGATCTCCGCCCAACTCCGGCCGGCGTCCCGGCTGGCGAAGAGGCCGCCATCGCTGACTCCGGTGTAGACGACACCGCTCGACGGCGCACCGGACGCGAACCGCCACACGGCCTGCACGGTGCGGCCCGCGTCGGCGGCGTAGCGTGGGCTCGACCCCTGCTGTCGCCACGTCTCGCCGTCGTCGTCGCTGGCGCGCACCGTCGCGCCATAGGCAAGATGGGAGGTCGCCGCGAGCATACGGCCGGTACCCGGAATGCGGAACATGTCGTTGACCTGCCAACCCGGGAAGAGCGGTCCGCGCCGCCGCCACCGCGTGCGGCCGTGGTCGGAGGTGACGACGAACCCTCCTTTGGTGGTCCCGACCAACAGCGTGATCGGCGCCGGAGCAGCGTCTGCCGTCATCGTCAGCCGCCGGAGACGTTCTGCAGCACGGCCAGCCGGTCGCCGGGCTTCAGCTTGACGTCGTCGGCTTGCAGCCAGGCCGTGTTCTGGTCGTTGAGATAGATCAGCACGTGCGGCCGGAGCTGCCCGTCGTCCCGGTAGACGTGCAAGCGCAGCAACGGGTATGTCGTCATGAGCTGCTGGATCGCGTCGGCGAGCGTCGTTGCCGCGATGGTGAACCGGGTCCGGCCCTCGGTGCAGTCGCGGAGCATGGCCGGCACACTGACCTCGATCTCCCCGGGACTCGTCGGCGTCATCGGCGTACCCACGTCTTGACGCAGGTGATCCGCGGGAAGCGGCCGGGTATCTGCGCCCAGCTCTCGCCTCGGTCGAGGCTGTAGAAGATCTCGCCCGCGCTGGTGCCCAGGTAGACGCCGTAGGGGTCGAGCGAGTCCACCGCGAGCCCGTCGCGGAGCACGTTCGTGTAGTCGGCCGTCGGGAGGAAATCACCGGACACCGGATGCCAGCTGTCGCCCCGATCGGTGGAGCGGAACACCACGACACGTCCGTCCCGGACCACACGGTGATCGCTGTCGGTCAATGGGACGAGATACAGGTCGCCGTCCGCCGAGACCGTGAGTGGGAAGCCGAACCGGCCGTCGCCGTCGGTGCCCAGGCCGTTCTCGATCCGATGCCAGCTCTCACCGCCGTCGGTGGACCGGTAGACGCCGCCATGGTCCTGGATGTAGAGCCGGTCCGGGTCGGCCGGATCAAGCACCAGCTTGTGTGGGCAGACGCCGATCCGGTGCGACTTGGCCTCGACCGGCTGACGGCCGAGCCCGGCGGTACGGAGATCCCAGCTCGCCCCGCCGTCGTCGGTGTGGAAGACACCGACGGCGGATGCAGCTACCCACATCCGGCTCGGGTCCGTCGGATGGCAGAGGATGGTGTGCAGCCCCATGCCACCCGCGCCAGGACCCCACTCGGGGCGGGTGGGGTGGGCGGTGAGTCCGGACACCTCTGTCCAGGTATCGCCGCCGTCCCGGCTGACGAACAGCCCGGCCTCCTCGGATCCCGCGAACACCGTGTCCGGTTCAGGAACGTGTCCTGGGACGATCTGCCAGAACCTGTTCAGTCTCCATTCGCGCCGTGCCGAATCGTCCGACGGTGTCCATCGACCCTGATCCCACCGGTACGAGCCCATCGGTGCGAAGGCCGGGCCTTCGTCTACCGGTTGCCAGGTGGCGCCGAGGTCGTCGCTGACCTGGATCGTTGCTCCGCCTGGGAGGGGCACGGACTCGTCACCGACGCCGCTCGGATCGTGCCGCCGGCCGGACCGATGGTTCGTCCCGGCGAGCAGGCGTCGCCGACCGCCGCGCGAGTCACCGAGGATGCTATAGACCTCCCAGCCGCCCAGGTGCGGCCCGGACATCTCCCATTCGGTGCGGGCGTGATCGGTGTGGAAGAGGAATGCGCCCTTCACTGTGCCGACAAGCAGCGTGAACGCTGGGGCCGTGCCAACCGTCGTGGTCATTCCGGCTCTCCTCTCGGTGGTGGGGAGGGTGGTGACGTTAGCAGGCACCTCCGACAGAGTTCTGCCGTTGCGTCGCCGTTGTGTATCGGGGCGCCAAGTTGCGTTGATCCGAAGTCAGGCAGACAAGAAAGCGCAATTGTCGTCACATCAGGTATGACATTGAGTGTTCGCGATGTCGTCATACTCTAGATATCGCCGCCGAGGTTCGTGTAGAGCTAGGTGGGTGCAACAGGAGCGGCGATGGTGAAGCGCGAAGCGGTAGGCGACGACCCCGTGGTATCGGAGCAGCGATATGGCCACCGACGGACCCGGGTGTCGGAGTTCAACGAGCCTGATGAGCAGCGGTTACTCGACGACGTGGTGGATGATCTGGACATGCCTGGTGCGGGCCTGTCGTCGTGGGGCGCTGCGCAGAAGCCGGGTACGCATCCAGCGCTGGAAGAATGGGATGACGAGTCCGGAGCGGAAGACCACGATGACAACGATGACGACGGTCCGATGATCCTGGCTTGGTGACCGTCGTTCTGAGGCGCTGTACGGTCGGCGGTCTGCCGCGTCGATCGCGGTAGCGCTCTACCGCGTTCGCTTGTTCCACCGTATCGGCCACTGTGCTTGCGTGTGTTTCGCCAGAACGAAACCCCGTGCGAGGAATGCACGCATACACGTGAGCGAGTGGCTGATGCGCGAACACGAGACGACCCCCGAAAACCGCGGTGAGCGATCCGGCGCCGGCAAGGCTACCCGCCATTTCGCGTGGATTTGTGACGGTTGCGTCCTGGTGACGCGCACGCCCTACCACCCGCGCGTGACTGACCTGATCGATGCTTGGCCGCTGGAGGGGCCGGACGATCCCGCGTCCGTCGACGACGAGCTGGAGCTGCGCGGCTTCCGGCGGATCGGGGAGTGGGCGCCGACGCTGCTCGGCCCGTCGCTCGGCGCGGACGAACACGTCTACCCGCGTGCCGTCGTCGTCGAGTCCGAAGACGACGACCCGAGCGAACTCACCTGACCAGCATGATCACAGGTCGATGTCAGCCGGCGGCGGCGATCCGTGCCTGGTATCGCGCCCGCGCCTTGGCGGCCTCTTCCTCGCGGTCCTTGGGCGGCGCCGTCGTCACCAGGGATTCCAGCAGCTTCTGGGTGGATGCGGTGATCTCAGCGACGGCGCGGTCGAAGGCTTCTTGGTTGGCGCGCGACGGCTTGCGCGTTCCGGCGATCTTCCGCACGTACTGAAGCGCGGCGTCGGCGACCTCGTCCGGCGTGGCCGGCGGCGCCAGGTTGTTCAACGGCTTGATGTTGCGACACATGCTCCGAGCCTAAACCGCCCCCACCCCTCCTTCCCACCCCGCCTAAATGATCATGTGAAGTAGGTTTTCTCGCGCACTACCATGTCTGCAGACCTGTTGAAGCACGAGAAAACCCACTTCACATGATCATTTAGGGTCCGGCTCGGGGTTAGGTGGTGAGGGACGTCTCGAGGGGAGTGCGGAACGAGGGGACGACGGTGGCGGCCTCGAGGCGGTCCTGCAGACCGGCGGCGACCTTGGCGACCGCCGTCTCGGCCTCGGCGCCCACGTCCTCGAGCATGCGCCAGACGATCTCGCCGTTCTTCATGCCCCATCCGCCGACGATCCGCCCGTCCCACCACACCGTCGGGCCGATGTTGCCGTTACGGTCGAACAGCGGCTCGCGGTGCGGCCCGAGGTAGAAATCACGCTGCTGCCACCCCATCGGGGTCGGGTCCAGGGCGGGCAGCAGCGCCGCCGACGGCTCCACCGCCTCCTCCGGCTCGACGTCGTCGGCGAGGACGACGCCCACATCGCCGTCCAGGTCCACCTCGACGGTGTCGATCTCCGTCAGCACCTTGCGGGTTGAACCGAGCGTCCACCCGGTCCACCACTTCAGATCGGCGACGGTGCCCGGCCCGAACGCCCGCAGCCACGCCCGCGCCAACGCCACGCGGGCCTCCAGCTCCGGCGTCTCGGGCATGCCGTCCGGCCAGAGTTCGCGCGTGGACATCCAGCGGTGCATCCGGGAGAGCCAGGTGCCGCCGGGCCGCCCCCGCACGAGACGACCGTCCGCACCCATCAGCGTCAGCACCCGGCTGGTGATGTTCTGCTTGACGTCCCACTTCTTCTCGGTCGTGGGCAGGATCGCGGTGCGTAGCCGGGGCTCGGCCTCGGCCAGTTCGTTCGCGAACGCCTCACCCATGCCCGCAAGGGCGCGCTCGGTGCTGGTCTCGACGTCGGCCAGCCACGACTCGACGTCGTCGCCGATCTCGGGCTCGGTGGGCAGCGTCTGCAACTGTTTCACCAGCTGCCGCCGGAGCCGGGCGGCGATCTCCAGACCGGCCGCCGCGTGGACGACGGGCGCCAGCGGCGTCGGCGCGACGAACATGGTCCGCCGCATGCCGATCATCTTGACCAGCGTCCGCTCGTCGTACATCGCCGTCGAAATGTCGGCGAGCGACGCGTCGGGGCAACGTGCGAGCGCCGACAGATAGACGGTCGCGGGGTCGGTCGCATGGAGAACGACGACGCTGTCCGCAGCGTCGACGACGGACGACGCAGCGCACTCCGGGGCGAGGCGGTGGCGGCGCACCAGCCGCGCACGACGCTGCTCGACGCTGATGCTCAACACGCCCGTCAGCGTAGCCGAAGCGAACGACATCGAGGCTGCTCCCGCGACCGCGATGTCGTTCACTTCCGCCTGGTGAGCCGGCGAAGGTCAGGCGGAGTCCTTGCTGATCAGCCAGCCGCCGTCGACGACGACGCTGGTTCCCGTCACGTAGGCGGCGTCAGCCGAGGCCAGGAACGCGACGACGGACGCCACCTCGGACGGCTCACCGAACCGGCCCAGCACGGTCTGCTGAACGCTGCGCTCCCGATCCGGTTCGGCGACGCGATCCCACGCGGGGGACATGATCGGCCCCGGCACGACGGCGTTCACCCGCACCTCCGGGCCGTACTCCACCGCGAGCTGGCGAGTCAGGGAGAGCAGCCCGCCTTTGGAGGCCGCGTACGCGGGGTGCCCGGGCAACCCGGCGTCGGCGTGCACCGACGAGACGGCGACGGCGGCCGCACCTGGACGCCACCGGCCGTGGAACGCGCGGAACGCGAGGTACAGCGGGCGCAGGTTGACCGCGAGCTGCCGGTCCCACTCGTCCGGCTCCAGTTCATGCGCCGGCGCCACGCGCACCGTCGCCGCATTGTTGACCAGGATGTCCAGCCCGCCGTGCCCACCCTCGACCGCCTCGGCCAGCGCGCTCCAGGTGCCGGGATCCGCGACGTCGCCCGCGAACGGGCTCGCGCCGCCGGCGGCCGCGGCGATCCGCTTCTCGGTCTCCGCCAGCCCCTCGGCGGAGACGTCGACGAGCATGACGTGCGCACCCTCGGCGGCCAGCCGCTCCGCGATGGCGGCGCCGATCCCGGATCCGGCTCCGGTGACGACGGCGACTCGCCCGGCGAGACGCCCTTCGACCGCCGTGGGCTGCTGCGTTCTGGGTCGATCTGCTGTCACCAATCGGCTCCGATCGTGTGCGTCACCGCTGCCCGCCGGGTGGCAGGACACTGACCTTGATCGCCTTGCCCGGAGTTCCGGCCGTCTCGAACGCCTCGTCGAACCGGTCGATTGGGAACTCGTGCGTGACGATGGCCTCGGCCGGCACCTCGCCGGCGCTGAGCATCTCGATCGCCGTGGGCCACTGGTTCGGCCCCAGGTGCGCGCCGCGGATATCGAGCTCCTTGCCGTCTCCGATGACGGTCCAGTCGGTGGTGACCGGCTGCCCGAAGACGCCGTACTCGATGAACCGGCCCCGCTTGCGCAGCAGCTGCAGCCCCTGCGTCACCCCGGCCGGGTGGCCGGTCGCGTCGAGGTAGACGTCGCATCCGAGCCCGTCGGTCAGCTCCAGGATGGTCGGCTCGACGTCGTCGCCCGGCGCCAGCACCACGTCGGCACCGCACTGCTGGGCGACAGTCCGACGGTGCGGATCGAGGTCGATCGCCACCAGCGCGCGCGGCCGCCGACGACGGGCGCCGAGCACCATGCCCAGCCCGATCGGCCCGGCGCCGGCGACCACCACCACGTCGTCCGGTCCGACCTCACCGCGGTCGACCGCGTGCAGCGAGCAGGACAACGGCTCAGCGAGTGCGGCGTGGCTGGGCGGAAGGTCGGCCGGGAAGGCGTGCACCCGGGCCGCCGCCGGCACCACCATGTACTCGCCCATCGCTCCGGGTGTGCGCTGCCGGAACCCGAAGATGTCGTGCGGCGCGCACAACCAGTACTGGCCGGCCTTGCAGTACGCGCAGGCTTCGCACGGCACGATCTGTTCCACGGCCACCCGGTCGCCGACGTCCACCCCGTGCCGCTCCCGCGCGTCGTCGTCGAGCGCCGCGACCCGGCCGACGAACTCGTGCCCCGGCGTCACCGGCGGCTGGCAGTACCCGGTGCGCGTCTCGTCGCCCCAGAACATCGGAGCACCGCCGAAACACTTCAGGTCGCTGCCGCAGATCCCGACCGCCTCACTGCGCAGCAGGATCTCACCTGGGCCCGGCTCCGGCACCGGTACTCGTTCCAGCCGGTAGTCGCGCGGGCCGTGACACCGCACCGCTTCCATCTCCGCCGTCTCCGCCATCGCTGCCACCTTTGCCACCTCGGCCACCTCACACGTCTGCTCCTCAGGCGCGCCGACCGTCGATCACACCGACCGCCCGGATCATTCGCGCCATGCGGGCTCCGTCTCCGTCGTGCGGAACGTGTCATTGCACGAAATTTGGAGTTCTTTGTCGTTCCACATCGTATGGTGCGGAGCGGCGTTGGAACAGACCACGGTTCCGCGCGCCCCGACCTGTGCGGCCGTGCCGACCGCGAGCCGGCAGTACTCGGCGCCGACGGGTCCCTCCTCGAACCAGCCCCCAGCCGGCGTGTAGCCGATCCAGCCCTCACCGAGGAACAGCGGCACCCCGCGCGAGAGCGCGAAGTCCGCGGCCGCCTCGATCCAGGTCACCAGCTGCCGCCGCATGGAGATCCGGTGCGGGCCGTAGTGCTCGTAGAGCCAGCGGTCGTAGGCGTCGACGTCGCACCAGTCGTGCAGGTAGATCTCGGGTTTCCCGACGATCGTCGCCTGCAGCTTCCAGTGGTCCGCCGCGTCCGGCGGCAGCCAGTCGGCAAGGTCGGGCGCGCCCGGGCGCAGGAAGGCCTCCCGGACCTCGTCCTGCGGGAAGTCCGACCCGTCGCCGCGCAGCCGATATCGCTCCACCATCTCACCGAGCACACCATAGATGTACGGGTGGAAGACGGCGACGTCGATGTTGTCCGGTACGCCGCGCAGCTCGCCGACGGGTACCCGGGCGTAGTTGACGGTCACCGGCGTGCCCGGGTGGCGGCGCTTGAACACGTCGATTCCGGCGGTGAGCCGGTCCTTCAGCGCGACGACGGCGGACCGGCCGGCGACGACGTCGTCGGTGAGCCCGTCCCCGACAAGGCCGTCGGTGAGGTAGCCGCCCTGGACCTCGTTGTGCAACTCGACGAATGCGACCCGGTCGGCGAGGTCATGCCCGGTCAGCAGGTCGATCAGGTCGGCGTGCGCGTCCGCCAGCACCTCGGCGCGCTTGTCCGGGTCGACGGCCATCAGCGCGTCGAACCAGGCACGGTCGGTGGCGAACGACGAGCTCTGCTGGTACTCCCAGCTGGAGACGATGACGAAGCAGTCGTGCCGCTTCGCCGCGCGGAACAACTCGAGCAGGTGCTCCCGGGCGTCGATCGTGGTCGTGGCCTTGACGTCGTACCAGCGGGTGCGTTGTGCGTAGTCTCCGCCGAGCGGGCCGAGCGTCGTCGCCGACGTGTCGAGGCCGGAGCGGAACAGCAGGAACGGCATCGCGCAGATGCGCACGGTGTTGTATCCGCGCGCCACGGCCGCGGCGAACGCGGCGTCGAGGTCCTCGAACGGCTCGCCCGGCCCGGTTCGCGTGTACCAGGTGAAGTCCCACAGCGAGATGGTCAGGCGGTCGGGCAGGTGTGCGGGCAGCGGGGTCGGTGTGGTCAAGAGACGGTCTCCTTCGGGTGCGGGTGCGGGTCCGGGTCCGGGGCTGAGCTAGCTCCTTGAGCGTGAGTTGCGTTTGAGCCCTGCCGACAGGCCTCTATCCGACACTCACGCTCAAGAAGCCGGTCCATTCGGGGGCCGCCGGTCACGACGACGCTCCCAGCCGATCGAGGACGATGACATCGGCGTCCCGGGCGACGACCCACGGCACCTCGATCCCGGCCGCACGTGCACTGGCGCCGGTGACGGGCGGTCCGAGGTCGGTCAGTGCGCTCGCGGGCGATGCGTTCTCCGTGCGGCCGCCTCCGGCGCGGGTGGGCTCGCCGAGTGCGGTTCCGGGTGTTTCCGCGCCGCCCGATCCGGCCCGGTCCAGGACACGTACCTGGTACGACGCGCCCGGGTCGAGCAGCCGTGGCCGTACCCGCACGGGCTCGCGGCGGTCCCGGTCCGCGTCGTACACCAGCAGCACGGTCCGGTCGCCGTCGCCATACTCGACCGCGTACCCGGGCCGGTGCACTGCGCCGTGCACGGCGACCTCGCCGGCATGCAGGGTAGGCCGCAGCTCGCGGTAGAGGTCCACCAGCCGCCGGGCCTCGACCCGCTCGTCGGCGCTCCACCGCAGCAGGTCGCTGCCGACGCCGAGCACGCCGGCCATCGCGACGACGAACCGGTACCCGAGTGATGCCGGGGCGCGGTCGCTCAACCCGGCCTCGTCGGTGACCCAGGAGCTCATGACGTGCGGTGCGTACGCGCGCAGGAAGCCGTCCTGAATCCGTAGCCGGTCGCGCGGCCCGGTCTCGTCGCTGGTCCAGACCACGTCGCTGACGGCCAGCACCGCGTGGTCGATCCGGCCACCGCCGGAGGCACACGCCTCGACGGTGACGTGCGGAAACTCGGTGCGCAGCATCCGCATGACACGCAGGTAGCCGGCCGCGTGCTGCACCGACCACTGTGCTCCGTGCGGGTCGCCCGGTCGGCCCCCGTCGCTGACCGGGCGGTTCATGTCCCACTTCAGGTACGTGACCGGGTATCGGCTCAACAGCCGCCGCAGCGTGTCCTCGGCCCAGGTGACGACGTCGTCACGGCCGAAGTCCAGCACCAGCTGGTTGCGGACCGTCGTCAGCTGCCGTCCGTCGACCCGATACACCCAGTCGGGGTGAGCACGGTAGAGATCGCTGTCCGGGTTGACGGCCTCCGGCTCCACCCACAGGCCGAACCGCATGCCGCGGTGACGGACGCCGTCGACCAGCGGGTCCAGACCGTCCGGGAACGTCTCCGGGTCCGGCATCCAGTCTCCGAGCCCGGCGCGGTCCGATGTCCGACCGGTGAACCAGCCGTCGTCGACGACGAACACCTCCGCACCGATCTCGGCGGCGACGTCGGCGAGCTTGAGCTGGTGTTCGGGCCGCACGTCGAACTCGGTCGCATACCACGAGTTGTAGACGACGGGCCGATGCACCGGCCCCCGGTTCCGGCTGAGTAGCCGCTGGTAGGCGTGCCAGTTGCGGGTGACACCGGCCGGACCGTCGGGACTCCACGTACCCAGGGTGGACGGCGTGGTGAACGACTCCCCGGGCAGGAGCGTCACGGTGGTGTCCTCGTCGTCGACGCCGCAGGACACCCGGACGTGGTCGCCGTATGACGGCGCCTGGACGGCCAGTCGCCATGAGCCGCACCAGGCCAGCGCCACGCCGAACGCGTCCGGCGAGCCTGTGGCCGGGGCTGCGGTGGCCAGGGCGACGGTGGCGGATGATGCCGAGTCCCACGGGGAAGACGGTCCCTCGCCGGGCAGGAGCGCGGACACGCAGACCGTCGGGGCGAACGTGTGCCCGGTGACGCCTTGCCGGCTGCCGAGGGAGAAGGTGCCGGCGGTCAGGTCGACGTGGTGGGGCTGGAACTCGCGGCCCCACGCCCCGGCCAGGTAGTCGATCCTGGCGGCGCTGCCGACGGGGATCGGCCACGCGCCGCTGAACACGCGCGGCAGGGTCACGGTCCGGTCCGCGGAGTGGTTGGCGATGTGCGCCCACTTCTCGACGACGTCGTGCCGGGTGTCGGTGCGGATGCCGAGCGTCAGAGCAAGGTCGCCGGAGTCGTCGCGGAACCGGACGGCCAGGGTGCTGACGCCGTCTGATTCGGTGAAAGACACGGCGTCGCCGCGGGTACCGTGGCCCCCGTCGTCGTCGAGCGTCCAGGACGCGCCGCGCCGGCCGTCGTCGCGCTCGATCACCATCTCCACCTGCTCGACGTGCCGCGTCCCCGACGTCGCGTACTCGAGCGGGGCGACGTCGAGCGGCGTCGAGAACGACACCCGATCCGGGAGCGACGGTGGCGGGGCGGGCCGGTCCGTCGTCCGGCCCCACTGGTTGAACAGCAGCCCGCGCCCGCCCGGCAGCAGGCTCACGATGTATACGGACCGAGCCGTCGGCAGGGTCCATTGAGGAGTCACGTGTCGGCACCCACCTGCGTCCGTCGGTTGGTCACTTGTTGGCCCCCACCAGCAGGCCGGAGACGAAGTGCTTCTGGAAGGCGAAGAAGACGATCGCCGTGGGCAGCGCCGCGAGCACCGCACCGGACGCGACCACGTTCCAGTTGCTGACGAATCCGCCCTGCAGGTTCAGCAGCGCGGCGGTGATCGGGAACTTGTCCTCGGTGCGCAGGACGGTCACCGCCCAGATCAGGTCGTTGAAGATCCAGGTGGTGGCCAGTGCGGCGAGCGCGGCCAGGGCCGGGCGGCACAGCGGCATGATGATCCGAGCGTAGATCCGTGTCGGCCCGGCGCCGTCGACGCGCGCCGCCTCCAGCACCTCGTTCGGGATTCCGCGCATGAACCCGTACAGGACGAACGTGTAGAAGCCGAGGCCGAAACCGACCTGCACCACGATCAGCGCGAACAGTGAGTCGTAGATGCCGAGCGACTCGGTGATCTTGGCGACCGGGATCAGCAGGATCTGCGGCGGCAGCAGGTTTCCGGCCAGCATGCCCAGCAGGATCGTCCGCCGGAACGGTATGCGGTAGCGGCTGAGCGCGAACGCCGCCAGCGACGCCAGGAACAGCGTGACGACGACACCGACCAGGGTGACGAGCGCACTGTTCGCCAAGGCCCGGCCGATCGCGCCATCCTGCAGCGCGGTCGTGAACCCGTCGAGCGAGAACGACGTCGGCAGCGCGCCCAGCCCGCGTCGGGCGATGTCGTCGAACGAGCGGAACGCGATGGTCAGCACGAACGCCATCGGTGCGATCCAGAGCAGGGTGAACGGCACCATCACGGCGTGGAACGCCCACCCGCGCCGGCGCGGCCGGGACGACGGCCCCTGTGGCGGCGTCGTCGTCGGGGCGACTGTGGTGGATGCGGCCATGTTCGCTCAGTCCTCCCTGGTCGCCCGGACGAGGTACGTGATGATGAACCCGATCGCCAGCAGGAAGATGACCACCGCGATCGCCGAGCCGTAGCCGAGGTTCACCAGGGTGAACCCCTGCTGGAACATGTAGGTGCTCAGCAGCTGGCTGCTGTCGTACGGGCCGCCGCGGGTCATCGCCCAGACGATGTCGAAGGTGCGCAGCGAGTCGATCACGGTGACCGCGAAGACCACCGTGTTCACGCCGCGCAGCTGCGGAAACACGACGTGCCGGAAGCGTTGCCAGGCCGTCGCCCCGTCCACGGCCGCGGCCTCCTCCAGACTCGGGTCGACACCCTTCAGCCCGGCCAGGTAGAGCACCATGATGTAGCCGACCTGCCGCCAGACGGCCGCGACCAGCACCGCATACAGCGCTGTGTCCGGATCGGCCAGCCACTGCCGGCTGACCCCGTCCAGCCCGATCGCCTCCAGCGTCGAGTTGACGGCGCCGTCCGGCTGGTACAGCACACGCCAGAACAACCCGGTGACCACCAGTGAGAACACCATCGGCAGGTAGATCGCGCTGCGGTAGATCCCGACGCCGCGTCGGGGCCGGTTCAGCGCCACTGCCAGCGCCAGCCCGATCAGCACCGACAGCCCACCGAACCCGATGGTCCAGATCACGGTGTTCTTCGCCGCGGTCCGGAAGATGGGGTCGTCGAGCAGGTTGCGGTAGTTGTCCAGGCCGACGTTCTCAGCCGCGCCGACGCCGCTCCACCGGGTGAACGACAGCGAGAAGCTGTTGATCGCCGGCCAGAACACCCAGGCCAGCTCGACCGCCAAGGGAATGAGCAGGAAGAGCCAGACGATGCGTGGTACCCGCCGCACCGCCGCTGCTGGGCGGCGGCGGTGCGGCGGGCCGGTCGTCGCCTGGCCGGACACGGTGGCCGTGGAGGACACGCCTTACCCCTCGAAGACTCGCTCGGCGGCGGACTGCCAGTCGGCCAGGATCTGCTCGACGTCGTCCGGGTTGTCGAGGAACCGGGTGAGCGCGGTGTCCGCCGTCGTCTGCAGCTCGTCGCTGGAGTCTCGGTTGAAGAACTGGGTGATCTCGTCCGTCTCCTCCAGATGCTGGATGCCCTTCTGCACCAGCGGCGAGAATCCGGATGTGTCGACGTCGGGCGACGTCGGCAGGTTGGACGAGCCCGACTCCTCGATGAACTGCTGCTGGCTGTCCGGTTGCGCCAGGTAGGACAGCAGCGCCTTCGCGCCCTCGGGGCGGGTGGAGTTGGCGGCGGCGAAGTAGCCGTCCGTCGGGGCCTCCTCACCCACCGGGAGCGACGCGTCGATGATCGGCACCCGGAAGAAGTCGATGTCGTCGACGTCCTCCTCCGGGACGGTCTGCGTGATGAACGCTCCGATGAGGTACATCGCCGCTTCCTTCTGTACCAGCGGCGTCACGGCGTCCTGCCATGAGTAGGATCGCCCGTTCGGATCGATGAACGGCACGATCTTGGCGTACTCGTCCAGCACGGCGCGGACCTCTGCGCTGTCGAAGGAGTGCTCGCCGGCCAGCAGCGCACGGTGGAACTCCGGGCCGTTGACGCGCATGTTGAGGTAATCGAACCAGCCGGAGGCGACCCACGGTGTCGAGCCGGTGCCCATGGACAGCGGGGTGACCCCCTGTTGCTGCAGGTCCTCGCAGAGCGCCAGGAAATCGTCCCAGGTCTCCGCCGGCTCGACGCCCCATTCGTCGAAGGCGGATTTCCGGTAGAAGATGCCCCACCAGTAGTAGTTGGTGGGCACGAAAATCTGCGTGCCGTCGTCAGCGCTGGAGAGGCTGCGCAGCGCGTCGGAGAATCCGGCGCACGCGCCGTCGCCCTCCCACAGTTCGGAGAGGTCGAGCAGCAGGCCCTTCGACGCGTAGTCGCGGGCGACCGAGCCGGCGTACCAGGTGAGGACGTCGGGCGGTTCGGACGACGAGAGATACGTGGGCAGCTGCGCACGGTAGTTCTCGATCGCGACGGTGTTGAGCGTGACGTCGCCCTCGGTGTAGCCGTTGAGGACGCTCTCCAACGCCGCCTTGGGATCGGGATCGGACAGGCTGGACTGCAAGACGACGGGCCCGGAGGCATCGGACGGTGCCTCGGTGGACGACGTGTCCGCGGTGCCGCCGTCGTCGTCGGACGAACCGCCGCCGACGCAGCCGCTCAGGACGCCGGTCACGCCCAGTGCCGCCGAACCGGCGAGGAATCCGCGCCGCGATATGCGGGACGTGCTCATCTTTTCCTCCCTCGTGCGCCGGCTGTCGGCGCGCCGTCGGATCGATGAGGCCATGGCGACCGGTCGGTCTGTGCTCGGCGGATGTCGCGTGCACGACTCACGACCTCCGGGCACCAGGGCCGTCGTTCTCCCCGCGAGCCGGGACGCGAACTGCGCACCGCCGAACCGTGGGGTTACGGATCTGTGTTCCCGACATCTTGCTGTTACACGGCGTCGGTGTCAAGAAATAGTCATATAAAAACTTTAATGCTAGGTTGGCGGGCAACCGTCGCGGTGCGAGAGCCTGGTACTGCCACACCAGCAGGAAGGCCACCTCGACCGCCCGCACGATCACGCGCAGGACCGCGACGCCGGTACGGACCGGACCGTCGGATCCACACAGCCGGCACACCGCGACGGGCGCGCCCGTGAGGAGGAAGAACCGGATGAAGATCGTCGACATCGAGACGTTCGCCGTGCCGCCCCGATGGCTGTTCTGCCGCGTCGCCACGGACGAGGGCGTCGTCGGCTGGGGTGAGCCGATCCTCGAGGGTCGCGCCGACACCGTGCGCGCCGCCGTGCACGAGTTGGCCGATTACCTTGTCGGGCAGGATCCGCTGCGCGTCGAGGAGCACTGGCAGATCATGTCCAAAGGCGGCTTCTACCGCGGCGGACCGGTGCTGTCGAGCGCCGTCGCCGGAATCGACCAGGCGCTGTGGGACATCGCCGGGCAGGTGTACGGTGCGCCGGTGCATGCGCTGCTCGGCGGTCCGGTGCGGGAGCGGGTGCGGATGTACACCTGGGTCGGTGGGGATGAGCCGGCCGAGATCGGCGACGCCGTGGCGGAAAAGGTCGAGCAGGGTTTCACCGCCGTGAAGATGAACGGCAGCGCGGTGATGAGCCGCATCGCCACGGCCGGCGAGATCGACGACGCGCTGGCCAGGCTGCAGGCCGCCCGGGACGCGCTCGGGCCGTCGCGGGACGTCGCCGTCGACTTTCACGGGCGGGTCTCCGCAGCCAACGCGCGACGGCTGTTGCCGCTGATGGAACCGCTGCATCCGTTGTTCGTCGAGGAGCCGGTGCTGCCCGAATTCGACGAGCGGCTGGCGTCGTTGGTGGCGGCCAGCTCGGTGCCGATCGCCGTGGGTGAGCGCTACTTCGACCGGCACGAGTTCCTCGGTCCGTTGCGGGCCGGCGTGAGTGTGGTGCAGCCGGATATCTCCCATGCCGGCGGAATATCTGAAGTACGACGGATCGCCGCGCTGGCGGAGACGTGCGACGCGGTGCTGGCGCCGCACTGTCCGCTGGGGCCGATCGCGCTGGCGGCGAGCCTGCAGGTCGCCTTCGCGACGCCGAACTTCCTGATCCAGGAGCAGAGTCTGGGCATCCACTACAACGTCGGCAACGACCTGCTGGACTACCTGCTTGATCCGTCCGTGTTCCGGTTCGTGGACGGTCACGTGGAGCGGCCTCTCGGGCCGGGTCTGGGCATCCGGATCGACGAGGAGGCGGTGCGGCAGGCGGACAAGGTCGGACACCGGTGGCGCTCGCCGGTGTGGCGCCACGAGGACGGTAGTTTCGCCGAGTGGTGAAAGGCGATTAATCAGATTTAATGGTAACCTTCCGTGGTTTAATGGCCTGCACAGCGAACGTCGGAGAGCTCGATCCGCAGACGTCGCCGGCCGCGCCGGGTGATCGTGCCGGCAGGGTGGCCCCGGCCGTTGAGCATCGTGGGGTAGGTGGAGGACGAGAGTGGCTGTGTACCAGCGACGCGGGCTGCACGGCGAGGTGGTGCACGAGCTCGCGCAGCGCATCCTGTCCGGCCGCTATGCGGAGGGCTCCGGGCTGGACCTGGGTGCGATCGGGGAGGAGTTCGACGTCAGCCGGACGGTGGTCCGGGAGGCGTTGAAGGTCCTCGCCGCGAAGGGCCTGGTCGACGCCCGGCAGAAGCGCGGCACCTACGTTCGCGACCGCGGTAGCTGGAACCTGCTCGACGCCGACGTCATCGGATGGCAGCTCAAGGGCAAGAACGACCTGGCCTTCCTCGACGATCTGGCCGAAGTGCGGTCGATCGTCGAACCCGCGTCTGCCCGGTTCGCGGCGGAACGACGCACGGTCGACGACCTCGAACGGCTGGACGCCGCCCTTGACGCCATGGCCGAGGCGTTCCAGAACGGCGACGCCGACGGGCACATCGAGGCTGACCTCGCGTTTCACCATGCGCTCCTGACCGCGACGCATAACGAGCTGCTGCAGCGGATGGAGATGGTGATCGAGGTAGGGCTGGCCGAGCGGGACGAACTGGTGCATGCCCGGCCGAGCGTGCCCGATCCGACACCCAGCCACCGGGCGGTCTTGGAGGCCGTGCGCGCACAGCGGCCGGGAACCGCTGAAGCGGCGATGCGCGACCTCTTGGAGGAGTCGGTGCGCGACGCCAAGGCACTGACCGGCTACCTGCACTCGTCTCGGCGCTCGTCCGCCACCTCGTAGCGTCCGTCTCGCGCCGCGAGCGCCGCAGGTCGGACCACGCGGGGGTCGTCGCACCATACGGAACTCGCGCGATGCAGGGCCGCGAAGGCGAAGCCGGTGCTGGTCCGGATCAGCGCCAGAGGACGCGTACCTGGTCGCGCCATAGGGTGAGCACGTCGTCTCGGCCGTCGGCCTTGAGCTCGTCGCCGCGGTTCCACAGGCCGAGGTACAGCTGGGCGGCGGTACCGGTGAGCGTCGCGTGGGCGTTTCCTGTGTCGCCGACCGTGGTCAAGACAGGCTCGTCGCTGATCTGCACGGTCCACGCGTGACCGGTGTCGATGGTGGTGACCAGCACGGCGAACGGCTCGGGTGAGCGCAGCCTGCTCTTGCGACGCGGGATGAAACCGCAGAGGAGCTCGTCGATGCCGTCGGCTGCGAATGACGGGTCGAGCGGCACGTCGGACGCGAGCGGTGCGTGCCCGATCTCGGCTGCGACGGCATCGATGCTGTGGATCGTCGTCTCGTGTGCTTGTCGTCGTGCCCAGAATCGGCGAGGTGGCGGTGCGTCCTTCAGGAACACCATCGCCTCGGCGTCCTCGGTGGTGTCTCGTAGCGTCGCGAGTAGATCGTCCAGGCCTGCGGTGAACCACGCCAAGATGTCGGGTGCCGCCTTGCCTTCCGACTCCGAGGCGGCAGCGTCATGGTCTCCGTCACCGCGGAGATTGGCGGCGGCCCACCGGTGCACCATGCCTTGATGTGCGACGAGGTCGGTGACGTCCCAGGCTGGGCAGGTCGGCACGGCGGCGGCCACTCCAGCGCGGGCGGCGGCGTCGCGGAGCCTCGTCCCGCTGGCGGCCAGTGCCTGAAGGTGGTCGTCGAGCGCCAAGTGCGTCGGCATGACGGAATCGTAGAGTCGGCGATGCTGCCGTGTCTGCGCACCGTTGAGACGTTGACCGTTTCCGGCGGGAGGTTGGCCGGATATGGTCAGCCGCGCAGCGACTGGAGGAGGCGGGTGAGCGTGGCCATGGTGTCCTCTAGGTCACGGTCGCGGTTAGGAGACCGGGCAAGCCAGAGCGCGGCTTCGTTCATCGCCCCGGACAACAGGTGGGCCAGTGGCGTGATCGGCTGGTCGACGATGACGCCGTCGTCCACCAGCTGCGTCAGCGCGGCCTCGAGTTGTTGCATGGAGGTGGCCGCGTCCAGGTCACGCCAGTCACTCCAGCCGAGCACGGACGGGGCGTCGATCAGCATGATCCGCTGAATCCCCGGTTCCGTGCTCGCGGTGAGGAAAGCTCGGCATCCGGCGACGAGCTGTGTCCAGGGGTCGGCGTCCGGAGCTGCGTCGGCGATGCGCTCGGCCACCTCGCCGTGGACGTGTTCGAGCACGGCGCGGAACACGTCGTCCTTGCCGGAGAAATGATGGTAGAGCGCGCCCTTGGTGACGCCTGCGGCCTGGACGATCTCGGTGAGGCTGACGTGCGCGTATCCCTTGGCGGCGAAGAGGCGTCGGGCATGTTCGACGAGGGCACGGGTGGTTTCCTCGCGCTGCTGTGCCTTGGTCCGCGTCGTACGTGTCGGCTGAGGCGTCGTGGGCATGGACCGATCATAACGGTTGACGTACCGACGGTATGTATCTATGATTCGAAGAAGAAACATACCAACGGTACGTATCTTTTGAGAGGCGGAAACCAATGAAACTGTCGAGCTTCTATCCCGTGATCAGCACGGACAAGGTGGCAGAGAGTCGCCACTTCTACGTGGAACACTTCGGCTTCGCCGTGGTCTTCGAGGCCGACTGGTACGTCAGTCTGCGGCGCGACGGCGATCCGTCGTACGAGCTGGCGATCCTGGACGCTGGCCATCCGACCATTCCGGACGGCTATCGGAACGTCGCCAGAGGGGTGCTGCTGAACTTCGAGGTCGACGATGTGGACGCCGAGTATCGGCGGCTGGTGGATGGTGCCGGACTGGTGCCGGTCTTACCGCTGCGCAGTGAGGACTTCGGCCAGCGTCACTTCATCGTGGCCGATCCGTCGGGTGTGCTGGTGGACGTGATCACGGAGATCCCGCCGTCGGAGGAGTTCGCGCAGCAGTTCCTGCAGTGAGTGAGGTATGCGAGCGCCCCGCGGAGCGTGGGGAGGGAGGCCTCGCACCGCAGGGCGCTACGTGTGGTCAGGCGGCGACGAGTGCCGGGCTGTCGAACAGGTTGTCGGCGGCGTCTTGGCCCTCGTTGACGAACTCGACGAGGTAGGCGCGTAACTCGGCCGCGAACTGCGCGATCTCGTCGGATGTGAACCCGGCGATCGTCGCCAGCGCTTCGACATCCGGAACCTCGGCGTCGACCAAGGATTCCGTCATCGTGTCAACGTCGACATCGCAGGATCTGGATAGCGTGGCGATGGTCTCGCCGCGCTCGAGGGCCGCCTCCAGTGCTGCTGGTGTCACGCCCAGGATCTCTGCTGCAGTCGGAATCGCGTACATTTTCACTCCTCATGACGAGGGTCGTCTCGTCGTTGATTGCCATCCTTCACACCGAACCTGAGAGAGCGCCAAGAGTCAGATGAACAGACCATGTGAGCTCCGTCTCCACCTCGGTGCGCTGGGAGAACGCGAGTGCACCTCGGTCGTGTGTGTGTTGTGCTTCGACGGTGCCGTGCGTCATTGGTGACTCGGCTCACAAGTGGGCAAAGCTTGTGGGCGGCCTGCCGGCCGATGTGGGCGCGAGGGGGTAGGTGGATCAGCCTTGGCACCCTGAACGAGTGACAAGGAGGAACTGGCGCACGGCAGACGTATCGGACAAGTTGTCAACGTCTTTGTCATCATTCGGTTGCGCGTCTGGCGCCTTGGGGTGCGTGGGATTATTCTGTCCGCCATGAATGATCTTGAGCGCCGTTTGGTGGGGCGCGGAGCGCGGCTTGATGCCACGTCCGCGTCGGAGGGTTCGGCGCCCACGTCTACCCGCGTCCGGGCGTGGCTGGGAGTCGGTCCACGCCGGTTCGGCTCGCCTGGCCGATGCTTGGCCGTACTGTTGTGCGCAGTCGTCGTACTTGCTGGTTGCTCAGATGACGAGCCTGATGCCCAGCCGACCGACGCGTCCAGCGCGACCGGCGAAGCAGTAGCCGAGTCTGAGTCCACTCCGTCCCCTGGACCGAGCGACAGCCCCGGTGCGACAGCAACCGACGAGGCGACGGATGGCCCCAGTCCGGCGCCCGACCCAACGGCGGAAATCGAAGCAGAGATCACCCAATTCTTCGAAGAGTACATCGACGTCGTAAATGAGAGCTGGTCTTCAGAGGACGCACTGGAGCGACGCCGTGAGATGTTCGCCGACAGTTGCCAAGAATGCTTGCATGGTTATGAGCTGACTAAGCGCAAGCATGATGAGGGCCTCGTATTCGACGCGGGTGAAGTTGTAGTCTCTAGCGTCCAACTGACGTCGATTGAAGGCGGGTCGGTGGTATTTATGACTGTGATGGATTCGCCCTCAGGTGCATTGCGTACGACCGGAGGCGAGGTTGTCCAGGAGTTTGACGAATATGTAGATGTCCAGAGCGTCTACCAGGCGGTTCGAAGCGAGGCTGGGGATTGGATCATCGTATCGGGAGAGGTTTTGTGAGCCGGAAGTTTATCTCCCTTTCAGGTGCAATCGTATTGATGCTCTACTTCACAGTTATGGTGGTTCCTGCGCACTCTTGTGGCGTGTGGGGTGGCGAGTGCCCGCCTTCGCCGCCGACGCCGGAGGTGGATAGTCAAGGTGTCGGATACATCTACGACAGCAACACACGGACGTTCTACCCGGATACGCCGCTGCCTCAGGGTGGCGAGGCGATCGATGAGGACGGCGTGGTGTGGATGGTGCGCTACGTCGTCCGCTGTCGGACAAACGAGTCCGATCTTCCCGGAAATGTCATGTGTGCCGAGGCTATCTGCGAAGAGGACGGCGAGTACGGCCTCTACGTGCGCGTCTATCGGAGGGAGAGCGAAAGCGATCCGTGGGAGCCGTGGCCGGGCCGGGATCGTGTCTGCCAGACCGCGGGGCAAGGCGCAGAACCGATACCTCTCGCCAACGTCGAAGCGGAGGTCGTCTCAATTCTGGAGGAGCACTATAAGCAGATCACCGAGCCAGAGATCGACGTCGCCCCGGCGGTGAATGCCGTAGTGAATCTGCCCGTGATCGCTTCTACCGAAGATCCAGGGACGGTCGGTTTCGATATCGAGAATCCGCTTCCGGGGAGTGTCGAAGCCGAGCCGTCGTATGCGTGGTCGTGGAGCAACGGCTCTGGCGGTACAGGCCCCGGTTATGGATATGACGGCACCGATCCGATCACGAATCCCGGCCACTACCCCGTACACGCCGTGTACACAAGGTCAGGCGATGGCCACGTCGATCTGACCGCGACCTGGGAGGTCACCCTGTACGTCGACGGGAACCCGCCGATCACGGATATCGAACCCCTCGTCTACACGGCAGCGGAAACCTTCACCGTGCACAGCGCCCGCACCGTCCTCGTCGACTGAGCGGGCGCTGTGCCCACCCGGTCACGCCGAACCGTTACGCCTCGAGGAGCTGCTTGAGGGCGCCGAAGTGGTCCCGCCAATAGGCCTTCATCTCGGCCGCCGCCTCGGCGTCTGGCAGCTTCTCGTGTTCGAGGCCGACGGAGGACTTGGCGTCGCCCTTCGCGGTGAACCCGGCGACGATCCGGGTCCCGTCGTCGGCCCAATCCGCCCGGAATGTCTTCGGTGCGGTCGCGGTACGGACGTGCAGCGCTGCGCCCGGCAGCCACTTCTCCCGGAGCACGGCGTCATTGAAGGCGTCGAACAGGCGCTCAACGGGCACGCCGACGGTCTTGCTGGCCGTCGCGGAAAAGGTCCCGTTGCTGCGCTGCCCGGGCGCGCGCATGCCTCGTGCCTGTTCATACGCGACGGTGATGCTCTGCGCCCACCAGCCGGGCACGTCGTGATCCTCGATGAGCCACCGAGCGATCTCGGCGTGCGCCCGTGCAGTGGCGTTCCACTCATCGAGGAGCGCGAACCACTGGTCCCAGCCGCGTCCGGTGCGCTCCAGCGCCGACTGCTCGGACTGTTGTAGGGCTCGAACGGCGCCGTTCTGTTCGGGCGGAGCAACCTCGGCGGCCGGCTCACTCGGCGCCTCGTCGTTCTTGCTGAGCAGCTGGCGACGCGCGGCGGCGTAACTTTCGCCGGTCTTCTCCATCCGAGTGCGGACTCGGGTCTTGAACGACTTCTGCTTGGTCATCACATGCTCCTGTTCACGGCGCGGCTACGAGACTCACGCTCTCGTCACCCCGCCGGATGGGGCATGCTCACCTGTGTCCCGAGAACTCGTGGTCCCCTTTGCCTCCACGGAGCCGGTGGCGTGAGCACCGGAGAGAGGAGGTGAGGCGTGGAACACCGCCGACACCAGGTTATGCGTGGTATCCGGACGCCGCAACGCGCACCCTGGGTCATGATCATGAACAGTATCCGTTCACATAGCACGGCAAGTGTTCATGATCATGGGGGTGGGGGAGAAGGGTGGGGAGTGTGGGCTGGGTCGGTGCTGCCGATGGCGGCGCCCGTATTGTGCACACATGGCACGGTCTCGACGGCGGCGTTCGCGCGCATGGGTGTGGTTGGTTGTCCTGCTTGTCCTGGCGGCCCTCGCCGTCGGTGCAGAACTGCTCGCCCGCGCCGTCGTGAAGGACCGTATCGCCGCGTTCGTGGCCGACGAGTGGGGCGGCACGGCCGAGGTCTCGCTCGGAACCAGCCCGGTCATTCCGCGCCTCATCAACCGCGAGCTGGCCACCGTGGAGATCGACGCGCAAGGGCTCAGCTACAGATCGATGACCGGTGCCAGCGCGCACGCGGAGCTGACCGATGCCCGCTGGCTCGGCGGAAACGACATCTCGGCCGCCAGCGCCGTCATGGACGTCGACGTCCCATCCGAGGGCCTCGAACAGGCCATCGTCGACGCTCTCCCCGGCCAACTCGTCGACGTCGAGGTCATTCCGTTGCCTGAGACCGAGCAGCTGGAGGTGCGTGCGCAGCCGGAGGGAGCGGCGACGCTCGTGGTCACCCCAGGGCTGGACGGCGACTCGGTCATCGCTGAGATCGATGAGGTGGACGTCGGCGAGCAACTGCCCGGTCTCGACGTGGAGATCGACCAAGCCGGGACGTACCGGATCTCCGATCTCTCCGGTCTGCCGCTCGGCCTGCGCGCGCAGCAGCTCACCGTCACCGGCGACGGCGTGTCGCTCAACCTCGACTCGTCGTCGTAGGCGTCCCGTGCGACGTCGGGATCCCCAGGCGTCGACACATCCGTTCGGCCAGCGGTACGGCGAGGATCGCCGCCGCGACGCCCTGGACCGGGGGGCAGCCCGACTGCCGGCTCGTTGCTCACATAGGGCGACGACGGTAAGCCCTCCATACCGCCGAGGAGGCCGACCACAACCCGGCCGACCTCCTTCACCAAGACGCCGCCCAGCGTGAACTCGACACCGTCCGCAACCCCGCCGAAGTCCTGTCAGCGAACTCTGCGATCGGGTCTGTGATGTCGAAGCGCTCAATGGAATGCGCGGGCGTGGATTCGGGCCCATTGCTCGAAGGTGCGCGGCTCGTGCCCGGTGACCTCCCGGACGGTGGGGAACACTGTTGATTCGTCGAGAGTGCCTTCGGCGTAGAAGTCGATGAACGCGTCGACGTACTCGGGGGGCATCGTCCGGCTCATCTCCTCTCGTGCCTGGGCGTCTGTCAGGCCCTGGCAGCGAAGGTCGCGTCCGAGTACGTAGGCGAGCACGGCGACCTGGTCGGCGGGCAGGAGGGGCTGTGGTCCGGTCAGTTCGTGGATCCGGCCTTCGTGGTCGTCGGTGATCAGTGCCTGGGCCGCAACGGCCGCGATGTCGTACGGGTCGATGACGGCGGCCGGGACGTCGGCGAACGGCACGCGTATCGCGTCGCCGGCCGCGAGTTGCGGCCGCCAGCGCAGGGCGTTGGACATGAAGGCCCGCGGCCGGAGGAGGGTCCACGGCATCCCGGACTCGCGCACGGCTTGCTCGGCGAGGGTCATGTAGCGGGACACCGCATTGTTGAGGTCCGCGAGTGCGGCGGAGCCTCCGGAAAGCAGCACGACCTGCCGTACTCCGGTCCGCCGGGCCAGCGTCAGCATGCCGGGCATGTCCTGGTAGCCGGGCAGCAGGAAGATCCGGTCGACCCCGGTCAGAGCGGCGGTCAGGCTCTGCGCCCGGTTCAGATCACCGGTCACGACTTCGACGCCGGGGGGCACTACGGAGGCATCCGTCGGGCTGTGCGTAAGCGCGCGCACCTGCTTGCCGGCCTCGGACAGCGCACGAACCAGCTCCGACCCCACATTTCCGGTTGCACCGGTCACCAAGATCATCTTCATTTCCTCCGTCGATCGTCGTGGGCCAGAGTCAGGCGACGCGGATGAGCCCGATGGACAAGGCGATCAGCGCGGTGGCGATGAGCAGCGCTCGACACGCGTGAGCGTCGTGCCCGCGCAGCGGGAGCCCTCGCGTCCCAGCGCGAGGTGGACGAAAGTCCTCCGGATTGCGCCAGCGCGCCGACCAGCAACGACGATCGGCAGGAGCTCAGCAGGGTCCATCAAGTTCGCACCTTCCCTGGAGACGCGTTCGGTCTTCCCGTGGTGTCTGCGACATGTGAGACGAAGTGGCTCGGTGATTTGTGACATGCCACGGACGGCCTCGACACGGCCAATGTTCGGCACGACCAGTTGTGCGGATGTGATGCGACGAGTTCGGCGAGTTAGCCAACGGGAATCTTCCGCATGGCGAGCATGACGGTCGATGCCGACGGTGATCGGCATCAGATCACGTCGCTCAGCTCGGCCTACACCCACCTAGCCGCGGCGTCGCGAGCATCGTTGGTCAGCGCTCCCGTCGCTCTGTGACTCATGCCACACACGCTTCCTGTCAGCAATCGAGGCGCAGTTCCGCTCAATTCACCGAGAGCGAGGAACCGACAGGAGCAACGTATGAAGCACCGCATCGACGCCTTCAGCACCGGCGGCACGTTCGTGGCACGTCGCATCCTCGCGGTCACCATTCAGACGCAGGTCCCCATCTCACCGCCCATGCACACGGCAACCGGTCCTGCTCCGGGCTGATTGTGCATGCCCTTTCTTAAGAGGAATCCATGAGTACGAACTCTGCACAGGCGGCACCCGCGGACGGGAGCCGCGAGGGCGCGCCGGCTGCGCGTCAATTGCGCGTGATCCTGATCGCCGTCTCGATGGCGCTGATGGCTGTCATCGCGTCGGTGTCCGGGCTGAACGTCGCCCAGACGCAGATGGCCGTCGACTTCGACACCTCGCACGACACAGTCCTGTGGATCATCAACATCTACACCCTCGCCCTGGCCGCACTGCTGCTGCCGCTCGGCGCGATCGGTGACCGACTGGGCCGCAAGCCCATGCTGATCGCCGGGCTGGCCGTCTTCGGCGTGTCGAACGTGGTGGCGGCCCTGGCCCCGACCGCCGAGGTGCTGATCGGCGCGCGCGTGGCCAGCGGTATCGGCGCAGCAACGATCATGCCCATCACCCTGGCCGTCATCACCTCCACCTTCCCCGAGGAGCAGCGTGGAAAGGCGATCGGCGTGTGGACCGGCGTCGCCGGAGGTGGCGGCATCCTGGGCATGTTCCTCTCTGCCCTTCTCGTCGACGTCGCCGACTGGCGCTGGCTGTTCGCCCTGCCCATCGCGCTGATCGTCGTAGCCATGGCCATGACGCTGACGTCGGTTCCCAACTCCCGCGAGCGCTCCGGCCACGCCTTCGACACCATCGGCGCACTGATATCCATCGTCGCCGTCGCCGCCCTCATCTTCTGCCTGCAGGAGGGACCGGAGCGCGGCTGGAGCGCTACCGCGACCCTGGTCAGTCTCGCCGTCGGCCTCCTCGCCGCAGCCGGTTTCGTGTCCTGGGAACTGCGCCGCCGGGACGCCTCGCTGCTGGACGTTCGCCTGTTCCGTGACCGCGGCCTGGCCGGCGGCTCGATCACGCTACTCGTGGTCTTCGGTGTCCAGTCGGGCATTTTCGTGGTCCTCTTCCCGTTCCTTCAAGCCGTGGTCGACTGGTCGGCGCTGCTGTCCGCGGCGGCGCTCATGCCCATGGCGGTCGCGATGATGATGGCCTCCGGCCTTGCGCCCAGGCTGGCCGTGCGGGCCGGTCCCCGCTCGACAATGTCCGCAGGCATCGTGCTGACCGGCGTCGGCCTGGCGCTGATGGCCCTGCTGGTCTCCGTCGACGGTGGTTACCTGTCGATCCTGCCCGGCATAGTCGTCATGGGCTTCGGCATGGGCCTGGCCATGGTGCCCTCCACCGAGGCCATCACCCTCTCCCTGCCGCGCGAGAAGCAAGGCGTCGCCTCCGCCCTCAACGACGTCACCCGAGAATTCGGCACCGCACTCGGCATCGCCATGCTCGGCGCCATCCTGACGGCCGGCTACCGCAACGCCATCGACGACCGGCTGGACGGCATGCCCGAGGAGACCGCGGGCCCCGCACGGGAAGGCATCGCCACCGCACTCGAGGCCGCCGGCGGCGCGGGCTCACGCGCGCAGGACCTGGTCGACGCCGCAAGGCAGTCCTACATCGATGGTTGGCAGCAGGCCATGTGGGCAGGCGTCGCCGTTATGGCCGTGCTGTTCGTCTACATCGCCCTGCGCGGCCCGAAGAACAGCGTCCCCGCGGCCACGTCGAACGAGGCAGAGGACACCGAGGTCGTCGCCGCCCGATGATCGCCTGGGTGCCTGTTGTCGTTTCCGAGTCTGCGGGCGGCGTTCTCGCTCCTGGCTCCGGATGACGGCAATCATCGTTGATGAGGAGCCCAGCCCATAGGGTGATCCGCGTGGACAGCACCGCCACTGATGGCTTCGACACCAGCCTGTTCGAGGCCAGCCGGAACCGGCTGGCCTCGCTGGCGTACCGGATGTTGAGCTCCGCCGCCGATGCCGAAGACATCGTGCAGGATGCGTTCCTGCACTGGCAGGCCGCCGACCGGCAGCGGATCAAGGTACCGGAAGCATGGCTGACCAAGATCGTCACAAACCTGTGCCTCGACCGGCTCCGCTCGGCGTCGGCCCGCCGCGAACGCACCGTCGGCGCCTGGCTGCCCGAACCGCTGCTCGACGGCGACCCGATGCTCGGCCCGGCCGACTCATTCGAGCGGCGCGAATCGGTCTCACTGGCCGTGCTCACGCTCATGGAGCGCCTGTCGCCCCTCGAGCGGGCCGTCTACGTCCTGCGTGAAGCGTTCTCCTATAGGCACACCGAGATCGCCGAGATCCTCGGCATCACCGAGTCCGCGAGCCAGCAGCACCTCCACCGGGCCCGGCGCCGCATCACCGCCGCGCGCCGCGGCGGCGGCGAAGTCGACCCGGTCTCCGCCCGCAGGATAGTCGAGGAGTTCCTCGCCGCTGCCTCCTCGGGCCGCACCGAACGGCTGGTTGCGCTGCTCACCGACGACGCGATCGCGATTTCCGACGGCGCCGGCCTGACCCAGAAGCTACTGCGGTACGGCACTCCGCGGCACATCGCCGCTGTCGCACTGGCAGGCTTCAACCCTGCATCCGTGCGACGGCGATTTGCCGGCGATATGCCCACCGTCCACTACGCGCTCGTCAACGGCGCTCCCGCCATCCTGTTCGTGGTCGACGACCAGGTCGTCGGCACGGTGACGTTCGAGACCGCGGGCGGCAAGGTCGCAATGGTATTCGGCATCGCCGCGCCCGCCCGCCTCGTCCGCCTCACCGAAGCCTGGCGGCAGCGCGAACCCGACGCGCCGCTCGTCACCCGGTGGTGAAGTGGGGTGGCGTACTGGACGCCTTGCCACAGTTCGGCTTGAGCATCGGGACCGTCCGGACGTCGCCCTGGATCTGCTCTTCGCCTCATGTGGGATTGAGCAGCTCAGTGGACCGACGTGCGTCGGCAGGTTAGGAATCTGTGGCGTGGCCCGAGGTGGCGGCTGGCGTCGATGATGCTGCGGTCGCGGTCGGCGTCGGCGGCGCGACAGGCGGAAGCCTGAGGCCGATCCGGGACCATAGTGAGCGCTGCACGAGCAGCGTGAGGATCCCGGCGATTGTGAGGCCGGCGAGGTTCACCCCGAGTTGAATGGCGGGCGAAGCAGCAGCGACGCCTGGCGCGAATAGAGGAACATCCAGTAGATCGACACATGCCATGGATAGAGTGACAGCCGTGTTCACTATCGCTTCGCTCGTCGCCGATCGGTCGTTGCGGCTGCGGCTCCTGGTCAGCGGCGCGCCGGGCGCGGTCGACGAGCCGGTTCGCTGGGTGCACAACACGGAGTTGCTCGATCCATCTCCGTATCTGCGCGAGCGCGAGCTCGTCATGACCAACGGCCTCTGGTTTCAGGGCGCGGAATCGGCTGCCGAGTTCGTCGGTCACGTCCAGCGGGCGGGCGGTGCGGGGATCGTGTTCGGGTTGCGCACCCAGACCCCGGCGACGCCAGCCGAGCTTGTCGACGCCTGTCGTGCGGCCGACGTTGCCCTCCTGGAGCTGGCCGTGTCGGTGCCGTTCACCGAGCTATCCCGGGCGGCGGCCGACGCCTATGCCGAGCAGCGCCAGCAGGAGCTGACCCGGACCGTCCGGCGCAGCGACGCCCTCGCCGACTCGGTGTCGCGAGGCGGCGGCGTCGCCGGAGTTCTCGAGGTGCTCGGCCGCGACCATCCAGAGTTGGAGACCGCCGTCGTCGATCGGATGGGGCGACATCTCGCCGGTGCGGCGCTCGACGACCGCGAGTGTCGCCGGGTCGCCGAGGCTCTCGCCGCGCATCCGCCACCGTTGGACGTCCGCTTTGACCGGCGCGGACCGGCCGCGGTGTTTCTCTGCGGAGCGCTGGGCGGTGCGGACGCTGCCCTGATCTGCCTGACGGCGATGGACCAGCTGGATGCCGGCCAGCGCGCCGTCGTGGAGCAGGCGGCCAAGTTCGTCAGCCTCGAGCTCGCGCGGACGCAGTTGGCCCAGGCGATCGAGATGCGCTTCTCCAGCGAACTGCTCGACATGGTCTCCTCGACCTCGACCGATGAGCGGTTGGTCGCCGATCGGCTGGAAGGGTTCGGTATCGACCCCGAGGGCTGGCTCACCGCGTGGGCGATCGCCGTCGCCGATCCCGTAAGCGCAGCGTCAACGAGCCCGAATCCGTCGTACCCCGGCGCGGTGGATCCAGGCTCGGTGAACCCGGGCTCGGTGGACACGACCCCGATGGATCTGGTCGAGGCGGTGCGGGAGTTCTTCGTCGTCGAGGCGACGCCGGCCGTCGTCGCCGGTGGTCCGCAGGACGTCGCGGTCATCCTGCCGGCGCGCGGGCCCGACGACGACGTGACCGCCATGGCGAAACGACTGGCGACATCGCTCGGCGACGGCTCCGGCACCGGGGTGGCCGTCGGGCTCGGCTCCGTGGGCACGGGGGTGGGGACAGTGCGGACGGCGCTGCACCAGGCTCGGGAGACCTGCCGTGTGCTGCGGCGCCGCCCACCCGGCGCGCGGGTGGCCAGCTTCGACTCGCTGGGGACGTACCACATGCTGCTCGGACTGCAGGATCCGGCGACGCTGCGCCGGTTCGCGTGGAACGTCGTCGGCCCGATCCGTCGGCATGACGACGAGCGCGGCAGCGAGCTGGAAGCCACGGTGCGCGCATTCCTCGATCACGACGGGCACTGGGCGCAGACCGCCGAGGCGCTGCACGTCCACGTCAACACGCTGCGCAACCGGATCGCCAAGATCGCCGAGCTGTGCGGCCGAGACGTGATGCGTACAGAGGACCGGGTGGACCTGTTCCTCGCCCTGCGCGCGATCGAGACCGCCGACGCTCGTGATCATCGAGGATTCAGGGGGTTATAGCACCGCGGATCCTCGATGATCATGGGGCTGGGCTGAGGGCTGGGGTGGGTTGGGGCTGGGGGTTGGCGGTGGGCAGCTGGTGGCACGGACGATCAGCTCCGGGGACAGCCGCATGCTCTCCACATGACGTCCCTCGATCACGTCCATCAGCATGCGCGTCGCGGCCGCCCCCATGGTGGCGTGCGGGCTGCGGACCGTGGTCAGCTGCGCGGCCTCGGCCACCGGGACGTCGTTGAAGCCGACGACGGCGACGTCGACGCCGGGCTCGCGTCCGGCCTCCCGCAGCGCGATCACGGCACCGAGCGCATCGAAGTCGTTGACGGCGAAGACGGCGGTGGTGTCCGGCCGACGCTCCAGCAGGCGCCGCATCCCCTCGCGGCCGGTCGACGCGTCGAGGGTGGTCGCCTCGACGGCGTCCTCGGGAACGTCGACGCCGCGCTCGCGTAACGCGTCCAGGCAGCCGGCCATCCGCTCGCTCGACGCGCTGGAGTGGGGCAGCCCGCGCAGCACGCCGACGCGGGCGTGTCCCAGGTCGGCCAGATGGGAGCCGGCCAGCCGTCCGCCGAGGTAGTCATCGAGCGTCACGGACGGATAGTCCCCGGCGTGCCTGTTGACCAGCACGAAGGGGATGTCGAGCTCCGCGACCCAGTCGACGTAGCTGCGGTCGAGGTGGGCATCGGCCAGGATGAGTCCGTCCACCCGGCGGGTGAGCATCAGCTCGACACGGCGGCGCTGCTGGTCCGGATCGTCGTAGGTGTTGGCGACGATGGCCTGGTAGCCCAGCTCCAGCACCGTGTGCTCGATCGCCTCGAACAGGATCGCCTGAACGACGTCGGTGAGCCGATGCACGAGCACGCCGACCGCGCCGGACCGGCGGGTGCGCAGGCTGGCGGCGGCCGCATCCGGGCGGTATCCGAGCTCGGCCGCCAGTTCCCGGATGCGCCGGGCGGTCTCGTCTCCGCCGGCGGAGCGCTTCAGCGCCCGCGAGACGGTGGACGGATGGACGCCTGCTCGCTCGGCGATGGTCCGCAGCGTGACTGGTCCTCCGGTGCGGAACCCGGCGACAGGTCCTGCTGCCGTACCGGCGGCGCCGTTCTCTGGGCTGCCCGGCGTCTCCCTCTCTGACCTGCTCACCTGTGAAAGGTCCTCCGCTGACTCTTGACGGCTTTGCGAGCTGACCCTATTGTTCCACGAACGGATGCACAATCGATTGCGCCATCGCTTGCAACACGGCGGAAACAAGGAGCTGGTCGTGTGAGCGGACCGAAACAGCCACCGGAGCGCGACGCCGGACGGATGCCCCGGGTCAAGGTCCTGACCACCGGAGGAACCATCGCCTCCCGGCCACGCGGCGCCGATGTGGTCGCCAGCGACGGGCCGGACGAGCTGCTCACGGCCGTCGACGTCGACGGGGTCGCCGTGCAGGCGGAGGAGATCGTGCGGGTGGGCAGCTACGGCATCGGCGACGAGGAACTCCGCCGCATCGCGCGATCCGCCGTCGTGGCGGCCGGCGCGAACGACGGGGTCGTGGTCACCCACGGCACGGACACGATGGAGGAGACCGCGTTCCTCACCGACCTCGTGCACGCCGGCGGGACCCCCATCGTGTTCACCGGCGCACAGCGCCATGCCGGTGAGGCCGACCGGGATGGGCCGCGCAACCTCAACGACGCGGTGCGGCTCGCGGCACACCCGGGTATGCGAACCGCCGGCGTGACGATCTGCATGGCCGGCAATGCGTGGCCGGCGCGGTTCGCCACCAAGGCGCACACGCTGGCCGCCGACGCGTTCGCTGCCCCATCGTCCGGGCCGGTCGCCATCTGCCACGGCGGGGATGTTCGCGTGGTCGCCCGCCCGGATCGCCCGGCCGGGTTCGCGTTGTCCGTGCTCGACGCTCCGCTGCCGCGCGTCGACGTCGTCTCTGCCTACGCCGGCGCCGACGGGACGTTGGTACGCGCAGCCATCGAGGCCGGCGCGCGCGGCATCGTCGTGGCGGCCCTGGGCGCCGGTAATGTGCCGCCGTCCATGGCGAAGGAGATCCGGGCGGCGGTGGAGGTCGGCATCGCGACCGTGGTCACCTCGCGGACCGGCGCCGGGCCGGTCGTCCCCCGGTACGGCGGCGCCGGTGGAGGCGCTGACCTGGTCAGATCCGGGGCGATTCTCGGCGGAACGCTACGGCCGGCGCACGCCCGGTTGGTGCTGGCGCTCGCACTCGCCACGGCCGGCTCGCAGGCCGGCGTCGCCGACCTCGTGGCCCGGCACGGCTGAAGAAGAAGGCGCGTGGGGGGCTACGCGGACAGGAATAAGGCCCGGACGTCAGTCCGGAGCAGGCAGGACACAGCGAGGAGGAGAGAGGCATGGCCAAGGAGATCTTGTGTGCGTTCGGCGTGGATGTCGACGCCGTGGCGGGCTGGCTCGGCTCGTATGGCGGGGAGGACTCACCCGATGACATCTCGCGCGGGCTTTTCGCCGGAGAAGTAGGTGCACCCCGGCTGCTGAAGCTGTTCCGCCGGTACGACCTGACCACCACCTGGTTCATCCCGGGGCACTCGATCGAGACGTTCCCGGACCAGATGAAGGCGGTCGCGGAAGCCGGTCACGAGATCGGCGTGCACGGCTACTCGCACGAGAACCCGATCGCGATGAGTGTCGAGCAGGAGACGGCCGTGCTGGAACGGTCGATCGAGCTCGTCGAGAGCCTAGCCGGCAAGCGCCCCACCGGCTATGTCGCGCCGTGGTGGGAGTTCTCCCCGGCCACCGCGCAACTCCTCCTGGATCACGGCATCACCTATGACCACTCGCTGATGCACAACGACTTCTCGCCGTACTACGTGCGCGTCGGGGACCGCTGGTCGAAGATCGACTACACGCGTTCGGCCGACGAGTGGATGAGCCCGCTGGTGAGGGGCGAGGAGACCGGCCTGGTCGAGATCCCGGCCAACTGGTATCTCGACGACCTGCCTCCGATGATGTTCATCAAGTCCGCCCCGAACAGCCACGGTTTCGTCAACCCGCGCGATGTGGAGCAGTTGTGGCGGGACCAGTTCGACTGGGTCTACCGGGAGATGGACTACGGCGTCGTGACGTTCACGATCCACCCCGACGTCTCCGGGCGGCCGCAGGTGCTGCTCATGCTGGAGCGGCTGATCGAGCACATCAACGGCCACGACGGCGTCCGCTGGACCACGTTCGACGAGATCGCCGCCGACTTTCTCGCCCGTAACCCGCGTCCCCGTAGCTGACCATCCCAGAACGCGTCCCAGAACGAGGTGAGTTCCATGTCTGCAGTTCCGCCTGTACGTTCCACCTCGCACGATACCGGCCGTGGCGAGCCGAACCACCTGCTCGAGGAGTCGATCCTGCCGGTCACGCTGGCCGGGCGGCAGTTCGGCACCCTCGGCTTCGTCTACATCTGGGTGGGCATGGCGGTGATCATCGCCACCTTCTCGCTCGGTGCCACTGGCGTCTCCGGTCTGCCCCTGGGCACCGTGGTCGCCACCATCCTGCTCGCGAACCTGGTGCTTGCCGTGGTCATGACGCTCACGGCGGACATCGGCACCGAACACGGCCTGTCCTTCGCCGTCTACCTGCGCGCCCCATTCGGCACCGTCGGCACGCACCTGCCGGCGATATCCCGGGGGATCGTGGCGGCGATCTGGTTCGGCATTCAGACTTACCTGGGTGCACTCGCCATCAACGGGATCGTCGAGTACTTCACCGGCTTCTCGTCGTGGCCGCTCTGGTACGCCGTGTTCGCGGTGGTCCAGGTGGTCAACACGGCGCTGGGGATCAAAGCCGTCGAGCGGCTGGCGTCGATCGCGGCACCGGCGATCATCGCCGTGTCGATCTGGATGTACTTCACCCTGGAGGATCTCGCGTCGGCCGAGGGGCACAACATCTGGACGTTCGCCGGCGGTGAGCAGATCTCGATCCTGGTGTTGTTCGTCGGCAACATGGCGTTCTGGTCGGCGCTGGCGGTCGACATCCCGAACCTCACCCGGTTCCTGCGCACCGAGGCCGGCGCGGGTAGCTTCGTCCGCCGGAACAAGCACGTCTTCGCGGCGCAGTTCCTGGCGTTGCCGATCACCCAGGCATTCGTGGCCCTGATCGGAGCGGTCTCCTTCATCGCCGCCGGCGACTGGAACCCGGTCAGCGTGATCCAGGAGACCAGCACCGGGTTCACGCTCTTCGTGCTGCTCGCGCTGGTGATCCTGGCGCAGTGGTCGACGAACAACGCCGCGAACCTCATCCCGGCGGCGCTGACGTTCGTCAACGCCGGCGCGCCGCGGCTGTCGTATCCGGTCGCCGTGGCTCTCGCCGGCGTCGTCGGGACTTTGGCCATGCCGTGGCTGATCCTGGAGAACCTGTTCACGTTCCTGAACTACTACGGCGCGGTGCTCAGCGCCCTCGGCGGGATCATGCTCGCCGACTACTACGTCGTCCGGCGTCGCCGGCTCAACGTGCCGGACCTGTACCGGGCGGACGGGCAGTTCCGATTCGCCGGCGGGGTTAACCCGGCGGGGATCATCGCCTGGGCGGCGGCCGGCGGTGTCGCCGTCGTGCTGCTCGATTACGCCTACATCGTCGGGCTGCCGCTCGGCTTCGTCCTCTACCTGGTGCTGATGAAGCTCTGGATCCTGCCGCGTTATCCGCAGCAGGAGGTCACGTCCGGCTTCGACGTTCGCTTCCTGGCGACGACGGCGGGCTGTGAGTGGGTCTACTCGTCCGACGACGGCGGGCTCACCCGCGCGCCCGCCGGCACGATCACAGCCGCCGACCGGCCAGACGTCTAGCGGCCCAGCGGGCGGCGTTGTCGAGTGTCGCCATCGGGTGCAGCATCGCGTGGTCGAAGTCGGCCGGCTCTTCGCCCGTTTCGAGCTTGCGCGGCAGATCGGGGTTGCTCAGGGCGCTGCGGGCGATCGAGAGCATGTCGGCGTGGCCTTCGTCCAGCACCCGAGCTGCCTGATCGGGGCGGTGCATGCCGCCGTTGGCGACGACGGGGAGCCCGGTGTGTCGTCGGGCGAGAGCGGTGATCGTGTCGCCGGTGTCCAGACGGGCTGTCTCGATCCAGTCCCGTCCTTCGCTGGCGATGTGCAGGTAGTCCACTCCGGTGGCGGCGAGGGAGCGGAAGATGATCTCGGCGTCGTGGGTGCCGGCGGGCCAGCGGTACTCGAAGTCGTTCACCTTGGTCTGGGAGAGCCGGACGCCGACGACGAATCCGGCCGGGACGGCCGTACGGACCGCGGACGCGACCTCGCAGATGAGCCGGACCCGGTTGTTCACGTCGCCGCCGTAGGAGTCTGTGCGCTGGTTGGTGTAGGTGGTGAGGAACTGATCCAGCAGGTAGCCGTTGGCGCCGTGGAGCTCGACGCCGGCGAATCCGGCCTCGTGCGCCTGCCGGGCGGCGTGGACGAATCCGGTGATGGCCTCGTCGATGTCAGCGGCGCTCATCTCCTTCGGCATCGGCCACGGGCCTTCGCCGCCGTACTCGGAGAGCATGGCTCCGCGGGGTCGGACGGCGGACGGGCCGGCGGTCTCATCCGTGTAGCGATTGCCCTGGGAGAGCGCGCCCGCGTGCATCAGTTGCGCGATCAGCGTGCCACCCTCGGCGCGGACGGCGTCGGTCACCGTGCGCCATCCGGCGAGGTGCTCGTCGGTGACCGCGCCGGGCTGGTTCAGGTAGCCCTGGCTGTATCGAAGGTCGGTGTAGGTGCCCTCGGTGATGATCAGGCCGAACCCGCCTCGCGCGAACGAGGCGTAGTACTCGGCCATCTGCCGGGTGGGCACGCCGTCCGGCGTCGCGGACACTCTGGTCATCGGAGCCACGGCGAGGCGATTCAGCAGTTCGAGCGGGCCGATCTGCGCAGGCTTGAGGGCCGGGTGCATGGGCACGGTGGAGTTGGATGTCATGGTGAACCTCGCTGGTGAAGAAACGGGTGCAGGGTGGCGTTGCGGACCGGTCGGGCAGTGTCGCGCGGGGTCAGGTCAGTCTCAGGCGACCGGATCGGAGACGTGGACGGCGAGCGGCGTCGGCCGGCCGCCGTTGATCCCGACCAGGTCCTGCGGACATGCCGAGACGACGACGATGCAGTCGAGCGCGGCCTCGAACGTGACCGCGTCGCCGGACCGTGTCTCTGCGGGTAGCCAGCTCAGCGTCTGATCGGCGTTGACGCGGATGTGCATGAAGACGTTGATCGGTTGCGGCACGACGTCGATGCGCATGCCGAGCGGAGCAAGCGCGGCGTGGAGGTTCTCCGCGCAGGACGCGTGACGGTCGGCTCCGAGCGCCGCGTATCGCGCCGGATCGCATGCCGGGATGAGGAGGTCGTGGTGGCCCGGCGACGTGTCGTCGATGAGGGTCAGAATGGGCCGACGTCGTGTGGTGACGAACTGCTCGCCAGGTGCGGGAAAGAGCCGGTCGACGTGTGCCCGGGTGTGCGCGGCGCTATGGTGCTCGGCCGGGTTGTCCGCCGCGAACGCGAACACGTCGCCGACCTGGCCACCCTGGACGTCGCTGATCCGGATGCGCTGACCGGCGCTGACGGTGAAGGCTCTGCCTTCACGCGCCGGGACCAGGACTGGGCTAGAGGATCTGGTTGCCATGTCGTCCAGTCGAACAGATACCGGTGCACGTCGGGTATAGAGATTTCTCCATCAGGACAGCGCTACGCTGGATGATCAGCCTGACGTTCTGTGGTTCACGCTGCCCGGGCCGATTCGATCATCCCTGCCAACAGGGCTCCTGCGCGTAGAAGAGCGAGTGCGCGTTGGGCGATGGCCTCCAGTCGCGTGTCGAGCGCGGCGAGTGAGTGGCTCACATCGTTGAGGTCGCGGACTGCTGTGATCGCCTTCTGCACGTCCGGGATGCGGTAGCCACCTGCTCGGAGGGCCGCGGTGATGCGCGCTTCCCGGATGGCGGAAAGGGTGTAGCGCCGTGCCGTCCCTGCTCGCGTCGTGACCCGGTCGGGTGCTACCAGTCCGACCTTCTCCCAGAAGCGGAGCGTGGACGCTTTGACCCCGAGGGCCTGCGACAACTCCGTGATGGTCATGGCGTCCCCGTCGACGGGCTCCGCGTCGGTCGTCGCCTCGGCCCGGATGGACTCCAGCGCAGAGCGCGCTGCGAGTGCCTGCGAACGTTCGTCGTTGAGCTTAGCGTGGAGTCCGCATATCAACGCAACCCCTTGCTCGGGCGGCAGGGTGCGAATCGCTTGCATCGCCTTTCGCGCGTCGACAGGTCCCACGGCATGCGCGAGGTCGCGGTACGCGCGAAGGGCACAGACGTGCGCCGCAGAGAACTGCCGGTACCCGGTATGTGACCTGGCTGCATCCGGGACCACGCCTAGCGCCTCCAGATCCCGGACCTGCTGTGCGCTGTAGCCGGTCGCCGCCGCGACGGCAGCCGTGGTCATGGGTGAGGCCGCTTCGCTCGCTCTGATCATGCGAACCCTCCATAAGCACTTCAAGTTCACGCTTGAACCCATGAGTATGGAACAACTTCTCGAGACGGTCAGGGCGTTCGACGGCGTGCTCGAGCTCGCCCCCGCCGAAGGCAGCGTTTTCCCCGAGATCGCCTGGGGCGACCACTTCTTCTACTACGCCCCGGATGGCCGCGTTCCGGAGCGTGAGCAGCCCTACGCCACCATCGTCACGAAGAATTATCCCGACGATGCGTTGTGCGACCTTGACCATCCTGATCGCTGGCGCGTGAACATGCACGTCGGCGCCGGTGCGTTCGTCGAGCTTACGGGCGAAAGCCCCCGAAGCACGGCGAAGCTCTGGGACTACACGGCTACCGACACCGTGCTCCCGCACCCGCTGTATCGGGCACAAGGCTGGGTCGCGATCACTAACCTAGGTGTCAGGACATACGCGTTGGCGACCCGTCTCCTGCATCGGGCACACGACGACGCCAAGCGCCGAGCCCTGCGTCGGAGCACCGGTTCATCGACCGGCTGAGTCCGTTGGCGATGATGACGGCGCTGAGGGTGTCGGCTGGGCAAGCGATGGCAGGCGCAGGCCGAACCGGGACCATAATGCGCGCTGCACAAGCAGTGTGAGGATGCCGGCGATCGTGAGGCCGGCGAGGTTCACCCCGAGTTGAATGGCGGACCGCCCCGCCTCGGACCAGTGTGACAAGGCCAAGCCGAGTGCGATGTTACCCGCGGCGGGGATGGTCGCCACCGAGATGAAGACGCCGACAAGCGACGTGGATTTCTCCGAGGTGATGGCGAGAATGCCTGCGATCCCCGCGAGCACGGCCACGACGAACGACCATCGATCGGCGTGGAAGAAGAAGCCGGTGAGTGGGCGATGGCCGAGCACCTCGGGCTCGACCCAGCCCAGCAGCCTTCCCGCCAGGGCGCACGCCGCCGTGATGGCGATCGCGAACACGAACCCGACCAGAAGTGTCGTCCCTGCCGATGCGATCCGGCCCCACTCCCGGCGGACGACGCCGAAACACGCCGAGGCGATGGCTCCGAACTCCGGTCCCAGCACCATCGCGCCGACGATCAGGATCGGCTGATCCAGCACGCCGCCGATACCCGCCAGCAGGGTCGCCAGCGTGAGGAACGCCAGGAACGACCAGCTCAGCTCCGCGTCGGCGCCGGTCCGCGCGGAAAGTTCGTCCCAGACGACGGCGTCCTCCGACCGTCCCGGCACTGCTCTGCCGGCCGCGTCGGCGTCGGCGGAGATCATCAGGTCGATGTCGTTCACTGCGATGGTGCCGGCCTCGCCCAGCCCGAGTCGCCGCAGCTCGGCGAGGACGGCGTCGGCTCCTTCGCGAACCAGATCGAACTCGATGAGATCGCCGGCGGGTGAGGACACCGCGCCGCGGAGCGTCACAACGTTGACGATCGCAGCGGACCCGTCGGCGAGCGCGACGACGCTGTCCGTGAGACGAGCTGGAGCAATGAGCCGAACATGGAGCATGCCCTCATTCTCCGCAATCGCGGTCCATGAGTTCCGCACATGCGGGAGTCGGGCTCCGCGACCGCAGCGGCTGGGGTTCCGCGACCGCGCACGCCGCCGCCGTTCGCAGCCCGGCTTGAGAAATCGAGCCAGGCCCGGAAAGCTTGCGCCGGACACTGTGGGGACGTCCGAAGCAGTCATCGGAACGTGGACACCCGATCGGCCAGTGGCTCTCTGAGGAGACCGGGAAGGAAGGCATGACCTGGGCGTTGTTCGATCTTGACGACACGGTCCTCGATCACGACTCGTTCGAGCGTTTCACCATCCACCTGCTACGGCGCAACCCCGTCCGCATGGCTGGTGCCGTCGTGCTCCTGCCGGTGATCGGCGTTCTGCTCGTTCGCCGGACGTGGCGGATCCACGCGGGTTCGCTGCTGTTGTGGCTGGGCACAGTAGGAATAGGCGACGTCGCGCTGGCGGAGTTCGTGCAGCGTTACCTGGATGGCCTCGGTATCGCCGGCCGGATCAGGCCGGGCGGAGCTGATGCGCTGGAGAAACACTTCCTTGCCGGCGACCACGTCGCCGTCGTGACCGCATGCGCGGAACATCTCGCCGTTCCACTGTGCCACGCGATCGATCCCCGGATACACGTCGTCGGTTCGACGCTGAGGCGGCGCGCGGGAGGCTTGGTCGCGGACCGCCATTGTCACGGTGCGAGGAAAGTCGACATGCTCGTAGAATCCGGCGTCGACGGCGAGATCGTCGCTTGCTATGGGGACAGCGCCTCCGATGCCCCCATGCTTGACTTGGCCCAGACCGCCGTGCTGGTCAATCTGTCGGAGAAGGACGCCCGTCAGATCCGAGAACACCTCACGAGGCCAGACAGGGTCATGCTCGTCGATTGGCCACCGCCGCGCGAAAGCGTGCCGGCTAAGAGCCGCGGCAAGGACTGAGCGTCCTATCCGTCGTCGCGGTCCTCCGGCGCCGCCCGCTTGAGTTCCCGCGGCTCGGGGTCGGTGTGGCGGTGTACCGCGTCGAGGTAGATGCGATCGGCGCGCTCCTGCGCGCGCTCGTCCGCCTCGATCTGTAGCCGGGCCCGTTCGGTCGCCTCGCGCTCGCGCAGCACCTTCAGCTCATGCGCCCGCTGGCGGCTCTGCACCACACCCCACACGATCCATCCGCCCGACGTCAGCAGGACGATGAAGAGGAGACCGAGGATCAGATCCAGGGCGTCCATCATGTCTCCTTACCCGCCTGAAGAGGCTTGCTGTCGGCGTTGCTGCCAGCGTAGGGCCCATCGGACGAACAGCGCGACCAGAATGGCCTCACCGGCCAAGATCGCCACAGCGCCCGGTCCGCCGACCAGATCCGCCAGCGTCTGGTACCAGATCCGGACGAGCAGCACGAGCGCCGTGCCGAGGATCGCGACGGCGAGCGCCGCGTAGGCGGTGTAGACGAAGCGTCCCCGCGATGGATAGGCGGCGATACCGCGTCGTCCGTTCTTGATGAGTCTGCCCAGGAACTTGAACGACTCGGTCTGCAGGTTCATCGTCGACGTGGCGTGCTCCAGCATGTGGTAGCCGTCCAGCTTCAGCACCGGAATCAGGTTCGCGACGGCGGCGACGGCGCCGAACAGCAACAGTGCGCCCGCGAGCCCGTGCCACCAGCCCGACTCCGGGCCCCACCACCACAGCGCGGCGAAGAACGGCAACGCGATCAGGTTGACGTAGATCCCGGCGAACGAGGTGACCACCCGGTGCGCGGGCCGGCGGAACGTCACCGCGTCGTCCGTCTTGCAGTAGAAGGCCAGCAGCGGGAACCGCCACATCACACCGATCTCCGTCGGTCTTCCGCCGTACCGGTACGTCGCGACGGCGTGCCCGAACTCGTGACACGCGAGCACTGACCAGATGATGACGAAGGCGACCACGGACACCGCCCAGCGCGACGGCGACGCCTGCACCGCGTCGTACAACTCGGTCCAACTCAGCGCGACGTAGACCACCAGTGCCAGGCCGACGACGCTGAGCGGTGCGGCCACCACCGGACGCAACAGCCACCCTGTCCAGCGGGCCACGGCAGGAACCAGGTCCACCGCCCGGCGGATCGGCATCCGGAACAGCAGCGGCGAGCGTCCGCGCTGCCGACGTGACTCGGCCGCCTGCTCCCGGATGCGGGCCAGCTGTTCCTCACCGGCCGGATCGATGAGGCCGCGGGCGGAGAGCAGCCCGAGCAACTGCTGCCAGTGCTGGGCGGCGAGCCGCTTGCCGAACCGCTCCGCGTAGACGGCACCGATGTCGGACAAGGTCCGACGCCCATCCAGGTGCTCCATGAGGAACGCCTCGCGCGCGCCCACCTTCAGGTAGGCGTGCGTCTCCCGGTCACCGACGACGTAGAGCTCCTGGTCACCCTTGAGCAGGGCCGGCCCGACATGCACCGCGTCCCGCAGCTTGGGCCGGGCATGGTCCAGCCAGTCGGCCCCCGCTGTGTCCGTGGTCTCGGTCGCGCCGGCCGCGTTGGCCGCGTCCGTCGTCTCGGTACCGTTGACGGCGGTCATGCCGTCTCCACCAGCTCTTCCGCCGGGGTCAGTGCCCGCTCGATCAGGTAGGACAGGTAGATCTCGTCCAGGATCGCGACACCCAACCGGTTGTTCGTCATGTGGATGTACGAGCTCAGCAGCACGGTGGCCAGCGCCTCCGGCTCGTCGATCGTCGATCGGCCCTCACCTTGCCGGGACGGGAAGAGCAGCTCCCCGCGCGACGCGGCGTCGAGCACGCGGTCGCGCAGCTCGGCACAGTGCGCCAGCCACCGTCGCTCGATCTGGGAGAGGCTGGGCTCGTCGCCCGTGGCGTCGGCGGTTCCGTTCATGGCCGCGGCGACGGACCGGATCCGTTCGATCCGCGGCAGCAGCGTCTCCCGGGTGCGGTCGAAGCTCTTCTCGAACGACGAGTGGTAGTCGTCCGACGGCTCCTGGTACGACGTCTCCCAGAAGGTCCGGTACCGCTGGAAGAACCGGCGCACCGCTTCGTCGGTGTGCAGAAACGTGTACGCCGTCATCAGCGACAGCTGCGTCGCCATCCCCAGCAGCACCGGCCGCACGTGTGCGTTCGATGTCGCCAGCAGCAACGCCACCAGGTCGCTGGAGTGCTCGAAGTGCCACTCGGCGATGTCGATCCCGACCGGGCCGCCGTACCGGTCGTACTCCGGGTCGTACGGCATCAGCGCGACGCTGTTGTTCGGGCGGTACGGCATCCCGCCGTCGCCGTACTTCTCGTTCCAGCTCTCCTCGCCGTACTCGGCCACGTACATCCGCTTGTACAGATCGTCCAAACCGTCGACGTCCGTGTCGTAGAGCGCGGGCCGTCGCTTGAGAAACTCCTCAAGCGCGGCGGTGGCGCGCTGGGTTACCTCGTCCCGCAGCTCCGGTGACGACGGCTTGAACCGCACCCGGATGTGCGGCCCCTCCATCCAGTACTTGATGAAGAACCAGCCGTCGATCAGCTGGTCCCGACGCAGCTCGTCGACGAGCGGCCGCACCGCCTCCACCAGGATCGGGTTGGCGTCGCTGGCGTAGAAGACATGCAGAGCGACCCATCTGTCGTCACCCATGAGAACCCCTTTCGTCGGCCTCCGGCTCGCGAGCATCCCGAGTTGTGTCGTATAGCTCCACGAGCAGCTCGCTCACGTACGGGCGCCCGTTCTCGTCGCGCAACCACAGCGCGTCCTGGTCCGGGTACGCCTCGGTGAGCACGATCCGCGACGTCGCACCGAGCGCCATCTGCTCGAACAGGTGCAGCGACAACCAGCTGCCGAAGTCCACCGGCAGCGGCTTACGGCCGGCCTTCCGCCGCTCGCCCCGGCCGGAGCCCGCGCCGTCGGCATCGGCGGTCCGGGTGCCCTCGTCGTTGTCGGCTCCGTCGTCGCCGCCGTCCACCGTGCTCCCGGCGGCCGCGTTGTCGATCTGGGCGAACAACCGCCCGGGCAGCCCGTGCTCGCGCCGCCAACGCTGTAGCCGCAGAAAATGCTCGGCGTCGGAATGCTGCGGGTCGCGGAACGGGAACACGTCGGTGCTCAGCTTCCACATCTTGCGTTGCAGCACCAGGTTCCCGAGGCTGAGCCGCGGATACATGGTGATGCCGTCGGCCGGCACCGGCTGCCCGGTTCCGGCCCACAGGTCGATCTGCGCCATGCCGCTGGGCGACAGGCACATCAACACCTGCTGCACCTCGGGCAGCGCCATCGGCATCAGGAATCCGAGGTAGATCGGGACCACCTCACAGCCCAGCCGGTGCGAGACCAGCGCCAGCCGGTCCGCCTCGGCGTCGTGCACCAGCCGCAGGTCTTCCAGCGGGATCTGTTCCTCGGCCGGACGCGTGCTGGCGTCGCCGGGGCAGACGATCTCGTAGTCGGTGACCGCGGGGTGCACGTTGAGGTTGGTGGTCTCGTAGCCGCCGCGCAGCTCCGCCAGTACCGCGCCGTCGGGCGTGTAGCGGTGCAGCACATCGCGGATCAGGCCGCGGGCGTTCGCCCCGGCGTCGTCGAGGCTGTGCGCGAACCGGGAGAACATCAGCGTCAGCCCGGCGTACGCCCGATTGAGCACAAGCCGGCCTGGCGCATCTTCGGTGCCGTCCGCAGCCAGTTGCACGAAGAACGACCATGGCTGCGCCGTCCGTTCGCTGGGCGGCAACCGCCGGTGCACGGCATCGACGAACTCGGGCCCGAGCTGGATCTCGTCCGCATCGCCGCCGTCATCGTCGCGCCGTTCGTCGGTGCCGGATCCGAGCACGGCCTGCGGGTCGCGGAGGAACAGCGAGGCCTGTTCGCGGGCGTCGTCGATGGCCGCGATGTCGGTCAGCTTGAACCAGTTCTCCTGTGGGACGAACGCGTTGTCATCGTCGAACTGGCGGCGGCGCATCGAGCGCTGGGTGTAGGGGGAGAAGAAGTCCCGCTGGAATTCGTGGCAGAACCGGACCACGTCGTCGCAGCTGCCACCGGCGCCGTAACGGGCGCGGAAGAAGCCGGTGGCGGTCAGCCTCCGCGGCAGATTCAGGTCGAACGCCGGCAGGATGCGGGCCAGGTCGGCGAGGTCGGGCAGCATCGTCTGCTCCCACTGCGAACGGCTCACCTCGAGTCCGTCGCTGGTGGTCACCGTGTCCTCATAGATGACGGTCCGCGGCACCAGCGCCGACGACGCGCCCACCGCCTCGAACGATTCGGTCACCAGGCGGCGCACCTCGCCGAGGACGCCGCGGCGCTCCCGCGCGGGCGTCGCCGGGTAGCGCTGGACCTGCTCGCGCGCCTGGCCGAGCCGGTCCGCCACGTCGCGCAGCGTCGCATTCGGCTGGGCGCGCAACGCCGTGACGAACGACGACGCGGGGTCGCTCGCGCGCAGGTCCACCTGCAGCTCCGGGGCGAGCAGGAACCCGAGCCGCAGCAGGTGGCCGAGGAGCTTCTCGACATCCTCCGGCGTCCGGGAGTCCGACGCCGCCGTCACGTCCGCGGCGAGCTCGCTCAACCGGGGGCGGGCGTCGCGGGTGCGCCGGACGACGTCGTCCAGCGCCGGTCCGCTCGGCAGGAAGAACAGGTCTTCATGGACGCTGTCGATAGCGACGACGGCGTCCGGGTCGGCCCCCGCCGACGTACGGCGCCGCACGTATCGCATGGAGTCGCCCTCGGTGCTGGCGCCCGGGGCGAGCGTCACCCGGATCGATGAGCGCAACTCCGGGTCGGCCAGGATCACCGCGGCGAGCCGGGCCAGGATCGCGACGTTCAGGCTGGCGCTGGAGTGCTGCCGCAGCGACACCGGCTCCGGTCGCGGCCGTGCCGAGTCGGCCGCGAACCGCCCCAGCGCCACCGAGGTCAACGTGCTGAACGGGCTGGTTTTCAGCGCCGCCCGGTACAGCAGCTCCAGCAGCGTCCGCTCCACCTGGCGGTTCTGTTTGTCCATCTTGCGCTTGCCGCTCAGGTAGCGGTCCATGTTCTTCTCCAGCACCTCGGACTGGAGCAGGACCGCGCTGCGCAGATCGTCGTCGGAGAGTACGTCGCGCGCCCGGGTGCGGGCGGCCGTGATGTCCGCGCCGACGACGTCCGCCCCCGCCTCGAGCGTCTCGCGGAGCGACGCGACGGTGCCCATCCACTCGTCCAGCAGCGCCCGGGCGTCCGGCGTGAGCAGAGGGTCGGCCTTGCTGAGGGTGCTGTTGCGCGGCCGGCGAGCGTTGAACACGTCACGGCGCAGGTTGATCAAGGCGATCCGGTCCGGGTGGTCATCCGCGACGGCGGCGACGGCCTGTTCGAGCGCCAACCGCAGTGCCTCGCCGGATTCATCGCGGGTCGATTCCAGGGCGAACACCTGCTCGGCCCATTCCCGGGCGTTCTCCGTGCGCAGAGCGGTGGTGACGTCGGCAGGCCGGCCGGCGACCCGCAGCAGGTAACCCTCGCCGAGTCGCCATTCGCCCGAGCTGTGGTGGGTGGCCGTGCTCAGCCGGTCGAGTAGATCCGTCATCTCTGTCGGCTCCCTTCTGGGCGGCGGATGGTGTGGTCGTAGCCGGCCCGCGGGCCGCGTTCGTGGCCGATGAGCGCGAAGAGCATGCTGTTCTCGTCCGTGTCGTCGATGCCGAGCATCTCGTCCACGGCCAGGTTGTCGACGCCGAGTACCGCACCGACACCCAGGCGGCGGGCGGTGGCGGCCAGGTAGAGCGCCTGCGCGTTCTGGCCGACCTCGATGCTGAGCATCCGGTAGCCGCGGCCGCCGTAGGCGTGCACCAACGGCCGCAACCGGCCGGTGATCACCACCAGCGCGGCCGCCTCCCGGACGCTGTAGTTGGTGAGCGCGTAGTAGCGCTGCAGTTCGGCGAAGTCCACGGGCGCGCCCGCGATGAGCCGGTGGCTGTCCGCGTCGTAGGCGTAACCGCGTTGTTCGAGGCCGTCCACCTGGTTGGCCAGGACCCACAGCCTGGTCCACGGATGGCTGCGTCCGTGCGGGCCGGCCGGCGCCACGTCGGTCCCGCCGGCGCCGATCCGTGCGGTCACCGACAGCACCCAGCCCAGGTCGGCGACGCTCAGCGGTGGTTGCGCGCTGAGCAGCCCGAAACTGCTATGCCGTCGCTGCAGGCTCGCGGCGAGGTCCAGATCGGCGGGGTCCGTCCCGGGCGGAAGCGAGATCTCCTCGCCTTCGGCGGGCGCGATGGCTCCGGCGCTGGCGACGCCGGGCTCCGGCCGCGGCTCGTCGCCGACCAGCGCGGCCGCGTGCACCTCCTCGACCAGCGGGAACGTCCGCACGCGCGCGGACCTCTCCCACACCCGGTGCGGTTCACCCCGGGAGAGCGGCAGCAGACGCGTCGACGGCTCGTCGCCGGTCTCGTCAACGGCCTTGTGGTCTGTCTCGCCGTCCGTCTCGTCGTCCGTCACCGGCCGGTGCGCTCCCAGCGGGAGGACGACGAACGGCGCCTCGGTCTGGCCGTCCACCTCGATCGCGCCGCTGACCAGATCCTCGTCGAACCAGAGCAGGGGCTCCACCGCCAGCCCGTGCGCCGCCAGGACGAGCCGCCACGAGCCGAGCAGGGCGCCCATGTCCTGGGTCACCACGTGGTAGCTGAACGAGTTGTACTTGAAGGCGTTCTTCCAGAACCGGAGCGATCCGACCAGGTAGAGCTGGGCGGCCACGCCGGTGGCGCGGGTCAGCTCGGCGCAGCGCGAACCGACCGCGAGCCGGTCGAGGCTGTGCTGGGCGGTCGCGTAGTGGTACAGCCCGGCGGGCAGCGGTCCGTCGTCGCCGACCACCAGGTAACTCTCCGCGGGATACATCCCACCGCCGGATGGTGTGGGGCGGGACCAGACGGCGCTCTGGCTGGCCAGCTTGCGGCTGCTGTCCTCGTTCCAGTTCGGCTCGGTGCGCCGCCCGGTCAGGCTGTAGCAGCCGAGGGCGGCAGCGAGCGTCGCCAGATCGGGCATGGTGTCGCCGGGTGGTGCGGCGGCCCGTCGCGCGGCGCTGTTCATGTCCGTCGGCGGCAGATCCGCGAAGGGCGCCGGTAGCGGCAACCTGGGCGCGTCCAGGTAGAGCTTGTGTTTGGACGGCTGGTCGGCCCAGTCGACGGTGAATCCGAACGGTGGCAACGGCACCCGCTGCCGTTCGAACATCCGCCGCGCGTAGTCGAGCGCGGTCTGTGCGTCGGCGGGCGGCGTGGGATCGGCCGCAGGGAGCACGTCCACCAGGTCGTGGTGGTGGTGATGGTGGTGATGATGATCCTGATCCCGATTCTGATCGTGATCGTGGAGCTGGTGCATCGTATTCACCGGCGGTCAACTCCTCTGCGGCGGCTACTTCGATGATCATGAACACTTAGCGTCCGCATAGCACGGTTAATGTTCATGATCATGGGAACGGGTGCGGGACGCGGTGTAGCTGGTCGGCGGTGAGCGGACGCGGGGTCAGGCCGGCCCGGTACGGGGCCCAGCGCATCCGCGGCATGGTCAGCACCCGCTGGCGTTCCCAGCCGAAGTCGATCGGGATCAGGCCGGGCACGAGGGTCGCCACCGTGTGCAGTCCCAGCGCCTCCTGCTCGGGGGTGCTCTGGTCCACCACCACCGTGTCGTAGCCGCGATCGGCCAGCAGGCCGACGATCTCCTCGACCGGTTCGCGCAGGTCTGTCACCGGCGCGCGGCCCTGCGTCCAGTCGGCGTACACCTCGTCGATCCCGGACTTCTCGGACTGGCGCAGCCAGTGTTCCGCGTGCGGACGCATCTGTGGCATGCCGAACAGCAGGGCGTGGTGGGACAGCTCGGTGACGTGGCGGTAGTCGTCGATCATCAGCTCCAGGTGCTCGCGCGAGTCGGTCACCCGCTCGTCGAAGCCGGGAACGTACGAGGCCACTTCGCAGACGGCGGCCCGCACGGCGTCAGCCGGATCGAGCGACGCGCCTCCGGCGAAGCACAGGGTGCCCGGACCCCCGTCTCGACGGACGGCGACGGCGCCGACGGCCGGCACCGGCAGGTCGGCACGGACGTCGAAGCAACGCAGGTCGAAACCGAGCAGATCCACCTGGGCGCGCATCTGCCGTACCAGCGGGTGGTTCACGGTGTCCAGATCGATCTCCCGCGGCGTCAGCCCGCTGTACCAGGAGATCAGGAAGGCGTCCCGCTCGATCAGCTCCAGCAGTCCGTGCAGCACGGCCTCGGTCACCGAGCTGCCGGACGCGCAGCCGTTGGAACATTCCTGCACGGTGTTCCGGTGATCGGTGCGGTGATCGAGGTAATACACGATCTGTTCGGGCACCAGCAGCGAACGGCGGTCCCGCAGCGACCATCCCCACACCCACGGCACCTCGGGGTTGTCCGTCCACGGCACGTACTTCTCCTGGTGCCGCTGGTAGAAGTCCGCCGAGTAGAGGCCGCAGGTCTCCATCTCGACGAACGGCACGTCCAGGTCGGTGACGCGCGCCCGCCGTGCGAGCTGGACCCGGCGGGGTTGCTGACCGGCGTCGCGCTCCAGCCCTTCGAGCACGCCGAGCACGTCGCTGAGGTGGTAACTCTCCGCATGGCCGCTCCACCACATCTCGTGCAGTCCGTACTTGCTGCGGACGTGGAAGCGGCCGCTGACCGGCGCGGTGGCGGTGGCGTGGTAGGCCCGCATGCCGGCCGCACCCAGCATCCCGCAGACGGGGTTGGCCAGCGCGTCCATCGGCAGTGCCAGATCATCGGGCCTGCGTGCGCGGGTGGCGCCGGGGGCCGACGCCGGCGTGCGCCGCAAGACGATCTCCGCGTCCTCGGCCGTATCCGGCGTCGGCGTGGCGCAATGTGGGCAGGACGAGTCGCGGAGCAGCCCGAACCGGTTGACCTCGGCGTTCTGGGTGTCCACCGCCCAGACGGGATAGCTCGCCCCGTCCGGCTCGCCGGTCACGGCCGCACCGACCAGCTGCGCGGCGATGGTGACGGCGTGGGCGGTGGGCGGCGACGTCGCGGTCGTGCGGATCCCGTGCGGCTCATCGAGGACGCGACGCTCCTCGATCGGCCGGCACACGATCCAGCGACGGTCGAGACACGTCGGGCACGGCCCAGGGGCGCCGGGAGTGGCCGCGATCACCAAGGAACCCGCGTACAGCCGGACGGCGACGCCGGCAGCGTCGGTGGCGGCATCGTCGGCGCGGGAGCCGTCGGCGGCCGTGGCCGTCGCCGCTTCCGTGACCACACTCGCGTCCGCCGTGTCGATCCGCACCCGATGGTCACGCCCGGGGTGGCCGAGCACGCCCACATCGAGCGCGCGGCACGCCGCGGCGACGTGCGCAGGCAGCGCCTCGGCGATCCGGCGTCCCACGTCGGTGAGCAGGGATGTCTCGCCGAAGTCGAGATCCTCCTGGGCGGGGTGGTCGGCCGGAGCCGCGTCCGGCGCCGTGCGGTGCGCATCCACAGTAATCACGAAAGTCAACGCCTCTCTGGCGAAAGGTGCGGCTGGACGGGGAAACTGGAGGGGAGCGGGTGCTGCGGGCCAGGTGAGGTGGCCCGCAGCACCCCTCTTCGGTCAGCCGCAGCTGGACGTGCTGGTGCTGCAGCTGCAGCAGCTGGATGTGCTGCAGGACGAGCAGCTCGACGTGCTACACGAGGAACTGCTCGCGGCCATGTCCATGGACGGGTCAGCGAGCTCCTCGACCTCGAACGTCACGGCCTCGAGATCGACGAGCTCCAGGTTCAGAGCCTTGTTCGACATGCTGGTTCACCTCCTTGTGGATCTGTTGTGATGTCACTGGCCGATGGTGGGCGGATCAGCCGCCTCCACAGCCGGTGCTGGTGCTGGTCGAGCAGCAGCTGGATGTACTGCAGGACGAGCAGCTGGAGCAGGAACAGCTGGAGCTGCACCAGCCGGCCGCGTCCTGGCCGAGGTCGGTGATCTCCTCCACCTCGAACGTCGTGGTTTCGAGGTCGAGAAGCTCCTCGTGCAGTGCCATGGCTTTCACCTCCTTCCGGATGAGTTCCGTCCGCCGCAGGGGGAGCGGCGGAGCTCATGGTTCGGCGCGAGCGGTGGCCACGGGGTGTGCATGGTCAACTGGTGCTGCTACAGCTACAGCTGGAACAGCCGCAGCAACTGGACGTGCTGCAGGACGAGCAGCTCGACGTGCTCGTGCTGGAGCTGCACCAGCCTGCGCCGTCCTGGCCGAGATCGGCGATCTCCTCGACCTCGAACGTCACGCTCTCCAGCGTGAGAAGCTCGCTGGTCAAACTGGTTTCGGTGGCGGTCACGGTGCCTCCTTTCCGGATCGTCAGGGGCGGTCGGTGGTGGTGCGGTACACCAGAGCACGGGCGACATGGGTGATGCCGTCCAGATCCGGTGGGGTCAGATCGACGACGGCGACGTGTCGCCCTCGATCCGACAGCCTGCCGAGGATCTCCTCGTCCACGACCCCGGCAGGCAGCTCGGTGGCACGCTGCCCCACGATCGCGCTGCTGAGGCCCGGAACGGGGCCCTCGGCAGCCGGCGCATCGACGCCGGCTGCCGCCAGCTGGCGGGCTCCGACCAGCCTCAGCAGAGCCTGCTCGGCCGCCTCGTCCCAGCTGCGTCCGGCACAGGCCGTCACCGTCTCGGTGCCACCGCGGAGATGGACCACGGCGACCGGCACGACGCCGCGTCCCAGGTACAGCCCGACCTGGCTGCCGTCGTCCGCTAGCTCGTTGACCAGCGTGGTCAACAGCGTGTGCCGCTCAGCAGGCAGTGCTTCGGCGAGCAGGTGATCCCGGACGGGATGGAGCTGCTCCTCCCCGCGGGCGATCGCTCGGATCGCGGCGGCTCCGGCGGCGTCCAGGAGGGCGCGCGAGGCGGCCTCCGACGCCGTGGGCGCGGCGCGGACGCCGTCGAGCGTCGGCTCGAACCACGCCGCATCCCGATCCCACGGTCCGGCGAGCACCGCCGCGCGGGGCACGGCCAGCTGCCTGCCGTCGTCCCCCCAGGCTGTGGCCGCCACCGTTGACGCGTCGGTTCGTGGGACGCCGAGCCATGCCTCCAGCTGGTGGTCGGCGATGTGGCCGGCGCCCGGGGCGGCCGGTGGCAGCAGGGTGCACCGGCGCTGGATCGTCGTCGCGTACTGGACGGCGGCGTCCTCCAAGGCGGCCAGGCGGGCTTCGAGTACCGTGTCCGAGCCGTAGCTGACCAGATGGTGCCGGCCGACCGCCGGTGCCTCCAGACGGGCGATCTTCACCGGGATCTGCGGCAGCGTGTCGTCGTCGAAGCGACGGAGCACACCGACGGTGTCGGCTACCGCGCGCTCGAACCGCGTGTAGGCCTCCTCGGTGGCGGACTCGCCGGTGATGTCGTCGTTCTGGCGTGCGGACGCGGCCGCGGCTGTGCCCGGAGCCGGCGCAGCGGCTACCGCATCGCCGCTCACCGCGCGGCCGGCACGCGGAGAGGCGGGATGCGGAATCACCGGCTCCTGACGGACGGTGAGCCGGAGTGGATCCAGCACCACGACCGCATCCGAGAGGTCGCTCGTGATGCTGCCGGTGGTGGCCTTGAACACCTCGAACCCGAGCAGACTGACGGCCATCGCCACGGCCGCCTCCGGCACAGCTCCCTGGCGGGGCGCAGCGGCGCGGATGCTCGTCGCCTGCCATACGGCGTCGGTGCCGTCGATGCCGTTGTCGCTCATCCGCAGGATGGCGGAGTGCAGATCGGCTGCGCCGCCGGCACCGTGCAGCGGGCCGAGAACCAACTGGTCACCGACGCGCAACAGGGAGACGAACGTGGCACCGTCGCGATGCGCCGCGTCGGCGAGCGCGAAGAGATCCGGATGCGGCCGTTGCGGTGCGAGAAGACAGATCAGCTCGAGACCGTGACCTCCGGCGGCGATCTCGTCCGGGGTAGCGGTGCGAACGCCGCCGCCGGCGCCTGCGCCCACGCCGTTCGCCGCCAGCGACTCGGCGAGCGCGCCGGCCGGACCCGGCTCGGCACAGACGATGCCCACCTGCGCGGACAAGGCACGGCCGAAGCCGGCGCCGTCGTCGCCGTGGTGGTCGAGCAGTGCGAGCTGGCCGGCGAACCGGGACCGCGTCTCGTCGTCGTACCTGTGCACGAGGTCCGGCCCGTCGGCGACGACGCCACGCGAGGCCAACGTGTTCACCAGCGACGTGACCGTGCGCTGATGTGCCTCCGGCAGCCCGGCTACCAGATCGGCCAGCGGGGTGGCCCCGTCGAGATGCGGCAGCAGCGCCGACAGGTATCGGTATGCTCCCGCTCCCCGGATCATGAACGAGCCGTCCAGGCTGCGGACATAGACCCCGTCCAGGGTCTCCAGGAAGGCGACGTCCTGCCGGATCCGCGGCCGCTGCGGTCGGAGCGTGCCGGCGTCAGAGATCTGGGTGGTCACGATGTCCCCTCACTGTGGCGGTGGTCAGGTGATGTCGCGCCGTCGGCTGACGGCGAGGGCGACGACTGTGCTGATGACGGCGTAGGCGACGAGTACGACGCAGGCGGCGGACGTGCTGAGGTCATCCACCACACCGGGCGTTCCGCCCTCGCCCTGGGTAGGAGCCCCCAGGCTGGAGACGAGCGAGCCGCTGGCGGTGCCGAGCATGACGGCTCGGACCGGCTCCAGGGCGCTGAGCATCCCGGCGAGTCCCGAGATGGCGTTCTCCAGACCGAGCGTCCACAGCAGGCCGACGGCGAGCGCCACGGTGGTTCCGCGGAAGACGACGCCCAGGGCGGCTCCGACGCTCATCCAGGCGGTGGAGATCAGCGTGGCGGCGCCGACCGACGCCACGAGATCGGCTGCGGAGGGCAACCCTGTGGGAGCGCCTTCGACGAGCGCGATGATGAACGACGCGAGGGTCGACGCCGCGGCGACGATGACCGCGATGACGAACGTCGCCACGGCACCGACGGCGATCTTCGCCAGGATCACGTCCGTCCGGCTGGGGCCCTGGGTGAACCGGGCCGTCCAGGTGTTCCACCGGAACTCCGGTCCGGTCATGAGCACGCCGAGGATGAGCATCAGCGCACCGCCGAAGAGTGGGTAACTGCTCGCGGAGGTGGCAGGCACCGACGCAGGTATCAGCGTGTCCAGCAGCTCGGCGCGGTCGGCCTGCTCGGTGGCCGGGTCGAGGACCGAGTAGACGATGTACGGCACGCCGAACGCGAACGCGAGCACCATGATCGTCCAGGCGCCGCCGACCACCAGCGGCATCGGGCGTCGCCGCAGGAGCAGCGTTTCGGACGCGAATGCGTTGATCACCGACGTCCCCCTTCGTTCGCGACCGGTGCCGGATCGGCGTCGTCCCGCGTCAGGGTGAAGAAGACGTCCTCCAGGCTGGGTCGTTCGCGGCGGATCTCGTGCACGGCGATGCCTGCCCGTACCAGGCCGCGGACGAGTTCCGGCACGATCTCCGGCGTCGTCTCCAGCCGCCAATACGGCTGGTCCTGGTCCTCCACACGCACAGGGCAGGCTGAACCGGCGCCGACACGGGGCGTCGTAGGGTCGGCGCCGGCGCCCGCCTCCGGGACGCTCCCCGTTGCGGCGTCCTCGGAAGACATGGACTCGTCGGAGTCGTCGCCGACGGGCGCGCTCCGGTCGAGGATCTCGGTGAGGACCGGGCCGGCCTCGTCGGTCGGCGAGGCCCAGATCTTGAGCACCGTGGCCCCGGTGCGTGCGCGGACGGCGGAGACGGTGTCGTCGGCGATGACCCGGCCGTTGTTGATGACGATGACCCGATCGCAGATCTGCTGGACTTCGCTGAGTAGATGGGACGAGAGCAGCACCGTTGTACCCTGCTCACCGATCCGGCGGATGAACGTCCGCATCGACGCGACCCCCTCGGGATCGAGACCGTTCGTCGGCTCATCGAGGATGAGCAACCCAGGGCTGCCCAGCAGTGCGGCGGCGACGCCCAAGCGCTGTCCCATACCGAGCGAGTAGCCGGCGAACCGCTCGTCTGCGCGGTCCGTGAGGTCGACGACCTGCAGGACTCTGGCGACCTCGTCGTTGGGTAGCCCGCGGGCGCGGGCCAGGACCTTCAGGTTCGTGCGTCCGCTCAGGTAGGGAACGAATGCGGGCGACTCCACCAGGGCGCCGATGCCCTTCAGCGTCTCCGGATGGCCCGGCCGCCCGCCGAGTACGGTGACCGAGCCACCGTCGGGCCGGACCAGACCGAGCACGATGCGCAGCAGGGTGGTCTTGCCGGCACCATTCGGGCCGAGCACACCGTAGACGTGGCCCGGCATGACCCGCAGGTCCACGCCGCGCAGTGCGTGCACCGCGCCGAAGCTCTTGCGCACGCCGGCGATCTCGACCGCGGGTTGGCCGGTGCTCGGGTGGCCGTGCGCAGCCGCCTCTTGCTCCGGGAGACGTTCGGCGGGTGCTACGGCAGCAGCTTCGGAGTGTGTGGCGTTGGCCTGGAGCGAACCCAGCTTCACGTAGGTCACCATCCCGGTTGTTGTGGCCGTGACTCCCCGGTTCTCGGGCCTTGAGTGGTTGGCCGCAACTGTTCTCGTGTCGGGTGAACGTCAACCGAATGTGAGCTACACACCGGAAGAAATGTGCACGTGACCAAATGGTCAAAGCCTGTGGTAACTGGTCGGTAACTGGCGGGTCGTGCGTGCGGGATCCATGCATGTGCACGCACATACCGCCAGCTCATTCAAGGTCTGTGCACTGGCCCGAGGCTTCGTTCAGCCTTGTTTGCGCACGAAATTCCAGCAATATCAGGCAGCTCTCCGAGGACACACTGAATTCAACGTACCGCGAATCTTTGCCGGACAGAGGCCTTGTCTGATCGGCCTATCGTCGATACAGTCAATCGTTTAGTCACCACGAATTTCGTGGCCGGAAGCGGCTTCCCGGCTGCGCAATTTTCGCGGATTGGCAGGACTCGTGAACGTCGTGCGCGATGGTCGCTGAGGTGTTCCCGCGAAGAGGCTGACACATGGATGCGCCCACCGCGGGTGGCCGCGTCGGAGGTGCGGCTACCCGCGGCGAGGTGACGCATCACAGGCGGGTGAGTTGGTGCGCTCGCTGGTAGGAGACGCCGAGGATGGTGCCGATGTCGCGGAGCGAGAACTGTGCATCGGCGAGGATGCGTGCCGCTGCGCGCACCTCTGCTGCGGCTGAGCTGTTCGCCCAGGTCGCCGTTGCGCGAAGCTCGTGCGCGCGGGCGATGCGCTCGTGAATGTGCTTCGGCAGCACCGGGCGAACGTCTACCGCAACCCAGGCGGCAGGCACACCGATGGCCTCCGCGAGCGCGCGCCGCTGGTGGTCGGCGGCCTGAGTCAGCAGCCTGACCTTGGAGCGGATGCTCGGCGTCTGGTCACACCGGACAAGCCAGTATCGATCCTCGCGTACTGCGGTCGACGTGTAGGCGTGGTCGGGTAAGTTATCGGACATAGGTCCTTGCCTCCTCATAGGTAGGATCTCGGGGCTGCGCGAAGGTCCAGTTCGCGCAGCCCCACCCAGGTAGTCATCGTCGGTTAGATCATGCGTTCGATCATGCCAGCTGCCTCTGACAGGATCCGACCGTCCGTGCTCTCCTCAGCTGGTGCGTGGAATCCATCGGTGGCGCCTGAACGATGGGAGACAGGCCTTATCGCGCCATCCCGTGTGGCTCAGCCCTCATACGCCGTGGTACGTGAGGGGATGTGCGACGCGGAGAGTCGTGCTGTCGGCCGCCTCGAATCGCACCGATACGGTGGTATCCGGCTGAGGTAGCGACGATGAGCTTGGAGGCGGGATGACTGATCCGGTCCGTTGGGGTGTGCTGGGTTGTGCGGCGATCGCCGTCAACAAGGTGATACCGGCGATGCTGCAGGCGGACAACTGCGACATCGTCGGTATCGCCTCTCGCGATGCCGATCGAGCGGCCGCGGCCGCGGCTCAGCTCGGCCTGCGCCGTTCCTACGGCTCCTACCAGGAGCTACTCGACGACCCGGAGATCGAAGCCGTTTACATACCGCTCCCGAACAACCTGCATGCGGAATGGACGCTGCGGGCCGCGGACGCCGGCAAGCATGTGTTGTGCGAGAAGCCGCTGGCCATGGACGCCGCGGAGGCGGCTGAGATGGTCGCGGGCTGCCGGAAGGCCGGCGTGAAGCTGATGGAGGCGTTCATGTATCGGCTGCACCCATCCTGGGTGCGCGTGCGTGAGCTGGTGGCAGAGGGCCGGATCGGTGAGCTGAAGGTCGTCGACGGGTTCTTCTCGTACAACAACACCGACCCCGCCAACATCCGCAACATCGCCGAGCTCGGCGGCGGCGGGTTGATGGACATCGGCTGTTATCCGATCAACGTCGCACGCATGATGTTCGGGTCCGAGCCGACCAGTGTCCAGGCGTCGGTCCACCGTGACCGGGTGTTCGGCACGGACACCCTGACCTCAGCGGTGCTGGACTTCGACGGCCGGCACGCGAAGCTGACCTGTTCCACGCAGCTCGAACATCATCAGCGCGTCCATCTGGTGGGCACCGAGGGGTGGCTGCTCGTCGAGATCCCGTTCAACATCCCGCCGGACCTTCCGACCCGGGTGGTGGTCGCCTCCGGCGGCAATCCGCCGGTGGCGCCCGAATTGGAGGTGCTCGAGTTTCCGCCGGCGGACCAGTACCGCATTCAGGGTGAGCTGTTCTCCGCTGCCGTGCGCGAGGACACCGACGTTCCGACGCCGCCGGAGGACGCGATCGCGAACATGGTCGTCATCGATGAGGTACTCGCGGCCGCCGGGGACAGCTGAGGAACACGCGCGCAGGCGGCGTCATGCCTGGCCGACGGACTGGCCTGCATCGGCGGGGTCCGCGGGCGGCACCAGGGCCGGCTCGGAGGGTTCAGCGAGCCGTTCCGTCGCGTTGCTGCTGACGAGTGCGGCAATGCTCGCGACGCATGACGTGGCCCCGATCGCGAGAGCGCCGGCGAGGAGCGCGAACGCCTGATCTCCGCGGTAGCCGAGGGACGGCAGCTCACCGTCCAGCCACTGTCCGATCAGCGTGACCGCGGCGACCGCGGCGGTGACGGTCATGAACGCCAGTGCGACGGCCACTGACATGGTGGCCGCGCGGCTCCCCGGGCGATGTGAGATCGGCGGGAAGGTGTGGCCCGCCCGCCGCATGAGTGCGGTGGCCACCGCTGCCAGACCGATCCACATGGTGACCACCAGGTACGCGGTGACGTGCGGGGAGACGCCCTGGCCATAGGAGGTCAGCTGGGCAGCCGTGAGGATGGAGATCGGCACCACGATCAACAACGCGGCGACCGGCCTGGCCGGTGGCTGCACCGCATACACCACGGCTGCGCCCGCGCAGATGAAGAGCACGGTCGTGAGGTCGACCGATTCGGAGAACATGTACACGGGGACGCTGTGACCCTGGAACATCGGGGGTGCCAGCGCGTTCATGACGAACGCTGTGCTCATGGCTCCGACCGTGATGACGACGAGCTGGGCTACCGTCTGCCACGCTCGACGGTGGGCGAGTGCTAGCGCAACCACGATGAGCATCCCCGCCAACGCCAGGATGCGCGTAGTGTCGACGACCGACTCGATGGCCGGCCACCGTGGCTCGCGCAGCATCGTCGCCAGATCCTCGTACGCCATCATGTCGATCAGCTGGCCACGGTGCGTGCGTAGCGCGTACCACCACGTGAGATACGCCAGCACGGCACCCCCGACCGCGATGACGGCACCCGTGGCGAGTGCTGCCCGCGTCGCCGTTGGTGTGGTCACCCGTCGAGTTTAGGCGTCGCGCGAGACGCGCATGCGGCGCAGGTCCGGCCGCATGCCGCGTTCACTCGGTGCGGGTCTTGACCGACGACTTCAGCTCGACGGTACGGGTGACGGTGCACAGGCGGTTGTGCGACTTGGCGATGGCATCGGGCAGGATCTTGCGCGCCTCGTCGCCGGCCTCGCCTTCAGGGAAGGTCACCCGGAAGACGAGTTCCAGGTTCTCCATCCGGTTGCCGGCCTCGTCGTCCCGGATCTTGTCGCCGCTGGCCTCCACCTCGAACGAGTCGGGCTCGGAGCGGCGGGTGGTCAGGATGTCGACGTCGATCGCCGAACATCCAGCCATGGCGGTGAGCAGCAGCTCGACGGGGGTGAACTCGCTGTCGTCCCCATCGCCGAGCAGGAGCTTGCCGCCACGCGAGTTGGTCGCGATGTAGTGGTTAGAGGCCACGCGTTCAATGGACACGGACCTATGAGTGTCTTCAGCCATGCACCTAACCATGCCAGACGGGGGTAGACGTGCTCACCTGGGCTCCAACTGGCGCCAACGACGGGTCCTTCGGTGCTCGCCTCCGCAACCCCTGTGCCGTTCCGGGGCGCACTGGAGCGCTACCCATGGCCGGACAGGGAGTCCGGTAAGGCTATGTTGCGGTCACCGGGAGGTGAAAGCGTGCCATGAGTCCGGACAAGCGGCGCCGTCGGGGCGCTCACGTCGAACGCGTCCGCCTGTGGTGGTGCGACATCGGCCGAACCGCGAAGACGCGCACGAGGTCGTATTCTTCAGGCGACATCGCGACGACGACTCAAGAGAGACAATTCCGGGCCGAGAGTTCGTGAACTCATGTCCGACCTCAATCCGCGCCAAGTTCCGGACCGTTCTCGTAGCCGTCGCCGCAGCGCCGCCTCACAAATTTGCCGGAGGCGGCTATGGGGAAGCGATGAAAGGTGACATGACCGGTTGGCATAAGATCCGCGTCGATGGCCCACGTAGGCATCACTATCGGCTGTACTGCCTGATCGACCCATGAGGCCATCGGGAAGGACAAGCCGTTGCTCGTTGTCGTGACCGGGCAGGACAAGCCATTCCGGAGCGAAATCTCACCAGAACGCTACACTTCGGTCCGAGCATTGGGGAGCCGAATACTTGGCGAGGAATCCTCGTACCCTGGCATGAGCCGGGTTCACGCGGTTGCAGCAATCTGTCGGCGAGATTGAGAGGCAGACACCACCTGGCGCGGCTGCCCTTTGTGGCCCGTGCGCAAGGGTTTGGTGATCGTTTCACGCTCTCCATCGGACAGTGGTTCCAGGGTGACGCGCAGTCCCAGAGCCGCCGCGACTTCTGCGAGGGTGCCGAGTGTGGGATTGCGGCTGCTGCTGGAGAATAGGCGGCGGACTGCGGCGGGCTCGATTCCGACGGCACGCGCGAGTGCTGCCTTGGATAGACCTGCGTCGTGCCGGGCGGCGTCGAGTGCGTTGACGATGGTGTCAATGGTTGCGATGCGTACAGAACTCGTCACGTACTCCCGAAGGAACTCGGGGTCTTCGAGATCGCGTTCCAGATCGTCCCAGAAGGCACTGTGCTCGGCCATGTGCTCCCTCCCTTCGGCCAAGAAGCGTACCATAAATGTTACGCACAAATAGGCTCTGTCCAGCCGCATCTGTCGGCCTGGCTACGGCAGGTCGCCTCTGCAGCCGAGAATGTCGCCGACGCCGCCTTGGCCTCCGACGAGTTCTCGCCTCATCAATGAACAGGATCCCGTCATCGACGGTGGACTCGTGACCGTCATCCCGTGGCAGTTGGGTAGGGCATCCGACGTGCCGATGGATGGTGCGGGATCCATCGTGGAGCCGCACCATCCATCGGGCGGTACGCCGTCGGCGAAGCCGCACAGGTCGACAGCGTTGCCGCGCTTCGCCGGGGCCACGCCGAACACGGCAGCGGCCTGCATCGGTGAGCTTCTTCCGCTGACAACGAACCTTTGGACGGGCAGTCGTTGCGGCCCACTTCGCTGCCTCCCCGGTGGATACTACGCATGATCGGGCTACATCACCCGGTTATGCGTAGTGTTCGCTCGCCTCTGCGGCGGTGGCAGTTCGCACGAGGCGATCGACGACGTCGTCGGGCCGGTCAAGCCATTCCGGAAGCCACACCCGTTCGACGGCCGGCCAGCGCAGCAATCGCGTGAGCACCTCGGTGGGAAGCCCATCCCGATCGCCGACGGTGCGCCGCGCCGCCCACGCCGGGCCGTCCAGCAGTACGGCGAGCAACGACCGGTGGGAGCCGTCGTCGCCGGAAGAGATGGTCAGGTCGACCTTGAAGTCGGACAACCCGACGTCCGTCGCGACGGTGAAGCCGTGCTCGCGCACCCGGGCGGCGATCTCTTCGGCGTGCCGATCACGGGCGGACACCCGCCGTCCGTCCGCCGGCAACATCCCGGTGCCGCGCGCCGCAAGCTCCAGATACGAACGCAGGTGTCTGATCCCCACCGACGACGTCTCCTCCGCCCGCAACTGCGCCGGATCGAACGAGCTGAAGACGATCACTCGCCGCCGGGCCCGGGTGATCGCCACGTTCAGCCGGCGCTCACCTCCGACCCGGTTGAGTGGTCCGAAGTTCAGCGGCAACACGCCACGTGCGTCCGGACTGAAGGCGGTCGAGAACAGGACCACGTCGCGCTCGTCGCCCTGGACGTTCTCCAGGTTCTTCACGAATAGGCCTTCCTCGTGGTCGGCCCCGTCCAGCGCGTCCGCCAGCCGCTCGTCCTCATGATCACGGAGCAGCGACTCGATGTAGCCGCGCTGCTGGTGGTTGAAGGTCACGACGCCGATCGACGGCACCGCGTCCGGCGACTCGCCGAACCGGCGCGCGATCTCGGCGACCACAGCCTCGGCCTCGATGGGGTTCGTCCGCAGCGGGCCATTCCCGGCTCCGCGTCGCGACGAGCGCTGGAAATGCCCGTCGACCCGGACCAGGCTGACGCCCCGGTCGTCGTCGCCCATAGCCGTCGGGGCGGGGAAGGTGGAGAGCCGGCCCTCGTAGTACTGCCGGTTGCTGAACGCGATCAGGGACTCGTCCTGGCTGCGGTAATGCCAGGACAACCACTGCCGTGGCACGCGTGCCTGGACGCACTCGGAGAGGATGCTCTCCTCGTCTTCGACGCCCGCCTCCAGGTCGTCGGCGCCGTCGTATGCGCTTGGTGCGCTGGGTGCGCCGGCCCAGTCGTCAGCCGTGACCGGCTCGCCGAACGACGTCGGCGGCATCTGCTTGCTGTCTCCCACGACGACGACGGAGCCGGCCCGGCCCATCGCGCCGACGGCGTCCGCCACCCGGATCTGCGACGCTTCGTCGAACACCACCAGATCGAACAGGGCGGACTCCGGCGGGAAGAACCGCGCCAGCGAGTCCGGGCTGACCAGCACGCACGGCATGGCCTGGGTGATCAGGTCTCCGAACTCCTCGATCAGTTCGCGGACCCGCAACCCGCCGCGTTGCCGGGCCAGCTCCCGCTGCAGTGCGCCGACCCGCTCCGCTCCGGTGGCAACATCGAACGGTCTCTCGTCGATGACCTGCGCCGGGATCGCGGTGCTGAGTTCGTTCCGCACGGCCGCGGATGCGGTGGTGAACCTGCTGATGCTGCGCTCGTGCACCTGGGGCGCGAAATCCGCCAGGCCGGTGGCGGCGCGTCGTTCGTGCACCGACGCCTCGGCGATGCCGCGCTCCAGCGCACGAGCGGCGTCGTCCACGTCGACGGCGCCGGTCAGCAGGTCGCGCCGAGCCTCGGACAGGCCCGCCGTGCGCAACGGCTCCACGTGGTCCAGCAGCGCCAGCCATCGACGCAGCTCTCGCATGTCCGACGACGGTGACACGCCGCGGCCGTCGCGGGTCTGCCGCCAGCGCGACACGAACCCGTCGGCACCTGCCCATCGCTCCAGGTGTTCGCGGTCGATGGCGCATGCCTGCGCCAGCCGCTCGGCCGCCGCGCGCAGGCGGGAGATGACCGACAGGTCGGACGCGGCGGGCGGAGTCGCGCTCAGGAATCGTCGCAGCGCGTGGCTGAATTCCTCGGTCTCTCCGTCCGCCGCGGGGTGCGTGGGGTGCGCGCCGGCAGGCGCGATCTGGCTGGCCGCCCAGCGCAGCCGGCGCACCCGCGCGTCGACCGCCGCACGGCCTGCCTCGGTGAGCGGGTTCCACGAGGCCGGCAGGGTCATCCCCGGGACGGCGCGCACCTGGGCGGCGAGGCCGTCCACCCCGTGCCGCAGCTGGACCAGGTCGCGGGTCAGTTGCCGGACGCTCTTCGGTTTGACCTCGGCGCCGGCTCGCAGCGTCGGGATGAGCTCGTTCCCGACGGCGGCGAGCCGCTTGCGGCGGCTGAAGAGCCCCGCCGACGCCGCCGCCTCAGCACGCGCTTGGATCTCGGCGAGCGGAAGGTCGAGCACGTCCGGAGTGGTGGTCTCCATCCCGGGGTGTGCCGTGGCGACGAAGGAGGCAAGCCGCTGGCCGGCCTCCGCGACGGCCGCCTCCCAGGACGGCGTCCCCACCTGGTCCAGCACCGTCAGCGGCGCGTCGTCGTCGGAGCCGAGTTCGTCGAGAACAACGAGATCGTCGACTGACCGCGCCGCCCCGAGCACATCGCTGAGCGGACCCGTCCGCGGAACGTCATCGAGGGCGTCGTCGAACTCGAGCACAGCCTGTCGGATGCGGTCGACGTGATCGTCGCCGGCGGCCGGTGTGTCGATGAAGGCCCAAGGGTGCTGCGGCCCCGGCCGAGCGGGATCGGCGACGTCGGGCAGGTCGGCCAGGAGGGTGCGCAGCTCCGCCACCGTCTCCGCCGACGACGCACCGAGCAGCTCCGGTGGGACGTCGAGTGTCGGGACGTCGTCGCCGATCGCCAGCAGTCGCGCCCGTGCCGAGTACAGCGAGAGCCCGGCGCCATTCGCCTCGTGCAGCTGTTGGGCGTATCGGGAAAGTCGGCCGCGGGCGGAGCGGAGTTCGGACTCGCGAGCTTCCAACCCCTCTCGGTCGACCTGGACGGCGTGGTCCAGCGCACGCCGGATCTGTGCGCGCACGGTACCCGGGGTGCTGTTCTTGTCGTGCAGGTCGAGGGAGAGGGGCGCCATGCCGACCTTCTCCAGCCGGTCGCGCACGACGTCGAGTGCGGCCCGCTTCTCCGCCATGAACAGCACCCGCTTTCCCTGGGCGACGGCGCGGGCGAGCAGGTTGGTGATGGTCTGTGACTTGCCGGTGCCCGGTGGCCCCTCGAGGATGAAGGTGCGCCCGGCCACGGCCGCGGCGACCGCCTCCAGCTGCGAGGCGTCGGCCGGAACGGGGCAGCGGGCGGCCAGCTCGTCCAGGTCGACGTCGGTCAGGTCCACGTCCACCGGGTCGGCGAACGGCTCGTTCGGGGTGTGCACCAGATGCTCGACGAGCGGATTGCGGCACAGCTCGTGCCAATGCTCGTCCAGATCCTTCCACAGCCGGAACTTGGAGAACTGCAGGATCGCCAGGTGGGCCGTCGGCTCGACCCGGAACGGTAGCCGTGTCTCGGCCAGCGCGGTGCGCAGTTCGTCGAAGACCCTACCCAGATCCGAGCCAGGCTGCAGGCGTGCCGGGCCGGCCAGGGCCGGGACCTCCAAGCCGTGCAGCTGGCGCAGCTTCTCCAGCAGGCAGTAATTCGGTGTGCTGCCACCGGCTTCGTCCAGCTCGATGCGGTACGCCGTGCGTCGCGACCGGCCGACCAACCGCACCGGCAGCAGCACCAGCGGGGAGCGCAGATCGCGCCCCTCGTGGGACCACACCAGTGATCCCAGCGCCAGGAACAGGTTGTTCGCGCCGGTCTCCTCGACGATGGTGCGCGCCCGGTACGCGAGGTTGCGCATGCGAGTGACGTAACCGTCCGCGCCGACGTCGGTGTACACCGACCGCTTGCGGGTGAGCAGATCGCCCAGCAGCTCGGGCGGGAGCCCGCCGCCGGATACCACGCCGCGTTCCCGGTGGATCTGGTCGAACTGATCGCTAGGCAAGAGCTGGATCGCCTTGCCGGCGTGGAGCAGGTCTCTGGTGCTGGAGAGGTATCCGTCGGGCACGGTGAGCTCGATGCCGGAGCGTTCGGTGAAATGGATCAGGCGATTGCGCAAGCTCAGGTCGAGTAGTGCGTTCTTCCACCCCTGAACACGCAGCGGCGCGGTGGGCCCCGCGGGCGCGTCGTCGCCGGTGAGCATGGTGGGTTCGGCGGCTTGGACGAGGGCGCTGTGCGCGGCCGGGTGGTACTCGACCACCGTGACCGCGCCGTCGTCGTCGCGGGTGCGCGCCGGCAGCGGCAGAATTCCGGCGAGTCGGGCCTGCCGGATGTCGGTGACGCCGATGACGCTGTGCAGATCGCCCGTGAGGTAGGCGGCGGCCGGCGGGCGGTGCGTGTGGTCGAACGGCGTCGGTTGCTCGCCGACGGTGAGCATCGTCGTCTCCACCAGCCGGATCACTCCGAGGTCGACGAGGTTGGCGACGTCGGCGACATCGGTCTGCGCCGCGCCGTCCAGGGCCATCTCGTCGCGCCAGTACCCGAGGAAGGCGTGCCCGTCGACCACCCACAGCAGCGGACGGATCCCGGCCTGCTCCAGCGCGGCCGCCATGACGACGACCGTGTCCAGGCAGGTGCCGACGCGTCCGTCCAGGACGTCGCCGGGCGTGCGGATCTTCTGTCCGGTCGCCGACCAGCTGGCCGGGGGCTCGGCGTAGCGGATCTGCCGGGCCTGCATTGCCTCGTAGACGGCCTGGACGATGGCGTCCACACGTTCGGAATCGGCCTGGTAGCCCTGGATGGAAGGGCTGCCGGTGTTCCGGTGGAGAATGTCGGACGCTTCGGAGATCAGCTGCGTGACGGACGGGTGGTTCGGCATAACGAACGCGGCCAGCATCTCCAGCGCCAGCAGCGGCGGGGCGGCCTGCCAGTGCTGAGCGGCGAGAAGTTCGATGGGCGTCTCATGGGTGGCGAGGGTGCGGCCGTCGTCGATCAGCGCGACGTGGATGCTCGCCGGCCGGTTCTCTTCGACCTGCAGCATCGCCGCGGGATCGGCGACGAGACCGACGTCGGTCAACACGAGGGTGTCGTCGCCGTCCAGGTCGACCAGGTGCTCTTGCGGCTTGCCGAGGGTGCCGTGCGCGTCGCGGATCTCGAGGGAGAGCGTCGCGGCGAGGGCGGTGGTCTCCGGCGCATCGACGGCGATGCGGCTGATCACCGGGACCCGGTTATGCGCCATCGGGTAGCTGAGCACCGCTGCGGCGACCACATCGATCGTGATCGAGCTATCGGTCAAGGTCAGTGGCGTGGTGGGATCGGTCGTTGGCTTCTCCTTTGGCGAGGTGTGGCAGGCAGATCACGGTCTACGGTCTGAGCCGCTCTGGTGAACGCGTACGCGCCACCGAGCGTTCCATCCTCACTGTAGTCAGGCCCCGGACGGTAGTGTCCCTGGTGTGCGCCGCCTGATGCCGGCAAGGGCGGAGAGCCGCCGTGCGAGTTGTTTGACCAGCACAGCATCCCGGTCACTGTCTCGGCCGCGATCGAGTGCCGAAACCGAGCCGACGGCTGCGATCGCGCCCTGCGAACCGTGGACCAGCACTGCCGTGCCGGCCAACGCCATCTCCCCGGTGTCCGCGTTCGACGCGTATCCGCGATCTCGCGCGACGGACAGGGCAGTGAGAAGCTCGTCCATGTCGAAGGATCGCTCGCTGGGCGACAGCGGCGGTCCGTGCTGGTGCAGGTCTCGCACTGTGTCGTCGGGAAGGTCGCTGAGCAGGGCCAATCCGGTACCGGTGGACCAGGCCGGAAGTCGCATTCCCGGCTTCAAGGTGAGCGGCAACGGTTCTCCGCTGCGGCGAACCGCCACATAGGCAACGTCGGTGTCGATGAGCACCGCCAGCACGACGGTCATGTCGCCCAGGCCGTGTATCCTGTCGCATTCCGCTTCGAAGCGCTCGAGGATGTCGGTCCCGCCGACGAACCCGCGGGCCAGATCACCGATACGACCGCCCAGCCGGAGCCGGCCGTCGAGTTCACGACCGACCATGCCCGTCTCGATCAGGACGCCGCAGATGTCTGCGACCGAGCTCTTCGGTGTACCCGTCAACCGGGCCAGGTCAGCGACGCTGCACGCGTCGGTGCGGGATGCGAGTTCGGTGAGGATTCGAGTCGCACGGCGCACGGCGGGTGAGCGTCCGGTACTGGCAGGCATGGTCATCCCCAAGGCTCATAGGTCGGGACGGTCTCCGCAGTGATCAGATTCGTCGGCAGAAGTCTGGTCCGCGGCCGGAACGGCCGTCCAGCGTGCAGGTCGGTGGCCGCGATGACGGCGAGCCGGCCCAACTCACGGGGGTCCTGCGCGGCCGTGGCGACGAGCGGCTCACCACGGATGATCGATTGCACCGCGGCCGCCGCCCCGTCGACGCTGACCACCGGAACAGTGAGGTTTCGCGCGTGCAGTTCGTTGAGGACGCCGAGCGCTGTGGGGTCGTTGATGGTGAAGATCGCATCAGGAACAGTGTGGTCAAGCATCTCTTTCGCGGCGTGCTCGCCCCCTTCCACCGAGTGGTCACCACCAACCCGCCTCGCCACGGTGATTCCGGGGAACTCGCGCAGCGTCGAAATGAAGCCGACGACCCGGTCGCGGACGGCCGTCACCGGTAGACCATCGACGATGGCCACCGCTCCCGTGCCGTTGAGCAGCCTCCCGACATACCGAGCGAGTACCTGCCCGGCCTGAACGTTGTCCGTGGTGATCGTGGCATCGGCACGGGCGGCGCCGACGTTCACGGCCACCACGGGTATTCCCGCGTCCTGAGCACTGGTGATGGCGCCGGCCACGTCGGCGGAGTGCACGGCGTCGAGGATGATCGCGTCGACGGGAGTCGCCACGAACGCGCTCAGATGCTCGCACTGGGTGGCGACATCCTGACCGGCGTCTCGCAGGATCACCTCTGCGCCCAGCTCTGCTGCGGCGGCCGTGATGGCGTCTACCTCGACCGTGAAGAACGGGTTGGTGAGGTTCTGTACGGTCAGCCCGATCCGAGCCGGCCTGGTGGGCTGGGATCGCTGCGCGTCGGCGAGTTCAGCAAGCCCGAGCCCCAATCGATACCGGCCATCCGTGGTGTAAGACAGGAAGCCGTCGTCGACCAGAGTCTGACAGATGCCCAACAGACTGCTCTTGGGGATACCGAGCCGCCGGGCCAGTTCGGCCAAGGATCGCGGGCCATGATGAGAGATGTGCCCGAGCACCTCGACTGCGCGGGTCACCGCGGGCACGCGCGAGCCTCGCGGCGCGCCGCCAGAGGTAGCTTCGTCGGACTCGGACACGTTCGTTGCCTATACCCTTCCGTGGTGTGAACGAGCGACGTAGCACGCGTTGCGTTCGAATTGTCGAGTGCCTGGCCGAAATTCTATTGGCAGCGGTGGTGACCTCGCCGAAGGGCGGACAGCCTATCGCGAACGGCCGACGCCCGAACGGTCATGCGTACAGGACGTCACTGACATACAAGGTATCTGTGTACTCCCGGATCTCGCTGATTCGACCACCACGAACGGTGAAGTTCACGTTGTAGTAGTTCTGGTACTCACGACCGGCCGCGCTGAGTCCGCGGGCGGTCCACTCGACGCTCACCGAGCCGGCCTCTTCGATCATGCTGGTGATCTCGAACGTAAGAGACCCGGGTCGATAGAGGTTCAAACCCTGGCTGAGAAAGTCGTTGACCACGGCTTCGGGGCCCTCGTATCGGCCAGAAACCGGGAGCGTGCCGGGCAGCCACCACACTGCGTCGTCGGTGAGCAATTCACGGACGGCCGCTATGTCGCCGTCGCTGATGGCCGTGATGAAGCTGCGGACTGTCGTCTTGTTGGCGGACGCGGACATCGTGTTCCTCCGGATCTGTTCTGCGCGCAATCCAGCGGTGTGCGCGGCGCTCATTCGGGCGGATAGATGCTGTGTTCGATCTTCGAGATGTCGAGCCGTGGGCAGTTGCCGAGCTCGAGGATGAACCGGACCGACTGTTCGGTGTCCATGTTGTAGTGGAAGTCGATATCGAAGTTGCCGTGTTGCAGCACGCCGATGCCCTTGCTCCGGTACGTGTCCAGGATCTCCTCGACGTTGTCCGGGTGGATCTGCTCCTTGATGTGGTGTACGCCTTCGCCCCGTTCGCGGAGGAATCGTTCGTAGCTGTTCTTGCCGTGCACGGGCTGGATGATCTCGAAGTCGATCTCGCCCACGTGCGCAATGCCGATCACGAACTCGAACGGCTCGGTCACCGGCTCCTCGTTCACTTCGAAACCCTTGACCGTCTCCTCGGTGAAGGTGAACACGATCCATGGTCCGATCCCGAGCGTCTCCACCCACGCCTTCATCGTTCGATACAGGTCACGTGTGACTACGGCGATCTGTTGGATCTTTCGGTTCTGGTTGAACTCCCGGAGCTCGTCGTTGCTCATGGCGGTATCTGGGAGCGGAACGTGTCCCGATCCGGTGCGTGTGGCCTCGGTGGCGATCTGCGGGGTTGTCGTGACCATGGGGGTCTCCTTCGAGTGGTAGGTGAAACTATAACGTTCCATATATCGACATGTAAGTCGATCAGGTGAACAGAGCCTAGATCGGAGGGTCTCGGCCGTCAAGGTATCCGAGCATCGGCTCTCTCGCCCGTGCATGGTGAATGCCCTGAGTATCTGCGCTCTTGCAGGCAGATTGGGCCGACGTAGCCGTTGCTTGTGCGTGACGACCGCGTTTCAGGCATCTTGACACCACGCCACGGCGACTCTAGGGTCTGGTCGATATCTCGACATGGAATACGAAATATCGAACACCCTTCGTCTGATTGGATCGCGATGGTGTCGGAGATGAACCGTGGAGTCAGAACCGTTGCACCGCGCCGGGGTCTCGCCGCCATGAACGGCGGCGCCCCGGCCATCGAAGTCAGGCAGCTGAGCAAGTCCTACCCCGGCGTGCGTGCGTTGCATGCGGTGTCGTTGTCGCTGGCGCATGGCGAGGTTCGCGCGCTCATGGGCAAGAACGGCGCGGGCAAGTCCACCCTCGTCGAGATCCTGTCCGGCTCAGTACAACCGGACTCGGGCCAGGTGCTCGTCGGTGGCGAGGCGGTGCGCATGGCCACACCCGCGGACGCTCGTCGCCACGGCATCGCCACCGTGCATCAAGAGCTGAGCCTGGTCCCAGGTCTGACGGTGGCTGAGAACATCATGCTGGGCCGCTGGAGAGATGCTCCCCGGCGGGCCGGCCTGATCAGCCCGGCGGGGGTCGCCGCCTATGCGCGGGCATATCTGGACGAACTCGAGCTGGAGATCGATCCGCACGTGCCGGTGGCACACCTGAGCATCGCCGCACAACAGACGGTCGAGGTCGCACGGGCTCTCTCCTACCGCCCGGACGTGCTCATCCTCGACGAGCCGACAAGTTCGTTGCCGGCCGACGACGTTGAGCTACTGCTCGCGCTGGTGCGCCGGTTGGCCGCTTCCGGCGTCGCGGTCATCTACGTGTCGCACCGGATGGATGAGATCCACAAGGTCGCCGACTCCGTGACCGTCCTCCGCGATGGTGAGCACGTCGACTCGCAGCCCATCGAACACGTCAGCACGCAGGACATCGTCGTCAAGATGACGGGCGGGGCAATTCACAACCACCGGCCGGAGAGCTCATCTGCGCGGGACCCCGTTGTCTTGTCCGTCCGGGGTCTCGCCCACGGAACGCGGCTGCAGGATATCTCGTTCGAGCTGCGCGCCGGCGAGGTGCTCGGCCTGGCCGGCCTGCTCGGTGCCGGTCGGACTGAGCTGCTGCGGTGCTTGTACGGGCTGGACCGCCCCGAGCGCGGAACGGTGGAGCTCGACGGGCGTTCGTATGCGCCACGGAGTCCGCGAGCCGCCATCCGTGCAGGCATCGGGTTCGCCCCGGAAGAACGCAAGCACGCGGGACTTGCGCTCGGCATGAGCGTCTCGTCGAATCTCGTGCTGGCGTGCATGAACAGGGTGCGTCGTGCAGGGATGCTCTCCCGCCGACGCGAGCGTGCCGTGGCGGAGGCGACCCGTGACCGTCTGGCGATCAAGACACCGGAGTTGTCCACGGCGGTGGGAATTCTGTCCGGCGGCAACCAGCAGAAGGTGGTCCTCGGCAAGTGTCTGAACGCCCGCGCCCGGATCCTGCTGCTCGATGAGCCCACCCGAGGCGTAGACGTCGAGGCCAAAGACCAGATCTACCAGCTCATCAGGGACACCGCGGCCGCCGGCGCGAGTGTGATCGTCGCGTCCTCGGAGTTCGAGGAGCTGGGTTTGGTCTGTGACCGGGTCCTGATCCTACGGAACGGCACGGTCGCCGCGGACCGCCCGATGAGCGAGCTGTCCGTATCCGAGGTCATGGCCTTAGCCATGGGAGGAGCGAACTCATGACCAATGTTCGAGAGCGCGTCCTGGATCATGCCCCGCTGCGCGCGACCGGTGCACGCGGCATGCTGAGCAGGCTCCGTCCCGCGGCCGGCGCCGCACACGTGGGTCTCGGAGCCGTGCTGATCCTCACCTGTGTCGTCCTCGCGCTGACCGCACCCAACTTCCTGACCACCGGCAACCTCCTGGACATCGCCCGCCAGGCTTCCTACACCGGCATCATCGCCCTGGGCATGACACTCGTGATCGTTGCGGCGGAGATCGACATCAGCGTGGGATCGGCGATCGCCTTCAGCTCAGCGGTATTCGGCGTTCTGGCGGTGAACCTGGCGTGGCCGCTATGGGTGGCGGCGGTCGGCGTGCTCTTGCTCGGCGCGTTGGTCGGGGCGGGTGCCGGACTCGTGCGCGCCGCCCTGAACGTACCGTCGTTCATCGTCACTCTGGCGCTGTTCTCCGCGCTGAGCGGGATGGCGCTGCTGCTGACCGACTCCACACCGATCCCGATCAGCGATCCCGGCTTCGCGTGGCTAGGCAGCGGTGACGTCGCCGGAATACCGGTTCCGGCCCTGATCATGGCCGTGCTGTTCGCGGTGTTCTGGGTGGTCGCCAACCGCACCGCGTTCGGTCGCAGCGTCTACGCGATCGGTGGCAACGCCGAGGCTGCCAGGTTGTCCGGGATTCCGGTGCGACGCGTGCGGATCATCCTGTTCGCCACCACCGGCGTGCTGGCGGCGCTATCCGGGCTGTTACAGACGTCTCAGCTCGGCGCCGGCAACCCCACGATAGGTGGCGGCGTGGAGTTCGCCGTCATCACCGCCGTCATCGTGGGCGGGGCGAACCTGTACGGAGGCCGGGGCTCACTGGTCGGCACGCTGCTCGGCGTGTTGTTCATCGGGGCGCTGAACAACGGGATGGTGCTCCTCGGCGTCAACAGCTATGCGCAGTACGTCGCCAACGGCGTGCTGGTCCTGCTCGCGGTCCTGATCGGAGCGGCGCGGCCCTCCTCCAAGTTCCGCGTCTTCCGCAGACCGCGTCCCACTCTGCTGGCCGCCGGCCGGTAAGAGCTGTCCTCAGTCGAGAGAAAGGCACAACGATGCGCCGAACCAGAACGCGGCCCCGTGCGGCCGCCACATCCGCCGTCATGTTCGCCGTGCTCGCCGTCGCGGGCTGCTCCGCATCGGACGACTCCGCGTCGGCGAGCGCCCAGGAGGGCACGTCAGACACTGAGCCGATGGTCGTCGGTGTGACCACACTGTTCCCGACCGGGACGCTTGCCGAGTTCGCGGCGACGCTCGAAGCGGAAGGGCCGAAGCACAACATGGTCTTCGACATCCAAGACGTCAGCAACGACGCCGCCAAGGAAGACCGCTTCATGTCGGCGTTCGCTACCAAGAAGGTCGACCTGGTGATGGCCAGTGTCGTCTCGCCGACCGGGTCAGTCGCGGCGCTCAACCGGCTGAAAACCGCTGGCGTCCCCGTCATCTGCTACAACACGTGTGTCAACGCGCCGGACGACCAGGAGCTGACCGAGGCGTTCGTCACGAACGACCAGAAGGAGCTCGGCACCACGACGGGCGAGGCGGCAGCCCGCTACATCGAGGAAAACCTGGGCGGCTCCGCTACGGTCGCCTACCTGACCTGCGAGACCTACGAGGTCTGTCAGCAACGGCGGGAAGGTCTGGACGAGGCGCTGTCGGCGGTGGACGCCGACGTGGTCGCCGCTCAGGAGGGCTTCGTGGTCGACAAGGCCACCCCGGTTGCCACGTCGATCCTCGCCGCGAACCCCGACCTGGACGTGTTCATCGCCGAGAACGAGGACGGTGTCATCGCCGCGGCCAACGCCATCCGTGCCCGTGGCAACGCCGGGAAGACCGTGGTGTTCGGTATTGGCATCAACCCCACCGTGGCTGACCTGCTGCTCGAGCCGGACGGCGTCGTTCAGCAGGTGACCGGCCAGGACGCGCGGACGTGGGCGTTGGAGTCGATCGAGATAGCCAGAGCCATCCGCGACGGCGAAGACCCAGGCGAGTACTACCACCTCACACCCGGCCCGAGTTTCGATCGCGCCGATCCGGAGCCGATCCGGGAGTACCTCGATGTGCGCGACTGATCACCGCTCCGCCGGGACACGTCCCGCATCGCACGACGGAAGGACGAGCGTGACCAAGTTCATCAACGATGCCGATCGGGTGGCCGCCGAGACGGTCGAAGGTTTCCTGGCGGTACACGGCGCGGAGTTCGTCGCTGTTCCGGGTACGTATGGGGTGGCCAAGCGCGTCCCCGGCGACAAGGTCGCGGTGGTGTCCGGCGGCGGCAGCGGACACGAACCCGTGTGGCTGGAGTACATCGGCACCGGGTTCGCGGACGCCGTTTGCCAGGGTGACGTCTTCGCCGCTCCGCCACCGAATGCCATAGTGGCCACCGCACGTGCGGTCGAGCGCGGCCATGGTGTGCTCTTCGTGTACGGCAACTACGCCGGAGACGCCCTCAACTTCGACATGGCAGCGGAGGAACTCCAAGCCGCCGGCATTCCGGTGCGCACCGTACGGATCACCGACGACCTCGCGGCGGCTCCGGCGGAGCGCGCCGACGAGCGGCGAGGGATAGCCGGAGGGTTCTTCACCAGCAGGATCGCCGGCTCCGCCGCGGAGGCCGGCCTCGATCTGGAGGCGGTGTACGCCGTTGCTGCCAGGGCGAATGCCGCCACCCGCTCGATCGGCGTGGCCAGCGCCGGTGGGACGATCCCGGGTGGCCACGAGCCGACGTTCACACTTCCGGACGGGCAGATGGAAATCGGGCTCGGCATGCACGGCGAGCCCGGAGTACGGCGTGGGCCCATGCTGACCGCTGACGAGGCCGCGGACCAGATGATGGCCTACCTGGTGGACGACCATCCGGTGGACGCCGGTGAGCGCGTGTGTGTGCTGGTCAACGGGCTTGGCGCGACGACGCGGGCGGAGCTGTACATCATCGCTCGTCGTGTCCGGCACAACCTCGACGCGCGCGGTCTCCACGTGCACGACTTTCACCTGGGCAACTACGCCACCAGCCAGGAGATGCATGGCTTCTCGATCAGCGTGCTGCACCTCGACGCCCAGTTGCAGCGCTACTACGACATGCCGGCCCGGGCGTCGTTCTTCATCGGCGGCCAGGCGGCGCCGGCGGAGGTGGTCCGGGCATGAGGGTGATGACGGTCGAGGACGTGCGCCGGATGCTCCTCGCCGTGGCGGAGCGGATCGTGGCCAGCCAGAACCTGCTGTGTGCCGCGGACCGGGCGATCGGAGACGGCGACCACGGGCTGGGCATGCGGCGAGGCTTCACTGCAGCCGCCGAACGTCTCGAGGGCGACGGCTTCGACGACGCGTTTGTACCGTTCCGCTCCGTCGGTGACTGCTTGATCAGCACCATGGGTGGCGCCTCCGGAGTTCTGTTCGGCGTGCTGTTCAGAGGCGACGTGGAAGCGGAGTCATCGCACACGTTGTCTCTGGACGAGCTGACGAGGCATTTCGAGCGGTCGCTGGCCGAGGTGTGCCGGCGTGGCAGGGCGCAGACCGGCGACAAGACTTTGGTGGACGCCCTGGAGCCGGCAGTGCGGTCACTGCGGCAGAGTGCCGACTCCGGTGAGGTAGGCCTAGCGAGCGCGCTGAGGGCGGCCGCAAGTGCCGCGCGTAGCGGGGCGGAGGCCACGAAGGGATACGTCGCCCGGTTCGGCAAGGCCCGGACGCTAGGTGAGCGTGCGCTCGGGTTCGTCGACCCCGGCGCGCTGTCGACGGCGATCGTCTTCGAGGCGATGGCCGACTGGGCCGAAGACCACGACGGTCAGGGTCGGCGCCGCGATCCTGCCACGTCGTCAACCGATGCATAGGGAGTGTGATGAGCGTACAAGCACGGATGATGCGCATGTTCCACAGAAGCGGAACATGTCTCAACGTCGCCATCGACCACGGCATGACCAACGAGATCTCGTTGCTACCGGGTATCGAGGACATGAGATCGGTGGTCCGTGCCGTCGTCGCCGCCGGCCCGGACACCATTCAACTGACGCCGGGGATGGCGCCGTTGCTGCGCGGAGTTCCCGGAGGACGTCCGCCTGCGCTCGCCTTGCGGACCGATGTGTCCAACGTATACGGACCGTCCGTTCCCCGGCACACCTTCTCCCGTCTCATGGACCACGCGCTGCAGACCGCTGTACGGGAGGACGCCGTGTGCGTCGTCGCGAACCTCCTGTTGTTGCCGGACGAGCCGGAGCTGCACGAACAATGCGTGGCGAACATCTCCGCGCTACGCCGGGAAAGCGAACGCATCGGCATGCCACTGATGGTAGAGCCGCTGGTCATGGCGCCCAACGAGGCGGCCGGTGGATACCAGGTGGACGGCGACCTGGCGAGCATCACTGCGCTCGTGCGGCAGGCGGCGGAACTCGGTGCCGACATCATCAAGGCGGACCCGTGTACCGACCCGCAGCAATACCACCGGGTGATCGACGTGGCCGGCGGCACGCCGGTTCTGGTCCGGGGCGGCGGCCGCATCGGCGACACCGAGATGCTGGAGCGCACCGCGGAGCTGATGAAGCAAGGAGCATCCGGGATTGTGTATGGCCGCAACGTCTATCAGCACCCGGAACCGGAGCGGATCCTGCGAGCATTGTCGGCCATCGTGCACGACGGCGCCGATGCCGTGACCGCAGGCAGCATCCTCTTCGAAGATCCATCCAGCCTCGTCACCTCGTAACGTCACACTGCAACACTCGGGAGTGTCATGAACATCTTTCTCACTGGAGCCACCGGATACATCGGAGGCTCGCTGGTCCGGCGGTTGGTAGCGGACGGGCACAGCGTCCGCGCTCTGCACCGTGGCAACAGCCAGGCAGACGACGTCGCCGGCCTCGGTGCCGAGCCGGTGCTGGCCGACCTGGACGATGGCGACACGCTCGCGCGGGAGGCGTGTCGTGCTGACGCGGTGATCAACGCCGCTGACAGCGATCACGCCGGCGCGGTGGAAGCGCTGGTGGATGCGCTGGCCGGAAGCGGCAAGCCGCTGATTCATACCAGCGGCTCGAGCATCGTCGGCGATGCGTCCAACGGGGAGTACAGCCCCATGGTCTACAGCGAGGACGCCGTGGAGCCGGGCAGCGGATGGGAGCCGACCGACGACAAAGCTGCCCGCGTCGGCATCGATCGGGCCGTACTGGCCGGCGCCGACCGAGACGTGCGTTCCGTCGTGCTGTGCAACAGCCTGATCTACGGAACCGGACAGGGCATCAAGCCCGACAGCGTGCAGCTGCCCCGGCTGATCCGGCAGGCTCGGGCCAGTGGCGTCACCCGGCATGTCGGCCCTGGTCGCAACGTCTGGTCGAACGTCCACATTGAGGACATGTGCGAGCTGTACATCCGCGCTCTGGCCGACGCCCCGGCCGGGTCGTTCTACTTTGTGGAGAACGGCGAGGCGTCGTACCGGACGATGTGCGAAGCGATCTCCGACGCTCTGGGCCTGGGCGAGCCGCAGCCGTGGAGTGTCGAGGAGGCTGTTGCCGAGTGGGGGTATGAGGTGGCCGTTTACGCGCTCGGGTCCAACAGTCGAGTCCGCGCTCGTCGTGCTCGCGCCGAACTCGGGTGGGCACCCACGCACGCATCGGTCACCGACTGGATACGGGCCGAGGTGAGTCCGGAGCTTTGGGTATCGGAAGACCGATAGTGCTACCGGTTCTCCGATACGGCCGGCTTATGCATCACGTTTCCCCGTTCGGGGGATCGCCGTCGGCGCCGGCGTGGGTAGCGTGAGGGGAGAGCACGTGTCGGCCGGGAAGGATAGAGATGGTGTCCGAGCGAGAGCAAGCTGTCTTGGGGAGCGTTCCGACAGGGCTGTTCATCGGCGGAAGTTGGCGGGACGCGTCGTCGGGTGCGAGGTTCGACGTCGAGGACCCGGCGACGGGTGAAGCTCTGACGACGGTGGCGGATGCGACGCCCGAGGACGGTGACGCCGCACTCACCGCGGCGGTCGCGGCCCAGCAGGCGTGGGCGGAGACGCCGCCGCGCACCCGCGGGGAGATCTTGCGTTCCGCGTTCGAGCTGATCACCGAGCGCAGCGAAGATCTCGCCCTGCTGATGACGCTGGAGATGGGCAAATCCCTGGCGGAGTCGCGCGCCGAGGTCACCTACGCGGCGGAGTTCTTCCGCTGGTTCTCCGAGGAGGCTGTCCGGGTGGCCGGGCGCTACTCGGTCGCGCCCACCGGCGGCAGTCGGGTGCTGACCATGAAGCAGCCCGTCGGTCCGTCGTTCTTCATCACCCCATGGAATTTCCCGATGGCCATGGGCACGCGCAAGATCGGGCCGGCCGTCGCCGCGGGCTGCACGATGGTGATGAAGCCGGCCGCGGAGACGCCGCTCTCGATGCTGGCGCTGGCATCGATCCTGGCCGAGGCGGGGCTGCCCGACGGCGTGCTGAACGTCATCCCGACGACGTCGTCCGGCGCCGTCTCCGAGCCGATCATCCGCGATCCCCGGCTGCGCAAGCTCTCGTTCACCGGCTCCACGCAGGTGGGCCGGATGCTGATCGAGCAGTCGGCACAGCAGGTGTTGCGGGTCTCGATGGAGCTGGGCGGTAACGCGCCGTTCCTCATCTTCGATGACGCGGACCTGGACGCCGCGGTTGACGGGGCGGTGGTGGCCAAGACACGCAACATCGGCGAGGCGTGCACGGCGGCGAATCGGTTCCACGTACAGGAGTCGATCGCCGACGAGTTCGCTTCACGACTCGCTGACCGGCTGTCTTCGCTGCGGGTCGGGCGCGGCACCGAGGAGGGCGTCGACATCGGTCCGCTGATCAATGCCAAGCAGCGGGACACCGTGGAGACGCTGCTGGGCGACGCCGTCGAGCGCGGCGGCCGGGTGATGACCGGCGGCTCCAGGGTGGGCGACGTCGGCTATTTCTTCCAGCCGACCGTCGTTACCGACGTTCCGGCCGGTGCGCGGATCCTCGCCGAGGAAGTGTTCGGGCCGGTTGCCCCGATCACGACCTTCAAGACCGACGACGAGGCGCTGACCCAGGCGAACAACACCGAGTACGGGCTGGTCAGCTACGTATACACCCGGGATCTCCAGCGCGCGCTGCGGATTTGCGAGGGCCTGGAGACCGGGATGGTCGGGCTGAACGCCGGCATGGTGTCCAACGTCGCCGCGCCGTTCGGCGGCGTGAAGGCCAGCGGCATCGGTCGCGAGGGCGGCTTCGAGGGGATCGAGGAGTTCCTCGAGACGAAGTACGTCTCCGTCTCCCTCCCGTAGCGATCGTGTCGTGCAGGGAGCCGATCCCATCGGCCACCAGGCTCGAGAACTCAATATGTGTTCAGATGAACTTATATCAGAATCGGTTGAGTTCATTTTTTTAGATCACCTTGTGGACGTGGGGCGAGTCATGGACTGGAGCGATCCCAGCACTGCGGTCATGTCGCGCAGCACTGCCGCGGTCCTCAGGAGCCTGGCGGGTTCCGATAGGCCGATCAGCGTCCGCCAGCTTGCTCGTTTGGCAGATATCTCCCAGACACGTGCGCGTCAGGTCGTTATCCAACTATCTGAGCACGGGATGGTGACCGTCGAGGCGGAGCCGGGCGTTCACCTCGTGCGGCTCAACCGCGACCATGTGGCTACGGATCATGCCGTTGCTCTTGCAACGCTGCGGAGTAGGGTGATGAACCTGCTCCGTGGGGAGTTCGCAGGCTGGCATCCGCCTGCGCTCCATGCCTCTTTGTATGGATCGGCTGCCCGGGGCGACGGAAGCACAAGTTCCGACATCGACATCCTGGTCGTGCACGAACCACTCGCAGCAGAGAGTGAGCAGGAAGAATGGGATGATCAACTGGCTCGCTCTGGACAGATGATCTATAGGTGGACCGGCAACTGGGCCAGCTGGTTCCAAGTCAGCGAAGCGGAACTCGGCCAGATGGTGTCATCTGAACACTCCCTCATTGCGGAGTGGCGCCGCGACGCCATCACACTCGTTGGCTCGTCATTTCCCACTCTGCTGCGGAGAGTCCGGTGACCCCTCGGGAGCGTCCTGGTCATCGTGCCTTGGCGGTTGCGCGAGCGGCCGTCGCGGGGGAGTACCGGCAGCTTGCCGAACTGGTCGCGTCCGAAGATCGCCAGTTTGCGCATAGCGCCGCCGCTGGCAATGCCGTCCTAGCGGCCATCGCCGCCGCGGACGCGATCGTTGCCTGAGGTTAGGCCGTTACCACGCCGGTGAGGACCATCGGGCTGCTACGAGACTGTTGGGAGAGGTACGGCCTGACGGCCAACAGCTTGCCAAGGACCTGTCCAAGGTGCTGGCGATCAAGGATCAGGTGCGCTACTCGGGCGATCCGCTGCCGGATCATCGGTTGCGAAGCGTGCGACGCAGCATGGACCGTCTTGTGGATGTGGCTCAGCGAGCGCTCGCTGAGACAGCATGAATGTGGCTCGCTCGCGATAGTGTCCTGCAGGGTGCAGGGTGCAGGGTGCAGGGTGCAAGGTAGCGGGCCTTACGGTGCAGGACGTTTCCCGCACGCGCGGTGGGGGACAGGATCGTCAAACGGGTGACAGGTGGTGCCACCGTGGCGACATTGCCAGATCTGAGCGAATTCACGCGCTGGAACGAGGAACTGGCCGGGCTGGGCTCGCGGCTGACCGGGACGGCCGCGCACCAGCGCTATGTGGACATGCTCGCGGAGCGGCTGGAGGCTGCCGGGCTCAAGGTTCATCGCGACGAGCTGCGGTTCCGCCGGTGGGAACCGCGTCGCGCCGAGCTGCACTTGGACTCCGGAGAACGCCGTAGGCTGCACGTGACATCGCCGTTCCCGTACTCGGGGGAGACACCCGCGGACGGGATCACGGCGCCGTTGGCACACTGCGGCAGAGCGCCGGGGTCCTTCACGGGTGCTGCCGGCCGAATCGCCATCGTCGACGTGCCGAACCCTCCCGTCCCGACCGCCCTCCTGCGACGTCGATCGGGACGGCTGCCGCTGACGCTGACCAACCCGATGCTGGGTTCGTTCGTCCGGCCACCTGACATCGCCGCCGCGCGTGCGGCCGGTGTCCGCGCCGTCGTCTGCGTATGGCGGTCGGTCTCCACGGATAACGCGGCCGGGCAGGTGCTGCCGTTCACCACGACCTATCAGGGCTGCCCGGCGCTGTGGGTGGACGGCCCCAGCGGCGACGTGCTGATCGACGCCGCACGACGAGGCGAGGACGCGACCGTCGTCCTGGAGGCCGCGGTCACCGACAATGCGGCCACGCACACCATCTGGACCGAAGTGGCCGGCGCGGATCCCAGCCGTACCGACGAGACCGTGGTGGTCAACACGCACACCGACGGCCCGAACCTCATCGAGGAGAACGGTGGCCTCGCCCTGCTGGCGCTTGCTCGCTACGGTCTCGGGAACGGGAACCCGCGGTGGCGGCGCCGGCATGTCTTCACCTTCGTCACCGGGCATTTCCGCATGCCTGACCTCGCCGTCGACCACCACGGCCAGGCGACGAGCACGTGGCTGGAAAGTCACCATGATCTGTGGGACGGAGCGGCGCGGCATCACCGTGCGGTGGCCGGCGTCACGGTAGAACACCTGGGGGCCATGGAGTGGGAGGATCGGCGCGGCCGTACCCAGTACGCACCGACCGGATTGCCCGCGCACGAACTGGTGTACACGGGAAACCCGGAGATGGAGCGGATCTACCAGGCTGCCTGCCGGCTGCAGCGCCCGCGTCGACCGGTCACATTGCGTCCGGCGTTCGGTGTGTACTTCGGCGAGGGCGCCGGGTTGTATCGGGCCGGGTTGCCCACCATCTCGCTGGTGTCCGGGCCGTCGTACCTGGTGGCCGAGGCGCACGACGGCGGTCGACGATGGTTCGACGCCCGGCTGGCACGCGCACAGCTGGGCACCTTCGCACGAGTACTGGACGAGATCGACCACACCCCCGCGCCGCAACTCGGCCGTGCGCAGCCGCAGGCCGGCGCGGCCCTCGCCCACCTCATCGAGCGCCTCACCTAAATGAGGCTCTCCGTCCCGATCCGTGGGTTAGCGGCCGGGGAGGGCGGGGCGGTATCCGCCGAGGGCGAGCATGGCCAGGGCGATGAGGGCGTGGGGGTCTTTGAAGCCGTAGGCGGTGCGGGTGATGACGC